>NZ_JAOZFD010000001.1:0-1165000 GCF_025908495.1 Weissella sp. LMG 11983 | reverse complement strand
AGATTCGACTCTCTGTCTTGTTTGAGTGTAAATCACTCAAAACTGAATATCGTTTCAATGAATGTGTAGGTTTCCGATTTTCCTTAGAAAGGAGGTGATCCAGCCGCAGGTTCTCCTACGGCTACCTTGTTACGACTTCACCCTAATCATCTGTCCCACCTTAGACGGCTGGCTCCCGAAGGTTACCCCACCGGCTTTGGGTGTTACAAACTCTCATGGTGTGACGGGCGGTGTGTACAAGACCCGGGAACGTATTCACCGCGGCGTGCTGATCCGCGATTACTAGCGATTCCGACTTCATGTAGGCGAGTTGCAGCCTACAATCCGAAGAGACGTACTTTAAGAGATTAGCTCACCCTCGCGGGTTGGCAACTCGTTGTATACGCCATTGTAGCACGTGTGTAGCCCAGGTCATAAGGGGCATGATGATTTGACGTCATCCCCACCTTCCTCCGGTTTGTCACCGGCAGTCTCACTAGAGTGCCCAACTGAATGCTGGCAACTAGTAATAAGGGTTGCGCTCGTTGCGGGACTTAACCCAACATCTCACGACACGAGCTGACGACAACCATGCACCACCTGTCACCTTGTCCCCGAAGGGAACGCTCCATCTCTGGAGTTGTCAAGGGATGTCAAGACCTGGTAAGGTTCTTCGCGTTGCTTCGAATTAAACCACATGCTCCACCGCTTGTGCGGGTCCCCGTCAATTCCTTTGAGTTTCAACCTTGCGGTCGTACTCCCCAGGCGGAGTGCTTAATGCGTTAGCTGCGGCACTTAAGGGCGGAAACCCTCAAACACCTAGCACTCATCGTTTACGGTGTGGACTACCAGGGTATCTAATCCTGTTTGCTACCCACACTTTCGAGCCTCAACGTCAGTTACAGTCCAGAAAGCCGCCTTCGCCACTGGTGTTCTTCCATATATCTACGCATTTCACCGCTACACATGGAGTTCCACTTTCCTCTACTGCACTCAAGTCATCCAGTTTCCAAAGCAATTCCTCAGTTGAGCTGAGGGCTTTCACTTCAGACTTAAATAACCGTCTGCGCTCGCTTTACGCCCAATAAATCCGGATAACGCTTGGAACATACGTATTACCGCGGCTGCTGGCACGTATTTAGCCATTCCTTTCTGGTAAGATACCGTCACACATTGAACAGTTACTCTCAATGTCATTCTTCTCTTACAACAGTGTTTTACGAGCCGAAACCCTTCATCACACACGCGGCGTTGCTCCATCAGGCTTTCGCCCATTGTGGAAGATTCCCTACTGCTGCCTCCCGTAGGAGTATGGGCCGTGTCTCAGTCCCATTGTGGCCGATCAGTCTCTCAACTCGGCTATGCATCATCGCCTTGGTAAGCCATTACCTTACCAACTAGCTAATGCACCGCGGGACCATCTCTTAGTGATAGCAGAACCATCTTTCAAATAACAACCATGCGGTTGTCATTGTTATACGGTATTAGCATCTGTTTCCAAATGTTATCCCCTGCTAAGAGGTAGGTTTCCCACGTGTTACTCACCCGTTCGCCACTCTTTGCAATGTCCATCGTCATATCTGAGCAAGCTCTTCAAATCAGTTGAACCACAAAGCGTTCGACTTGCATGTATTAGGCACGCCGCCAGCGTTCATCCTGAGCCAGGATCAAACTCTCAATTTGAAGTTTGAGTATAACTCAATTTTGTTGTTTAACAGAAGTTAAACGAATTTACTAGCGAATTGACTTCGCAAATGTTTTTGCATCAAGAACTAGCTTGATGACCCTACACATTTGTTTCATCGAAACGATATTCAGTTTTCAATGACCTACGTCGTTGCCTCATCAGACAACTTATACATCTTAACAGTTGATGAAACGAATGTCAACAACTTATTTAAAGATAATTTTTTTGAAGCGTGTCACACGGATAACTCGTACCCCGTAACAACTTAATCTATATTACAGATACGGTTACCAATTGTCAACACTTTCTTCAAACTTTGTTGCATTTAATTTGTACAAAAAAGAGCAATGCCCAAATCTAGGCATCGCTCCTTAATTTTAATCGTTATTAACGCATCGTTGGGAACAACAAAACGTCACGAATCGTATCCGTATCAGTCAACAACATAACCAAACGATCGATTCCGATTCCCAATCCACCAGTAGGTGGCATACCGTATTCCAAAGCCTCGATAAAGTCTTCGTCAATACCTTCCGCCTCATCGTTACCAGCGGCACGTTCTGCAGCTTGGGCTTCAAAACGCTCGCGTTGGTCAATTGGGTCGTTCAATTCAGTAAAGGCATTACCATATTCAGCACCGACGATGAACAATTCGAAGCGATCCGTAAAGCGGTCGTCTTCTTCGTTCTTCTTGGCCAATGGTGATACATCCACTGGGTGTCCGTAAACAAATGTAGGTTGGATCAACGTATCCTCAACAAACGTCTCGAAGAACTCGTTGATGATGTGACCAACACCCCAGTATTGTTCATACTTAACACCCTTTTCGTCAGCGATAGCACGTGCTTCTTCCAACGTCATTGGTTGCCAGAAGTCAACGCCAGTCTCTTCCTTAATCAAATCAACCATGTGCTTACGAGCAAATGGCTTTGACAAGTCGATATCGTGACCTTGGTACGTAATCTTCAAGTCATCAGTAACAGCAGCTGCAGCAGCCTTGATGATGTTCTCAGTCTCTACCATGACATCTTCAAAGTTCCAGTAAGCAGCATACGTTTCGATAACTGTGAATTCTGGGTTGTGCTTAGGGTCCATTCCTTCATTACGGAAGACACGACCAATTTCGTAAACACGCTCCATGCCACCAACGATCAAACGCTTCAAGTGCAACTCCAATGCGATACGCATGTACAAGTCAATATCCAAAGCGTTGTGGTGCGTAATGAACGGACGAGCTGATGCACCACCAGCTTCGTTTTGAAGCATTGGCGTTTCAACTTCAATAAAGCCTTCGCCATCCAAGTAGCGACGAACGGCCGTAATGATCTTTGAACGCTTAACAAAGCGATCGAATAAATCGTCGTTAGCAATCAAGTCCAAGTAACGTTGACGGTACTTCGTCTCCACGTCAGTCAAACCGTGGTACTTGTCTGGCAATGGACGCAAAGCCTTTGACAAGTGTGTAATTGACGTCACGTTGATTGACAATTCTCCAGCACGCGTCTTCATAACCGTACCAGTGAACCCTAGGATGTCTCCCAAGTCGGCCTTCTTCAACAACTCGTATTGCTCTTCACCAACAACTGGCTTTTGCACAAAGACTTGGACACGTCCTGAACGGTCCTTAATATCCGCAAAGCTAATCTTTCCTGAACGACGCTTCGTCATCATACGACCAGCGATTGTTACTTCGATTGCTTGCTCTTCCAAATCTTCTGCAGTTGCGTTGTCATACAACTCGTGCAATTCTGCAGCCGTGTGTGAACGCTCAAAGCGGTGTCCGAATGGATCCATACCAGCTTCGCGCATTTCAGCCATCTTGTCACGGCGTGCGATCATTTGGTCATTCAATGACACTTCTTGGTCAGCCATTATGTTGCCTCTTTTTCTTTCAATAATTTGTGTTGGTATTTCTACCACAGATACTTATTAGTTTGCCAATATTGGCCACTTTTTGCAAGTGCCTCGCCCAAAATTACAATCCTTCAGCATCCTTAGCTGCAATAATACCTGCCAACTCTGCCTCATCGAATTGAATCTTCTTACCTGTAAAGCGATCAACCACTTCGACACCGTGATCTTCATCCAACATTTCTTGCAAATCCTTCATGGGCAAAGTAGCCAACATGCGCTCATATTCGCGCTTTGAAATTTCAGGGTAAAGAGAAACTTCCGTCGTTGTCAATTGCTTAACGTTATCCTTACCAAACAAGTTAGCCAACAAATCCATTGGCGCGTGACCTTCAAGCAATTGTGATGAGATAGCTGGCACATGGGCCAACTTCTCTTCCAAAGCCGTAATATCCTCATCAGCTGCATCTGGCAATGCTGAAATCATGAACCCACCAGCGGCTGCAACTGTACCATCAGGATCAACCAAAACTGAAACCGCAACGGCAGAAGGAATTTGTTCTGACTTAGCCATGTAGTAAGTCAAATCATCCCCAATTTCACCAGTTACCAATTGCACTTGACCCGTAAATGGCTCACCTTCACCGAAGTCCTTGGTCACTGACAAGAATCCGTTGTTACCAACAGCACCGGCAACATCTTGTTGGCCCATTGCCGTCAATGGCAATTCAACAGTTGGGTTGGTCACGTAACCGCGCACCTCACCTTGTGCTGACGCTTCAACAACAATCTTACCCACTGGGCCGTTACCGTCCATGACAACTGCCAAGCGTTCTTCACCCTTCAAGACAGCGTTTGAAACCATCAAAGAACCCAACAATGCACGACCAAGAACCGTCGTACCCAATTGCGATGCTTCGTGGAACGTTGCAACTTCACGCATCATTTCCGTTGCGTCGATGGCAATCGCACGGAAGTTTCCGTCAGTCGTCACCGCACGTACAAGTGTATCTGTCATCTTTTCATGCCTCTTATTTTTCGTATATTTCTGTCTACCAGTTTAACACATTCACCATATAGAAAAGAGACGTGAACGATTACTCATTCACGTCTCTAACGTTCATTATTCTTGATCAAGCTTGCGTGGTTGCAAAACTTCAACCTTAACGGCTGGTTGTGCATCCTCGTCGGCCGTCAACTTACTGTTGGCAGCTTCCTTAGCTTCATCATATGACATTGGCGTTTCAACATTCTTTTCAACCTTGGTCGTCTCTGGCATCTTACCAGTTTCGAACAAGCTCAAGATTTGCTTCTCATCCAACGTCTCGTACTCCAACAAAGCCTTCGCAATTGCTTCGTGCTTGTCCTTGTACTCTTCGATGATTTCGTGTGCCTTGTTGTAACCTTCGGTCGTAATACGACGAACTTCTTCGTCGATCAAACGAGCTGTCTCATCAGAGTAGGCAGCCGACTCACCGTATGAACGACCCAAGAATGGTTGACCACCGTTCTCAAGTTGTACCATACCAAGCTTGTCTGACATACCATATTCCGTAACCATTGAGCGGGCAATGTTAGTTGCTTGCTCAAAGTCGTTTGAGGCACCTGATGATTGTTGGTCGAAGATAATTTCTTCGGCCGCACGTCCACCCATCAAACCAGCGATTTGGTCCATGGCGTCCGTCTTGTTCATCAACATTTGGTCTTCACGTGGCAACATGATTGCATATCCGCCGGCGCGTCCACGTGGCACAATCGTTACCTTGTGGACAACACGCGCTTCATTCAATACCAAACCAACGATAGCGTGACCAGCTTCGTGGTAAGCAACCGTTTCGCGTTCCTTAGCAGAAACAACACGGTCCTTCTTGGCTGGTCCCGCGATAACACGGTCCTCAGCTTCATCCACGTCCTTAGCGTAAATCGTATCGTGGTTTTGACGAGCAGCCAACAATGCCGCTTCGTTCAACAAGTTTTCCAAGTCGGCTCCGACGAAACCAGGTGTTTGCTTGGCAATTTCCTTCAAGTCCACGTCATCAGCCAATGGCTTGTTCTTAGCGTGGACTTGCAAGATTGCCTCACGACCCTTAACGTCAGGACGACCAACCAAAATCTTACGGTCGAAACGACCTGGACGAAGCAAAGCTGGGTCCAAGACATCTGAACGGTTAGTAGCGGCCATCACAATGACACCTTCACTACCTGAGAAACCGTCCATTTCAACCAACATTTGGTTCAACGTTTGCTCACGCTCATCGTGACCACCGCCCATGCCGGCACCACGTTGGCGACCAACCGCATCAATTTCATCGATAAAGATGATTGATGGGGCAGCCTTCTTTGCGTTATCAAACAAATCACGGACACGGCTGGCACCGACACCGACAAACATCTCCACAAAGTCAGAACCTGAGATTGAGAAGAATGGTACGCCAGCTTCACCGGCAACGGCACGGGCCAACAATGTCTTACCTGTTCCTGGAGGTCCCTCAAGAAGAACACCAGATGGGATACGTGCACCCAACTTCAAGAACTTCTTAGGATCCTTCAAGAACTCAACAACTTCGACCAATTCTTGCTTTTCTTCTTCAGCACCAGCAACGTCCGCAAAGCGAACCTTGTTCTCTGAAGGATCAGCTGGCTTAGCCTTTGACTTGCCAAAGCCCATCATGTTACCACGACCGCCTTGTCCGCCTTGGCTCATGCCACCCATCATCAAGTAGAACACACCGACCAACAACAAGATTGGCAAGAATGAAATGGCCATGTTACCCCAGAAGTTTGAAGCTTCTGGCTTTGTTGTGATTTCAGTCTTCGTCTTATCCGCAGCCTTTTGCAAACTCTCCATAATTGGATCGTTGCTAATGACTTGGGTTTCGAATCCTGTCACCTTATTTGAAGCACCACCAACAAGTGAGACAAGAGAATCATCCTTTGAACTCTTATCCGTTTGTGCCTTACGATACTCACCCTTAACGTCGTAAACACCCGCGCCAGGTTGAATCGTGATGGTTTTAATCTTCTTGTCGCGCAATTCCGTCATGAATGTCGACGTAGAGATAGTCTTCGTACTAGTCGTTTGAGAAGGACCGGCTACCCAGTAAATCAAACCCATAATACCGAGGACTACGATTACGTAGAACAAACTATTCCGGACAAAATTGCCGTTTCGTTGATTCTTCATCTATTCCTCCTACAGATAGTTACTACTACCTTCGTTGCATCATTATTATGTTTCCGAGACAGAAATTAGTGCTCAGGCGTGATGTTGATCGTATCAACCTTGTCCGCGTGGGCAGGATCATAAACTTCACGCTTCAAGACACCAACATATGGCAAGTTACGGTACAGTTGCTTGTAATCCAAGCCGTACCCAACTACGAACGCCTTTGGAACATCAAAGCCGATGTAATCAACCGTCGCTTCAACAACGCGACCTTCCTTCTTATCAAGTAAGCTGGCAACCTTAACTGACTTTGCACCACGTTCCATCAACAAGTCGATCATAAACTTCAATGAGCGACCAGTGTCCACGATGTCTTCCATAATGATGATATCGCGGCCTGAAATATCAGTTTGCAAATCAGTGACCATTTGCACTTCACCTGATGAAGCAACGCCACCGTTATAACTAGAAACGTCGATAAATTCAACTTCAGCGTATTGCATGTGACGCATAACATCGACCGTCCAAAGTACGGCACCCTTCAAAACTGACAAAATGATTGGTGTACGTCCTTCGTAATCGGCAGCTAGTTGCTTACCAACACGCTCTGCTGCTTCGGCAATATCGGCTTCGCTATAAAGCACGCGCTCGATATCGTTATTCATGTCCCAATGGTTCATGTCTTTTCAATCTCCTAAATCTTAATTCCCCTATCGTTACATAGCATTAAGAATACCATGTTTAACAGTAAATGTTTAGTGCTACACATAAAAGAAATGTGAACGCTTTAATCTTTTCGTGAAAGCAATAAGTAGTTTTCGAAACGTTCCAACTGCAAGCCATTCCCAAGGTCAATGAAACCTCGGTTAACATTCGGATTGCGCATCAACTGAATCGCCTGTGTTAACTGACTATCTTTTACAGCGAAGACGTGTTTTTTAGTTAACCACGTCTGCAAAACCAGCAACAAAACGGCGTCATCAACGCGCCAATCTAACCGGCCGTCTTCCAAAGCCTTCACGTGCACATTAATCGACCCACTCGCCAGTTTCTGTAATGCCGCAAGTTGATCAGCGAACGCAATCACGTGGTCCTTGGTTTGTTCATTGATATCTTCCAACGCTGGCACAACAGTATGTCGCATGCGATTGCGCGCGAACGTTTCATCCACGTTCGTGTAATCTTCAACCCACTCAGTTAACGGTTCGTTGACTAGTTGCCCGAGCATTTCCTTATCCAGTTGCAGTACCGGACGAATCAAGTTGATGTCGCCTTGCAGCTGTTGCTTTTTAGCCATCCCCACCAACTGTGTCAAACGACTACCACGCGCCAGCTTATACAAAATCGTTTCAACCTGATCACCCTTATGGTGGGCCGTAACAATCGCATTCGCACCAACTTCACGCGCGATGGCAATCAACGCCTCGTAACGCTTTTCACGTGCTAACTCTTCAACCCCTGTCGTTGGTACCACGTCCCACGCAAGCTGGCGAATTGTCGCACTGGCCAAATTAGGTGTTTGCGCAAATACCCGTTCGACTAGCCCTTGTTCCGCGTCCGCGTCCGTACGCAATTGATGATTGATGTACGCCGCGCTCACCGTCGGTTGGATATCCGCCGGTAGCGAGCCATCCGTTAACCAACGCAAGACATGCAGTGAATCCTGACCACCTGAAACAGCTACCAACACATGGTCGCGGTTATCAAATAAGCCTTCTTCCCGAATCATTCGCGTTAAATTAGCACGTACAACTTTATCTTGCATGATTCTCTCCCGTTATTTAATACTTGCCATTATTATATCGCTAATCGAAAAATAAAAAGACAATCAGTTGCCCGATTGTCTTTATTCGTTGATTATTATTCACCCGGCAAGTTGAAGACAACTTCACCGTCTTTGCTGTACATGTACTTTTCACGAATCAGCTTTTCCAAATATGAATTATCGCCCAAGTCTTTTACTTCTTGTTTGAGGTTCGCATTGGTCTTGTTGGCCTTATCAAGGTTTGACTTTGCTGTCTCAAGGCTCTTAGCAGCCGTCTCATACTTTACGTACTGCGTATGGTAGTTGACCATTGCAAAAATCGTGACAACTACCATCACTGCAACTAGTACAACGCGTCGGCGCAAGTGCACAACTTGACTGTAACGCATCTTGCGCTCTTCAAGATTTAATTGGTTGGCGCTCTTGGCGTTCAGCGGCGTGATATTTGATTGTTTGTTAACTGCCATCATTCCGCTGACCTCCCCGAGATAATTTGAGCGGACACTCTAATATAGACCTACACCATTAACCAATTCTCCCATGCTCTTACTGTACAGTAGACACCGGATAATCTTAAGCAGGATTACCTTTCCTTAACTTTTTCGTATCAAAACCTAACGGATAGTTATCCACAAGCGCCTTTCACCACATTTTTACAACATTTCCTAAAAAAAGACGCCCTATTTAGGGCGTCTTTTCGTCTTACTTAATTTTCGTCGTTACTGAAATCTTGTTCGTATGATTCTGACACGATGCTGTACATGTGTTCTGCTTGTTCCTTACGAACAACTTCAGCCGTGCTCTCAACCTTAAGGACCGATGTCTTGTTTCCGAAGCGAATCGTCAACTCATCACCTGTCTTAACATCATTAGAAGACTTCGCTGTCTTGCCGTTGATATCGATACGACCTTGATCCGCGATTTCCTTAGCAACCGTACGGCGCTTAATGATACGTGAAACCTTCAAATACTTATCCAAACGCATTATTTTCTTCCTCGATTTATAAACTGATAAATTTGGCGTCCCTTAGGCAAGGCGTCCCACTCTGCTTCTTCTAGTAGCGCTGTCCACCACAACATTAAAACAAAGGCGATGGCGCCAACGCCTACACCGACAACTGTCGTTAAAACACTGGCCAGGCGTGTTGCACCAAATAAGCTATGCCCTAGTATATACGCAAGACGGGCCAAAATGCCAACTGCGAGCAAAATTGCAACCAATTTCCCCCACCATTTCTTTGGCACCCAACTTATCCACAGACTTTTAGGCAAGCGAGTGAGCGTAAATATTAAGAATGGCAGCAATGCACCAACCGTTGCCAACGACGCACCGGCGATACCTAAAATTGGTACCAACCAGATGTTAAGACCCGCTTTCACTAGCATGGTTAATAAGACAAACCATCCTAAGCCTCGCGTCTTATCAAAGCTCTGCAAAACGCTGGTTGAGACAACAATCAATGTCGCTGGCACGATGCTAATCGTGAACAGCGCCAGTGCGTCACTACCTGCCGGTGAACCAAACAACAATTGATTAACTGATGGCATAATGGCTACCAAACCGACCGTTGCCACACCCGAAAGCAAAATAGAAAGGCGCATCGTCAATTGGAAATCATTCCGCAATGCTTGTTCATCATGTCGAATCACGTGCTGACGTAGCGCAGGCAACAACGATGTCCCGAGTCCAGTCGCCAAGACCATCCCCAACTGAACTAACGGTTGGCCACGATCATAGACTCCTTTGGTGAATTCAGCTTGGTGCGCCGTTAACCCGGCGTCTTGCAACAATAACTTCGTTGAGAACGAATCGACCAACTGTAGCAAAACCAGCAAAGCCGCTAGCATCGCTATCAACCCGCCTTCACGCCACAAACGGCCGAACAAGTGACGCCAGCTTAATGCTTTCGACTGCTTAACCGTCTCATCAATTGGTAACGACCAAATGCGACGAAGTGACGTCGCTAGAAATAATGTTGCGGCCAATCCAGCAATCGTCGCCCCAAAAGTTGCCCATTCACCAATCCGATACACGGACCAGCTAGTATGTACACCCCACCAAGCAACACCAATAATAATCGCCACGCGTACAATTTGTTCAATGACTTGCGACATCGCAGTAGGCACCATATTCAATTGGCCTTGCGCATAGCCACGACCAATCGCCAAAAATGGCATAAACCAAAACATCCAAGCGACCGCGCACACAACTGGGTACAATTTCAAATCGCCACCCATCAACAATGACAACGGTGCCGCGCCACCGTACACAACCGTGAATAGTACGGCGCTAATACCCACTAACGACCAGAACAAACGGCGTGCCACCAGTTGTTGATGCATTTCATCCGGTTGTTCCGTGATGATTTTTGAAATAAACAACGGCCAGCCACTCAAGGCAAGCACCATGCCAATACCGTAGATTGGATAGACTTGCTGATAAACGTAGAAACCAGTATTACCAACTAGGTTTTGGAACGGCACGCGATACACTGCACTCAGCACCTTAGCAATTAAGCCTGACACCGCCAAAACACCGGCGCCAGCCATCAAATTCTGACTTGTTTTAGGCATCAGCAACTCCTTCTTCAGGAGCTAGCGTGTTAAATACCGTCAACAAACCAGTTAGCCATTCTTCAGCCGTTTGGTTTGGTTGAATTGGCACTTCAGCCTTAACTGGATCCGGCACAACCACCTGACCGCGTACCTTGGCCAGTGCCAACGCTTGGGTAAATTGTTGCGCCGTAAACTTTGAACGGGCATCGAACGTCACAACCAAAATGTTTTGACGCTTGAAGTCACGACGAATTGTTGCAATACCAACGCGGTCAGCTGCCGCCTTAAGACGTCCAACCAACAACAAACGCTGCGCAGCTTCTGGCAATTCACCAAAGCGATCCAACAAATCATCTTCAATTTCTTCGAACTCAGCTGATGTCTTAGCCTTACGAATACGTTGATACAAATCTATCTTTTGTGGGCCATCCGCCACATAGTCAGCCGGCAAGTACGCTTCAACTTGAACATCAAGTTCGGCATCGAACGTTTGCTTACGCTTACCTTGCTTTTCGGCAACTGCTTCATTCAACATTTGCGTGTACAAATCATATCCAACTGCGTTAATGAAGCCGTGTTGTGATTGACCCAGCAGGTCACCTGCACCACGAATCGACAAATCCCGCATTGCAATCTTAAAGCCCGAACCCAACTCTGTGAAATCACGAATGGCCGTCAAACGCTTTTCACTTTCTTCGTTCAACGAACGGGTTCCTGGATAGGTGAAGTAGGCATAGGCAATATTGTTTGAACGACCGACACGGCCACGCAACTGATAAAGTTGTGCCAAGCCCATGTGATCGGCGTTTTCAACAAATAGCGTATTAGCATTTGGAATATCCACACCTGTTTCGATAATGGTCGTCGTCACCAGTACGTCGTATTCACGGTTAATAAAATCAACCAGAATCCCTTCCATTTGCGCCTCAGTCATTTGACCGTGGATATAGCCAACCCGTGCATCCGGTACCAACGACTCAATCATCGCCGTGACTTGTTCGATATCTTCCACACGGTTGTGGAGATAATATGTTTGACCGCCACGTGCCATTTCTCGTTCAATCGCACTCGCCGTCACACGACCATTTTGCTCCATCACATACGTTTGAATTGGATAACGATTTGCAGGTGGCGTCTCAATGACAGACAAATCACGGACACCAACCATCGCCATGTTCAAAGTACGTGGGATTGGCGTGGCCGTTAGCGTCAAAACATCGACGTTCGTTTGCAACGCCTTCAAACGTTCCTTGTGCTTCACACCGAAGCGCTGTTCCTCATCGATAATCAAGAGTCCTAAATCACCAAACTCGATATCCTTAGACAAAATTCGGTGGGTGCCGACGACCACATCAATGGTGTGATTCTTCAACCCTTCCTTCGTTTCGTCCATTTGTTTCTTTGTTTGGAAACGTGACATGATGGCCACGTTAACACCAAATCCATCAAAACGACTCAACATTGATTCGTAGTGTTGTTGGGCCAAAATCGTCGTTGGCACCAACATCGCAACTTGCTTACCATCGTGCACCGCCTTAAAGGCTGCACGCAAAGCGACTTCTGTTTTACCAAAGCCAACATCCCCGACCAACAAACGGTCCATTGGCCGTGACTTTTCCATATCAGCCTTGATTTCCTTCGTTGAGCGAATTTGATCAGGCGTTTCAGGGTATGGGAAAGCATCTTCAAAGGCCCGAATGACATCATCATCGGGTGCGAAGGCATAACCTTGCTTCAATTCACGCTCGGCATATAGTTGGAGCAATTCATCCGCAATGTCTTCAACCTTCTTGGCTACCTTGGCCTTCGCCTTCTGCCATTCCGTGCCACCCAACTTATTAATCTTAGGGGCCTTCTCAGCCGCGCCAACATACTTTTGCACCAAATCCAATTGCGTGACTGGAATGAAAATCTTCGCATCCTTTTGGTACGCAATCGTGATGTAGTCTTGCTTAACGCCACGGTTTTCAATTGTCTGCATGCCTTCATAGACACCGACACCGTGGTTCACGTGAACCACATAGTCACCGGGCTTTAGTTCGTTATAGCTCTTAATACGTTCCGCGTTTGATAGCGTTTGGCGCTTCGGAGCCTTCTTGCGAACTTGCTGGAACAATTCACGTTCCGTCAACACAATCAACTTTTGCGCCGGCAATTCAAAACCAGCACTCAGTGGCATGGTCGTCACTTGGGTTCGGCCGGGCGCCAAAGCATCCGGCGCCACCTCATTGATTTTGATCCCAAAATCAGCCAACGTTTGCACCAACTTAGCTTGTCGCTCGGTTGTATTCGTCAAAAAGATAATCGTCTCGCCTGACTTCTGCCGCGCGCCACTTCACTCTTCAACATTGGCATTTGACCAAAGAACTGTTGTGCTGGACGGACCGTCAAATTCGTCAAACTTGTCTGACGCAATTGCCCAATTCCACGTTGCAATGGTGAGAACACCAAACTAGCTTGTTGCACATCACGCGCCAAATCAGCCAGTTGCCAGCCCAAATCAGGATCTGGCAAAACACGTTGCTCAGCCATCTCATCGGTCCACCAATTGTGGTTGTCCAACGTGATTTGATCCGCATTTTCCAATGCACGTGGGTAATCATCGAACACTGCAATACCATCAGCTGGCAAATAATCTAACAAACTCACCGCATCTGGATAAAGAATATGCAAATATTGACGAATTTCTGGTAGCAAACCACCTTGGCTCATCATCGACAACAACGGACTCATCGCTTCAGTCAAATGACGCTTATCAGCGCCGTCCAACTTGTCACGGGCTTCGGTCATTGCAACTTCCAAATTCGTCGTGGCTGTTGCCAAATCATCTGCGTCAATTACCAAATCTGTTGCGGGCAAAATTGTGATGCTGTCCAAATTTTCCAAACTACGTTGCGTTTCCGCGTCAAAGCTACGCAGTGAATCCAATGCCGTATCAAAGAAGTCCAAACGCACCGGATTGTCAGCATCCAACGGATAAATATCAACAATTGAACCACGCACAGCAAATTCACCTGGTTGTTCAACTGAACCGTTGCGCTGATAGCCCATCTGAACCAACTTCGCCTGTAGCTCAGCCAATTCATAATCATGGTCGAAATCAAGCGTAATCGCAGCATCCGCAAACGCCTTAACTGGTGGCAAGTATCGCATGACACCCGCAACGCCGGTTACAACGACTGCCTGCGGATCTGTTAGCAATAGGTGCAACGCTTGCACACGCGCCAATCGCGTATCCAATGATGTCACGGCCACTTCTGCAGATAACGTTTCCTCAGCTGGGAAAACCGCGACGTGTTCATCACCCAACATGGCGGCCAAATCTTCAGCTAATTGATCTGCGTGAAACTGACTGTCGCCAACCACGACCATTGGCCGTTGGGTTTCTTGTTGTAATGCCGCCAAATACACCGTGCGCGCGGTGCCGGAAATCCCGGTCATCAAATGACGGCCACCTTTTTTCAGCCCTGATGCGAGTTGTTGAAACTCAGCATCTTGCTGAAGTAGACCTGTAATTTCCATGCTGTACCTCTTAGTTAAACTTGTTCATCAATGTTGGCATGTCAGCCCCAGATGCGAACGCCTCAAAGATGTCGAGTGACTTATCAATACCACCAAGCATCTCAGGCTCTTCATCCTTACCAAACTTGCCCAAGACAAAGTCCACAACGGCCTTTTGTACGTGAGCAGGGTGTCCGATACCAAACTTCAAACGATTGAAAGCTTGCGTATCCAAGTGTTGCGCAATGCTCTTAATTCCATTGTGACCACCGGCTGAACCCTTTTGACGCAAGCGCAAACGACCAAGCTCCATGTCCATATCATCTTGTACAACCAACAAGTCGGCGATGTCCAAATCGTAGTAATCCATCAACGGACGAACCGCACGACCTAATCATTCATGTAAGTCGTTGGCTTCACCAACAAAACCTTCTCGCCATCAATACGCACATCAGCTACAAATGCATTGTGTGCGCCATCTTGCTTGAATGATGCACTGTACTTATCTGCCAACGCATCAACTGTCATAAAGCCAATGTTGTGACGCGTACGGTCGTATTCCTTACCAATATTTCCCAAACCAACAATCATCTTCATCAGTATCATCTCCTATTTGAAACGCGCGTTAAACGCACGAAAGGGGCAGAGCCGCGATGACCCTACCCTGTTAATGCCTTATTAATACTAATATTTTACCCTATTTCCCGGATTAGTGGGCAAAAAATACTGTTGAGATAATGTACAAAACAGCAATGTGCGTTGGGTAAAAGATGTAGAAGAACCACTTGTCTTTACGACCTTGCTTACCGTTGTACAACGCAAGCAAAGGTGTGGCAAAAATCATCATCCATTGGTAATCGCTAAAGCCGTGCATGGCTGATTGCCACAACAAGAACAAGCTAAAGATGACGAAAATCGTCAAGCCAATCCAACGCTTATCGCGGAAAATATGGAACACTAGTCCAAGTAAAATCCAACCAATACCACCTTCAACTGTCAACGCAGTTGGGATAACACTTGAACTCAAGATAATCAAAAACATGTTTTGGCTTGCTGATGCGACGTTCAATAATGATAACGCCAAAACTGGTCCAAACACCAAGAAAGCCAAGCCCAACAATCCCCATGCAAAGCGCTTAGGTTCTTGCTTAGGGTGCTTCAAACTATCCCAAGTCCACATAGCGATAATCGTCAAGAACAGCGTTCCGAAAATTGAATTAATCATCACCACGTGATCATTTGGCAAAACTTGTTGCAAGACCATAATCATCACATTGGTAATCCAGAAGCCAATCAACAGATTACGCAAATACCCAACACGACTGTGCGTGTAGTGGAACCCTTCCGCTGCCAAGAACAAGAAGATTGGCGCTACAATACGTCCCAACATATTCAACCAATCTGGTGCACCAACATAACTAAACATCTCGTGCGTGTGGTCAGCGACCATCAACACCATTCCAATCATTTTAAGTGTAAAACTCGTCAACCCATACTTCTCTTGTAACTTATCAAGCATCACAATCTCTCCGTATACCTTTATTTGAACAATACTATACATTATATAGTACGTGGTGACTAGGTTTTAGGCTTGTTTATTTTTTACGTTAAATAGAAATTTTCCAAAATATGTTTAGTTGTTTGTGTCGCCACTGGCGTGACGAGGCATGGTGGGCGGTCGGCCTGGCGGTGCTCCGTCCTGCAATATAAGCTGGTGGCAACGGGGTCCCGTTCTCACTAAGCCTCAGCGTGTTCCATCGCCTGTCGGCTCGAAATCCACTGCTGCTAAGTGATAACTGGTGCCCCTTTCCTTGCTTGGTCACCGGCTAATATCGCAGGATCTCCGCACCACCAGTCCAACCACCCACCATGCCAGCAACCAAGATATTCTCTATTAGTTTTGTTAGTCATCCCAGGTTCATTCAATGAAAGATAGCTGACCCTATCAATTTAACCGTGGATGTAACTCTCAGACAGACAAGTAATTCTCGGCTGCTGCAAATGCCTGGGGTAACTCTCGGAGCGATTTGAGCTGGGACAGAGAAGCCCTGCCCGACCGCCGCGTGTCTATCGGCCAAAAATCCAAGTTTCCAGTTTGGCCGATGCGACCGGCAAGGGAGCAACACGCGGTGCTCGTGGCAGGGCGTGTCCCAGCTCAAATCTTTGTCGGAGAGAGTTACTCCAGGCATTTGCTCGTGCGCTAGCACGACACTACGCACAAACACCAAAAAAGAGATGCAACGCTCAAAACGTCGCACCTCTTCTAATTATTGTTGCTTAATAATAGCTAACCCAGTCTTGCGACTAAATTGCATCATTTCGTGTTGCCCGTCCTTGTGGAAGGCGTAAATGAGTGTATCTGAATCAATGGCGTGGCATTCAAACCAATCCGCTGATTGCCACCACGTTGGTCGTGATTGTAGCAAACGTTGGAACTTATTGAAAATTTCACCGCGTGGCTCATCCCAAGGGAAGTAACCACGGTTTTCCGGATCCTTACCACCCGTCATCCCCATCTCGTCACCGTAGTAAACACACGGCACACCAGGCATCGTTAACCACAATTCCAAAGCACGCTTCAACTTTTCTTCGTCCTCACCCATTTCAGTGAACAAACGCTTTGTGTCGTGCGTTCCCATGTTCGTGAACGCCCCAAAAAAGGCATTCTTTGGGTAGTTAGACTCCAAAGTCATCAAAACGGTCGTAAAGACACGCGCGTCGATTTCTTCGAGCATGAAGTCAAGAATCAGGTTTCGCAAAGGATAGTGCATGGTTGCTTGCAAACCACCGCCAAGCAAGTATTGACGGCGTTGGTCGTACGCAACTTTGTTCGATGCGTCTTCCCAAACTTCTCCAATCAGTACTTGTTCTTTATTCATCTGATCACGAATGCCGGCAATGAAATCATCTGGTAGCTCATCGGCCACGTCTAAACGCCAACCATCGACACCAAATTTATTCCAGTGGTTAATGACCAATCCTCGTCACCATAAATAAACTTACGGTAACTGGCTTCACTTTTATTAATCACTGGTAAATCCTTCACACCCCACCATGAGTTATACTCATCCGGGAAATCCGTGAAATCAAACCAGTGATAATACTTTGATGATGGCCCTTGATAAGCACCCGGCTCCTTGAAGTGACCGTCTTTGTTGAAGTAACGCGAGTATTGTCCAACGTGGTTAAACACACCATCTAAAATAATGTGCATGCCACGCTTGTGTGCTTCATCTAACAAAAACTTGAAATCATCTTCGTCACCTAAGATAGGATCTAGCGCCAGATAGTCTGACGTATCATAACGGTGATTTGAATTAGCTTCAAAAATCGGGCTCAGATAAATAGCGTTACATCCCAATTCCAGGATGTAATCTAGCTTTTCTGCAATCCCTTGGAAATTACCGCCAAAGAATTCCCATCGGGCAATCTCACCTTGCTTGTCACGCACATAAAATGGCGTATCACGCTTATTTGCGTAAATAAACGAGTTCGGCTTCGGATTGTTGACGTGCATATCCTTGTTGCCGTTATTAAAACGATCAACGAAGATGTGATAGAAGCGCGCCTCCTGATACCATTCAGGCAACTCTTCCAGTTCGGCCATCACCGTAATTTGGAAGTCAGGAATTGATGCGTGATGCATACCGTAAACTTCAGCCGCGCCGCCCAAGTTATTTCCTTGCGCCGCTAACCAGTACTGGTTATAGCCATCAATTACTTCGAAACGATAGTAGAGCAAACCGGCATGAGCTGCTGAAATTTCAACAACCCAATTGTCCTCATCTTCTTCATGCAAATCGTACCAAGTGACCTTGCCAGTTTCATCATCATAGACACGCAGACGCACTTCTTCAGCATGACCTTGCGCATGCAACGTAATGGTTTCGCCAACAATAACTGCGCCAAACGGATCGCGGTTTGCGACCAAAAATGAATCAAACTCCATCGTGGTCACACCTTACTTGCTTTCTTGTTGTGCGAGCGCCTTGTGTGGAATATTCCAAATTTCATCAGCATACTCAGCAACTGTGTAGTCAGCTGAGAACTCACCACTTGCTGCAATATTTGCCAACGCCTTACGCGTCCAAGCCGTCTTGTTTTGGTAATCTTGACCCAAACGTGTTTGCGTCGCAACGTATGAGGCGTAGTCACCCAATACAAAGTACTCGTCGTTATCACGAATCAATAAATCAAACACCGCACGGCCTTCTTCTTCGATATTTGGAATCGTACCATCAATCAATGCATCCAAGACACGGTGCAAAACTGGGTTGTTGTCATAAATACCTTGGGCAGAATAATCGTGCTTCTCATAGTGTGAGTAAACCGTATCTGTATCCATACCGAAAGCGTAGGCATTTTCTTCACCAGCTGCGCGAATAATTTCAATGTTAGCCCCGTCCATCGTTGCCAATTGCAAGGCACCATTGGCCATCAACTTCATGTTTGATGTTCCAGATGCTTCCTTACCAGCTGTTGAAATCTGTTCAGACACATCAGCTGCCGGAATAATCAATTCAGCAAGTGATACCCCATAATTTGGAATAAAGACAACTTGCATCTTTTGATTAACCGCTGCATCGTTGTTGACCATGTTAGCAACCTCATTAATCACCTTAATGATTTGCTTTGCATAGTAATATGACGGCGCTGCCTTTGCGGCAAAGATGTGGACACGTGGCGCTACATAAGCATTCTTGTCATGCTTCAACGCCAAGTAATCCGTCAGAATACCAAGCAAGTGGAGCAATTGACGCTTGTAGGCGTGCAAACGCTTGATTTGCACATCAAATATGGCATCCGTGTTCAACTCCAAGCCCATGTTGCGCTTAACCCACTCGGCCAAACGCACCTTGTTCTCGTGCTTCACATCTTGCAACGCTGACAAGAATTCTTCATCCTTGGCAAACTTATTCAACTTAGTAATGTCCTTTGGTAACGAACGCCAACTCTCGCCAATCTTTGTATCAATCAAGGCTGACAAAGATTCGTTGGCTGCATGCATGTAACGACGGTGCGTAATACCATTCGTCTTGTTTGAGAACTTTTCAGGCCACAACGTGTAGAAATCATGCAACACCTTGTCCTTCAACAACTCACTGTGCAATGGTGCCACACCGTTAATGGCATGTGACCCAATCGCTGCCAAGCGGGCCATGTGAACTTGACCGTCTTGCAATGGTGACGTGCGCCAAGCGAAATCTTCCCCGTGTTCGCTAGCAACTGCCAAGCGGTGACGACGATCAATTTCTTGAATCAATTGAAACAAGCGTGGCAATTCAGCTTGGAAGAGGCCTTGTGACCAACGCTCCAATGCTTCAGCCAACAACGTGTGGTTCGTGTAACTAACCGTACGTGTCGTGATGCCCCATGCTTCTTCCCAACTCAAGCCATGTTCATCCAACAAGATACGCATCATCTCTGGAATCACAACCGTTGGGTGGGTGTCGTTAATGTGGATGGCTACTTGGAATGGCAATGAGTGTAGTGAATACCCGTCTGCCAAATGGTGCTTAATGATGTTTTGCACACCGGCTGAACTAAAGAAGTACTCTTGGCGCAAACGCAAGCGACGACCTTCTTCATTTGAGTCATCAGGATACAATTCGCCTGAAATACTTTCCAGAACGCTGCGTTCAGAAACCGAAACTTGCACACCTTCTGGCACCTCAGCAGACCATAGACGAAGTGTGTTAACGACATCATTGTTGGCCCCACTCATCCCCGTATCATAAGGCACCGCCAAAACATCAACACCGCCTTGGTATACCGGACGCAATCCATCTGGCGTTTCAGCCATGTAAACGCTACCGCCGTAGTGCACGACTTGTGCTTCACTGTCTTGGCGAACTTCCCAAATGTTGTCGTTCTTCAACCAATCATCTGGATATTCCACTTGGTAGCCATTCACAAAGGCTTGGCGGAACAAACCGTAACGGTAACGAATACCATTTCCATTTCCAGCAAGCTCGATACTTGGCATGGCATCCATAAAGTCTGACGCCAAACGGCCCAAACCACCATTACCCAAACCTTGATCAACTTCCGCTTCCAACAAGGCGTTGAAATCAACACCCAAGTCTTGCATCACTTCTTCTGCTTCCGTCAACAAACCTAGGTTCAGCAGGTTCGCACGCAAATAGCGACCTGGCAAAAATTCAATCGAGAAGTAGTACACCTGCTTTGCGCCGGTGTCACGGTAGTTTTCCTTCGTAAGACGCCACTTGCTAGCAATCAACTTCTTGGCCACCGTGGCCAAAGATTGATAGCGTTGCAAGTCCGTGGCATCTGCCAAACTGACTGCGAAAGTCCCCTCCAATTCGGCTAGAAAACTGTCTTTCAGCATAGTTACCTTATCGCTTTGTTGCATACACTCACCTCAATAATCTTTATAGTTGTTCATAGAGTTCGCGATAGGCGTTGGCTGATTGTGTCCAAGACACATCAACTGCCATCGCTTGTTCTTGCAAACTACGCCATGCTTCTGGCTTGTTCAAGAACGTTTGTTGCGCGTAATCCATCATCCAACCAAGGGTGCTAGCATCAAATTGCTTGAACCCGAATCCGGTTCCCTCTCCTGAAACCTCGTTATACGGCACCACTGTGTCACACAAGCCACCAACCTCGTGTACCAATGGCAACGTGCCATACAATTGCGCCATCATTTGTGAAATACCACATGGCTCAAATGCACTTGGCATTAGGAACATATCCGCTGCCGCATACATGCGTTGAGCCAAATGCACATCAAAATCAATGATGACACGTAATTGATCTGGGTAGTGCGCTGCCAAGTTCGTCAACTGGCCTTCCAGTTCGAATCCCTGTTCCTAAAATAACAACTTGCGCGTCGTGCGTTGCCAAGAAATATGGCAATGCTTCAGCTAGCAAATGCACACCCTTTTGTGGCGTCAAACGTGACACCATCACCATCAAAGGACCAGCTGCGTGTGGCAAACCAAATTCGTCTTGCAACGCGTGCTTGTCTTTTTCCTTACCACTCATATCAGTTGCATCATAATTAAATGGCAAATCTGGATCAGTGGCTGGGTTGTAACGTTCTGTATCAACCCCGTTTACGATCCCTGATAGCTTGCCTTCGTACATGCGCAAAATTGGATCAAGGTGCTCACCAAATTCAGGTGTCTTAATCTCTTCGGCATACGTTGGACTAACTGTGTTGATACGGTCAGCAAAGACCATCGCCGTCTTCAACCAATTGCTACCATCCCCAAAACGAGCCTCACCACTCGCGTACAAATTCCAATCCAAATCGAAGAACGTTTGCAACGTTTCTGGCGCATAAGCACCTTGGAATTGCATGTTGTGAAATCGTCAACAATGTCTTGATTTGTTGTAGCGGTTGTTGCCAGGCATAACGCGTCTTCAACAAGGCTGGAATCATTGCTGTGTGCCAGTCATTGGCGTGCAAGACATCCGGAATAAAATCGATTTCTTGCATCATTTCAATAACGGCAAGTTGGAAAAAGGCAAAACGTTCACCGTCATTCCAGTGTTCATAAAGCTTTTTGCCTGAGAAATATGATTTGTTATCGATGAAGTAATAGATAACACCGTTCAAGCGCATCGTCTTCACGCCAGCATATTCCTCGTGGTTGTTAATCCAGACCGTGAACCAACGCAAATCCATCAACTGGTCGCGGTACTTTTCTGGAAAAATTTCATGGTAGTAAGGCGCAACCACACGCACATCTTCACCTTGCGCATTTAGCGCATTAGGCAAAGCCCGGCCACATCCCCGAGGCCTCCCGTTTTGTAAAACGGCACTACTTCACTTGCAGCAAACAGTACTTTCATTAGACAGTCACCTGCTTCTTGGCTGCACGCACAACCGCTTCCTTACCAACAATAATTGGCATTTCCGGCGTACCATGCAACACAACACCAGGCTCAATTACGGCATCCTTGTCCATGATGACATATGACAAATCAGCTCCGGCACCAATCTTGCCACCTTGCAAAACAACTGAGTGGCGTACCTTTGCATCTTCTGCCACTTCAACCGTTCGGAAGACAACTGAATCTGAAACAGATCCAGCGAACGTCCCACCTGTTCCAAACAATGAACGGTGCACTTCCGCTGATGGCATGAAGTGTGCTGGTGCTTCGTTCTTTGACTTCGTGTGCACTGGACGTTCCATCAACAAACTACGGTAGTTGTCAAAATCCAACAATGCTTTGTTTGCTTCGAAGTAACTCTTCACATCATGCACTGGCAAATGTACACCTTCGTGCACAACCACGTTAGCACCAAAGTCGCTCATCAATTGACGCGTCAAACCTTGGACATTCTTACCCGTCGCATGTTCAATTTCACGATCAGCAGCAACTTGCAAAATGTTTAAATCAACAATGCTTGCTTGCAAATAGACCAACACTTGCTCTGCAGATGAACGACGCACATTTTCGGCTGGTTCAAGGTTGCGAGCCAATCCCTCATCAGTCAACGTCAACACTTGCATACCAGGCACCAAATCAGCGACGTCCATCCAACGCGCAACAACCGTAACTGGTTGTGCTTGCTCTTCGTGGTTCGCCACAATCGCCTTCAAGTCCAAGTTCGCCACTTCTGACGTTCCCAAGATGGCCGTGTATGGTGTCTTAGCATGATTAATAAAGCGACGGATGTCCTTTAATAAACCACGATCTGACTGAAATGTCATAAATAAACCACCGCCCAAGCGATCCATTTGCCATTCACGACCCGTACGAACGTGGTCCAAAATTGATTGGCAACGGTCTGGCATAGCCATCATTGTCTTTGTGACCCCAGCGTTACTTGCAGCTGATAGCGGAAAATCAACCAATCGGAACTTGCCACCGAATGGCACGCTTCCCAATGGACGATCAACCGTCAATTGCCCCAAAGTGTGGCAGTGCGCTTCATTCAAATCGAGAATGACACTTAATTGATTACGCATTCGACAATACCCCCTCATTTACTTGCGTCTCTGCATAATATTCATCGCAACCAACAACTGCGATATCGTCCGGCGTACCAACAATCACGGCGCCCGGCGCCACCACAGCACCTTCACCAACGATTGCGTATGACACAGCTGCGCCTGCGCCAATCTTCGCTCCTGGCATAATCACACTGTGATCAACCACGGCATGGTCTTCCACCGTCACACCAGTTGAAATCAAGCTGTGTGAGACACGCCCCGCAACGTACACGGCATCCACCATTAAACTATCGTGAATTTGAGCTTCTTGGGCTACGTACATTGGGTTTTGGTTCGTGCTGTGCGAGTAGATACGCCAAGCGCGGTCTGACAAATTCAACTCATTGTCGCGTTCCAACAACTCCATGTTTGCTTGCCACAATGATTGAATCGTCCCAACGTCGCGCCAGTAGTTACGGAAAGCAAAGGCGTAAACCTTCTCATCGTTTGCCAAGTAGGCCGGAATAACGTTCTTACCAAAGTCGACCATATCCTCGCCTTGCTCATACCCCTCTACCAAGTACTCGCGTAGCTTCTTCCAGTTGAAGACGTAAATTCCCATTGAAGCCAAGTTAGACTTTGGGTTAGCTGGCTTTTCTTCAAATTCCACAATCTTGTTGTCGTTATCCGTGTTCATGATACCGAAACGTGATGCTTCGTCCATTGGCACTGGCATAACTGACACCGTCAAATCAGCTCCCGTCTCCTTGTGTGCGTCAATCATGTCCGTGTAATCCATCTTGTAGATGTGGTCACCTGACAAAATCATCACGTATTCAGGGTCTTGGCGATCAATGTAACCAATGTTTTGGTAAATCGCGTGGGCCGTTCCCTCGAAGAACTTGTTTCCTTCACCGTCTGAGTATGGTTGCAAAATCGATACGCCACCATCCATCACATTTAGCCCCCAGTCTGAGCCGTTCCCAATGTGTTGGTTCAATTCGTATGGTTCGTATTGTGTGATTACACCAACTGATGTCACGTTTGAGTTCGCCAAGTTACTCAACGTAAAGTCAATAATGCGGTAGCGTCCGCCGAATGGCACTGCTGGCTTAGCCAAGTTCTTCGTCAACTTGCCTAGTCGTGTTCCTTGTCCCCCTGCGAGGATCAAAGCCGTTACTTTATCCTTCATTTTTCTTTCCCCGTGTTTGCTTCTTTTGCTTAATAATCAATGCCCCAGTCGCTGGCAAGATGACCGAAATTTCATAATGGTCACCAGCCAAGTAGGCTTCATGCTCTGTTGGAATGTGTTTCCAAGTACCACCGAAGTCACTATTTTCCGTATTCAAGAGCACCTCGTACTTACCGGCCTTAGGCACGATAACGCGGTAGTCTTTTTTTTGCACTGGCAATGTATTCATCGCCATGATAAGTGTGTCACTGGCCTTCTTCCCGCGACGCATAAACGCCATGGTGCCACGATACCCTTCGTCAGTTTGTGAGAAATCAACCCCTTCAGGTACAAAATCTTGCTCCCACAAAGCGTGTTGGTCACGATACAACTTATTCAGTTCCGCCGTTAAGTGTTGCATGCTACGGTTTAACCCGTCTTCTAGGTCGCGCCACTCCAACGGTTCTTCATCACGCCATTCCAAGAATTGGCCCCATTCACTACCCATGAAGCGCAACTTCTTGCCTGGATGCATCATCATCCAAACCATCATTGTGCGGAGGTTCGCGAATTGGTTGTAACGGTCACCGAACATCTTGTGCATCAAACTCTTCTTACCGTGAACAACTTCATCGTGTGATAGCGGCAACGTAAATTGCTCATCAAACGTATACATGAAGCTAAACGTTAAGTTGTTAAATGCACCTGGTCGATAAAGGTAATCCAGTTCAAAGAAATCAAGTGTGTCATGCATCCAGCCCATGTTCCACTTGAAGTCAAAGCCCAACCCGTCAGGTGACGTCACCCCAGGGTAGGCCGTGGCTTCTTCAGCGAACATCAATGCAGCTGGTACGCGATTATGAATAATCGCATTTAGCTTTTGCAAGAATGCAATGCCAGCATAGTCATAAGCTGTACCATCTTCGTTGCGCCAGTCTTCCTTACCAGCGTCCTGGTTGATGTAAATGATGTTTGAGACACCGTCCACGCGAAGACCATCAAAGTGGACATCCTCCAACCAGAACAAAGCGGCTGAAATCAAGAAGCTTTGCACTTGCGATTTACCCAAGTCAAAGTTCCAAGTTCCCCAACGCACATTTTCAGCAATCGTGCGGTCACCAGACTCAAACGTTGGCGTACCATCAAAGCGATATAGCGCGTCATAGTTCTTTATAAAATGCCCAGGCACAAAGTCCAAAATCACACCGATATTGGCTTTGTGCGCTTCATCAACGAAATATTGCAAATCCTGCAAGCGACCCATTCGTGACGTCGCCGCGAAGAAGCCGTAAGTTTGATAACCCCATGACATATCCAACAAGTGTTCCGTAATCGGCAACATCTCAATGTGGGTGTAGCCCATCTCCTTGACGTATGGAATCACTTGATCCGCAAGTTCGCGGTATGACATATATGATCCATCCATGTGCCGACGCCATGATTTCATGTGCATTTCGTAGATATTGACCGGTTGGTTCAACTTGTCGCGTCGACCTTGACGACCACGATATAAGCCATCGTGCCACTTGTATGAATCCGTGTTTACAATCGCTGCAACTCCTGGCTTCTTTTCGTATTCATGAGCGAATGGATCTGTGCGTAGCAACACTTCACCATCACGCGTCTTAATGGCGTATTTGTAATAGTCACCTTCATCCAATACGTCAGTCGTAACTTCCCAAACACCCGTCTCCTCTAACGGGGTCATAGCAAAGTCGTCGTGAATCGCCCAATCACAGTGTCCCGACACTAAGTGAATTTCTTCGGCGTGTGGCGCCCAAACACGGAATGTTAATTCCTGTCCGTTGCGCGTCACCCCCAAAAATTTATCTGCGCGATATGACTGACCAGTATTGAACAAGTATGCAGCTTGTAAACTTTCGTTCAGTACATGTGGTTTCAGCATAATCATGGTCCCTCTTTCTTTTCTCTGAAAAACTGTTCGTTTCAGAGATTGTCTTTTAATCATATGCTAGAGATATGAAATCCATATCTGAGAAAATATGTTGTTTTTTCACACTTCCGCTCGGACAATCGTCGAATTTGTTATTTTTTGAGCAAAGTTTTTGAAAATATTTTGAACACGCAAAAACGCCCGCTCAGCAAATTGGCCAAGCGGGCGTTTCTCAAAGTATTTAATTCGTAAGATTTTTTATATCTCGGTTTATGCTTCAGCAATATCTTGCATCATGCTGTAGTGACGACGGTGACTGACATAGTAAATCACCATAGCGATAATCGAAACAACAAAGATGCTAAATAGCACTTCAACTTGCGGCATTGCCGAGCCACCAATCATGATTGTCTCACGCAAACCATCAACTGTATAAGTCATTGGCAAGTATGGGTGCAACCACTCAAAGAAGGCATTAGACAATTGGATTGGGTACGTTCCAGCTGAACCACTCAATTGGAAGACCAATAGAACCATAGCAGCAAATGCACCAGCCTTATCGAACCACATGTAGATAGCCGTCACCAATGCGGCATCCATCAATGAAATCAATATCATAAAGCCATACGTTTGTAGTGGGTGAACTGGATCTAGTCCCAAAATACTAATACTCAAACCATACAAAACAGTTGCTGCCATTACGGCGATACCGAACAACATAACCATTTTTGATCCCATCCAGGCAGCCAAAGAACTAATCTTAGTACGTGGTGAAATCATATCCAGCATCAGGTTCAACGCCATCATACCAACGAACATCGCAACTGAGAACATGTATGGCACCATACCAGTTCCGTTGTTAGCAACGTGATCCTTTTCAGTTTGCTTTGCCGTTGCAGGTGCTGCAATTTGCTTAAACGTCTTGTTGGTTGCCTTGGTGTCGTTAACTTGCTTAGCTGCAGACCCCATTTTGTCAGCCAACGTTTGGTTACCAGCTTGTACCTTCGCCAATGCTGGGCTCAATTGCTCAGCGCCGGACGTCAATTGGTTAGCACCGCCATTAAGTTGACGAGCACCATCCGCCAATTGACCAGCCCCGCTGTTCAACTCGCTACGCTTGCTGTTTAGTGTATCAAGACCTGTCGTCAATTGACTTGACCCAGCCAACAATTGGCTAGCACCACTTGATAGGTCACCAGTTTTACTGTTCAACGTATTTAGACCATCACTCACTTGCGTTGATCCGTTCGTCAAAGCGCTGACACTGCTTGATAGCGTGCTCGTCTTACCCTTTAGCGTGTCCAAACCATCGCTTACCTGGGTTGAGCCGTTCGCTAACGCACTAACACCATCTGATAGGGCGCCAGTCTTACCGTTCAACGTGTTCAACCCGTCTGACAACTTATGCATGTTTTCATCTACAGTATTAATTGCCGTTGGTAGGGCCTTCATTTGCTCAAGTTGTGTGTTAACCTCATTCAAATCCGTGTTGTTGGCAGCCTCACCCAATTGCATGATTTGATTTCCGTGCGCATTATTAAACGTATTGATTTGCGCTGATAGGGTTGCAATATCCTTAACAATCGGTTGAATTTGCTTAGAAGTTTCGCTGTTAGCAACATCTGTCGTCAAAGATGCTGCAATCTTTGCCTTTTGTTCCGGTGTTACCTGTACACCAGCATCTGCAAATGCTTTATCAACATTCGCTGGCATTGCCGCTGCATCCTTTTCGCTTGCCTTGTTCAAATTATCCAAGTGCGTTTGGACCGTCTGCAACTGTGTTTGGAGTTGCTCTTGTGACGGCATATCCTTAGCGATATCTTGTAGCATCGCTACTTGATTTTGCAATGTCGTAATCTTGCCAGCAAAATCTTGATCCTTCAGTTGTTGATTCAATTGATCGACACCGTTTGTGAGTTGTTCACTACCAGTGGCTAATTGATTAACACCACTAGCTAGTGCTGGCACTTGGCTATTCAATTGTCCAAGACCGGCAGTTACTTGATTACTTCCGTTCGCTAATTGGTTAACGCCACCAGTCAAGGCTGGTACTTGACCATTCAATTGACCTAGACCGGCAGTTACTTGATTACTTCCGTTTGATAATTGTCCAACACCATTAACCAATGCTGGTACTTGACCGTTCAATTGACCTAGACCGGCCGTCAATCGCTGGCTACCTGCATCAGCTTGCGCCACACCGTCAACGTATTGTGACAAACCTTGCGTCAACGTTTGGGCACCATCATTGAACTGCAACGTACTTGCAGATAACGTCTGCAAGCCACTCGTCAATTGATCAGAACCTGACTTGATTTGGGTCGTACCATCGGCCAATTGCTTATTGGCGTCAGCGGCTGTACCCATCCCCTTGCCAACTTTCTTCATCTCAGCAAAAATCGTCTTGGCATAAGTCTTTGTGACTTGCTTTGAAATTTGTTGACTAATTTCTTTAGCACCCGATTTCTGACAACTTACCGGCGATGAAACTGTGACCTGAACTCGTTTCATAATCAAGCTTCATTTGCTTTGGATTCTTATCCAAGAGCGTCGTAGCGTCCTTAGAAAAGTCGCTTGGAATCGTGATGACTGTGTAGTACTTGCCATCCTTCAAGCCAGTCTTAGCTTCTTTTTCTGAAGGGAAATGGAAATCCATGTCCTTCGACTTGCGTAGCTCCTTTTCAAGGTCATCGCCGACTGCAAGCTTCTGTCCTTCATAATCGACTGACTTATCCTTATTAATAATGGCTACTGGCAAGTTCTTCACCTGGCCATATGGATCCCACAATGAGCTCAAAAAGGTTACCGCGTATATTGATGGTACGAAGAACAATACGACGATAACCAACATGAAGAACTTATGCGTCTTCAAATATTCCCATTCTGCTTTAAACACAGCGGCTACCTCCCTCTTTTGGGTTTCAACCCTTTTATTGAACAACCTGTTGAATAATTAATTTACTTGTATTATATTAAGTCTTATAAAAGGTGAGTACAATACACAGTTTTGAACAGTGTGTTCAATAAGTTGGAGGGGAACATGAAACAGGCAGAACGAAATGCGCAAACGCAGCAACTCATTAAAGAAGCTTTTATTCATCTAATTAATGAAAAAGGCTTTAACAGTTTAACTGTTTCAGACATCACGCGCGAAGCTGGCGTGAGCCGTGGTACCTTCTATGTCCACTACACCGATAAATTTGAACTGCTAACAAAAATTGAAGATGAGCTGATTGATAATATCGCCGCTGCTTTGACCGCTAACTTGGCCGAGCCACTTTCTAACCACACCCCCGAAGATTTCTCAGGTGCGCCTTATAAAGTCTTTAACCAAGCACTTGGGTACGTTAATCAAGAGCGCGAAACGATGCGCGCGTTACTTTCATCAAATGGTCATCCCCAATTCTTCAACCGCATCAAAGAATTGGTTGATCACCTATTTACTCGTCAACTAACGCAAAATCACGGTCGCTTTTCAAGTGAACTGCCCATCGATTACACCAAAGAAATTGCTCTCAACAGCATTCTAAATATCGTGCGCCACTGGCTTGATAAGGACGAACCTGAGTCACCCGAAGAATTGGCCGAAATCTTAATGAAGAGTCGTTTCATGGCCCCTCATGAATTAATTACATTCAACTGATTAATCAGTGTAAAACAAAAAACCAGCCACAATTGGCTGGTTTTTTGTTTTACAGATAATTTGATTTTGATAGGTCTTCCAACGACTCCAAGTGGAACCCCTTGCGTGATAGCACCTTGATAATCTTTGATAACATCCCTTCATTAACTGAGTCCGGCAACGTAAATAAAATACGCACCGTACGTGGGTTGTTATCAGGATTTAACGTCATTGATGATGAAATTTGCGTGTAACGCGTAATAATCTTAGCAGCCTTTTCTAGGCTACCACGTTCACCATCCGTCACAAGCGTCAACGTGTATCGTCCATCATCCGTTTGCCATGAGTCAGACATCAATTTCATCATACGACTGTGCGTCATAATTCCCATGAAATGATTATCCTTATCCAAAACAGAGATGAATGGCAAATCACGAAGCGTAAAGAACATCTCGAAGAACGTCGCTTCAACGCCAACGAACTTCGTCATGTTACGCATGTAAGTTGTTACGGGCAAATTCATATCTCCGCCATCAACTTGGTGTCGGTAGATGTGCATCTTATAGATCGCACCGCGGAACAATTGACCACTCTCATCCAAGATTGGAATTGCACGGAAATTTGAGTTATTAAAGATGTCCAAGGCATCTTGCAACGTCGCATTTTCGCTGACCGTCGTCAATACGTCACGGGACTTAATTAAAGTTGCTAGCATTTGTGCCGACTCCCACTTTCTAGTTTCTAATCTAATTATAATAACACGATTACAGTACCACCGCACCTTTTTGTGGAAAGTATCACGAATTCTTCTAAAATAATGAGAATCACCTTTGAACTGGAAGTTAGTAAGGTATGAGTGGTGTGTGTCCTCCCTCGCGGTCGGAGTGCCTGGCCCCTTCTAGGGCACGCTAACACGTCCAGACCATGACCTGCAGGGAGCGGAGTCCACGCCGTTGGCGCGTACGCCTTTACCTCCCGTGGCTCTAAGCGGGAAACCCGCTAAGAACCCACACCTGCGGGTCAAGGTCTGCACGTGTCTATACGCGTGGCGGGGCCAAGCACAGCAGCCAAGCAATACTCTGATTGTGTAATTTGCATCCACCGTAATACAACAAGGTGAACCGTTCACCCATTTAGTTTGCGGTCGATGATCATCTTAGACAGACTAGAATATCTTGGTTGCTGGCATGGGGGCACGGGACTATCGGAGCGTTCAAATTGGGGCAACATGCCGCATGGCCGGCGCTATTCAGAGAAGCCCCTCAGGACCAGAAGGATTAGGGGAAATTATTTGCCCCGCTGAATGGCGTCCGCGCCATTCGGTTGCCCCAATTTGAACTTTGTCGGAGATAGTCCCGTGCCCCCATGCCTCGACGCAAAGCGTCGACACACACCACCAACTAAAAAAGACAGCACCAAATCGGTACTGTCTTCCAATCTATTACAACTTTTCAGCTGGCTCCAATGTGAACCCATGCCATGGTTGAATCAACGATAACAATGCCATGTCCTCGGGGTGGATGTGACCAACCACGTTGATGCGGCCGTCGTTTGGCAAATCGCGTAGCGCAATCTGCAACTCACCCTTGTATTGTCCATAGTCATTGTTGTCGATAATGACATCCCCACGCGTTACATCAACGGTGTTGAACGCTGGGAAATCCTCAGCCTTGTACTTCACACGCGTTTGCGTTGAACGTAGCACGTAGTCTGAACGATCACCACGATACATTTGTGGTTGATCATACAACACTTGCTTTGAAACCCTAGATACCAACGGCTCCTCCACAACACGTAGCCCAACCATTGTGCGGTTGAACGCCTCTGCCGCAGCTTGTAAGTCAGCATCATCCGCAAACGCGTCAGCAATCAATACATCATCCACCAATCCATTAAAGCGCAACTCTTGCACTTGCGTTGCGATTGGCAAGTTACGATGATCTTCCATTGAAACCAAGCCATCGCTCACTGGCCATGGACCAAATGAGCCGCTTGGTGCGTTAACAAACGCCGCTGTGCGTAGGCCGTAGCGACGGTATTGCATTGACGTTTCTGCAAAGTAGTCACGTCCCAATCCCGTAAAGCGTTGTGGATAGAAATTATGTGAACCAATCAAGTTATCACGGTTAACACCAAAATCCATAATCAAATCGATGTAATGTTGGCCACGTGACATATTCAACTCAATCTTCAACCCGTATGGATTATGCGTCATTTGCGCTTCTTCAGCACCCGTGAAACCCAAATCCAAACGAAGTCCCCAGGCACCCATTTCAGAAAATAGGCGCAAATCCGTGTAGCTTGTTCCTAGCTGTTCAAACAATTCCGGATTGATGTCCAAAATCGTCTTCATCCCCAATTCGTTTCCGCGCATAATGACTTGCTTGTATTGATCCAACAAATCCGTCATGTCTGGCGTCAACTCTAACAGTGATGTGAAAATGCGGGTATAACCGTAGCTTGCCGCCTTTTCGATGTACGCAATGTTATCCGTCACGCTCGCACGTGATGGATACACTGAAATACCTAATTCCCCCATTGATTAGGCCTCCGTTACCTTCTCTTGAAATGCCACTTCTTCTGGCGTTTCATCTGCAACTTGTTGCCCTTCAAGCACTTGACGTTGACGGTCAACCAACTTGAAGAATGGGATGTATAGCAACGTATCAAGTACGAACAAAACAATTTGCAAAACCGCACCTGAGATGTGTGAACCAGTAGCCAAGATCCAGAAATGATTGGTGGCATCGTCCAAGGAATCACGACACCAACTGTTGCGTGAACAATCCCCGTTGCCATCGTAACATATGCGATGATGGCATTGATAACTGGTACGAAAATAAATGGAATCAACAAGTAGACATTCAAAACAACGGGCGTTCCGAACATCGTTGTCTCGTTAATGTTGAACAAACCAGGTGGCGTGATCAACTTAGCCAACGTCTTAAATTCCTTACTCTTAGCCGTCAAAATCATGGCTGCAACCAAACCAATCGTTGCCCCACCACCACCAAGGTAAACGAACAAATCCATAAATGGTTGCGTTACGATGTGTGGCATCGTTGCGTCCGCGTTTTGTGAGTAAACCTTAGCATTTTCGGCCATCAATCCTAGCCAGATTGGTGACATGATAGCACCGGTAACGTTACCACCGTGCACACCGATGAACCAGAACAATGACGTCACGATTGAAACAACAATCGCACCGGCCAACGAACCACCAAAGGCTGACAATGGACCACCCAATACCAATTGCAAGATACCGTGGATTGATTCCATCGGCGTCGCAGCCAAACCGGCGTAGATACCACCCCAGAGCAATACAATAACCGCTCCTGGAATCAAGGCTGCAAATGAATTTGCAACAGCCGGTGGCACACCATCAGGCATCTTAATACGAATATCCTTCTTCATGAACCAAGCGAAGATGACCGTTGAAACCAAGGCAATCAAGATTGAGGCAAACAATCCTGCGGCTCCCATGTAAGTCAACGGGAAGCCTTCCCCGGCCTTAGCCATAATCGTTGGCGTTGAGATGACGTAACCAGACAAGGCAATAATACCTGCTGATACACCATCAACCTTCAATTCTTGTGCGTAACGGTAAGCAATACCAAATACCGCTACCAACCCCATCAAACCAAACGTTCCGTTGGTAATCTTAACCAACCAGTCAAACGTTCCGTTATCAATTAACCAAGTCTTGAACGAATCAATTGAGAACCCGTTGGCAATCAACATCGTCAAAGACCCTACAATAACCAATGGCATCGCATACGCAATTCCATCACGAACGGCATTCAATGCCTTGTTGGCAGCCAATTTCGAGCCAACGGGCATCAAATAACGTTCTAGCAACTCTGTCACTTTTTTCATGGTGACTTCCCCCTTTTCCTTTATGCGCCCATTTTATCGAATGAAAACGGATACAAAAGGAATAAATTGTGAATATGCCTAGACATACAAAAGGCTCTGATGTCAAGACTCCGGACCTCTTTTTAGAGCCCGCTAGGGCTCGTACCACGAAAATTTTTCAAAATGACCTGATTTCGTACAGATTTTGGGTCATTTTTTAATGGGGTCCAGGGGTTTTGCCCCTGTGCCTGCCGGAGGCTATGGAGTTACGGTGGTCTAGTTTGGATTTTGTTGAATTTCACAAGTCTGAGGGTATAGCAAATAAGCACTTGTCAGAGTGATTTTTGGACTTCACAAAGTCAGTGCTTGTAAACGCCGGTGTATAGGCAAATTTGTATAATCGCGTTTATGTCATCTAGAAATTGGTCTAGGCGGCATCACGGAGTGATATACGATTGTTGTTATACCAGTTGACGTACCATCCAACAGCGGCTTGCACATCAGCGATACTCTCGAAATCCTGTTGGTAGATCAGCTCCCTCTTGAGTAACGAGTGAAAACTTTCGATGCGGGCATTATCGTAAGGGTGCCCTTTACGGGAGTAAGAGTGCCTAATACCTATGGACTCCAGTGTATTTTCAAACAATTCGCTGGTATACTGGCTTCCCATATCGCTATGCACATACAGTGGTTTTTCACCTCGTCTTAGCGCCTTAACGATTACTGAGGTTGCTAGTTGAGCTGTCATCGTATCTGCGATTCGATACGACAGCACCTTACGGTCTTCCGGATCATATGCACTAGCCATGTAAACCCATGTCTTATCGGTCAACTGGATATACGTAATGTCAGTTGTAATTACGCCACTTAGGTCATCCAGATTGATAATGAGATTTGGCATCTGATCTTTGTCATTGACTGTTGTAGGCTTGTTATATCGCTTTTGCATACGCGATTTCAAGCCAGCTTCACTCATCAATTGCCATACAAAGCGGTCGCTGATTGCTAGTTTGAATAAGTCGCGCATGGTTTTAGCAATTCGTCGATAACCATAAATGCCTTTATTGGCTGTGTAAATTGATTCGACGGCAATTCTCAATTTGTTGTGTTGTATTTCTTGTGCGCTCGGCTCCCAATGGATCCAGTCAGAGTAAGTGGACATTGGAATTTTCAAAGCACTCAGAACGCGTGTGATGCGGTGCCCCTGTACCAAATTTTTGTGGATAATTGGTAAAACAACACTTCTACCGCGCAAAACTAATGTTTTGCCAGCAACACCGCCGCACGTTTTAAAATTTCGAGCTCTTCTTTCAAAATTGCGTTTTCCTTACGCAACTTCTTCAATTCATCAGCTGATATTGATTCGCCATTCACTTCTACAGGCGCATATTTTTTGACCCAATTCCGAATTGAATTGGCTGAAGGACCGTATTCCTTGGATAATTCATCGGGCCGACGGCCCGCTTTAACCATCTCCACGATGGACTTTTTAAAGTCCTCTTCATAACGTGTAACCATAAATAAAAATACTCCTATGATGATATTTTACCAAACTAGAAAAACTAGTCCGGAATCTCATCATAAGAGCAAAAACAGCTAGCCAAATGGCTAGCTGTCTTGAAAAATTATTTTCCTGTCTTCGTCTTTGTGAAACCAAAGAGCCATACCAAACTCAAGCCAGCAAATACCGTGCTGAACCAGAACAAATGTCCCAACCCAACAGCTGTCTGATGGGCAATCGCTGCTGGCGTTGCACTAGTCGTCTTAATAAACAAAGCTGCAATCGCAGTTCCAACCGCACCCGCAAATTGCTGAATCGTGTTGAAAATGGCATTAACGTCACCTGACACCTCGCGTGGCACTTCGGCAACACCGGCCGTCATTGACGTATTGAATGCCAAGTTACGCCCTAACGTGAACAAGGCGTACATCACTGTCAAACCAATTGACGTAATTGATGGTGCCATGATTGAAAAGATAACCATGACCACGAAGAAACTAATTGAACCAATCGTCAACGGCTTGGTTGCACCAGCGCGGTCATAAAATGCGCCGTACATTGGTGATGAGATTGATCCCAACAATGATCCTGGCATCAACACTGCACCAGCGATCATCGTCGTTGCACCCAACGTCAATTGGGCATATTGCGGAATCGCGAAGTTCACAGCCAGGTTAATCGCTTGTGACGTTGCGTAAATTAGCAACGCAAAGACCATTCCCTTGCTCTTGAACACCGAAAGATTCAACAACTTCTTCGTTGACTTGCCGGCAATGCGAACGAAAATCACCATCGCTACAACGGCAATTACTGCCAATACAATAATCGTAGCTGAGATTTTTCCAGACTCCAACTCACCAAGCGCCAACAAAGCCGTCGTCAATGACACACCCAAAACAATAAATTGCCACCAATCAAAGCTAGCGTCTTCAGCCTGGTGTTCACTTGGCAACGTACGCCATCCCAACACCAAACTAATCAACATAATTGGCAATACAATGACGAAAATCGCACGCCAACCGAGCCAATAGGTCACCAAACCACCATAAACCGGTCCAAGAGCGGGCGCTAGTGACAAAATCAAACCACCAAAGCCCATGTACTTGCCGAGTTGCATCGGTGGGATGCTCATCAAAATAACGTTAAATACCAGCGGCAAAGCAATTCCGGTTCCAACCGCCATGACAAGTCGTCCAACCAACAAAGGCCAGAAGCTTGGGGCAAAAATGGAAATAATATCACCGATAACAAATGAAATCATACCCCAAATAAAAATCTTGCGTGGACTCATCACAGCCTTTAGATAAGCTGAGGTCGTCATCATCAACGCCACAATCAATAAATACGCCGTTGTTAGCCATTGCACCGTTCCCATTGGCACATTAAATTGCTTAATCAAATCCGGGAACGTCACGTTCATCGACGTTTCCGTCAAAATACCGACAAACCCTAGAATCGCGGTCGCAACAATTGACCAAACGACTCGTGGTGAAACTTTTTCTGTCATTTTCTCACTCCTTTTTTGAACACTTGTACTATTGAAGCACAAAAATAAATTCTTCGTAAGTAAAATTTTTCTAAAGGCACTTGGCTAACAAAAAAGCCCGGAACACTGGGCTCCGAGCAATAACCTCTTAGCGGCTTACGACAATTGTTTCGCCAGCTTGTAGGGCATTCATATTAATCGATGGGTTCATTTGTTGCAACTCAGCCACCGTTAAGCCATGCTGCTTAGCGATTGAATAAGCTGTTGTCCCTTGAGGCACTGTCAATTGCGTCGCAGCACTCGTCGATGAACTCTCAGCTTCACTTGCTGCTTCTGCCTCGCTTGATGCAGCTGGTTCACTTGCCACTTCGGCTGAATCAGCGACAACTGTTGATTCAGCTGAAGACGCCACCTCCTCATCTGTCGTATCAACAGAGTCGTTTGGTGTTGTACCTGCTTCATCAATAGAACTTTCTGAACTCGTTGTGGCTGTCTTCGTTGTTTCGTTATGTGAACCACCACTCACACGATCCAAAACAATTGGTGAATAGAAGCCGATAACAAACAAAACAATATATCCCAAAATAACGAGTAGCCAAAACTTGTATTGTTGCGGTTGCTTTGTTTCCATGGTGTTCATTTCCTAACTTAAGTTGATTATTTATTTTAGATTATCACTTAACCTCTGCAAAAAACATAAGTGACTGTTTGCAACAATATTTTTTTAAACACTGTGGCGATTCTGTGAACGTACAAAAAGGGACGACACATCACCGTATCGTCCCTTCTGATTTGAATTACTTAGCTGAACGGCGGAATGCCAACAACTCGTGTGAGATTTCAGCAGTTGCACCGTAAACTTGCTTGTAGATAGCGTGGATTTCTGCGTAACGTGCAGCGCGATCTGCATCTGGCAAGTATTCCTTGTCAAATGAGTTCCATGCAGCAGCTGCATCTTGCACAGAGTCGAACCAACCCAAACCAGTAGCGGCCAAGATTGCGGCACCCATTCCAGGTCCTTGCTCGTTCTTCAATGAAACAACCTTCTTGTTGAAGATGTCAGCTTGAATTTGCAACCACAATGGTGACTTAGCACCACCACCGATGGCAACAACAGTATCGAAGTCAGTACCAGCTTCTTCGTAGATATCAAAGATGTCCTTGAATGAGAAGATAATTCCTTCCAAAACTGAACGAACGAAGTCAGACTTCTTGTGCGTTCCGTCAATACCCGTCCATGAAGCACGGATGTCACCGTCAGCGTATGGTGTACGCTCACCTACCAAGTATGGCGTGAACAACAAACCGTTAGCCCCGACCGTTGACTTACCAGCTGATTCAACCATTGCCGTGAAGTCTTCATCAGCAGCAAACGTCTTCTTGAACCATGACAAAGCGTATCCAGCAGCCAAAGTAACACCCATTGAGTAGAACTTGCCAGGGATAGCGTGGTTGAAGAAGTGAACCTTACCCTTGTAGTCAGCATCTGCGTTGTCTTCGTACTTCAAAACAACACCTGACGTACCGATTGATGACATCACCATGTTAGGTTGCAAGATTGCAGATCCGATGGCACCAGCAGCGTTGTCGGCTGCACCACCAAATACCTTAGTCTCCGTCGTCAAACCTGAGAAGGCAGCGTACTTTGGTGAGATAGTTCCAGCAAATTCTGGTCCTTCGATAATCTCAGGGAAGAATTCTGGCTTCAAACCAAAGGCTTCTTGAACTTCCTTTGACCAAGTGCGGTTAGCAACGTCCATTGCAACCGTACCAGCGGCGTCAGAAATTTCCATAGCCAACTTACCAGTCATACGGTAACGCACGTAATCCTTAGGCGTTACGAATGAAGAAGCTTGTGAGAAGATTTCTGGCTCGTTTTCCTTAACCCACAAGATCTTTGGCAAAGTAAATCCTTCCAAAGCCTTGTTACGCGTGATATCGATGAATTCTTGACCCATCTTCTCAGCGATTTCCTTAGTTTGTGGCGTAGTACGCGTGTCGTTCCACAAGATTGCTGGACGCAAAACTTGGTTGTTGTCATCCAACAAAACCAAACCGTGCATTTGACCTGAGTATGAAATACCAGCAATGTCTTCAGGCTTGATGCCGTCATCCAAAATCAAACGTACGATGGCTACAGTCGTACCGTTAACCCAATCTTCTGGGTTTTGCTCGCTGTATCCTGGCTTTGGTTGTGATAGTGGGTAATCATATGATTGTTGTGCAACGATGTTTCCTTGACGATCAACAGCTGAGATCTTAACTGATGACGTTCCTAGGTCAACACCCAATACGACTTCGCTCATGTTTATGTCCTCTTTCTTTGTTATGTATACAACGAGGGCTGGGCTAATTTAATGGCCCAGCCCTCGTCGCCGTAGGGATTGGCCCTACTGTTATGTTTGTTGCAATGTGAGCGTGAGATAGGCACTCACATCGCTTTTGTTGAGATTATTTTTGAGATTTTTTGAGATTGAGAGATGCTATATCGACCATTATTTCAAAAGGAGTCGACATGGCGGCGCTAATTCTGCATTAGCGTAAGCCTTTTCTTACCAGGAACCTATTCGGTTGGGATTACTTTGAGAAAGTTGAACCCAAAACTGAGTAGATGTAGTTGTTCAACGTAGCCTTGATAGCTTCCAAACGTCCTGATTGGATCGTTGAGAAGATCTCGTCGTTCGTCTTGTTCAAGATGTAAGCTTCGAAGTCAGCGAATGAAGCCTTGTCGTTTTCGAAGTCAGCACCGATACCTGAATCGAATGATGAGTAACGCTCCTTGTAGATGTTCTCCAAGAAGTTGTCTTCGATCATCTTCATAGCAACACGGAACCCAGCAGCGTAAACGTCCATACCGGCCATGTGTGCGTAGAACAAGTCATCCATCTTGAATGAAGCACGGCGAACCTTTGAGTCAAAGTTCAAACCACCAGTTGGCAATCCACCGTTCTTGATGAACTCGTACATAACCAAAGTAGCTTCGTAGATGTCGTTAGGGAATTCGTCGATATCCCAACCAGTTTGCTTGTCACCCATGTTGGCGTCCAATGAACCCAACATACCAGCTTCACGTGCAAAACGTGCTTCGTGCTCGTAAGTGTGACCAGCCAAGTAAGCGTGGTTACCTTCCAAGTTCAACTTGAAGTCGTTTTCCAAACCGTACGTCTTCAAGAAGGCGATAGTAGTTTGTACGTCAGTGTCGTATTGGTGAGCAGTTGGCTCCTTTGGCTTAGGCTCCAACAAGAATTGACCAGTGTAGCCAATTTCGTTAGCGTACAACTTAGCCAACTTGAAGAACTTAGCGATGTGGTCCAACTCACGCTTCGTGTCAGTGTTCAACAATGACTCGTAACCTTCACGACCACCCCAGAATACGTATGATTTCTGAGTTCAAACGCTTAGCGATTTCCAATGAGTGCTTAACTTGTGCTGCTGCGTAAGCAAATACGTCAGCAAATGGCGTAGTAGCTCCACCAGCCATGAAACGCTTGTTAGTGAACAATGATGACGTGTTCCACAACAACTTCTTGCCAGTTTCCTTCATCTTTTCTTCGATGCGGTCAACAACGGCGTCCAAGTTAGCGTTCGTCTCTGCCAAAGTGTTACCTTCAGGAGCCAAGTCACGATCGTGGAATGCGAAGTATTCAACACCCAACTTGTCCATGAACTCGAACATGTAGTCAACCTTAGCGATTGCGTGGTCCAAGTCAGTCATGTCGTCAACACCGTTAACGTCCCATGGACGCTCGGCAGTACCTTCACCAAATGGGTCAACCATGCGTTGGTCCATCGTGTGCCAGTAAGCAACTGAGAACTTCATCCAGTCCTTCATCGTCTTAGTCTCACCGTTGATAGTGAAAACCTCTTCTGGGTTGTAGAAGTTGTATCCCTTTGATGCTTCAAAGTTCAATCCCTTTGCTCCGCCGATAAATTCTACCTTAGGAAAGTCGAACAATTCTGACATTATGTCATCCTCCAAAATTCTTAAATCATCTGTTTTAATCATCAAAGCCGGTTGGCTTTGGTTAGTTGGTTTAAGCAATCAACTAACTTACGAGATTTATTATAGGGTACCCATTAACATAATGCAAGCGTTTGTATGTGATTTCTTTCGCAAATTGTTCAAAAACATAACAAAAACGCCTAAACAAAGGCGTTTAGGCGTTTAAAATTATAAAAACTCTAATTTTTGAATACGCTTTCATATGCGTATTTGTGCACTTATTACAACCAATTAGACTCGGCCGCATCTTCTTCTTCAAGTGCAAAGTTCAACTCGTATCCCATCATATCGAGCAAAGAACGCGTTACCATGGCAACACCACCAGAAAGCGTCGCACGATTAACCGACTTCTTAGCAAAGTACAACGGCGTGGCCGACTCAGGTTCAATCTTGTGGTATGTCTCCAATAGATAATCGAGCAGCTCTGGCGTCCCCGCAATGAAACGTGAGTGGACAAACACCGCTTCCGGCGCTGCGTACTGTGCTAAGTTATAGATTGTTCGACAGATTGCATGAACCCATTCATCAATCAATGATTTCGCATCTGCATCGCCACCCATGTATAGGGAAAGAAAATCTTCTCGTGTGATTTCCTCTTGTCCTTTTAACACTCCCAAGCGACTAAGCATCGCATCTTCTGAATACAAATCTTCGATATGAATTGTGCTATCAAACTCACCCTTGGCAAGTTGATCATTGTTTAAGACAACTTGGCGTCCAATTTCTCCTGCTTCACCATGTAGTCCACGGAATAAGCGGCCGTTTTGAATAACTCCGGCTCCAATACCGTTATGAATGTTCACGACCGTAAAGTTTTGGAATGTTTCCGCCGCATCGTAGTCATGATAATCACGCAAGTAAACGGCAGCCAAGTTGGCTTCGTTTTCTAATATAACTGGTACATGAAGCGCCTCTTCCAAATCCTTGGCCATGTCTTCATTTACCAATTCAGTATGGAACGGTGTATAGCGCACCTTGTTATCCTCGACAACACCATGGATGGCAACCCCAATTCCGATTAAGCCATGATCCGTTTGCATATCACCTAACTGCGCAACGTATGAAAGCATCGCACGCTTGTAATCGGCATAACGCATGCCAAAAACCGTCATTTGTCCACGTGAGATAACTTCACCCGTAATACGGGCCACCAAGTAACGCAGGTGATTACGCCCTAGGTCAAATGAAACAATGTAACCATAATGGCGATTGAAACGAATCAACTTTGGCTTACGTCCACCAGCTTTTGAAACGGTTCCTTCACCTAATTCTTCTATATAACCATCTGCTTCGACATCGCGATAAATTGTCGTGACTGTCGATTTATGTAAAGCAATCTGTTCTGCAATTTCGCTACGTGATGTTTGTTGCGCATTAAATAGCGCTTGCAACATCAGTTTACGGTTCGTGTCGCGCATCGCATCTTGGTCTACTTTCGAAACCATTCTTTCTCCTTCTGCAACTTAAAACCCACTTCGAGTTATTCAAGATAAAACCTATTTATACCATATAGATACGTTTTAATCGTCGTTATTTTTTTATTTTGTCTAAATTATTATACAGGTTTTTACAACCCCTCAATGAAACACCCTTTATTTTAATTGAAAAAAGTGGCTAATCTGGCAATACTTTTTGACAAATCTAAACACCCAGCCAAATTTATCGGACAACTAAACGAAAAACAGGTATAAGCCGTTGAAGACCTATACCTGTTTTGATCATCCAGTTACGTTTTACCGCAGCTGCTTAAATTGTCATGAATTACAACTCTGAATCAATGATGTTTGCGCGACGTGCGTCAAGCTTCTCGTTGTTTTCCTTAACTGCCATTTCAGTCAATGGGTAACGAGCCATAACGAACATTGCAACCAAAGCAAGCACGATAGGAATCCATACCATGGCAACGTTGATACCTTGTTGTGCGGCAGCAGTTTGCACCGTTGCACCTGACTTGTAACCGAAGACACCGATAACAGTCATAGCGAATGAAGCAATCGTAATACCAAACTTGAAGGCCAATCCCATGATGGCGTTGATTTGTCCAGCTTCACGCTTTCCAGTTACCAACTCACCGTGGTTAACAACTTCAGGAACCAAAGCCCACATGAATCCAGTAGCTGACGTGATACCGAATTGGTGGATGAAACGAGCAACGTAGGCCAATGCCAAGTTGTCGTGCATACCCTTCCAAGTCCATACCCACAACAACAACGTTCCAACGATGAACATTCCGAAGAAGAAGTAGAAGAATCCCTTCTTTCCGAATACGTTACGGAACTTTGGCCATAGAGCTGGGAAGAAGATACCAGGGATTGAAGCGATCAAACCGATAGCACCCATCCACTCTGAGTGACCCGTGTTAAATTGAACAAACAATGAGAACACAGTGTTTTGGAAGAACATCAACAAGAATGACAAGAAGAAGAACAATGCCAAGATTTGCAATGGCTTGTTTGCCTTAAATGACAACCACAAGTCAGCAACCTTAACGTCGTCTGAAGCTTCCTTAGTCGTCTTGATACGTTCCTTCGTTACGAAGTACGTGATAACCAAGGCTACGGCACCAATTGCACCGTAGATAGCCCAAGTGCGGAACCAAGCAGGTCCAGCTGAACGAGCCAAGTAGTCACCCATTTCCAACTTCAAACCGAACAATCCAGTGTCCTTCATTTCGCGGGCAGCAGGTGCAGCCATTTGAAGCAACATTGGGAACAACGTGTAAACCAACAAGTTGGCAATGTTAGCCAACATCATACGAGTTGACGTCAACTTGTCAATTTCGTCTGGGTCACGCGTCATTGAAGCGTTCAATGATCCGTAAGGAATGTTAACGAATGAGTAAATCACAGCCGTCAAAGCATATGAGATACCTGCCCACCAAGCGTTTTGGTAAGCCCATGACGCTGGGAAGAATTGCAAGGCAGCCATAATCATCAATGGCACACCGGCAATCATCAACCAAGGACGGTACTTGTCGCCACCCTTAAACATGTGCTTGTCAACGAACGTACCAATCAATGGATCAGTAACGGCGTTAAGCGCACGAACCAAAAGGAACAATGTCGTTCCCATAAATGCAGGAAGTGCGTTGATTTGTAGCATGTAAACAGCTAGGAAACCACCAACAGTTCCGAAAACCAAGTTTTGAGCAAAGTCACCAAGTCCGTATCCGACACGTTCTGCGGTCGTTAACTTGGCGTACTCGTTGTTTTTGACATCAGCAGCCATAAACTCTAACCCCTTCTTAATAAAAGACAAAATACCTTCAAAATGAAATCGCATTCATTTTTCAACAAGCTAACAATAACACAGTTAGTTTTCGTGCGCAACCAACTTAGGTAAAAATAGTTTTTCCGTTCACATATAACGTGTACCAAATAGGCACATCGCAACATAACGGGTTTTGAAAACGCTAACACATTAGTGATGTTTTTAACAATCTCTCTACTGGGATTCGGTAAGTAATCGGCTCCTGAAAACAAAACTTACCATTAAACTCGTGTCTATATCGTGGATAAAATGTTTTAATCCGTTTTCTAAGACTAATCGCCGTTTATAAGGCAATGGCATTATAATAGTTCTCATTATATAGGAAGAAAACCGAGAATCACTATTATTTTACTGTGGACAACCACCTGTAATGCACCCAGATCCAGAACTTGTGAAGTCCCGTGCAAATAGTTGGTTGTCTTAGAAAACTAACTGTGTTATATTATGACTACAAAGTAAATGGTAACGTTTTCACGGAGTTGTTCAGACCTTAACATTATGGTTAAAGTCCGCTGTCTAAAAGCCTTAATCAGTGATTGAAACTTTTAGACAGCGCATCTCACGAACTGCGTTGCTGCCCGACTCTCACACGTATCGGGACACATACACACTATATCTCACAAGGAGCATCTCACAATGCAAATTCAAAATCCTGTATTGCCTGGATTCAACTCAGATCCATCAATCATCCGTGTTGAAGACACGTACTACATTGCAACGTCAACTTTCGAATGGTTCCCTGGTGTCCGCATTCACGCATCAAAGGACATGGTTCACTGGAACTTGGTAACGAACGTTCTTGATACTGTTGAACTTTTGGACATGAAGGGTAACCCTTCATCAGGTGGTATCTGGGCCCCTGACTTGTCATACGCAGACGGCAAGTTCTGGTTGATCTACACTGACGTTAAGATCACTGACGGTGCCTTCAAGGATATGACGAACTACTTGACGACTGCCGAGAACATCGAAGGTCCTTGGTCAGCACCTATCCGTGTTAACGGAGTTGGTTTCGACGCTTCATTGTTCCACGATGAAGATGGTCGCAAGTACTTGGTACAACAAACTTGGGATCACCGTGAATACCACCACCCATTTGATGGTATTACGTTGACTGAATTTGATACTGATACGATGAAGTTGAAGCCAGAAACGGCTCGCACGATCTTCGAAGGAACTGACGTTAAGTTGGTTGAAGGTCCTCACTTGTACAAGATCAACGGTGAATACTACCTATTCGCTGCTGAAGGTGGAACTGTCTTCACTCACCAAGAAGTTGTTGCTCGTTCAAAGAGCTTGGATGAGAAGTCATTCGTTGTTGAGCCTGATGGTCCATTCTTGACGAACTTCGACACACCATACACTTACTTACAAAAGCAAGGTCACGGTGCTTTGGTCGACACACCAGGTGGTGAGTGGTACTACGCATCATTGACTGCTCGTCCATGGAACCACGAGACTGAGTCATCAACTGACCCACGTGGATGGTCAACTTTGGGACGTGAGACGTCAATCCAAAAGGTTGAATGGGACGAAGCTGGTTGGCCACGCGTTGTTGGTGGACACGGTGGACAAACGTTCGTTGAAGCTCCTAAGGACGCTATCTTGACTGAAGCCCCTGCTGACCACTCACAACACGATGAGTTTACTGACGCTAAGTTGGACATGAATTGGAACACGTTGCGTGTGCCATTCTCAGAAGAGTTCGGTTCAACTGGTGACGGTTCATTGAAGTTGATCGGTCGCGGATCATTGGTTAACTACCACGACTTGTCATTGATTGCTCGTCGTTGGCAAGCATTCTACTTCGATGCTGAAACTAAGGTTAAGTTCAACCCATTCTCATACCAATCAATGGCTGGTTTGACGAACTACTACAACCACTCACACTGGTCATGGATCTTCATTACGAAGAACGACGAAGGTCAAAGCGTAATCGAAGTTGCCGAGAACAAGGGTGGACAACGTAACGGAACTTACACGTCATACTTGAAGGACGATGCTATCGTAATCCCTGAAGGTACTGAATACGTATGGTTCAAGACGAAGGTTCGTAAGGAATCATACACGTACGAGTACTCATTCAACGGTACTGACTGGACTGAAGTACCAGTTGTATTGGACGCCGCAGTCTTGTCAGATGACTACGTTGTACAATCATACGGTGGATTCTTCACGGGTGCTTACGTTGGTTTGGCAGCTGTCGACTACTCAGGTTACGACACTACTGCTGAATTCGACTACTTCGACTACAAGGAACTTGGCGACAAGCAACTTGAAGACGGATCATACTCATGGGAAGCTTCAGAGTCACGCTTCGGCTAATATCTGAATAACCAAAACGCCTAACAGATTTTCTGTTAGGCGTTTTTTGCGTGCTTTTGGCCTTCATCAGACATATTTTGTGGCGCAATTCGCACACTTTTTGTGAAAAAAATAACAATCACTATTAACAATTCCTTTTAGTAAGCGTATAGTTGTTAATGTTGATTGAGTTGTTACCGTTTTCATAAATAGTGAAAAAAGTAACGTTAATCTAGAAATTATCTTTGGGAAAGCGAGTATGCAAATCATGCGTAAAATCTCACCTCGTTTAATTTATTTTTTTGGAGCCCTAGGTGGTCTCTTATTTGGTTATGACACTGGGGTTATCTCAGGTGCCATTCTCTACGTTCAACGCACCCTTGGCCTAAACGCCTTGGAAGAAGGAATCGTCGTCTCATCAGTTTTGCTTGGCGCTATGATTGGTGCCATGTCAATCGGCCCTCTGTCAGATCGCTTCGGTCGTAAGAAGATGGTCATGGTTGCAGCTTTGATTTTCTTCATTGGATCGCTAGGTTCAGCCTTTTCACCTGACTTTGGTGTTTTGGTTGCTAGCCGTGTCGTTCTTGGTGTTGCCGTTGGTGGTGCCTCAGCCCTTGTACCAACCTACTTAGCCGAAGTTGCGCCTGCTAAAATGCGCGGTTCACTAACCTCACTTAACCAGTTGATGGTTATGACGGGAATTTTGATGGCGTACTTGGTTAACCTTGGATTCTCTGGCCTAGCACATACCGTTTCATGGCGCTGGATGCTTGGGTTCGCTGCCCTACCATCAGCTATCCTATTCATCGGTGGTATTTTCTTGCCTGAGTCTCCTCGTTACCTAGGTCGTATTAAGAAATTCGATGAAGCGTTGCAAGTTTTGAACATGCTTCGCACGCCTGAAGAGGCTAAGGCTGAATTGGCTGAAATGGAAAACGCTAAAGACGTCAAGCTTGGCGGCTTCAAGGAATTGTTCTCAAAGTTCGTTCGTCCTGCCTTAATTATCGGTGTCGGTATGGCTATCTTCCAACAATTCATGGGTATCAATAGGGTTTTGTACTATGCCCCAACTATTTTTAAGACCATTGGCATGGGTGATAGCGCCTCACTAATGGGAACTGTTGGTCTTGGAACTGTCAACGTCTTGATCACTGCCTGGGCCGTTCGTGTGATGGAAACTCGTGGTCGCAAGGAGTGGCTATTAATCGGGGGCTTCGGTATGGCCGTTTCATTGATTGCGTTGTCTATCTTAACTAGCCTATCTGTTACAGGTATCATGTCATACGTCACAATTGTTGCGATGGCCTTCTACCTTATCTTCTTCTGTGCAACTTGGGGCCCAATTATGTGGACCATGATTGGTGAAGTCTTCCCATTGTCTGTCCGTGGTGTCGGAGTTGGTTTCTCATCATTGATTAACTGGGGGGCGAACCTGCTTGTATCGTTGATGTTCCCCGTTTTGTTGGAACACTTCTCAATGCCAATAATCTTCGGTGCTTTTGCCATTATGTGTGTGCTTGGGTCATTGTTCGTAAAGCACTTCGTTTTCGAAACACGTGGTCGTTCACTTGAAGAAATTGAGAGCATGCTTCACCAACGCGCTAAGGACTCTGCCACTGGTGCTGTCCCACACGGTGCGATGATTCAACACTAATTACTATCAATAAAACCGGTATCAGTACTAACTGATACCGGTTTATTTTGTTAAAATAAATACTATCAGTGTCGAAAGGAGTAACCGAGTTTGAAAAAAGCACTACATGCCATCTTCAATAACCGCTATGTCAAAACCATCATTGACGTTTCGATGCGTGTCGATATCGTAACGGCTAGTTCTTCGGTTGCTTACTTTGGACTATTGTCGATTTTCCCAGCGATTATCATCATTGCGACCCTGTTGCCTTACTTTGGGCTAACGATTACCACAGCCCTCAGTTACGTACAGTGGGCCGTGCCAAAATCCGTTTACGGGTTTGTACGACCAATCATTGAGTCGATTCTCGGACATAATGGTGTTGGCGTTTTGTCTGCATCAATTGTGATTACACTTTGGTCGCTCTCGCGTGTGGTCGCTTCAATCCGTACCGCTCAAAACGGCATCTACGGTGTGCAACCAAAGAATATCGCCATCATCGACCGCTTCATTTCAATGGCGTGGATGATTTTAGTGCTTGGCATTATGGGCGTCCTCATTTTGATTGCCTCGGTTGGCTCGAACGTTCTCGAAGCGTTGCCAATCAGCAGTCATATCGTGCGTCAAATTGAATCAGCCAAGTTGCCGGTTGTCGCGACTGGATTGTTTATCGGCGCTGCGCTCTTCAACTGGGTATTACCGGTCAAAAAGCCTCGTTTACAATGGGCCTTAACTGGTACCATCATTCAAGTTGCGCTCGTTTTGTGGTTAACGAAAATCTTTGGATGGTACGTGAACCTAGCTTCACAAGCCTACACATTTTACCAAGCACTTAGTTCGGCCATCATCGTGTTACTCTGGATTAATTTCATTGCCATGGCTGCCCTGATTGGTACAATTGTCACAGCAAGTTTAGAGGAACTTTTCCCTTCAAAACGTGATAAGAAAGCCATTTTGAAGCACTTGCACCGGAAAATTATCCGAAATAATGGAAAAAGTTAAGAGTTATTTATTGTATAATTCATTTTTGCGCGTTATTATAATATTTGTTAAAGAGGAAAACGTTTCCATTTAACATTTGAGACAGCAACTTACTCATATCGCCGAGTCTAATCAGCTCGGCACGTAGGTCTAACCAACCTACAACCTACTCCTTAAGAATACCTATTTACCATGGATTAACCACCTATGGTAACGATGCGCCTAACCAACGTATCGTTAGGAAAAAGAGTCGTCTTCGGACTAGACTCCGAAACCGCCTATGCCTAACCAACATAGGCGGTTTTGTTTTGCGCTTTTTTCCAGTAAAATCAAGACAAGACTAAAACACTTTGGGGACGTGCAAAACCATGAACACATACGAGCAACGCGTTCTACAGACCTGTGCGCAGGCTGGACGCATCCTATTAGAAAGCGGCGCGGAGACTCCTCGCATCGAAGAGACTGTTGAAATCATCGGTAAGACGGCCGGCGTCAACGTGTCTTGCTACGTCACGCTAACGGCAGTCTTTGTGTCACTTGCTGATCAACCAACTACTCAGCTCACCAAGACAAAACTCGGCAGTTTTAACCTGCAAAAGGTTGATGAAATTAACCAACTTTCACGTCAATTCGTTGCCGGCGACGTCGATTTTGACGATGTCACACAACAGGTTAACGCAATCGATGAATATGCAATTGATTTTAACTGGCCTACCAAGATTATCGGTGCTGGTTTAGTATCAGTTGCCCCCATGTTAGTTTTCAAGGCAACCTGGCCAGATTTAGCGCTTGCTTTCTTCGTCGGAATTGCCGGTTATCTAGTCGCCCAATACGTTGGCCGCAAAGCAACCGCGACGCCTTATGCCAAAGAAGTCGCCGGTGGCTTTACAATTTCGTTGTTGGCTTGGCTGTTAATCGCCGCTCACCTTGGCACAAACGCCGAGAACATCATCGTCAGTTCGGTTATGCCATTAGTGCCCGGTGTCGCGCTCACAAATTCACTGCGTGAGATTATGGCTGGCCATATGATTTCTGGTACAGTTCGCGCTTTGGATGCCTTATTAATCGCTGCTGCTATCGGTGGCGGTGTCGTCTTAGCCGCGACCCTCGTCCATTTTGGCACGTCATTATAGGAGGTAATCAATATGCAATTAATCATTCATTTTCTGATTAGCTTCGTTTCGACAGTCGGGTTCGGCATCATTACGAACATCCCCCGCCGTGCATTACCCGTCGCTGGTTTAACCGGTGCCCTTGCCTGGAGCGGGTACATCGCGTACGGCTATGCACAAGACAATGTCTTTATTGCCAATATGGTTGCGGCGATTATTATCGGTTTACTCGGAAACATCTTCGCCGTTAAATACCGCGTACCAGTCAACATGATTTACATCCCCAGCCTAGTGTCACTAGTTCCCGGCGGCACCATCTATTTGGCGATGAAGAACTTCTCACTTGGCCATTACGCCTTGGCACAAGAAGGCGTCATCACAACCCTGACAATCGCGGTCGCTTTGGCAGTTGGCTTCGTTCTATCTGAGGTCGTCGTCCGCCAAGTAAAACGTTATCGACAACACTAAAAAACGGCTTGGATTCAAAAATCCAAGCCGTTTTAATTTACCAGTTTAGTGCATCGTAAGCATGCCAGCTGTTCCCAAAGCCAAGACAACAATACCGACAACAATTCGGTAGTATCCAAAGACCTTGAAGTCATTGTTCTTGATGTAGTTCATCATCACCTTAATGGCAAAGTAAGCCACAATCCATGAAACGATGAATCCAACTGCCATAACACCAGCTTGTGCGCCCGTGAAGCTACCACCATCAAGAAGGTACTTACCAACCTTCAAGATTGTCACACCAAACATAACTGGAATACTCATAAAGAATGAGAACTCAGCAGCCACGAAACGTGACGCACCCAAGATCAAGGCACCCAAGATGGTCGCCCCTGAACGTGATGTTCCAGGCACGATTGAAAGCACTTGGAACAAACCAATGAACAAGGCCATCTTGAACGTCATTGTGTTCAAATCCGTCAACCAAGCATCCTTGTTAGCCAAGTAACGCTCAACGACAATGAACAAAATACCGTAGATGATCAACATTGATGCCACAACCCAAGCGTTCAACCAGTGTGCATCCATGTAATCGTTAAGCGCCAAACCAGCCACAACGGCAGGCAACACACCGACGATAACCTTGAACCACAAAGTCCACGTTTGCTTCTTTTCAATCGTAGACTTTGATGGCGCGAATGGGTTCAACTTGTGGAAGTACAATTGGATAACCGCGAAAATCGCCCCCAATTGAATTGCGTAGTCAAACATCGCTGTAAAACTCTTCGTCCAAACTGAACCACCTGGGATGTTCATCAATGATTTAGCAATAATAATGTGTCCTGTTGATGATACTGGCAAGAATTCAGTCAATCCTTCGACAATACCAATCACTAGAGACTTCAACAAATCAAGCATATGCTGCTCCTTATTTTTAAATATCAACAGTACTACTTTACCAAACCAACCTCAAATCGCCTAATTCCTTAGGGACTTCTTTAATGATTAATTGAAAATAGTATCACCATCGGTCGTCACAACGTTAAGACGATCGGTTGCTGATTCATCACGGCTGTAGCTACCAACAAAGCGGTTACCTTGAATCTTAATGTCACCATTATTAGATTGAATCTGCAAACCAGGCACTGGCATGTTCGTCACATCCAAATTACCTTCACGTAACGTCCAAGCATTTACGCCAGTCAATTGCGCGTTTTGGACGGTTAAATTACCAGAATTCAACTGCACAACTCCGTCATTCATCACAACATCCTTCAGTTGCATATCGGTATCAGATGCTGAAACAAACGCCTTACCAAGTGTTGCTTGCTTAGCTGAGAATTGTGAATCAGCGAGATTCATCGTCGTCTCAGGTGACTTCACACCACTAAGTGTTACCAATCCGTACGTGTTATTCAACGTCAAATTCTTCGTTTCAATATCATGTAACGATGCAGAACCGGAATAGTTACGAATGTGAATATACTTCATTGCCGTCTTCTTTGGCACATAAACCGTTAAAACGTGTTCAACGCGCTTGTTAAAGCCAACCCGATACTTATCTTTTTGTGTCCCAGTATAACGGATGTGCAACGCCCCGTCCTTGTTCGTAAGGCTAAGCTGCGTGGCATCCCCAACCGTTCCCTTCACACGATACTCATCCTTATCAGTCGCAACAACATGAACATCTAGTTCAACCGCTGTGGCGTCAATTGTCTTGATTGTATCGAATTTTTGATTGATTGCTTTCTCCTGCGGTAAGACAAAATGTCCGTCGCGCCAAACCAAGCTATTTTGGCCGCCATTGACGTAACCAATCACCGACAACATGATACCAAGAGCAGCGACGGCAAAACCGAGAATGATAATGCGTAACATCTTAGGCATGCTTCACACCTCCTTGTGGCTTACGCGTAAAGCGACGGCCGATATACTTGACGAAGTTCATCAAGGCACGGAATACCGTACGGACAACCACAAAGCCAATTGGCCAGGCAATGAATTGCAAGCCAATCCAAATCAAACCTAGGCCACCTTGGAATAAGGCTGTTTGCCAGCTTTGCCCAGCAATCGCAAGCGCACCAACAACTTGGAAAAGCCCCGTAAAGAGCAACCAAAGCAAAATAATAATCACTGCCACAGCTACCAAGACAACGCCGAACAAGCCCAACAAAATGGCAATAATGGCCGGAATCCAAACAACTGATGTCACCAGGCCAACAATAACCACCCACAACAGGTTTAGTTGACGCTGAATGCGTGACTTGAATTGCTTCGTGGCCGAACTACCTTCATCTGGCGCCTCTTGATCAGCCACATCATCATAGCGGATTGAATAATCCACCAAGACACGGCGGGCCAGTTGCTTAGGTGTCCCGAACTCAGCAATTAGCTTTTCACCACTAAGTCCCGCATCCGCCGCGTACTCACGATAAAACGCCAAAACATCATCTCGTTCATCTTCTGTCAGACCAAATAAATGTCCGCGCAGTTGTGTGAAGTAAATGTTATTCTCCATTGTCTCCCCTCTCCGCCATCATAATTTCATTAACATTGCCGCTGAATGTCCGCCACTCGTCCTGGATTCGCACCACTTCAGAGCGTCCTTCATCGGAAATTTTATAATATCGGCGATTACGCCCTTCAAAAGGTTCATCGTACGTCGTCACCCAGCCCTTAGACTTTAGACGGCGCAAGACTGGATACATCGTTGATTCAGAAACCGCAAAACGCTCTTGGACCTGTTTCGTCAACGCATAGCCATACAAATCTTCGTCAGAAAGCAACGCCAATACTAACCCATCCATTAAATCACTGGATAATTGCATCGCCATAATTCATTTTCCTTTACAATACTATAACTCATATAATATACTCTCAGTATAAGAAAGAATGCTAGCGTTGTAAAGGCAAACGCCGTACAACCAGTTCTAATAGCATTTAAGAGGGGTATCTATTATGGCAAAAAAGCAATTAACGAAGTCTCGTGATAAGGTCATCAGCGGTGTCATCGGTGGTTTCGCCGAGTTTTTCGGAATCGACGCGACATTGCTTCGCATTATTTTTGCAACCGTCGCTTTCTTCTTCTTCCCACTAGTTATTTTGTACATTGTTGCAGCTGTTGTGATGCCTGAACCATCAAGCCACAATCGCTACGAGTACCGTGACAACGATGATCGCAAGGACGTGACACCACACCGTTACGATGACGATATCTAATACAAAACAAAGCGCCGGCTAGGACGAAAATCCTAACCGGCGCTTTTTATATCTATCTTACCAACTAAACAAACCAACCATTGCAGCTGACATCAATGATACCAAGATACCTGAAACCAAGATCAATGGCACATTAGCCGCAATCAAATCAGCCTTTTCACGGTTAACCAAACTCTTGTATGATCCGATAATCATACCCAACGTACCAAAGTTTGCGAAACTCGTTACGAAGACCGTCAACACAGCACGAGCGTGAGCCGAAGCAAACATTCCCGTGTGGTGTAGCACGTCCTTTGACACTTCTCCCATGACAACGAATTCGTTCGTTACAAGCTTCGTTCCCATGTATTGCGCGATTTGGAAGGCATCGTTCACATTGAATCCTAACAACCAAGCAAATGGGAACATGATAACACCGAAGATATTCTCCAATGACAACCATGGCAACGTCGTCAATGACAACAAGTTATCAATCAATGCTGCCAATCCAACGAAGGCAATAACCGTTGCGACGATAATAACTGCGACCAAACCAGCACCTTGGATAGAATCACCCAAGAAAGCAAAGAACGGTTGGCGTTGCGTCTTACCGTTATCCAATGTTTCTTCGTGGTTCAACACCGCAATAACATCTTCCTCTTCCGGTACTTCAACCGGATTCAAAATCGTCGTCATCATAATTGCACTCAAAATGTTCAACGGAATTGCCGTCAAAACGTATTGACCAGGCATCATACCGACGTATGAACCAACAATCGCTGCCGTAACCGTACTCATTGACATCATGGCAACCGTCAAATTACGCTTCGCATTCATTTGTTGCAATTGTAGCTTAGAAACGGCCAACACTTCTGTCGTTCCCAAGAACATCATTTCAACTGAGAAAAATGATTCGAACTTTGGTTGACCTGTCAAAAATGACAAGCCACGTCCAACCCACTTAACCAACCATGGCAAAACACCAAGGTATGTCAAAATGTCAAACATCGGAATGATAACAATGATTGGCAACACAGCTGACGTGACAAAGTTCATTGAACCTGATGCTGGCTTTACCCAATCAGGTAACGCAAATGAAATTCCGTCAAAGGCTGCACTGGTCAACCATTGGAAACCGTTTGCTGCAGCCAAGACAGCGTCTCGACCAATCGTGAAACTCGTGAAGAACCAAGCCAACAATAATTGGATGATCAAGATTACACCAACTGAACGCCAGTGGATGTGCTTGCGATCACGAGAAAATAAATATGCCACCCCTAGGAATACAAAAATTCCAAGGATGTTCATTAACAATAGCATCGCTACTCTCCTTGAGGGGTATTTATGTAAAACAACTTAACAAGCTTAAGTGTATCAAAAGTAAGCGACTTGTTAAACGATTTACCCTTAATGTAAATTCAGTTAAACGTTTAACCTGCAATATCCACAAAAAAACACACCTACTTTTACAAGTAGATGCGTTCTGATAAACATTATTGCGCGTATGAATAGTAGTCGGCTCCGTAAGTTCCGGTACCATCATCTGTCGTGCTGCCATATTCTGAAGTCGTGTCAGATGTTTCAGAAGAACTGTTGTAAACATATGATGTCAACCCGTTAGCTGCAATCGTTGCTGAGCTAACTTCACCACCAAACATCGTACCAGTATCAGCTTCCTTCAAACCAAGTGACTTACGCAACACGTTTGTGACACGTTGCTTTTCGTCTGGTGTGATCAACTCAGAAGAACCTGAAGTCAAATCAACACTAACACCTTGTGCGTGATCAGTCTTAATTGTCTTAGCAGCACTGTTGTACTTTGAAGCAACCGTTAACATATCATCAAAGGTCAAATCAGTGTTCGTTGAATCAGAAATCGTGTTCAAGAACTTCGCGTTAATCAACTTAGTTGGGTTGCTCTTAGCTTTTTCAACAATAGCTTCAAGTACCAAACGTTGACGTTCTTGACGACCGTAGTCTCCACGTGGGTCATCGTAACGCATACGAGAGAAGGCCAACGCTGCTGCACCATTCATCTTGTGGTACGTGTGCGTCACACCATCTTCACCAGTGTGCGTGTATGTAGATGAGCCTTCTGTAAAGCTATATAGGTTACCTGGATCTTGGTGCGCCGTATCTGGGTTGTAATCAAACGTCAATGGTGACTCAACCTTGATACCGCCTAATTCATTAACAACCTTCTCTAGAGCACCCATGTTAACAAGGGCATAGAAGTCAATTGGCACATTCAACCAATCTTGAATCGTCTTAATCGTCGTCTTGGCTGATCCAAACTCATAAGCTGAATTCAACTTTTGAGGGAATTGGCTTTCAAATCCAACCGGGGCGATAACAGAGTCACGTGGCAATGACATGACCGTTACCTTTTCCTTCGTTGGGTTAACCGTTACCAACATCAATGAATCAGTACGACCCTTATCTGTTCGTCCCAACTCACCAGTATCAGTTCCCAATAGCAAAATTGAGAATGGCTTTCCATCTGCTAGAACTGCAGACACGTCACGTGACTTCTTAACACCCGCACTCTGAAAGGCGTTGTTAACCGCATTTTTCGTGTTGTTAAAAACCGTTCCAGCAACCGCTCCAACCCCAAGTACTAGGACTGCAATAACCGCTAAGATAATATTGCGAGCAACTTTAAATTTATGACCATCTTTCGGACGCTTAGGACCGCGGGGACCGCGAACTTTTTTTTGGTGACTATTCGCCAACCGTTCGGCCTCACGACGCGCTGTGCGTGATTGCGGCTCATTTTCCATGAGCGACTCCTCTCTTCAATCCAGTAGTGTTTAATACTGATTAATACCAATTTTTATAATTCTCAAGATATCGCAAAAACGGTATCTTTGACATTATACAAGCCTCCACCTTTAAAAAAGCTTATAGTAACTTATTTATTCTATACCAAAAAACAAGCATAGTCAGCACTTCTTACTAACTACGCTTGTTTCATAATCAAACATTAAACTGCAACTGGTGCCTTAATCGACTTGGCTGGCTTATAGTTTTCAACCTTAATATCATCCATCGTGTAATCAAAAATTGAAGTTACATCCGGATTCAACACAAGCGTTGGCAACTCAGCCATTTCACGCGAAAGTTGTTCAGTCACTTGGTCAACGTGGTTTGAGTAGATGTGCGCATCCCCAAACGTGTGCACGAACTCGCCCGCTTCAAGACCAGTTTGCGCGGCCACCATGTGCAACAACAATGAATACGACGCAATATTGAATGGCACACCCAAGAAGATGTCAGCTGAACGTTGGTAAAGCTGCAAACTCAGCTTGCCATCTGCCACGTAGAATTGGAACAACGTGTGGCACGGTGGCAACGCTTGTGATGGGACGTCTTCTGGGTTCCAGGCACTAACAATCAAGCGACGTGAATTTGGGTTCGTCTTAATTTGGTTCACCACATCATCGATTTGATCAATGAAGCCACCTTGTACCTTACGCCAGTGACGCCATTGCGCCCCGTAAACATCACCCAACTCGCCATACTTATCAGCAAAGGCGTCATCTGACAAAATGCGGTCAACAAATAGTTGGTGTTGCTCATCGTAAGCAGCCTTGAACTCATCATCTACTAGAGCACGGCGACCAAAATCAGTCATATCAGGCCCTGTGTACTCATCAGATTCAATCCAATTTTTAAATGCCCATTCATCCCAAATGTGATTGTTGTGCTCTAATAGGAAACGAATATTAGTATTACCTTGCAAGAACCAAAGCAATTCACTCTTAATCAAACCAAACGGCACGCGTTTCGTTGTTAGCAACGGAAAGCCTTCTGCCATATCAAAGTGTAATTGACGGCCAAATACCGAGCGTGTACCAGTCCCCGTGCGATCACCCTTCACATTACCCGTTTCCAACACTTCACGTGCCATATCCAAATATGCTTGTTCATTACGACTCATATCATTATCCCCTTAGTTGTTTTCAGTTACGTACTTATCAAAATTAATCATTGCAACATCCGCAGCAGTCAATGGCACTTGTTGCAGTGCAACACCCTTGGCTTGGATTAACGACGTCGCAAACTCATCGTTATTGTAGTTACGGATGTAGTTAATCTTCTTAATGCCCGCTTGTAACAAAAACTTCGTGCAGTGCACGCAAGGAAAATCTGTGACGTAAATCTCAGCACCTTCTGCCGCAATCCCCATTTTTGCTAGTTGCATCAAGGCGTTTTGCTCCGCGTGAACCGCGCGAATGCAGTGCCCATCAACAATCAAATCCCCAACTTCTGTACAGTGTGGTGTTCCCGTGACCGATCCATTATATCCACTCGCAATAATACGGCCATCTTTAACAACCACAGCGCCGACATGTAGTCGCGTACAAGTACTACGCGATGCCAACATGGCCGCTTGCATCATAAAGTACGCCGGCCAACCAATTCGTTCGTCTTTCATTACTCTTCCCCGTAGATTTATTTTTGTTATCACTATAATAACCGACAAAATCGAACGTTTCAAATCTTGATTTTTAAGTTCGTACGTGATTTTATTCTATTTTTACACGTTAGCCGAACACGGCATCATAAACAGATACCAAAAATCGGCAAGTTACGAATATTAATAAATGAAACCACCTCAAATGACCTTAAGCCCGAAAGTTAAAGTCAGAAACAAATCAATGTCATTTAGAAAATGGAATTTTTCACGCATCTAAACTCTCTCATTAAAAAGAGGTGCACAATATTATTTTCCGTTGTGAATTTACATTTTTTATGATAAAATTATAAATGATCTTAGCGCGTTTTAAAACGCGCTCGTTTACGCAGCGGTTTCATTTGTCGCTGGATGTGAGGATAGCCTCACGAAAGGAGTTCTTATGCCTGCAGCATTAGCAGAAATTAAGCAACAATTAGACGATCACCTTGGTGAGCCAATTACTTTGATTACTCACGAGAGCCGTCACCGTAACATCGAGCACGAAGCCGTTGTACGCGAGACGTTCCGTTCAGTATTCGTCCTAGACTTGAAGCAAGAAGGTAACGAGTTCGACCGTGCCTCATTCAGCTACACGGATATCTTGACGGATAACATCGAGATTACTTTCGCCTAACAAACAAGCCCCGATTCGCATCAGCGGATCGGGGCTTTTCTCTTACTCTTCGATTGTCATGTCATCATCCGTCGTTGGCGCAACACGAACAACTTCAAATTCATTAATATAAGCATCCTTGAAATCAAGGGCCGTAATTTCAAAATCAAGTACCTTGATAGTATCGCCTGCTGACGTATCTGAATGTTCATCCAAGAAGTATCCAGTCAGCGTCACCATGTCAGAATCATCAAATGGACGAATATCGACATGGAAGTAACGTTCAAAGTCATACAACGTCATCTTACCAGAGACCTTGTAGTGCATGTTACCAGCTTCATCAGTACCTAGCTTTTCAACCAGATCATCAGCAACCGCATCCATCTCATCACGAACTGAACCAAACAACTCTTCGTAGATGTCCTTATCAGTCACGATACCTGACGTTCCACCGTATTCATCCTTCACGATAACGATTGGCGTACGACGCGCAATCATCTTTTGCAAAACATCTTGAATTGGCATATTTTCAGGCACTGTTGGCATGTGACGGATAATCTTACGAACAGATAACGTGTCATCAATTTGGGCTTGGCGCATCAAATCATAATTGAAGACGTATCCCAAAATCTTATCCTTATCATTGTCAGCCACGACTGGGAAACGAGAGTGCTTCGTTTCAAAGTAGCGTTGCAAGGTATCGTGCACTGAATTGTGATATCAACGACATCCAATTGTGTACGGTCAATCATAATATCAACCGCTACCTTGTCATTCATTTCAAAGGCACGTTGCATAAAGACATAATCAGCATCATCAAGTTCACCACTGCGCGCGGCTGTACGTGACAAGCTTAGGATTTCGGCTTCTGAATAAACCTCATCCCCTTCATTAGCTGGTTTCATCCCCATCAAGTGCGTCACACCAGTCGCTGAAACGTTCAACAACCACACAAATGGATAGAAGATAACGTGGAAGAGACGCAATGGCGTTGCGACAAACAAAGCCACCTTCACTGGGAAGTCGATGGCCACGTTCTTTGGCACCAACTCCGTGAAGACCACTTCAACATACGTCAAGAAGACCAAGGCAATCACTGATGCAATGACACCAGCACTCGCCCCCGTCATTTCCTTCAAAAAGCCACCTTCAAGTAACAAGTGGGCAATTGTCTCTTCACCCATCCAACCAAGAATCAACCCAGCCAACGTAATACCAACTTGGGTCGTTGATAGATACTCGTTTAGGTTTTCAACCATGTGGATAGCTGTTGCAATTTGACGTGATGGCTTTTCACGTTCTTCTTGCAACTCAATCAAGGCACTTTTACGCACCTTAACCAAGGCAAATTCAGCTGCAACTAACGTCGCAAACAATAGGACTAGGATGATGACAATAATCGAAATTAATAACTCACCTTCACTCAATGTTTTTCCCTACTTTCTTTTAGTACAAATTCAATGACACCATTATAGCAAAAAACACCTGATATTTATCAGGTGTTCACTTGCGTATGATTAATGTTCGTCTTCTGAGTCTGATTCAGAATCTTCTTCAGGCAACGCCACAACTTCGAAATCATTGATGTAAGCATCCTTGAAATCCAATGCTGTAATTTCAAAGTTATTAATCTTGATAGCTTCACCAACCTCAAAGTTAGGGTGCTCATCAAGAACATAACCTGTCAACGTCGCCATTTCTGAATCCTCAAATGAACGGATTTCAGTCTTAAAGAATCGTTCGAAATCGTACAACGTCATCTTTCCAGAGACCTTGTAGTGCATGTTTCCTTCCTCATCTGATCCAAGCTTTTGAACCAAATCATCAGAAACATCATCGATTTCGTCACGCACCGTACCGAACAACTCTTCATAAACGTCCTTATCAGTAACAATACCTGACGTTCCACCATACTCGTCCTTAACAACAACGATTGGTGCACGGTGCTCAATCATTTCTTGCAAAACTTCCGTAATTGGCTGGTTTTCAGAAACGACTGGCAAATTACGCAAAACAGTTCGAACTGATGCATCCATACTCAAACGACCTTGGCGAACCAAATCATATGAGAAGACGTATCCCAAAATTTTGTCCTTGTCGTTGTCAGCAACCACTGGCATACGTGAGAACTTTTCTTCTAGGTACAAGTTCAATGCATCTCCGATTGTATCCGTCACATCCACAACTGTTAGTTGGGTACGGTCAATCATAATATCAACTGCAACCTTATCATTCATTGAGAAGGCACGCTTCATAAACGTTAAGTCTTCTTCGTCCAACTCACCAGCTTGAGCAGCATCCTCAGACAACGAAATAATTTCATTTTGTGAGTAGATGTCTTCATCTGGGTGAGCATTAAATCCAAGCACCTTCGTTACACCAGCAGCCGTACGGTCAAACAACCAAATCAATGGATAAAGTACGATGTGGAAGAACATAACTGGACGCACGATGAACAACAAGACCTTAACCGGTTGGTCGATGGCGATGTTCTTTGGCACCAAGTCAGTAAAGACAGCGTGGATAAATGTAAAGATCAAAATTGCGGCTACTGACGCAACACTGTGAGCAATTGCTGCTGGCAATAGATGTGATGAAATAATCAAGTCAGCAATAAACGCTTCACCCAACCAACCCAAAATCAATGATGTCAGCGTAATACCAACTTGCGCAGTTGATAGGTACTCTGTCATGTGGTTAGTCATGTTAATTGCGTGCGTTAGGTTTGATGATGGCTTGTTACGCGCTTCTTGTAGCGCACGCAACGCTGATGGACGCACCTTAACTAGTGAGTACTCAGTCAACGTGAACAAAACAGCCAAAAGCAAAATAACAACAATAACAACAATATTGATCATAATAGACGGACCGGAATCCATAATCGGTTTACCTCTTCTTTAATAAAAATATTTTAGTAATAAACATTATAACAGAATTAACCGTTATAAACACCCGCATCATATAATGCGTTATGCAATTCAATGAAATCGCTCCAATGACAACTTTTCAGCCCGCGTACGTGGATCCAAATCGATAGCTTCAAGTGCAGCGGTCAACTTAGCTTGCATGGCCTCACCCTTACCAAAGGCCGTCGTCAAATTGTTCCACAACGTCTTGCGACGCATCACAAAACCAATCTTGAACAACTCAAACAATTGCTTTTCATCACGCGGTTGAACCGCCAATGGCTCACGTGGCGTCAATGAAATAATCGCTGAATCAACATTAGGGTTTGGCACAAATGCTGTACGTGATACCGTAAAGGCCAACTTAGCGTTCATGCGGTATTGCACTGCCAACGTCAAAGAACCATAGTCCTTTGTACCTGTCTCAGCTGACAATCGATCAGCAACTTCCTTTTGCATCATCACGACAATGTTGTCGAAGTGAATGCCTGATTGCAACACTTGCATCAAAATTGGCGTCGTAATGTAGTAAGGCAAGTTGGCCACCAACTTCAATGATGCCGTTGTATCAGCAAATTGCTTGGCGAATTCTTTCTCCAAATCAACCTTCAAGATGTCGTTGTGCACAATTGTGACGTTATCGTATGGCGCCATCGTGTGGTCCAAAACTGGAATCAAACGATCATCGATTTCGAAGGCGACGACTTGCTTGGCTGCACGGGCTAGTTGCTCCGTCAACGCACCAATACCAGGTCCAATTTCAACAACGTTATCCGTATCCTTTACGTCACCGGCTGCGACGATATTCTTCAAAATATTGATATCCGTCAAGAAGTTTTGACCAAGTGACTTCTTGGTGTTGATACCAAATTGATTCATGATAGCTTGCGTGCGCACCGGCGTCGCAATATCAGGTACATCAGACATTTAATTCTCCTCATCCATCTCTTGTAAGATGGTCTTTAATTCTTCGTTTGTCACGCCAAACATGTTTAGTCGCTTCAGCAATTGCTTACCATTAACGTAGCCCAATCCAAGGCGTTCTGAGACATGTTCACGTCGTTGGGCAGCGTTTGCCCCAGCCATCAACCCATAGCGCACCAAATCACTACGGGTGATGTCTGACGTCATATCAACATCACTAGCCGTGTAAACCTTGCTAAGCGCCTGACGAATATCATCCGCCGTGGCGTATTCAATTCCTAAACTGTGATGCTTAATCTGGCGACCAGCTTCATCCTTCGTTAGAAATGCGTGCTTCGCATCAGGTACGACTGCCGTAATAAGCTTACGCAACCGCTCACCATTGAAATCCGGATCCGTAAACACAATTATGCCACGTGATTTCGCTGCGCGCTGAATCGCTTGTAGCGTCGCATCTGACAACGCTGAACCATTAGTCTCGATTGTATCCGCCTCGACAGCGTGACGCAAAACTTCGGTATCAGCCTTGCCTTCAACGACAATCACTTCTTGAATCTTCATTACTTATCCAAGTGCCACAAACGGTGTGCATTCGCCGTTGTGATGTCAGCCAACTCGTTATATGTCATGCCAAGTTGGTCGGCAATGTTTTGAATCGTGTAGCGGACGAACATTGGCTCGTTTTGCTTACCACGCATTGGTGTTGGTGCCAAATAAGGCGCATCCGTCTCAACTAGCAAACGGTCCAATGGTACTGACTTCAACGTCTCGTGCACATCCTTGGCATTCTTGAAGGTTGCAATTCCTGAGAATGAAATGTACATACCCAAATCTAAGAATTGCTTAGCCTCTTCTGCCGTTCCTGTAAATGAGTGCATCACGCCACCAAACTCAGCAACGTTAGCATCCTTTAGCACTTCATACGTGTCAGCCGTTGCCTCTCGCGTGTGAATCGTGACTGGCTTGTGGAATTCACGAGCCAAGTCCAATTGCGCCTTAAACACCGCTTTTTGGACGTCTGGCGTTGGGTTCTCTTCCCAGTAGTAATCCAAGCCCATTTCACCGATACCAACAACTGCTGGGTCGGCCAATTGTTCACGTAACGTTGCCATATCTTCTGGCTTAAAGTCACCACTCTCACCCGGTTGCCAACCAACGATGGCGTGAACACCTTCAAATTCGTGGGCGATTTCAATGGCACGTTGATTACCAACTGTGTCATATCCAACCACATTCATTTCAACGACACGATATTCACGTGCGCGGGCCCAGTAAGCTGCGACGTCATGCCAAAAAGCTTCGTCGTTCAAGTGCGTGTGTGTATCAAAGCTATCCGCTGGACGCTTTGTTGGATCATAAATTGCCATGATATCTCCTATTTCTAAACGTTTGTAATACTTACTATTTTATCAAAGAAAACCAGAGAATACGAATTAAGGCCTACAAAAAGAGGCCAGGATTTATTCCTGACCTCTCATTAATTAATCTTCTGCATCAGTTGCTAGTACAAGTGCCTGTGCTGACGTGACTTCGTTATACAATTCATTAATCAATGCTGAACTGAAACGGTCATTACGACGGCCCTCTTGCACGTAGGTCAACTCGGCACCTAACGCACCAAGCAACACTGCTTGCTCCTCAGCCGTTGAAACTTGCTGGTCACGAATACGATCACGTTCTTGCGCCGCAACATCACGCAAGGCGACCACGTAACGTGGATCTTCACCCTTTGCTTCAGCTTGCGCAATGAAATCAGTAACGGCCGGTTCACTAATCTCAGCAATTTCTGTAAACACCAAATCACGACTTGAGTGGTACTTTTGCACCGCTTCATCAGGGTTGAGGTAATTCATCTTCTTCACCGCATCAAACTTCTTTTGCATTAACAAAGTTTGTTCCAAATCATGTTGTTCATGCTCTGTTAAGCCGTGCCGTGCTGCCTTCCGTTGCAATCGATCAACACGATGTTGCATCTTCTGAGCAATTCGCTGCATCCGTTCTTCCGGCTTAACTCGACGAGAACGCACCAAACGTATGACAATGCGTTCTAAAATTTTGAACCACATACGCATGTTACTTGTACCGCGGGCCCAACGCGCATCCGCATTAGCTTTAACACGACGGTAGTAGACCATTGTTTCTCTTGATACCAATTCAGCATCAATCGCTGCATCGACAGCCTCATCGATAACACGTTGGATATCTGTTTGGGCACGTTGCCACATCTCGCGGTCCAATTGATCCGCACCATATCCCAGTTGATCCTGAAGTTGGCCAATCACATTTCGCTTAACTGAATTTGAAACATTAAGCGTCTCAACATACGACATACCAGCGTTAATCATCGCGATATGGGCTTCTGAATACTCGCTCATATCATAATCTGGCTTAATCTTTGGTAATACGCGTGGCAAAATCAATAACGGTGCCACCAAACTGACGATAATAACTGTCGCCGCAATCAGCAACAACATATCACGGTGCGGAAAGGCCTGACCATTATCAAGCGTCAACGGCAATGAGAATGCCATCGCCATCGTAACCGTTCCGTGGACCCCGCCCAAAGCAAAAATCCAAGCATCGCGGTTTTTATGATCTTGATCGACCATTGACGCCATCGGTGATTCCTGATGAACACGTTCAATCATAATGTGACGGAAAGCCGCCATGACGCCGTAGATAGCCAGACCAATACCGATATACCCTAACCATGTTGTTAACGGTGAGTGAATATAAGTCTTAAAGACGCGAACCAATGAAATACCAAGTAACACGAACACTAATCCATTTAGGAGTTGTGACACAATCGTCGTCAGCTGATTATTTAAGTTGTTTAATTGTGATGACATAAACTGCGTGTGGTGCTTTTCTTCATTAGAGATAATTCCCATCACCACCACAGCAATAATCCCTGATACGCCCGCATGTTCAGCTAGTCCGTAAACCAGAATAGGTGACAAGAAATAAATCATCACATGGGCAACCGTATCATCAAACTGCGCTCGCAATAAATGCTGACGGATATATAGCAACACCACGCCAGCAATCCCTCCGACAACAGCGCCACCAAGTGCAACGATTAGAAACTCCTCAAAACCATGGACGAATGAGAACGTTCCAGTGTTCATCCACAGCAATGCCAATTCCAACACAACTAGGCCAGTTGCATCGTTAAACAATGACTCTAAGTTCAACGCGCGTCCGATACCCTTTGGTACTTCAAGGCCATCTGTAACAGATTCTAGTGCCGTTGCATCCGTTGGCGTTACGATGGCAGCCAGCGCTAAGGCCATCGGCAATGCCCAGCCGATTGCCCAGTGACCAAACAACATCAGAACAACAACCGTCATAACGGCGATGATGCCAGCTAAGTTGATAATCGCTCGGAAATTCTTTGACACCAAACGTACATCAGTTCGTTGACCTTCATAGAATAGCAAAGGTGCAATAATTAGCATCATAAACCATTCCGGATCAAGTTCAACGACTGATTTACTAAGCATCGGAATCGTCGCCAAGATAATACCACCTAGAATCTGCCAGAATGCTTTGGGAATCCGCGGCATCGCTTGTGACAGTAAATTGGCGACAACAATTGTCAAAATCATCGGCACCAATGTATAAAAGATTGTCATACTATCTTTCCTATCTTTTTTTAATAGGTCTATTCTAACAAAAAGAGAGCAGTGTGACGTACACACTGCTCTCTTAATTTTTACTGATTAGCCCAGTTCTGAACCAGCTTCGATTTCATCTGGCAAAATCGTCAAGATAACGTTACCGTCCTTTTCAGCAGACAACAACATACCTTCTGACATTTCACCCATCATCTTACGTGGCTTCAAGTTAGCAACGAAGGCAACCTTCTTACCAACCAAACCAGCGTATTCTGGGTACCACTTCTTGATACCTGACAAAATCGTACGACCATCCTTAGTACCGTCGTTCAACTTGAAGCGCAACAACTTGTTTGACTTCTCAACTTCAGTTACTTCAACGATTTCAGCAACACGCATCTCAACCTTGTCAAAGTCATCAAATTCAATCAAGTCCTTTGTAGGGACTTCAATGTATGACTTCTCAGCTTCTTCAGCAGGCTTTGCGGCACCACCCGTCATTTCATCGCGGATGTAAGCCACTTCGGCGTCAACATCAACACGTGGGAAGATTGGCTCACCCTTTTCAACAACCTTACCACCCGTTGGTAGGTCTTCAAACTTCAAATCAGCAATTTGCAAGTTTGATTCTGCCAAACCAAGTTGGTGGAAGATTTGCTTAGGTGCACGCGTCAAAGCAGGTTGCAACAAGATAGCAGCAACACGCAATGCAGCAGCCAAGTGAGCCATTACAGAAGCCAACTTATCTGCTTGTGCTTCATCCTTAGCTAACGTCCATGGCGTCGTCTCATCAATGTACTTGTTAGCACGTGAGATCAACTTCCAAACTTCAGCCAACGCATCTGCCGTTCGCAAACCAGCCATGTTTTCGTTGTAAGCCTTGATAACATCGTTAGCCGTTTGAACCAAGTCAGCGTCGAATTCAGTCGCACCTGTGTTAAGGGCAGGAATGACACCACCTTCGTACTTGTTGATCATTGCAACAGTACGGTTCAACAAGTTACCCAAATCGTTAGCCAAGTCATAGTTCAACTTTGAAACGAAATCTTCAGGCGTAAAGATACCATCATTACCGTATGGCATTGCACGCAACAAGTAGTAACGAACAGCATCGATACCGTAACGATCAGCCAATGTGTCAGGGTACACAACGTTACCCTTAGACTTTGACATCTTACCATCACGCATCGTCAACCAACCGTGTCCCAACACTTGCTTAGGCAATGGCAAGCCCAAGGCGTGCAACATGATTGGCCAGTAAATCGTGTGGAAACGAACAATTTCCTTACCTACCAATTGCACGTTTGCTGGCCAGAACTTATCGAACAAAGTCGTATCGTCTGAACCGTATCCAAGTGCCGTAATGTAGTTTGACAAAGCGTCAATCCACACGTAAACAACGTGCTTAGGGTCAGATAGAACTGGTACACCCCACTTGAACGCCGTACGCGTTACGGCCAAGTCTTCAAGACCAGGCTTGATAAAGTTGTTAATCATCTCGTTCATACGAGACTCAGGTTGGATAAATTCTGGGTGTGACTTGTAGTAATCCAACAACCAGTCAGCATACTTTCCCATACGGAAGAAGTATGACTCTTCCTTAACCAACTCAACTTCGTGGCCAGATGGTGCCTTACCACCGATGACGTTGCCGTCTTCGTCGCGGTAAACTTCAGCCAATTGTGACTCAGTAAAGTACTCTTCGTCATCAACTGAGTACCAACCTTCGTATTCACCCTTGTAGATGTCATCTTGATCCAAGAATTGTTGGAAGATCTTTTGGATAGCCTTCTCGTGATACTCGTCCGTCGTACGGATGAACCCGTCGTTGGTAATATCCAAGTCTGCCCACAACTTCTTGATATCTGCAGCCATGCCGTCAACGTATTGTTGTGGCGTCATGTTTAGCTTTTCAGCCTTTTGCTCAATCTTCAAACCGTGTTCGTCAGTTCCCGTCAAGAAGTAAACATCTTCATTCAACAAACGGTGGTAACGCGCAGCCGCATCAGCCAACACTGTTGTGTACGTGTTACCGATGTGCAACTTACCAGATGGATAGTAAATTGGCGTCGTAATGTAGAATGTGTTCTTATCTGCCATTTTTCTTATACCTCCCGCCACTACGAATGGGTAGGGCGTCATTTTTTGATTGCGAGACCATCCCGCAATGTCTGTTGTTTATTATAACAAAGTTTAGGAAGCCCCGCTTAAGTTATATTGCGGACTTTAACCGCAACGTGCACAAAAAAAACCGTACCACTTCTGGTACGGTTTACGTTGCATCGCGACGTCCTATCCTCGCAGGAAGCGATCCTCCAACTACTTTCGGCGCTATTGAGCTTAACTTCTGTGTTCGGTATGGGAACAGGTGTGACCTCAATGCCATCATCACGACACGTTATTTAATTGAGAAAATATTAGCTCTCTCAAAACTGAATCATAATTTGTAAATCAAACTTCGTTTGAGCCTTACACCACGTTTTCAACTTGGTTAAGTCCTCGAACCATTAGTACTAGTCCGCTCCATGCGTCGCCGCACTTCCACTTCTAGCCTATCTACCTCATCATCTCTGAGGGGTCTTACTTCATAAAGAATGGGAAATCTCATCTCGAGGCGAGTTTCACACTTAGATGCTTTCAGCGTTTATCTCATCCGTACATAGCTACTCAGCGATGCTCCTGGCGGAACAACTGATACACCAGAGGTACGTCCACCCCGGTCCTCTCGTACTAAGGGCAGCTCCTCTCAAATTTCCTACGCCCGCGACGGATAGGGACCGAACTGTCTCACGACGTTCTGAACCCAGCTCGCGTACCGCTTTAATGGGCGAACAGCCCAACCCTTGGGACCGACTACAGCCCCAGGATGCGATGAGCCGACATCGAGGTGCCAAACCTCCCCGTCGATGTGGACTCTTGGGGGAGATAAGCCTGTTATCCCCAGGGTAGCTTTTGTCCGTTGAGCGATGGCCCTTCCATGCGGAACCACCGGATCACTAAGCCCTACTTTCGTACCTGCTCGACTGGTAAGTCTCACAGTCAAGCTCCCTTGTGCCTTTACACTCTGCGAATGATTTCCAACCATTCTGAGGGAACCTTTGGGCGCCTCCGTTACCTTTTAGGAGGCGACCGCCCCAGTCAAACTGCCTGCCAGACACTGTCTTCCACCACGCTTAGTGGTGCGAGTTAGAGTGGTCATACAACGAGGGTAGTATCCCAATGACGCCTCCACCGAAACTAGCGTCCCGGTATCTACGGCTCCTACCTATGCTGTACAAGCTGCACAAACACTCAATATCAAGCTACAGTAAAGCTCCATGGGGTCTTTCCGTCCTGTCGCGGGTAACCCGCATCTTCACGGGTATTTAAATTTCACCGAGTCTCTCGTTGAGACAGTGCCCAGATCGTTACGCCTTTCGTGCGGGTCGGAACTTACCCGACAAGGAATTTCGCTACCTTAGGACCGTTATAGTTACGGCCGCCGTTTACTGGGGCTTCAATTCGTACCTTCGCCGAAGCTAAGCACTCCTTTTAACCTTCCAGCACCGGGCAGGCGTCAGCCCCTATACGTCATCTTACGATTTTGCAGAAACCTGTGTTTTTGATAAACAGTCGCCTGGGCCTATTCACTGCGGCTCAGCTTTCGCTGAGCACCCCTTCTCCCGAAGTTACGGGGTCATTTTGCCGAGTTCCTTAACGAGAGTTCACTCGCTCACCTTAGGATGCTCTCCTCGACTACCTGTGTCGGTTTGCGGTACGGGCAGGTAAACACTAACTAGAAGCTTTTCTCGGCAGCGTGACATCACGGACTTCCCTACTTTATTTCGGTCCTCATCATAACTTGTCCTTAAAAGATAAAGCATTTAACTCGATCTAAGACTTATTATTTAACCCAGCATATCCAGCAGCTGGGATCCGTTAGCCTTCTGCGTCCCTCCATCGTTCAAACATGTTCACCTGGTACAGGAATCTCAACCTGTTATCCATCGACTACGCCTCTCGGCCTCGCCTTAGGTCCCGACTAACCCTGGGAGGACGAGCCTTCCCCAGGAAACCTTAGTCATACGGTGGACAGGATTCTCACCTGTCTTTCGCTACTCATACCGGCATTCTCACTTCTAAGCGCTCCACCAGTCCTCACGGTCTGACTTCATCGCCCTTAGAACGCTCTCCTATCGCGCCACTTACGTGGCACCCGTAGTTTCGGTGGTGTGTTTAGCCCCGGTACATTTTCGGCGCAGAATCACTCGACTAGTGAGCTATTACGCACTCTTTAAATGGTGGCTGCTTCTAAGCCAACATCCTAGTTGTCTATGCAACTCCACATCCTTTTCCACTTAACACACACTTAGGGACCTTAACTGACGATCTGGGCTGTTCCCCTTTCGACAATGGATCTTATCACTCACTGTCTGACTCCCGGACATACGTGATTGGCATTCGGAGTTTATCTTAATTTGGTAACCCGAGATGGGCCCCGCACCAAAACAGTGCTCTACCTCCAACACGCTACATTCCGAGGCTAGCCCTAAAGCTATTTCGGAGAGAACCAGCTATCTCCAAGTTCGATTGGAATTTCACCGCTACCCACACCTCATCCCAGCATTTTTCAACATGCACGGGTTCGGGCCTCCAGTGCGTTTTACCGCACCTTCACCCTGGACATGGGTAGGTCACCTGGTTTCGGGTCTACAACAACATACTAATTCGCCCATTTCAGACTCGCTTTCGCTACGGCTCCGGTCTTTCCACCTTAACCTTGCATGGTATCGTAACTCGCCGGTTCATTCTACAAAAGGCACGCTATCACCCATTAACGGGCTCTAACTTCTTGTAGGCACATGGTTTCAGGAACTTTTTCACTCCCCTTCCGGGGTGCTTTTCACCTTTCCCTCACGGTACTGGTTCACTATCGGTCACTAGGGAGTATTTAGCCTTGCGAGATGGTCCTCGCGGATTCCGACCGGATTTCACGTGTCCGGCCGTACTCAGGATCCTGCACGGGAGATTGCTTACTTTCGCATACGGGGCTATCACCCTGTCTCGCTCAGCTTCCCAGCTGATTCTGCTAATAAACAATTTTGTAACTCCACAATGGCAGTCCTACAACCCCAAAGTGCAAGCACTTTGGTTTGGGCTCTTCCGTTTTCGCTCGCCGCTACTGGCGGAATCGATTTTTCTTTCTATTCCTGTTGCTAATGAGATGTTTCAGTTCACAACGTCTACCTTCAACCTAACTATATATTCATTAGGTGATAACTTGCATAACAAGTTGGGTTCCCCCATTCGGAAATCTCCGGATCAAAGCTTACTTACAGCTCCCCGAAGCATATCGGTGTTAGTCCCGTCCTTCATCGGCTCCTAGTGCCAAGGCATCCACCATGCGCCCTTAATAACTTAACCTATCAACTGACGTTGATGATATAAGTTTGAGTATGTGGCTCAAAGGCCACAAGCGATTTTAAACTAATTTAAAAAACTCAAAAAATTACGCGGTGTATTTTTTCGGCTCAATTTATATTGAATTAACAATATTAAATGAATTTAAAAATTTACAATTATGATTCAGTTTTCAAAGATCTAATATTGAAACCCGTAGGTTTCAATGGAGAATATCGGGATCGAACCGATGACCCCCTGCTTGCAAAGCAGGTGCTCTCCCAGCTGAGCTAATTCCCCATTATATGGGACTGAGAGGACTCGAACCTCCGACCTCACCCTTATCAGGGGTGCGCTCTAACCAGCTGAGCTACAGTCCCATGAGATTCGACTCTCTGTCTTGTTTGAGTGTAAATCACTCAAAACTGAATATCGTTTCAATGAATGTGTAGGTTTCCGATTTTCCTTAGAAAGGAGGTGATCCAGCCGCAGGTTCTCCTACGGCTACCTTGTTACGACTTCACCCTAATCATCTGTCCCACCTTAGACGGCTGGCTCCCGAAGGTTACCCCACCGGCTTTGGGTGTTACAAACTCTCATGGTGTGACGGGCGGTGTGTACAAGACCCGGGAACGTATTCACCGCGGCGTGCTGATCCGCGATTACTAGCGATTCCGACTTCATGTAGGCGAGTTGCAGCCTACAATCCGAACTGAGACGTACTTTAAGAGATTAGCTCACCCTCGCGGGTTGGCAACTCGTTGTATACGCCATTGTAGCACGTGTGTAGCCCAGGTCATAAGGGGCATGATGATTTGACGTCATCCCCACCTTCCTCCGGTTTGTCACCGGCAGTCTCACTAGAGTGCCCAACTAAATGCTGGCAACTAGTAATAAGGGTTGCGCTCGTTGCGGGACTTAACCCAACATCTCACGACACGAGCTGACGACAACCATGCACCACCTGTCACCTTGTCCCCGAAGGGAACGCTCCATCTCTGGAGTTGTCAAGGGATGTCAAGACCTGGTAAGGTTCTTCGCGTTGCTTCGAATTAAACCACATGCTCCACCGCTTGTGCGGGTCCCCGTCAATTCCTTTGAGTTTCAACCTTGCGGTCGTACTCCCCAGGCGGAGTGCTTAATGCGTTAGCTGCGGCACTTAAGGGCGGAAACCCTCAAACACCTAGCACTCATCGTTTACGGTGTGGACTACCAGGGTATCTAATCCTGTTTGCTACCCACACTTTCGAGCCTCAACGTCAGTTACAGTCCAGAAAGCCGCCTTCGCCACTGGTGTTCTTCCATATATCTACGCATTTCACCGCTACACATGGAGTTCCACTTTCCTCTACTGCACTCAAGTCATCCAGTTTCCAAAGCAATTCCTCAGTTGAGCTGAGGGCTTTCACTTCAGACTTAAATAACCGTCTGCGCTCGCTTTACGCCCAATAAATCCGGATAACGCTTGGAACATACGTATTACCGCGGCTGCTGGCACGTATTTAGCCGTTCCTTTCTGGTAAGATACCGTCACACATTGAACAGTTACTCTCAATGTCATTCTTCTCTTACAACAGTGTTTTACGAGCCGAAACCCTTCATCACACACGCGGCGTTGCTCCATCAGGCTTTCGCCCATTGTGGAAGATTCCCTACTGCTGCCTCCCGTAGGAGTATGGGCCGTGTCTCAGTCCCATTGTGGCCGATCAGTCTCTCAACTCGGCTATGCATCATCGCCTTGGTAAGCCATTACCTTACCAACTAGCTAATGCACCGCGGGACCATCTCTTAGTGATAGCAGAACCATCTTTTAAATAACAACCATGCGGTTGTCATTGTTATACGGTATTAGCATCTGTTTCCAAATGTTATCCCCTGCTAAGAGGTAGGTTTCCCACGTGTTACTCACCCGTTCGCCACTCTTTGCAATGTCCATCGTCATATCTGAGCAAGCTCTTCAAATCAGTTGAACCACAAAGCGTTCGACTTGCATGTATTAGGCACGCCGCCAGCGTTCATCCTGAGCCAGGATCAAACTCTCAATTTGAAGTTTGAGTATAACTCAATTTTTGTTGTTTAACAGAAGTTAAACGAATTTACTAGCGAATTGACTTCGCAAATATTTTTGCATCAAGAACTAGCTTGATGACCCTACACATTTGTTTCATCGAAACGATATTCAGTTTTCAATGACCTACGTCGTTGCCTCATCAGACAACTTATATATCATAACAACCTTTCAAGCGAATGTCAATAACTTCTTTCAAAGAAGTTTGAATATCAATTAGCTATTCAAGTTAAATATGTTTTGCTGTTTCCCTGAAACAACTTAATCTATATTACATATGTTTATGCGATTCGTCAACACTTTCTTCAAACTTTGTTCATATAAAATAAAAACCGCAGTCAGAAACCCATTCTGACTGCGGTTTTACGTGATTTTAAATATGCAATTCATCAAAGAATGACGTAGCATCCCCAATAATCTGTTGCACTCGATCCGGGGCTGGAATGCGTTCCAAGTTAATTGCCAACACTGGAACGCCCGCCTTTGCGTACTGTAACAACCCAGCGAATGGGTAAACCACAAAGCTAGTGCCAACAATGACAATTAAGTCTGCCTGGTTAACCCACATGGCTGCTTCTTCCACATTAAATGGAATTTCGCCATACAACGTAATACCAGGTCGCAACAATGCCCCATCGGCTCGGCGCATATTCGCCATGTACTCAGCCAACGTTGCTTTCTTGCCATCAGTTACCGCATAAATATCATAAAGCGATCCATGAAATTCAATTGTCGCTTCACTTCCTGCCTTCTTATGAAGACCATCAACATTTTGCGTAATAATCTTGGCACGCCCCTGTTTAGTTAGCGCCGCCATTTTCTCGTGAATCACATTTGGCTTGGCCTCTGGAAAATACATATTGTCCATCATGAACTGATACATCTTCTCAGGTTCGTTAGCCAATGCATCCGTACTTAATAGGTATTCTGGACGCTCAACTACACCACTATCGTCATAGATGCCACCTTTTGAGCGATAATCTGGGATACCCGACGCGGTTGAAACACCGGCACCCGTTAGAAATACAATTTGCTTTGCATTATCAAATAAGTTTTGAATTTCTGGATTAACACTCATTTTATGGCACTCCTATCTATATTAATTACTGACGTACAACGAAAGGTTGACCGATTTGTTCTAGCACTTCACGGACCGGTGTTTGATACAACGCCTTAAAGAACTCAGGTTGGTTCTCATCTGGTGCAGAAATAACAAAACTGTTCTGTCCTTCTGACTTGCTCAAACCAACATAGGCTGACTTTTCCGTGTTACGGTCTGTCATCTCTGTGTGCTTAATATCGAATACTTGAGCCAATGGCAAACGCAATTGGCGTTCTGATAGCACTGGCGTCAACGTTGCGAATTCAAGCGCCTTCAATTCAGGCAAGTTCCAAGCAATCATTTGCGCATCAAAGCCCTTAAAGGCTGCGATTACTGCACGGTGCACCGTGAATGGATCCTTGATATCATCAACCTTCATCGTTGCAAAAATGTGGCCTGCAGCTTCCCATGCTTCTGGGAATGCATCTGCAAAGCTATCAGTGTAAATAGCCGTATCGATGTCAGTTGGCACAGCGTTCATGAAGACGCGCGCATCCAGCAACGTTAACAAACGTAGCGCTGCTTCTGAACGATCGTTGTTTGCTTCAGGCGTCAACGTTGACATAACCCCGTTTGCAAATGCCTTTACAACTGCCGCTGTCACCAAACCATGCTTGGCTTGTTCCTTATAGGTAATGGCACGCAAGGCTGGTTGGTAAAGATACGTTGACATAACCATCAATTGATCCGTCATATTAATGTCTTCTGACTTCAATTGGAAATAAACTTGTGGGTAACCACTCAACGTCAACATCATGTTCAACAATTCTTGCGTTGCTGAGAAGTCAGGTGCAGTTGCATCCGTTACTTCAACCATCAAACGCGTCCCCAACATATCCGTTGAAACTTGGTCGTGGGTCAACTTCCCCGTTGCTTCACCTGAACCGCGAAGGACCACTGAACCTGGGTAAACTTGATTCACTTGGTTTAGGAGCTTAACTGTATCTTCTGAAAATTGCATAATAATCTCTTTCTTATTCTTTATTTACTTTGACGTAATGTCGCCAACGCTTCACGGGCAACCGTTTCGTTAAATCGGCCGAGTTGTTGTAAACGCGCTGTTAGTGCTGGCACTTCTTCGGTCGTGGCACCAACCTGCAACGCTAATGACTTAGCCTGCAAGGCCATGTGCCCAGCTTGAATACCGGTTGTGACAAGGGCGCGTAATGCTGACAAGTTTTGTGCCAGTCCAACTGCAGCAACAATGCTTGTAAGTTCATTAACCGTTGGATTATCCATCAACGCATGATTTAGCTTAACCGCTGGCACAATCCCAATTGACCCACCAACCACGCCAAGCATCAATGGTAATGTTGTTTCACCTAACAACATATCGTCTTGTACCGTCCAGCTGGTTAGGCCATGATATTGCCCATTGTTGGCCGCATAGGCATGCAGGGCAGCGTTAACTGCTCTTGTATCATTACCACTTGCCAATACAGCTGCTTCTATCCCGTTAAGCAAGCCTTTATTTGATGTCACTGCGCGGTAAGGTGACAATTGTTCAACATGACTTGCAGCTGCGATTCTGCGGGCCACTTCCGTACCAGCCATCCCCTGCTTCGTTGCCAATGCCTCCACCGGCACAGCCACACGCGCCTTAACTAGGGCCTCAGTCGCGTAATTTGACAAAATCGCCATCAAAACCTGATAACCAGCAACCGTCAATTCCTTAGCAACGGCCTCAGACATCGTATTAACAACATTCGCTCCCATAGCTGCCTTAGGATCAACCAACACATTCACAATAGCTGTTTGCTCATCTAAAACTTCTACGGTTAGTGCCTTAGCACCACCGCCACGCTTTGCCATTGAAGGATGCGCATCATTTGCAGCTTGTAACAATGCTTGGTTATGACTTGCCACGTATTCTTGCAACGCATCCACGCTTGCCACATCCGTCAAAATGACCTGACCACGTAGCAAGCGACTTTGAATCGTCGTTTTAACACCTTCACCAGCGCGCATCATTCGCGCACCATTACTTGCAGCCGCAATGACACTTGGTTCCTCAGTACTCATTGGCACTGTTACTAATCGTCCATCAACTGGCAAATCTGGTAACAAGCCAGTCGGCACCCCAAAGTTATAAAGATAATTTTCAACCTGTTGTTCACCAACTGCATCGTACTGCGCTTCAATTAATGCTACTTGCTCAGCAGTCAATTGCTTATTTTCAATCGTTTTGTCTAGTCGTTCTCGCCAAGACAACTTATAAAAGCCGTGCCAATCCGCCATTATCTAAACGTTCCTTTTCTAATATCTCTTATAGTTTAACAGTTATTTTCCTTGTTTAAAGTAAAAAACGGTTTTGGCGTCGTCACCAAAACCGTTTCCATTATTCTTCAATCGTTTGTACGCGGTACTTCACCACGTTTTGATCATCTACCGTCGCAAATAAGCGTTGGGTTTGTTCTGCATCGAAGAATCCCAAATCAACTGCTGGAATACCATCAATTTCAGCTGTCCCTTGCACAGCTCGACTCATAACATCATGCAAAACCTTCCATGATTGCTCAAGCTCTTCCTTCTTCTTCACGGCAGCCTTCAACGTGTAACCTTCATCCAAGAAATTCTTGATTGTGGCTACCGCGACATATGTTTTGTAGTTATAAACACGCGCATCTTGCTCTCCATCACGACTAAGCGATGAGATAATGCCCTTGCTCTCCCAGTAGCGAAGTTGACGAGTCGAAACACCTGTCATCGTTGCCAACTCACCAATGCGAAACTGGAATACTTCAGACTTCAAAAAGTTCTTATGAAATTGTTGCTTTGATACAAACGTCATCGTCTCGTCCTCCTCTCATTTTGCCGTCTATTATTGTCAGGTTATTTAACATAAATGTCAAGGCACGCCGGCTGTTTGCTCTCAAAAAAAGACACCCAGAAATTTCTGGATGTCTTTGATACTTCGACTATTCAATTATGGGTTTGGCGTGTCATCCCCACCATCAGTCGAATCGCCACCGTCCGGGTTAACCTGCTTAATACGTGATGTATCTGACTTAGGTTCATCCTTTTCGGGCGCATCCGTCGTATAGAGTGACTGCGTCGTCTTATTATCGTTTTCCGTCCAAAGACTAGTTGAACCAACACCCTTTTGGTTTTCGAGGTTTTCTAGCTTGCCCAAACCATTGGCATAGTTGTACTTAGAAGCATCTACCTTAGAGAAGCCCTTTGGCGTGTAGAAACGCAACAAGTCTTTCTGGTTAATGTCATCAGAAATCGACAACTGCTTATTAACTTGCTTGCGCGCCGCTGCAACTTCCTTTTGAACTTGCTTTGATGGATCACTAATGACCTGTCCTGTCGTGTTGTCATAGATTGTATCGCCGATTACCGTGTACTTTGGTGTAATAAAGTCCTTATCACGGAAAGCTACGACCTGATCGCGCTTCGTACTCAACAAATCTTGTCCAAGTTGGACATAATTTTTCGTATCAACACCCAACAAGTGTAGCAGCGTTGGCATAACATCAATTTCACCACCGTATGTGTGGTTAATGCCACCACCTGTGTAGCCAGGAATGTTCACCATGAATGGTACACGTTGCATTTGCGCGTTATCGAAATCAGTCCAATTATCAGCGCTCTTGCCTAGTACAGAGGCCAAGGACTTGTTTTCAGAATTTGAGATACCGTAGTGGTCACCATACAACACAATAATTGACTTGTCATATAGTCCTGACTTCTTCAAGTAGTCATAGAACTCACCAATCGATTGGTCAAGATAGTGGTTCGTTTCAAAGTAACCATTCACCACATCAGAATCAGTCGTCGTTGTCACAAAGTTAGGATCCTTATCTTGTTCATCAAGACTGTATGGGAAGTGGTTTGTTACCGTAATGTACTTGGCGTAGAACGGTTGTTGCATGTGCTCCAAGTATGGAATTGAATCATAGAACAACAACTTGTCCTTCAACCCATAACCCATCGCCTTATCGCCAGACGTGTCATAGTAACTTGCATCGAAGAAGTATTGGTAACCCATGTTCTTATAAACATTACTACGGTTCCAGAAACTAGCATTGTTACCGTGGAATACCGCTGATGAGTAACCCTGCGTTTGACGTAGGATAGCTGGCATAGCTTGGAACGTTTGGTCATTACCTTGCGTTGCAAACAATGAGCCCTGTGGCAAACCAAATGTTGATGTCTCCAGCATATTTTCCGCATCTGATGTCTTTCCTTGACCAACTTGGTTAAAGAAATTATCAAACGCAATCGTTGAGTTTGAATTGTAAATCGCATTCAAGTTTGGCGTTACTTCCTGCCCATTGATTTTTAGATTCAATGAGAATTGTTGGAATGACTCCAAGTGAATGACAAACACATTCTTACCCTTTGCGATACCGGCATACTGTGGATTTGAATCCGCAAAGTGTCCCTTTACATAACTCAGCACATTATCAATATCAGACTTCTTAGCCGACTTACGCATTTCAGAAACACCATGTGTCTTAATCGCATCAACTGCGGTGTAAGCATCAATACCAAGATACTTAACCATCATGCTGCTATCGAATTGACGCGTAATTAGTTGTGGACGATCAGCTTCACCAAGCGTTAACGTCACCATGAAGGCGAAAATCGAAAATGTCGTCATCGCAAAACTCATGAACTTCGTCGTGCCCTCTTTTTGAATGCGCATCTTTTTAAAGATGAACAGCCCAATAATAATCGGCACATCAATCCAGAAGAAAATATCATGGATATTCGTTAGCGCAAATCCTGACGCACCCAGCCCTTGGTTAACCTTGTTGTAACCCAACATCGTGGCCACCGACATAAAGTCCGTAAACTCACGATAGTAAATGACGTTTAACTGAATCATCAGCACGTTGACTACATATAAAATCGTCGCAACTGGATAAAATAGTTTTGCTGATCGGAAGTAAAACGCTAACCCAATCAACAACGTTGATACGGTTAACGGATTAAGTAGCATCGTCACATACTGAACCGGCGACGCACCCGAATACAAGTGGAAATCCATGATATTGGCTAACTGTGTTTTAGCCCAAATCAATGCCACCAGCAGCAATACAAACCCCAAGCGGGTATTTAACCAGCTGAAACGGCCATAATGCCTCATATATTTCACTCTTTTCTTTTTATCGTTAGATTTTAAGTTTCAATCAGCCAAATTTAGACTGTATCTGCCCTATTATAGCGTAATTTTTAAGTTCATACCTTATAGTCTTCTGTTTAACATAATTTGCGCTAAAATAGTTTGAGTATTGTTGCACGAATTTACCCAGAGGTGATCAGTCCATGTCAAATGAACTCATTGTAAGTAAAGAATACGGTGCTGGTGCACTTAGCCGTGAAGCGCTTGCTATCCGTCAAACCGTTTTCGTCGGCGAGCAAGGTGTACCGCTCGAACTAGAGATTGACGACTTAGATGATTCTACAACCCACTACGTTGGATTTACCGAAAGTCGCGCAGTAACCACAGCGCGTGTCCTAGTAAATCAAGATGGTTCTAACTGGCACATTCAACGTGTCGCGACCCTATCTGATGCCCGCGGTCACGGTTACGCTGCGAAAATTATGCAAGAAATTATTGCGGATGCCAAAGAAGCTGGTGTTCACACCCTAGATTTGGGTGCCCAAGTTTCAGCGCTTGGCTTCTATGAAAAGCTCGGTTTCAAGGCTGAAGGCGATATTTTCCTAGATGCTGGCATTGAACACCGCAACATGGTTCTAAAACTTTCATAAAGCAGACAAAAGCACCGCAACGAGATTAATCGTTACGGTGCTTTTTTCATATTTAATTATTTACCTTCATTGATGTGTTGACGGTATGACAACACAGGAATTGAAAATTCACTGTATGAGCGACGGGCAATAAATGAATAGATTGGCCAGAAACGTTCATCAACCAAGAACTTTGCTGATTCAGTTGCTTGATTCCACAACGCCTCAGCAGCGTCATCGTCATCAGCCAATGACAATTCAACAACTTGTGCCATCTTCTTAACGAAGCCAAAGTATGTGCTCAAAGCTGGCAAACGATACTCACGCAAGAACATCAACGTGTTGCGAACTGTTTCATCATCCTTGTTTTCCAATGCCATAATCAACAATTGGAAGTGTAGCAACGCCACATTACGCACTTCAGCTGAAGAGAAGTTATCCAACTCCATCAAACCATATCCTTCAAGGCTAGCCATACGGCGTGCTTGATCAGACATTTGCTTTACGACAAGCTTTGCTGCGTTGTATGGCTCGTGGCGAATGATGTTTGCAAACATCAACATATCATTTGCCGTATAGAATTCACGTGATGAGAGCAACTTAACGATCGTTGGACGAACCATTTCAATCAAGCGATACTTCTCAACTTCATCAACCACTTGAGAGTTAATTGCACGTACCAAGTTAACTAGCAAACGGACATCGCGCGTCTCATCATACATTGAAAGCGTACGATAAACTGTGTCTTCCGTTGGCGTCATCGTAACAGAGTGCGCGTCCAAACCAAGTTCCTTAATTGCTGGATCCAACAATTCAGGATTATTCATATAGATGTGGAGCATCAATTCATCAAATGACACACCAATCGTCATCAACAAATTCACCAACGTCGTTGCACTGACTTTTCCATTACCTTGCAAGTAATCGTACAAGCGTGATCGTGAAATATCAACTGTCTTCAAAACAACCGGCACTGAAATGTTTCGTTCCTTAATGAAATAAATCATCGCGTCACGAATTGCATCTACCGGCACTCATTCTTACCCATATAAACCTCTTACTTATCGTTAACTTTTCTCATATAACCACCCATAAGTATACTCCTATACATAATGTAAGTGTGATATTATGCAAACTTCTTTGTCCCACAGATGATACATTCGGATTATAACTACGCGTCAACACCATACTATTTTAGTATTAATAACTACTATTTTATTATATTAATATGGTTAATAATAGCCTATAACTATAAATCAAAAATAAGAATTCCTAAATAGTAGACAGGTGTATATATACAAAAAGAGGCATCATACATAACGCTGTATGATACCTCTTACTTTTTACTCTTGTGAATCTAAATCGTCTTCAGCACGCGCAAGTAGCTCGGCTACTTCGGCTGGTTGTTCACCAGCAGCTGGTGCATCAGGTAAATCAGCGCCTGCTTGGTCAGCAACTGGTGCAGTTGCTACCCCATCTTGCGTCGCATCTTCTGATTCATCTTCGTGTTCAACCTTAGCGAAGGTTGCCACCACAGCATCATCATCCAAACGAATTACGCGCACACCTTGGGTTGCACGACCAGTTTCAGAAACTGAATCAACTGTGAATCGAATCATAACACCCTTGTTAGTCGTCAACATGATATCTTCTGATCCGTCAACAACTGCCAAACCTGCCAAAGGTCCGTTCTTTTCAGTGATTTGGGCTGTCTTAATACCCTTACCACCACGACCCTTGATTGGGTATTCAGAGACCGGTGTTTGCTTTCCGTATCCCTTTTCAGTGATAACCAAAACGTGGCCTTCGTCCTTCAAAACTTCAGCGCCGATAACAAAGTCATCGTCACGTAGCGTGATACCACGGACACCGGCAGCTGAACGGCCCATTGAACGAACGGCTTCAGCATTGAATGAAACAGCATAACCACCGTGCGTACCAATCAACAAGTTCTCAGTACCATCAGTAATCATAACGTTGATCAATTCATCATCGTCATTCAACGTAATCGCCTTCAAACCGTGAGTACGAATGTTACCAAAGTCAGATACTGGCGTCTTCTTAACACGTCCAAGGCGCGTCGTGAAGAACAAGTAATCCTTACTTTCAGCGGCATCCCCACGCACGTTGATAACTGTTTGAACACTCTCGCCAGCTTCAATTCCAAGCAAGTTAACCACTGGAATACCCTTAGCTGAACGGCCGTACTCAGGGATTTCGTATCCCTTCATCTTGTAGACCTTACCGGCGTTCGTGAAGAACAACAACGTATCGTGTGTTGATGTACCAATCAATTGATCGATAAAGTCATCATCGTTAACACCCATTCCTTGGACACCACGACCACCACGGTTTTGGGCACGGAATTCAGTTTGTGCCATACGCTTGATGTAACCACCACTCGTCAATGACACGATAATGTCTTCTTCTTCAATCAAATCTTCATCTTCAATGCTAGTCACGTCACCGATTTGCAATTCCGTACGACGCTCATCACCGTACTTTTCTTGAATCTCAAGCAGCTCAGTGTAAATGATTTCGTCGATTCGCTCAGGCTTAGCCAAGATATCCTTGTAGTCAGCAATCGCTGTCATCAAGCCTTGATACTCTTCTTCAATCTTGCCACGTTCCAAACCTGTCAAACGAACCAAACGCATGTCCAGATGGCTTGCGCTTGCTTATCTGACAATGCGTAATCAGACATCAAACGATTCTTCGCAATTTCTGATGTCTCTGAACCACGAATAATGCTGATAATCGCATCAATGTGATCCAACGCAATACGCAAACCTTCCAAGATGTGCGCACGTGCTTCAGCCTTACGCAATTCGAACTCCGTACGACGACGAACCACGATTTGTTGGTGCTCAAGATAAGCAACCAACATCGCCTTCAAGCCCAACAACTTTGGACGACCATCTTGAACGGCCAGCATGTTAAAGCTGAAACCAGTTTGCATCAACGTATTCTTGTACAAGTTGTTCAAAACAACTGAAGCTGAAACGTCACGACGGATATCGATTGCAATACGGTAACCTGTTTGGTCAGATTCATCGTTAACAGCGGTGATACCTTCGATACGCTTCTCACGTCCAAGTTCAGCAATTCGCTCAATCAACTTCGCCTTGTTAACCATGTATGGCAACTCAGTTACGATGATGCGTTCCTTACCAGACTTTTCCGTTTCAATTTCGACCTTCGCACGAACCGTTACGACACCTTTACCAGTCTCGTATGCCTTACGGATACCAGACTTTCCCATCACAATCGCACCAGTTGGGAAGTCAGGCCCTGGGACGGCTTCCATCAACTCAGCTGTTGTCACATCGGGATTCTTCATCAACATGTGGATGGCAGAAATCACTTCACCTAAATTGTGAGGTGGGATGTTCGTTGCCATACCAACGGCGATTCCGTTGGCTCCGTTAACTAGCAAGTTAGGGAAACGAGCTGGCAATACAACCGGCTCACGATCCGTACCATCATAGTTATCAGCAAAATCAATCGTATCCTTGTTGATATCACGAAGCATTTCTGTTGCAATCTTGCTCAAACGCGCTTCGGTATAACGCATGGCGGCAGCTGGGTCACCATCGACAGAACCAAAGTTTCCGTGACCATCAACTAGCATGTAGCGGTAACTAAAATCTTGCGCCATACGAACCATTGATTCGTAAATAGCAGAGTCACCGTGGGGGTGATACTTACCCATAACGTCACCGACGATACGAGCAGACTTCTTGTGTTGCTTATCAGGCGTCACACCCAATTCGTTCATTCCGTACAAGATACGGCGGTGAACCGGCTTCAATCCATCACGGACGTCAGGCAAAGCACGAGCCACGATAACTGACATCGCGTAGTCCAAGAATGACGTTCGCATTTGCTCGCCAAGCTTAGCGGGCTTAATGCGGCTGTTATTTTGTTCTTCTTCAGCCATTTTTGTTCCTTTCTAGTTGTTCAATGCTGTGGCTAACACAACATTAAACGTCCAATTCAGCGTACTGTGCGTTCTCTTCAATAAACTCACGTCGTGGCTCAACCTTGTCTCCCATCAACATTGAGAATACTTGGTCAGCATCAACGGCATCATCCATTTCAACACGCAACAAACGACGAACTGATGGGTCCATCGTTGTTTCCCACAATTGCTCCGCGTCCATTTCGCCAAGTCCCTTGTATCGTTGGATAACAGGCTTAGGTGACGCAGGCAACGTTGGCAACAATGCTTCCAACTCTTCATCAGAATCCAAGTATTGAACAAACTTACCTTGGCGTACTTGATATAGAGGTGGTTGCGCAATGTAGATGTATCCAGCATCCAACAATGGACGCATGTAACGATAGATCAACGTCAATAGCAACGTACGAATGTGCGCACCGTCGACATCGGCGTCGGTCATGATAATCAACTTGTGGTACTTAGCCTTCGTGACATCAAATTCGTTACCAAAACCAGTTCCCATGGCAGTAAATAGTGAACGGATTTCTTCGTTGGCCAAAATCTTGTCCAATGAAGCCTTTTCAACGTTCAAAATCTTTCCACGGATTGGCAAAATAGCTTGCGTCAAACGCTCACGACCTTGCTTTGCTGAACCACCGGCTGAGTCTCCCTCAACGATGAACAATTCAGAAATCTCAGGATCCTTTGATGTGTTATCCGCCAACTTACCTGGCAAATTAGCGATTTCCAAACCTGACTTCTTACGCGTTGCTTCACGCGCACGCTTGGCAGCCATACGAGCCTTACCAGCCAAGATACCCTTTTCAACAATTTGCTTAGCAACTGCTGGGTTTTCCATCATGAAGCGGTTGAATGTCTCTGAGAACATACGATCAACGGCCGTACGCGCATCTGAGTTACCCAATTTCGTCTTCGTTTGTCCCTCAAATTGTGGGTTAGGGTGCTTAACTGACACAATCGCTGTCAAACCCTCACGAACGTCATCCCCAGAAAGGGCATCATCATTTTCCTTCAATTGACCGTTCTTACGTGCATAATCATTGATTACACGCGTCAAAGCAGCCTTAAATCCAGTTTCGTGAGTTCCACCTTCGTACGTGTGGATGTTGTTCGTAAATGACAACATGTTGCTGTGGTAATCGTCCGTGTATTGGAGTGATACTTCAACTTCAATGCCATTTTCCATTCCCTCAACATAGATTGGATCATCAAAAATGACGTCCTTGTTCACGTTCAAGAAGCGAACATATTCCTTAATACCACCTTCGTAGTGGAATGACTCTGTTTCAGGTTCATCCGAACGGTTATCAGTGATTGAAATACGTAGTCCCTTGTTCAAAAAGGCCAATTCGCGGACACGATTCATCAAAATCTTGTAATCGTATGTCGTCGTCTCGCGGAAGATATCTGGATCTGGCAAGAAGTGCACAATTGTTCCACGTGAAACAGGTGCGTTATCAACTGGTGCACTGTGCATCGTCGTCTTAACGTGTCCACGTTCGAAGTCCATTGCGTAACCTTGACCATCACGGACAACCATAACGTCCAATTCAGTAGACAAAGCGTTAACAACAGACGCACCAACACCGTGCAATCCACCAGAAACCTTGTATCCGCCACCGCCGAACTTTCCGCCGGCGTGCAAGACAGTGAAGACAGTTTCCAAAGCAGGCTTCCCTGTCTTCTCTTGGATACGGGGATTCCACGACCGTTGTCAGTAACCGTAATTGAGTTGTCCTTTTCAATTGTCACCGTAATGTGATCAGCAAAACCTGCTAGTGCTTCATCAATTCCGTTGTCGACAATTTCCCACACCAAGTGGTGCAATCCTTGACTCGTCGTCGTTCCAATATACATACCTGGACGCTTACGAACGGCTTCCAATCCTTCCAAAACCTGGATTTGACTGGCATCGTAATCATCTGCGTCAGTATGCATTTGTGTTACATCTTCTTCAGCCATGAGTTCCTCCTTAAATACCACTAGTCTGCACTAGCTTCTTCCCCTAAACCATTTGTTTCAACCAGTTGCCCGGCTCGCACATTAAAGACCTTTGGTTCATTAATTAATTGACGGGCCACATCGCTTAGTGACGGCGTCGTAATAAAGGTTTGCACCTTATTTTGCATCGCCGTCAACAAATGCGTTTGGCGATTTGTGTCTAATTCTGATAGCACATCATCAAGCAACAAAATCGGGTATTCACCGGTTTCTTGCTTCATCAAATCAATTTCAGCCAATTTAACTGCCAACGCGGTTGTGCGTTGCTGTCCTTGTGAACCAAACGTCGCCACGTCATGACCATTTACGTCGAAACGTAAATCATCACGGTGTGGTCCTAGCATTGTGGTTCCCATCATGATTTCGCGTGATTGTAACCGCTCAAAACGCTTCATCATAGCTGACTTAACTGTTTGTTCGTCAACCAACTCTTCTTCAGATAGTTGTGACACATAAGCAATTGAAAGTGTTTCGCCACCCTGTGTAATATCTGCGTGAATTGGCGCAGCAGCTTTACCAAGCTCTTTAATGAGTGCTTGGCGACGCATGATTAGTTCACTAGCAAAATTAGTTAATTGCTCTGTTAAAACTTCCAGATACAAGACATCTTTGGCTTGCTTGGATTGCAATTGCTTCAAATACTGATTGCGTTGTTTCAACACAACTTTGTATTGATTGGCAATATATAGGTACTTTGGACTCATTTGACTGAATTCTCGGTCAATAAAATTGCGTCGCACGGTGGGTGCCCCTTTTACCAACGCCAAATCTTCTGGCGCGAATAAAATAACATTTAATTGACCAATATAAGTACCTAGCTTGGCTTGATCCAAGTGATTCATGCGCGCTTTCTTACCTTTACTAGTGAAAGCTAATGAAAGCGGCACTTTTCCGTACTGACGTTGTACAACTCCGGAAACCATTGCTTCTTTGCCTTCCCAACCGATCAACTCTTTATCAGAAGTTGTTCGGTGTGAACGTGCCAAAGCTAAAACATAAATTGCTTCAAGTAAGTTTGTCTTACCTTGTGCATTTGGTCCCAGGAATACATTTACACCAGGCGAAAATGTCACCTCTAAATCTTGATAATTCCGGAAATTATTCAGTTTTAGCTCAAGCAGTTCCATTAGTCTGCTTCAGCACCCATCCCGTTAATCACAAAGCGCTCACCAGATGGCACAGCCACGATATCGCCAGGGTACAACTTGCGACCGCGACGATCATCAGGCTCTTGATTAACAAGCACCGTGTTCTCACGTAGGTACCACTTAGCTTGTCCACCCGTTGAGATAATGCTTTCTTCCTTCAATAGTTGCCCTAGTGTAATAAAGGGCGTTTGAATATGCACTTCAGTAGCCAATTGCATTGTCCTTTCTGCTGAAAAAATTCAGCTGAGAAATGTCTCCATAAGTAAATTTATTATACGCTATTTTCTAGCATTATTCAATGTAATTCCGGCTTCAGAGGGCGTCTGAGCGGTTGAAGATAAAATCAAACAAAAAAGCCGAAAATCGCTGTTTTTTCGTTAAACGGCGATTTTCGGCTTTTTAAATCATTTTAGTAAGTACGCACTGGCGTAATTAGTTGAATGAAGTTTGTTTCATTGTTAGTTGGAACCAAAGTAAATGGATCCAAGGCTGTCTTAAAGCCAATTTGAATTTGTTCATCACCAAATGACTTCAACGCTTCGCGCATGTAGTCAGGGTTGAATGAAATCGTCAATTCATCACCGGCAGTTTCAGCAGCGAAAATTTGCTCTTCAACGCGACCAACTTCAGGTGAGTTAGAAGAAATCAATGACTTCTCATCACTAACCGTAAATTGGATAACGTTTGAGCGACCTTCGTGACTCAACAAAGCGGCACGTTCGATTGTTTGCAACAAGTCACGTGCGTTAATCGTCAAAGTCGTACGCTTCTCAGTTGGAATCAAACGTGAGGCATCTGGGTAATTCCCTTCCAACAAACGTGAGTAGAACGTTGTGTTTGCTCCCAATTGGAAAATAACTTGGTTTTCAGCCACGCGGACATCAACCGTTTCTACTTCATCAAGCATTGCTTGCAATTGGTTCAATGAAGGACCTGGCACGATGATATCAGCATCAACATCTGATTCGTTCAAAGCGACAGTACGTTGTGCCAAACGGTGACGATCAGTTGCAACAGCCGTCAAATTTCCGCCTGCCAAAATAAAGTGCACACCAGTCAAGATTGGTTGGCTAAGTTGCTTTGATACAGCAATAACCGTTTGACCAATAACTTCGTTCAACGTTTCTGATGGCAAAGTCAAATTGTTGCGAACTTCAATTTCTGGCAAATGTGGGTAGTTATTAGCATCTTGCCCATTAATATCAAATTCTGAATTTTCTGACGTAATCTTTGCTTGGAATCCAGTTGTGTTTGACAACGTGAATGTCTCACCTGGCAAACGCTTAACGATATTTGAGAAGAAGGCAGCTGGCAAAACCAATGCACCTGGTTCTTGGATTGTTAGTGATGCTTGATCATCTGTAACTGGAATCAAAGTTTCAATTGAGATATCCGTATCTGATCCAGTCAAGGTTAAACCGTTGTTATCGAGAACCAACTTAACACCCGTTAGGATTGGCATTGATGTACGAGATGAAATAGCACGGCTAACGTTATTCATAGCCTTGATGAAAACAGCTCGATTAATTGTAAATTGCATGATAATCTCCTCAAGCTTTTTTGCTCGGCATGCTGCGCATGCGTCGCCTTAATGACTGATTTATTTATAAACAAAAAGATAATAATAATAATAAGGGGTGTGTATACTGTGGAAAAGGTCAAACTAGACCATTACACCAAGGATTGGTCTATGTATACAAACCTGTGGAAAACTTTTAGACACTTCGTGAATTATTCACAATGGGTATGGATGCTAATTGCTCAATTCTTCACGAATTTGTTGAACTTGGCCAGCCAACACGGCATCATTTTCAATTGCATTCTCAATTTTTTCAGTTGAGTGCATAACTGTCGTGTGATCTTTACCACCAAAAGCACGGCCAATTTGTGGCAATGAGTCTTGGGTCAATTCACGTGCAATGTACATCGCAATTTGACGTGGCACCACAATTTCTTTATTACGCTTCTTACCATTCAAGTCTTGAACCGTGACATTAAAGAACTTAGCCACCGTTTCTTGAATGATTGGAATCGTAATCGCGCGTTGACGCTTGAAGTTCATGGTCTCCAAAATATCACGCGCTGTTTCAACCGTGACAGGCGCTGTTGCGAAACGCAACTTACCAGCAACTTGATTGAAAACACCTTCCAAATCACGGACGTTCGTATCAACAGCCGCTGCGATTTCATCAATCACATCATTAGGAATGTTGAGGTTTTCTTGTTCGGCCTTATTACGAAGGATTGCAACACGGGTTGGTAAATCAGGCTTCGTAATGTTTGCTGAATAACCTTGAGCAAAGCGTGTAACCAAACGCATCTCAAGACCAGGAATTTCCTTAGGCAACTTATCAGATGTTAGAACAATTTGGTGATTCTCACGCGTAATCGCATTAAACGTGTGGAAGAATTCTTCCTGAATCTTGTCCTTATCAGCTAAGAATTGAATATCGTCTACTAATAGAAGATCAGCTGAACGGTATTCTTGTTTGAATGCTTCAGTTGCATTCGCACCACGACGCAACGCATCCGTGAAGTCGTTGATAAAGTCCTCAGTCGTGATGAACTTTACCTTGGCACTTGGATTGCGCTCCAAAACTTTATTACCAATGGCTTGCATCAAGTGGGTCTTCCCCAAACCTACTCCTCCATATATAAGAAGTGGATTCCATTGTGTACCAGGATTGTCGGCCACGGCTTGCGCAACAGCGTAGGCTTCACCGTTTTCATCTGAAGACACAAACGTTTCGAATCGGAATTCTGGGTTCAAAATTGATTGTGTAACAAAGTCAGATGCTGAGATCTCAACATTTGATTGCGGTGCAGCAGCTGGCGCAGTTGGTGTTTCCTCAAACAATGAGGTTGGTTGTGGCTTTAGGAACGTAACAGATGGAATGACAAATGTTGGTGTGCCATTCAATTTGTTTGTCGCAATCATTGCTGCCTGAATGAATGCTTGATTATAAGAACTACTGGTATCTTGCCATTCTTCAGCAACCTGCTCGTGATTTGTAGCAAGTTGTAAAGTCAGCGTGTTGTTCTCATTTTCCATTACTGCAACGGGCGTTAAGGTTTCAACGTAGTTAGCATAGGAAAAAGTTTGTGCGATTGTGGCACGCAGTTCTTCTTTAATGGCGTTCCAAAGTTGGACAGGATCCATTTGGACGACCTCCTTAAATAACAAATAACGGTATCGGAATCTTTGGGTGGAAAGTTTTCCACAATACGTTCGTCAAAATTAATGAAATAATTAAGACGCAATTCGACAAATTCCATTTTAGCAGGTTGTGGATAAGTTTTCCACAAGTAATATTGCCTATGTATCAAGGGTTACCGCAATTTGCAATAACATTTTGTGATATTCACACCCTGTGGAAATCTAAATTTAGGTTATCAACTTGGTGTGAATTTTGAAAATGATGTTTCTGTGGAAATCTGTGGATAAACTAGCTAAAATTGAGTTATTCACAAGGATTTGTGTAAAAGCCAGTGCATACGAGGCAAGGTTTTCAGGAGTTTTCCACATATTCACAAGGGGGTGTTGGGTAAATTATACAACCATGTGGAGATTGTGGAAAAAATGTGGATATTGGGGAAAACTAAACTAACAGGCTGTTACATTGACGATTTTTATCAACATAACGCTCCGTTAGGTTTTGGAAAACTCGTACACGGTTTAAATTTAAATTTTTTAAAGAAATTGTTAAGCGCTTTAGAATTTGACGGCGGATCTGTGAATTTTAGATAAACTATTTGTAAGCTGCTTTTCTTAATAGTTATTAAAAATAAATAAAGTGCTTTAGAAAGCTTGCTAAGTAGATAGTTACGTGATAAACTGAAATACGAATTGTGGTTTGGCCTTGCCAACCGCAGGCCAAATCTAACTACGAATGGGAGGTGTATTCACATGAAGCGTACATACCAACCTAAGAAGCGTCACCGCGAGCGTGTACACGGCTTCCGTAAGCGCATGAGCACTAGCAACGGACGTAAGGTGCTAGCACGTCGCCGCCAAAAGGGCCGCAAGGTATTGTCAGCCTAATTAGGTCAGGCCTTCTATTAGGATTACTGATAACGATCGCGCGTGGTTCGGCCATTTTGGCTGAATCACGCGTTTTCTATTGTCTTCAAAAAAGTCTGGAGCAAACATATGCGTAAGAGTTACCGTGTTAAAAAGGAAGCTGATTTCCAATTAGTCTTCGATCAACATCACTCGGTCGCAAACAAAATGTTTATTGTTTACACGATGGAGCGTGAACAACCAACCCACTTCCGCCTAGGAATTTCTATTTCTAAGAAGGTTGGGTTGCGTGGTCATGAGCGTGTATGGGTTAAGCGTCGTATTCGTCAAAGCGTTTTGGAATTTAAGCCAAACTTGCGCCAAGACGTCGATATCCTAGTGATTGCCCGTCCATCAGCTCATGACCAAGACATGGCGATCATCAAGAAGAATTTGGAACACGTCTTCAAGTTGGCAAATCTGTTTGTCGATCAAGACGAAAACTAAAAACCACATATTATATGGAGAAAATCGATGCAGTCTGCTAAGAAAGTATTTTCAACGCGTTCTACAGTTACCGCAGCTATTGCTTTAATCATTATGATTATTGCTGGTGTGATGTTTAAGGGTTCGGTTTCAGGAACTGGTTTCTGGCATGGTGTTATCATCGCCAACTTCTCACGCTCAATTTTGGGTGTGTCAGCTTGGTTTGGTAATAATTATGGTTTGGGAATTATCGCCTTTACGATTTTGATTCGTCTTTTGATTTTGCCTTTGATGGTTTATCAAACGAAATCAATGCGTAAGATGCAAGAAGTTGCTCCTGCCTTGAAGGCTATTCAAGCCAAGTATCCAAATCGTGATACTGAGTCAATGGCTGCCATGCAAGCTGAGCAAAGCGCCCTATATAAGGAAGCTGGTGTAAATCCATTTGCTAGCTTCTTGCCTTTGATTGTTCAAATGCCAATTTTGATTGCCTTGTATACGGCTATTCGTACAACGAAGCAATTGGAAACGGGAACTTTCTTGTGGGCTCAACTTGGTCAACACGACCACTTGTTCATTTTGCCAATTTTAGCTGCCCTATTCACGTTTGCTTCATCATACCTTGTGATGATGGGACAACCTGAAAAGAACAGCATGACAACGTCAATGACGTACATTATGCCAATTATGATCTTCATTTTTGCCATTAATGTACCATCAGCCTTGTCATTGTACTGGGTGGTTTCAAATGCCTTCCAAGTTGCACAAACATGGACGATTCAAAACCCATTTGAAATTCGTCGTGAGCGTGAAGCTAAGAAGCGTGCCGAAAAGGATCGCGAACGTGCAATCCGTAAGGCAAAGCGTGGCCACAAGCGTTAACCATTAAAGACACCGCAATTATGCGGTGTCTTTTTTATTACCAGTGAATGAAACTTGAAAAAATCTGAACGTTTTGTAAAGGCGCTTGTTATTGGGACATTTTTTCCTGGTAGGTGTGCTAAACTTAGGGATAAGAAACATATATGATAGGAGAACACCCATGAAAGCATTTCGCGAGATTATGTCTTGGGTTATTCCGATTGCTATCGGATTAATTATTGCGCTCTTGATTAAGTCTTACTGGTTTACGTTGGTCCGTGTTGATGGAACTTCAATGGAGCCCAATTTGACTAACAACGAACGCGTATTTGTCTTGAAGCCAGACAAAGTTCACCGAGGGAGTGTCGTGGTATTTGATGCTTATGGTGAAGATCCAGAAGTTGATGGTCACAAGGATTACGTTAAGCGTGTAATTGGTATGCCTGGTGACACAGTTAGTGCTGTGAATGGTGTTATCAAGGTTAACGGCAAGGTTGTTGATCAAGATTTCATTCCTGAATCTGAGCAAACAGCAACGAATACGGTTAATAATGTTGGTAACTGGTCAAGTTTGACTGAACTTGGTGACCACATGGGGTGGCAACGTCAAAAGACGGTTAAGGTGCCAAAGGGACAATACTTCGTCCTTGGTGATCACCGTACAGTCTCAAATGACTCACGTTATTGGGGATTTGTCAGCGAAGACAAGGTTTTGGGTGTTGTGAAGGTGCCATTCTGGGGTAACGCAGAAAAGAAGGCCAACATTAACACACAATGGAAGACATTCTTTGAGAAGTAATGAAAAATGCGACTAGCAAAGTGCTAGTCGCATTTTTTTATGACGGTAAGATTAATGTTTGTTCATCCACGGACACGATTTTAAGTGGTGTTTGGAAAGCCACGGATAATTTTTCTGCATCAAGTAATGTAGGTGTCTCAGCAGTTGCTAATTCACCTGATTTATTAAGTAACCAGATATTATCGCTATATGCAAATGCCTGGTTCAAATCATGTAGCACCATAATCACCGTTAAGTGGCGTTCTTTTTGGACACGCTGCAACGTTTTTAGAAAGATTTGCTGGTATTGCAAATCTAAATAAGTGGTTGGCTCATCAAGAATCAGTAAATCAGGTGCTTGATGAAGTACAAAGGCCAGCCAAGCGAGTTGCTGTTGCCCGCCAGATAGCGTCAGCATGTTTTGATCAAGCAATTCTTCGAGTTTTAAATCCTTGATGATGTGTTCATCCAAGGATGGCTGTTTAATCGTTAATAAATCGCGTACAGTTAGCGGTTCAAACAACTCGTTTTTTTGTGCGAGCAACGCAATTTTCTTTGGCCGTTCCGTGATAGAACCGGCTGACGGCTTTAGGTCATCTGTTATTAATTGCAATAAAGTTGTTTTACCAGCACCGTTTGGACCAATTAATGTCGTAATTCGGTTGGCTGCAAGAGATGCCGAAACATCATTCAGAATATGTTTGTTATTACGATTGAATGAAACATGATTAAGTTTAAGCATGGCGACCACCTCGGACGAGCATTAGAACGAATAATGGACCACTAATTGCGAGCAAAACAGCGCTGGTCGACAATTCTTTCGGCGCTAAAACAGTTCGGGCGATGGTATCAGCATTTAATAATAGTAAGCTGCCCCACAAAGCGGTCGAACCGATTAGCTGTTGTGATTTCGCTTTTGGTGACATTAACCGGGCGATTTGTGGCAGGATTGCACCTAAGAAAAAGACGACGCCAATCAAGCTAGTCAGAGCACCAATCCAAATACCAATGGCGATTAAGACAAACCACATTGTGCGTGATTCATTGATTCCCAGCAGACGAACTTGCTGCGATGATAATGCAAAATATTTTAAATGATGCCAAACCAAGATTAATAAGATACTGCCGACTACCCCACTGATGACTAGTTGGATAACTTGAAACCAAGTTACAGTGCTGAGTGTAGGTAATGGTAGACCAAATCCTTCGCTGGCGATGCTTGTGCCGGCCTGAAAAGTCATCGCGGTTGCGATACCAATTAAAATGAGTTGTAAATTACCACGATTAGTCGGCATCACTAGACGCCAGCCAATCATGATTACGATACCAGCAAATGCCCCGACAATAACATTGTTGGCTAGCATGCTTGGAATTAAAACCAATGCGCCCGTTATGAAAAACTGACTACCGTTCATCATACCTAAAATCGAGGCATCGACAAACCGATTGCGTAAGACGAGTTGTAGTAGCAACCCGCTGGCGCCAATGATGGCACCACCAATAATGCTCACGATAATACGTGGTAGTCGGTAAGTCACGATGAGGTGCCATGCATCATTATTTGAAAAGACTGGTAGGCCAGTGCTACCAACCAGTAAGGCGATGATAACGCTGATGACTAGCAAACCAACTAGCACCCAATTATAAAGATGTTTCATAGTCGGCACCTCTAATTTCCTAACCAAGTTTTGATCTGATTGAATGCTTTTATTGCATTTAGATTAGCCGTCATACCAAAAATGGGTTCTTTGGCTTGATAGACATGCCCGTTTTTCACAGCATTAATGGTCTGCCAATTGTTTTGGGCAAACAAAGCATCAAAACTTTTGAAAACATTGTCAGGCATTGCATGCGCCATGGTAACAATGACATCGGGGTTTTCGGCCGCGATTTGTTCAGCATTCAAGTTTGTATACGCTGAGTCACCTGCACCAATAACATCCCCACCTGCTTTAGTAATTAAATCACCAACATAGCTGTGTTGGGTCCCAACCAAGAAAGACCCACCGGGCATGCCCATTAGGAGGGCGACTTTTGGTCGTGACGCCGGTTTAAATGGCGTAATCGTCAATTGTTTAACTAACTTGTTTGCTTCAGATTGCTTATTATATTGCTTCCCGACAGTTGTGATGCTGCTTTTTAACGTATCAAGTGTTGAAAAATCTAATGTCTGCGACGCGATGTGATCGCTGTCTAATTTTTGTTGGTAGTCATCAACTAATGCGCTATCTAAGTAGACCACGTCGGGTTTTAGTGACGACATTTTTTCGAGGTTGGGTGCAACGTGATTACCAACTTGAGGTAACTTGGCATAACGTTTTGGCAATGTTTGTTGCTCACCGGGCGTGGGCACCCCGACTAAGGGGATGGCTAATTGATCAAATACCTGCGCTTGCGCATTGGTGGTGACAATTATCCGTTTTGTTGGGGATGACGCTGTGTTAGTGTTTTTTTGCGTCGCTAACCAGATCCATCCACCGGTTATAATAACCAAAATAACAAATAGGATTCCTAACCCCGTTAATTGTTTTTTCGACATGATTTACTTCTTCTTTAGTAGATTTAGCGCAACTGCACCGGCAATTCCAATTACCAATCCGCCACCGATAATCGCTGCAATTGGCAAAGGTGTTTCACTAGCTACTGGCTTAGGTGTCGCAGATTTTTTAGCCGGTGTGGCTTTTTTATTTTCGCGTGAGCTAGTTGATGATGAGTTGCTACTTATTGTTGCTGATGATTTAGACTGGCTTGAAGCATCAGTTGAGCTTGTTGAAGCGACTGATGCAGCCGTTGTACTTGTTTCAGTCGCTGCGTTGGCCTCGCTTGGTGCAGTGGTGCTGCTTTGAGCGACAGATGACGCAGTAACAGTTGCTTTTTGTGGCGCAGGAACGGATGCGCTATCAATAACTAACCCAACTGTGTAGTTATGGTGATAGTTGATACTATCAACGTCAACTCGAATATTAGCATTATGACGTGCATCAAGATTGTTTGTCTGGAAGGTATACGTAATCGTTTGATTATTACCTGATTGGCTTTTTGAAACCGAAACACCTGAACCATCAACGCTAAGCATCTGAACAGGATAGTTACCTAAACTTGTATCAGTTGTAATCGTTGAGGTGACCGTATATCCGCTATCACTCGGTGTCACGGTTGCGGATCCCGCAAAATACGCAGCCGCATATGAAGTGTTTGATGATCCATTTTCCAGTATTTGCATAGGAACTGTGTAACTATTGGCCTGAGCAACTTGACTTGGTACAAAAATAGCAGTTAAACCAAAGGCTAGTGCTAACAATATATATTTAATCTTCATCATTAGTGCTTTCTCCAAACGTTCAAAGCAAGAGAGGCACCAACAAATCCAACCGCCGCAGTAATCGCAACGCCAGCTCCAATCATTGTTGCGCGTACAATTTTAGACTGCTTAGGTGCTGCGGCTGATTGACTAGGTTTTGAGGCAGAATTGGTCGTTTTGTTTTTAGCCACAGTTTGCTCTTTTGCCGGTGCTAATTTGATTTTTTTATCAGATGTCGGTGCTTGAGGCGTGGTAACTGTTTGTGGCGACGCAATTAGATGAGTCGTTGCCAAAGTAGTTGGTGCCATTGGTACTGATGAAGCAACAGTAGTGAATGCAACTGGTGCAGGATCAAAAGTCGTTGCTGTTGTTTCTGTTTCACGTGGAACAATCGCCGTATCTGAAATTTCATGTTGCGTTTGATCATTATTTTGGTTGTTGGCTGATGTTTCGCCAGACAATTGATCACCGATAACCAGACGAATGTCGTAGTTTTCGCTATAAACGAGTGGCGATGTAAATTGCACGTGAATGTTAGTCAAAATTGGTGACGTAATTTCAGATTCGCTTAGTGTTAGACGGAAAACGGATTGATAATACCCGTTTACCAGATTAGTGCTCATTAACTTAGCCGCATGCTTGGTATCGTTAAAACGAATTGGATTTTGTCCCATCATGGCTGGCGTGTGTGTCGTTAGATAAGCGTAGTACGTGCCATCAGCATTTTTGCTTAACTTAATCGTTGGTAGCATATATGTTGCGGCCATTGATTTTTCGTTTTTATCAGCTTGTAAAATGTTCAAGGCGTATGTTGAATCTTGTGCAACAACGTTTGAATTGTCAGGCGTTGAAGATGGCTTATCCCCTGCTGGCTTGTCAGGAGTTGTTGGTGTCGTTGGTTGTGAATCCGTCGGTGCATCGCTTAGGCGAACCGCATTTTCAACATCAAATACCATATCAGCCTTTGGTTGCTCAATGATGTTACCGTTCATTGAAATTGTCATGCTAGTTGCAACGGTTTTATTCAAGTCAGCCACTGGTAATGTCACCAACCAGTGAGTACCAGTGGCGGTTGCCTTAACACCGTTGAAGCGGTAATTAGACATCATTCCCATAATGGCAGCATTACTAGTTTCAATATCGATGGTCGCTTGGCCGTTTTTAACCGTGACGGTGGCTGGCGTCTTCAAGTAATTGTTCATACTTGAAGCGGTTGTTGTACCAGTCTTGTAGTTGGTTAATGGAACCGTGTAAACACCGTCCGTTAGTACTGATTGACTTGGTGTTTCTGGCTCTGGTTCCGGTTCGCTTGGGATTTCCGGTTGTGTAGGCGTGGTTGGCACTTCCGGTACGACTGGATCTGTCGGAGCTGACTCACCAGGTGCGTTGGTCATATCAAATGACAAAGTTGACTTATATCCCTTTGAAGGACTCATAGGCACGCCCGTGAATGAGTCGATTTTGGCAATGCCATCAGCATCTGGATTTAAATCTTTGGTTGGAATATCGAAAGTAATCGTTCGTTGTCCGTTAACTGGTTTGGTAATGTTGTCGAAAGTCAAATCAGAAATCATGCCAAGCATTGGCTGCTTAGATGCCTGGTAGCTGACTGTGACCTTAGATGTTAACCAACCAATTTCAGTTGAGAAAGTCTTATCAAACCATGACCCCATCCCGCCATCAGCCGATACCGGCAAATCAAAAGAACCGGTTGTGACAGCTGCACTAGGCAAAAGTGACGACATATCAAATGTTAGATTTGACTTGTAGCCTTTACTAGGACTCATAGGCACACTAGTGAAAGAGGCTAACGTCACTTTTGACCCTGATTCTGGCTTCAAATCATCAGTTGGGATGGTGAATGTAATAGCTTGTTGTCCGTTTACTTGTTGTGTAATGCCATCAAACGTCAGTTCTGGAATCATGGCCAACATGCCAGATACTGAATCCTTGAAAGAAATTGTGACGTCAGTTGTCGCTCCCTTAACTGCTAACTTAGCCGTTGCGTTAAAGAATTGATCCATACCGTCGCTAGCTTCCATGGGAACTTCCGCCGTGATAATTGCGTCGGCGGTTGTCTTGTTAGATGTGCTAGTAACTGCTGTTGTTTCGGCAGCGAATGTGACAGTTGCAACGCTGGTAATTGATGTTTTCAACAGCATGCCGCCCAAAACGGCTGTTGAAAACAATGAAGCAGTACGTGATAAGTTACTCATACTTGATATCGTTCTCCTAAAAAATAAAATAAATCCCCGAAATAATAGCGATTGAGAAAATTCACAGAAAGTTCACAATTTAACTTTTACCATTCTATGCAGATAGTAAGATTTAATGCAAGTTTAATTCCGAAGTTTAGGAATTGTGTGTGCAAGTGTTAAAATTAAAACATAAAATTATATTTGGGGAATGGTTATTAGGTATGAAACAAACATTTGCAGTCATTGGGTTGGGAAGATTTGGTGGTTCATTGCTTGAATCTTTAATTGCGGCCGATCAAGAAGTACTTGCGATTGATAACAATCCAGCTTTGGTTGAAAATTACATGGACGTCGCAACCCACGCCGTGATTGCTGATGCCCAAGACGAAGATGCCTTGCGTGACTTGGACTTACCTAGTTTTGATCACGTGATTGTTGCGATTGGACACAATCAACAAGCTTCAATTTTAACAACGATTTTGTTGAAGGACATGGGTGTGCGTCACGTGGTTGCAAAAGCCGAAAACAACTTACACGCGCGCGTGCTAGACAAGGTTGGTGCTGACCAAGTGGTACGACCTGAACACGAAATGGCGCAACGTTTGGCTGAACAAATCATGACACCGAACTTGATTAACTACATTGATTTGGGCGATAAGCATTCATTGGGTGAAATCAAGATTGCGAATTTAAAGTTTGCGAATAAAACAATTTCAGAATTGAATATTCGCAAGAACTACGGTTTGAATGTGATTGCGATTAAGTCGCAAGGGCGCGTTGTTGTGGCGCCAGAATCATCAGAGATGATTCAAATTGGTGACGTACTCACAGTGGTTGGTGAGAGCGTTGACGTGAAGCACTTTGAATCACTCGTTGAAAAGGTGAAGTAAGCCGGAATACTTGACTAATAAATAAGAAGTTATTATAGTTGAGATTATTAATTGTCGTCTTGATGAAGAAAGAGGTTCTCAGCTAAAGTTAACGACTTAAGAGAGCTCGCGGTTGGTGGAAGCGAGTGTGTTAACGTTGGGGATGGCGCTTTTGGAGAGATTTTCAATTGACCGTAATTAAGTTGCTCAGTCATAATCGATTGAGAATTAGGGTGGAACCGCGTTAATGAACGTCCCTATGTCAAATTTAATTTGGCATGGGGACTTTTTTTATACCCCATGCAGTGAGGGTTTATTATGGAAAATCAAAATGAGCAACGTGAATTGTCACGTGGTTTGAAGTCCCGGCACATTCAGATGATCGCCATTGGTGGTGCCATCGGAACGGGATTGTTCTTGGGATCAGGAACGGCAATCAAGGCCGCTGGTCCATCACTTATCTTGGCGTACATTATCACGGGTATCTTTGCTTACTTGATGATGCGAGCGGTTGGTGAACTATTGTTGTCAGATACTAAGATGCGATCATTTATTGATTTTGTTCGTGAATATCTTGGTGATAAATGGGAATTTGCCATCGGTTGGGCCTATTGGTTAAGTTGGGCAAGTTTGGCAATGGCGGACTTAACAGCAACTGGAATTTATCTACGTTACTGGTTCCCCTTCCTACCGCAATGGTTAACGCCACTAATTGTGGTCGTGGTCTTGGTAGCGTTGAACTTGGTGAATGTTCGTTGGTTCGGTGAATTGGAATCAGGGTTTGCATCGATTAAGGTCATTGCAATTATCGCGTTGATTGTTGCAGGTCTTGGCTTGATTGCAACTGGTTTCCACACTGGTGGTCACACAGCAAGCTTTGCTAACTTGGTTGACCATGGTGGCTTCTTCGCCACAGGTTTCTCAGGATTCTTGATGGCATTCCCAATGGTCATCTTTGCCTTTACAGGAATTGAAATGGTTGGTTTGACGGCTGGTGAAACGGAAAATCCAGAGCGTGATTTGCCAAAGGCAATCAACGCCGTTCCAGTTCGTGTTGGTTTGTTCTACGTTGGTGCGGTTGCAATTATTATGGCAATCTATCCTTGGAATGACATCAATACATCACAATCACCTTTCGTGCAAGTGTTTGCGGGTATGGGAATTAAGTTTGCCGCTGATTTGGTTAACTTTGTTGTGCTAACATCAGCCTTGTCAGCCGCAAACTCAGCAATCTTCTCAACATCACGTACGTTGTATGTGTTGGCAAAGAACAAGCAAGCACCACACTCATTGGCAAAGATTTCTAAGAACATGGTGCCGGTAACGGGTATGTTGGCATCATCAATCATCTTCTTGGCGGTTGTGTTGTTGAACTACTTCTTCCCATCACAAATCTTCGTTTTGATTACTGGTGTGGCAACAATTAGCTTTATCTTCGTTTGGATTTTGATTATGTTGGCGCACATCAAGTACAAGAAGACGACAGCATCAGAAACTAATCCATACAAGATGCCATTGTTCCCGGCAACGAGCTATTTGACGATTGCTTTCTTCTTGGCAGTTTTGGTTATCTTGGTTTTGAGTCCTGCAACGCAAGTGTCAGTTATCGCTACGATCATCTTCTTCATTTTGATGATTGGTGGATATACACTTTGGTCAAAGCATAAGCAACAAACATTGTAATAACAAAAATTGGCAGTTCGCAATTTGCGAGCTGCCAATTTTTTTGCTTATTTACGATCACCAACGGTAATCATTTGATTGTGCCACTTATCTTGTAGCAAGGCTTCCAAGTAGACAAGGGCAACTGTTTCACGTGAAACAGTTTGTGCAGGCGTCTTTTCGTGACTATCTGTGATAATCGCCTTTCCCGCCGCACCACCATGGAACATAACAGGACTAATGACTGTTGTGTCAAATGGTGAATTCATCAACATCTCACCTGCTTGGCGTTGCTGGCTGAAGTAACCGGGCATTGCTTTCCAAAGCTCACCTTCACGACCGGTGGTTTCTTGGTTCATGCCACCGGCACCCAACCACAAAATACGTTGAACGTCCGTGCCAGACTGGTCAATGGCATCCAAAAGTGCTTGGGCGTACGTTGGCATTGGTGATGATCCAACGAAGCTGACAATAATGTCAGCATCACGGACGGCCTCGACCAAACTTTCTGACTCATACATGTCACCAGGAAAGACTTGGTAACTGTTTTGTTGGTCACGCGTTAGGCCACGTGGGCGACGCGCTAACAATGTCAATTGCATATCGTTTGGCGCGACGTTTTCAAAGTTATCGATAAAATACTGTGCGACGTTTCCCGTTGCACCAAGTACTAGTACATTTGTCATTGTTACCACCTCATTTTCTTGTGCAAATAATAGCACAGAAAATTAAAATAGTGGTTGCAAAAGGGCTAGTCCAGAATGAGTTGGTAAGCCATGCGCTCACCGTGAGGAACGGGCATTTCAACCATGCCGCGATAATCGAAGCCAAGGTTAGTCATCACTTTTTGCATAATGACATTCTTAGGGTATGTATCCATGCGAATATCATTAAAGCCGTGTTCCAAAGAAATAACTAACAAATCTTGGAGGAATTGTTGAGCAAGTCCTTTACCGCGAATGGTACCGTCCATCCCCACGCGGTGAATAGTCATGTATTGCGAGGCATCCCCTAACCATGAACCGTCGATTTCTTCATAAGGTCCTTCTGGTCCAGGAATCAACTTGGCGATGCCAGATACCTTGCCCTCGTAAACTTGCACATAAGCAATACCTTCATTGATTGCTGTTTCAAATTCTGTTCGAGAAGGCCCATCTGCATGTTGCCATTGTGGTGAATCTTGCTCGGCCAAAAAGGCGATGGCATGGTCAATAATTGTGCTAATGGCGTCTAAGTCTGACAAACGCGCACGACGTGTATAAGTCGTCATAAGTCTTCTCCTCGGAATAAAAGGTTTGTTTCTTACATAATAGGCTATTCTAGCCGAAATATGATGTCGATTTGTTATCAAGATGACAACAGATTGGACAGCCAACTTGTTGTTGGTGTGGGGCTCAGTTAGAATTGATACTATCAAATGAAATTCATGAGGTTTCGACATGCAAAAACAACCAGGAGATTGGATCTTCCGTGCTGTTAAAGGTGCACTGATTGGATCTGGGTTTATTCTACCCGGTATTAGTGGTGGCGCATTAGCTGCTGTATTTGGATTATATGAGCGAATTATCAACTTCTTGGCGCACCCATTTAAGCGTCTGAAGGAAAATATTTTCTTTTTCTTGCCAGTTGGTATCGGTGCGATTTTAGGTATTTTCGCGCTATCATTTGCGATTAGTTTTGTTCTTGGTAAGCACGAAAGCGTTGCCCTTTGGTTCTTCGTGGGTGCAATCGTTGGGACGTTGCCGTCGTTGTGGCGTGACGCTGCCAAGGAAGGACGTACCAAAGTCGATGTGGCGATTATGATTGTGGCGTTTGTTGCGATGCTGGCCTTTTTGTTGTTTGGTGCCCCACTCTTTTCAGAAATTGAACCAAGTTTTGGGGCTTGGATTTTAGCGGGTGCCTTAATTGGTCTTGGGTTAATTGTGCCCGGTCTTAGCCCATCTAATTTCTTGATTTACTTGGGCCTATATAAAGGTATGAGTGATGGCATTAAGCATGGTGACTTAAGTGTTTTAGTGCCAATCTTAGTTGGATTGGTCGCCATCATTGCTTTGCTTTCAAAGTTCATGGCCTACATTTTCAAGGTTGCGTATGCAAAACTATTCCATGGTATTTTTGGAATCGTTTTAGCGTCAACAGTTATGATTGTGCCGAATGATTTTAACGACTTTACAATCGTTCACGTTATCATTTCAGTGTTATTGTTGGCACTTGGAACGTGGCTTGGTTGGTGGATGAGTCGTTTGGAAGATAAGATGAATACAAAATAAAGATAAAGCGGTCGCACGAGAATATGCGACCGCTTTTTTCAAAAAAGGTTAAGGAATTCGGACTTCAAGTTGGCACAACGGTAACTAGTTGCTAACGGTGCTACAATCACGTCACTTAATACTGATAGTGAATGAGGTAAGCAGTATGAATGTGACCATGCATTTAAATTTAGATACATTTGAATTTGAGCTGGCGGATAGTCAGGTAATCGACGAATTAGTGAGTAAAAAGAAACTGAAAGTCACGATGTTGGATCATTATGGTCGCTTGTACGAAGGTGACTTGGCAGAAGCTTTTTCATCTGATGATTTGACGACACGTGATTTAGTACCGGGCAACTTATACTACGACATCGAAGATAAGCGCCTCGTATTGCCATATGAATTGCTGAAGAAGATGGATAAACACTATGTACATTTGGCGGCTGCAGTTGATACAGAAGTATTTGTGACTTTTTTGAAGCAAGCAGATCAGGAAATAACGTTAAGCTGCAAACTTTAAAAGCAGGCGGACATCAAATCCGCCTGCTTTTTAAATAGCACGCAAAATAGCCATGCTGATAATACCGACTAAGACTGTCCACATTATCGATTTCGTGCGCCAAATTGTGAGTAATGTTGGAATCGTTGCGAAAACGGCTAGCCAATTAATGCCAGGGAGTTGCCCGGCTTTAATCACGACTAGATTTTCAAAAAATAAAGCTGTCATCAGGCTTAGTGGAATGAATGCTAAAAATGATTGTAGCCAATTTGGTAATTTACCAAAACGGACTAAAACAAATGGTGAGATACGAGGCAACCAGGTAACTAATCCGGCAGTAATCAGCACAATGACGTAATAACTTGTCATAAAAAACCTCCTGGGCGTTTGGCGTTCAAGTATGCGCTTAGTCCAGCAGCGACAATAGTAGCAATTAGAACGGCACTGGCACTGCCGAAAAATGGCGCCATGATTAGATAAATCAAAATTGTGCTACCAACAGTCGTGATGATTAAACGGCGAGTTGTGATGACTTTGGCGGTGTCGACTTGAAAATACCAAAGAGCTGCAAACATAGCAACTAGGGCAAAATCCAAACCGAATTGTTGCGGATTGGGAATAAATTGACCGAAAAAGGCCCCGACAAAGGTTGCAATAATCCATGCTAGATATGATGCGATATTTACACCGTGTTGCCAGCCAACTGTGATATTAGCGTTAGTGTGATTGCTAGCAAACACACCATAAGATTCGTCAGTTAGCAGGGAACCCATACCAATCGCAGAGGGTAAAGATTGGTGGCTAAATTTTTGAGCCACTGATAGTGACATCAATAAGTGACGTGCATTAACTAGAAATACTAAGGAAGTAATTGCAGATACCGGTGCCATGGAAGCAGTTAAACTGGTCATCAAAAATTGCGCGCTACCAGCATAAACAAAAATCGACATACCAACAATGAACCAAATCGGCAAATGTGCACTAACGCCCAGAATCCCAACTGTTAACCCAATGCTCAAATAACCCAGCATGGTTGGCGCAGCATCTAGTACGCCCCGTTTGAATGTGTAAGTTTCGTCCATAACCCCCACCCTACTTTCCAGATTGTAAAGATATGTGTCATTACAACATACTTATTAGCAAATCACTAGCGATAAATTTGTCGCAGCCGTTAAAAAACGGATTTAATAAGGCCCTTATTTAAGCTTGAACAAGTTTCGTCAAAAATTTCTTTAAGGCTTTCAAACTACGATTAAGTTATTGAATAGCAGAAAAGCATTTTTGAACTAGATGGAGGACCGCGTTATGTTTAGTTATAGTACATTGGATTATGCAAATTTTGTTTACGACCCAGCCATTGGCGATTTTGTTGCGACAACCAATGATGGCCAAGGTATGGATTTACGCCAGGTTGCATCAGCAGAAGAAACGGTGGCGTATCAGTTACCGGCGCCTGTTTATCACCAAGTTTCAATGTAGTTAATGACGGAATATTAAAAAAATAGACGAATCGCATTTTTACGATTCGTCTATTTTTATGGTCTAAGCACGAGAAAGCTCGTCTAAAGTTCTGCCCTGATCATCTATTAGCTGAAGCCAAGTGTTTGTACCGGCAAAATACAAAAAATGGCCAACTTCATTAGCGCTCTTCAAAACCACGTCTTTGGTAGTATGACCATTCGAAATGGCATCAGCGTGTTCTTCACGTAATGTTAAAGCGAATCGTTGCGCAAACCCAACCGATCCATCTTTATTTATTGGCATATCACTTTGCAGTGTGGCGCCAGCAGCGATAACCATTTCATCACGCTTGCGCCAAGTAACAGTGGCCTTTGCGCCGTTGTAGTCAATGAAGAATGGCACATCGGCAAAGGCTTGCTGAAAACGATGCTGCGCTTTTGCCGATTTTTTTGGACCGCCAGCGTTTGTAACCAAGCACGCCAGATGCTTTGCGATTCCGTCAGCTAAGTCGGTTGTACCAAGCAAATCAGGCAATGCGTTGGCTGTTTCTTCGGTTATTGTAATCGTGATTTTCTCAGGCATGAACGATTCCTCTAAATTACTTGTGATAAGGACTGTGGGCGTTAATCATAAATGCACGGTAAATTTGTTCAGTCAAAACCAGGCGCATCAATTGGTGTGGCAAAGTAAAACGACCAAAACTAATTTGCGTGTTGGCGCGTTGCAAAACTTCAGGGGCCAAACCAAGTGATCCACCGATGACGAAAGTGATGTCTGAATCACCACGAAGCGCCAACTTATCGATTTCAGCAGCAAGTTCTTCACTACTACGTTCGTTTCCCTTGATGGCCAAGGCGAAAACATATTCCTTATCCTTAATCTTTGATAGGATTCGTTCACCTTCTTTGCCCATAACTTGGTCCATTTGGGCCTGTGACAATTGTTCGGGTGCTTTTTCGTCAGGAACCTCGATTATTTCGAACTTTGCAAACTTTTGCAAACGTTTTGCGTATTCTGCAATACCATCTTTCAGGTATTTTTCTTTCAATTTTCCGACACCAATGATTTTAATATTCATCCGTCTTAAACCTTTCTTAAGAAATTTATTGATTTCATCATAGTTTTTAACAGTTGTGGATAACTGTTTAAACAAATTGCAATTACTACCTTTTCCACATGTTACTAACAGGTTGTGAATTGGCTACAAACGTTATTATATCAAAGATTTATAGGGTTTACGTGGATAGTTATCCACATTTATCCACAGATGGGCAAAAATCGTGTGGATAACTCTGGAAACGTTAGAAACTCGGCATTTGATCATAATTTTTCACAATTTAAGCCACAAAAAATTCTGGAGTAAAAACAGTTTTGCACACCCTATTTTTTCCTGAAAGAGTCGAATACAAAGTATGAAAAGGATGTAAGTTTGTAATATTCGGAAAACAGGATGATTTAACATTATTTACATTGAAATTGTGATATTTGCCGATAAAAGGCGTACATTTCGCCATGTGAATTCAGAAATCAGCTAAAATCACCGAATTTAATTAAGGTTAAACTTAACAACGGTTTAGAAATGCCTAGATTTGGGGGTATTGCATGTGACAATTAGTTTCGCACAGGTTTTCCACACTGACTTTTCCCCCGTAGGTAGTGGGTTTCATTGCACAAATGGTCATTTTATCCACAAGTTATCCACAGGTTGTGGGGAAAAGAGTGCGGTTATCCCCTATTTATCCACAAAATTCTGTGTAAAACCTTCATCCCGCATCCTGTATAATAAATCAAGTTGGGGGATACTTAATATTATGAAAAAACGATTCAGTGGTTTAACACCGCCACAAGTCTTAACGTTAGGTTTTTTGGCAATTATCTTTGCTGGCGCCTTGATTTTGACACTACCAATTTCACATCAAGAGGGTGTTCACATTAGTTTTATGGATGCGTTATTCACAGCTGTATCAGCAACTGCGATTACGGGACTGACAGTTGTGAATACGGCAACCACTTGGTCGTTGTTCGGTCAAATCATCCTATTGATTATGATTGAAATCGGGGCCCTTGGTTTTATGACGTTTGCGGTTTTGCTATTTGCAATTACCGGGCAACGCATGGATTTGAAAGCCCGTTTGATGGCGCAACAAGCGTTGAATCTGCGCAATTTAGCGGATGTTAAAAGCGTGTTGCGATATGTCTTCTCGCTATCTGCCATCATCCAAGTAATTGGTGCTGCATTGATGATGCCGGATTTTATTCCCCGTTTCGGTTGGACACACGGAATTTATTTGAGTATTGCATCATCAATTTCGGCCTTTGGTAATGCCGGATTTACATTTTTCGATGAACCGGTATTCTTCTTGCGCAATGATCCATACATCTTATTGGTTTGGATGTTGTTGATTTCAGCTGGATCGCTCGGATTCCTGGTTTGGCGCGATTTGCTCCTGTTCTACAAGCAGCGTCGGTTGAGTTTGCACACCCGTGTCGCATTACACGTCTCGGCATGGCTAACTGGACTTGGCTTCTTGTTCTTCCTGTTTACTGAGAAAGTATTGGCGCCATTAGCTAACACAACTTCAATTGGGCATCGTGTGATGGATACACTGTTCTTGGCGGTTGTCCCCAGAACGGCGGGGCTTGAAGTTGTGCCACTTAGTTCAATCTCGGCGGCCGGTTTGATGATTATCATGCTGCTAATGTTCGTCGGTGGAACGCCAGGATCAACCTCTGGTGGTATTAAAACGACCACGCTTGGTATTTTATGGTTGCAGTCAATGGCAGCTCTCAGAGGCCAAGAAACGGTTAATTTCGGTGGTCGTCGCTTTAGCCAAAAGATTGTGATTAAAGCAATGATGTTGGCCGTTATTTCCAGCGTATTCGTGGTTGGTGTGTCACTGTTGCTAACCATCACGGAAGCGATTCCTAAGGGCGAGGGTCTTGAATACATCGTCTTTGAAGTTATCTCAGCCTTTTCAACCACTGGTTTCTCGATGGGACTCACTCCTCACCTAACCGATTTTGGTAAGGTTGTCATCATGATTGTGATGTTCATCGGCCGTGTTGGTTTGTATACGGTTATGTTCTCGGTAATGAACATTCGTGAAAAGCCAACGAGTTTCCAATACCCAACTGAAGAAATCATTATTGGTTAAACATCAAGCACCGACAATATTTTGTCGGTGCTTTTTCTGTGCATTCTGGATACAATAGTCTTAAACATAGGAATTACTAACGGGGGAAATCATGACGAAGGTTGATTTGGTAGCAACGGACTTAGATGGGACGTTTTTGAGTGATACAAAAAGAATTAACGAGGACTTTTTTGACCAAATATTAAAGCGTCTCGAAGCGACTGGTGGGCACTTTGTGATTGCGAGTGGTCGTGATGAAGAGCAAATTCATAAGCAATTTAAGCGATTTGTTGGGCGTTATGATGTTGTGGCCGATAATGGTGCAGTCGTGCGAACAGCCAATGGTGAATTGTTAAACGTATCCGGTCTATCCGTAGCAGAGGTCGAAACGATGATGCAAGTTGTTGCTGATTTGCCGTTCGACCCACGCCAAGGTGCCCTATTCACTGGGCATGAGGCAGTTTACATGCTGCGTGATCAGGGTCGCTTGAACTTGGCCCATCAATCACTGGTTTTGATGATGTTTTCAAATGTTAAGATGATTGATTCGTTAGATGAGATTCATGAACCGATTTTGAAGGTGACGATTACGTATGCTGAGCATCAAATGATGGATTTTATCGCTGCTGCGCGTGAAGCGTTGGGCAATCGCGCCCACGTGACGACATCAGGTTATGGCTCGGTTGATATTGTGGCGCCGGATGTTAATAAAGCGAATGGATTGGCGTATGTTGCGAAGCATTATGGCCTTGATTTGGAGCAAAATTTAGTTGCCTTTGGTGATGGGTTGAATGATGCTGAAATGTTGGCAAAAGCGAAGCGTCCATTTGCGATGCCAAATGGTGATAAAACGTTAATTGCGACCTACCCTGTTGCGGATGCGGATAATAACCATGACGGAGTTTTAACGACTTTGGAAAATTTATTAAATAAACAATAAGACGACAATACGTTTCGATATGCAAAATTATGCATATCGAAACGTATTTTTGTATACAGGAATCGTTGTTTAGCTTGGCGTTCAAAAAGCGACTTTGTGAAGTTCACAAACCGGCAACATTGTTGATTTAAAATTTAAAGATGAAGTTAAATGTTTGTTCGCATCGGAATTCAAGGAGGAATAATCATGGCATATATGATATTTAAAGTTGGCGCACAACGGGTATCATGCACTGTATATGATGGTGAACAACCAAAAGAACGATCTGGATTCGATGTTTTAGGGGCTGATGAACAGATTGTTGCCAAGATGAAGCGATTAATTAAGTTGTATGGCGCCTTTTATACGTTGAAAAGTGTTGGTGTACTAACCGAAACCGGTGATTTTAAAGAAAAAACGCTGCAAAAGTTGCCGGTAACGGCAGGCAAATTGGCAGCTGAAGACACTGTAAAAAAACATCTGCGAAATGTATGATACAAACAACTAAACGTTATTTGTGAATAGCATCACAACAAAAGGTTTAGATTTTATAAAGGCGGTAGTGAATTGTTTCACAAAACAGTCGTATCAAGGGATAAGAGCGACAGAAAACAAAAAATCACCGTCAAAAATGACGGCGATTTAGCAATTATTTGAGATTATCCATTGCTTCGTTAAGCAATTTGTCTACCAGAATGTTACCTGCGCTGGTTGCGTGACCCTTCACCCAGATGAATGACAAACGATCCTTTACTTGTTGCACCAAATCATAGACTTGTTGCCAAGCAGTCAAGTTAGCGATTTCGCCGGAAGCTTTACGCCACCCCTTTGATTGCCAGTTGTACATCCAATCTGTAACAGTATCTAGGACGTACTTTGAGTCACTGACAATCGTGACTGGTTCGGAGACCTTGGCCATTTGCAAAAGCGCGTTAATTAGACCAAGGATTTCCATTTCGTTGTTCGTGCGCCCGTAAAATGCACCGCTATCTGAGAAGACGGGTGTCTGCATATCTGATCCACGGTAAATAGCAATCGCCCAGGCAGCTTTGTCAGTTGGGCGTACGTGTCCACCAGATACGTTACCAGTGTTACGACTACCACCATCTGTGAAGATGTAATAATATTCACTTTTTGCATCAAATTTACCATCGTAAGCAGTTTCGTATTTACGTGATAAATCACCCGAAGCGCCGGTTTGATCGTCAAACCATGCTTGTGCTTCAGCGCGCGTTGCAAAGCCCTTGTACTTTGGTGCTGGCTTTGTGTGGGTGTATTTTTGAACCTCAGACCATGGCTTGGTGTAGAGGCCCTCGAACTGGTTTCCGACAATTGCGTAGGTCTTCATTATTTCTCCCTAATTTTCGATTAATCTTATGTAATATCATAGCCTAAATTGCTATGTAACGGAATTATTAAACTATTTTTTATTCGAAGGGTAACCGGATGTTTAAGTATTATTTCACTTATGAACCATCGATCCCAACGGGCATTGGGTTTGGACAATTTTCATTGACCCATGGCACAATGCTTTTGCTAATGGCGGGCTTGATTTATTATCTTGTGCGTTATTATAGTGCATCAACTGATAATCGTCGTCGCCACGTACGCTGGGGGATTGCGATTGCCATTTGGACGATGGAATTATTTAAGGATTTCTATTTGGCTGTGACTGGCCAATGGGAACCGAGCTTGTTGCCGCTACATTTATGTGGCTTTGGGTTGATGATGATTGCGGTGGATGCTATCCATCCCAACAAAACGACCCGCGAAATTTTGTATAGTTTAACGATTTGGGGTGCCTTTGCGGCTGAAATTTTCCCAGATTGGGCGTACTATCCAATTATGAATCAATGGGCGTTGCAAAGTTTCTTGATTCACGCATTGTTGATTGCCTATCCAATGATGTTGATGGTGAGTGGCGAAATGGTGCCAAACTGGCGTGAATTATGGCGTCCGGTATTATTCTTGGTTGTTGTCGTACCGTTTGTCATTTGGGTGAATGGTCAATTGGGAACCAACTTTTTCTTCCTAAACGTCGCAGCGCCAGGATCGCCGTTGGAGCCTTTGCAACAAGCCTTTGGACATGGTGGTTTGTATATCACTGTGGTGCTCTCACTTTTGGCATTGCTGTGGGTCATCATGTACACGCCATGGGAAATTGCCAAGCGTCGTAAGTCGGCGGTGGCTGTCACAATTTAAGATAAAAGGAAAACAGGTGTGTGTTTCGCGAAAAATATTTTGCAAACAGATGCCTGTTTTTAATTAAAAATGAAAGTGGGCAAATATGACGTATACAGTCAAAGTGAGGGCAATTTTGGGAGATATCTCAAAGTTAAATCAGCATTACGATGTGATCGTCAATGCAGCGAATAAATATCTAATACCTGGCGGTGGAGTGGATGGTGCTTTAAATCGAGTGGCGGGTCCAGAACTTAAGCGAGCAATGGCGGATGCAAAAGAAAACAAGGATATTGAGACGGGGTCAGCAGTGGCAACGTTGGCATACAATTTGGATGCGGATTACGTTATTCATGCGGTGGGACCAAGATTTAACGATAACAGGCCTGAAGAATCAGAATATTTTTTAAAAAAAGCATATGAAGGCATAGCTCGGGAAGTTGAGCAAATCAGAAAGCAAAATTATCACGAGAATAAAATCCAGGTAGCTGTGCCGGTTTTAAGTGCGGGAATTTACCGATACCCACTTACATTGGCATTAAAACATGGCGTTGAAGCACTGATTAACAGTTCCAATTATGATATGGGTGGTTCTGATTTGGCGGTTTTGTATGATTTTGTCATTTTTGATGATGGTCGAAATCCAGAACAAGCAAGTTTGAATTTGGATATAGCCAATGACATTATCAGGAAAGTAATTGCTGAACATGGCGCTAAAAAATAAAAAACGGTAGAACACGAGGTTCTACCGTTTTTTGTGTCTACAATGGAATTTTTAAATCATACTCAGGGTTTACGAGCTTCGTTTTCTCAACGAAAATCATGTTCATCAACCAAGCTGAGATAACCGGGGCGATGATATACGCGCCAAGTAGTCTGACCCAAATATACGCGCTGTCAGAGGCTTGCAAGGCGGTTAGGGGACCAATTAGGCCAGATGCGCCAAAACCAGCTGAAAACGGCGTGCCTTTGATTGATAAGAGTGTTGCGACACCGCCAGCGATTCCGGCGGCAATCATGACCGGAACGAATAACAAGGGTTTACGCAACATATTGGCCATTTGAATTTTTGGCGAGCCAATAACGTGTGCAATTGTGCCACCGATTGGGTTAACTGAAGCACTCATCCAGGCTAATGTCAGCGCGCCAGCAACAATACCAGCATTCGCTGCACCAGATCCTACGCCAGCAATGCCAAGTGCAGTCGCGATACCGACTGATGAAATAGGTGAGACAATCAAGGCTGCAAACGCCAGCCCGAGGAATATCCCCATCGGTAAAGGCGAAAGATGGGTTGCCACCGCAACGACATTACCAATCGCATTTTGGATTCGAATCATCCAAGGCAGGGTCGCCAAGCCGATACCACCGCCAATCAACAAGGTGATGGTTGGTAAGAAGATAATTTTTAATTGACCAAGGCGAGGCTCCAATACCAACACCAATAATGCCGAAATAAAAGTAACCAGCATAATATTTAGGATTGCACCAGTTCCGGCGAGAGTATAGGTGTTGTTCGGGTTGATTGTCACAACCCCGGCCGAAACAACACTCGCTAGACCGATTGCCGCGGAAGCCAACGTACTAAGTCGAAGGAAATAACCGACGGCAAACGCGGCAATAATGGGCAACATGCTTTGTGAAACATTCGTCATCATAGTAATGAGGCGAACCCAAGGATGTTGGCCGAAAAGGAGTAAGACCTGGCTCGTTAAAGCAGGTGGCAACAGAGCGATGATAATGCCGAGGCTATTACCATTTAAGACGTTCAATGTGAAATCTTGCCAATTACGGCGCGGTGATACAAGCGTTTCAGGGTGCATCGTGGGCTTCTCCTATATAAGTATGATGAGCGCGAAAAAATTAAAACGCCGATTTGAAAGAACAAATCGGCGTTGATTTGTTGATACTAATCATACGGACAAACCGGTTAGTGTCAACTGTTGTTTAACTTTAATTTATGGTCTAAGTGGCAAAAAACAATTTTATCGGCATAACCAATGACGACTCCTTGGAAAAAGAATGAGACCAAGGTTCCGATGTTAACTGCTACAAGGTTACCAGTGAAGGCCCAAACAGCCATTGAGATGACCATTGGAATGGCGAAATTAACAATTTGCGCGACACCAGCATTCCCCTTGAAGAACATGAAACGGGTTAGGTTTGTTAAGTCGTCTAGGGGATGCAAAATAAATTGCAACCGTTGAGTAATTGAAACCCCACAACCGACTGAAACGATGGCGATCAAATCAATCAACAAGCGGGTTGGCATTGGTAAATCACCAATACCTTGCGCAGTGAAGAATGATGAGACAAAGCCAATGATGACGCTAAACGTCAAGACGAATAGCAAATTACCGATTACGCGTGGCCAATCAATACTCTTCAACAGAATGCAGCTGAGAATCGCGGCGATAAGTCCGTATGCAAACAAAAACACACTGATTGATAGGCCAGTTGCATTGGCCAAATTGTCTGCAGATGCCGTCCAGGGCGCGGATCCCATATTGGTGGCAACTGTTAAGCCGTTACCGACAGCGTTAAAGAGCAATCCGGCAATAAAATAAAGTCCTGTTTCACGACTGCTTAAATTGCGCAGCTGTCCGTTTTCGTTATACATCGTCATTTACCTCTGTTTTCATTCTAACAGTATGCTTTAACGAATAAAATAACTGTCAGGCCTTTTTGAATGGTTTATTAATGATGATATGTTACAATATTATTACAAATAAAGGGGTTATTATTAGGAGGACTTAATTATGGGTGCTTATGGGGCTTTTTGGCGTAACTATTTTAATTTTTCAGGACGCTCAACACGACTAGAGTTTTGGGTGCCATATATTCTAAATGTCATTATTTTATTTGTCCTAGCTTTGCTAGCTGGACCACAAAGCAGTCATTGGTGGACGGCACCGTTTGGAATCGCAACTTTTGTATTTGGACTGTTGATTATCATTCCGATGTACACCTTAATTGTGCGACGCGTGCGCGACACAGGTGTTAAGCATGTGGTTGTCTGGGGGGTGCTAGGTATCATTTTCAATATCGTTGCGTTCGTTTTTGGTTTCATTCCAACAAATCAATTTAAGTAACGTGAATGTTCGGAAAAATCAATGTAATGTTCGTGTTTAGAGGCCGTTTCCGGCCTCTTTTTATTTATTGTTTGCAAAACCTTTGTGTTAATCGTTTTAATGTGCGACAATAGTTAAGTTGTTTTTAGAAAAGTGAATACATTTTATAAGGAGTTTTGCTTCATGTTTGAACGCTACTTCAAGTTGTCTGAACTTGGGACGACGATGCGCACGGAATTTTTGGCCGGTGCGACAACGTTCGTTTCAATGGCCTACATTCTCTTCGTTAACCCATCTGTTTTGGGCGCTGCGGGGATGGATAAAGGGGCCGTGTTCACGGCAACTGGATTAATCGCAGCGATTGCAACCATCTTTATGGGTGCCGTTGCACGTTATCCTTTCGCCATTGCACCGGGACTTGGTGTGAACGCCTTCTTTGCTTACAGTGTGGTAATCGGAATGGGCGTTAAATGGCAAACGGCATTGGCAGGCGTATTCGTCGCCGGTGTCATCTTCTGGATTTTGACAGTTCTCCGCATTCGCGAAACGATTATCAACGCCATTCCAGCTGATTTGAAGGCTGCCATTGCGGGTGGTATCGGTTTGTTTATTGCCATGATCGGATTGGTCGACGGTGGGATTGTCGCGGCCAACAAGTCAACGATTATTGGTTGGGGTGATTGGAGCAATCCACAAGTAATGCTAACGATTTTTGGTGTCTTGGTTAGCTTTGCATTGTTCGCACGTAAGATTCCAGGCGCTATCTTCATTGGTATCGTGATTACGTCAATTGTTGGTTTGGTGACTGGTTTGATTCCTGCGCCATCTGGCATTGTAGCTGGTGTGCCAAGTTTGGCACCGACGTTTGGACAAGCTATCTTCGGATTGCACGATGTCTTTACGATGCAGATGATTCCAGTTATCCTAACGTTCTTGCTCGTGGCATTCTTTGACACGGCTGGTTCATTGGTCGGAATCGCTCGCTCTGGTGGGTTCTTGGTTAACAACGAATTGCCACGTGCGGGTAAGGCGTTGATGGCTGACTCAATTGGAATGTTAGGTGGTGCTTTGTTGGGAACGTCACCTACAACGGCTTTCGTTGAATCATCAACTGGAATTGCCGTTGGTGGTCGTTCAGGAATGACATCAGTGTTTACAGGATTCTTCTTCTTGTTGGCATTGTTCTTCTCACCATTATTGGTTGTTGTAACGTCTCACGTGACGGCGCCAGCTTTGATTGTAGTTGGTGTGTTGATGGCTGGAAATCTTGCTGCTGTTAACTGGGAAGATTTCCCAATTGCTGCTGCGTCATTCTTGACGGTTATTGGTATGCCATTGGCTTACTCAATTTCAGATGGAATTGCCATTGGGTTTATCGTGTACCCATTCTTGATGATCGTAACTGGTCGCGGGAAGAAGGTGCATCCAATTATGTATGCACTAGCAGTTGTCTTTATCGGCTTCGTTTACGTGCTACAAACTAATCACTAATAACACTGTTTCATGTGAAACAAAAATGGGCAGGGCTACCAATTTTGGTAACCTTGCCCATTTTTTTAGTGAGATTCTACGAATGCCTTAAAGTTTGGCATGACCGTATCCAACCAGTCGATTGTGCTTTCATCAGTGACGTCATCTGAGCCGCTCAACTTTTGGTGGCCGGCACCAACTAGCGTATCATTACCCATCAAAACGGGTGATTGTAAGGCGAACAAAATATCGCGTAAGTGCATTTGCGCATAAACCGTTCCCAAAAATCCAGGTGTGGTACCCATGATTAATGATGGCTTGTTGATCATAACCTTGTCGACACGTGACAACCAGTCGATGGCGTTTTTTAGGACACCTGGAATTGAGTGGTTGTATTCTGGTGTCAGCCAGATAACACCGTCAGCTTCTTTGACAGCTTGCTTGAATGCAACAACTTCTTGAGAAGGTGTTAGTTCATCATCCACACTGTAAAATGGCAAGTTATTGATAGAAAGAACGTCAATAGATAGGTCGTCAGAACCATAACGCTTGGCCAAAAAGTTAGCCAAGACACGGTTTAATGAGTTCTTGCTGTTACTACCAACGATTGCAACGTATTTCATAAATCTGTTCTCCTACGTTAAATTGAAAAATACTGTCTTCAAGTTTACAGCAGGAATGATGAAAACCAAAATGATAGCCATTATTCTGTGGGCGTTTGTTGATATGGAAACAAAACCCGCATATAATGAATTTGGTATAGGAGGGTTTTGCTATGGACCAACAACGCGTTTTCATTCAGAGTTATATGTCATTAATGAGTAAGTTAGTCGGCTTAAATCAATCGCAAATGAGCGAAAAGCTTGCTGATTATCGTCACCCGGAAGTGGAGACGGTCGAGTTCATTGCGAATCATCGGACGATGCGAACGTCACAAAGTTGGCGGAATATTCTGATATGACACGTGGTGCAATCACGAAGATTACGAACAAAATGATTGAAAAAGGGCTAGTCACTGATTATAAGAAGCCTGAAAACAAAAAGGAACGTTATTTTACACTGACCGACAAGGGGCACAAAGTGAATGAGATTCACGAATCACTGAATAACGAGTTTTTTAATCGGGACAAGCCGGTGTTCGATTCAGTGAGTTCAGCAGACCTTGAACGGATGATTGCGTTCGCCCAAACTTACAGCCAATATTTGGATGCTGAAATTGCAAAAACAAAAGAATAAACATGAAACTGCAACTGGTTTTAAACTGGTTGCAGTTTTTTAATCTCTTTGTTTTGTTGACAAGGAAACAAAAAGAAAATCCGAATAAATCGGTGCTTCTTATTCATAACAATTAAACGAGGTTTATTTACATGTTTCATTCAAAGACGATGCAAGCCGAACCGCTACCTGCTAATTTAGTTAGCATTGCATGGTTGCTAGTTCTTGGTGCGATGGCACCTATGCTGGATTCAACGATGGTGAATATCGCTGTTAATCAATTACAAATCGATTTAGGTACCAGCTTGGCGTTGATTCAATGGGCCGTTACTGGCTTTATTTTGGCGATGGGAGCTGCCGTACCATTTTCAAGTTGGCTGGTCGATCGCTTTTCCGGCAAGATGGTCTATTTCTGGTCAGAAATCGCATTTGGCGTTGCGTCACTGCTAGCTGGGCTATCGGGGAATGTTGAAATGCTAATTGTCCTACGCATTGTGCAAGGCTTTGCTGCTGGTATGATTATGCCAGTTATGTTCACGCTGTTAGTTGATTTATTTGGCGGTGACAAAATGGGTCGTGTGATGTCAATTATCGGTGTACCTATGACATTAGGTCCGATGGCTGGACCAATTATTGGTGGATTGATTATCCAATTGATTTCATGGCGCTGGATTTTCTTCATTAACGTACCGGTTGTGTTACTATCAGCCTTGATGCTATATAAGAAGGTGCCAGCGATTGCACCTAAAAATCCAACCGCCACGTTCGATGGTGTTGGTGTTGGGCTGTTGGTCACACTGTCAGTAACGTTTGTTTATGGTACGGTGCAAGCCAGTACGAAGGGATCGTTTAACAATCATCTAACGGTTGGCTTCGGTGCGATTACAGTCGTTATTTTAATCGGGTACCTGTTGTACGCTTGGCGTTATCCAAATAAGGCAGTGTTGCCACTTCGTCTTTTCAAGCACCGCAATTTTTCAGGTGCCATGCTAGGTAACCTACTAGCCGGCTTTATCACTAGTGGACCAATGATTTTGTTGCCACTCTTTTTCCAGGATGTTCGTGGCGAAAGCGTCATTATGGCCGCGGTATCACTCATTCCACAGAGTGTCGGCATGCTAGTTTCACGTGGAACAATTGGTAAGTTGATTGATACGTTTGGTGCTCGCTGGGTTGTCATTATGGGTACAGTACTTACTATTATTAGTACGTTGCCGTTTGTATTTTTTGATGCCCAGACGGCCTACTGGTTAATCGCTGTTGTGATGTTTGTTCGCGGTGTCGGTGGTGCAGCGGTAAAATCAGCCATTCAAGCCGATGCATATGTTGGCATCGAACGTTCTGATTCCGGTAAGGCATCATTGGGGTCTAATTTGTTTCAACAAGTTGGCTCAGCTTTCGGTTCAGCCGTCCTAGCCACGTTGGTTGCCGGTTTTGTAAGCACACATCATATTGTTCAAACAGCTCAATTGTTGGGTGCATACCAATATGCATTTGTTTGGGGCACGGTCTTTGTTATTTTGATGTTTGTCCCAGCGTTTATGCTAACTAATAAAATTAAGTAATTTTACTCCACAAAACTGTTCGCGTTCGCGTGAGCAGTTTTTAATTTAGGAGTATTAAATGACATTCAATGTAAGAGGTTGTATATTTAGTAAATAACGATTTTTTAGGGTGAAAAAATTATGGAGTGGATGATTGAGAAAAAGGATCGCCAAAAAGTAGAGTTATTACGCTACTTGGTTTCGCGTCCCGAGATTAAATTGCCACTAAAGATGGTCCAAGAATATTTTGGCTGGTCAAAGTATATGGTGCTGTCGACAATTCGTGGCTTGTTTGATGACATGCAGGAATTTTATGGTGAGGAACCATCGTTTTTTAAATTGTCAGCGGATGAAAAAATGATTGAATTGACGCAGAATCGCAATGTTGATTCGAATGTTTTCGCGTTGCAATACATGCGTCAGTCAATTCCGTGGCAGCTGATGCGTGAGACGTTTAATGAAACCATGCATTCATATGAAGATTTTGCGGTGCGTAATTTGACGACAGTGTCTTCAGCCCGTAACGGAAAGCTACAACTCGATGAATTCTTCGAGCAACATGGTATTAAAATTACGCAGGATTATACCTTGGCCGGGAATGAAGCTGAAATACGAGCAGTATACTTCCGCCTATTTGTAAAGTACTTTGCGGACCGTATTTTTCCATTTTCAGATGAAGAGTTGGCCCTATCAAATCAAGCGATTAAGGCAATCATCAAAATTATTTCACCTGACGAAACAAACATTCGTCAGAGTAAGCGAATTGCGTTGCGATTTTCGACCGCCATTTGGCTTGAGCGTTTGCAATTAGGTCATTTCGTGGAAGATGATGCAATTGATGATTTGTTGTTACCGAATGAACAACTAAACGAAAAGTCACAACGTCTCATTGCGTATTTTGAACAGCAAGTGAAGCTTCGTGTGCCGGACATTACTAATGAACAATTACATCGAGAAGCACGTTATGCGCTGATTGCGTTGTTTTCAATTGATGTCGGCTACGAAGTGGGACGGTATGAGAATTTGACGCCATCAGCAGCAGGGATGATTGAAGGATTTATTCGTTTGGTCGACCGTCATTATGACAGTTTCTTTGGCTATCAATTAACGGTGCGCGAACGGGATCTTCTTCGAGAAGTGTTCTTCGGCACGTTGATTGGGGCGGTAGTTAGTCCGACGAGTGACGATCGTCAAATGGTGGTGCGCTTTGATGCCGCATATGAGCAATTCCCATTGATGGCTGATTTTACGTTGAACCTGATTGATGATATCGCAGAGCGTCGTCACCTTGACGTGACGGCTGCACGAAATGCGTATTTTGAAATTTTGTATGTTGGTTTTGCGTCAGTGTTTGACATGCACCGTGTTTTCCCAAAGATTAAGGTCGCGATTGATATTAACTATCAATTTGGGCTTGAGGCTATTCTGACGGATATGTTGTTAGGATTACGTGCTATGAACGTCGAAGTGTCGGAATTCATTGATGATGATACCGATATTTTGATATCTGATATTAATCATGCGCAGATTCCGGAAGAGAATACGTTTATTTGGCCGACGATGCCAACATCACTAGACTTCGAGCAACTGCGTCGTCGTTTGAGTGAGATGAAGGTTGAAAAATTTGAAAAAGAGCGTGGTATCAAGTTGCGTTTCCCAGTAAATTAACGTTTTTTTTATTGTTAAAAAAAACAAAAAAATAACAAGCAAATCTCACGAGGAGCCTTTATCATAAACAGTGTAATAGAAATGATGTGCAAGAGAAAAGGGACGCTATATTATCTTTGCCAGTCATTCGAGCGTGCTCTTCTGCGGGAGCCAAACTTGTAACCGAACAATTAAAGTCAGTGACTTTTTGGGGTTTGTTCAATTTCAAGTGAATGATAATGGTGCCTATCTGCGAAGGCGATAATTGTGTGATCACAAGTGAATCTTCACAGATGATTTTGTTACGGGAAATATTTTGATATATTTCTACTCACTCAATACTCTCTCTAAAAAATAAAAACCAGGATGTCTGCGCATCCTGGTTTTTATTTTTATTACAGCAACTATCGGCTGAGATTATTTAGCACATCCAACACTGGTTGGAACGCTTCAAGAGTGTGGTAACGGTCACCGATTAACACACCGTCATAGCCAATGGCGCTGGCGATTGGTGAACCCACTTCATCCATGTGACCACCTAGAATCAATTGATAATCAATGGCTGGGTAATTACTCTTCATGAAAGCACGAATCGTATTGTGAACATCGCGAATTTCATCGATTGAATAAAGTGCTCGCCCCATTTCTGTAGAAGCTAATGATTTATACGCGATAATGATTGGCTTCGTGATTTTTTGATCCAAAAGCAGAATGTCGAGCTCTTCAGTGACCATTTCCAGGTTACTGTATTGACCGACTGAGATGATTGGCTTGATATCATTTTCCAAGGCATTTTCGAGACGCTTACGCACGATTAATAGGCCTTCATTAAGTGACTTTCGACGTTCCAAGTGACCGATGAAACTCGTTGTAATGCCAAGTGAACGCAACACGCTAGGCGAAATTTCGCCTACTGTACGCTCCTTAATTGTCAAATTCTGACTAATCACCTCGAAGTTGTTGTGATTATTTTCAACGGGTAGTGTTGGCGCGATTTTTAAGTCAACTTGAACTTCGGCATTATCTAAATCAGTTAGAAATTGCTTTTGAAGTTCAAAATCGACCAAGTTTTTAAAATTTAGAACAGCTAACATGTATTATTTATCCTCCCCCAAAGGTAACGTTGTTATACTTTTCGATTGATTACTTGCAGTATACCCCATATTTCTGATGAAAGAATGGCTGATAATCGAATAATGGAAACTGAGTCATGAAAAAGCCACGAAAACATGGTTTAATTTAATTCTGGGGGGAAGGCAATGAAGGTATATCACGTAAAATGGATTTTAAAGGGCCTATCAGTCATTGGTATCTTACTAACGATTTGGGCGGTTTTTAAACTTTATCAGATGGGCGCTTTTAGCAATTCAAAAGTCTTAATCGAATTGCTAAAAGGATATGGAATTTTGGCGCCAATTGTTTTTATTTTGATTCAGATTATCCAAGTGGTCATTCCAGTGTTACCTGGTGGTGTATCGTTAGCTGCCGGTGTGTTGATGTTCGGCCCTTGGTGGGGATTTTTGTACAATTATATTGGTATTGTATTGGGGTCCCTTGCGCTATTTGCGTTGGGACGACGATTCGGACACCGCATAATTGATATTTTTGTCAGCGAGGCGACTTTGGAAAAATACATGCATCGATTGGATTCAAAAGGCTGGCACATTACGTTTGCGCTACTTATTTTTGCGCCAGTCGCACCGGACGATGCATTGGTTCTCTTGACTAGTTTGACGAAAATGACTTGGCGTGAATTTACATTGATTATTTTGCTCGGAAAGCCACTTTCAATACTTGCGTATAGTTTGGGGATGCTTTACGGTGCTGATTGGCTAATGAATTTTGTTGGGAAGTAGCGTATTTGAGACATAATAATTGTAAAGATTGTTACGACGTTATTCCTAACTTTTTATGCGTTAATTACAAGTGAAGTTCGGCATTGCCCGCATAATAATAAACAGACGTTTGTCCTTGTACGACTTTAACTGATTGACCCCGCGGAACCTATGTTTCGCGGGGTTTTATGTTACATTTCAATGTTTGCTAAATCATTAAGATTTCTTGATAATAGATAAGTTGAGTTTTTCTATTTGGAGGAGATGACATCATGTCACATCACACACAAGCTGACCGTCAATTAACGACGGGGGGCTTGGCAGTTGCTATGGTTCCTGCGATGGTAATTTCCGCAGGCCTAACAGCACTTATGGCAGCGAAAGCATATGAAATGATTCGGCTAGCAAATGCGAACGGAAAAGTATTAGAAGAGAAAGCGAAGCAAGTAAATGATTAAGCGTGTATTAACGTATCTAAAAGATGACGTCATGTTCACGGTTAGTATGATACTTGCTGTTGGGACGTCTTTCTTTGTAACACCTGATTTTGGGGCTGTTAACTGGCATACTATTTTCAGTTTGATGTCGATGATGATTTGGGTTGGCTTTTTGGAACGAGCAGGCGTGTTGCACGCTGTGTCAGTTTGGCTGGTCAGCCGTAGTCACCATGCGCGAACGCTGATGACTTCTGTCACATTCCTATCGTTCTTCGGAGCGATGTTCCTATCAAACGATATTGCCATCTTGACGTTGATGCCAATTTATCTACGATTGGCTAAGGATCTTTCAATTCGATTGAAGGTTATCGGGTCAACGTTGGTTATCATGGCAGCTAACTCTGGGGCTATTTTATTCCCATTTGGTAAGTCACAAAACTTGTACATGTATGGGTTCTATCACGTCAGCGTTGGTCAATTCTTTAAGTGGTCAGTATCATTGACGTTGGCATCATTGGTTTTGATGTTCATCATTACGCGATTTGTGCGTGCGACGCCATTGGAAATCAAGTTGAAGCCGGCTGATAAGCTAAACCATGGCTCACTTGTATTCTTGGCCATTACTGGTCTTATCTTGGTTGCCACAATCTTTGGTTGGACGCCATTTAACGTTGTTGTGCCATTGATTCTGGTTGCGTTTTTCATTTACAACCGCTCAATGTTCAAGATGGTTGACTTTGGTTTGCTAGTTACGTTCTTTTTCTTCTTCATTGCGACAAATAATTTGGCGCACATCGAAGTTATCCGCGAACTAGTTAGCTCATTGTTTGACACCAAGTCACACGTTCTATTCGGCACGTTCTTCTTGAGCCAATTCATCTCAAACGTACCATCAACGATTTTGATTTCAACATTCACCGATCATGCGCGTGAATTGTTTATTGGATCAAACATTGGTGGATTGGGAACGGTTGTTGCTTCAATGGCCAATTTGATTGGATTCCGTGTGTTCCGTCAAATTGAACCAGACTCATCTAAGTCATTCATGAAGTTGTTCATGGTTGTGAACTTCGTCATGGCCGCAATTTTGCTGGTAATTTTTGGCATTTAATAATCAAAACGGCTGTTGCTCATTTTTTCGAGCAACAGCCGTTTTTTAATTATTCACTTCGAGCGGGCAATTCAATGCTGGCTTCTGACAATACGTGGCCGACGAGGTCTTTGCGGAGTTCGTTAAAGAAGTAGCCGGGGGCTAAATCGAGTGTTGTATCAACGGCGTAAACCGTTAACGTGTAATCGTGCGTTTGATCAGGTGGCATTGGTCCAATGTATGATTGTGTAATTTCAGGCTTACTGTGCTTGAAAATGCTGTACATTGAGTTCGTACCAGGGACAAATGACACGTCAGAGGTCGCTAGATTTTCTGGCACATCATCAACAGGAAGGTTTGCCACTGTCCAGTGAATCCATGGAAAGCCCCCAACTGGGATGGCGTCATAATCAATGAATGCAACCGCAAGTGTTTCAGTGCCAGCTGGCACGTCGCTAACGGCGATTGGAAAATTAACAACGGGATTATCTTCTAAACGATATTCCGCTGGTGCAAACTTGGCGTACTTATCAGGCAACAAGCCTTGATTATCAAGCGTTACGGATACTTTCATAAGGTGTTCCTCCAGATGCTTTTGCTGTCAGTTTACCACATTGAGCAATTTAAAGTGTTGACGACAAAATGGGATTCGTGTAATCTAAAGCCACATACAAATACGATAACTTATCAAGAGTTCGGTGAGTGATACCACACGATGACCCGACAGCAACCTACAGCGATGCAAGGTGCTCCACTGGTAACGGATAGGTGCTAATGATAACGGCACCTACTGGTTTTGTAGGTGTCGTTTTTGCTATGCAAAATATTTTTAGGACGGTAATCGTAATGCCAACGATTAAGACAGATACAATGCAAGAAGCTTCAACGGTAAGCTTGATGATGGATATGGAAGTAATTACGGGTAAGGGAATGTTCGGTTCGATGGCGCGTAGGCAACGAATCACGCAACTATGGAACCGTGCGAAGAATAACGATCCATTGGCACAAAAGTTTGTTGCCGATAATCCAACGATTTTTGACGTGATGAAGCCGAAGCAACCGATGATGACGCCAATTGAGAAAGCGGCTGTGTCGTTGGTGAATTTGGAGGAACGTATTCATGAGTTGGAGGCGACTATTAGCGAACAACGTGCATTTCTGCTGGGAATGTTTTCAGAAGAGGAATTGGATGCAGCCGTAAAACAATTACGTCTAAACGCTGTTTCACGTGGAACTAATTTTCCAAAGTTGCAGGACTAAATCAAACTGGTGTAAGCTTAGTCCACTAATACGAAAGCATGAGATGAGGTTTTGAGATGGACTTGACGTTTGATTTGGCACGCACAGCTTTGGTTGTGATTGATGTGCAAGATGGGATTGCGTTTTCGGGCGCAGCGACACCTAATACGCCGGAACAATTGGTGGCACGCAACAATGAGTTGGCGGCAGTTTTGAAGAATACGGCAGCTCAAATTGTGTTGGTGCGCGTTAAGAATGATGGTGCAGAAGGGTTTAATCCTATAACTGACGCACCATCCACACCGGCGCAACCAATGTCAGCTGAGGCAACGCGTTTATCATTGGACATTGCGACTGACGAAACAGCTGAAAATGTGATTGTTGTGAACAAGCACAATTGGGGTGCGTTTTACGGTACTGACTTGGATGTGCAATTGCGTCGTCGTGGCATCGACACCATCATTTTGACGGGAATTGCCACGTCAATTGGTGTTGATACAACGGCCCGTGAAGCAGCCCAACGTGGCTACAACCTCGTGTTTATCCCAGAAGCAATGACGGATCGCACGGAGCAAGGTCACAACGCTTCTGTCGATGTTATTTTCCCACGCCTAGGGAAAATTCGTACGGTAGCCGAAGTTAAGACGGCAATTGCCGAAGCAAAGTAAAGGGAGAGTCTGGACTTCACGTTCAGGCTTTTCTGTTTTTCGGACTAGTGTCTGGCTAATATGGGCAAATGGCGTTAATATGGCAACAATAATAAAAAGTAAGGAATGGTGAGAGACGTGATTGAATTTCGCAATATCTCGAAAATTTATCAAGGTAAGCCAGCGGTCTCGAACCTAACGTTGGATATTGCTGACGGTGAATTATTTGTCTTGGTTGGCCCAAGTGGTAGTGGGAAGACCACGTCAATGAAGATGATTAATCGTTTAGTTGAGCCAACTGATGGGGATACGTATGTGCGTGGTAAGCGCGCGATTGAGTATGACTTGGTTGAACTACGTCGAGGAATTGGGTATGTGCTCCAAAATTCAGCCTTGTTCCCTAATATGACGATTTTTCAAAATGCTGGTATTCAGTTAGAAGCGGCTGGGGTGTCGCTAGATCAGCGTAAGCAACGCGTCTACGAACTGCTAGATCGCGTTGGCTTGCCAGCGACGCAATATGCAGACCGTATGCCAAATGAGCTCTCGGGCGGAGAACAACAGCGGGTTGGGATTGTGCGTGCCTTGGCGACAAAGCCAGATATTATTTTGATGGATGAGCCGTTTAGCGCGTTGGATCCATTGTCACGTCGTTCGCTACAAGATTTGGTCTTGGAATTGCACGCAGATTTGCACACGACCATTCTCTTTGTGACGCACGATATGAGTGAAGCAACGCGCCTGGGTAACCGCATCGGTGTGATGTATGATGGCGTTTTGCAACAAGTTGGTACACCAACGGAGGTCACGACACACCCAGCAAATGAGCTGGTCGAAGCAATGTTTAGCGAGCGCCCAGCAACGATGATTTAAGCGATTTTGGATGCTGGATTTGGTGAACAAATCACTGAATTAAGTGACGAACCACAGCTGCAAGCAACCGATTATTTGGCTGAATTATCGAAGCAATTGGTCGATCATCCAGCCGTGGTGGTCAACGGGACAACCAAGTTGACGGTGCAAGATTTGTTGCAGTATTTGGCTGCGTTTTAAAGAAAGTAGAGTGTGGGGATGTTAGCAGATATGTTACACATGCTGACAACACAATCTGGCGATATATTGACGGCGTTGCGTGAACACGTACTGCTTTCTTTGTTAGCGATTGTGATTGCAGCAATCATTGCCCTGCCATTGGCTATCGGCTTGATGAATCATCGCCGTGCCGGTGAGTGGGTGCTTCAAATTGCCGGGGTCATTCAAACGATTCCGAGTTTGGCGATTCTAGGAGCGTTAATTCCGTTTGTGGGTATCGGAACGGTGCCGTCAGTCATTGCGTTGGTTTTGTATGCTATTATGCCAATTTTTCAAAACGCCTATGCTGGTTTGACTGGAATTGATCCAACGTTGTTAGAAGCAGCCGATGCGTTTGGATTATCGAAGCGTTTCAAGCTGTTCCGCGTGCAGTTACCATTGGCGATGCCGATGATTATGTCAGGTTTGCGTATTGCGATGGTGATGATTATCGGAACCGCAACCTTGGCAGCCTTGATTGGTGGCGGTGGCTTGGGAACCTTCATCATGTTGGGAATTCAAACTAATAACAATGCTGAATTGTTGTTGGGTGCCATCTTATCAGCCTTGCTGGCGTTGGTATTTTCTTGGGGTATTAAGTTGCTAAGTAAGTTGTCACTAAAGCGTATTGGCATTGTGATAGCAAGCTTGATTGTGATTTTTGGTGGGGTTGCCGGTTATCGTGCAATTGCTCAACCAGCCGGTACGATTACGATTGCTGGAAAATTGGGTGGTGAGCCTGAAATTTTGATTAACATGTACAAGGATTTGATCCAGCAGGATAATCCACGTTTGAAGGTGCAACTAAAGCCTAATTTTGGTGGGACAACCTTCTTGTATAAGGCGTTGAAGAGTGGTCAGGTTGATATTTATCCCGAGTTTACCGGAACGGTATTGCAATCATTGGTTAAGACAGATGGTCATATTCCACATGACCCTGTCACGGCTTATGAGCGTGGTAAGAAGTTGTTGAAGCAACAAGACAATCTGGACTACTTGCAACCAATGAAGTATCAAAACACGTATGCTTTGGCGGTTCGTAAGGCTGACGCTAAGAAGTATGGTTTGAAAACGACATCTGATTTGAAGAAGGTCGATGCCCAATTTGCAGCCGGCTTCGACCCAGATTTCGCTAAGTTGTCCGATGGTTATCCTGGTTTGCAAAAGGCATACGACTTGAACTTCAGTAAGGTCGTGACGATGGAATCAAGTTTACGTTACGAGGCGGTTGCCAATAAGCAGGTTGATGTGACGGATGCTTATACAACGGATCCGCAATTGAAGCAGGATGATTTGGTGTCATTGAAGGATGATAAGCAATTCTTCCCACCTTACCAAGGTGCACCGTTGGTTAACGATGCGACATTGCAGAAGTATCCAAGCATTAAAAAGAGCTTGAATAAGTTGGCGGGCAAGATTTCAGAAGATGATATGATTCAAATGAATTATGAAGTAACGGTTCAGCATAAAAAGGCTGGGGATGTTGCGCGTGATTATTTGAAGCAGCATGGCTTGATAGATTAAATGAAATAAGGTGCTCAAAATTTTGAGCACCTTATTTTTAGTTTACGTAGGGTAACAACGTGGCCAAATCTGTCGTCCTGTTGTCTGGTAATAAGAATTCAGTTGCCAAGTTATCTGGATTAATATTATAAAAGAATTGTCGGCAACGCCCGCATGGCGCATAAATTTTCCCGCTTTGATGGACTGCGACGCAACGAACAACGCGAGATTCATTATGCTGAATCATATCGGCGATTGCACCATGTTCCGCACAAAATCCCAAACTACTTGAGGAATCAATTGAAATACCAGTGTACACGTGACCGTCCTCTGTTTCTAATGCACATGCGACGGAGGCAACATAACAATTTGGCGTTAGTTCACGAGGATTCACTTTTTCTTTTGCTAAATTAGTTAGTTCTTCAAATGTCATTTTTGGTTCCAACTTTCTTTCTGTAAATCGTACCATAACTAAAATTAGAAAACGATGACAAAAGTTGTTGACAAATTAAAAGTATGAGCATATCATAATCAACATCGACAAAGACGAGATGTAGTAACGATTGAAAATTCCGCAGAGAGCTAGTGTTTGGTGAAAGCTAGTGATTGGCAAATCGTGAAAATGGTCTCTGAGTTAGTGCGTGACTGCGAGCAGGTTCTGTAAGTGGTTACCGGGTGCGCCCGTTATAGCGCCAACGTATTTCCGGCGGCTGTCGACTAGTCCAGCTTGAAGGCGTACGTGTAAGCTTATTTGGGTAACTAGATAAGAAAACTGGGTGGTAACACGAGTCATTTCGTCCCGGGGATTGTGTCATGAGACACGGTCCCCGGGTTTTTGTTTATTCGGCCAAATAAACAGCCATCAAAGATAGGTTAATAAATTGGGTTTAAACGGAGAGTAGAAATTATGAGCAAGAAGATTATTACAAGTGCAGTACTAGCATTGGCAGTGGCCGGCGCGGTTATCCCAGCGACATCAGTTGTGGCATCAGCAAAGGAATTGAAGACGGTGAAGGTGGGCATCAATTCACCATCTAAAACAGATCAGGCCGTTTGGAACATCGTTAAGAAGAATGGTGAGAAGCGCGGTATCAAGATTAAGTTGATTACCTTTACGGACTTCAACCAACCAAACGCGGCTTTGAAGCAAGGCAATATTGATGCGAATGCTTTCCAACACTATGCCTTCTTGTCAGATTGGAATAAAGCGCACAAGGCAGATTTGCAACCAGTTGGTGAGACGGTCTTGGGACCTGGTCGCTTGTACTCAGATAAGTACAAGTCAGTGAAGGATATTCCAGATGGTGGTACGATTGCCGTGGCCAACGACCCAACTAACGAGGCACGTGCCTTGTTCTTGTTGCAAGCAGCTGGCTTGATTAAGATTAAGGCAGGCGTTACAAGTCCAACGGTTCGTGATATCGTTTCAAGTTCTAAGAATTTGCACGTGAAGGAATTGGCAGCCGATCAAACGTTGGCTAGCTTGAATTCAGTTGATGCTGCCGTTATCTCAGCCACATTCGTTGAAGCCGCTGGTCGCAACCCGAACTCAGCCATCTACGTTTGGAACGCCAACAACAAGCAATCATACCAATGGGTGAACATCATCGCAGCGCGCCACGACGATGCTAAGAAGTGGTACATCAAGGCTTTGGTAAAGTCATACCAAACGAAGGAAGTTGGGCAATACATCAACGACCACAACAACGGTACGGAAATCGCAGCTTGGAAGGGTGCACCTAAGGCTACGGTTGTGACGGCCGATACGGCTAGCGATGCGTCATCTGCATCATCAAACTAATCAAAAAATCGAGGGGATTTGAATGGCAACAGCACTAGGAAACATCAGGGGAATCGCACGGCCAACAATTGTTGGTCAAGCGCTATATGCGACAGAAAGCGTTGCGGACGAAATTGGGAATCGCTATCAAACGAATTTGGTGGTTGTGAACGAGACGGATACGACCACGTTGGTAAATGACGCGACCGATTTGCAAGGCACGACACAGGCGATTTTCTATCAGCATGATGGTCAAATTTATCGTCGCACTAGTGATGGTGAAACGTTGCAATTAACGCATCAAAGTGATCACATCACGAGTTTTGCGCCAACACCTGATGGGGCGGGTGTTGTGTTTGCTGTTCAGGTTGAAACACAAGCATCGTTTAATGCCGTCAGCGAGCGACCAACGGTGCGTTATTATACGAAGCGTCATTATAAGGATGATGGGGTCGGATTTATCGATGAGCAACGTCGTTTTGAGATTTATCAAGCCACAGCTTCAGGGGTGACTCGTTTATTGGGCACGTTCTCATTGCCGGTTAAAGTTGCGGATGCGACTGATACGCAGGCGTTGGTTATTGTGCAAACGAATGATGAAGACGCCCATGAATATCGCTCTGAGTTGCGTACGATTGATTTTGAAGCGCAGACACAAGTAATCGTGCCAACGAACTTAGCGCAAGTTTATGAAGCAACAATTGCACCAGATGCAACGCAAATTTTGATTCTCGGTAATGATGATCAATATCCTAATCGACGCGCAGTGAGCCTGCATTATTATGATGGCCATCAAACACGATTGGTTTTTGATGACGAAGAATTGTTAGCAGAACCTAATTCCGATGTTATTGTACAGGGACAAGGACGCCATGTGCGTTGGTTGGATTCAGAAATGTACATCTTTGAAACTGGCTATCACGGACATACGCGTCTTTATCATGGAACGGTAGCTGGTGAGATTACGCGACTACTTGATGAGCCACAACTGCTAACTGATTTCGCGATTACTGATCGACGGTTAGTCATTGCGCAACAAGATACGAGCCACCCAAGCCGTTTGATTACAGTCGATTTAGACACGTATGCACAAACGGTGCGTTATGATGCCAATCCGACGTTGTCGTTTACGGCAGCCGACAAATTCACTTTTGCTAGTGAAGACGGTTCGAATGTGGATGGTTGGTTCTTGCCAGCTCATTCAGAGGAGCCAGCACCAGTTGTGCTATATGTTCACGGCGGTCCTCATGGTGCTTATGGGGAGGCATTCTTCTGGGAATTCCAACGCTTTGCGGAAGCGGGCTACAACGTTGTCTTTACGAATCCACATGGTTCAACGACGTACGGCCAAGCGTTTATCAATGCAGTAGTAAACCACTATGGTGAACAAGATTATCGTGATGTATTAGCGGGCTTAGACAGGGCTATTGAACGCTATGCTGATAAGATTGATGCTACCCGACAAATCATTATTGGTGGGTCATATGGTGGCTTTATGACGACTTGGGCAATCGGTCATACTGATCGATTCCAAGCGGCTGTTTCACAACGACCAGTAACAGAGTGGCTACATCTAACCGGTGCCAGTGACATTGGATATAACTTCGTCTTTGATGAAATGGGGGCAACGCCATATACGGAACCTGGCCGAGCAGAATTGATTAAGCGCTCGCCAATTACGTATGCCGGGTCAGTTAAAACGCCGTTGCTGATGATGCACGGTGAGTATGATTTGCGAACACCAATTGCACAAACAGAAATGTATTTCACAGCGGTGAAGACGTTGACGGACACACCAGTTGAAATGGTACGTTTCCCACAATCATGGCACGGTGTATCTCGTAACGGCTTACCGAACTTACGCGATGCGCGACTGACTGTCATGTTTGAATGGTTGGCCACGATTACTAAAGTAAGTGGATAAAATAAGCACAAAACAACGAGTTGGAAGTGAGGTGGCTCGTTGTTTTTTTGTGTTAGAAAGCGGTTTCATATATAGTAACCATAGAGGGAAGTACTATGACAATGCATGAAATGGTTAATAGGGAGTTCGTAGATTTGCCAATATCAACATTACACTATACACCGGATATGCCAATTAAGGTCGCTAATCACTGGCATGCTTCTGTAGAGGTTAATTATGTGGTTTCAGGCGAAATTAGTCATTTTGTGATGAACGGACAAACCTTTACAGTGCAAGCGGGCGATTTTATTGTGGTTAATCCAAATGTGAGCCATGAAATTTGGAGCCAAACTAATCGAATAGAAAGTATAACAATTTTTCTATTGCCTGAATTTTTCTCACAAAATAACATAACACTGGAAAATAGACATTTTTTTAGAACGCCATCCCGACATAATGACGAAGATGAAGGTGTCCTAAAAATGTTTTTAGGCGCCTTGGATAAGGTTTTCAAACTCGTAACTGGTGGTGATGAAGTTAGTTTAGTTGCATTGAAACGGGCCATTTTTACGCTCGCTGATATATTGATGACAGAGTGGAGTTACCCAGTACAGGGTAAGTTGCCTAATATGATTGATGTTAGTCAGCAAGTGCTAGATATTATGACGTACTTTGATAGTCGATTAACGGAAGCAGTGACACCTCATGATGCTGCTAAACAATTTCATATATCTGATAGTTACCTAGCTCGTTGCTTTAGAGAGACAGTTGGAGTTACACCAAATGAGTACATCCAATATCAAAGAATTCAATTAGCAGAGGTTTATTTAGCGGATACAAGTCAGTCGATTGCGCAGATTTCAATTAAGGCCGGTTTTTCCAGTGAGAAAAGTTTGCAACGAACGTTTAGAAAATATAATAATATGTCCCCGAGTGAGTACCGAAAGCTAGTTCAAAAATCGTCTTATAAATAACCAGTAAATGACTGGGAAGTTTGGTTTTAGTTTTTTAAAATGGGTTTATAAGTTTGAAGGGGGAAGCTATGAGGTCAGAAAAAGAACGTATGATTTCCGGTGAATTGTATTTGCCGGGAGATTTAGAATTAAGAGCACGGGCAAAATTTGCGCATGAGAAAACTTATAAATTTAATGAAACGCTTGATAAGCAAAAAGGGGAAAAAATATTAAGAGAGCTATTTTCGGAGTTTGGTGAGGGGAGTCATATTAGGCCACGATTGTCAGTGGATTATGGAGAAAATATCGTAATCGGGAAACGCTTTTTTGCGAATTATGACTTGATTATGTTAGATGTTGCCCCAATCACAATTGGAAATGATGTGATGTTTAGCCCACGTGTTAGTTTGTTAACGCCAACACATCCGATTGATGCGGTTGTTAGAAATACGGGATTGGAGTATGCATTGCCCATAATAATTGGCGATAATGTTTGGCTGGGTGGTGGTGTGACTGTTAATCCAGGAATCTCGATTGGTGATAATACTATAGTAGGATCGGGATCAGTTGTAACCCATGATTTACCTGGAAATGTCATTGCAGTTGGAAATCCAGCACGCGTTCTGCGAGAAATAACAGACCATGATCGGCAGATTTGGGAGGAGGAGCGTAGTAAGCATGGTATTTAAAGGGTTTGAGATATTCATGATTTGGGCATTTATTAGTTCGTTTATTTTATTTTTGGGTGTAACTGAGACATATGGATTACAGCTGTTATGGTTTGTCGAAGTGATGATAACGTTGGTGATGATTGGTGCATTTATTAAATTAGTAGTCAAAAAATAGACGATATTGGGGACGATTTATTATGATTAACAAACTAATTGCAACTGATTTGGATGGTACGTTTTGGACTGACGATAAAAGGTTTAATGAAGTCAAATTTGAAAATTTACTTGATCATTTAGAAGCAGTTGGCGGTCATTTTGTGGTTTCGACGGGTAATGATCGAGCTACGGTTGATCGCGTGATGAATAAGTTTATCGGACGATTTGATTATGTCGTTAATAATGGGGCGCAGATTATTACAAAGGAAAACCATACAGTCGGGCTACATAAAATTGGCCATGATTTAAGTGCTGAGATTTATCGAACGATTTTATCAATGGACGTGCAGCTGGAACACGGGATAGTTTTTGTAACTGATCGTGTAGGATATATGTTTTCGTCAGATAGAGGCCAAGGAAATTTAGCGTATATTATGGAGGACGAGTTTCCAGAATTGCAGTCAATTGATTCGGTAAAGGACATTAACGAAGAAATATTAAAAATTATTATTCGGGTGTCAGAGGGGGTTGCGGAGTCAGTGATGGACAACATTCAGGCATCGGTCAGGAATGCGGCCCATGTTACAACCTCGGGGTATGGGGCAATTGACATAGTGCCTGCCAACACGAATAAAGCGGTAGGCCTTGCTGAATTAGCAAAATATTATAATCTGTCATTGTCACAAGAACTAGTAGCGTTCGGTGATGGACGTAATGATTTGGAAATGCTCCAGGTTGCGGATACCGGATACGCCATGCCTAATGGTGATCAGGAATTAGTAAAGGTGTTTCCAACTGCCCATTCAGACAATAACCATGATGGCGTATTAGATACGTTGTTACTTAGATAGTTCCACGTGAAACAAAAAAAGACCGCATATGTGGTCTTTTTTTTGTTGGGATTCAGATTACAGGAAACATCCTACATGTCGTTGTACTCGGAGTACAAAAAGGAGCCAGTGTATTAACGTATGCTATCCGGTTCCGAGAAGTGAGGTAATCATGAAACACGACAGGTGAAGGGAATTGTTTTTTCAACTAAATCTGTATATAACGTATCAATCCACTTTGAGTTTGTTTGCGGTAAATCCATGAAATGAGGAGAATCACGCCCATTAATATGGTTACTGATTATTATGTTCAGTCGTTGTTTTACGATTCAACTGGCTCAACATGATGCGGGTACCAAGATTTTGAATACCGTCCAACTTCAAGTGATCACGGATACCATCGTTCATCTTATCTAGCATGGCTGCGAGTTGCGTCCATTCTTCTGGGCTTAGATAATCGAGGTATTCGGGGATGTAAAACAAACTCTTTTCAGCTTCGTGGCGACCCTTTTCGGTGAGCTGAATTAATTGAATACGACCATCAGTTGGGGACTTTGTCTTAGTGACAAAGTCCTTTTTAACTAGCTTAGCGACGAATTCAGCCGTAGATTGCACACTCATGTCCAAGCGCTCAGCGAGGTCCTTTTGAGAAATATTATCGCCTTCACTTAATGCAACCAGTACTTTATTTTGCCCACGGAAAACGGGCGAGTGACGTTCAACTTGTTCATCAGCCAAGTGCTGAAGTGATGTAAATTCAAATAGTTTTGCTGCTAATTGGTGTTTTTCGATCAAATCAGCCATGTGTCTTGCCATCCTTTAATTTTTCTACTAATGCCAGTATAACAGGGTTCGTGACGAATATGAACTAAAATACACAGGGTACCTGAACAAAATCGTTGACATATTAATCAGGGTACCTTATTATTATTTTCATCAGGTACCCTGATAATCAATTTTGAAAACAAGAAGGCAATATCATGAGTGAAGAGTATGCAGTTGAAATTGAAGGATTGACTAAGACGTTTGGCACGCAAACGGCGGTTGATAACGTGTCATTTAACATCAAGCGTGGTGAGGTGTTCGGTTTGCTTGGACCAAACGGAGCGGGTAAGACAACTACGCTGCGCATGATGACGACGTTGCTAAAGCCGACGTCAGGAACGATTCAAATTTTCGGTCACGATGTTAAGAAGGAACCGAAGGTGGTTCGTTCGTTGTTTGGTTTGACTGGTCAATACGCATCGGTTGATGAGGATATTTCTGCTCGCGAAAACTTGATGATTTTCTCACGCCTAAATGGCTTGTCACGACGCGAAGCCAAGGAACGTACGGAAGAATTATTGACCGAGTTTTCATTGGTAGCGTCAGCTGATAAGGCAATTTCGAATTTCTCAGGTGGTATGCGTCGCCGTTTGGATTTGGCAGTTAGCTTGATTTCACGCCCAGCGTTGATTTTCTTGGATGAACCAACAACCGGTCTTGATCCACGCACCCGTACGCAAATGTGGGATACCATTCGCGAGTTGGTCGCAGAAGGCTCAACAATCGTCCTAACGACACAATACTTGGAAGAGGCTGATGAATTAGCTGATCGCATCGCGTTGATTGACCACGGAAAGTTGGTCAGTCTCGGCACGCCAGCCGAGTTAAAGGCCCAAGTTGGGGGCGCAAAGCTACGTTTGGAAATGGCAGATGCACAACAAGCTGACCAGGCCAAGCAAATCGTAACTGATGCGTTGCACGAAGAAGTAAAGGTGGCCAATAACATTGTTACAGCGCCACTACGCGATACGAATCAGGTTGCGGGTATCTTGAGCCAACTAACTGTAGCGGGGCTCACAATGACGAATATGGCCGTTGAACAACCATCGATGGATGATGTGTTCTTTGCTTTGACGGTTGGAAAGAATTAAGGGAAATAAGAAGGTTAGAATCATGATGGATGTACAAGCACACAAGACAAATATTATTGCGAACACGGCTACGATGGCATACCGCAATTTGCTAAAGACGTTACACAACCCAGACAAGTTTTTGGATGTGATTGTGCAACCTGTGATGTTCATGTTGATGTTTGGTTACCTATTTGGTGGGGCGATTGCTGGTAACGTGCATGCTTATTTGCCAACGATTGTGCCAGGAATTCTTATGCAAGCGTTGATTTCAGCTGCATCAGGTTCTGGTACCCAAATTAGTGACGACATGAATTCAGGTATTTATGATCGTTTGAAGTCATTGCCAATCGCCCACATTGCACCATTGGCCGGACAACTATTCGCAGATATTTTGCGTTTGTTTATCGCTGCAATCGCGTCATTGACGACGGGATTCCTAATGGGATGGCGTCCAGCAGCCGGATTTGGTTGGGTAGTTGTCGTTGTGTTGTTAGATGTGTTCTTGGGCTGGGCTTTGAGCTGGGTGTTCGCTTTGTACGGTATGGTTGCCAAGAGCTCAACGATGGTCGAAAGCGTCTCATTGATTACGATGCTTTTGCTAACGTTCCTATCAAGCGCCTTCGTACCTGTTAAGACGTTGCCACATGCCATGCAAATTTTAGTAAACCTAAACCCAGTAACATATGTCATTAAGGCATCACGTGTCATGCTAAACCAAGGTATATGGTCAAACCAAGCTTGGATTGTGCTAGGCGCTGGTGTGTTGGTGGTTGCGATTTTCGCACCGCTAACTGTGTTGGTTTATAACCGCAAGAATTAATAATTAAAAGCCCTGCATCAAGGTTGTTTTTGAACCTTGATGCAGGGCTTTGCTGTTTATTTAAGGGTTACTCCCACTCTACAGTTGCAGGTGGCTTAGCCGTGATGTCGTAGACGACGCGGTTGATGTGGTCGACTTCATTTACGATGCGACGAGAAATTTCTTCCAAGATGTCCCATGGCAACTTTGCGAAGTCAGCCGTCATACCGTCGACTGACGTGATGGCACGGATGGCAATGGTGTAGTCGTACGTACGACCGTCTCCCATGACACCGACTGAACGAACGCCAGTCAATACCGTGAAGTATTGCCAAACTTCGCCGTCTAGGCCGTGCTTGGCGATTTCTTCACGCAAAATAGCGTCAGATTCGCGCACAATTTCAAGCTTGTCTTCAGTGACTTCGCCCAAAATACGGATTCCAAGACCAGGACCAGGGAATGGTTGGCGCCATACAAGTTCGTGTGGCATACCCAACTTTTCACCCAAAGCACGTACTTCATCCTTGAAGAGCGTGTTCAAAGGCTCAATCAATTGGAATTGCATGTCTTCAGGCAATCCGCCAACGTTGTGGTGTGACTTAATTGTTTGGGCAGTATCAGTTCCTGACTCGATAACGTCCGTGTACAACGTTCCTTGGGCCAAGAAGTCGATACCATCAAGCTTTGCAGCTTCTTCGTCAAAGACACGAATGAATTCGTTTCCGATAATCTTACGCTTTTGCTCAGGGTCAGTAACACCGGCAAGCTTAGATAGGAAACGTTCTTGGGCGTCGACCTTGATGATGTTCAAACCGAACTTACCGCCAAGTGATGCCATCACTTCATCAGCTTCATTCTTACGCAGCAAACCGTGATCAACGAAGATTGATGTCAATTGGTCACCGATGGCGCGTTGCAACAACACACCAACGACTGATGAATCAACACCACCAGAAAGTCCCAACAAGACCTTCTTGTCGCCAACTGTTTCGCGGATTTGCTTGATTTGTTCGTCGATGAAGTCATCCATTGACCAATTACGCTCAGCGCGAACGGCCTTGTCGACGAAGTTTTCCAAGATTTGCATCCCGTATTCAGTGTGTTGCACTTCAGCGTGGAATTGTACACCGTAGAAGTTGTGGTATGTGTCTTCCATTGCAGCGATAGGCGTGCTTTCTGACGTTGCAACCGCCTTGAAGCCATCAGGAACTTGTTCGACATAGTCTCCGTGTGACATCAAAACTGTTTGCGTCTCAGGCGTGTTGCCGAACAATAGCGCGCTATCATCCGTCACATCCATTTCAGTTTCGCCGTATTCAGCTAAATCGTTAGCTGGTGCAACCTTTCCCCCTGGCAAAACGTGTGCCATGAGTTGCATACCGTAGCAGACACCCAAAATAGGAATGTTCAAGTTGAACACCTCTGGGTCAATTGTGAAGGCGCCGTCTTCGTAAACCGAGTTTGGTCCGCCAGAGAAAATAAGTCCCTTAGGATTTAGTTCCTTAATCTCGGCTGCCGTCAAAGTGTGTGGCTTTAGTTCTGAGTACACACCCAATTCGCGAATACGTCGTGAAATGAGTTGGTTGTACTGTGATCCAAAGTCCAAAACAAGAATACTGTCGTGTGCTTGTGTGTTTCCCATGATGTCCCCCATTAATAAGTTGTTTCTAATTATACGTACTTGTCGATATTTATCAATGATAACTTTTGGGAATGTTCGTAATTTGTTCACATATTACAATGTTCTCATAATCATAGTTACTAAAAATAAGTTATTGACGAAAAATACTTATTTTAAAGGGTTCATACGTTGACAATCAGGTTAATCGTTTTTAATAATTCAAAACTGATGATTTTTGTAATGACTTAGCCCTTGCATTATCTTAAATAGACCTTTATAGTGGTAAAAATTAAATTTTTATATGGACTCTGAGTTGGCCAGTTTTGGCCGGCAAAACGAGTGGTCGGGTCGAGGGATTTTATACTTGGAGGTATTAGGAAAATGGTTTCACGTCGTAACTTAATTATTGGTGGAGTGGCACTTGTCGCGGTTGCAGGAATTGCATACGCAGCAACGTCAGGAAGCAACGGTGGTTCAAGCGATAAGTTCACTGCAGCAGTTGTTTCAGACACGAACGGTGTTAACGATAAGGGCTTCAACCAAAGCGCTTGGGAAGGTTTGGAGAAGTGGGGTAAGGAAAATGGCTTGGAAAAGGGCCAAAACGGATACAACTACTTCCAACCTAAGACAGTTGCGGATTACAACACGCAATTGACGCAAGCCGCAACGGCTAAGTACAACGTTGTCGCAGCAATTGGAAACACGTTTAAGGATTTAGTTCAAACGGTTTCAAAGAAGTACCCAGACACGAAGTTTGTCTTGGTTGACGAAATTGCTGGATCAAAGTACAAGAACGTTGCGTCAGTAATGTTCCGTTCAGAGCAATCATCATACTTGGTTGGTGTGGCTGCAGCTACGAAGGCTAAGACGATGGGCGACAACACGGTTGGGTTCGTTGGTGGTATGAAGAACCCGGTTATCGAGGCGTTCTTGGCTGGTTACCAAGCCGGCGTGAAGTCAGTTGACCCTAATATCAAGGTAGATGCAACGTATGCTGGTACGTTCTCAGACCCTGCCAAGGGACAAACGATTGCGAAGGCTAAGATTGCACAAGGTGAGCACATCATCTTCCAAGCCGCTGGTGGTGTTGGAAACGGTGTCTTCCAAGCTGCGAAGGATCAAGACGCAACGTTGGCTGCCGACTCTAAGGATAAGGTATGGGTTATCGGTGTCGACATGGATCAAACTGACATGGGTGCCTACAAGACAAAGGATGGTAAGGCTGATAACTTGACGTTGACATCATCATTGACTGGAATCGGTCGTGGTGTGCAATTGGTTACTGAAGCTGCCCAAAAGGATAAGTTCCCTGGTGGCAAGACGGTCTACTACGGTTTGAAGGAAAAGGGTGTTGGTGTTACGACTAACAACTTGAACGCAGACGAAAAGAAGGCTGTTGAAGATGCAAAGGCAAAGATTATTGCTGGCGACATCAAGGTTCCAGACACACCTGAAAACTAATGATAGCGAAAAGCTGTGATGAAATATTCATCACAGCTTTTTTTGTGCAATTATTCAATATGCAAAAATGAAACAACTTTAAAAAAATAGATATAGGGCCACTATCAATCTGACAAAACATTCAATAAAAATATTTTAAACCTCTATTTTGTATACAAATGTAATTTAAAAAACTAAAACACTAAAACACATGTGTTAAATAACATCCTTAATTCGCGTTTTTGGAATAAAAATACAAACAATGTTGCTTATTTTGAATAAATAGTTACAATTGATGAATAATCAAATATGCAAAAAGGGGAATATTTATGCAAGAAAAATTGGTTTTGGCTTACTCAGGTGGATTAGATACGTCGGTTGCTATTCCGTGGCTGAAGGAAAAGGGTTACGACGTAACAGCTGTCGTTTTGGATGTTGGACAACACGGTAAGGATTTGGACTTCATTAAGGAAAAAGCGCTTCTAGTAGGGGCTGAGAAGTCAATCTTGTTAGATACGAAGGCAGAGTTTGCCCAAGACTACGTTGTGCCGGTTATTCAAGGTAATTTGCAATATGAAGGTGAATATCCATTGGTATCGGCGTTGTCTCGTCCGTTGATTATTAAGAAGTTAGTTGAGATTGCACATGAAATTGGTGCTACTACGATTGCGCATGGATCGACGGGACACGGTAACGACCAAGTGCGTTTTGAAGCAGCGATTCATGCATTTGATCCGGAATTGAAAATCGAAGCGCCGATTCGAGATTTTCAATGGTCTCGTGAAGAAGAAATTGCTTACGCTGAGGCGCACAATGTGCCGATTCCTGTAGGTGAAGAATCACCATATTCCATTGATGAAAATATTTGGGGGCGTGCGATTGAAGCGGGGATTCTTTGAGAATCCTTGGCATGAGGCGCCGGAAGAAGCCTATACCTTGACTCAGTCGATTGAAAATGCTCCCGATGAACCAGAGTTTACGACACTTACCTTTGAAGCGGGTGTTCCTGTGGCTGTGGATGGTGAAATGATGCCACTACCGGCAATTATTAATCATGTGAATGACATTGCCGGTAAGCATGGGATTGGACGAATTGATCATATTGAGAACCGACTAGTTGGTATTAAGTCACGTGAAATTTATGAAGCGCCAGCCGCTAAAGTTATGATGACCGCACATAAGGATTTGGAAGACTTAACTTTGGAGAAAGATGTGGCCCACTTCAAACCCTTTGTTGAACAACAACTAGCTAATCTGGTTTACGACGCAAAATGGGTTTCACCACTCTTCGATGCGTTGCAGTCATTTGTTAAGCAAACACAACAGGTTGTTAATGGTGACGTGAAGATGAAGTTGTTCAAGGGAAATGCGATTGCGGTTGCCCGTCAGTCAGCAACTAATTCGCTGTATGACGAAGATTTGGCAACATATACAGCTAGCTCATCGTTCGATCAGGCATCTGCAGTTGGGTTTATCAAGCTGTGGACATTGGGAAATACTGTTTTCGAACAAGTAAATCACGTTCATTCAGAAACGGGGATGTCAAATGGTTGAAAAATTATGGGGTGGCCGTTTTACTGAATCGGGATCTAAACGGGCACAGAAATATGGTGCATCAATCAACGTCGATCAACAAATGATTCAAGAAGACATTCAGGCCTCGATTGCTCACGCATTGATGCTAGGCCGACAAGGCATTATTGATGATGCAGATGCACGACAAATTGTAGCTGGGTTGCATGAAATTTGGGCTGATTTTTCTGCTAATAAGGTCACACTAAAAGTTGCACATGAGGATGTGCATATGAACGTTGAAGTATTGTTAACCGAAAAGATTGGCGCAACGGCTGGCAAGCTACACACTGCCAGGTCACGTAATGATCAAGTAGCGACAGACTTTCATCTTTGGGTTGCTAAGCGTTTACCCGATGTTATTGGCGCAATCAAAAGGTTTCAAAAAACGTTGCTAAATCTAGCTGAAGTCCATGAAGCGACTTTGATGCCTGGATATACACATTTACAACATGCGCAGCCCGTTACATTTGGATATCATCTGCTGGCGTATGTTGGGATGTTACAGCGAGATGTTGAACGGTTTGAATTTAATATCAAGCATGCCAATCTATCACCGCTTGGAGCAGCTGCTTTGGCGGGGACAACATTCCCAATTGACCGTGAATCCGTTGCTGCTGCACTAGGATTTGATGCAATTTATCATAACGCGATGGATGCAGTTAGTGATCGTGACTTTGCCGTTGAATTTCTGCAATCAACGTCATTGCTAATGATGCATCTTTCACGTATGAGTGAGGAGATTATTTTATGGTCAAGTCATGAATTTAATTTTGTGACACTTAGTGATGCGTACGCAACGGGATCATCTATCATGCCACAAAAGAAGAATGCGGACTTTGCCGAATTAACTCGAGGCAAGACGGGGCGTGTTTACGGTGATTTGATTGGCTTGCTGACAGTTATGAAAGGGTTACCGTTAGCATACAACAAAGATATGCAAGAAGATAAGCGTGGTGTCTTTGAGGCGTATGACACATTGATGGATGCGCTATATATATTCAATGGAATGTTTGCGACGTTGACAGTTAATCAACAAACCATGACTGAGAGTACGCACGATGATTTTTCAAATGCGACTGAATTAGCAGATTATCTTGTTACGAAAGGGTTGCCGTTCCGAGATGCCCATGCCATCGTGGGACAGCTGGTTCTTTTGGGCATTCAAACTGGCGTAAACCTGCAGGAGATGTCATTGGCCGATTTACAACAAGCAAGTCATTTAATCGATTCAGATGTGTTTGATGTCTTGCGCCCTATGACGGCCGTTAATCGTCGAACATCGTTTGGTGGTACAGCCGTTAGTGAGGTGCACAACCAAATTAAGTATTATCAAGAGAAAGTAGAGGAAGGGTCATGAACGTAGCAATTGTCGGGGTAACCGGATACAGTGGCACCGTTTTATGGCGACTACTAAACCAGCACCCGAATATTCAGCGAGTAAACATATACACACAGCAGTCAGATTTGACAGCTGTATCTAAGCAATTTAATTGGGTGAGTGATCAATCGATAAATGTTTTTAAATTTGATATTGCTGATATTATGACCAACAATGATGCAGTATTTTTTGCGACACCCGCTGGTGTCACAGGTGGATACGCTGCGGAACTAATGAATAATGATTTCCCGGTAATTGACCTGTCTGGTGACTTGCGACTGAAAGACCCTGCTCAATACAAAAAGTGGTACCACCAAGAGCCAAATGTTTCACATGAAACATTGTCAAAGGTGACTTATGGGTTAACCGAATTTACGGCGGCGACAGCAACTTATATTGCAAATCCAGGTTGCTATGCAACCGCAACTCTGATGGGACTTGCGCCGTTGGTACAGGAACGATTGATTGATTTGAACTCGGTGATTGTTGATGCCAAGTCAGGCGTGACGGGATCTGGTAAGAAATTAAGTCGTGCCACGCATTTTGTTGACGTTGATGAAAACTTTGCAATGTATAAGGTTAATCAACATCAACATATTCCCGAAATCATGCAACAACTTAGGGAATGGGCACCCGATATGGGACCGATTCAATTTGCGACAGGATTATTACCCATTAAGCGTGGGCTGATGGCAACGATATACGCCAAAATTTCGGATGAGGTTAGTGATGTTGATGACGTTATAGCTTCGGCCTTTCGAGCGACTTACATGGATAAACCTTTTGTAAAGATTATGGATAATCAAATACCTGACTTACGTTTAATTGCCGGTAGTAATTTCACTGCAATTGGTTGGTCATACAATCCGGTAACTCGGGTGGTCACCGTCGTTAGCGTAATTGATAATTTGATGAAAGGAGCAGCTGGACAGGCTGTTCAAAACTTCAATAAATATTTTGGATTGTCTGAGACTGCGGGCTTAACGCAGTTGCCAGATTTTGTGTAGGAGGGAACGATGACATTTACTTGGCCGAAAAATTTTTATAGTGATGGTATTCACGGCCATTTGCGTCGTAACCCGAACAAGCCGGATATCGGATGGTTGGTATCAACAAAACCGGCTAACGTGGCTGGTGTTTTTACTCGTAATACATTCCCAGCCGCACCGGTGCAATTAGATCGAACGATTATTCGTTTGAATAAGCCAGTCCATGCGATTTTTGTAAATTCTGCGAATGCTAATGCGTTTACGGGAGATGTTGGTATGGACAACGCGCTGAAAACGCAAAAATTAGTCGCGGAACGGTTGCACTGCGACGAATCTGAAGTCTTAGTTGCATCAACGGGTATTATTGGTGAACAATTGCCGATGGATAAAATACAGGCAGGTATTAGTCGGTTAATAGAGAGTGACCCTATGAACCTAGCTAAGGCAATGCTAACGACTGATACCACAACTAAAACGGCCCAAGTAACGACCGAAAATTATCAAATTAGCGGTGTCGCAAAGGGGTCGGGGATGATTCATCCTAATATGGGAACGATGCTAGGTTTCGTTGCGACCGATGCCACCATCAATCAGCAATTATTACAACAGCTATTACGTGAGCTAGTAGATGTGACCTTTAATCAAATCACGGTAGATGGGGATACTTCTACAAATGACACGGTTTTGGTTTTGGCCAATGGGGATGATTGGTCAAAAGCAATCAAGGCTGGTACGGACGCCTATAAGTCTTTCAAAGCTAATTTGCAACAGGTGCTTAAGACATTAGCGATTGCAATTGCTAGTGACGGAGAAGGTGCCACCCGGCTAATTGACGTTCGAGTTACGGAAGCACGTAGTAAAGCTAGCGCGATGAAGGTTGCAAAAAGCGTCGTTGGATCAAACTTAGTTAAAACAGCCGTTTTTGGCGCCGATCCAAATTGGGGGCGTATTGTCGATGCGATTGGAAATGTTGGTGAAGTGTTTGATGCAAATACATTATCGATCAGCATTAACCAAGCGCCAATTATTTTGAATGGACAGGCGGTTGTGGATGACGGAACAGCTGCGCAAGTAATGCAGGAAAAAATAATCGTTGTAGCAATCTCATTAGGAATCGGACATGAACAAGGTCAGGCGTGGGGAAGTGATTTGACCTATGAGTACGTGCATATTAACGCGGCTTATCACACATAAAACATGAAAGTAATTAAAATTGGCGGCAACGCATTAAAAAATTTGAATATTCAAATCCTAAACCAGATGCAAGCCTGGTTAGCGATTGGGGAACCCGTCATATTGGTGCACGGTGCTGGTCCAATGGTAAATGAAGCGCTAACGCGGGCCAAGCTGCCCGTCAAAAAAATAGATGGGCTACGTTATACGGACCAACGGACGCTAGCGATAATGCAGGACGTTGTGCAGGTACAAGTATGGCCGATGCTACAGCACGTTTTAGGTCAGGCCCACATGGCGGCGAATCTGTTAACTGAGGGAGTTCAGGCTACCTTGAAAGCCGAGGGGGAGTACGGTCGCGTTGGGGAAATAAAAAGCGTTGCAATGGAGAGGGTTACGGGACAGTTATACGTCATTGGACCATTAGTTCCTGATGAACGAGGGGAGTTACTGAATGTCAACGCGGATGAGATTGCGTTAGCTATCGCCCGTCATTTTATGGCTGATAGTTTGTACTTTCTGACAGATGTAGATGGCGTTCTTAATAAACAACAGGAAGTGGTTTCTAATTTAACACCGATTGACGCTAGCAATTTAGTGCAACAACAAATTGTGACAGATGGAATGTTTGTCAAAATTCAAGCTGCGTTCGCGGCAATTAGAGCGGGTGTAACAGATATTCGATTGGGGAAAGATTTTGAAACGGGCACAAAACTAATTTTGGGAGAATAAGAATGAGTCATTTATTTAATACCTATGCACGCGCTGATTTGGTTTTGGTTGATGGCCACGATGCTTACGTTACCGATGATGCAGGCGATGACTATTTGGATTTTGGGGCTGGCATTGGCGTAATGAATCTTGGTTACCATCATCCGGTGATACAAGAAGCTGTGGAACAGCAACTCAAAGGTATTTGGCATACATCAAATCTATATGAAAGCCCGCTACAAGAAAAAGTAGCCCACTTACTAACTCAGGAAAATGATCAATTAGTTTTTTTCGCTAATTCAGGTGCTGAAGCAAATGAAGCTGCATTAAAACTAGCGCGTCGCTATACAGGAAAGCACAAAATCATGAACTTTTCGCAGGCGTTTCACGGGCGGACGTATGGGGCCTTGTCGTTGACCCCCGTAACGGCATATCAAGAAGGGTATGGTGTTGATCAAGATGTCGTGACACTGCCCTTTAATCAAGCGTTAGCCATTGAAGCGTTAGATGGTACTTTTGCCGCTGTGATTCTTGAGGTAGTACAGGGTGAAGGCGGAATTCATGTTGCCCAGAAGGAATGGCTTCATGAGCTTGTGGCAAAAGCAAATGAACTTGGTGTGCTGGTAATCATTGATGAAGTACAGTCAGGTATGGGCCGGACTGGATCGCTTTACGCCTATCAGCAATTTGGAATTACACCAGACATCGTGACGGTTGCTAAGGCGCTAGCAAACGGGCTGCCAGTGGGAGCAATGATTGGTCGGGCTGATTTAGGCCGTGCTTTTCAACCAGGGGCCCATGGGACAACTTTTGGCGGTAACCCAATTGTCATGGCGAGTGCTATTGCTGTGTTAGAAACGTTAACTCCCGAATTTTTAGCAACCGTTGCGCACAAAGGTGAGCTGATTCGTCATGAAATTGAGGAGCTTAGCGCAAATTTACCACAGGTGAAGATGGTTCGTGGCGCAGGGCTAATGATTGGGATTGAATTAAACGTGGATGTTAACGCAGTGCTGGTTAAGTTACGAGAAAAAAGGATTTTAGCACTGTCGGCGCAGGGAAACACGCTACGTTTACTACCAGTATTAACAATGGACCAGGCAACCTTACATGCGGGGATCATCACGATTTTAGAAACGATTGGAGAGTTCTAAATGCAGAACATATTTTACGGTCGCTCCTTCCTGGCTGAAAAGGATTTTACCGGGGCTGAACTATACACCTTAATTAAGTTGGCGGAGCATCTTAAGGAATTGAAAGCGCAACGAGTTCCGCATGAATATTTGAAGGGACGCAATATTGCGTTGCTATTTGAAAAAACTTCAACGCGAACGCGATCATCGTTTACGATTGCAGCCAATGATTTGGGCGCACATGCCGAGTTTTTAGGCAGTCATGATATTCAATTTGGAAAAAAGGAATCGTTGTCCGATACGGCTCGTGTATTAGGGTCAATGTTTGATGCAATTGAATATCGTGGGTATGAGCAACAGATGGTTGAAGCTTTGGCCGAAGAAAGTCAGGTTCCGGTATGGAACGGTCTAACTGATAGTTGGCATCCAACCCAAATGCTGGCAGATTTTATGACGATTGATGAAATTTTTGGACATTTAAAGGGTATCAAGTTGGCTTATTTGGGAGATGCCCGTAATAACGTTGCTAACTCATTGTTGGTAACCGGTGCTATGCTGGGCGTCGACATCACTTTGGTTGCCCCAAGTGCATTGCAACCGACTCAGGCGGTGCAAGCGTTAGCCCAGTCATTTGCTACTGAAACCGGGGCAGAACTGGTGATAACCGATGATGTTGATCAAGGCGTGAAAGGAGCACAGGTCTTATACACCGATGTTTGGGCGTCAATGGGAGAGGAAGCGGCATGGGCTGAACGCATTGCCTTGTTGCAACCATATCAAATTAATATGACGACTGTTATGAAAACCGGGCAAGCAGACACGATTGTTCTGCATGATTTACCAGCCTTTCATGACTTAGAAACGACCATGGCTCAGGCGGTGCATCAGCAGTTTGGTTTGACAGAGATGGAAATCACGCAAGATGTTTTCCAGGCGCCGTATGCGAAACAATTCCAGCAAGCTGAGAATCGCTTGCATACGATTAAAGCTGTAATGGCAGCGACTTTGGGGGAGCTCTTTTTACCGCAAACCATGGTGATTCAATAGCCCGTACAATTGAATGATTTAACTGAGTTCTGTGAGATTCAAATGGTTCAAGGGTGGAAAATGCCGTGATGTAATAGATGATAATGCCTCCCGTGCCTCAGCATTTGGGAGGCTATTTTATTAGGGGAAATGAAATGAAAAAAAGATATTTAATTTTGGAAAATGGCTCAGTTTATGAAGGAGAGGCTTTTGGTGCAGCTGGTGATGTTAGCGGTGATTTAGTGTTTACGACGGGGATGACTGGCTATCAGGAAACAATTACGGACCAATCCTATCTGGGACAGATGATTGTATTCACATACCCATTAATTGGTAATTATGGTGTTAATGACCTGGATTATGAGTCGCATCGACCAGCGGCAACGGCGATTATAACAGCGGACTTGGCTGAGCGACCAAGTAATTGGCGGTCGAAATGGTCTTTGCCGGAATGGGCTGAAATGATGGATCTGCCAGGTATTACCGGGGTTGATACACGGGCGCTAACGAAAGAATTACGACAGTTTGGTACGATGAAGGCTAATTTGGTTGATCAATTACCTGCTGATACAGGAGAGGCTTCAACGGTAATCACAACGGCGCCAAGACGGTATGAGCCAGGTGAAACACCGCGCACATACGATGCACCGGATAGCCATTTACATGTGGCACTAATTGATTTTGGTTTGAAAAATGCAATTATTCAATCGTTGAATCATCGTGGGGTGACGGTGTCTGTATTTTCACCGGCAACGACCGTGGCTGAAATATTAGCGTACCATCCCGATGGTGTTCTGTTATCAAATGGGCCGGGCAATCCAGTCGATTTTATGGACTTTATTCCAAAAGTTAAGCAGCTACAGGAAATGAAGCCTCTTTTTGGAATTTGTTTGGGTCACCAATTATTTGCGATTGCCAATGGCGCGAAAACCTATCAAATGAAATATGGACACCGTAGATTTAACCATGCAGTTCGTGAACTTGGCAGTAAACGGACTTATTTTACGTCGCAAAACCATGGCTATGCAGTGGATAAAAATAGTGTGGCAACTACTGATTTGGTGGTCACTTATGAAGATATTAATGACGGTAGCGTTGAAGGCGTGAAGTTGCCGGGGCGTGCTGCATTTTCTGTGCAATTTCACCCTGATGCGACACCAGGACCGCACGATGCGGCGTATTTGTTTGATGAGTTTGTGACAATGATGACTGAAGAAAAGATAGGGGTAGCACAATGACAAAGCGACATGATATTCATAAGATTCTGGTGATTGGATCTGGGCCGATTGTCATTGGTCAAGCCGCCGAATTTGATTATTCTGGTTCGCAAGCATCCCTAGCGCTGAAAGAAGAAGGATATGAAGTTATCCTGGTAAATTCAAATCCGGCGACGATTATGACTGATCAGGAAATGGCCGATCGTGTTTACATTGAACCGTTAACAGTGGCTTCACTGACTCAAATCATTCGACAAGAAACGCCAGATGCTATTTTACCTACTTTGGGAGGGCAGACGGGTTTGAACCTTGCCAAAGAACTATCAGAAAGTGGGGTGCTAACCGAGTCACAAATCGAGTTGTTGGGCACGAAATTAGCGGCGATTGAATCCGCAGAAGACCGTGAACTATTTCGTGATTTGATGGCTGATTTGGGCGAGCCAGTACCTGATTCTGTGATTGCTGAAGATATTAATGACGCGGTAAGTTTTGCTGAGCAACATGGGTATCCAGTAATTGTGCGGCCTGCGTATACGCTAGGTGGGTCAGGTGGTGGTATGGCCCAAACTCAGACTGAGTTGGTTGATATTACGACCCGGGGGCTTGAACTTTCGCCAGTTACACAGGTGTTGATTGAAGAGTCAATTGCGGGATATAAAGAAATTGAATTCGAGGTAATGCGTGATTTAGCTGATAACGCCTTGATTGTTGCATCGATGGAAAACTTTGACCCCGTTGGTATTCATACCGGCGACTCAATTGTGGTAGCACCTGTGCAAACACTATCGGACTATGATTATCAATTATTACGAGATGCTGCATTGAAGATTATTCGAGCGTTAGACATTGAAGGTGGGGTTAACATTCAAATGGCTTTGGCGCCCGATAGCGCCCATTATGACATTATTGAAGTTAATCCACGTGTTAGTCGGTCGTCGGCACTGGCGTCGAAGGCAACGGGATATCCAATTGCCAAAATGGCTGCCAAAATTGCCGTTGGATTAACCCTTGATGAAATTATTAATCCCGTAACAGGGACGACTTTGGCTGATGTTGAACCAGCTTTGGATTATGTAGTGGTAAAAATTCCGCGCTGGCCATTTGATAAATTTGGTCAGGCCGATCGGACATTGGGCACACAAATGAAAGCAACCGGGGAAGTGATGGCAATTGGACGAAACCTGGAGGAAGCCATACTAAAAGCGGTTAGGTCGTTAGAAATCGATGCGGTGGGGTTAGATGATATCACATTTGAAACATGGTCAACGCAATCGTTGTTGGATAATCTGTGGCCAGCGCGTGATGATCGGTTGTTTATGTTAGCAGCATTAATCCGGCGCGGCGTTGCCATGACAGAGCTACATGCCATCACGAAAATTGATTACTATTTCTTAGATAAATTGGCATCAATCATTAAAATTGAGCAGCAACTACACCAATCTCCGCAAGATATTGAGTTGTTGAGTTTCGCAAAGCGCCGTGGTTTTGCGGATGCAACCATTGCCAACATTTGGCAGATGACGCCTGATGATATCTGGACACTAAGAGCGGAACACAATATCAAGCCAGTTTATAAAATGGTAGATACCGTGGCTGGTGAATTTGATTCTTCAACCCCGTATTATTACGCAACTTATGGGAAGGAAAATGAGTCAACCGTCACGCAACGTCCATCCGTATTGGTAATTGGTTCTGGGCCAATTAGAATCGGACAAGGGGTGGAGTTTGATTACGCTACCGTGCATGCAGTTAAAGCGATTCAAGCCGCCGGGTACGAAGCGATTGTCATGAACTCTAATCCAGAAACTGTTTCGACGGACTTTTCGATTTCGGATAAGTTGTATTTCGAACCATTAACCTTCGAAGACGTGCGAGAAGTGGTGGCGTTAGAAAAACCGATTGGGATCGTTGTTCAGTTTGGGGGACAAACGGCTATTAATTTGGCAGATGACTTAAATCAACATGATATGCCAATCTTGGGTACGTCGGTGTTTGATTTGAATCGGGCCGAGGATCGCGAATTATTTAATCAATTGATTGCAAAGCTACAATTGCCACAACCGGCAGGTAAAACTGCTTCAACAGTTGTAGAAGCCTTGGAAGCCGCTGAGAAGGTTGGCTATCCAGTGTTGGTGCGCCCTAGTTATGTACTAGGGGGTCGTGCTATGGAAATTGTCACGAATGGGGATGAATTAGCGGATTATATGGCACGGGCAGTTGCCGTGTCCCATGATCATCCGGTGTTGATTGACCAGTATTTGGCTGGTTCAGAGGCCGAATTGGATGTTTTGAGTGATGGCGAAACTGTAGTTGTTCCCGGCATTATGGCGCATATTGAGCCGGCTGGTATTCATTCAGGTGATTCTATGAGTGTTTACCCGCCACAAAACTTGTCTGAGGAAATTCAACAACAGATGGTAAATGCAGCAATAGCCTTGGCGCGTGAGTTGCATGTTGTTGGTTTGCTTAATGTGCAGTTTGTGATTCAAGCGGGTATTGCCTATGTGATTGAGGTGAACCCTCGCGCTTCACGTACAGTACCGTTTATTTCTAAAGTGACTGGCGTTGCACTGGCGCAGTTAGCAACGCAGGTCATGTTAGGCGTTAAGTTGGCTGATTTGGGGTTTGAAACCGGAGTTCAGCCAGTACCAGAATTGGTGGCAGTGAAAGCGCCAGTCTTTTCTTTCGATAAATTGCCTGGAGTGTCAACGGATTTGGGTCCGGAAATGAAATCTACCGGCGAGGTGCTCGGAATTGCATCGACCTATGAACAGGCTATGGCCAAAGCTGCCATAGGGTCTGGGGCGGAGTCAATAGCTAAACCAGGATCAATTTTTCTACTGAATGACAAACGCGAACAAACGCTGATTGGTTAATAAAAAAGACTGGGACAGCAATTGCTGTCCCAGTCTTTTAGTGAAGACGAATTACCGTGGCATTAAACCGGCTGTCACGCTGGTTGCTTTCGCATCTTCGTATTCATGGTGATTAATTTTATCATTATCTAGCATCGCGGCCAGCACGATGTTGCGGCGCTTTTCAACCAGTTCTGGATTGCTGTACAGGTCGAAGTTTGATGGACTCTGACCCAAACCGGCGATGATGGCCGTTTGTGACAACGTCAATTGAGATAGTGGCTTACCGAAATAGTAGTAGGCAATTGTTTGCGCACCGTATTGGTAGTGGCCTTCGTAAATTTTATTGACATAGTATTCCAAAATTTGTGCTTTAGAATGCGTTTTGTTCAACTGAAGCGCCAGATAAATCTCTTGAATTTTGCGGGTTGGTGTTTGATCCGCCTTGCTAGTTGAGAAAACGGTCAACTTAACAAGTTGTTGGGTGATTGACGAACCGCCACGGGCAACGCCATCGCCAAAGCGGGTCTTGATGTTTGAAACAACCAAGTTGAATACCCCGCCTAGGCTGACACCGTTGTTCGTTTCGAACGTGCGATCTTCGGTTGAAATCAAAGCATTACGATAGTCGTCCGGAATGTTGTCATAGGTGACATAAACCTGATTGTCACCGGGGCTAGGATTCGCCTTGAGGGCTGATTCTGTAATCGTAGGCGCTTGATGAATGGCGTAACCAACATAAGCGCCAACCGCTAATAGCATGATGATAACGATGGTTCCCAGCCATTTCAGTATGTTTTTAACTGGATTGTGTCGTTGTCGACGTGTTTTGCGACTCGCCATCGGCAAATCCTCCGTAAGCATTATTTCTGATAGCATACGGGGAATTTTCTTTAAAAGCAATGGTCAGTTATTAGTGACTGGGTGTAAGTGTGACGGTTAGGTGGTTATCAGAATCCACGAAAGCGTCATAAGCTGCTGTGCCGTTATCACCCAAGAAGTGTTGGTTGTGATTATCCTTGGCTTCCAAAAAAGCGCCGATAAATGAAGGGTGCATCCAGTGCATACCGAACTCGAATCCTTGGAATGTGCCAGGGTAGCGACGATCATTCGCGTCAGCATCAAAACGAATTTCAGTAACGCCGTCTGCGTTATTCGTGATGTTCATTTGAAGTCCATCTTCATTGATAACTTCGGTAGTTCCAACTGGTAATGATGCGGGAATGGGGTACGTGATGGTACTCGTGTTGTTATATGCGGCTGCAAGTGTTTCATATTGTCCTAAAGTCATCATGATGGTGGCCTCCTTTGTTTTGTTGCCATCATTATCGTTCGTCCTTAACAACTTGTAAAAGAAAAAGGCACGAAATTTAGGTAGACTGGGCCTTAGGGGGGATTGAACAATGAAAAAATTCAAAAAAGGTATTGGATTCCCGAGTGTTGTACTGCTAGGTATTAATGGCGTCATCGGTGGTGGGCTGTTTTTGCTACCAAGTACGATGTACAAGCAGGGTGGCCAATACGTTTTATTGGCAATTGCTTTGGCCAGTATTTCAGCGACGTTAATCGCGATGCATTATGCCGTCATGTCATCACGAATTGATGAAGACGGCGGTGCGTGGGTGTACACCAAGCGCGCCTTTGGACATTACCCAGGATTTTTGGTGGGTTGGTTTGGCTGGCTGTTTGGGGTAATTACCATCAGTGCTGAAACGGCGGCCTTTTTAAAAACGTTAACAGGACTGGTACCGGCGGTTGGGACGCCGTTAGTCTACAATAGTTTGGCTATCGGCATTATGTTGCTGCTGGGAATTATGAATTACTTCGGTACAGGTATTGCGAGTCGCATAGATGATGCGTCCAGTTTGATAAAAATCGGGGTCATTTTGGCTGTGTTCATTGCAACGGTTGTGTGGTTGCTGCTGGGTAGCACATCGCAATTCTCAATCGCACAAGCGAAACCGGTGCATGATTTCTCAGGTGCCTTTGGAAATGCCTTCTATATGTTCACTGGTTTTTCACTGATTCCGATTGCGGCTAAAGAGATGAAGAATCCTGGCAAAATGTTGCCACGTGCGATTTTGACGGTGATGCTAGCCACGACGGCGATTTTTGTTTTGATGCAAGTCGTCGCAATGACAGTTTTGGGTGATCATCTGGCAGGCTCATCTTTGCCGGTTGCGGACATTTTTAATGTTATTTTGGGCCGTGTCGGCCGTACGATTATCATCACGGGGATGATGTTGTCGATTATCGGTGTTGCGATTGCAACATCATTTAATTCACCAATTGAGTTAGCCTCGATGGCCCGTGAACGTGGGTTCCTGCCACGTGAATTCTCACGTTTAAATCGCTACGGTGCACCAGTTGGCGCCATCTTGCTAACAATCGCTATCTCAGGTAGCTTGATTTTGAGCGGTAGTTATCTATTTTTGATTAAGCTGATTGTGCTGAGTGACTTTGTGCAATACTTGGGAACGATTTTCTCATCGATTAAGCTACGTGGTGATGCGACACTGCCAACTGGCTACAAGCTACCAGGCGGTAAATGGATGACTTATCTGACCATTGTGGTGGTCGCATATTTGTTTACAACCTTTGCGTTTACGACCGTTCTGGTCGGTATTGGCTTTGCGATATTAGGAACGATTATTTACAGTGTGGAACAACGACGCCACTAAAACGACGATCACTTATGACCAAAAAAATTTGGTCATAAGTGATTTTTTTAATGCCTACAAAATAACTTTCTTAAGTTTCCTAGTCAATTCTTATGGTAGTTAAAAATGGGTTAAGGGCGAGGTTTTGTAACGTGTTGTGAATAATGCACCGGTATCATAGAGAGTGGATATTTTGTAGGATTGTAGGCCTCTACGAATATAGGAGACATTAAATGATTAATAAACAAATTTTGACAGCAATGACAACTGCAGGAGTTGCAACGGTTGCCGTTGGTGTGAACGCATCAGCTGATACATACACGGTTAAGGCTGGTGATACGTTGACGAGCATTGCCAATGCAATGGGAACGACGGTTGAAAAGATTGCTAGTGATAACAACATTGAAGATGCAAACTTCATTTTGACGGGTGTGTCATTGACGGTTAATGGAGACGGAACGGTTACACCGGTACAAGCTGACGCAGATGCGACGGCAACGACGACCGCTGCTCCAGTTGGCGTAAATGGTTCATACACGGTGAAGAATGGTGATACGCTTTTCGCCATTGCACAAGCAAATAACATGACGTTGGCTGATTTGTTGGCAATTAACGGTTTGACGGCGACTGACACGATTTTTATCGGCCAAACGATTAATTTAGTTGCCCAAGCAGCGCCGGTTGCACCAGTTGTTGAAAGTGCTGCGCCAGTTGTGACGTCAGAGGCACCAGTGGTATCTGAAGCGCCTGTTGTGTCAGAAGCTCCAGCAGCCTCAGAGGCACCGGTAACATCAGATGTATCAGAAGTTGCGCCGGTTGCTGAAGAAGCGTCAGAGGCACCTGTCGTGGCAGCCCCAGCGTCAAACTACGTCGGTGCACCAACGCAAGCTGATTCATTTACGCAAACGACGGACTCAGGTGTCACAACGGCTTACCAAACGGCCGAAGTTGCGGCTGAAACGCCAGCGCCAGCAGCAACTGGTTCAGTTTATGATCAATTTATTGCAGCCGGCGGAACGGATGCCTTGTGGTCAAACATCGTTATGCCTGAATCAGGTGGAAACCCAGATATCGTTTCACCAAACGGTTACCGTGGTTTGGGTCAAACCAAGCAATCATGGGGAACTGGTTCAGTTTCAGAACAAACAGCCGGTATGGTTAACTACGCTGTGACACGTTACGGATCAATCGATAACGCTGTGTCATTCCGTGTTGCTAACGGTTGGTGGTAATATAAAATCTCATTTAGGGACTCGCATTTTGCGGGTCCCTTTTCAGTTGTCGCAAGGCCTTAACCGTTATGCGCGAGATTTATTTTAAAAAATATAAAAAATTCATCGTGGTGAAAAATTGAACAACCCCCTATATTGAAAGACATACCAAGAAAGATATGGAGGTAACAACATGTTGCGCAAAATATTAGTGGACAAGGAATATGCCGGAATATGAAGAAGGTGTTTGGATTTACTTTTGCAGTATTTGTCATGGGGAGTGTAGTTGTACTGTTCTTGTTTCACCGCACTGATAAGCAAGGCGCGTTGATGCGAGCGGAGGTTGAACATTGGACTAACATCACCACGCCTAATGTTCAGATGAATTATTTAGTTGCTTCTGGTATTGGGCGATTGATGGGTCGAGTTGATTATCGCGCCAGTAAGGAAATCTCGGGCCGGGTTATTCATTGGAAAAATCAGACCTATTTGTACAACGCTATGGGTCGAAATCAATTTAGGCAAAATAGTCAAAGCTACGTTGATGGTAGTTGGCGAGATAGTGAGAATGGCCAGCGGTTATTGCAGTTTAACGGGAAATCACAGGAGCGTTTTGTTAGAGCTGATTTTTCAAAATTTCATGATAACGATGTTGCGGAGCTTGCGGTGACATTTAAATATAAGTTGACCTATGACGAAATTAAACGGGGGATGCCTGGAAATGTGGCTGTTACTTGGCTGTGGTCAGGGATTGCCACTGGTGACGCAGAGTATGTAGGTGTTCCAATCGGAAAAGAAGATCCAACGGGTGACTATCGATATTATTTGAAGTCCTATAATCGTTTCGAATCGCAAATGTCGTGGCCAAATCCTGCGCCAAATTTGGCTTCAGCGAAATTCCCTGGCGTTGTTATTACGGGAAACATTGCAGATTTAAAGGCGCTAGAGACATCTGATAAGGTCGATAAGGTTTCATTAGGGGTAGTGATGTCCTCATCGGAGGGGTAAATTATCTAACTATTTCACAAGCTGGAACTCAGCAATTTACTTTCTAGAAGCGTATTATATCTATGACTTTTAGAGAGGTAAGTTGAATATGGAATCTTATGAATTGCAGCAACACACTAATGCAGTGCAGGATGCGGCTAATGCAACGCGTGAGCAAAATTGGCTTTTGCAGCAACAAGCGCAAGAGTTTGCAACGCAAAATGAGTTGAGCCAAAAAGACTTCGAACTCCGTCGCCAAGTGATGATGATTGAGCATCCAGAATTGCGCCCGATTATTGAGCAACAAATGCGTGAAGAAGCAGAAGCAATTGCTCGTCATAAGCGACATGATTTTATTGGCAGTTTAGTTGGTGTTGTTATCTTAGGGTTAATGATTGGATATGGGCTGCCTTGGTTGTTGAACAGTGGCTTAATTTAAAAACGAATGACCGATTAGTCGCGAAGGACTGACCGGTCATTTTCACTTCCTACATGTTAGAATAGAACTATCTTATAGAAAGAGTAGACGATAAGTCTTTGTAGAACGAAATGGCTGAAGAAAAGAAGCGTCGTCCTTACCAAGGTAAGGGTGGCAACAATCAAAATCGCGGCAAGTTTGTTCCACGTGGAACACGTGGACCTCGTCGTGATAATCGCAACCAACAAAACGTCGAAGTTAATGTTGGTGATAAGCTGTTGATTACCATCAAGCGATTGGGAATCAACGGTGAAGGAATTGGTTACTATAAGCGTAAGATTACGTTTATTCCAGGAGCTCTTCCTGATGAAGTCGTTGACGTTGTTGTAACGAACGTCACAGACAAGTTCATCGAAGCGCGTGTTCGTAAGATTAAGCAACGCTCACCAAAGCGTGTTGATCCAGTTGATAACCAAGAAGTTGGTGGCTTTGAATTGGATCACTTGTCTTACGATGGCCAACTAGAATTTAAGCAAGATGTGATTCGTCAGGCTTTGGAAAAGTACAAACCTGAAGGATATGAAAAGTTTGATTTGCGCCCAACGATTGGTATGGAAAACCCAGACGGTTACCGTAACAAGGCGCAATTCCCGGTTCGTGAAGTTGATGGTAAGTTGGCCGTGGGAATGTACAAGCGTAATTCTCACGACTTGGTTGATTTGCCAAAGGTTTCAACGCAACACCCAGCAACGTTGAAGGTTGTGCGTAAGGTGCGTGATATTTTGGCTGATATGGACATGCCAATTTATAACGAGCGCAAGAACTCAGGCATCGTTAAGACGTTGATCGCCCGTGTGTCAGAAACGACAGGTGATGTGCAATTGACGATTGTCACGAACGGCAAGTACTTGCCTAGTGCTGATGAATTGATTGCACGCATCAACAAGGAATTGCCTGAAGTCGTTTCTGTTCACCAGAACATCAACTCAGACAAGACGTCACTTGTTTGGGGTGAAGATACCAAGTTGTTGTGGGGTAGCGAATACATTACGGAGACAATTAACGGTAAGACGTTCAAGTTGTCACCACGTGCATTCTTGCAATTGAACCCACGTCAGACACAACGTTTGTACAACGAGGCTATCTCAGCCCTTGATTTGACGCAAGCCGATAAGTTGATTGACGCCTACTCAGGAGTTGGAACCATCGGTATTTCATTGGCTGATCATGCTGGTGAGGTGCGTGGTATGGATACGGTTCCTGACGCCATTGATGACGCTAATGAAAATGCGGCTGATAACGGTGTTAAGAATGCTGCCTACTATACAGGTGCAGCTGAAGATTTGATTCCACGCTGGGCAAACGAAGGCTGGGTGGCCGACGCTTTGGTTGTTGATCCGCCACGTACTGGTTTGGATGAAGAATTGCGTTGGACGATTTTGGAAACACAACCAGATAAGTTTGTGTATGTGTCATGTAATGCTTCAACGTTGGCCCGTGATTTGGTCGACTTGACGCGTGTTTATGATGTTGAATACATCCAATCAATTGATATGTTCCCACAAACTGCTCGTTGGGAAGGTATTGTTAAGTTTACGAAGAAGAGCAAGTAAGATAGAGGACGCGCAATTTATTTGTGCGTCCTTTTTTCAGTTGGGGAGAACTGTTTTTCATGGGTTGAAGCGATACAATGAAAGGTAACAGGGGAAACAAGCACGACAACTAGGGGGATGAAAATGACATTTTCGATTGAAGTCCGGGGTGCAAAAACTAATAATCTGAAAAATATTGATGTGGATATTCCACTGGGGCAAATAACCGGGATTACCGGGCGCAGTGGGTCTGGAAAGAGTTCACTGGCGATGGGGACGCTATACGGTGAGGGGATGCGTCGTTATTTGAATGCCTTGTCGACCTATACGCGACGCCGCATTACACAGGCGAATCGCGCTGATGTGACAAGTATTCATCATTTGCCATCAGCTTTGGCACTGCGCCAACGTCCACAGGTGCCAGACGTACGTTCAACAGTTGGGACGATGACGGAGAGCTTGAACGTGTTACGTTTGATGTTTTCACGTTTAGGGTCGATGGTGTGTCCGAATGGGCATCGCATTGGGCCAACATTGGCTGTTGCAATGGATGTTGATATGACGGGGATGGATTGCCCGGTTTGTGGCGTGCATTTCATGCCATATGGCGCCGAAGATTTCGCTTTTAACTCGGCTGGTGCATGCCCAACTTGCCAAGGAACGGGTGAGGTGCAAACCATTAATCCAGCTTTGCTAATCAATGAAGAGCTGACGATTCGCGATGGTGCGGTGAATTCATGGCGTACACCTGGACGAACGTTTATGCCATTGGTAGCTGAAGCAGCAGGCATCAACATTGATATCCCGTATAAAGATTTGTCAGATGATCAAAAGGATTTGGTTTTGCATGGTGACCGTGACGAATATGAAATTAATATTCCAAGCAAAAGCGGCAAGGTGTTCCACATGGATCATGCGGTGTTTGAAAATGCGACGAACGCTATTGAGGACAGCGTGAAGAGCAGTAAAAACGAGCGCACCATCAAACGCTTGAATCAGTTTTATACTTTCCAAACTTGCCCAACATGTCATGGGTCGCGTTTTAACCCGGCGTTGCTGACGCAGTTACTACGAGACAAGAACATCGCGGAGCTATCAGAGTACACTATCGAAGAACTGGCAGTATTTATTGCCGAATTGCCGGCGACATTGCCAGCCGAGATGCAAAAGATGGGACAAAAGCTTGTTGATGAGTTTTTGGAACTATTAGACGCACCAATTAAGCTCGGTTTGGACTATCTCACGTTGGCCCGTGCCGTAAGTACACTTTCAACGGGTGAACTACAACGTATTCAACTTGGACGTACGATTCGAAATGAAACGACGGGTGTGTTGTATGTGCTAGACGAGCCAACGGTTGGATTGCACCCAGCCAACGTCGCAGGCCTATTAACGATTTTCAAAACTCTTTTGGAGCAAGGTAATACGTTGGTCGTGGTTGATCACGATATGAGTGTCATTGGAGCGAGCGACCATATTATTGAAATTGGCCCAGGTTCGGGCGATTACGGTGGGACGGTGACGTTTACCGGAAGTGCGCGTGATGCAATGGCATCTAACGCATTGGTGGCCCCTTATCTAAACGGGACGGCTGACATTCAGACCAGAACATTGGCACCGCGTGAAACGTTGTTTGATGACGGCAGTATCGATATCGCGGTGACTGCCAAGAATAATTTGCATGACGTTAGGACACAGATTCCTAAGAACCGTTTAACGAGTGTTACGGGGATGAGTGGTGCCGGTAAGACAACGTTGATTCTCGATTTGTTGGTGCCGGGTATTCTAGCGCAAAACGACCAACAGCCACTACCTGATGGTGTGGCGTCACTTGATGCGGCAGGTGTTGCAAACGTGGTGATGGTTGATTCAGTGCCGGTTGGTAAGAATGCGCGTTCAACGGTTGCGACGTACACTAACATTTTGGATAATTTGCGCAAATTGTTCGCTAGCTTGCCGGATGCTAAGGAACATGGTTTCACCGCGAGTGATTTTTCATACAATGCAGCTGGTGCGTGTCCAACTTGTGGTGGCGTCGGGCACATCACGCTTGATGTGCAATATCTACCGGACGTGACGCAAGTCTGCCCAACCTGCCAAGGCTCACGTTATCGTTCTGATGTACTGGATGTAAAATGGCACGATCGATCAATCGCAGATTTGTTGGCCTTGTCTGTCACGGATGCACTTGAAGTGTTCAAGGATGAAAAGAAGATTCTAAAGACGCTCGAAACGTTGCAAGAGTTGGGCTTGGATTATCTGATTTTGGGTGAAAGTACGCCTGAATTATCAGGTGGTGAGGCACAACGACTAAAGTTGGTGTCACAAATTCACCAAAAGCAGGGTGCCAGCTTGTTTATCTTTGACGAACCGTCAGTTGGATTGCACCCGTTGGACATCGAGAACCTACTTCATGTGTTCGATTTGTTGCTGAAGCAAGGGGCGACAATCATTACCATCGAACACGATTTGGAAGTGATGGCTAACTCAGATTGGTTGATTGATTTGGGACCCGGTGGTGGTACGCACGGTGGTCAAATTGTTGGTACTGGGACACCAAGTGAACTAGCTGCGATACCAGAAAGCGTTACAGGTCAGTATTTGAAGGATTATTTGGCGCAATATCAACACGCATAATACTGTGGTCGTTAGTTTTGGACTGACGACCTTTTTGTTTTAATCATCAAAATAAATTAACAAGTTATTGATAAACTATAATCTGATATATTACTCGTAAATAGGAGGTGCAAGATGCGTTCATGGCGATCGCTTGTGTTGCCTGGTGGCGTGCTGTTGTTAGCATCAGTTGTGCTGGTGTTACCGCAGCTGATATCGAATATGCCGATTATTGGCATCGATGCGCTTTTCCACTTTAATCGGTTCTATGATATTGCGGAACAAATTAAACACGGGCAGTTTAACTACTTCATGTCAGAATATGGCTATCAACATTCCGGACGAATTGTCACACCGTTATATGGACCGTGGCTATCGTATTTGATGGGGTTTGCCCTCATGCTAATACCAAACTGGTTTTGGTTTGAAATTGTAACTGACATTGCTATCTTGCTTGTCGCTGGTGTGGGGATTTATCGACTAGGCCGTTATTTGAAATCTAGTCGCTATGCCAGTTTAGTGAGTGCAGTTATCTATATGGCGTTACCGCTAACGACAACTTGGCAAACGAGTCAATCGTTTACCGGCATCGGTGCCGCGCTACTGCCATATGTAGTGTATTACGGCATTGCAATGGCTAAACAGCCGACAACCTTTTCTTGGGTTGGCCTGGCGATATCGTTGGCGGTACTGACGCAAGCCCATTTATTCACGGCATTATTAGGTGTCTTGGTATTAGGTATTTTATTTGTGGTGACGGTGATTGGTAAAAATAAGGCGACGATTATTGCGCTGATGAAAAGGCTGATAAAAGCAGTTGTCCTGTATGGGTTACTAGTCGCTAATGTTTTAGTTGGTATGGCCGACGTGATGGGCAGTAACCAAATATTAACCCCGTATACACCACTGAATATTAGTCGGGAAGGGATGCGCATTACGTTATCACAGGCACCAACGCTTCGAAACTACAGTTGGATTGGGGTTATTGCGGTGATTGTCTTAATCATTGCGGTGATGGTTTATCGGAAGCTGGCCCGTGAATACCGCTTCTTATTTTGGCTGGCGGCTGTCTTTTTCAGTTTGTCATTGGCGGTGTTCCCGTGGAATGCGGTGCAACAGATTGCCCCAGCCCTGGTTGATACGATGCAATTCCCGTCGCGTTTGTCAGTTGTTAGCAACATTGCTTTGGTGCTACTGTTGCCGCGAATCCTGATGGTGCCGGATGTGAAAAGGCAACTAAATCGCCGGTTGCGGCTGGTAATTGTGATGGTTGCCGTTGTGGTGCCGGTGGCGATTTCCTCAAGTATTTTGGCGAAGAGCGCGCATCGTTTGCATACAGATGAGCTGGTCCACGTCACGAAGCACATGGTCTATAACGATAAAAAATCTAAAGCTGAAATTGCACGGGATTGGCGCTACGGTGATGTGCAGGTTGCGTTAGCAGATGTACAAAAAGCGACCCCTGATTATTTGGTGAATAATGGCTTGCAACCAGGTGATAACAGTTATGACATGTATATGCGTGAGGTTATTCAAAACCCACTAAAAGCGCAGGTGACACAAGGTAATAATGCACTCACGTATCGTTGGCATAGTGGAAATGAAAAGCAGACAACGGTGCCAGTCGCTGTCTATGCGCATTCAAAGGTCGTTTTGAATGGCCAGCAGGTGACGAACCCGAAAACGACACGTATTGGGACGTTACAGGTTCGACCACGGGTTGGTCAGAATAACGTGACGATTTCGTATGACGTGTCACCAGTTATTAAAATAATCGTTTTAGGCAACGCTGTACTTTGGGCGGGCCTCGTCATTTTCATGGCTGGTAAAACAATTTGGCGTAACGGCTATCAGATTAAGGTCTGATGGCCGTTTTTTGCGTGGTATACTTAGCGATAAGTTTCTATTTTTAGAGTAAGGGAAGTGTTTGTGTGAGTAAGCAGTGGTATGTGGGGATGGCTGCTGGTGGGGCCTTGTTCTGGGGTATCAATGGTATCTTGTCGAATATGTTATTCAATCGGATTGCGATTTCACCAGATTGGTTAACGACCGCTCGTTTGTTAATCTCAGGTGTTGCGTTGCTGTTGTATTCGTTGATTCGCCGGCAAAATGTTTTTACGATTTGGCGTCAACCGAAGAATGCAGTCTTGTTAGTATCGTTTGGGTTAGTTGGGGTGTATTTTGCCCAGTCAAATTTTGTACGAACGTTGTACTACGGTAACGCAGCGGTTGCGACGGTGTTGCAGTATATGGCACCGGCATTGATTGTTATTTTTCTAGCGCTATTTCGACACAGATGGCCACAACGACAAGAATTAATCGCAGTGATTCTGTCGTTGGTGGGAATCGTATTGTTGGTGACCAATGGTAATCTGGCCCAATTGCAGATTTCAGAGAAAACACTATTCTTTGGGATTTTGTCAGCGCTGGGATTGGTTGCGTACACGTTAATTCCAGGGTCTTTGTTGGCTGAGAATGATGCTATCGTCGTTGTTGGTTGGGGGATGTTTATGGGTGGTTTGGCCGCTAATTTCGTGGCGCCCCTTTATCACACAGCCTATCATTTTGATGCGATTGATCTGATATTGCTGTTCTTCATTGTGGTATTTGGGTCAATCGTTGCGTTTGTCTGGTATATTGCGAGTCTGCGTAAGGTGGCACCGGAAACAGTGGGGATGCTTGGCATGCTCGAGCCGTTAAGTGCAACTGTCTTATCAGCGATTGTGTTGGGTGTTTCGTTTCATGCGCTCCAAGTAGTGGGGATTGTCATGACACTTGGTGCAATTTTGATTATGAATGTCGTTAAGAAATGATGAAATGCTTGTGGGGCTAATACTCTGCAAGCATTTTTTTAACTGTGTAGCAATGTTTCTTCATGTTTTTAGAATACAAATCAAGTAGACTGGAGGGTAACAAGTAACGTTTTTAATCATGACAGTGACGTAATTAGTGGTGGGGGTAATGAAATGACTGTTTTAACATTTACAACAAGTAATAATCAGGGACGCTTACCGGAAGCACGTGAGATGGATGTGCCATATAGCGATGCGCTTTTTGATAAGAATCCAGCTGAGTATCAACATGATTTGGCGCGAGTTAGCGCTGTGATGGCTGGCTCGACGTACACGCGTGATAGCCAAGTTGCAGGACCGGGTTACGCGACTGAAAATTTGCGTGCATTGGGATTTAAGACAGAGTCACATGGCTATCATGTAGTTGATGATCCAAATAACGTGGCCTTCACGCTTGGCTATAAGCGTGTTGGGGCCAATAATCTGTTTGCGGTGATTATCCGTGGGACGCCGCAAAGCGCGGAATGGGCGGGTGACTTCATGATTGGTGATGAAGATGCACCAGGTATGGATAATATGATCTATATCGGCCAAAAGATTGCGGCGCAGCTACACGATTTCGTGATGCAATTCGACAATGTCGGTCAGAACAATATTTTTTGGGTAACCGGTCATTCCCGTGGTGGTAGTGCGACAGAAGTGGTTGGTAAGCTGCTAGTTGATGCTGGCGAAGAACGTGTTTTTGCTTATGCGTTCGCGCCAACGACGACATATAAGACAGTAGCTAATGTTGATTATGCAGTGAAGTATGAAGCGGTACATGCCATCATTAACCCGTTAGATACGGCGCCAACATTCCCACTAGTCCAGTGGGGCTTCACACACATTGGTCAGCAACATATGCTGCCAGTGTCAGCATTGCCTGAAGTTGCCAAGGAATATGAGCGCATTAATGGGGTGCCATTTAAGGGCGATGCCCAGCAAGATGCGGACATGTTGGAACGTGGTTTGCAACTATATTATGCGTTGGCATCAAGTGTGCATGACTTTTACCATGCGACGACACCTTGGTGGGACGGACAAACGATGACGCCATATCAATGGGTGCAGGATATGATGATGGCACCACAAGGGCTGGAAATCCCTGAGCGAACGGCTAATGTGATGGCATATGCAAAGACACATCCGGTGTATGCAAAGTTGTTCGAGCATATGGCGAATGGTGGCATGGCCTCATATGAGCACACGATCACCACATATATCAGTTTCATGGCCGTCTTACCAGATGATTGGGTTAAGTCATGATTGAATTAGCAGATATTATTTCAGTTATCCAAAATCCGATTGTCTTCATCCGACCAATCATGGACAATCCGTGGCTGGTGTATCCGGTGCTTTGGGCGATTGTGGCACTAGAAAGTTATTTCGTTCTCTTTGCGTGGATGCCAGCAGAGACGACCATGTTTCTGGCCGGTAGTTTGGCGGCCCATCCAGATATTCCAATCGAGCTGTGGTTGCTGTGGATTGGTTATCTGCCAATGGTGTATCTTGGTTGGCAGGCGAAGTATAAGCGTGGTCGCAAGCACAAAATTAAGAATGCCCGCATGGACGATACAGTCGCGTTCTTTAACAGTCATGCATCCCTAGCGATGCTATTTGGCCGGTATATTCCAGTGTTGGGTATTTTTATTCCAATTATCGCCGGCGAAAGTCAGTATGCAGCTAACCGCTTTAAAAACCAGAATATGTTGGGAACTTTAATTTGGGTGCTCGGATCAACTGTAATTGGCTTCTTTTTGGGCTCAGTGCCGTTTTTCCAACAACATTTTTCAATCTTGATTGTTGGCATCATTATTGTGCCGGCCGGTATTTATTACCTCGTCAACTTTGTGAATAGCTTTTTCCAGCATATGCGTGGATAACATGTTGCATTATCACGTTAACGTGGAATAATGGGTGGTGAAAAGAGGGCGAATCATATGGCAGAGAAAAATTACATCGCACGTATGCGCGAAAAAGTTGGTCATGAAGGCATGATTTTTAACACGGTATTCGGTGTGTTATGGCAGGCGGATCGTTCAGCAATCTTATTAGAGAAACGTTCTGATATTCAAAAAGGCTGGGGCTTTCCAGGTGGCTATATCGAATACGGTGAAACGCCACAGGAAGCGATTGTACGCGAATTCAAAGAAGAAACGGGACTTGATGTGCGCGTGAAGCGTTTGCTCGGTGTATCGTCTGAAATCGTCACTGAGAACCGTTGGGGTGATGCGCAAGAAACGATTGCAATGGGTTTTGAAGTTGAAGCGGTTGGTGGCACGCTGCGTGAAGATGGTGAGGAAACACTGGTTGTTTCATACGTACCGGTGATCCCTGAACCTAAGATGTTTGTGCCACAGGCGCAGAAGACCGTTCATCAAGTGATTAACGATAATGAGGCTTCCGAGGCTGTTTGGCTACGTGAAGACTAGACGAAAGTCGCACTCAGATGGGTGCGACTTTTTAATTACCAAATTAATTAGTTAGTTTGTGTTGACTTAACCTAACTAACGGTTTATACTTCTTTTTCGTTAGGTTTGATGTTATAAAACTAACTAATTAACTAATGACTATTTGAGGTAAAAATAAAATGACAGATGAAACACAAGACTTGATGGAATCGTTCAGCCGTTTGATGCACTCGCGCTTCTTTATGGCAGCGATGTCAATGAACATGCGTACTAAGCGCGGTAGTGATAAGGAATTGGGTCGTGGTCGTTTACGCTTGTTGGCTTTGTTGAACAAGGAAGATGGCTTAACGAATGCGGAAATCGCAGAAAAGTTGGATATTCGTCCTAGCTCAGTGAGCGCACAGGTGACGAGCTTGGTGGAGTCGGGGATGATTGAACGTCGTGCTTCTGAGAATGATGGCCGCGTTTCACTTATTTTCATTACAGATGCTGGTAAGGAGACACTGGCTGGTTTGCATAACGGTAATGACGAAATGAGTGAACGTGCTTTCTCAGTGCTAACTGAAGCCGAGCAGACGCAGTTGAAGGACATGTTGCGTCGCATCGCAGCCAATACTGAGGACATTGAAATGGATCCTGAGATGCTCCGCGATGCGTTTGGACCATTCGCCGAACGTTTCCAAAACATGGACTTCACTGACCGCCGTGAAATGCGCAAGGAGATGCACAAGATGCACCACGACTTGCACAAGGGCTTCAAGGGTTGGTTCTAACCGTCAAAAGATAAAAGATAAGAGATAAGAGGCAGAGAGATGGATCGTGGACAAAACGTTGAAACAGAAGCGTTTCAACGACCAGCAAAGTTTGATATGAAGGCATTTATGCGCTTGATTCGTCAAACAAAACCAGCCTACTGGCAACTAGGGCTGGGCCTAGGTTTGGGCGTTATTGCGACGGGCATTCAGTTGGCCGTGCCACATTTTGCGGGTGATTTGATTAACGGATTTGGTAAGTCGATTGATAAAACATTGCTCGTCAGTGTGATTGGCATGTTTATCTTGAGCGCGGTAATTAGCGCCTTATCAGGAACTGTTTTGGGAATCTTTGGCGAAAACGTGGTTAGTCGTTTGCGTAATACCTTGTGGGACAAACTAATTCGTTTGCGCGTCGCATATTTTGATGAAACCAAAGCGGGCGAAATGACGTCGCGTTTGATTAATGATTCAACGCAAATTAAAGACTTGCTGGCAAACTCATTTCCTCGTATGATTACGTCTTTGCTAACAGTGGTGGGTGCGTTGACGCTGATGGTCTTGAAGGACTGGCGCATGACGGCGATTATGGCATTGGCAATTCCATTGGTTATGTTGGTGATGTTGCCAGTGATGCGCCAATCACACAAGGTTGGTCGTGATCGTCAGAATTCATTGGCTGACTTTAATGGGGCAGCCGGTGAAACGCTAAGCGAAATTCGTTTGGTGAAGTCATCTAACGCGGAGCCATTTGAAACGGAAAAGGGCCACACAACGATCCAATCTTTGTACAAGATTGGCTTGCGTGAAGCTGTGTATGATTCTGTGGCCGGTCCATTGATGACGGCGGTTATGATGGGATTATTTGTTGGTGTATTGGCCTATGGTGCGCACCGTGTGTCACAAGGCACGATGACGATGGGAACGATGTTTTCATTCTTGATGTACCTATTCCAATTGCTGGGCCCATCAGCAACGTTGGGTCAATTCTTCTCAGATTTAGCTAAGGCTAGTGGTTCAACAGAACGTGTTCAAGCCTTGTTGGCAGAGCCTGAAGAAGATTTGACGTCTGGTGTCGAGGTTGATGTTGAAGGACAAACGTTGGCGATGAACCATGTTGATTTTGCCTATGATGACAGCAAGAACATCTTGAGCGACGTATCGTTTGAGGCCCAGCCAAATACAGTTGTGGCGTTCGCTGGACCGTCGGGTGGTGGTAAGTCAACCATCTTTAGTTTGCTTGAGCGTTACTACATGCCAACGGCCGGTGAAATCATGATTGGTAATCATGATGTGGCAGATGTGAATTTGGCTAATTGGCGTGAACAAATTGGGTTTGTTAGCCAGGATTTAGCGATTATGGCTGGGACCATCCGCCATAATTTGACGTATGGTCTAACGGGTGATTATTCAGATGATGATTTGTGGCGTGTGTTGGGACTAGCATTTGCTGAAAAGTTCGTGCGCGACATGCCAGCTGGCCTGGACACTGAAGTTGGCGAACGCGGTGTTAAGGTGTCTGGCGGACAACGTCAACGTTTGGCAATCGCGCGTGCGTTCTTGCGTGATCCAAAGATTTTGATGTTGGATGAAGCGACGGCAAGTTTGGATTCAGAATCTGAAGCAATGGTGCAAAAGGCTTTGGAATCTTTGATGAAGGGGCGTACGACGTTGGTGATTGCACACCGTTTGAGTACAATTGTAGACGCCGACAAGATTTACTTTATCGAACATGGGACGGTAAGTGGCGCTGGTACGCATAAGGAATTGGTTGCTAATCACGAGTTGTATCGTGAATACGTTGATACTCAATTCAATCAAGATTAATATGTTTTGGCAGGCGGGTGTAGATGATTACACCCGCTTTTTGTTTCATGTGGAACAAAATTAGTTAACTTAGGTATCTTTTATTGTGGACGACTTTTTCCTTTCACTCTTGAATAAAAGTAAGTAACGGTTATAATAAATACTCGTGTGAGATTTATATTTGTGAGAGGTTTGAATAATGCAAGAGATGAAGTATGTGATGTCAGCAAAGGCGTCAGCTATTGCCGCTATTGCAACGATTGTTGTGTTCGCAGCATTGATGTTGCTATTTAGCGCTGAGGGCAACGCCTCAACTTGGGAAGTTGAGTTAGACGTTGTTCTAGCCGTTGTTGCTTTGTTGGCCGTAGGCGTCGTTACTGTCGCTTTTGGTTTTAAGAAGTAATCATATATCAATATCGTTGGGTGGTTGGTGAGAGAGCCTCCTGATGAGCAAGAAATCATTCAATTGAATCATTCCTTACAGACAAAAACGCCTCTAACTTTTCAGTTAGGGGCGTTTTGTTATGCATAATTAGAAGTTTGTCTTGTCAGCGTCGTTGTGCGTACCAGCAACACCTTCAAGCTTGTCCAACGTTGCCATGTCTTCAGCAGACAACTCAAAGTCAAAGAGTTGACCGTTTTCAACGATACGCTCCTTGTGCATTGACTTTGGCAATGGCAAGAAGCCGTGTTGCAATGACCAGCGCAATGCAACTTGGGCAACTGACTTGTTGTACTTGTCGGCAACTTCTTGAATTGCAGCGACCGTCAACATCTTACCCGTTCCCAATGGTGAGTAAGCTTCAGTCAAAACGTTGTGCTCGTTGTTGAAGGCAACAATTTCGGCTTCCACGTCAGAAGGGTTAACGAACAATTGGTTAACCATAGGCGTAACCTTAGCCGTCTTCAACAATTCTTCGAAGTGGTGTACTTGGAAGTTTGAGATACCGATTGCACGGACCTTACCAGCCTCGTAGGCTTCTTCCATCGCACGCCAAGTCTCAGCGTTAGCTTCGGCCCAGTTTTCGCGGTTAGCCTTTGGGTTTGGCCAGTGGATCAAGTACAAGTCCAAGTACTCCAAGTCCAAACGCTTCAACGTGTCTTCCAAGGCTTGCTTAGCTGACTCGTATCCGTGCATGTCGTTCCACAACTTTGACGTTACGAAGATATCTTCGCGGGCAATGCCTAAATCCTTCAAAGCACGTCCAATTGATTCTTCGTTACCGTAAGCAGCGGCCGTATCGATGTGACGGTAGCCGGCAGCCAAAGCATCCAACGTGCTTTGGTAGGCCACATCACCATCAGGCGTTTGCCAAGTTCCGAATCCCACAACGGGAATCTTAACACCGTTTGAAAGCGTGTAAGTATCAGTCAATGATGAAATAGTCATTAAATTTCACACTCCTATTAAATTGATTAGGTGCATCGACGTGTAACGTTACTAAATAAAAATAAGTTACACAACTACTCCTTAATGATAACAAAAATATTGAGAAGTTTAAAAAATTAGGCACTTTTTTAAGGTTCGGCTATAATAAAGCAGACTAGGAATGTCGGAGGTTTTGACCTCCGACGTGACCAAGTCGCCCTTATCAGGTGCGTTGTTGGTCTTACGCCTGACTAAAGTCAGGGGTTTTAGACTAACAGCTACTGTGATAAACAACAGAACGGAGGTGAACGCCATGGCGAAAGTGACGACAGAGTCCATTTTTGATGCCGCACGAGCAGTTCTCGACGAAAAGGGTTTTGAAAAGTCACGATTAGCTGACGTTGCCCGAAAGTTGGATATTACGCCGGCGGCTTTGTACAAGCATTTTGCGAATAAAGAGGCGCTTTTTGAAGCGATGAATACGGCTTGGCTAGAGCAAGTTGATGGCCCGGTTTGGGAAGCGAATGTTCGCGCACCCGAAGAAGAGCGTGTCACAGCCTTGCACGATTGGTTGTGGTTGTTGGCATCACGTCGACGCGAAGGATTTAGCCGTGAGCCTGAAATGATGGCTTTTTACGAAGAACAATTGGCTAACCGAGATGTGTTGCTTGATCCACGTTTGCAGGATTTTGCGCTGGCCGTGGAAAACATCATGGCCTGGGATACATTCCGTAATCAGCGTGGCATGACCATCATGCAGACATTTACATATTTCTATCACCCATTTTTTGCTGACAAGTGGGATGACAATTTGTTTAAAACGCTTTTCGAAACAACGTGGCAAGAAATGTTGCCAGTTGTGGAGCAAGGAATTGTCTTAAATGAAGAAAATTGATTAATCAGCGTTGGTGCCGGGTGCATCAGCGCTTTTTGGTTTAAAATGTTCATTAGGTTTATTGTGGGGAGGATATGTATGACATCTTTAGAATTAAAAAAGGTTAATTATCTGGTAGATGGCCGGACGATTTTGAAAGACTTAAATTTGAAGCTTTCATCTGGCGACTGGGTGACGGTAGTGGGGCCGTCGGGAACGGGTAAAAGTACTCTATTAAAGATTATTGCCGGACTGCAAGATGCCACTGATGGTGATGTGTTGTTGGATGATATCGATACAGCGACTATGCCAATTGGGGTGGTGCGCCAACAAATCTCTTATGCGACGCAGTCAGCTCAACTCTTTGGTGAAACGGTACGTGACAACCTAGATTTTCCGTTTTTAGTGCGCCAAGAAACGGTGAATGAAGCCGCCCAACGTGACGGTTTGGTAAAGATGGGATTGCCCGAGACGTATCTTGATAAGGCGGTTTCTGAATTGTCAGGTGGTGAACGCCAACGCATTGGTGTGTTGCGTAATTTGCTATTTCCACCAAAGGTTTTGTTGCTAGATGAAATTTCAACCGGTTTGGACAGCGAAACGAAGCAAGCAATTTGGCGAGCCATTCACGCCTTGCATGACCGCGAAAAAAACATTGTCTTGTCAGTCACACACGATGAGCAAGAAATCGCTGAAGCGCAAACTGTGTTAACGTTGCACGAGGGTGAGGGGGTGTTGACGCATGAATAGTCAAATTAATGTTAGCAACTGGTCACTCGCCCTTGCGTTTGTGTTGGTCGTTATCTCATTGGGGATTAGTTATCGTCAGAAATTAGGGCTCGAAAAGGATACGATTATTTCGGTTGCTCGCGCGATTATCCAACTGATTATTGTTGGGTACCTATTGAAGTTTATCTTCAACTTGGATAACTGGTTGGTCACGATTGTGATGCAACTATTCATTGTTTATAACGCTGCTCGTAATGGAAAAAAGCGTAGTCAGGGAATTCCGGGCGCCTTCTATATCTCTTGGTGGGGATTGCTCCTATCAACGACAGTGACGATGAGTATCCTGGTTTTGACGGGTGTTCTGAAGTTTGAGCCTTACCAAATGATTCCAGTCACGGGTATGGTAGCCGGAAACTCAATGACAGCAGTTGGCTTGGTTTACCGTAGTTTGAATCAACAGTTCCGTGATCAACAAGGCCAAGTGTTTGAGCGTTTGGCCTTGGGTGGCTCGCCTAAGCTAGCTGCTAATAGCATTGTGCATGAGGCTATCCGTACTGGTATGCAACCAACAATTGATACGGTGCGTACGTATGGTTTGGTGTCATTGCCAGGTATGATGTCTGGTTTGATTATGGCGGGTGTTGATCCAATTCACGCCATTAAGTATCAAATCATGGTTGTGTTCATGTTGCTTTCAGCGACCGGTATTTCATCCGTATTTGCTAGTTTCATGGCCTACCGCAAGTTCTTTAATGAACGTTGGCAACTACAATTGCCAGTTAAAAAGTAAGAAAAAGACCTTCGAGAAAAAATCTCGAAGGTCTTTTGTTTCACGTGAAACACGTGGTTAATCTTCAAATTTGAATGCGTTTAGGAAGTGCTTGATACGGTCAGTTGGCTCGCTGAAGAACTCAGCTGGTGTACCATCAAACACAATTTCACCGTCTTCCAAGAACAACATGCGATCAGCGGCTTCACGTGCGAATTCCATGTTGTGTGTCACGATAATCATTGATTGGTCGTCCTTTGCCAAACCATTCAAGACACGCAAAACTTGTGCTTCCAATTCAGGGTCCAAGGCAGAAGTTGGCTCATCAAGCAAAAGATAGTCAGGTGACATCGCCAAAGCACGTGCGATAGCAACACGTTGCGTTTGACCACCAGATAGTTGGTAAGGGTAACGATCAGCCGTGTTATCCAAATTAACAGCTTGTAGCAATTCGTGCGCCTTTGCGATTGCTTCGGCTTTGTTTTGCTTCAAAACATGTACAGGAGCCTCAATAATGTTGCCTAAGATTGTTAGGTGATCGAACATACGTGGTTGTTGGAAAACCATGCCAGTCTTACGACGAACCCAAAGCAATGTTTCAGTTGTGATTGGTTGGCTCAAATCAATCGTACGATCGTCCAACGTGTACAAACCTGAATCAGGGTGCTCTAACAAGTTAAGTGAGCGAAGCAACGTTGACTTACCTGAACCAGAAGGTCCGACAATAACCGTCGTTTCATGTGGATTGAACGTCACGTTGATATCTTTTAGCGCGTGGTGTTCAGCGTATTGCTTATCAATGTGTTCTAACTTCAACATAATTAATTACCCTTGTACCTTTACGAAACGATCAGCCCATCGTTGGATGTAGCGTTGTGGAATAGACAAAATTGAGACGAATAGTGCGTAAATTGCAGCGACTAGCAAGTACATTTGCAATGGTTCGAAGTTGGCAGCGGCCAATTGTTGTGAGAGGTAGAACATCTCAACAATCGTGACAACAGATGCCAATGACGTATCCTTAACCAAAGAAATGAATGAGTTTGCCAACGTTGGAATTGAAATACGAGCAGCTTGTGGCAAGATGATACGCAAGAAAATTTGTGAATCAGTCATACCAAGGGCCGCACCAGCTTCGCGTTGTGTATCGGGAATTGATGAGATAGCCGCGCGGATTGCTTCTGAAGCATAGGCAGCCGTGTTCAATGACAATACCCAAATAGCAGCGGCCCAACCAGAAGGAGATAGCCAGCTAATGCCCAGCTTAGGCAATCCGTAGAAGACCACGAACAATTGGACCAACATTGGGGTTGAACGGAACAACCAAACGTAGAACCAAAGGACGAACTTCAAAATGCGCCAACCAATTGACTTGATACCCGTTGCGTGCGGTACGTATGAACGGAGCATCGCAACAATTGCCGCAATAATAACGGCGATGACAAATGAGATAAGTGCTAGAGGCACTGTGTACTTGATACCCGCCATAATCAATTGTGGGGCATACTTGGCAATAAATTCAAACATGAAGATTCCCTTTCTGAGGATGAGCGCAAAAAAGAGCGCGCCGACAGTTTCTGTGTGACACAGGAAAGGCCTAGCGCGCTCTTCTTAACGGTTCATCGGAATGATAAGTTCACCAAAACGACCTACCGCGAATAGCGCGCTAGGCTGATGCAAGCAACAGTAATTTGTGTGTTGATCGTCATCATGGTTAACTTTCCTTCCGTCTTTTTTAATTAGTCTTTGTTGTGTTTCATTTTAGAGACATCGCTAACTAAATGCAAGCGTTTTAGGATAAGAAATTCTCGGTGCTGAATTAAATAAAGATTAAAAAGGTATTTGACAACCATGGCAAAGTGGGTTTATGCTATGCAACATACTTTTTGAAAGGGCGTAAGATAATTATGCAAAAGCACAGCTTTAACGGGATTAAGCTAGTCGCAGCGGTATTTGCCGCAGGAACATTGTTGAGCGCCGGGGTGTGTAACCGCTAATGCGGATTCTACTAAGAACCTCGGCCTCCTTCACAAGGATCAACTAACTGTTGGTTTGGAAGGTACGTATGCACCATATTCATACCGTACTGATTTAGGTAAGCTAACAGGAATTGATGTGGATATGGCCAAGGAAATTGGTAAGAAGATGGGTGTTAAGGTCGTTTTCGTACCAACGAAGTGGGATTCACTGGTTGCGGGTTTGCAAGACCACAAATACGATATTATTTTGAATGATATGGCTGTGTCGCCAGCGCGTATGAAGGTATTCCGCTATGGAGCGAAGTACATTTATACTGGGGGAGTTGTCGTCACTAAGAAAGATTTAGGGATTAAGCAAGTTACTGATATTAAGGGCAAGAAGACTGCTCAATCAGCAATTGGTAACTATGTGAAGTACGCCGAGAAGCTAGGATCTACGAATGTTGCTGTGCCAGGATTTGCTGAAGCGGTTGCCACGGTTGAAAACGGGCATGCAGACGCAACTTTGAATGATGCAGCGGCCTGGGGAGTTTACAAGAAGGCGCACCCTGATACTGATTTGATTGCTATCCCTTCACCATCAAAGTACATGCCTGTAACTGGGGCAGCACCTATGATGAATAAGAAGTCCGTTGCCCTTGATAAGGCCGTTACAAAGGCTGAACATGAGCTTCGTAAGGATGGCGTGATGAAGAAAATTTCAGAAAAGTACTTGGATGCTGATTACAGCAATCCAGCCAAGTAAGATTTAGCATTTGCAATTTAGGGATCGTTTTGGTTATTATTTGAAAGTGACCAGAACGATTCCTTTTTCGTTTGCGCAAATAAAAAGACGCGCATATACTCACTCAACGGAATAAAAGTTGAGGAAGTTAACGATATGATTGTTTCGTCAGTTAATTATCGAAAGCGCTACTGGGTAATGCGTCTAAACGTTGCATTGACTGTAATGTTTGTGACGTTCAACTTGGGATCAACACTAATGATAAATACAGCTATGTAGGCGAGGGTATAGAAATGAACAAGATTATGAAGACGTCTGTTGCGTTGGTTGCAGCAGGTATGATTGGTGGCGTTGTTGCATCAGCAACGACTGTTTCAGCGGCATCATACAAGAGTGAATTGAAGACGAAGGGCAAGTTGACCGTTGGTTTGGAAGGGACATATGCACCATTCTCATACCGCAGCGACTCAGGTAAGTTGACGGGATTCGAAGTTGAATTGGTTAAGGCCGTTGCTAAGAAGATGAAGTTGAAGCCAGTGTTTGTTCAAACTAAGTTCGACTCATTGGTCGCTGGTTTGGATGCCAAGAAGTACGACGTTGTGTTTAACAACATGTCAATCACGCCAGAACGTAAGAAGGCTTACGCATTTGCGCAAGAATACTTGTTCACTGAGTCAGTGATGATCACGAAGAAGGGTTCAAAGATTAAGACATACAGCGACTTGAAGGGTAAGAAGGCGGCGCAAACGTCATCATCTGACTTCGGTCAAGCGGCTACTAAGGCTGGGGCAAAGATTGTATCAGCACCTGGTTTTGCAGAAGCTTTGGACTTGGTTGATTCAGGTAAGGCTGATGTCACGTTGAACTCACAAGACTCATGGGGCGTTTACAAGAAGGCCCACCCAAAGACGGACTTGCAAGCTAAGGTAACGAAGGCTTTGGGTGAGACGACCGCAGCGCCTATGCTCGACAAGAAGGATAAGAAGTTGGCCGCCGCAATCACAAAGGCAGAAAAGTCTTTGAAGAAGGATGGCACAATGAAGAAGTTGTCAGTGAAGTACTTCGGTTCTGATTTGACCACTGAGAAGAAGTAAAACGCTATAATAGTCCCATGGATAACCGTTATCCATGGGACTTTTTTGATAGGGGAAAGGCTATGGTAGAACCAAAAAGCATCGTTGTGACAGGTCGTGTTCAAGGGGTTGGTTTTCGCTATTTCACGAAAATTTTGGCCGATCGTTTGGGTGTTACAGGTGTGGTCTGGAATGCATCAGATGGCTCTGTTCGAATCGAAGCGCAGGGTGACGAGGTGGCGATGAAAGACTTCGTGAATGGTGTTAGTGTGTCACCGTCACCGTATGGTCGGGTTGATTCGGTTACGTCTGAGTCGATTGATGTATCGCCAGAACGACGAATGTTTAAGGCAGTTTAGAGACGTATACCAATCTGTATTTTGGGGTCGTGAATTGGCCGGTGCGTTACTTAAAATTTAGTGTTTCAGCTTGACGTTGATCCGCCACTTTTGTGGTTCGGATTGACGTCTTTTTTGTCGGTTTTTGGTGTGTGTTTGAGGTGCAATTTTTGATGTTTGTTGGGGCGGGTTTTTGGGATGCAGATTGCTTTTTTTGATGGGGATGAGGTGTGCTTTTTGAGACGAAGTGTTTCAAATGTTGGTGATTTTTGATGTTGGTTATTATCAAAATCCACCATCGTTATGATGGCCAATATGCAACCCAATGCATAAACAACATACACGATTTTGCATATAAATGCATACGGAATATACGTGTAAAAACGATGGCTTGGCGGTGTAAAAATATGAAAATCCTTTACATTTTTAACTGAACGCCTCGTTCAACAGCTGTAACATGTAACACGTGTAAACCCTGCCTTTAACGCCTTGGTTTGGCGAAATTGTATGATACAACATAAATGTTAAAGAGCGATTTCCCCTACCCTACCCCTGTGGATAACTCGGTATTTCTTGCTTACAGCGGGTACTTCGGGTAAGCTGAATTGTCGGAAAAACTTTTTGGAGGTTTTTGAGAATGACTTTGAAAACATGGTTGAAATTCGTTGAAATTCAATCTTTGGTAGCGAGTGTATTGCCATTGGTATTGGGTAACTTGTACGCGGCGATTACTTATCAACATATGAATGCGGTGCTAGCGATTGTGTTTGTAATCGTGGCATTTGCCTTGCAGATGGCAGTGAATGTTTGGAACAATTTGCAGGACTTTAAGTCAGCCACAAGTGAGGAATGGAAGAACGGTGTGAACAACATTGTTGGCTCGGGTGGCATCACACCTCGCCAAGGATGGACAACACTGATTGGGTTGGTGTTGATCGTTGCGGTTGGTGGCCTTTGGTTGGTGTCACAAACGGGTATACCATTGTTAGTGATGGGGCTGATTGGTTTCGTCGTTGCCTATTGGTATGCAGGGACACCATTGCCATTGTCACGTACGCCTTTTGGTGAACTGGCGTCTGGTTTGACGATGGGATATTTGATTTTCCTAAGTGCGACCTACGTAAACGTTGCGCCAACATTTACGACTGAATTGGTGTTACACGCAATTGTTGCATCAGCTATTTCTTGGTTCGCAATCGGCGATATTATGTTGGCGAATAACATCGGTGATTACGAAGAAGACCTGGCTGAGAATCGTCACACGTTGGTTTGGTACCTTGGTAAGGAACGTGCCGTTAAGGTGTTTGGTTGGATTTATTTGGCTGGGTACATCGTGTTGATTTTGGCGGTTATTTTGCGTATTTTGCCATGGCCAGCATTGATTGCGCTGGTCTCATTCCCAATCGTTATGAAGAACACGAAAGCCTTTCAAGCGAACCCGATTAAGCCAAACTTTCCGCAAGCAATTAAGAATGCGGTGGTCATTTCATTGACCTTGGCAATTGGCTTGGTTGTTGCGCTATTCATTTAATGTTTTGAACAATGCTAAAAAGCTGCCCGCTCAAATTTGAGAGCGGGCAGCTTTTTTGTTAATCCAATTCAACACCAGGGTTATCAATCAGCAACAAAGCAATCATGACAAAGATGATGTTTGAGTGGTTTGAATAAGCGATGTAGTAAGGCTGCCAATCACTGGCGAACTTACGCTTGTAGTGACGCAAACCTTCGAACGAATAAATCGCAGAACCAAATTGGAAAATGAGGTTGGCGATACGTTCGCGGATGAAACTGTGTTGGTATAAACCAACGTTAGCTAGCGGTGACATACCAAGGTTGAATGTTTGATAACCGGCATCGCGAGCATATTCGAAAGTCTTAACGAACAGCACGTCCATCGTACCATTTGGTGATTCCTTCGTGAAACGCATGAGATCAACGGTCATTTGATTTTCCGTGTGTGACGTAACCAAGGTTGCAAAGGCGACGATATGGCCGTCAGGAGCCTTTAAAACGCCAATGCCGTCACGTTGGAGGTAATGATCATCGAAGAACCCCAATGAATAACCTTTTTCCTCACGACCATTCAACCATTCGTTTGAAATAGCGCGTAACTCGTTCATTAGCACAGGGCTGAATGGTGGTTGCAGAACTTCGTATTCGAAGCCTGCCGCAGCAGCTTGATTAATTTCACTACGGATATTAGCGAACTTCTTACCAGCGGTCTTAAAGTTTACGGTATCAACGCGGGCTTCTTCGCCAAGCTTCATGAAGTTGTACCCGAACTCGTGGGCAATCATGGCGATTTGTTCTGATACCTCATAGAAAATTGGCATGTAACCAAGGCGGTCAGCTTCGGAAATGAAGGCGCTCATAGCGGCTTTGAAATCATCGGCGTTACCAAATGGATCGCTCATAACGGCGGCTTTGTTGTTGATGAGACGGAACTGAATGGCCACGGAATCTTCAGCACCTTCCTTAGGTTGGTAGTAGAAGAGACGCTTATCACCCAAGAAAATCAAATTCGTGTAGTGGTTATCGCCGATTGCGAGAACTTTTTCAACACGTTCTTCATCAAGCGCTTCACCGAGTAATTCGCGCTTACCTTGCAAGTAAGCGATGAAGCCCAATGAACCAAGGCTCACAGCCACGATTGTCAGGAAGCCAATAATCCACCAATGGAATGATGGCAACAACAAGAGGCATGTAGAACGTATGTGGAAGTGTGCTGACACAACTGGCAAGTTGGCTAGCCCGATTAATAGATAAGCGATAAACAAAATACTGTAAATGGCACCGTCAATTAGACGAGATTCCCAGCTGTACACCAATTGTTCACGCGTTAAACGTGGCTTGATGAATAATGTAGCTAGGAATAATGCGCCAACCAGAATAACTGGTGTGATGTAACTGCGTGAAATGAAGACGTAGATAAATGTGACGGCTAGCAAAATTAATGTTGGCACGTAGGCACGTTTTACTTTGCTAGCGATACCACGTCCAGCCATGATTAACATGAACCCTAAGAAGATGTTAGGCACCTGTGTTAGAAAGTTGCTCGTCCAAGGGCTAAAACGTTGTAAGAATGTAATTGATTCCAGTGTGCCAGGGAGTGCACCAACCAAAATCATCGTGATACCCATCAAGTAGAGCAATACGGCATCAACTTTTTGGATGATTGATCCGGCAATGGCTCTTGGCACACCACGGAATGATGCATTCAAATTAACTAAGGCGCTGCTGATGGCTGCAATTACAGCGATGATGCCGGGAATTGCGGTGTATGCCAAACGGTAGAACATAATCCATAGGAATGCGACCGCTGAGTCGATGCCAAGGTGTTGTAGTCCGAAGAAAATGAAGATATCGAATGTGCCGTAGCCGCCAGGCACTAATGTGATTAGGCCGATTACACGGGCGGCAATAAATAGTGGCACAAGTTCAAGTAGCGGCGTTGGTAGTTGCATAACCGCGCCGAATGCCAGGAATGCAACGGTGCTACCAAACCATTCAACCAACGAAGCGCCAACTGTCTGGACGAATTTGTGGGTTGTGACTGGGAATGCAAGTGATTTCCAATTGCGAATTGTGACGGCGACACCTATGAAAGGTAGCAAAATGCCAATCAACAAAATAAATGAGTAATCGGCAACAGGCGCTTTCGGCCAGAAAATAAGGGTCGCTACAAAGCTCAACAAGCTGGCGATGCCTAAACCGAATGTACCTTGCCACCAGTGTTGGCGGATTGTCGCTGATTCTTGAATGGAACGGCTGTTAAACACGCGACCGCGCAACCAGCTCATGACCACATCGCCAATGCCGAATGCATTGTTTAAGTTGGCGATGGTCCAACTTTCAAACCAAAACTTGCGGCCCTGAGGTGCGTTATCCGCATCGTTATCCCGGAAAATCTTTCGTAGCACCCAGTCTGATAAAACGCCGGTGCTTGCGCCGACTAAACCAATCAAAAAAATGCTGATAGTCAGGCTGATAGGTAACTCTGCCAGGATAGCGACAATACTCTCTGGCGGAATGTGTTTGATTAACGCCCCGAGTTCAAATAGCGCGACGAATGCGACGCCGATAATAAAAATTCGTCTGAAATTTAGAAAACTAGATTTCATGATTAATGCTCCTTAAGAAATTGACGCACGATGTTTGAAAAAACCAACGGCGAAAATTGAATGAATAAATGTGTTTTAAACGGTGCAATGTAAAGGGTGCCGTTTCCCAAAGCGTGCGCAATGTTTAGCGAGTGACGTCGCTTAATAAAGTCGAATTGGCCGACTAAAACAAGGGTGGGCGCCGTGACTGCCTGCAAATCTCGCTTGGAAATGCCTGGCGTTTTGAACATAAGACTGGTTTGCTGCCAACGTGCTTCGAAGAAGGGGTGGAGATGTCGCAACTTGCCCAATAACCATTCAATCCAGCTTGCAATTAGAATAATCGGCTTGGCTAAGCCATTAATGGTCAGATTAGGGGCGTTCAAAACTAATGCGTGAACGTGTGTCGGGTTATCCAGGGTGTAACGTAAAGCTAAGTTGGCCCCATCGCTATACCCCAAAATGCTCCACGTCGGGATGTTAACCGCGACCCGCAGCTCATCCAAATCTGATGCTAGCAGCTGGTAATTAAGTTGCGGTTGTGTATTGGTTGATAGGCCGTGACCGCGCGCATCTTGCGTAATGACATAGAAGTCATGCGCGAAGAGGGGGAGGTAGGCGTTGAAGTCTTGTTGCGATCCGTTGTTACCATGTAATAACAGCAAGGCTGGTTTTGTAGGCGAGCCGTATGTTTGATAATCGATTTGGCTACCATCTTTAGTATGCAATTTCATATAAAATGCCTCGATATGTTAATACTTATTATTTTACACAAAAAGCCTGTGGATAACTTGTGGAAAGTTTGTTCGCATGACAAATGTCACGCGCAACCAATCGTTAGGTTAAACTTAATTAACAAGTGAAGAAAATCACAACGCCCATAAACGGGCATTTGTCGCGTGTTTTGGTATAATAAAATGCATTAGGTTGCCAACTTTCAAGGTGGCAATCGCGGGGAATGTATCAAAAAACGAAAAGAGGTAGACGTGTGTTACAGCAATTGAAACAATCACGACTCTTGTATTGGACAGTGGAATTATTAGCCGTTGCCCTCCTGATTCTGGTTGTAACGCAGTTGAGTTTTATACTCGAACCGATTGGTAAATTTATCGGAGCGGTGTTTGTGCCGCTGATTGTATCAGGATTTTTCTATTACTTATTAAACCCGATTGTTGGGTTGCTTGAAAAAGTTCACGTTGGTAAGTTCCATTTGAAGCGTGGGCTTTCAATTGCGATTGTGATGGTGCTATTGATTGCATTGATCGTCGCAGCCGTGATGGCGTTGGTACCAGCGTTGGCGACGCAACTTGGCAAGCTGGTTGATAATGCACCAGGGCTGATTAAGACGGCGCAAAGTTGGATTTCTCAGCTAAGCGAAACGGACTGGGTGAAAGACATTGGCGTGAACGCTAATTTACAGGATTTACAAGCCCAAGTTCAAAAGTACGGTGAAACATTTATCTCGGGGACTGCAAGTAGTTTGAGTACGTTGATTGGGACGATTACCAGTGTAACAATCACGGCCGTTACCGTCCCGGTTATGACCATTTATATGTTGAATGACGGACAAAAATTGGTGCCGTTCCTACAGAAAATCTTTCCAGGCCGAAATGAGGGCCGTGTTGCTGAGATTTTGGGTCGTTTAAACAAGACGATTGCACAATACATTAGCGGACAAGCAATCGAGATGATTTTCGTTGGTGTAGCGACGACGATTGGCTACTTTATTATTGGTCAGAATTACGCACTACTACTTGGTATCTTTGCCGGTTTAACCAACCTGATTCCCTACGTCGGACCGTACATCGGTCTGGTACCCGCAATCTTTGTGGCGTTTACCCAAGACATTTGGCAAGTTGTTTGGGTTGTTGTAGTGGTGTTGATTGTGCAACAAATTGATAGTAACTTAATCTATCCACGTATCATGGGTGCATCGCTAAACATTCACCCATTGACGATTATTATCTTATTGTTGGCGGCTGGAAACATTGCTGGTATTGCCGGTATGATTTTAGCCGTGCCGTTCTATGCGGTTGTGCGAACGGTTATTGTTTACGCTTGGCAACTATGGCAAATTGAAAAACAACAACGGACAGAAGCCTAAAAAATGGCGCTACTTCTTATGAGGTAGCGCCATTTTTCTAGTTAACGTGGGTCACGTAGTAGTCAGCCCAGATACGCATCGCTTCATGGACGTCTTGCAATTGTTGCCCAACGTCAGTCAATGAATATTCAACGCGGGGTGGAACTTCCGGATAAACCTTGCGAGTCACAATTTTGTTTTCTTCCAGCCATTTTAAATTGCTAGTCAGCACTTTTTGCGTGATGCCCAGCTTCTTTTGCAATTCTCCGAAGCGGAGCGTCCCTTCCTCTAATAAGAGGTTAACGATGTCTGGACGCCAGCGATTACGGTGTAGTTCATTAAGAGTCACGAGCTTCTCGGCAATTTCTGGTGTCATGTCGATACTGAACGTCATCGGGTTGTCTCCTTATTTTTTCTGTGAAGTTAATGTATCACACAATAGTTTCTTTCGGGAAACTATGCCACTTTAAAGTGCCTACTTATGCAATTTATGCGTGTGCGATATATTATAGGCATAGACAAGAACGATTATGAAAAAGTACTTGGAGGTACAAAACTATGACCCATACAGATATTGCAAAAGCATTGGTTGGTACATTTGTTTCAGGTGATATTGCGGTTGCTGAGGCAAGTGCATTGCCTACCTACAAGCAACACAATTTGAACTTTGGGGATGGCCGCGATGCGTTTATTGGCGCGGTTAAGGGCTTGCAAGAAGCGCCTGTGAAGACTACGTTGGAGACCGTTCGTTCATTTGAAGATGGTGACTTTGTTGTTTTGCAAAACGTGGTGAACTTCGCCGGTTCAGGTGATCAAGTTGCCTTTGATGTTTTCCGCTTTGAAGGTGACAAGATTGCGGAACACTGGGATAACGTGACCAACGTTGTGGCACCAAACCCATCAGGTCACACGCAATTCGACGGTGAAACGGCTGTGACGGATTTGGACAAGACTGACGAAAACAAGCAATTGGTGTCAGATTTCGTCCGCGATGTTTTGCGTGGTGAAAATCCAGAAAAGCTACCAGAATACATTGCTGGTGAAGACTACATTCAACACAATACAGACATTGCTGATGGTTTGACGGGACTTACGACGGCCTTTGCCGCGATGGCTGAACAAGGCGTTGCTATGGTTTATGACAAGGTATTCAAGGTTTTGGGCCAAGGCAACTTTGTATTGGTGATGGGGGATGGTGAATTTGCCGGTAAGGCAGTGACATTCTACGACCTATTCCGTGTGGCTGATGGCAAGATTGCGGAACACTGGGACATCATTGAAGAAATCCCAGCTCGAGACAAGTGGGCTAACGACGACGGTAAGTTTTAAATAGTACAAAAAAGCTGGCAGTCATGAAGATTGCCAGCTTTTTAATTACCGTATTTTTGGATTGGATTGTATATGTTTTAAATAGACACGGTAATGTTTTTTTAGAACTTGTCAGCTGCCGTGAAACGACCGTGAATGTGAGTAGGTGCTTCCAACTCATCATACAAAGCCTTGGCCAACGTACCAGTCGTAACACGTGATTCTTCACGAGCGTTGAAAATCAAAGCATCATCTGACTTCAAGTAGGTTGGTGTTGCGGGACCTGGCATAAAGGCTTGTTGTGGTGAGATTGCCATCCAGGCAAAATCATCAACCGTTTGCAAGTACTTGTATTCGTTAGCTTGCTCGATTGCTGCTTCGATCCAAGGTGCTTGTCCACGCATCAAACCTAGACGATCAGCCATCACTGAACCATCAGGCATTTGCAAAGTTGAAGAACCAACAATGAAGACGACGATAGGGGCGTCAGTGCCAGCCAATTGGTCGTGTAGATATTCGGCGAAACGAACGTGGTCGCTAGCGCGAGTGAAGTTCGAAGCGACGATGATAACATCAAATTGTGTTAGGTCTTCGCGCGTCAATTCAAAGTTTTGACGTTCGAAAGAAGGGATTTCATTACCAAACATGCGCGTCACCTTGCCGGCTGAACGTGTGATTGCAGTAACTTGGTGCCTACGTTGGTAACCTTCGATAACAAAGGCAGAACCGGCCATTCCGGTTGCCCCGATAATTCCAATATTCATGTGCATACTCCAGTCTGTTTTTTCAAGCCTTATCATAGTCGCTTTTGTAAAAGCGGACAAATAAAAAGGGTCAAAAAAGATTTAGCTGTTAAAGTCGTCTCATTGATTTATAATGTTTTTTAAATACTGCAGAAGGATAGATGAGAAATATGGCAGAAAACCAGTTGGAAATCGGCAAGTTAGTTGCTGAAAATGATTTATATCACGAATTGCTGGGTGGTCGTTTCGGCATCGAAATCGAAGAGCATCGCGTCACGGAAGAAGGACGCTTGAGCCGTCGTGTTTATCCGGATACGTTAGGGCCACGTGCCACGCACCCATATTTGCAAACGGATTATAGTGAAACGCAATCAGAAATTGTTACTGAGCCAGCAACGTCATTTGAGATGGCGCGCGACTTGTTGTTGCAACTACAATGGGTTTTGCGCGATCACATGGCCGAAAACGAAACGATTTGGCCATTGAGTATGCCACCACGTTTAACACCTGACGATTTGCAGTGGGTTGATGAAACGTTTGATCGACCATGGATTAGTGAATATCGTGATTGGTTAACGGATAAATATGGATCAACCCACGAAATCATCACTGGACTTCATTTGAATTATTCATTGCCGGAAATGCTACTTGAAAAGTTGTTTGCGCTTAGTGATGAAACTGACTATGTGACGTATAAGAATTGCGTGTATTTTAAGTTGGCACAAGCAATTTCAGCTAATCGTTGGTTGTTTGTCTATTTGTTTGGCGCAACGCCGTTTAGTTTGAATTCGACTGATTTACGCCTGCCAGAACTTGATCATCCAGTACGTTCATTACGCACGAGTCAATTTGGTTTTGCGAACGATGCTAATATCCAAGTTGATTACGCGACAAACTTGGCGGACCATTTGGACCAAATCGATCAGCATATCCAGGCGGGTGATTTATATTCAAACCATGAATTCTATGGCACGGTTCGCTTTAAGGGACCGGAGACAAAAGAAGCGATGGCTACAGAAGGCGTGCATTACTTAGAATTGCGTATTTTGGATGCTGACCCATTTGATCCAGCGGGTATTTCTGAAAATGCGCTGAATATCATTCACTTGGTGATTATTTACTTGTTACTCCAAGATGAGGTGTATTCGGCGGATGATTTGGTGCACGCTAATGAGCTGGCGAATGAAATCGCAATGCAGTCACCGACAGATAAATTGCCTAATCAAAAAGAGGCAATGGCCTTAATGGGTGAAGTGTCAAAGCTTGCCGATCATTTTGGTATGCGCTTTAATGATGGTTTGTCACTGATTGCAGAACGTATCCTAACACCAAGCAAGACGCCAGCCGCTAAAATTGTGGCACTTGCTAAAACGCCAGATGAGCTACAGACATGGGCGACGAAGTTGGGAAATGAACGTGGTAATTTGTTCCACGTGAAACATGACGAACAGTTTGAGGACTTGTTTGGGCGTGGTGAATTGGCTGGCGTTGTAAGGCAGGCTTATGAATTAGGCGTTCGTGTTAAGGAACGCACCCGATATGCTGTGACATTATCTGTTGGCGACCACGTTGAAGTATTGAACGAGATTAAGGACCTGAAGGAATTGTTCCCAGAAATCTTACCGGCCTAATTTACTGACTAAAAGGAAGTAAAGTGTTACAATAGCTTTCGTGATATCGAGAGGACGGTCGAAACATTGGGCACTCTCGTCAAAATGAAGGAGGCAACTAATGGCAAAAGAACACCCTTTTGATTTTAAGAAGTGGGACGCCTTTTTGGCAGAAATTGAAGGCAAGGCAATTCCTTGGGTAATGGGGGCTGTCGCTGATGGACACCCACAATACGACGAACGCATGATTGAGCTTGCTAAGGCTTTTGAGTGGTCAGATTACTTTGATCGCAACTTCGATCGTACGTTGAAGCAAAAGGGCCACCAAGAGTTGCCCGAAGAAGAAGTGGACGAAATTTCACGCACTAGCTCAGACTTCCGTGACTTGCGCGCTGTGACATCTGTTGTCATCTACGGCGAGCGTCGCTTGGAAGGTATGTGGGCAGCTATGACTGAAAAGGGTATCTTGCGTCGCTTGTTGAAGCGTTTGAACGACATGACGCCAGACGACTTCCCAGGTCCAAACTACTAAAATCAATTAACGGCTAGGTTTGATGTGAATTTAAAGGCAGAAGATGCTGATAATCTGAAAATTTAATATTTAAACCTAATGTAGGCAGCTGAATTCACATTGTTGATGTCAGCTGCCTTTTAAGTATAGTTCATTGCGTAGAAAAATTATTTTAAATAAGATGAGCGCAAGTAGCATGGCTGAAGTTTGACTAATGGGTTTAGGGTATTGGTTGGACATTTAAGTGCGTATTTAAAGACCTTATCGCGTAAAATTACAATAATTGACCCTTTGTGAAAAAATGTATTTGTTACAAGATTGTATTGTTTGTTATATTTTTCTTGTTGGTAAAGTATTTATTGGAGGGGTTAATGATGTCTATAAACAATATACGTAGGTATGGTAGTGTTTTGGTTGCAACGCTTGGAGCTGGATTGCTTTTCATGAGTAATACTGCTGTTCACGCGGATAGTGCCGTAACTAACGTTGTTACTAAATCAGTAGAAAAAAATTACTGTTCACGATAATAGCTCTTATGGGTCGATTGATGATGAAATCGTCTTTAGTGGTAGGGCCTTAGAACAATATTTTGTGATTGAAGGTCATCAAATTAGGTTACACGTTGATGCAGATACGCTTGCTAAAGCTATGAATGTATCGACAAAAACAGCGCAATTAATGATTGATAATACAAATGAAATAAATAACAGCGTATCCATTACAAACGGTTTTGTAGGGGTATATATTAATTTAGGGCCAAAGGTTAGAGGAATGGGTAGCTGGGCGGCAGCTGCTTTTGCTACTGGATATGTCGGGTTTTATCTCAAGAATTTTGCGGTCAATCCATTAACGGCTGGAGTTGCTAGTGTAGTTAGTGCAGGAGCAGGAGCTGCTGTTAAGTATGCTGTGGAGCACGGAATCAAAAGAGTTCCTGTTGGAAAGAATATTCCAGGTATTAGCATGTCGTATGTTGTGCAAGTGCCTTAATAAAGGGAGATACAAATAACGGTGGATTATTTAATAACAACTATTTTATGGATGCTGACCGCCTTTGGTGGCTACTTTGTAGTTTGGAAAGACTGGCAAAAATTAAAAGATTTATATAAGTTCTTTATAATAGTTAATCTTGGACTATCTATGCTTAGCGTCGTGAATTATCTATTTTTGAGATAGAAAACTTCTGAAAAACGAAATGCCGTTCTTATGAAGGTATCAAGTCAGATAATAAATTAAATACCTTGGACCCTACTTAGGCAGCAGAATTCATGTTATTGAAATCTGCTGCCTTTTGCGTTTGGTAATAAGTGACAGTATATCGATATTCAGGACCGTGTTGATTGAAGTGTGTACGTAGTTGTTCAGTGGCAGAATCCTTCATGAACATATAAAATGCGACAGACAATGGAATAAATTATGCTTATTTGCATGCCACTAGCGCTTATCAGAACCACAATGGCAACCTAGCTGTTTTTGTTTGCGAAAAAAGAAATATTAGTTACCGCAAGTCGGCGAAATCTTGAAAAATGAGTGAATTCTTATATACTAGAAAGAGTGTTGCAACTTTGCGACTACGTTATTGAAAAAGAAAATTAAATAAAAAGTCAGAAAGAGAGTGTTAACTATGGCACAGCAAGAAGCTTCTAATCAGAAGCTAGAGCGTGGACTTTCAAGTCGCCACGTTGAGATGATTGCGCTTGGTGGAACAATCGGAACTGGACTGTTTTTGGGTGCCGGTCATTCAATTAGTACGGCAGGGCCAGCTATTCTGCTAATCTACATCATCACTGGATTGTTCATGTTCTGGATGATGCGCGCATTGGGAGAATTGTTGCTTACTGATCCTGATAAGCCAACTTTTGTCGGATTCGTTGAGAAGTACCTAGGCAAAAAGGCAGGCTTCGTCATCGGTTGGACGTACTGGATTGGCTGGATTACGATTGCGATGGCTGAATTAACGGCCGTTGGAACATATATGAAATTCTGGTTCCCATCAGTTCCAGTTTGGATTTGGGAAATCATTTTCTTGGCAGCCCTTTACGGTATTAACATCATTGCCGTTTCAGCCTTTGGTGAAACGGAATTCTGGTTCTCAATGATTAAAATCGTCGCTATCCTGGCGATGATTGTGACTGGAATCATTATGATTGTGATGCATACGAAGACGTCAGCCGGGGTCACGAGCCTATCAAACCTATGGCAACATGGCGTGGTGGCGCACCAAGGACATCAAATGTTGGCCGCGTTCCAAATGGTCTTCTTCGCCTTTTTGGGAATTGAGTTCGTTGGTATGACGGCTGCTGAAACCAAGGATCCGTTGAAGACGATTCCCAAGTCAATTAATTCAATTATTATCCGAATCTTGATTTTCTATGTTGGTGCATTGATTGCCATCATGAGTATTCAACCATGGACGAATTACAACGCAAACGAGTCACCATTCGTACAAGTGTTTGCCGGAATTGGTATTTCAGCCGCGGCTGGAATCATTAACTTTGTTGTATTGACGGCTGCTGCATCATCATTGAATAGTTCATTATTTACAACTGGGCGTATGCTTTTCTCATTGTCTAACGGAAAGGGCTACGCTGGTAAGTTGAACCGTCGTTACATTCCACGTAACGCCATTAATATTTCAACAATTTTGATTGCCTTGGCAGCCGTGGTGAACGTTTTGTTCCCATCAAACGCCTTTGATTTGGTGACATCAGTTGCCTCAGCTGCCTTTGTGGTTATCTACGGCGTGCTTGTGTTTGCGCACTTGCGTTACCGTCAATCAGATGACTTCAAAAACGGTGAACAACACTTCAAGATGCCAGGAGCGCCATTTACGGATTACCTAACGATGGCTTTCCTAGCCGGTATCTTCTTGATTTTGCTATTTACGAAGTCAACGATGCCAACAACGGTCTTGGCAATTATCTGGTTTATCATCATGATTGCCCTTAGTCGCCGAGTTAAAGAATAAAATAGTGTATGATAAAGGTGGATGCAGATATGCATTCACCTTTTTATTTTGTCTAGGAAAGTGAGCGAAACACATGGCAGAAAAGTTTATTGAGCGAGATTATCAAAAGGTCCCAGCTGAAACCGACTACATTAAGCAACAATGGCACGATGTTGCCTACATGGATGGCGACCGGCACAGCATGGATATTTACTTGCCAAACGATGGCCAAGGACCATTCCCTGTCATTGTTGATATTTACGGTGGTGGGCTAATTTTCGGTGATAAGAGTTCACACAAGCTAGAACCGGCTTTGCGTATGCTGGATAAGGGCTACGCTGTCGTGAGCGTGGATTACTCATTGATTTACCAAAAGGATTTCCCATTCCAAATTTACGAAATTAAGGCGGCACTACGATTTTTGCGTGCCCACGCTGATGAGTATCAATTGGATATGAATCGTGTGGCATTGATGGGTGAGTCTTCAGGGGCACACTTGGCTGTGATGACTGGTGTTTCAGCATCAGTTGATGCATTGCAAAACCCATTTATGGGTGATAACAACAATCAACCAGAGACGGTAAATGCCATTATCGCGATGTACGGACCATACGCTTTTGATCAATTTGTGCCACAATTTGAAGAGAGTGGTGTGACACCAAAGTACGCTGAAACAGGTACGGCGGAATCATTCGAGGGACAAATGTTTAACAAGCAAGCACCTAAGGATGTGCCACAACGCGTTAAGAACTACAACCCAGAAATGTACTTTAATGACCAAATGCCACCTATTTTGGCATTTGCAGGAACGGCCGATGCTGTGGTACCTTATCAACAGACAGTTAATATGATTGACGCGGCTCGTCAATTCGTTCCTGAAGAAAAGGCAGTGTTGCATTTGGTTGAAGGAACTGGACACGGACCTGCGTCATACATGACGCCAGAGTTCACCGATGAGAAGATTGCTTTCTTGGAGAAGTGGCTCTGATTTAGGGGGCAACCATGTTTGGTGCGTTTGGTAAGTCGTTTTTTAGGGCGACACCACAACAATTATTTGTACAACTAATTATTGATACGGTCTGGTTTTTGATTTTCCGACCAACTGACCCAACGATGAAATGGATTTTTATTGCCATTTTGCCAGCGGTTGATTTGCTATCAGCGGTGGTTAGTTTTTGGAATTACGTTAAAGAGAATCGACCACAAAATTAAAACGAGCGAATGTTTCATGTGGAACATTCGCTCGTTTTTTTGTTTGCCATTTAAGCAAATGTTTTGACCCAGCGACGCGATAACTGCGATACTGTAAGAAAAGCGAAGGAGATAAGGGGGATGCGTGGGTTAAAAGTCGATATCGAAAAATTCCGTAAGCAATTTCGGTTTGCGGATCTACAAACATTTATTAGCCGTGCTAACTTAAACATGGTTGGTCCGACTATCACGTACTACACATTACTGTCGCTGGTGCCAGTGCTGATGAGTGTAGGTGCGATTGCTGGACTTGTTGGCATCTCGTCGACTGAGTTGATTGCAACTTTAAAAACAAATCTACCTGCCAACATCATGTCGATTTTGGCACCAATTATTAAGTCGGTTCTAAGCGGTGGTGTTGGAATTTTGTCATTCTCAATTGTGACAACCGTTTGGGGAGCTAGTGCGGTATTGGCAGTCATTAGAAAAGCGTTCAATGGGGTGCACGATGTACCAGAACGTGTCAGTGGCATGCTGACGCGTGTATTTAGTTTTCTGTGGTTGATGGTTATCTTGATCACGGCTGGTGTTGTCATGGCTGCGACAGCGATTATGCCGGCGATTATCCAAGCAATTCCTGGCGACCTGCCTTGGTTGGATGAGTTGGCTAAGCAAAGTCGATTGTTTGCCTTGATCGGGTTGTGGTTGTTGATGTGTGTATTTAACGTTGCTTTGCCAGCTAAGCGTTTGCCATGGAAGGCAACGCTACTTGGTTCCGGCATCGAAGTCGTCATCTTGGTATTGCTGAACGCTGGGTTTAGCTGGTATGCGCAATTCGCAGTTAAGAGCGTGGGCTTCTACCAGTCATTAGGATCGCTATTGGTTTTGATGGTCTATCTAAATTTGGTTGGGACCATTATGGTTGTTGGTCAGATTTTAATAGCCTGGTTTAGCATCCTATTTGATCCCGAAGAAAAACAGCCAGCGACTGTACCGCTGGCTGCAAAAGGGGTGCCTGCAAAACGTCGTCCGGCTTTGGCTAAGCGACAAGTTGCTAAGCACTATCGTAAGCGTACAACCCGTTCAAGTTGATTGCTAATTAATGCGTTGGGATTTGTGCCCGGCTCGCCATTTGGCACCGGCAATCCCAACTTTGCATAATAAGTTTGCCATTCGGGCAAGATTGAATCGTCAGGCCCAAAGGTCATGGCGATTTTTTTGAATGGATTTTCGATAGCTGAGAAAGCTGTTTCAATAAATTCAGAGCAATAAAAACCAGGTTCACTGGCAATGAAAGACCAATTATAAGGTTGCCCTAAAAGCGTTTTGGCCTTGACGATTACTGAGTCGGAATCAAATGGTGCTTTCAAACGATACAAATCGACGCTTCCGGTTTGCGCCATCAGGAATGAATTGAGAGGTTGGCGAACGGAACCGAGGTCAGGGGAGGCGTGTAACACAAATACGGCATCAGCTGTTATTTCAACGATGCCGACGTGGGTGTAATTGAATGTTTCAGTATCAGGTTGGGTACTTTGGGCAATCATTTGTGAAAATTGCTCGGTCGTCGACCCAACAAAGAGCAAATCACCGTTTTGTAGTTCTGACATGGCAGCACCTCTAGTTTTCTAACTTTACAATAAAAGCCCGCACGCATGCGGGCTTTTATTATTATTTACTTTGCTTCGATTGCGACAGCATCTTCAGCCTTCTTGGCTTCCCATTGCTTGTCGAACTCGTCCAAAAGGGCACGAACTTCGTCAGTTGTGTTTGTGTCCATCAAAGCCACACGCAAATCTGAGGCGTAGGCAAAGCCACGAACATAAATCTTGAAGAAGCGCTTCAACTTTTGGAAGTGCATAGGACCGAACTCCGCCGTGAACTCATCGTAAAGGTCAAGTTGCAAACGCAACAAAGCCAACGTTTCGTCCAACGTGTGTTCAGTAGGCATGATTTCAAAGGCAAATGGGTTTTCGAAAACACCACGGCCAATCATGACACCGTCAACACCAGGGTGTTGACGAACAAGTTCCAAACCTTCTTCACGAGTCTTGATGTCACCGTTGATTTGCAACAACGTATCAGGTGCGATTTCATCACGCATCTTAACGATTTCATCAATGTACTCGTAGTGGGCTGGAACCTTTGACATTTCCTTACGCGTACGCAAGTGAACCGTCAAAACTTGAATGTCTTGTTGCAACAAGAATGGAATCCAAGTACGGAAAGTTTCAATGTCGTTAAAGCCCAAACGAGTTTTAACAGACACTGGCAAACCAGCTGTCTTAGCTGCGCCAATAACTTCCTTTGCTGAATCGTAGTGACGAATCAAATCTGATCCGCCTCCATTCTTGATAACCGTTGAATCCGGACAACCCATGTTCAAATCGATGGCGTTGTAGCCGCGGTCGCGCAATTCTAGTGATGACTTTTCGAAGTCTTCACCACGGTTTCCCCAAATTTGTACGACGGGCATCTTTTCGCTCTTATCAACGTGTAGACGACCTTGGACCGTAAACTTTGCCTTGGGGTGTGAAATACTGCGGGCGTTCGTAAACTCTGTGTAGTAAACGTCAGGCGCAGCTGCCTTCTCGACAACGCGACGGAAAACCGTATCCGTAACGGCTTCCATTGGTGCTAGTGAGAAGAATGGGGTCTTCTCAACACCAGGAACCTTGGGGTGATTTTGTGCTTCATCGACAACGCCTTGCCAGTAAGCTGACTTTGCTTTAACCATGTCTAAATCCTTTCTCTAAACATTTTTATTTTCATTTATGCGGCTCGATCTTCCGCAATCCAAACTGGGACATTTACAATATTAAAGGGTTTTACGGGTCCTTTCAAGGCGTTTACATATCCAAAGTAGATAATTCCGAAAAAATTAGTAGGCAGACCTGAATAAAGTCGGTAGACTAGAGTGATGGGGGAAAGATATTATGATTAAAATTCGACCAGCTACAATTGCTGATACAGGAGCAATTGTCCATTTAGAAATGACAATTATTGACCAGATGCAAATTCCGATGGTGGAAAAGCTTGGTCGTGACAATATTGAACAATTACTGCATGATAGTGCACTAGCTGATGACACGGCGCGTTATTCACACACGCATGCCACGGTTGCGGAAATGGGCGGCGCTATCGTTGGGGTGGCTTTTGGTTATCCAGCTAAGCAAGAACCTTATTTGGATGTATCTTTACAACGCCTTTTGGCTGACCGCTTTGGTGAGTTAGCGGAACTATTCCCCGATAAGGAAACGGTGGGACAAGAGTGGTATCTTGACTCAATTTCAGTGTCAGAGACGGCCCGCGGTAAGGGTGTGGGGACACAGTTATTGGCTGCTTTACCTGCTGTTGCGCAAGCGCAAGGTGAACAAGTCATCGGACTTAATGTGGATGATGGCAATCCGAAGGCACGTGCGTTGTATGAACGTGAAGGATTTCAACCGGTTAGCGAGCTCATGATTGGTGAGCATCATTACACACATATGCAACGTTCAGTGGAATAAACAGTTATCTTCTGTCGAATAGTAGTACACTAGGAAAAGTAGTTTATTCGAGGAGAGACGTATTATGGCAATTAAACGTAATATGGTGGCGGGAATTTTGCTGACTTTGGCAGTGTCTATTGTGGCAAAATTGCTATCACCATATTTGCCTTCGCTGGGTGGCGAAGCATTGGCGATGTTGATGGGAATCGTTCTGGGAAACACATTATTTGCACATGAACGCTGGAATGCTGGTGTGAAGTGGGCGGAGAAGTACCCAATCGAGATTGGAATTGCGGTGCTTGGACTAAACGTGACACTTAATAATATGGCAACATTGGGGTGGTCAGGTGTAATCTTCATCTTGCTCCAAATGACGGCCACGATTTTATTTGTCATGTGGATTGGTGGACGCGTCTTCAAGGTTGCGCCACAATCAGCGATGTTGATGGGGGCTGGAAACGCGGTCTGCGGATCAAGTGCCATCGCGTCAGTTGCGCCAGCGATTGGCGCAACTGACGATCAACGTCGTACGACAGTAGCAACTGTTTCGCTAGCCGGAGTTGTGTTGTTGTTTGTTTTGCCAGTTATCGGGCCAGAGTTATTGCACCATAACGACATGTTTGTTAGTGCATTGATTGGTGGAACGGTGCAATCAGTTGGACAAGTTTCAGGTACGGCTTCTTTGGTCGGTGGCGATGTAGTGACGTATGCGCCAATCTTCAAGATGCTGCGTGTGGTCTTGTTGTCAGCGGTTGTTATCTTGATGTCGCGCTATGCCACGAAAGCAACGCCGGTTGAAGGCGTTGCACCGACTTCAAAAGTTAAGGTACCTTGGTTTGTTTTGACATTTATTGTCCTAGTGGTTATCAACTCATTTGTGAGTTTGCCACACGTACTAACTGGCACAGCACATGAAGTTACAAGCTTCTTTGGTATTGTAAACTTGGCCGGAATTGGTCTTAATTTGAAATGGGCCACAATCAAGTCTTCAGGAGCAACGTTCCTAGGATATGGCCTGGTGACAATCATCTTCCAAGTTGTCCTAGCGCTTGGTTTGATTATGTTATTAATGCACTAAAAATAAGCGCCAACCCGCGTGGTTGGCGCTTTTTGCGTAAAAATGACTCTAATTTGTTTCATTCTGTGAACTTTTTGAATTTTCTATGTCTTGCGTCATAAACTTAGACTTGTAATAACAGAGAACACGTTAACAAGGGGGCAAGTTAATTATGGCAGGGACAGTTCACACACAAGCATTTATGATGTCATTCGGAAACATTTTGGTGAAGACAGGTGTTCGACCTGAAGTCGCCGGACAAGTTATCGCGAAGTTGCATGCATTGGAAGCACAAGCTGTGGCTTACCCTAGCAATCGTGCTTATCCAACGCCAACAATGTACAAGGTGAATGGCCAAACGCGTGGGACTGCTGCTCAAGGTTTGGTAATGTTGGCCAACATCGAAAACCGTTCATTTAACTTGTACAACATTTACGATGCAAACGCACATGAATTGCGTCAATTCGAGGCGATTGTTGGTTTGCTACACAACCACTTGCTTGAAGTTGGTGTAAAGCAAGTTTGGCACATGAACTCACCTGAATTCACGAAGCTAACAGCATTCGCCTATGAAAACGAAGTGCCCTATAAGGTGGCGGTTGAACACTATCTAATGGATAATGTGGCTGCGGTTGATACACAATATAACGGCGTGCCACTGTCATAATGAAAAAAATTCCGTCTCAACGTGAGACGGAATTTTTTCTTTATGGGGCTGGCACAATCTTGATGTGCAAGCCGTTAGCGTCGATTTTGTGGGTCACTTGAATGCCGTTGGCCGTGGCGACGGCTGGCTCATCTGGATTCTCGTGAACGGCCATGTAGGCATTGTAGAATTCTTGTGATGACCAGCTCATACCGTGTTCGAAGGCAACAAAGGCGCGACCTGCCTCGTCGTTATCAGCATCTTCAGAGTCGATAAAAATCATTGTTGCTTGATCGTCCTTAACGAGAACGGTCACTTGAACACCATCATAAACGTCAGTGACGCCGTGCTCGTCAAGTTGCAACTTGCGGTGGCTTTCCATGTTGAAATTGCGGCGTAGCTTATTGAATTTTGCTAAAGAGCGCATGAAAATAGTTCCTTTTCTTTACGTATTGTTAGTGATAACTTTACGCCTCCCCCTAATAAATGCAAGCATTCGGTTTCTTGACGGGGTATACTGTTAACATAGTGAACGATTGGGAGTAGGTTATGCTTTTTACAGAATTAAAAAATTACGTCGTTTTTGACTTGGAAATGAACGGCAGTAATCAGATTATCGAGATTGGTGCGTTGAAGGTAACGACTGGTCAAGATATCGAAAAATTTTCCGTGATTGTCAACAATCCGCCAATGGGGAGCGGGATGGCATCATTTAAGTTCATCTCACAATCAATGGGTGGTGATGATGGCTGGATTACATTGGAAATGATTCAAAACGGTTTGGCCGAAGAGCGCGCATTAACGCGCTTTATGAAGTTCGTTGGTGATTATCCAGTAGTTGGTCACGCAATTGTTGATGGGGATGTCCAATTAATCAAAGAAGGTCTTCGCTATAACGATTTGGGCAAGTGGAAGACGAACGGTAAGGTGTTTGATACGCAACAAATCCACCGTGCTTTGAACGGTAATCCAAATGACATTTCATTAGCTGGCTTGGCTGACGAATATGAAGTTGAAATTGGCACGCAAAAGCATCGTGCGCTGGCGGATTCACGCGCAACACTAGCGGTCTTTGCAGCCATGCAAAAAGTCTGGGCAAAGAAAAAAGACGAGATGAACATCGATGTGTTCATGGCTCTGATGTCATGGTGATATACGATTGTTGTTATACCAGTTGACGTACCATCCAACAGCGGCTTGCACATCAGCGATACTCTCGAAATCCTGTTGGTAGATCAGCTCCCTCTTGAGTAACGAGTGAAAACTTTCGATGCGGGCATTATCGTAAGGGTGCCCTTTACGGGAGTAAGAGTGCCTAATACCTATGGACTCCAGTGTATTTTCAAACAATTCGCTGGTATACTGGCTTCCCATATCGCTATGCACATACAGTGGTTTTTCACCTCGTCTTAGCGCCTTAACGATTACTGAGGTTGCTAGTTGAGCTGTCATCGTATCTGCGATTCGATACGACAGCACCTTACGGTCTTCCGGATCATATGCACTAGCCATGTAAACCCATGTCTTATCGGTCAACTGGATATACGTAATGTCAGTTGTAATTACGCCACTTAGGTCATCCAGATTGATAATGAGATTTGGCATCTGATCTTTGTCATTGACTGTTGTAGGCTTGTTATATCGCTTTTGCATACGCGATTTCAAGCCAGCTTCACTCATCAATTGCCATACAAAGCGGTCGCTGATTGCTAGTTTGAATAAGTCGCGCATGGTTTTAGCAATTCGTCGATAACCATAAATGCCTTTATTGGCTGTGTAAATTGATTCGACGGCAATTCTCAATTTGTTGTGTTGTATTTCTTGTGCGCTCGGCTCCCAATGGATCCAGTCAGAGTAAGTGGACATTGGAATTTTCAAAGCACTCAGAACGCGTGTGATGCGGTGCCCCTGTACCAAATTTTTGTGGATAATTGGTAAAACAACACTTCTACCGCGCAAAACTAATGTTTTGCCAGCAACACCGCCGCACGTTTTAAAATTTCGAGCTCTTCTTTCAAAATTGCGTTTTCCTTACGCAACTTCTTCAATTCATCAGCTGATATTGATTCGCCATTCACTTCTACAGGCGCATATTTTTTGACCCAATTCCGAATTGAATCGGCTGAAGGACCGTATTCCTTGGATAATTCATCGGGCCGACGGCCCGCTTTAACCATCTCCACGATGGACTTTTTAAAGTCCTCTTCATAACGTGTAACCATAAATAAAAATACTCCTATGATGATATTTTACCAAACTAGAAAAACTAGTCCGGAATCTCATCATAAGAGCACATCTCGTCTTTATTTTTTAGTAGGCTAGGTGCCCCTTATCAAGTGGCAAGATAAATGGGTTTTGGAATCCAGTTGTATCAACGAATCCGCCAAACTTAGCAACGCGCTTTGGATCTTGCAAAACCTTAATATCAGCAAGTGGGCTGGCATCGAACATAACGAAGTCGGCCATCTTACCAGGTACTAGCTCACCGTAATCGTCGCTGATTTGTAGCAAGTCGGCGGCATTGGTGAACAGGGCACGCAAAATTTGTTGGTTAGTTGCACCAGCAATTGACCACAATTCAGCTTCCAAAGCCGTATCGGCATAACCGTTCAATGGTGAACCGGCATCTGTTCCAAGCGCCAAATTAACGCCGTTCTTAGCTGCCTTACCGAAAGCTTCGAAGTGAGAATCAACCCACTTGTAGGCCTTATCGACCATCCATTGTGGCAACAATCCATCACCACGCTTGATGATAACGTATGGTGCAACCAATGTTGGTGTCAAATAAGTGCCGGTTGAAAGGAACAAGTCCAACGCTTCATCATCAATAACGAAGGCGTGCTCAACAGAATCAACACCGGCGCGCAAAGCTTCCTTAACGGTTTGCAACGCTTCGGCGTGAGCGGCGACCTTGATGCCACGACGGTGGGCAACATCGACACCAGCCGCCATTTCGGCTTCGGTCATTTGTGGCATATCAGGTTGTTCAAATTGATCAAAGGCGATACCACCAGAAGCCATGTACTTAATCGCATGGGCACCTTGTTCGATACGGCGTCGCACACCGGCGCGGAATTCTTCCGGACCGGTCAACGCTTCACCAATCTTTGAAGCGTGACCACCAATGGTTGAAAAGGCACGACCAGAAGCAACCACTCCGGTACCACGCCATTGACCGTTCAACGTCATCTTTTGGATACCAATATCAAAACTATTTGCTGTCGCAAGGACACGCGTGTAAGTGACACCAGAAGCCAACATTTCGTTCAAGTTGGCTTGGGCTTGCATAGCGATCTCAAATGGCTCACGAGATGTCTTAGGACCGTATGGGAACACCTTGTTGATGATATGAACGTGGGTATTGATCATACCGGGTGTCACGAACTTGTTTTCAAGATCGACAAGTTCTTGGCCTTCTGCAGGCGCAGTGCCAACTCCGGTAGATGTGATACGACCACTGGTCAAATCAACAGTGAACCATGAATTAGGAATAAATTTTTCTTGCGCAACATCATAGACTTGCGCATTATGATACGTGCGAATCGACATGAAACCACCTCATTTTTAGACTCAGTTTGGTTTAGTGCCAAACTACTTGATTTCTATTATAAACTTATTTTTTGTCGAAAAACGAGTATCCGGCTTGCAAAGTGTTTCGTTATAGTTACAAAAAGTCAGTGTGAATAAGTTGTTGACGAATTGTCAGGGATATCATATGCTTAGGGGGTCATTTAAAGGGGCCGTTGATTCAAATTGAATCGGCGTTAATCAAAGTCAAAGGAAATGAAATTCATGCAATTACTTATGTCATCAACGCAAGCGTTTTTCTACTTTACGTTTTTCGGTTAGTCATCCGAATCAATCGTAAAGTTATTTTGCGTTGAACACTCGGATGACGGTAAAGTATCCGAGTGTGTGAGACATCAGGCAACGAAACAGTTGATTTGTATGAAACTCATTTAGCACGCATCGGATACTGAATTAGTATCCGATGCGTGCTTTTTTAATTTACTGGGGCTTTTCGTCATTTGGGAAGAGGTGTTTATATGTCGTTATTAAAGCGGATGTTCCGCAAAGAATTATTGGAAACATATTTGAAGAGTGATGCACACTTTTCAAAGTCACTGACCGCTAAAGATTTAATTGGGTTAGGGATTGGGGCAGTTATTGGAACTGGTATTTTTATTTTGCCGGGTACGGTTGCTGCAACGACTGCTGGACCAGGCGTGATTTTTAGTTTCATTATCGCGGCTGTTGTCTCTGGTTTGGTTGCGATGGCGTATTCTGAAACCGCATCAGCAATGCCGGTAGCTGGATCAGCGTATTCATATGGAAATGTCATTTTTGGTGAAGTGATTGGTTGGATTCTTGGCTGGGCATTGATTTTGGAATATGCACTTGGTGTGGCTGCTGTTTCTACTGGCTGGTCAGCCTACTTTGCGAATTTGATGTCGCCATTCTTCAAGCTCCCAACCGCATTATCAGGAGCTTACAATCCGGCTGAAGGTACGGTCGTGAATATTGTGGCAGTGGTCATTGTATTGTTAATCGGGCTGCTTTTGCGTGGGGGAATGACTGAATCTAAGCGCGTTCAAAATGCGATGGTACTCCTTAAGATTGGTATTATTGTGCTGTTCATTGTCGTTGGCTTTTTCTTTATTAAAGCTGACAATTTGACGCCGCTGATTCCAAAGCGCATGGATGGGGCGTTTGGTATTCAAGGGGTCTTCGCAGGAACATCAATGGTGTTCTTCGCCTTTCTGGGGTTTGATGCTTTGTCAGCGACGGCAGCTGAGGTAAAAAATCCAAAGCGTGATATGCCGATTGGTATTATTGGGACGTTGATTGTTGCAGCGGTTTTGTATGGCTTGGTTGCGTTGGTTTTGACGGGAATGGTGCACTATTCAAAGTTGAACGTTGCAGATCCAGCTGCTTTTGCAATGCAACAAGTCGGCCAACATTGGGCAGCACTTATCATCACAATCGGGGCATTGATTGGGATGTTTACGATGATGGTGACGATGCTCTATGCTTCTTCACGTTTGATTTATGCCGTTGGCCGTGACGGATTGCTACCGGGTGGGCTAGGTAAGTTGAGTAAGCAGGGTGAACCAGAAAGGGCGCTTGGTATCGCAACAATTGTTGTAGCGTTCTTTGGTGGATTCGTACCGCTAGAAAAGCTCGTTGATTTGGTGAATATGGGCACATTATTGGCATTTATGGTCGTGTCATTGGGGATTTTGCCATTGCGTAAGCGAGCTGATGTGCGCCAAGACGGTTATAAGATGCCTGGTTATCCGGTGCTACCAATTTTATCGGCGTTATTTACGTTCTTCTTAATCACACAGTTGCACCTTGAAACGCTGGTTGCTGCACTGGTTTGGTTTGTGCTGGGGATTGTTTTGTATCTAACGTACGGTATGAAACATTCACGAATGAATTAAACAATTTGTTCCACGTGGAACACAACTATCATCATTGAAATGACTTCGGCCTAAATGCCGAGGTCATTTTTTGAATTGTGCACTTTTTCTCAAACTTATGATATAATAAACATATGAAATAAATAACATGTATCAAACGGGGAGAAAATGAAATGGAAGTACGACAGAAATTATTAGCGCGGGGTATTCAATTAGAAGTGATTTCGATGGCCTGGATGGCGATTGAATTTGTACTCGGGGTGTCTGCGGGGATTCACGCTGGGTCAATTTTACTAATTGCGTTTGGTCTTGATGCCTTTTTGGAAACAATCGCCGGTGGTATTTTAATTTGGCGTTTGCGCGCGGAATATAACGGTGCAGATGCGAAAACGGTGGCTCGTGTTGAACGCACGGCTAGTCGCTTGGTAAAGGGCATCTTGTTGTTGCTTTCAGGATATGTGTTGATTACTTCGGTTATGAATTTGATTAACCATGAAATGCCAGCGGAAAGCGGAATTGGGTTGGTCATTGCGATTATGTCAGTTATTTTGATGCCGATTATGACGACGATGAAGCGTCGTATCGGTGATCGTATTCAATCTGAAGCGTTGCGTGATGACGCGATGTGTAATGTCACGTGTGCTGTATTAGCTGCGCTTGTATTAGGTGGCATGGTGCTAACGGCCTTGTTTGGTCTATGGTGGGCAGATGCGGTTGCAGCAATCTTGTTTGCGATTTATGTGGGCCGTGAAGGTTTGGAATTGTTTGAAAAGTAAACAGTTAATATGTAATTAATAAGCTGGATGATATTGATTTGATGGTCAATGTCATCCGGCTTTTTTGTGCATCTATCTGAAAAATAACGACTCGTTAAAAAACGAAACTTGTGAAAGCGTTTTCAAACGAGTAGCGTAATAAATGTTGATAGGAAATTTTTGATTTGGAGGAATTATTGATATGTCGATATTGATTGCGTTGGTACCAGCGTTAGCGTGGGGGTCGGTAGGGATTGTGACCACCAAGGCTGGTGGGACGGCCGCCCAAGGAATCATGGGCATGACGATTGGGGCCATCTTACTTGGCTTCGGCACGTTGGCATTTTTCGTTATTCCGAATGCCGGCATGGATTATGCATTTAATTCACGTATTTGGTTGGTAGGATTTATCTCAGGATTAATCTGGGCAGTTGGTCAGGTTGGCCAATTGATTGGTTTTAAGAAGTTAGGGGTGTCGATCGGAAATCCGTTGTCGACATCTGGTCAAATTGTTGGAAATGCCTTGATGGCAGCTGCGGTGCTAGGTGAATGGCACACAGGGCGCATGTGGTTCTTTGGTTTGCTATCAATTGCGTTAGTAACTGGTGGGGCGCTTTTGACGACGGTGCGCGATAAAAATGCGCCGGTCGAAACCAATCCGGAACGTGATTTCAAAGGTGGTGTGACGGCAGTTATTGTTTCAACGCTAGCCTTTATGATGTACTTTGTTTTGCCAAACTTGTTGAATAAGTGGGGCTACATTTCAGATGCTATTCACAATCAAAATAATGGGTTGGATTACATGACGGCAATCGTTGCACCACAGTCAATTGGACAAATCCTGGGTGCATGGCTGATTGTGGCCTTCTACTTTAAGGAGACGCGTAACATCTTCAAGATTGGCACGGCGCGTCAAATTATCACGGGGTTAGTTTGGGCGCTTGGAAATGTCTTTATGTTTATCTCAACTGGAAATCCAGAGGTTGGGCAAGCCACAGCGACAACCCTTTCGCAAACGGGAATTATTGTCGGAACGTTCGGGGCGATTTTCATCCTTGGTGAACGCAAAACGCCCCGTCAAATGGGTTATATTTTCTTAGGAACGGTATTGGTAATTGTGGGGGCAATTTTGATTTCGAAGTTGTCAGTATTGTAAGTGTTTTAAATTAGGGGGATTAAAAATATGGCACTTTTGGGAGCTATTGAAGCAGGTGGTACAAAGTTTGTGGTTGCAGTGGCAGAACTGGAGAATTCTGATGTTGTCGTTGCACGTGAAAGTTTTCCAACCCTGGATGGCGCGGGGACGATTGCACAGGTGATTGATTTTTTTGATCGCTATGATGATATCGCAGCCATCGGGATTGCTGCGTTTGGACCAATTGATATCAATCCGGACAGTCGTACGTATGGATATGTCCTAGATACACCGAAGCGAGGTTGGTCGGGCTATGATTTTCTAGGTGCGATGAAGGCATGGCGTGATATTCCGTACTACTGGACGACAGATGTGAATGGCGCCGGCTGGGCTGAGTATGTGTCAGGTGCAGCGAAGGACGTTGAAAATGTCGTGTATCTGACGGTTGGAACGGGCGTTGGTGCCGGTATTATTCAACATGGGCACTTGTTAAGCGGTAATTCACACCCTGAAGCTGGGCACATTATGATGCGTAAGCACCCACAAGATAGTTATGTTGGTCACTGCCCATTCCACGGTGACAACTGCTTGGAAGGGCTAGCAGCTGGTCCGGCCATCGAAGACCGTTGGCAAGAATCAGCTAAGTCGTTGCCGGATGATCACTTGGCGTGGGAAATCGAAGCGTACTACTTGGCGCAAGCAGCCGTTACGTACACGGTTATTTTGCGCCCAGATCGCATTGTATTTGGTGGTGGAGTGCCTCACCGTGAAGTATTGTTACCAATGGTGCGTAAGTCATTCGCAGAACAGTTAGCAGATTACCTACCAGTTGATGACCTGGATAAGTACTTGGTGACGGTCGGAAACGGTGATAACGCCGGTATCCTAGGTTGCTTCTACTTGGCAAAGCAATTGGTTGAAGCTTAATTAATGAAAAACGCAGTGATTCGCGATTGAATCACTGCGTTTTTTTCACCCACCATAAATTTGCTAACGGTATACCGGTGCCACCGATAATGATGTCTGATTCAGTATAACCGGTGACTAAACCGGTTATAATCGGTGGCACCGCACCATCTGTATCTGAATAATTTTCTTGCACGGCTACTTCTTCGTGTCGGCCGAAAGCATCGAATATGATGGCAGTCATGTCAGCTAAGCTCATTTCTGGCATGCGTTTGCGATTTTGACGGGCAAATTCTAAGGCTTCCTTCTTTTTGACGTCCTCAGTGTGGTCAGACAGGTAGTAGCCTTGCCATTTCACCATGCCGCGATCTTGATAATCGTGGCTGAAAAAGTAGGCTGCCCGTTCGAACATGTCCTGTTCATCATCCATAGGCGTTTCCTCCGTTGTGACCACCAACCAAACCGATGCGGTTAAGCATTGTACCACCGGCAACGCTAGAGCTTTTAAAGACAGCGCCAACGCCGAATTTTTTGCGAATATCATCAATGACGGTATCGATGGTTCGTTGGCGTGTATTAATCACGACCGGGGTAAACAGGTCGATTTGCTCAACGCCTTCAGGAGCCAGTCGGCCGGCGCTGACGTAAACGTTGCGCACGACTTGTCCCTCATAATGTTGCCTAAAAATATCGCGGAGTGCATTAGTGATTGGCAAACTAAGATTAGTCGCATCAATTGTTAGTTGACCCCCAAAACCGTGCGTTTGATTCGTTTCTCGATATCCAAAGCCGATGCCAAGGCTAATCTGACTCGCGACCATGTGTTTGGCGCGCAGACGACTCGCGACTTGCTCGCCGATTTCACGAATCACAACTTCAATTTCGGTTGGATTGTCGTAGTCGCGAGGGAGAACTTGCCCGTTGCTAAATGAACTTTCCTTTGGTCGATATTTTTGTTTAATCAAACTACGATCGATTCCCCAAGCCAGTGCGTATAGTTCAACGCCTTTAACGCCGAATTTTTCTTTAAGACGGTAAGGGTTAGTTGCAGCCAAATCGCGCATTGAAAAAATCCCCAAGCGACGCAATTTTTTAGCGGTACGTGACCCTATACTCCAAACGTCATCAAGTTTTTCGATAGGCCATAAAACGTCGGGAATAGTTTCATAATGCCATTCACCAATTAAATCATCTGCATGCTTAGCGGTTAAATCAAGTGCCATCTTAGCCATTGCAGGGTTGTCACCAATGCCGACGGTTAGGTAGATGCCAGTTGCATCACGAACCTCTTGTTGAATGATGCGTGCGACTTCGTAATCGGTCAGGGTGCGATGATATTTGGACTCTAAATAACGCCAACTATCGGTCAAATCAAGCAACGATTCGTCGATTGAATAGATGTGTAAATCTTCTTCGGCGACAAACTTCCGATAAATGTCATTAATTTGTTTGTTTTTTTGAATATAGTAGTTCATACGAGGTTGCACAATGGCCAGGCGCGGATCGCGGGGCACATCACGCTGTCGCATAACGTTAGACACCCCGAGAACCTTTTTGGCCTGGGGCGAGGCAGCTAAGACAAGACCGCCATTTGTGTTTTCTTGTTGACTCATCACGACCAGGAGTGACTTGAGGGGATTGAGTCCTAAATCGACACTTTCAACGCTCGCGTAAAAGCTTTTTGAGTCGATAACCATCACGTGCCGGGCGGTTTCTTTTTGGTAGACATCGACCATCAGAATGACCTCTATTTATGTATATTAGGTTTATCCTAATGTTAGGATAAACCTAATATACACCCTTTAGAAAATCTTTGCAAATACGAAAACGCTTGATACAACTGTGTTTTTAACAAAAAATAGCACCAACCCGCATGGTTATGCGAGTTGGTGCTATTACTTTTAATGTCTAATTATTAACCAAAGATGTGGTAGGCGATGTTTTCGGCATCACGCAAGTTCTTGTCGTTAACACCTGAACGAGGTGCGAACGTCGTAAACCATGACCAACCTTCAGTGGGAACACCCCATACGTACAAGCCGTCGACTTCGTTATCGTTTTCATCGATAACAACCAACGTTTCCTTGTTCATGCGCGTACCACCGACAACATAAGTTGAGCCATCGGCCTTCGTGTATTCTGCAGCGCTCAAAACGCCACGATCACGCAAGTTAGCAACCAATGGGTTAACTGAGTTTGCCAATGAAACAGCGAACAAGCGGGCCTCAACTAGGTTGTTAACAGCCCATGAGTTACCACGGTTATCCGTTGCTAGGTAGTGATCGTCTTGGACAGAAACAGCCAAACCAGGGCCGGCAATCGTCAACACGCCGGCTTCGATCAAAGCACGCATTTGCTCAACACGTAGGACAGGAGGTCCAACGGAAATCAATGAGTTGAATGGGTTGAACTTTGAAAGGAACTTAGCATACTCATCAGCTGACAAGTAACCAGCATCCAAGTAGTGACGGATGATACCACGAACGTCACGCAACATATCGAAGGCACCAGCATATGGTGCATCGTTGTTACCTTGGTAAGCATCGTTGATGTCCCAAGTTAGGTAGTTCATCATGAAGTCGCTGTATTCAACTTCAGCAGGTACGTCGTTAACTGGGTTCAAAATACGTTCCCAATCCATGATGTACTCTTCGGAAACACCAAACTTACGGGCAGTTTCGTTCAAGTTGTCACTCTCGGCCAAAGCGTTCATAAACGTTTCAGCGTTAAATGGCCATGTCACACCCAAATCGTTAATCGTGTTTTGGTAGTGCTTGTACTCCAATTCCTTACGCAACAACGTAAAGAATTCATCGTAAGACACTTGACCGTTTGACTTTGCAGCCAAGGCGTCCAAGTTTTCGCTCGTAAAGAACTTTGGTTGGTAACCTTCAGCTTCAACCTTTTGGTTAACACCACGGGCGTGCATAGGCAATCCCTTGCGAGAACCGGCGATCATGTGTGGCTCCTTACCTGATGGCAAGTAGTACAAGACTCCGTTGTTATCACGAGAAAAACGGCCGCCACGGCTAATCGTCAACTTAGCGATGTAGTCGAAGAAGCTCAATCCCAAACCACGCAAAACAACCTTTTCGCGTGCTGGCACGGCATCCAAGTCGGCTTCAGATGGGTGTGTTGGCGCGACGTACAACAAGTCAGCGTTTTCATCTGCTGCGGCAGCGAAAACCTTTTGCTCGTCGTCCAAGTCGTTATCAACGTGACCCAAAGCCATAACAACATGATCAGCCTTAACTGATGAATTGTCTTCCAAAGTTACCGTGTAGTCATCACCATTCTTCACAACATCTGAAACAGACTTGCGCTCGTATGACAATGTCACGTTAGCTGGTACGTGGGCACCCAAGTGTTCAAAGAACCATTGTGAGTACACACCAAACAAGGCACGTGAAGTGAAACGGTTAGGGTTAATGCGCGTCAACTCGTCCAAGAAGTAGGCTTCGTTTTCGAAGTTGTGCATCTTAACGTATTCCTTACCGTAAGTTACAGCCCACTCGTAGAAGTTAGGTCCGTATAGGGCAGTAGATGCATGGTTAGGAACTGATGGATCTGTGAACAACGTCAATTGTTGTGTCACAGTGTTCATCAAAAATGTTGGATCTTGATCTGGATTCCAAACACGACCTCCAATGGGGAATGGGTCGTATAACGTAATGTCTACGGGGTCAGTCGTCTTCTTGGCGTGCGCCATCAAGCGCTCAACCAACGTCAAGTTTCGAGGACCAGCTCCGACCAATGCAATATTCATTAGTTCTCACTCTCTTCCTGCTTAAATGCTGCTAATTCTTCGGGTGAATAGATACCGATATCCTTCACATAGATGTTACCGGCACGCTTCAAGCCTTCGTTTTGTAGCAACCCTTGCTTTGGGTAGGCAAAAGTTACCGTTGCGGTGGCACGAATGGCAGAGCCAAGGATTTCTCCCGTTGTCGCGTGCAAACCAGAAGGCACATCAACTGAGATAACTGGAATGTTTGCGGCATTTACTCGTTTAATAATATCACCAAGTTTGCTTGGAACGGGCTTAGAAAGGCCAATTCCAAACAAAGCGTCGACGATAACCGTGTAATTACGGAAATCACGGACACGATTTTGCGTTTCAATGCCGTATCCGCGGGCAATCTTCAATTGGGTAGCCGTGTTAGCCGTTGCGCGATGCTCGTCGCCTAGAATAAGTAGGTCAACGTTGACGCCCTTTTGGGTCAACATACGAGCGATAGCCACGCCGTCACCACCGTTGTTACCCAAACCGGCGATGACGAGGACGTTAGCCAAGTCGAATGATCCGGCTGCAAGAACTTCAATCACAGACATTGCGGCGCGCTCCATCAAAACTAATGAGGGCACACCAATTTCTTCGATCGTGTAACGATCGAAGCGTTGCATGTCTTGTGCGGTTACTGCTTCAACCATGAAAAGTAACCTCCTTAATTTAATAGGTATAATAGCAAAAACGTCGTTTAGGACGTTCACAGTTTATTATATCGCAACTCACTGCTAAAATGTCTTTAGGAGCGTGTTTAGATTGACACAAAGTAAGTGAAGGAAAGAAGGACTATTCATAATGAATGAAGGATCAATCCCAGAAGATATGACGCAGGTGGCTGACCGTGTGGCCTTGATGGCAGCACGTGGCTTCCCAGTTAGTGAAGATGATGTTATCAAGGAGGCTCTAAAGCTAGGCTTCCAAGATATTATCGACGAGCGCATGGAAGGTAATTACTTTACGGTTCGTTGGGATGAGGATTTCCGCGCACTACAAGTATTCGGTATTGGTAACGCCTATGAAGGTGAAGCAAAGCCGGAAGATGACCAACCTAGCTATATCGACCAATTTAAGGCAAACGCAATGAATGTTTGGCTTGCACTAGACCGTGCGGCAAGTAAAATTATTGGTCGTTAAACTTAAAATTCTTTTAATGACAAACCTTAAAGCTGAATTTAAGACTAGTTGTGTTATATAGTAGGGACAGAAATTATTAACACTGTACGCTTGTCGTACAAATGTATATTAAGGGAGTTTTTTTATCATGGAAAACATGCGCAAGTATCTTGCTGAGTTCTTCGGAACGTTGATGTTGGTTGCCATGGGAACTGGCGTTGTTGTCTTCGTTGGAACTCAAACTGGTCCATTGCCAGTTGCTTTGGCCTTTGGTTTGGCTGTTGTAGCCGGAGCATACGCCTTTGGTTCAATCTCAGGTGGTCACTTTAACCCAGCCGTTTCATTTGCTGCAGCCATTAACGGTCGCATCTCATGGATGGACTTCTTGGGTTACGTTGTTTCACAAATCATCGGTGCCTTTGCAGGTTCAGCTGTTGTTTTGGGATTCATGAAGGCTTTCGGTGCTCCAGCAGCAACGATTAAGCAAGTTGGATTTGGTCAAACAAACTTTACGTCACCAATTTCATTCTTGTCAGCTTCATTGATTGAAGCATTCTTGACGTTCGTCTTTGTCTTGGTAATCTTGATGGTTACGGCTAAGAAGAACGCAGCTATCTCATCAGTTGCCCCATTGGTAATTGGTTTGACGTTGGCTGCTTTGATTATGCTTGGTTTGCAAGCAACTGGTGGTTCATTGAACCCTGCTCGTTCATTGGCACCTGCTGCCTTCCTTGCAATCTTCGGGTCATCAGCTGCGATTACTAACATTGGTGCTTACATCGTAGGTCCATTGGTTGGTGCCGCTTTGGCAGCCGTAGTTGCTAAGTTTGGTTTGGGTTCTGAAGAAGACTAATAATCAATCATTAAAATACGCATCGTCCAAGTGACGATGCGTATTTTTGTTTTCAGGACAAAAATAATGCCTTTATTTTGTACACTCGGTAGGAAAGAGGCTAAAATAAAATCAACAAATCAAGATTGGTCAAACCAAGGAGGGATTTCATCATGAAGGCAGTACAAATTAAGGAATTTGGGGACGTTGATGTACTTGAGGAAGTTGAAGTCGACACACCTAAGATTTTGAAGAAGCAAGTATTGGTTAAGAATCATGCAACTGCAATTGATCCTTATGACGTGAAGTTTGTGCAAGGGTTGATGGGTGAGGCTGACAAGCTACCATTGATTCCTGGCTCAAGTGTCGTAGGTGAAGTAATCGCAGTTGGTGAAGAAGTAACTGACTTCAAGGTTGGTGATCGCGTTGCTGCAACGCGTCACCACCAAACGTACGCTGAAGAAGTTCCGGTTGGCCAATCTGCAGTTGCTAAGGTGCCAGATGGCGTTGACGACGTTCACGCAGTTGCGGCCGTTGTCGGTGCAGCGACTGGGTACCAAATGATTACGGATGACTTGGATGTGCAACCTGGTCAAAAGGTTTTGATTCAAGGTGGTGCCGGTAGTGTTGGTTCTGTCGCCATCCAAGCCGCTTTGAACCGTGGTGCAATTGTTTACGCAACGGCTAAGCCAGCCGACTTTGACTATCTAAAGTCATTAGGTGATGTGACGCCAGTTGACTATCACACCGCTTATGAGAATGAGTTGTCAGACTTTGATGCTGTGTTGGATACAATCGGTGGGGATGTTGCTATTCAATCAGCTAAGGTGTTGAAGCAAGGTGGTAAGTTGCGTAACTTGACTGGTTTCGATGAAGAAGCCATCAGCAAGTTTGATATTGATGCAGCTCACACTTATCAAAACGGCAAGCGCCCCAACTTGGCAGCGTTGTTGGATGATATGGCTGCCGGTAAGATTGTTGTTAAGGTTGGCGATGTTAAGCCATTCTCAGTTGAAGCATTGCGCGAAGCACACGCAGCAGCTCGCCAAGCTTCATTGGCAGGTAAGACGGTATTTACCTTTTAATTAAAGATTAAAATCAGGCGATTGTTTCACGTGGAACAACCGCCTGCTGTTATTTATTGATAGAATAACTATCGGGGGATTTTCAACATGCTATTTACAGAACGCGATTATTATGAAGATGTTGTTGCGATGCTTAACGCACGCGGTGTTGAGTTGAAGGATATTGCAGAGTTGGTCTTGTTTGGTCAACGCGCCATTATTCCTGATTTGACGATGGATGATGCGATTGATTCAGTGCAACACGTTTTGCACAAGACCGAAGTGCAAGATGCGGTTATGACCGGTCTTGCTATCGATGATTTGGCAGAAGCAAAGCAATTGCCACAACCATTGCAAAGTCGTATCGACCGCGACCACGGAACATACGGCATTGATGAGCAACTAGTGATGTCAATTTTGGGTGTGTACGGCACGATTTCATGGACTAACTTTGGTTACCTTGATCGTATGAAGCCAGGTATCGTTGGGCGCTTGAATGACGAACAACACCGTGGTGGGCGCGTGAACACGTTTATTGATGATATTGTGTCAGCCATTGCAGCTGCAGCACAAGCGCGTATCGCGCACGATTAAAAAATAGGACGCACAGCCAAATGGTTGTGCGTCCTATTTTGCATAGTCAGAATTACATAATGCCGTTTGCCTTGGCTGCTTCGATCAAATCAAGCTCCTTGGCACTTTGAACAGGTGTTGGTGTACCGTCAACGTTAATTGACTCAATCCCCTTCTTTTCCAACAACTTCTTCAACTTATTCTTTTGTGACATAATTCCATTACCTCCTGCACATTAATTGCGCGTCAGGTGTTTGGCCCGGCGTGTATGTCTACGTTTATTAGTGTAGCGCTTTATCGTTGATTTGTTAAATCATGTGTTTAAACGCTTTGGGAAAGTTTACATGTTAATTTTTCTTGCATGGTGTATTCAAAAGGCGTAGCATGGTTTCTCGTAGTTTTGTCTCTCATATAGGGGAGAGATACATAAAGCAGACTGGGAATGTCGGAGTTTTTAGACCAACAGCTGCTGTGATAAAGATATCCGACCGATTGTTTCACATGAAACAATCAGATTGAGAAAAAATAGGATCAAAGGTGGGAAAATGAGTAGAGAGATAAAAGTCGCTTTATTGATGGCGGCTAGTTTGTTCATGGATGTCATGGACGGTACGATTGTCACGACCGCATTGCCGAAGATGGCACAGAACTTTAACGTGTCAGCTGCCACAATTAGTCTGCTGGTAAGTACATATATGATTGCAGTCGCTGTGTTTATTCCGTTGAGTGGTTGGATTGCGCAACGTTTGGGCAATAAGCGTATTTGGCTATTGGCGGTCGCTTTGTTTACGGTTAGTTCATTGGGTAGTGCCTTAGCGCCAAACTTCGCTGTGCTGTTAACGATGCGTGTGATTCAAGGGCTCGCTGGTGCTATGATGACGCCAACAGCGCGCTTGATTGTGTTGGAAAAGACGCCGGCTAATCAGTTGCTACGCATGATTAGTTATCTAGTGTGGCCATCGTTGGTTGCGCCAGCCTTGGCACCGGTAATCGGTGGTATGTTCGTCACATACTTCACGTGGCACTGGATTTTCTTGATTAATTTGCCAATTGGCATTGTCGCCTTTTTGATTGGGATGCATTTGTTGCCAAAGGATGAGGTTAAGCAAGCGCGTGCCTTTGATGTGCGTGGCTTCGTTGAGTTGGCCTTAGCATCAGTTGCTTTGCTAGCAGGGGCAGAAATGGTCGCTCGTACCGGTGCGGTTGTTTGGTACGGCTTGATTCTGGTAGTCATTGGTATCTTGTTGGGTGTGAATGTCTTCTTCCATTTGCGTAAGGCTGAGAATCCATTATTCTCAGTTGATGCCATGAAGGTACCGACGTTCCGTGTCTTCCAAACTGGTGGGACAATCTTCCAAGTTACGATTGCTAGTTTGCCATATGTTTTGACGGTATTGCTCCAAACGGTATTTGGCTGGACGGCTGCGCGTGCCGGATGGTATGTGCTGTTTATCTTCGTCGGTAATATTGGTATCAAGCCATTCACGAATCCGATCATTCGCAAGTTGGGATTCCGCGGTGCGCTGGTTGCCTCATTCTCAATGCTAGCTTTAAGTTCATTTGCCTTGGCATTGGTACGTCCAACATCACCAGCAGTTTGGATTATGTTGTTGGCATTGATTTCTGGTGTCGGCCGTTCATTGGCGTTTACGTCATATAACGGTTTGCAATTCACTGAGATTGCGCCGGAAGACCGTAACGGAGCCAATACGTTGACGGCTGTTACGCAAAGTATGGGACAAGGATTGGGTATTTCATTGATTACTGTGATTATCCACTTGTTCCAAACGCATTTCTCATTGCAGGGTGCGTACTCATGGGGCTTTGTTATCTTGGGTATATTCGCCATTATCCCGATGTTGGAGATTTTGACGTTGCCTAAGGATGCGGGTTCAGAAGCAATTCAATAGCAAAAAACTAGACCAATTGTCAGAAATGGTATACGCCAATTTGACGATTGGTCTATTTTGTTCCCTTTTTAATTCGTGCTGTTAATTAGCGGTGCTATAGTAATTTACATTGATTACTAGAACGAAAGAGAGAATTGGTACATGTCAATTATGTTTGCTTTGATTCCTGCAGTTTTGTGGGGTGCAATGGGGATTGTGAACGGCTGGGCTGGTGGTCGTGTCGCAAATCAAATTTTGGGTGGTGCACTTGGATCACTTGTATTTTCAATTGTAGTTGGCGTGTACGCATATATCGAAGCACCAACCACATCGGTTGTGTTCAGCATGGCGGGATTGACGTACGTTCTTTCAGGAATCGCCTGGGCAGCGGGAACGAGTTTCCAACTAGCGGCCTTTAAGAAGATGGGTGTTTCCCAAGCTTCAGGGTTGAACACCGCAGGACAAATTGCTGTGAATGCCTTGGTCGGTGCAGCTGTGTTTGGTGAATGGACTGGCGCACACCAATGGACAATCGGATTGTTGGCTATCGCTTCAGTTATCGTCGGTGTGTTCTTGATTTCAGGTAAGCCGTCTAACTTGAACAAAGATGGTGTTCGTCTGACAGCTATTTCAGTTTTCGCCTACATGATTTACTTTATGATTCCTAAGACGGTTGCCATTCTTGATTTGGTTCACGTCAACACAGGTACGTTGCACAACACAATGGCCTTGTCATTGCCAATTGCCATCGGACAAACAATCGGTGCGTTGGTCTTCGGTATCATCATCTTCAACGGTGGTAACTTGAGCTTGCCATTGTTGACGAAGGAAACGGCTAAGAATGGAATCGCCGGTGTGATGTGGGGAACTGGTGAAGTGATGATTCGTTTGGCAGTGTTAAATCCAGCGGTTGGACAAGCCAAGGCATCAACGTTGTCACAAATGGGAATCATTGTTTCAACGATGGGTGCCATCATCATCTTGAAGGAGCGCAAGACGAAGCGCCAAATCATCGGAATTGGAATCGGTGCAATCTTCGTTATGCTAGGTGGTATCTTGGTTACAATGGCCGGTTAATATGTGGGTTTTAATCCATCATTCGTGTGGTTGCGGGTGATGGATTTTTTGTGGTTTGTGTCCAGCACAAGATAATAGGTTGAGCTGTTCATTCATGCGTTTTACGAAGGATGACAATCCAAAACAGATTAGAATATCTCGATTGCTGGCATGGTGGGTGGTTGGGCTGGTGGTGCGGAGATCCTGCGATATTAGCCGGTGACCAAGCGAAGGAAGGAGCACCAGGAATCACTTAGCAGCAGTGGATTTAAAGCCGACAGGCGCCGGAACACACTGAGGCTTAGTGAGACCGGGACTCCGTCGCCACCAGCTTATATTGTAGGACGGAGCACCGCCAGCCCAACCGCCCACCATGCCTCGTCACGCCAGTGGCGACACACAACATTATTTAAATTCCAAAAACCGCAAAAATTAAAAATGTAAACAAAATGAGAAAAAGCTAGACAAACCCTATACCTAGATGATAAAGTTCTAACCATACTAAAAACGCCAAAAGGAGGGCAGACCTATGAATAACCGAATTAGCACAGCTATGATCATGACGACGTCCTCTGACTCAACCACCCGTTTGTGGTTGAGTAACTTTGACGTGCAATAATAATTGTATTTCACAAAGCCACTCAACCATGTTGGTACCCTTATACATAGACTGTATAGGTATACCAGGGGTTGGGTGGCTTTTTTGTATACTTAGGGGCTTAAGGAAAGATGAGGTAGGCATTATGGCAGGCAATGAACGACATTTGAAACGCTCAATGGGTGTTTGGACGGGTATTTCAATCGTTATCGGAACGGTTATTGGATCAGGCATTTTCTTCAAGCAAGGGCAAGTTTTGGAGACTGCTGGTAGCACAACGGGTGCTTTGTGGGCCTGGATTGCTGGTGGTGTGGTAACGTTGGCAGCCGGTTTGACGATTTCTGAAATCGGCGCACACATCCCACAAACGGGTGGTATCTACATATATATGGAAAAGCTTTATGGTAAGTTTTGGGGCTTCTTGACGGGTTGGACACAAGTTGTTGTCTATGCACCGGCCATCGTTGCCTCGATCTCAGCTTACTTTGCTTACTTGTTTGCGAACTTCTTCGGCTTGCCCGAGAGTAGTGTCGTATGGATTGGTTTGGCGGCGCTGATTTTGGTGACAGCGATGAACTCATTGGATAATCGCATTGCATCGATGTTCCAAGTTGCGACGACGAGTATTAAGTTGATTCCAATTGCCGTGTTGATGGTGTTTGGTTTGTTCTTCGGGAAGGCTGATGCGTTGGGTCAAACGGTTTCACAGTTGTCATCAACGGCAACGGGAAACTTTGGAATGGCTGTGTTGGCGACGCTGTTTGCGTACGACGGTTGGGCAACATTGACGAATTTGGGTGGTGAATTGAAGGACCCTCGACGTAACATTCCGCGTTCAATTATCTGGGGTGTCTTGATTGTCATGATTGCCTACGTTGGTGTGTCATACGGTGTTTACCGTGCGATGCCAGCTGATCAAATCGTGAAGTTGGGTAACAATGTTACGTTTGAAGTTGCTAAGTCGGCATTCGGCGAATTAGGTGGTCGTTTGTTGTCAGTTGGTATCTTGGTATCAATGGCTGGAACGTTAAATGGTAAGATGCTAGCATTTCCTCGAATGGTTTATGCAATGTCACATGATGGTGTCTTGCCTAAGTTCTTGGGAACGTTGAACAAGGCACAAGCGCCAGTTGGGGCGCTTTGGACGACGGCTGTATTGGCTGGCGCATTGATGTTCACGTCAAAGGCTGACTGGTTGTCAGATATGGCCGTGTTTGTTATCTGGTTGTTCTACACGGCAACGTTCTTTGGTATTTTCATCTTGCGTGCTCGTAATAAGAAGGCTGGTTTGGAGAAGGATCCGGAAGTATTTAGTGTACCGCTGTTCCCGTTCATCCCGTTGGTTGCCATCTTGGGTGCGTTGTTTATCTTGGTAAATACGTTGATTTCAAGTTTCACGATGGTTTTGATTTCATTTATCTTCGTGGGTGTTGGCGTACCGGTTTACCTCTACTATAAGAATAAGCAGTAATTTGAAAGGCAATTGTGATTTGTTCACGATTGCCTTTTTTCTATATGTATTGATTAGTGGGATGAAGTGGTTAATTAAAAATTTCATTTTTGACAAAAAACAGTGCCGACTAATTGTAAGTAATTTAGGTAATATCATCTTGTACTTAAGTTACAAATAAGATTTTTGAGGTGAGGAACTATGTCATACAAGTCAATTTTGGCTAGTGCTGCCGCTTTGGCAGCTGTAGTGGGAACTACTGGAATTGTTGCAAATGCTGATTCAACTTTGCCAGCAGCTACGAGCACAACTAAGAACGATGCAAAGGGATCTGTATCAGGTAACTCAGATGCCACGGTAAAGGTTCAAGAAGGATTCTTGACTTTGGATGCTGTGCCTGACATGAACTTCGGTTTGACGGCGCAATCAAAGACGGCAAACAAGAACTTGCCATTGATTAACAACCAAGGTTTGATTTCTGATGATGGAAATGATTTAGGACTTTTGAAGGTTACGGATTCACGTACATCAACATCAACTTCAGGGGCGGATGGTTCAACGACAACAACGACAATGCCTTGGCAATTGACGGCAACGTTGGGTGACTTTGCTAACGTTGACGGTACTGCCGTTGCAAACCTTTCTGACTGGGCAATCAACTTGAAGCAAACTTCAGGTGAGAACACGTCAGGTAAGATGCCAAGCTTGTACCAACCAAAGCTTGTTTCAGGTGACAAGACGCAACACCGTGTCATGCAATCAGCACAAGGTACGGGTTACGGAAGCACGAGTGTTTACTACAACAAGGCTAACACGGCATCATTGGACATGGGTGCTAACGTACCAGCCGGTCAATACGATGCGCCTATTACATGGACACTAAACGCAACGCCTAATGCTTCGGTAAACTAAAACTTCGCATCTTTTTAGGGACCCTGAATAAGGGTCCTTTTGTTTATTTAGGGGTGAAACTGATACAGAGGGAGAAAAATAACCATCATGACAATGACGTTTAAGCGTTTATTGAAGCCGCTATTTATGGTGTTAGCGATGTTGCTTGTGTTCCCGTTTAGTGCGGTAACCGCTCATGCAACCGGGACATCAGAAATAGCGATTGCGCCGGTATATCCAGAAAATCAAATTGCGCAGAACGGTATTTTTAATTTAAAGGTAACACCTGGTCAAAAAGAAACCATCAAACTTAAGATCGCTAATTTATCTAAGGAAGATCAAAAAGTAACGATTCAGCCAACGACATCATACACGGCTGATTTGGGCGTTTTGTCGATTGATCGTGTAAAAGCACCTAAAACGACTACGGCACCGGTGAAGTTCCGCAATATTGTTCGCAAGGCGGATCACAAAAAGACCGTCACGATTCCCGCTAACGAAATTGTGGAAGTGCCGTTTACGTTTACGACACCAAAGAAGCCGTTTGAAGGTGTTGTGGTAGGTGGTTTATTAGTAAAGTCAGCGACTGAAGAAAATCCGTTAACCCACAAAGGTGTGAGCGTAAAGAATAAGTTTGCTTACACGATGTCGGTTGTTTTGAAAGAAGAAGACAAAACAGCTGAGTCTGATTTGAAGTTGGGTGAAATTAAAGCCGGTCGTGTTGGCACAGATATTAAGGTGAAGTCGGTTTACAAGAATATCAAGCCAGCCATTATCAGTGATATGACGGTGAACGCCACGATTACGACTAAAGATGATGGCAAAGTGATGGGTAAGACGACGGAAACTGGGTTGAGCATGGCGCCAAATTCTAGTTTCAAGTTCACCAATAATTGGGGCAAGAAGACGATTAAGCCTGGAGACTATCACTACAAAGCCGAAGTACAAACAGCTGATGGACACCATTGGACGTTAGAGAAGGACTTTACGGTTGATATTGCAGATGCAGTTGTGATTAATGATCACTACAACCCATGGATTAAGTGGATTATCTTGGCCGTTATTTTGATTATTTTGATTTTGGCAATTTGGTACTACATCCACCGTAAAAAGAAGGCGGAACAGAATCAAGCAAGTTAAGTTTTAAAGGAGGAGGAATGATGCGTAAAAAAGTGGGGATGCTATTGTCAGGGATCCTATCACTAGCGCTGTTGGCGGCACCAGTTAATACGATGCATGCAGAAACGTATGGTCATTCAGATGCCGGTGTTGGTGTAAAAAATAAAACAGCTGATCAGAGTCAAACACAAAGCTCTGAAGATGATTTAAGCAACAGTAATCGACCAACTGTCATCGTTGAACAAACACAATTGCCAGAGACGAGCGCCATGATGAAGGGCGGCGTTTCGACGCTGGTTGTGATTTTAATTGGGTCAATGGGTTATGCCTGGTATTTGACTCGCGATAAAAAGCAAGAAAAATGACAGTAGCGATGAAGAAATGGGGGATTTTGAGCCTTAGCTGTTTATTGGGATTGTTACTGGGGGCTAATGTGTCGGCGACAACGCTGAAAGGTCAGGATTTAACCGTCACGCCTGTCATTAGCGAATCAGTGTCGCAGGCAAAGCCGAATATTTATAGTTTTCACTATGAAGCGGACCATGACTATACTGTTGAAGCTGATATCACGAATACGGGGACTGAAAAGCGCCGCTATCAAGCAGAGATAGAAGATGCCTATACAAATCAGAATGGGCAACTAGTATATCGTGATACCGACAAGCGTCAAGGTATTCGTAAGTTGACTGATAAACCAAAACAAACGGGGACCATCGCACCAAATGAAACGAAACATATCACGTTTCATTTAAAAACGGATCAAGAACCATTTGACGGGGTGAAGATTGGCGGTTTACGTGTGACAGAGTTAGCCCAGTCATCAAAGAATGATATTAAAAATAATATCTCACTCATTACTAGTATCGTGATGGCGACAAGTGAAACTGAAACGACGGCTGTAAGCGGTCTTGATGTCACCAATGTGGCTGATGTTTTCACGACAACTAAGCGAGGTTACGAATTTAAATTCGACAATGATACAGCGCAGTTGTTGACTGGGGTTCAGGCAACGTTGACGTTATATAACCACAACAAGAAAGTTGCTGAAAAGACGTTGCAGCCAATTACAATCGCGCCGAAGTCGCCATTTAAGCTGTTTTTGCCAGTAGATGGCCGTCCAGATGCGTTTACCAAAGCAACTGTGACGTTTAAAAAGGATGATCAAGAAAAAACGGTAGCGTTTAATAATATAAAACCATCGCCGGGTACGACGGATAAACCCGAAAAGCATAATTGGACGCCTTATTATTGGGGTGGCGGGCTGCTCGTGACTGGTATTGCTGGTGGTGAATATTACTTAGTGAAAAGGAGGAGCCGTGATGGAGCATAAACATGGCCGGCTGCGAACGATGGTGATGTTGGCTGCTGTGTTGCTGGGATTCATTGGTGTGCCGGTAGGACTAGCGCCGGGGCTAACGGATACGCAGTCTAACGATGTTAAGGCAGCAGGTGTTGTGCCGGCACCACCGTCATCAGGTCCGAACGTGGCTGGAAATTTTTATATCAATGGTTACACGCCGAAACAGGATGATCAGTATCGCAACATGCAAATCATTTCTGACGGGACAAAAAGTACCTATGAAACCATGTGGTATAAAAATCCCGTCAATATTAATAAGCCCTTTCAGACCAAGTTCTATATCTATATGGCAGGAGGTGCCGACGGACTAACGTTCACCTTGCAAGGTCAGGGGCCAACTGCGCTTGGTCAGAACGGTGAAAGTCTGGGTGTCTATGGAACGATTCGTAATAGCACTTACAGTGGTTATATTCGCAATGCCCTAAGTGTGGAATTTGACCCCTATCCCAACGCGGACTATAGTGATTCGCAAGTTGTTAATCAACTTGGGCGATCAGGTCACGTCGCATACGTCCATCCTGATGAGTATGGTAGTACTGGCTTCTTTGGTGGCGGTAAGAAGTATATGAAGCACTATTCGCCTTTTAAGGCTAATATGAATGATGCGAAATGGCACTCTGTTGTTATTACATGGACGCCGAACACATCGACTGGTCAAGGGACGATGAATACGACATTTGATGGCGCAAATGTGGGAGACCACACAGTCAAACTATCGCAATTTGGTAATGGTAATGTCTACTGGGGATTTAGTGGTTCAACTGGAGCTGAATCAATGATTGGAGCCGTTGCTTATACAGAAGTTATTCAGCAACCTAATTTAACGAAGCTGGTTCGCAATGTAACGGCTGGTGAGACTGAGTTTAAAGATAGTACAACGGCAAAAGTTGGTGATACGTTAGAGTATCAATTTGTGGTTAAAAATTCAAAGTTGAATGGACTTGGAAATACCTGGGAAGATGTTGAAATCAACGATGATTTACCAGATGGCATTACGACGTTGGATGGACAAAAACACATTCAACTATCGGTTGGTGATGTTCCGGTGGATGGTCGGGTAACGAAGACGGTTCAAACCAAGGTGACGGTGAATGAGGATGTTGCCTTGCGTAATACCGCTTTGGCAACCGGCTCAAATTACTACGTGTCACCGACGACTTTGTTATCAAATGATGCGATTGTGAATGTTCAGAAGCAGGAAAATGCAAATCCAGTTACGCTGACTATTCAAAATCAGTTGTTTAATACGACGTATCCGGATGATCACAATACGGCCAACACAACTATTAACAGTGTCTTGCCGGGTGATCAAGTTCGGTATGTGACGGATATTAAAAATACTGCTGAGGCATCATCAATGACGAATGGTGTTTATCGCTTCGAAGTGCCGGCGGGTACAGTGTTCAATCAGGTACAGCTAGGTGATAAGACGCTCACAGCTGGCACTGATTATACGGTGACGCACCAAGGTACCACTGATGTTGTGTTCGTAAATAATGTTAACTTTGTTGGTCCAGGAAGTCTTAAGTTTACCGCTGACGTGACAATTGGGGATGCTGGTGGTAAGCAACCTTCCTTTGACACGTTGCCGTTTGTATCGGGAAACAATCCGGACGGGACGAAATTTACGACTAACGGAACTAACATGACAATTAATTACACTGATAATATGCTCAAATTCACGCCGAAAAACATTGATTATGGTGCGCATCCGTTTGTGAATACAGACCAAGTATTCGATCGCACGGATGCGACGAATGCGCCAAATACAGTTGTTGATGTGAAAGACACCCGTCGTGACAAATCAGCGCTCAAGGTATTTGTTAGCCAAGATGCACCGTTCAAGATGATGGATAATATCAATGCCGTCTTACCATCGAAGTTACGTTACTATGAGAATGGTAACTTCACAACGTTGGAGAGTGATGGGGTACAGATTGGCCAAACAAACGCGGGGCAAGCATTGTCAGCAATTAGTTGGCAGAAAAATGACGGCCTGAGACTGTATGCTAACGGTAATAATTTCATGCCTGGTAGTTACCAGACCACGTTAACTTGGACAGTGGTTAACGGGTACTAAAAAAACAACGCCTTACATACGTAAGGCGTTGTTTTTTAGTTATTCAGCAACTCGCTGGTGCTTATTCGTAGCGAAGAAGAAAATTGATAGCAAAATCAAGAATCCGGCACCAATCATAACTGAGATACGCGTCTCAGGATTGATGAACATGAAGACAACGATTAGCAACAAGGCGAAGATGGCAAAGTAATTTGATAGTGGATAAAGTGGCATTTTGAATGGGTGATCCTTCAGCAGTTCTTTGTTTGAACGGCGGAATGACAATTCTGACCACAAAATAACGAACCAAGGCACCATACCAGGCAAAACACTTGAGCTATAAACAAGCACAAAGATGTTCGCCGTAGACTTACTGTAGATTGATAGCACTGTGTTCAAAATCAAACCAAGCAAGATACCACCTGAAATTCCCAAGATTGAAACGTAAGGTACTTGATGTGAAGACAACTTTTGGAAGATGCCTGATGTTTCGTTGTCACGAGACAACTTGTACAACATACGGCTTGAACTGTAGATACCAGAGTTAGCACCTGACATGGCAGCCGTCAAAACAACGAAGTTAATGATTCCTGCGGCACCAGCGATACCAACCTTTGAGAACGTCTCAACGAATGGTGAACCAACAGCGGCCAATTGGTTCCAAGGGTAAATCGTCACGATAACGAAAATGGCCCCGATGTAAAAAATCAAGATACGCCAAACAACCGACTTAACTGACTTAACGATGGCGTTACGTGGATCAGCCGCTTCACCAGCAGTGATACCAAGCACTTCGATTCCTTGATATGAACCCACGATAATTGAAAGTGAGAAGATGAATCCCTTTACACCGCCGGTGAAGAAACCACCGTGTGACCAGAGGTTTGAAAGACCGATAGCGTGCCAGTGGTTACCTAGACCTAGGAAGATAACCATCACACCGATGACAATCATCAAAATAATCGTCACCACCTTAATCATTGCGAAGTAGAACTCCATCGTACCGTATGCTTTAGCGGAAGCAAGGTTCGCCAGTGTCAACGTGGCGATGACCACGATGCCGGAAACCCAGCCGGGGAGGTTTGGCCACCAGTAATTCAAATACGTACTAACGGCAATGACTTCACTAATACCAACCACGATATATTGGAAGACGTTACTCCACTTGGTTAGGTAACCAGCCAACGGGTGAATATAATTAGTTGCATAATCGGCAAATGAACCGGTCGTTGGGTTAATGAAAATCATCTCACCCAAGGCGCGCATCACGAGGTAAAGAAGCAACCCGACGAATGCGTATGCTAGCAAAACTGAAGGTCCAGTCCACTTAATGGTAGAAGTCGATCCCATAAAGAGTCCGACTCCGATTGTGCCACCAAGGGCAATCATCTGCATTTGATTTGACGTCAGGGAGCGCTTAAGCTGCACTTCCTCTGGTTTTTTATCTGCCATATTCCTGTTCTCCTCTGTGTATACAAAAAGACCGTCCAACCGAACGCGCACCGCAATGGGGTGTCGAACTGGTTGGACGGTCTGTTAATATCGTTTGTTAACAGCACATTAAATATCCCAACCAGCAAAAATGGTGGTTGAGGTGGTGGTTGTCATACCAACAAGTTGATTTGCGTTAATGAAATCGTTCATCATGATGACGACCACCCTTTCTGTACTTAATAATTAGAAGTTTATCATTATTACTTTTAGTGTGCAAGCTAAAAAGGCGCGTAAAATTTCTCAGACGGTTAAACGTTTTTATGAAAAATATTTAATAAAAAGTCGGAAATATCCGAGAATTAGGCGTTTCTGGTGCCTAATTATGTTGACAGTAAACGGTTTTAAATGTAGAATAATCACATCATTTTTTAATTATTTAGAGTGCAATAATAGTGTTTTAGGTTATTAGTTTTAGTAGTGAAACGAGGAGTTTTTATGGAACAAAAGAGTTTGTTCTCGCGCATGGCGCGAAAGGAAGACCCGCAAAATTACGCTGACAAGGATGGTCATTTGAAGCCAGTCCTTGGCATGCGTGAGATGATTGCCATGGGTGTTGGAACTGTTGTTGGGGCTGGTATCTTTACAATGCCTGGAATCGTGGCTGCTGATTATGCAGGTCCTGCGGTTGTCTTGTCATTCGTAATCGCCGCTGTTATCGCTGGTTTGTCAGCGTTGGCATATTCAGAATTTGCTTCTGCAATGCCATTTGCCGGATCAATCTACTCATGGGCAAATGTTATTTACGGTGAGTTCGTTGGTTGGTTGTCAGGATGGGCTGTTTTGGCGGAGTACTTGATTGCCTTGGCGTTGATTTCAGCATCATGGTCATCTTATTTCCAAGGATTCTTATCAGGATTTGGGATTGCTCTTCCTAAGGCGCTAACGGCATCATTTAACGCTGGTAACGGTACTTGGTTCGACTTATTCGGTGCTTTGTCATTGTTGGTTGTTGGTCACTTGGTATCACGTGGTGTTAAGGGGGCAGCCAAGATCGAAAACTGGTTGGTTATCGGTAAGATTGCGGTTATCGTCTTGTTCATCGTTGTTGGTGCCACGGCAATTCAATTGCAAAACTGGTTGCCATTCGTACCAAAGCACGTACCTGGTACGAACTTTGGTGGTGTCCACGGTATCTTCATGGGTGCAGCACAAGTCTTCTTCGCTTACATCGGATTTGACACAATTGCAGCTAACTCAGCCGAAGTTAAGGATGCGCAACGCACGATGCCACGTGCCATTATTGGTACGTTGTTGATCGCAACGGCCTTGTTCGTTGGTGTTGCGGGTGTCTTGACTGGTATGTACAAGTACACGAAGTACGCAAACAACGCTGAGCCTGCTGCTTGGGCATTGCGTGAGTCAGGTCACTTGTTCACAGCTAACTTGCTTTCAGTGGTGGCCTTGGTCGGAATGTTCTCAGGTTTGATTGCCTTGATGATCGGTGGATCACGTTTGGTTTACTCATTCGGTCGTGATGGTTTGATGCCACAAGCATTCGCAAAGTTGGATTCACGTGGTTTGCCATTTAACGCGACGGTGGTTTTGACGGTCTTGGGTGTTATCTTGGGTGCTGTCTTCCCAGTTGGTATGTTGGCTAACTTGGTCTCAGCTGGTACGTTGATTGCCTTTATCGTTGCTTCAGTTGGTATTTTGAAGTTGCGTAAGCGTGAAGATATTGATCACTCAGGCTATAAGATGCCTTGGTACCCAGTATTGCCAATCATTTCAGCGCTTGCTTCATTAGGATTGTTCTTCTCATTGAACAAGGATGCGTTGATTTTGGCGCTTGGATGGGTTGTCATCGGAGCGATTGTTTATGTCTTGTACGGTGCTAAGCACAGTAACAAGGGTTAATGTAAGTTAAATAGAAGGGCGAGTCGCATAGTTGCGACTCGCCCTTTTTGCATGGCACTGATGTGAAAATAAATTGGGCGGACAGGATAACCTGTGCGATAATGAGTGAATAAATAAGTGAAGTAGGGGAGGGTAGGTCAATGAAAGACGTCCTTGTATTAACAACGGGTGGCACAATTGCGTCGACCAAAACAGAGAACGGATTGGCGCCAGGTCTCGATGCTGAAACGTTGATTGGTTATTTTGAACGACGCCCAGGTGTTAATCTATCGGTTGAAAGTGTCATGAGTAAGGACTCGACCAATATGCAACCGGAAGATTGGCTGGATTTAGCGACACGCATTCAACAACATCATGATAACTATGATGCCTTTATTATTACCCATGGTACAGATACGATGGGATATACGGCAGCAGGCCTCTCATACCTCCTCTATGGGTTTGATAAGCCTGTTGTGTTAACTGGGTCGCAAGTACCACTGGGAATGGTTGAGACGGACGCTGTGCGCAATTTGCACGATGCGTTAACTTTTGCCAGTCAAACAGACTTGCAGGGTGTTTATCTGGTCTTTAATGGCCTGGTAATGGCTGGGACGCGTGCAGTAAAGACGAAGTCAAAGAGCTATGATGCTTTTGAGAGTATCAACTACCCATATATTGCCAGTGTGTCCGAGGGTAACATGGTACCGTTGTATCAACCAGAGCCAGAAGAACCGGTGTTAACGCCAAGTATTTCATTGGATCCAAATGTGTTTGTGTTGAAAGCTTTTCCTGGATTGACGGCTGATATCTTCGATTATTTGGCTGCCCATGTTCATGGTGTTATCATTGAGAGTTTTGGAAATGGTGGGTTGCCGTTTGAGCGACGTAACCTAATTCCGGGTATCGAGAAGTTGATCGCAGCGGATATTCCGGTTATTATTACGACCCAAATTTTGGAAGAGGGTCAGGATATTTACCTCTATGAAGTGGGAAAGAAAGTGGCAGACGCTGGTGGGATTACGGCCGGTGATATGAACACAGAAGCAATTGTGGCGAAGTTAATGTGGGTGCTGGCTCAGACACGTGAGCTCGAGACAGTTAAAACGCTCATGCAAACGCCGATTGCGCATGACCTGGATTTTGTATAATACAATTAACGTTACAAAAACTGCCTGTTACAGGCGTTACAAGCAAAAGTGAGGGTGAAAATGGCTGATTTGAAGTATGATGTCCTTGAAAAATTTGGCGTTCTCTCAACGAGCAAAAGCGGTTGGGAAATGCAATTAAACTTTGTACAGTGGGGCGACAATACGCCGAAGTTTGACTTGCGTACATGGTCGCCTGACGGTAGCAAAATGGGTAAGGGTTTGACGTTGACCCACGATGAAATCGTGAAGTTGTATGAGGTGCTTGGTGAAGTGCTTGCAGTTGAAAACGGTGCCCAAGCACCAGTTAAACCTGAGGCGCCGGCTGATGATTATTTAGCCGAAATGTACTACGCTGATCAAGCTGAAGAGGCTGCGGAGGAAGCTGCCGAAGATGCAGAACGTCCAAAGTGGGGTCGCCTAAGCGATTTATAAAGTAGACTGGGAATGTCGGAGGTTTTTAGACCTACGACGTGACCAAGTCGCCCTTATCAGGTGCGTCTTTGGTCTTGCGCCTGACTGAAGTCAGGTGTTTTAGACCAACAGCTGCTGTGATAAAGCAGACTGGGTTTAGATCAACAGCTGCTGTGTTAATTGATTAACGGTATTAATGGTTAGGTATACGACTAATCGCACGTGGAATGAGTTTCCGCGTGCGTTTTTTGTTAGGGCTATTAATTAAGACGTTTTCGATGACAAAATTGCATAAAAGACGTGTCTTAAATGCCTTGATACCGGCGTTTGTCTCCTCTAAACTGAGCTTAACAGATCAAGGGGGATTTGAGATGCGATTATTGGTTGTGGACTTAGGGGAGTTACGTCAAGGGTATGTGGATTGGCAGATGTTTGTTGAGAATCTGCTAGATGCTGGTGTTGAGACACTTGTTTTATTGAATGCGACGCAGCATGCGTCGGCTGGTGCGCCGACTTTATTTGGCAACGGCGTGTTGCCGCGTGATGGTGTCACGCGTGTTTGGGCGGATAATCCAGTTTTGTTGGTTGATGAAGCGTTGCGTGAACAAGGTGAGTATTGGCATTGGGCATGGTCGAGGAGTGATCATCGAAATGCGACGGATTATGGTGTGGCAGTTATCCAGATGGGGTGGATTCGTCGTGTGTGGTGTCGTCCGTTTTCAAGTGGGAATGGGATTCATGTCTTTGATGTTGGCCGCCATGTTGTTGTGGTGCCGACCTTGAGTGGGCGAGGGGAGGTACCATCGGTTGAATTAATCGAAAACACGCATGATTATTTGCATGGTCAACTGAAACCGATGTTTATGCTACCGCCAGAACAGTGGTTGTATCGATTACGTGATTATGATTGGGTGCGTTGTGATGATTTAGCCCAACAGCGGGTGCAATCGATGGGTGATGAAATACCGGTTGTGGTGGATTACGATGCAGCGATTGTGTCGATTGAGCCGTGGCGGACGTTGCTTGATACACCGCTTAAAACGAGTTTGATAAATTCACTTGATTGAGGCTTTTTGCATAATGCAAATGATGTGTCAGCTGACTTTGTATAACGTTGGTATTGGATTGGGCTGTGGTCTGCCTCTGAATAGTTGTATAATGTAAGGAACAACTACGATTGAGGGTAATGACATGAATAAAGCGCCACAACGCGTGCAAGGAATCTTTGATGGCCTTGCACACGATTACGACAAGATGAACGACATTATTAGTTTGGGAACGCACCGTAGCTGGCGTACAAAGACGATGGCTGCAATTAATGTGCCAAAAAACGGCCAAATTCTCGATGTGGCAGCTGGGACGGGTGACTGGACAATCGCTTTGGCTAAGGAGCTCGGTGAAAAAGGTCATGTGACTGGTTTTGACTTGAGTTCAGAAATGTTGGCAGTCGCACGTGAAAAAGTTGTGGCAGCTGGTGTTAGTTACTGGGTGACGTTGACACAAGGTAATGCAATGGAGTTGCCGTATGAAGATGACACGTTTGATTTGGTGACGATCGGATTTGGTTTGCGTAACTTGCCTGATACAGCCAAGGGTTTGCAAGAATTGTACCGTGTCTTGAAGCCAGGTGGTGAGTTGGTTGTTTTGGAAACGTCTCAACCAGATAATCCTGTAATTAAGCCTTTCTGGAAGATGTACTTCAAGGGTGTGATGCCAATGATGGGTAAGGTGTTTGCTCACGATAAGGATTTATAATTATCTCGAAAAGACGACAGAAGAATTTATGTCGTTTAAGGCGTTGGCTGATTTGATGACCGATACTGGTTTCAAAACGGTTACCTACCAACGATTTAATTTTGGTGCAGCTGCGGCGCACTATGGTATTAAGTAAAAAACTCTTTTCTTCTATATAGAAGGGGAGGGGAGAGAAAAAAGACACGTTCCAAACGGAACGTTGAACTGAACCCCGTAAGTTGGAGTAAATCTAACTTACGGGGTTTTGTTATGTTTTCAAAGGAAGTACAACTTGAAGCAGTTAGTATGTATCTGAAAGGCGTGCCACCTAAGCAGATACGGAAGAAGTTTGGAATCAAAGGTGACGCCACCATTCTTAATTGGCTAACCAACATTAAGATGCTTGGGATCGAAGGTCTTAATAATCCAAGTCGAAGCAAGACAAACTATTCATACTCCTTTAAAATCAAGGTTATAAGATGGCGATTAGAACATCACGCTTCTCTACCTGTAGCAGCGAAGAAGTTCCGTATACGGACTCCTGCTCAAATTTGGCAGTGGGAACGCGCGTTGGAATCCGGTCGTCTAAAACCTGATAAACGAAGGCGGAACCAAACCATGAATAAGCAAGAACACGACAAGATTAAGAAGCTTGAAGAAGAGAACGAACTACTTCGCATCAAGGTGGCCTATCTGGAAAAACTAGAGGCCTTAGCACAGGAAAAGAAAAAATTACAAACCAAGACAAAGCGGTAGTAATCACTGTGCTAAGGCAAGAATTGAAGTGCAAATTAAAGTTGCTTCTTCAAGTAGCTGAGATGTCTAGCAGTAGTTATCACGATTCGTGCAAGCGTGCGTACAAGGAGTATCCACGTGAGTTGATCGATGCGATTACATCAATTCGTGACGATAACCCCGACTACGGTTATCGTCGTGTCACACAAGAACTTAGTAATCGTGACTTCAATACCAACCATAAGGTTGTGCTGAAAATCATGAAGATCAATGGGCTTCTCTGTACTGCTTTCAAACGTTTAACACGGAAGTACAATTCTTACGCTGGCACTGTTGGTCACATATCACCAAATCGTGTTAACCGTCGGTTCACAACGGACCGTCCATATCAGAAGGTTCTCACTGACGTCACGGAAGTTCGCTGGGGATCAGGCACAATGGCAGAACGTGCTTATTTCACTGCATATATCGACGTTTATAGTGGTGAAATTCTCACTTGGAATATCGATTTAAATCCAACCGTCGAGTTTGTCACACAGCCGTTAGATGAGCTGCTAGAAAACAGACCAGAGTTGAATTATCGAATGACAATTCACTCTGACCAAGGTTTCCAGTATCAAAATTATGAGTATGTATCACGGTTAAAGACTAACCGTGTGTTCCAAAGCATGAGTCGCAAAGCGACATGCCTAGATAACGCAATGGCTGAGAGTATCTTCCACATCTTGAAGGTAGGAACGGTACATAACAACCACTATCAAAGCTATGACGAATTAAAGTCCGCCATAACTAACTATGTCTATTACTACAACAACAAGCGGATAAAAACAAAACTGGCCGGAAAAACTCCGGTTCAATACCGAAATCTTTCCGACCAGTTATCTGCTTAAACTTCACTCCAATTTTTGGGGTTCAGTTCACGTGTCTTTTTTTGTTGTTAGTCCAAATTGTAATCGATGTCCGGTGTAACCGTAGCGCCTAATACATTTTTGAAATGCCAAAGTGCCCAGCGGTGCCCAGTTGGTGTGAAGCTTGCAACGCCATCTGCGTGAACGGTGATGTTGTAGTTCAAGTTGTACGCGTCGACTGCCGTGTGCAAAATGCAGATGTCGGTGTCGACACCTGTTAGATGAATGTCCTTGATGTCGCGTGAACGAAGGTAGTTATCCAAATCGGTATTAGCAAAACTGCTGTAACGATTTTTTGGATAAATCCAAACGTGATCATCGTCCTTGTGTTCAGCAACCCAATCCGCTAAGACGCCGTAGTATTCACGACCGGGTGTGTCGGCGACGTTGTGAGCTGGATAAAGTTTTGTTTCTGGGTGATAAGGATCGTTTGGTACGTGTAAATCGGTTGGCAAAATAACGGCATCGCCATTAGCCAAAAATTCATCAGCGAGCTCTACTAAACGTGGCGCGAGTGCTTGTGCTGACTCGCCGGCAGTTAGGGGTCCTTCTGGTGCAACGAAATCGTTTGTGTAATCAATAATCAACAAAGCCTTCATGGGAAATCTCCTTGGGTTTGACCTATAGCTACTGTGACAACGCAATCTCTTTCTTTGTTGGTTATTATACGTCTTTTGCTGCGAAATGCCTACTTGCGAACTGGAATGATCATCGCAGTGAATGTTGATGATGAGGTTAGCTTATTCGTTTCCATGACGTAGGTGTCGATACGCCAAGTTTGGATTTGGCGACCGGCGTGGATTGGTGTTGCGATGGCGCGCAACGTACCTTCGGTTGCTTGGGCGACGTGGTGCGTGTGGATGTCTAATCCAACGGGTACTTGCTTTGTGTTATCGAGTCCGATATTAGCGCCGAAGCTGCCGGCTGTTTCAGCGAGCAAGGCGTTCATGCCGCCGTGAACAATGCCGTATGGTTGCTTGATTTCATCGCGAATTGGCATGGTTAGAATAACTTCTTCGGCCGACATTTTTTCAACAGAAATGTTTAAATATTCAATTGCATTCATTTTGATTCGAAACCCCTATATATGGATGTATTTATTTTGTATATAATTATAACTTCAACTAGGGCGAACAAGAAATCGCACAAATGGTTAAAGTGTTAAATATAAGTTTAACGGGTCTTTGGCCAAATTAGTAGAAAAAAGCTATAATTTATTAAGCACATATTTGAGATAGAGAATATCGAAACCAGAAAGTGAGACTTAACATGACTGTAGAATGGACAGCGATTAAGGAATACTCAGAAATTTTGTTTGAGCGTTCAGATGCTGTAGCGAAGGTTACAATGAACAACCCTGCTCGTCACAACGCGTTTACGCCAGTGATGGTACAAGAGATGATTGATGCTTTCTCAATCGCCCGTGATGATGCGTCAATCGGCGTAATTATTTTGACAGGGGCTGGTGACAAGGCCTTTTCATCAGGTGGTGATCAATCAGTTCGAGGTAACGGTGGTTACGTTGGACCTGACCACATTGCTCGTTTGAACGTGTTGGACTTGCAACACTTGATTCGTATTATTCCAAAGCCAGTTATCGCGATGGTTAAGGGATGGGCCGTTGGTGGTGGAAACATCTTGCAATTGGTCGCTGATTTGACGATTGCTGCTGATAACGCCATGTTTGGTCAAACTGGTCCTAAGGTTGGTTCATTTGATGCAGGTTATGGTTCAGGGTACTTGGCCCGTGTTATCGGACACAAGCGTGCTAAGGAAGTGTGGTTCTTGACGAAGTTCTACACGGCTGACGAAGCTTACAGTATGAACTGGATTAACCGCGTTGTACCTTTGGCTGAAGTCGAAGATGCCACAATGGAGTGGGCTAACGAAATCTTGAAGAAGTCACCAACTGCTATTCGATTTATCAAGGCAGCGATGAACGCTGACACCGATGGTTTGGCTGGCTTGCAACAATTCGCTGGTGACGCCACGATGTTGTACTACACGACGGATGAAGGTAAGGAAGGAAAGAACGCGTTCCTAGAAAAGCGCGAACCAGACTTCTCACAATTCCCTAAGTTCCCTTAGAATGAAAAAACGAGCCCCACATCGCTGAAAGACTGATGTGGGGCTTTGTGTTGAAAGGACATGGCAATGGAAAATTGGCTAACGAAGCGTGCCATGCTGACGCCGGATCGGATGGCGGTGCGCTTTGAAAATACAACGCTAACTTTTGCTGAAATGCGTCAACGCGTTTTGACAATTGCTGGCCAAATCACGCAACACATTGATAATAATGAACGTATCGCTTTGATTACACCTAATAATCTAACAGGCTATTTGATGATTTTGGCGGTGCAACAACTTGATAAGACAGTTGTCTTACTAAATCGTCGACTTTCACCGCGTGAGATGACATTCCAATTGGATGACGCAGCAATTACGACTGTTATCCAAGATGATCGTTTCGAGGGCGAATTACCGGTCAAACAAGTTACTTTTGCTGAGGTTTTGGCAACGAACGCTGACGCCGTCGATCCAGTGGCGGATTTCGACCTGGATAAGGTGACGTCAATTATGTATACGTCAGGTACTACGGGTAACCCAAAGGGCGTTATGCAAACCTTTGGTAACCACTTCTATTCAGCGGTTGGTTCTGCTTTGAACCTGGGTTTAACGCCGGATGATGTCTGGCTAGCGGCAGTGCCGATTTTCCACATCAGCGGACTTTCAATCATGATGCGTTCATTGATTTATGGTATGGGTGTTAGCTTGTATGAACGATTTGATGTCGAAAAGATTAACGCCGAATTGATGACTGGCCAAGTAACGACGATTTCAGTGGTGCCGGTTATGCTTAAACAATTGTTGGCGCAACTATCTGAGGGTGCAAAGTATCATGAGCGTTTCCGCACGATGCTACTTGGTGGTGGTCCAACGGATTTAACAACCCTTGAAAAGGCAACCGCGGCCGGCATTGAAATTGTCCAATCATACGGTATGACGGAGACGGCTTCACAAGTGATTGCATTGGATGCTGCTAGTGCAACGAAGAAGTTGGGTTCAGCTGGTAAGCCGCTGTTCCCGGTAGAAGTTCGCATTCAAAAGGCGAAAGAGACGGATCAAGTTGGTCGCATTCAAATTAAGTCACCGACTTTGGCGGTTGGGTATTTGAATCGTCCTGATAAATATGCTGAATCATTTGTTGATGGCTGGTTCGATACTGGTGATATGGGCTGGTTGGATGACGATGGCTTTTTGTATGTTGAGGGTCGTGAGGGTGATATGATTTCGTCTGGTGGCGAAAATGTCTTCCCGGATGAAATTGAATCGGTTTATGGTGAAGCGACGGCGATTGACCAAATTTCAGTAGTTGGTATCCCAGATGAACGCTGGGGTGCTGTACCGGTAGCTTTTTTGTCATTCAAGCCAGGTGAGGCCATGGACTTTGCCAGTCTACGAACGTTTGGTCGTGATCGTTTAGCGCACTATAAGGTGCCAGCGCGATTCTTTGTGACGGATAAATTCCCTCGCACAGCGAGTGGTAAGATTTAGCGTCATAAATTGCGCAACCAATTGGACGAGGCGCAAGAAGTTAAATAGGAAAGAAACGAGTTGGTGTGATATTGGTATACACCAACTCGTTTTTTAGTATATGGCTTTTCCTTCTCCACTTACGTATAATAAGTGGAATAGTTTTAATCCGTTATACAGGAAAGAAGAGAAGGGGGTTTATGTATGTTTGGGGATAATGTTGGGCCGTATAAGCGCCCAGTTTTTGGTGTGAAGAAGCGCGTATTAGTGTCGGGCGCGACTTTGATGATGTTGGGGATGTCAGTTGATGTGAAGGCAGATGGTGTCGAAACTGAGTCAGCGATGGTTGTGGGAACTGCTGGCGAAACGACTGATGAAAATGGTAGTCGCGAGCCTAAAAACTGGGATTGGTCTACCGATGCGAGCGTTGCACAAACCGTTATGACGACGGTGGATGGCGCCGTGAACGCTGATGGTAAAGTGCTGCTAGCAGGAAGCAGTTTTGTGCAGCTGGTTGATGCGCGAATTGTTAATGGGTATGCGATTGGGCTGAAGATTGATAATACAAATGGGCAATATCAAACGGGTGATACGTTGTCGATACCGCTGTATGGCGAAATGGTCTCGGCAAGTGATCAGCATAAGCAAACATTTAATTTGGTGCAGGCTACCGGTGTTTTGCAAAATGACGGCGCAACGTTTGCGCGTTATGAGGTAACGGGGGGCGCGTTGAAGATTACCTTCACCACAACGCCGATTGGTGAGGTATCTTCACACCTAGCAATTACTGGATCAACTTCATCGCCGTTGCCGGAAGCCAAGATTTGGGCTGAAAAAACGGGTATGGCAAAAATTACGTTTGGGGATGCGACGGTTCAAGGGACGTTTGAATTTAAATCACGTTTCCAAGTGGATGCACCTGGTGTTGCAACCCAGCAACTGTTTACGAAGAGTGATCAAGTGAGTGTGGGAAGTTACTATCAAGATGATGGCTACATGAACGCTTTGTTGCGCGGGGATGCGGATATAACCGCTAAAATTCGTGAAACGGGCGCCTTTGCAACGGAAGATTTGATTCAATTGCAACACGTTCAAATTGAACAAGGAACTGTGTTGTCTGCCTCGTCATCGGCTGGCTACTCAACCTATTATGTTGTTGATAAAAATGCGGCCGGCAAATATCAAGCAACCGTTATTTCGGCAACTGTTTCCCAGATGAATACTGAATCCATTGATGCGCAAAACTTTATTGAATACGCTGAGGGTACATCTGATGAGGAAATTGTCCGTGACTTAGCGTCGGTTGGGCGTGGTGCGTATACGATTTATTTGAATGCCGATGGGACATATACAATGGCCTATAACATGGGAAACCCTTATGCAGATTGGGGTGTCGATAATTTCGGTGATCAAACATTTGGCGAATTCTTGTTAAGCCGTGACGCCGATGGCACGTTGACGGCGACTGATTTGAAGGCGCTGGATGACAATATTGCTCGGGCTGGCGGGTCAAATCCATCCGAAGGAACTGGGTCGCACGGCCATCAATTCTACATTCATTTTGCTGATAACACAGCGGTTAATGCAGTGACGAGTGTGTTGAAAACCTATAATGCAACTGGTGAATTGTTGAATACGACCAAAATTGCCCGCGCGGCCACAACACCGGATGTCGTTGATATTAAGGGGCAAGCGCGTTTGCGTGTGTTCCACATTGACGAAGCTGGCCATGAACTGGCTACAACTGAAGTGAAGATTGCAAATCCAGGCACGCCGTATGAAACGTCGGCCAAAGAAATAGAAGATTATCATCTATTGCGTGTGACAGATAATGCAACCGGTGTTTACGGCAAGGCGAACGAGACAACGTCGGTCGTGTATGTGTACGTAGCATCGCCGGTTGATGATCCAGATTATATTTTCGAAGAAGATGTTGAAGATCCAGACGATCCTGACGTGCCTTTGGAAGATGAACCTGAAGTGCCAACAGAGCCGACAGTAGATGAACCAAATGTGCCAGGACAACCAGGAGTTACGACGCCAGAAGACCCAATGGTTGATGTGCCAACGCCAGAAGTGGATACGCCACCAACGGAAACACCGGAGGAAGATGTCATCACGCCAAATGATAACCCAACGCCACCAGCGGTTGAACCACAAATTGACACACCAACACAAAATCCAGAACCGGAATTACCTGTGAAGGACCGTGTGTTAGTTCCGACAGAGACGCCTAAGTCGGTCGTAAATCGCAAGGTGGCGCCGATTATTACAGCGCAAACACCCGTTGTTGAACCGGTGACCTTGGAGAAGGTGGCTGAAATTGCATCGCCAAGGTTGGCTGAAAAGGGTGCGGTTGAATTGCCGAAAACAGCGGCTGAACGTTCTGGTAATACTTGGCTAAAGTGGGCCGGATTAAGTGGTATGGCCTTCTTGGGGATGCTAATTATTCGTCGCAAAAAGTAATCGCCTTTTGTGCTTGAATTTCTAAAATGAGGGTCTATAATAATAGTCAATCTAGGAAAGGGGGTGATACGTTTTGTCAGATTATAGCAATCAAACGATTCGTATCGCCCTTGTATAGGAAACAAGGGCGATACGTAATTGTATTTAGCCCGGTAGGCAACTACCGGACGGCCATGCAGATTGCAATTTGAGATGTATGGTCGGAAGACACCAGGCGGCGAACTTGGTGTCTTTTTTTATGAGGTTTTTTAGTTGGTGGTGTGTGTGTCGACGCGTTGCGTCGAGGCATGGGATTTGGTTGGGGAGGCGGTGCTCCGTCCTACAATATAAGCTGGTGGCGACGGAGTCCCGTTCTCCCTAAGTCTCAGCGTATTTCCGCGCCTGTCGGCTTGAAATTCACTGCTACTAAGTGATAACTGGTGCTCCTGTCCTCGCTTTGTCACCGGCTAATATCGCAGGAGCTCCGCACCACCACCCCAACCAAATCCCATGCCAGCAGCCAAGATATCCTAGTCCGTCTAAGATAATCATCCACCCCGAAATAAGTGGGTGAACAGTTTGACCTAAAGTATTGCGGTGGATGAAAATCGAACAACCATAGTATTGCTTGGTTGCTGTGACCTGCCCCGCCGAGCGTATAGACCCAAGTGGACCTTGACCCGTGGGTGTGGGTTCTTAGCGGAGAGCCACGAGGAGGTAAAGGTGTACGCTGCAACGCAGTGGACTCCGCTCCCCACAGGTCATGGTCCACTTGGGTTAGCGAAAAGGCTTGACCGGAGCGTGTCTCGACACGCGTAGGAAATCAGGCGGCTTCCTGTGAAGGAATAAGAGCCGCGTGAAAAGAAGGGCAGGTCACTCGGCGCGATAGCGACGACACAAACCACAAACCCAATTAGTCAAACAAAGCGCACAAAATAGGAGTAAGATATAGAATATCTCGTAACAAGAAAGAAGATTCACCTATGGAAGTTAGTTTATGGATCTGGGTGGCGTTTTTTGCATTTGTCATTGTGATGCTAGCGCTTGATCTGGGTATTTTTAATAAAGAAAATACGGTACCAACATTCGAAAAGTCATTGATGATGACAGGTATGTGGGTAGCCTTGGCATTTATTTTTGCGGGTGGCATCTGGTATTTTGCCGGAAGTGACCACGCGTTGGATTTTGTAACGGGCTACTTGCTTGAAGAATCATTAAGTGTAGATAATCTCTTTATCTTTATCCTGGTCTTTAGCTTCTTTGGTATTGAGGCGAAGTACCAACACCGCGTTTTGTTCTGGGGTGTGTTTGGAGCGTTAGTCATGCGTGTGCTCTTCATCTTAGGTGGGGCTGCGCTGCTACAACGTTTCGACTGGTTGATGTACATTTTCGGGGCCTTCCTGGTGTATACCGGATTGAAAATGCTCTTTGAAAAAGAAGCTAACCAGAACTTGGATGATAGTCGTTTGATTAAGACGCTACGAAAAATTTTGCCGATTAAGGATGATTACACAGAGCCACACTTCATTATTAAAGAAGATGGTCGTCATTATGTGACAAAGTTCTTGGTTGCCCTAATTTTCATCGAAGCATCTGATTTGCTATTTGCGGTGGATTCTATTCCGGCCGTGTTGGCGGTGACGCAAGATACGTTCATCGTCGTTACATCAAATATCTTTGCGATTTTGGGATTGCGTTCATTGTATTTTGCCTTATCAAAGCTATTGCCGATGTTCCGTTATATCAAATACGCATTGGCCATTATCTTGGCGTTCATTGGTGCCAAGATGTTGATTAATGAAGGTGGTAAGATGTTCGATTGGGATTTTGAAATCTCAAATGCTTTCTCATTGATTGTAATTGTTGGATTGCTTGCGGTGGCAATCGTGTCATCAATTATTGTCGCTCGCGTGCAAGCACGTCGCGAATTTAAATAATAATTAGCGCCATATTTTTCATATGGCGCTTTTTTGCGCGGCAAAAGATGAGTCCAGAGTCCGTGAAACGGTTATAATGGACTTGAACCTTAAATATTTAAGGTTCAGACAAGGCTACGCTATGTCGATTTTAAGGTTCACTAACTATTATTTAAGACAACAGAGCGGCCGACGCTCACGATTATCACAGTGGCTGGGCACGTCGGAGGTCAAAAACCTCCGACATTCTCAGTCTGCTTTATAAGAGATATGAATGAAACCCATTTGGGGATATGTGAGGTTAATGAGATGGCAGGGAATACAATTAAGTTGTTAGTAGTGGAAGATGATTTTGCGTTGAATGATACCGTTCGTGAAACGATTTCTGAATTGGGTGAAGTGACGCAAGTGCATGATGGTGATGAAGGCTGGTTTGAAATTGAATCAGGTGTTTATGACGCTGTTGTGTTGGATGTGATGTTGCCAGGGCAAGATGGCTTTACAATTTTGAAGAAGGCGAAGGACATGTTCCCGAACTTGCCAATTCTAATGTTGACTGCCAAGGGTGAACTATCAGATAAGATGCAAGGCTTTAACTTGGGTGCGGATGAATATATTACTAAGCCGTTCTACAAGGAAGAATTACTGGCACGCTTGAAGACGTTGTTGCGTCACACGGGTGTGCTTGGTCAAGATGGCGCACTTGAAGTCGGAAACGTACAGGTGTTTATTGATCAACACCGTGTTTTGGTTAACGACCAAGAAGTGAACTTGCAAGGTCGTGAGTTTGGTTTGCTGGTCTACTTGATGCAACACGTGGGGCAAATTGTCACGAAGGATCAAATTTTTGACCGCCTTTGGGGCTTTGACTCTGATACGTCTTTGACGGTTGTCGAAGTATATATGTCAAACCTTCGTAAGAACTTGCGTAATGCGGATGCGCAAGTCACGATTAAAACGTTGCGTAATGTGGGCTATACGCTAAACGCAACACTACCGGAAGACTGATTTTATGGTAGAAAATAACAAACTACGCTGGGATGAACGATTAGAAATACGTGTCCGGGCGTTTTTTGCCAAAATTAAATTGCCGAAGTGGCTTCAGAGAATCCGCGCCTCGTTGTCACAACAAGTTAAGATGACTATTTTGATGGTCGTCGGTTTTACGATGGTCTTTTCATTGATTGGGACGTTTACAATCGGCCAATTTAGGAATGTGATGTATGGCACAGCGGAAAGGCGTGTCGCTCAGGCTTTTGATTCGCGTTCAAATCAGTATGATCAGCCAACGATGCAAAACTCGCAGATTACGGATTATGTCGATACCTTTAAAGATTCACTGAATATCAAACATGAGAATAAGGTCTACCTTAAGTCATACCGTGGTAGCTGGTATTTCTTTAATCGTCAGGGGGACCAACTAGCATTCGTTGATGTCACGACAGAACACGAGATTGTTGAGCAGTTCCAAAACCGTTTGGTCTGGATTTTCGCGTTATCTGAAATTGCGCTGTTGTTGATGGCGGTTGCGTTGACGCGCGCCAATATGCGTCCGATTATGCGTGCGTGGTCGCAACAACGAACGTTCGTGGCCGATGCAGCGCACGAATTTAAGACGCCGATGACGGTTATTCAAAATAACTTGGAACGTATGTTGGAACGTCCGAATGATACGGTGATGGACCAAGTCGAAAACGTCGCTAATGCGTTGACTGAAGTGCGTCACTTGAATAATTTGACGGGTGATTTGCTGACACTATCACAGGCCGATGCTGATGTGCCGCTGTTTGCGTTTGCTGACATGGATTTGGCAAAGGTGGCCCGTGAAGTTGGTGATATTTTCGAATTCACGGCTGAAGAAAAGGGGCAAACACTACGAGTTGATGTGCCTGAGACATTGCCGATTGTTGGAGATGCCCAACGTTTGCGTCAATTGTTGGTTATTTTGACGGATAATGCCCAGAAGTACGCCGGTGAAGGGGCTGACGTGACGATTTCTGCGACTCAAACTAACAACAATATAAAGTTGCAGGTTTCTGACACTGGTAAGGGTGTGCCGGACGCTGATAAACAGCGTTTGTTTGATCGCTTTTATCGTGTTGATAAGGCGCGTTCGCGTTCAACAGGCGGTCACGGTTTGGGGCTTGCGATTGCCAAGTGGGTGGTCCAAGGTCACCGTGGTACTATTGAAGTGTTGGATAATCAGCCACACGGTACCATCTTCAGTATGACGTTGCCGAAGAATCAAAAAATTAAATAGTCAATTGCGATGCTGCTGAAGTTAAAGTGGCATCGCTTTTTTTAATGAGCCTTTGAAAGCGCTTTCTTTTCTTGTTTAAGCCACATTTCGGTCATACTCGGACCGTATATTCATCTGTGGTAATAAAGAAAACGGAGAAACAAAATGAGTAAGTTTATTGACTTTGGTTATACACAAGCGCAAATTGACGAAAAGTTCCAACAAGTGTTGGATACGATTTTTACAAATGAAGAAACTAAGTTCTACTATGACAACGGTGATGGTACAGCGTACTTTACTGATACTGGTAATGATGATGTGCGTACTGAGGGAATGTCATACGGCATGATGATTGCCTTGCAACTTGATGACCAACCAATGTTCAACAAGTTTTGGGCATGGGTGAACAAGTACATGTTGATTACGGATGGCCCAATGCACGGCTTCTTCAAGTGGTCAGCCCAACGTTCAGGTGTTTCTAACGCTGAAGGTTCTGCCCCAGACGGTGAAGAATTCTTTGCGGCTGCTTTGTTGATGGCTGCTAACCGTTGGGGTGACGGCGAAGGCATCTTTAACTACACGGCCGAGGCGAAGTCTTTGTTGCACGAGATGGTGCACAAGGATGAAGAAGAAGGTGGTCGTGGTATGTTCGATCCTGAGACGACTTACATTCGTTTCGTCGCAGAAATGGATATTTCAGATCCGTCATATCACTTGCCGCACTTCTACGAGGTGTACGCGCAATACGGTAATGAAGAAGACCGTGCGTTCTTTGAGCGCGCAGCTGATGCATCACGCGAATACTTGAAGAAGGCGATGAACCCAGAAACGGGGATGTCAGCGGAATATGCGAACTACGATGGTACGCCAAATGACTTCCGTGGCCACGGATCATTCTTCTCAGATGCATACCGTACGGCTGCGAACGTTGGTTTGGATGCTGCGTGGACTGGCAAGGTTGATGCCGAATTGACTGACCGTGTCGTTAAGTTGCAAGAATTCTACAAGGGTCAAATTGAACAAGAAAACATCCCGGTTTATTGGATTGATGGCACGATTGTTGGCGACAAGGAGACCGAAGATGGTCAAAGCTTGTTGTATGTGAAGCACCCGGTTGCCTTGAAGGCGGGGATGGCGCAATCAACACTAGCAACGCCAAACAACGAGTTGTCAAAGTATTACGTGGATCTATTCTGGAACATGCCAATGCGTGACGGTGTCTACCGTTACTACGACAACTTGCTATACCTATTTGCTTTCATGTCTTTGGCGGGTATGTATAACAAGTATGACAAGCAAGTGTCTGCTGACCGTGTGTTAGTAACAAATTAATAGTGGTGATAGTCAACCTGCAAAGGGTTGGCTATTTTTTTGTAAATGTCAAACAATTGCACTTGCAAATTAGGTGGCGATTTTGACTTTTTGACCGGATAAATACGACCTCCGGCAAAAGACACCTTGTAGATTAAAATCATTCCCTGTATTCTCAAACACGTGGTAATGAAACCGTTTACAGAAAACGTTTGCATTACAAGAATTCTTAAGGTAGTCACCATGAACAACGGAGGGTAATCGTCATGGAACAAAAGATGCCGAATCAAGTGGGGTGGGGCGAACGTGTCTCATACGCCATGTCGGACTTTGGGTGTAACACAATTTTTCAAATCGTAGGAACGTACTTCTTGGTTTTCTGTACTGACACTTTGGGTGTTGCTGCAGCAGCCGTTACAGGACTTTTCGCGATTACAGCAATTATTGATTCAATCGATGGGGTGATTTGGGGACAATTCATCGACCGTACACATACCAAGTGGGGAAAGTCACGTCCTTACTGGTTGTGGTTCGCAATTCCATTTGCCATCTTCTGTGTGATGGCCTTTACGGCGCCACCACTATCAGAAACTGGTAAGGTCGTTTGGATTTACATCGCCTACATCGGCGCTAAGATTTTGTACTCAGGAATTAACATTCCAGTTACATCAATCTTGCCAGCGCTGACTTCAAATCCACAAGAGCGTGTGACGTTGTCAACGATTCGTCAATTTTTCGGAAACATGGGCGCAGCCATTTTCTTGCCATTGACGTTGCCAGCTGTTGGTATTATCGCCGGTATTTTTGATAAGGGTGCTAAGGATCCATCAACATCAGCAACAGGTTGGTTTATCTGGGCTGTTATCTTGGGTATTATCACAGCGGCCTGCTTGTTGGTTGCTTTCGCCGGAACTCGTGAGCGAGTGGTCACAAAGGACTCTAACCGTTCAATTCCAATGCGCGAATCAGTGAAGGCCTTGAAGGGTAACTACCCATGGGTCATCATCATCTTCATCAACTTTATCTACTGGGGTGGATTTGCTGTTCGTTCAAGTTCATTGCCTTACTACTTCAAGTACGTTTTGCACAACGAAGCGTTGGGAAGTTTGGTCTTGGCCGGAACGGTTATCACGTTGGCTTCAACAGCAATGGTGCCATTCGTTGCCCGTCGTTTGGGTAAGCGAAACACAATGTTGCTAGGAATGGTCGGAACGGCTTTGTCACAGTTGGTACTTTACCTTGCTGACATCATGAACGGAAACGTTGCCATTATCTTGACTGGTATTGTCTTGTACTTCATCAGCTACGGTTTGACGGGTGCTTTGATCGCCGTTATGTTGTCAGACGCCGTTGATTTCGGTGAGTGGAAGAACGGTGTGCGTGCCGAAGGGTTCGTAACATCATTTAGTTCATTCTCAGCCAAGTTGGGTATGGGAATCGGTGGTATGGTCTTGGCCGCCGTTTTGGCAGCTGGTGGTTATGCTGCTTCAGCTGACGGTACGCAGACCGCATCAGCATTGGACGCTATTCGTATGGGATTCATCTGGATTCCATTTATCGGTTACGCTGCCTCAGCAATCGCCTTGTTGTTCAACAACATCGACAAGCTTGAGCCACAAATGGTCGCAGATTTGACGGCTAAGCACGAACGTGAAGCTGCTGCAGTTGCAGAAGCTGAAGCCTAAGCAGATAGGCATTTCAAACATAATTAAACGGGGAATAAAAACATGAAGTTTACTAATGGATACTGGCTAAACCGTGATGAGTACATTGTTAACTCACCATTGGAAGCCTTTGACGCAATGGTCGTAGATAAGGATGATGACAACTACGCAAGTGATGCCTTGCGCGTTTACTCAGCCTACCACCGTATCAACTCTCGCAGTGACATGTTGGATGTCGGTGCAACGACGATGACGGTGTTCTCACCAGCTGAAGATGTTATCGGTGTCGAGTTGAAGCACTTCGATCGTGATGACAAGAATCCGCTATACGAGTTGCAAAACAACAACGTAACGCCAACGATTGAAATCGCAGATTCTGTTGCAACGTTGACGAGTGGTGATTTGCAATTGGCTGTCTCAATGCACGACAAGTTCAACATCGATTTCAACTACAAGGGTAAGCGCATTACGGGTTCTGAATACAAGGCCCAAGCGTCAATTGATGATTTGTCAGGCAAGCAATTGGGTCAAGTGATGCACGCCAACACGGTTACTGGTGCGCAAAACTTGGGACCACAAGGATCTGTTACAGCAACGGACCACTTTATGCGTGAGCAATTGAGCCTGTTGCCAGGTACGAATGTTTACGGATTCGGTGAGCGTTTCGGGGCCTTCGTGAAGAATGGTCAAAGCATCGACACTATCAACATGGATGGTGGTACTGGTTCAGAACAAAGCTACAAGTCAATTCCGTTCTACATGACGGGTAAGGCTGGCGTTTACTACGGTGTATTCGTTAACGAAAGCCAACCAACAAGTTTTGAAGTCGGCAGCGAAGTGGTTGATCGTGTCAGCTTCTCAACGCGTGGTGAGTCATTGGAGTACTACGTGATTGCAGGTGACTCACCAAAGTCAGTGATTTCAAAGTACAACAAGTTGACGGGTGGTTCTGTTTTGCCACCAGAATGGACGTTTGGATTGTGGCTATCAACGTCATTTACGACGGACTACTCAGAAGAAACGGTTATGAGTTTCATCGACGGTATGTTCGAACGTGATATTCCAGTTTCAGTATTCCACTTCGATTGCTTCTGGATGAAGGGCTTCGAGTGGACAAGCTTGGAATGGGATAAGGAACAATTCCCAGATCCAGTTGGTTTGTTGAAGCGCTTGCACGACAAGGGCTTGAAGGTCTGCGTTTGGATTAACCCATACATCTCACAAAAGTCACCACTCTTTAAGATTGGTAAGGAAAAGGGTTACTTCATCAAGCACACTGACGGCAGTGTTTGGCAATGGGACTTGTGGCAACCAGGTCTCGCCGTGGTTGACTTCACTAACCCAGAAGCCCGTGCTTGGTACCAAGGTTTGTTGAAGAACTTGTTGGACATGGGTGTTGACTGCTTCAAGACGGACTTCGGTGAGCGAATCCCAATGCACGACGCCGTATTCTTTAACGGTGGCAACCCTGAAGGTGAGCACAACTACTACACGCACCGTTACAACGACGCTGTGTTTGAGTTGTTGCAACAAGAAAAGGGTGAAGACGAAGCGGTTGTCTTTGCTCGCTCTGGTACGGTCGGTGGTCAACAATACCCAGTTCACTGGGGTGGTGACAACTTGAGCCAATTCCACTCAATGGCTGACAGTCTTCGTGGTGGTTTGAGCTTGATGTCATCAGGTTACACATTCTGGAGTCACGATATTGGTGGTTTCGAAGAGAATGCGAGCCCATCAATCTACAAGCGTTGGACGCAATTCGGTTTGCTTTCAAGTCACTCACGTTACCACGGTAACATCGAGTACCGTGTGCCTTGGTTGTTTGACGAAGAAGCTGTTGACGTAACGCGTAAGTTCACGCAATTGAAGTTGGAGATGATGCCATACATCTACGGACAAGCCAAGGAATCAGTTGAAGCTGGTATCCCATTGATGCGTCCAATGTACTTGGAGTTCCCTGAAGATCAAAATACGGCAACGTTGGATCGTCAATACATGCTTGGTGGCGACGTTTTGGTGGCACCTGTTATGACTGAAGAAGGGGATGTTGATTACTACTTGCCAGCTGGTAAGTGGGAGCACATCTTGGATGGTCGCGTCGTTGAAGTGACTGAAAACGGTCGCTGGATGACTGAAAACTACGACTTCATGAGCTTGCCATTGTGGAAGAAGATCGGCTAAACCTGACAGAAAGTCAGCGCCCCGAGCTAATTGAGAATGTGATAAACTGAACTTATAGATTTTGCAGAGCCGATGGGGGTCGGTGCGTAAACTTTAAGGGGTTCAGTGATGGAAAAGGCAGCGCAACAGCACGAAATAGTTGCAGATAATTCAGATGTTGGGGTTCGCGTCTTTTTATCCGATGAACCACTTGGATTTAAGCCACTGCATTGGCATACGCATATTGAAATTGTGCTCGTCCTAACCGGCGAAGTGACGTTTCGATATGAGCAACATGATGTCACGTTACATGAAAATGAGTTCATTGTGATTGGATCGGGGATTCTCCACTCGACCACCAATTTGGCAAATCAAGCCCTCGTGTTGCAAATTCCTGTGTATTATCTCAACCAGTATTGGTCGAATAGTGAATTGCTACGATTTGATTTGTGGACGAACCATAGTTTGCATGATGAAACGTATGACAAGATTGTCAGCATGCTTCAGCAAATGACCCAAATCTATTTGCGAAAAGAAGCTGGCTATCGGTTGCGATTTAGCAGCATCTTGATGCAAGTCTTATATGACTTGATTACCAATTATGCTGTGACGTTAACGCCGGATGACTTAACGGAAGATGATCGTTTGAAGGACGTGATTATGTATATTCACGAGCAGTATCGAACGAAAATCTCGTTGAGTGAGGTCGCAGAAAAGTTCCATTACAATCCTGATTACCTCAGTCGTATTTTTAAACGACGGGTTGGGGTGACGTTTGTGAACTATGTTTATCAGGTTCGTTTAGATGCCATTTATCAAGATGTGCTTGCGACGAACCAGGTCATTAAAACAATCTTTATCCGCCACGGCGCTAGCAACACTAAGTTAGCGATGAAAATGTTTAAAGAATCATATGGTCAGACTCCTAATCAGTTACGACAACTGAACAAGGGCGAATGACGGAAAACGGTATCGCAGTGATGTGATACCGTTTTTTGGTGTTTGTGTCGTGCTAGCGCACGAGCAAATGCCTGGGGTAACTCTCTCCGACAAAGAATTTGAGCTGAGACACGCCCTGCCGCGAGCACCGCGTGTTGCTCCCTTATCGGTCGCATCGGCCAAACTGGAAACTTGGGGCTTTGGCCGATAGACACGCGGCGGTCGGGCAGGGCTTCTCTGTCCCACCTCAAATCGCTCCGAGAGTTACCCCAGGCATTTGCAGCAGACAAGATATCCTAGTCTGTTATGGATTTACATCCACGGTTTAATAAATAGGGTGATAGCTCTCTTTTTCCTTGTTATCCGTGGATGAAAAACTAAAATATGTTATTAATATCTCGGCTACTGGCATGGTGGGTATGGGGGCGGAGAGCCCCGCGTCCATGCCCACCATGCTTCGTCACGACAGTGGCGACACAAACCACCAACTAAAAAAACAAATGTACTTTCCACTTGTGTTATTCAGTTACTGATATTATACTTTAAATAGTATAAGAGGTTATGTACTATACGGATAATGATTGAGATATTTTAAGAGGTGGAAATCATGAAGAAGATTATTGGTTTGATTGCAGCAGTGTTGGTCGTATTCGGCCTATACAAGGGATATGAATACTACAACGTTACGTACAAGGCAACGCCAGCTTACGCAAAGGTGCCTGCTCAAGTGCCAGAGTTGAAGGATACGGTTGATGATTCTGGTAAGAAGATTGCCGGCTCAAAGTCATACTCATACAAGTTGACATTCATCACGACTGACGGGGAACGTCGTGTCTTGGATTACAACATTGAAGACGCTGATCCATTGACACCAAACGCATATGTGAAGGCTGAAATCAGCCAAAAGCGTGTTGTAAAGGGTCCTGAAGGGGTACAAAAGTCAGACGTGCCAACGTCAGTGCTAGAAAAGTTGAAGTAATTTAAAAAAGGTGTAGCAACCCACGTGGTTGCTACACCTTTTTGATTACAATTCATCATCTGATGAATCGTTAATCTCTTCTTTAAAGACAAACTTTTCTTCGGGCTTGCGGCCGATAAAGCCAGTGCCAGTTAGGGTATCGCTTGGCAAAACGGAAAGAATGCATCCGATTAGCACAAAAATACCACCAATCATAAACGTAATTTGCATTGAACCGTTGCTGTAAATGCGATCACTGCGTGAGAACAACGAAAGTACCCAAACAACCCAGGCGGCCCAGGTTACTGTGCCGGCATCGCGGTAACGACGAATTGTTAGCGCGATATTTGGTAAGAACATTGCTAAAGCCAATAGGATACCGAGCATCACAACGATAATTGTGAACGGTGCTGATAGAAGTTCAGTCAGTAGCTTCCAATTTTCAATACCCTGCACGTTAGGCTGACTATACTTGTCAACCTTGCTGATTAGGCTGGCATCGCTTGCCAAGGCGATGATGAATAAAATTAACCAAATGATGAAGATGATAGATGACCAAAGTCGCATCCACCAGAATTCGGCACGAGTTGAACGGCCCGTGAATTTCACGTAGCCTTTCCAAAAATTAATAAATGCTTGCCACATAGTTACCATAACAAATACCTCCCAAGGTCATTGTGTCATAGTTGATATGCAAAACAAATAAAAAAGCCTCGCGCCGGCGAGACTTTTGCATTTTCTTTAAATCAAAGGTTGTGGGTGAGCGTCGAAAATTTCAACGCCGTTGTCGCGACCGACAACAACCTTATCAACGATGTTCAAAAATAGTCCGTGTTCCACAACGCCGACCATGCTAGTCAATTCACGGCCAAGCGTAAATGGATCCGTGATGTCGGTTGGGTGCAAATCAATCAAGAAGTTTGCTGAGTCGGTACGAACGGGGTTGCCGTTTTGGTCAAGACGCCATGAAGGCTTGTAGCCCTTGGCTTCCAAACGCTTGAAAAGTTGGTCAGATCCGTAAGGGATAACTTCAACTGGCAAGTAGTGCGTTAGCTTTGGCGCAAGCTTACCTTCATCAACAACCCAGACATTGCGTGATGAGTTAATGGCAACGATCTTTTCCCAAAGCAAAGCGGCCCCGCCACCCTTAATAGCAGCAAATTCAGGGTCGATTTCGTCGGCTCCGTCAATCGTTAGGTCAATGTGGTCAACGTCATCAACGTTGTACATTGGAATGCCAAGCTTAGCCGCCGTACGACGCGTCTTGTCTGACGTTGGGACACCAACAATGTTAAGTCCTTCTTCCGCCACGCGCTTACCGAGAGCTTCGATAACGTACGCGATGGTAGAACCAGAACCGATACCGACAACCATGCCGTCTTCGACAAATTCAGCTGCGCGATAACCGGCAATTTTCTTGAGTTCGTTTGTATCAGTCATGTGGCCAACTTCCATTTCATAGATTTAATACTTCTATTATCGCTTATAAACATTGATTTAAGCAAATGCAAAAAACGCGGGTGCTAAATTGTTAGTAAAATCTGCTAAACTGGACTCATTATGAAAAAAGAAATTGAGGACGAGTCATGATTGACATGTGGGACGAAGAAAAGATTCGTGCGTTCCGTGCGACACTGCTTGATTGGTATGACGAAGCGGGTCGAGCTGACTTGCCATGGCGTGAAAACCAAGACCCATATCGCGTCTGGGTGTCAGAAATTATGTTGCAACAAACGCAGGTGCAAACGGTCATTCCGTATTTCAATCGGTTCATGACCATGTTTCCAACGCTGAATGATTTGGCAGCAGCACCCGAACAAGATTTGCTAAAAGCTTGGGAAGGTCTTGGTTATTATTCACGTGTTCGGAATATGCAAAAAGCGGCCATTCAAGTGCGTGATGATTACAGTGGTGTTTGGCCGGATACAATGGCCGAACTTGAAAATCTAACGGGTATCGGGCCGTATACGGCGGCCGCCATCGCTAGCATTTCCTTCAAGGAACCAGTTCCAGCTATCGATGGAAATGCCTTCCGTGTGTTCGCCCGTCTTTTCAAGATTGACGCCGATATTGCACAGCCGAAGACACGCAAGGTGTTTTTTGACTTAGGTCTGCAATTGATTGACCCAGATCGCCCAGGCGATTTTAATCAAGCGATTATGGATTTGGGTTCATCTTATATGAGTGCCAAGAATTATGATTCTGAACACTCACCAGTTAAGCAATTTAATGCTGCGTATGCAGATGGCACCGAAGATTTCTACCCTGTGAAATCCAAGGCACCTAAGCCTAAGCCAATCACCTACTTTGCGGTCGCAGCACATTCGCCAGCTGGATATCTATGGGAGCAACGTCCAACAACCGGGTTGCTGGCTAATTTTTGGACGATGCCACTGTACGCATTGACGGATTTCGTCACGGATCCAGATGCTGAGTGGTCGGAAGATGAAATGATTGCGGCTACTGAGAAGCGTTTGTTGGCTGACTATGGCATCACGGCTAAGTTGGTCAAAATGGGTGGCCGACCAGTAACGCACGTATACACGCATCAAAAATGGACGGTAACCGTACTGACGGCTGAAGTTGAAGCGACGACACCACATCGTGGGACATGGCGTGAATTTGACGCATTAACACGTGATCCACAACCAAAAATTCAAGAGAAAATTTGGAAACGATTGAATTAATATGCAATATTATGCAGTCGTGATGTATGGTATTATCTAATACACAGACTCACAAATGGAACACGGGGAATATAGACATGACACACAAAATCTTGCTGGATATGGATCCAGGAATTGATGATGCAGCAGCGATTTCAATTGCTTTGACCGATGACCAATTCGATGTAAAACTTTTGACGACCGTTGCTGGTAACGTCAGCGCTGATAAGACGAGGCTTAACGCTTTGAAGTTGGTCGAGTTTTTCGGTGTGCAAGATAAGGTGCCAGTTGCAACGGGGGCGCAAATGCCGTTGTTGAAGCACTATCAGGACGCGTCTCACGTGCACGGTGCGTCAGGAATGCCTGGCTGGGATTTTGCGCCGGTAACAACTAAGCCGTTGACGCAACACGCGGTTGAAGCGATGCGCAACGTATTGATGACTAGTGAAGAAAAACTAACCGTTGTTGCAACGGGGGCGTTCACTAATTTGGCGCTTATGTTCCGTATGTATCCTGAAACGAAGACCAAGATTGACCGTTTGGTTGTCATGGGTGGTTCGTTGTCAGGCGGTAACATGTCTAGTGTGGCAGAATTTAATATTTATACAGACCCGCATGCTGCTAAAATCGTCTTTGAGGCTGGTTTGCCACTCGTAATGATTGGTCTTGATGTGACGATGAAGGCATTGCTTTCACACGAAAATATCCAAAAGCTAAGTACGCTCAACGAATCTGGTGCGATGCTGCAAGCCTTGTTGGGTAATTATGCAGATGATGAAACTGAAGGGAAGCCGATGCATGATGTGAACACATTGTTCTATTTGGCGCACCCAGAGTACTTTGAATTGACTGACTATTGGGTTGATGTTGTAACTGAAGGTCCCGCAATGGGTGGGACAATTGCTGACATTTTGCGTACGTCACACGACGGCCAAGCAAATGTTTCAGTGGCTACAGATATTGATGTAGCAGCATTTAACGAATGGTTCATGTCAGAAATCGCGCGAATTAAGTAATGAAACAAGGTGTTGTGTTCCACGTGAAACATAACACCTTGTTTTGTTTTCTTGAACGCCGTGTAACTATTGATTAGACGGGCATTTTGCGGTATTCTTTTATTATTGGAATCAGTTTGGAGAATGGTGATGAATCCTGAAGAATTTGCGGCGGCATTACGCGAGCATAATGTTGAATTGAATGCACAACAACTAGCGCAATATCAGCAATACTACGAGCGTTTAGTTGCGGTGAATGAACACATGAACCTAACGGCAATTACTGAACGCGATGAGGTGTACTTGAAGCACTTCTACGACTCTTTGACGTTGGCCTGGGCATATCCAGAATTACAGACAGAAGAGTTGCACATGATTGACGTTGGCGCGGGGGCAGGGTTCCCATCATTGCCATTGAAGATCGCATTTCCACAATTGCAAATCACGATTATTGATGCGTTGAACAAGCGCATCAACTTCTTGCGTGATTTGGTTAAGGAATTGGGCTTGGAAGGTGTGACTGTTGAACACGCCCGTGCTGAAGAGTTTGGGAACAAGACGGCACCAGCTCGTGAGCAATATGATGTTGCCACAGCTCGTGCCTTGGCTCGTTTGAATGTCTTGGGGGAGTTGACGTTGCCATTCGTTAAGGTTGGCGGTGTGTTGTTGGCCATGAAGGGTAGCGCTGCCGATGAAGAGTTGGCAGAGGCTAAGAAGGCCATCACGACTTTGGGGGCTGAAATCGGCGAGCAAATCGACGTGAGCCTACCAAACGGTGACCCACGTTCAGTTATCGTCATCAAGAAAGTAAAGACCACACCAAAAAAGTATCCGCGCAAGCCTGGTGATCCAGTGCGCAAGCCGTTGTAGAAAGGGGAAAACAATGGGACACATTATTGCATTAGCTAACCAAAAGGGTGGTGTCGGTAAAACGACCACGACGGTTAACTTGGGCGCATCCCTAGCATCCCTAGGTAAGAAAGTGTTGTTGATCGACACTGATGCACAAGGAAACGCCACATCAGGTTCAGGCGTGCAAAAGTCAAGCATCGAACGTGACGTGTATGACGTATTGGTTCACGATGTGCCATTGGCCGACGTGATTCTACCAACGTCACACGAAGGGATGGACATTGTGCCAGCTACGATTCGCTTGGCTGGTGCTGAACTTGAATTAGCTCCAGCAATGGCGCGTGAGTTGCGCTTGAAGAATGCCTTGGAAGGTGTTCGCGAAAAGTACGACTACATCCTAATCGACAATCCACCTTCACTTGGATTGGTCACGATTAACACGTTCTCAGCAGCGGACTCAATTTTGATTCCGGTACAAGCTGAATACTACGCCCTTGAAGGCTTGGGGCAGTTGATGAACAACATGAAGTTGGTTAAGCAACACTTTAACCCTGACTTGGAAGTTGAGGGTGTGTTGATGACGATGGTTGATCCACGTACCAACTTGTCATCAGATGTTATTCAAAACGTGCGTGAGTACTTCGGCAGCGATGTTTACGACACGGTCATTCCACGTAACGTGCGTTTGTCAGAAGCGCCATCACGTGGCTTGGCAATCATTGACTATGATTCAAAGTCAAAGGGAGCCGAAGTTTATATGGACTTGGCAAAGGAGGTCTTGGCAGCTCATGGCGAACACTAAGAAGTCAGGTTTGGGTGGCCTTGGTGGCAACGGCGGCGGTCTAGGCGCTTTGTTTGCTGAGCAAGGTCTTGATACAGAAATTGCAACAAACGATACGGTTCGTGACATTGCCATCGACAAGATTGTGGCGAACCCATTCCAACCACGTCATGTCTTTGATCAAGATGCTTTGCAAGATTTGGCAGCATCAATCAAGGAAAACGGCGTGTTGCAACCAGTGATTGTGCGTCACAACCCTAAGGACAACACCCAATACGAGTTGTTGGCCGGTGAGCGTCGTTGGCGTGCCTCACAATTAGCTGGTAAGAAGGACGTGCCGGCAATTGTTCGTAAGTTAGACGACGAGCAAATGATGCAAGCCGCTATCTTGGAAAACTTGCAACGTGAAGACTTGACGCCGCTTGAAGAGGCGCAAGCTTACCGCGACATGATGGATGCGTTGAAGTTGACGCAAGAACAAGTGGCTAAGCGTCTAGGTAAGGCCCGTTCTGCTGTGGCTAACTTCCTTCGTCTGCTTAACTTGCCTGACGAAGTAAAGGACATGTTGCAAGCGGGTCAACTTTCAATGGGACAAGCGCGTACGTTGCTCGGTTTGCGCAACAAGCGTCGCATTGTGCCAGTTGCCAAGCGGGCAATTGCTGAAAGCATGACGGTTCGTCAACTTGAACAATTGGTTAACAAGTTGAACGAACAAGCTGACACCACTGGTAAGGGTAACGATGAACCATCCGCTTATTTGAAGGCGACGACAGCTGCTTTGGAGGATAAGTTTGGCACGAAGGTCAACGTGACCCGTAATCGTAAGGGTGCTGGTAAAATTGAAATTGCATACTTGTCTGATGATGATTTGAACCGCATCTTTGATGTATTGGGCATTTCATTTGACGAGGAATAATCTGGAGGTTGGTTATGTACAACTTGCATGATGTAGTTGAGATGAAGAAGCCACACGCGTGTGGTGCGAATGAATGGGAAATCAACCGTATTGGTGCGGACATTAAGTTGACGTGCCAAGGTTGTGGTCACCAAGTAATGATGACGCGTCATGATTTCGATAAGCGTTTGAAGCGCATTTTGCGTTCAGCGTCAGAACAAGATTAATAGAGAGATAGGTATTTAAAAATGGCTCTTACAGCAGGAATCGTTGGTTTGCCAAACGTTGGTAAGTCAACTTTGTTTAACGCAATTACTAAGGCGGGTGCCGAAATGGCTAACTACCCATTTGCCACGATTGAACCAAACGTGGGAATGGTTGAAGTGCCAGATGATCGTTTGGCCCGTATTCAAGAATTGGTGCCAGCTGACAAGATCGTGCCAACGACCTTCGAATTTACTGACATTGCCGGTATCGTTAAGGGTGCCTCAAAGGGTGAAGGATTGGGAAACAAGTTCCTTGAAAACATCCGTCAAGTAAACGCCATCGTGCACGTGGTTCGTGCCTTTGACGATGATGACATCACACACGTTAACGGTAAGGTTGACCCAATCGATGACATCAACACAATCAACTTGGAGTTGGTTTTGGCCGACTTGGAAGCCGTTGAAAAGCGTTACGCAACTACGGAAAAGAAGGCCAAGCAAGCTAAGGATAAGGATGCAGCTGCAGAATTTGAAGTGCTTGCTAAGTTGAAGCCAGTTTTGGAAGAAGGAAAGCCTGCTCGTTCAATTGATTGGAACGAAGATGAGCAAAAGATCGTTCGTGGCTTCTTCTTGTTGACGTCAAAGCCAGTTTTGTACGTGGCTAACGTTGCTGAAGACGACATGGCTGATCCAGAAGCATCAAAGTACTTCCAACAAATCAAGGAATACGCTGCAGCCGAAAATGCTGACGTTATCGGAATTTCAGCTCGTGCCGAAGAAGAATTGGCCGGTATGGATGACGAAGACAAGGCTGAATTGATGGAATTGCAAGGTATTACGGAACCAGGTTTGAACCGTTTGATTCGTTCAGCCTACCACTTGTTGGACTTGCGCACGTTCTTTACCGCTGGTGGTAAGGAAACGCGTGCTTGGACGTTCCGTGCAGGTATGAAGGCACCACAAGTTGCCGGTGTTATCCACTCAGACTTTGAGCGTGGATTTATCCGTGCTGAAACGGTCGCCTTTGCTGATTTGGACGAATACGGTTCAATGAAGGCAGTTAAGGAAGCTGGACGTCGTCGTTCAGAAGGTAAGGAGTATGTTGTCCAAGACGGTGATATCATCGAATTCTTGTTCAACGTTTAATCGGGGGAACTCATGACAGAATCACAAGAGCAAACGGTAACGCCAACGCTACCATCACGTGCCGACTTGGCCACGTCTGGTTTGACGAAGCGTAATCAAGATTTTATTTGGCAAATGGTACAACTTGTTGAAGGTGACGAAAGCAAGGCGGCCTTGATTGCCGAAGTTGGCGCAAAGTTGTTGGACGGTCAAAAGACTGGTACAACAGCACGTCAATTGTTTAACACACCTGCTGAAGCGTTGGGACGCAAGGCAAACGCAACCGAAGCAACGCCAGCACCTGGCTACGCGACATACGGCTTCTGGCCATTGTTGGTTGATAACGCAATTGCCTTCTTCATGATGTTCAGCTTTATGTTTGGATTGACGTTGCTATTTAGCAAGGCGTCACAAACTGGTAGCGCCGGTGCAGCCGGAATTACGTCATTGATTTTGACATCATTGTTGGGTGGATTCTTCTTCGCTGTTGTCACGATGACGTTGGCACCAAAGAAGGACGGCTCAAAGACGCCAGTGCTATTGAAGATTTTGATTTCAGTCGGTGCCTTCGTCTTGTGGTTCTTGGCATACTTGGGCTTCAGCTACTTGCCAGCTGTTATCAACCCATTGTTGCCAGGTTGGTTGTACCTAGTATTCGCCGTACTTGCCTTTATCGGCTTCCGCTTCTGGCGTGTTAAGACTGGTATCCAAGGTGGATTCCTTGGTGGTAGCACGCGCCGTCCACAAGCCAAGTAAGCAACTAGAATTAGTGAGGATGAATCGATGAAAATTTTGATTGTTGATGATGATCACGAAATTGCTGAATTGCTTGAAATCTACGTGAAGAACGAAGGTTACGAGCCAGTTATTGCCAGCGATGGTAAGGAAGCAATGACGAAGATCCGTACGAACCCAGACATCGGTTTGGTTATTTTGGACATCATGATGCCTGAAATGAATGGTACGGAAGTGTTGAAGGAAGTTCGTAAGGACAATCCTGTGCCAATTTTGTTGTTGTCAGCCAAGTCTGGTGCAATGGACAAGATTCAAGGGTTGATTACGGGTGCTGACGACTACGTAACGAAGCCATTTAACCCATTGGAAGTGATGGCGCGTGTACGTGCTTTGCTACGTCGTGCCCAAAACGGTATGGCCCAAGCAACGCCTGAAGTGCTCGATATCGGTCCTTTGACGATTAACAAGGACAGCCACGAAGTTAAGACGGCCGACGGTGTTGAAGTTAATTTGACGGCGTTGGAGTTTGGAATCTTGTATTTGTTGGCTTCACACCCAAACCGTGTGTTTAGCGCTGACGATATCTTCGAACGTGTTTGGCAACAAGAATCAGTTGTGTCTGCTAAGACAGTTATGGTGCACGTTTCACACTTGCGCGATAAGTTGGAAGCGGCAACTGGTGGTAACCAAGTTGTGCAAACCGTTTGGGGTGTTGGTTACAAGATTGAAGTGCTATAAGCACCGCGTTCTATAGAAAGAGGAAGTAGGGATGAAACTTAGTGTACTGGATTGGCTGTTGTTAGTGGTCAAGGCAGTCGTTTCGGCCCTGCTTTTTGTGTTTACTGGCATTGGTATCCTATTAGCAATGCGTTCAAACTGGCACACAGAAAATTGGTTGCTTGAAATTCAAGACATCTGGCGTCAAGATACGATGTTGGCAGTCGTAGTCGCCATTGTGGTGATTGCGCTGTGGGGTGTGGTGGTTCATTTCTTTTATGAACAGATTGTTTTGACGCACCTAATTGATAGCGTGAGTGAGTTGGCACCACGTGTGCGTGATGCTAACGCAACTGGATTGCCAGAGACGCGCATGAGTCGTCGCTTGCGTCCGCTTGCAACGAATGTGAATGGCGTGTTTGATGCCGCACAAAAAGCAATGGCTGAGGAACGTGAAATTGAGCGTTCTAAGGATGAAATGATTACGAATGTGTCGCACGATTTACGTACGCCGTTGACGTCAATCTTGGGTTATTTGGGGTTGATTGTGAATGACGAACAAGATAATTTGTCACGTGCTGATATGACGAAATATGCTAAGACGGCATTTGATAAAGCTGGGCAAATGAAGTCATTGGTTGAAGATTTGTTTGATTACACGCAAGTCCGCCAAGTTGATTTCAAGTTACGTTGGGCGCCGCTTGATTTGGCCGCCATGTTGCAACAATTGGCGGTTAACTATGAGTTGGAAGCTAAGAATAAAGACGTGGTTGTATCAGCGGTAACGAACCCAAACAGTATTGAAATGGTTGGGGATCCGGATCGTTTGGCGCGTGTCTTTATGAATTTGATTAGCAACGCCTTGAAGTATGGGGATGGGGCGACGTTTGTTCGCTTGTCAGCTAAAACATTCCCAGCTGAGAATGTTGCTGAAATTCGCGTGACAAACAATGGTGAAAAGATTCCAGAAGAATCAATTAAGCGTTTGTTTGATCGCTTTTACCGCGTTGAAAGTTCACGTAACACCAAGACTGGTGGCACTGGTCTTGGATTGGCAATCGTGAACGGCGTAATTGAAGCACACGGTGGTACGGTGCGGGTTGAATCGAATGACGATTTGACAAGTTTTATTATTCGACTACCATTACAACCAGAGGGACTTGAAGGCGAAGGAGCGTAATGTGATGATGAGAAAATGGTTAACGGGTTTGTTAATGACGGTGGTGTTGGCATTTGGTGTGGCAACACCAAGCTATGCCGCGATCGTAACGCCAACAGTTGATGCGCAAGCGGCGGCTGTGGTGGATGTGCAAACCGGCCAGGTTCTCGCGGATAAAAACGGCGATAAGCGCATTCCGATTGCATCCATTTCTAAGTTATTGACGGCTTACTTGGTCGAACGTTCGATTGAAGCAGGTAAGTTGACGATGGATACACCAATTTCCGTCCCAGCGTCGATTGTGGCGATTAGTACAGAACCAGGGTTGGCCAATGTGCCGTTGAGTACAGAACGCACGTATACAGTGCGCGAGTTGATGGAAATGGCCTTGATTAAGTCAGCCAATGCAGCAGCGTTGGCGCTTGGCTATGCCGTTTCAGGTACACCAACTGGAATCAATCAGGAAATTCAAGACCTGTTGACGGATTGGAGAATCACTGACACAACGATTGTTAGTGGTGCTGGTTTGACCAACGGTGATATGGGGTCATTGAAGAACAAAAACCTGGGTGACGACGTTGAAAATGAACTGTCAGCGCGTGAGTTGGCAATTGTCGGTCGTCATTTAGTTGAAGATTATCCAAGTATCACGGAAATTACGAGTATGACGTCAGCAGTTGTGCCTAGTGGCGCAGCTGGGACCGAGACTATCAAAAATTCCAATGCGTTGCTGACGGATGGTCATGGTTATGAGTTCAAAGGTTTGAAGACGGGTTATGCGTTGTCAGTACACAGCACCTTTATTGGTTTAACGAAGCTGGATAACCGCGAAGTGATTACGGTTGTGCTTGGTAGCGACCACACATTTACGCAAACAGCTGCGATGTTGGACCAAGTGAAGGCTGCAACACAAGTGGTGACCCTTAAGAAGGGGACGCAAATGCAACGTGTGCCTGTTGAGGAAGCCAAAGATGGACACCGTCGTTATCCATTGGTAACGAATAAGACGGTGTCGCTCTTTGCGCCGAAGTCTTGGGACGACGCCAAGGTGAATATGACGATTCGTTCAAATCACGACATGATTGCCCCAATTTCAAAGGGCCACATTGTCGACCACAACGAAAATTTGTTCGTTGATGGTGGTTCAAAGACGGAAGTTCGCGCGGCCAATGACTTTGTCGACGGTTTTCCACAGGTTAACTTGATCATGAATGAGGATGTTGCACAAGCTTCACAACTTGTGCAGTGGTACCGCGACGCTAAGCGCGTTATCGCAAATTTATTTGATTAAACAAAAATGACCTGATGCCGTTTAGCATCAGGTCATTTTTTGTTACTCAGCGTCCTTGTTTGCTTCTTCTTCAGCAACGGCAGCTTCGTATTGCAACAAACGTTCTGAGACGTCCATTACAACGTTATCTTCATCTCGGATCTCAACAATCAATCCCTTACCCAACCATGAGTGGTCACCAGAATATGGCATTTCCATTTCTTGTTGGAAATCACCGTCGTGTTGACGGAACAACACACCAACCGCTTCATCCGTGTAGTCATCCGCAAACCAAATCTCAACAACTGGTGCAACGATGGCCTTGTAGGTCATCATCGTATCAAAGATACCCCAGACTGCAGTTTGCGCTTCCTCAGGCATACGCTTGGCAAGTTCTTCAGTAACAACGCGTGACTTAGTAGATTCAAACATTATATTTAGTTCCTCACTCTAGATGTGGTAAAATTAATTCATCTAATAGTATACCACGGAAGGACAATGAGCTAACATGAACGAATATATGACATGGCGTGAAGGCCTAAAGGATGTTGAATTCCCACACTGGGAGGATCTGCCGGCATTTGATCTATACATGGATCAAGTCGTTGAATACGTGAATAACGTTTTGGCACCACTTAACATGCCAATGGTGACGTCAACGATGATTAACAACTATGTTAAGCAAAAGGTCATCATGTCACCAATCAAGAAGAAGTACCAAGCAATGCAAATTGCGGATATCTTGATTATTTCTTTGATGAAGCCAGTCTTTTCACTAGATGAAATCCGTGCGGCTATCGATCAAGTAACGGTTGGTGATTATCCAAAGAAGGCTTACAATGCCTTCGTGGATGCGTTGGCGGCCCGTTTGCAAGGCCCTGTGCCAGTTGAATTCGACCCCGACCACTTGGACTTGCAACTCATGCGCGACGCAGCGAACGTTGTCTTCCACAAGATGGAAGCTGAAAAGCTCCTTGAGTTGATGCGCAAGCGCAACCCAATCAAGGAAGTTCCTACAACTAAGTAGTAAAATGAAACACGCTTAACGGCGTGTTTTTTATTTTGAAACTATTTTCCCAGTTCGTGCGTCTAATTAGTGTAAGCAGATAGGAGGACGCGACATGCGTGAAGAATTAATTGCAACGCTACAAGAGAATAAAGTCGCGTTGTACCGTGTGGCGCTGAGTTACGTGCACACCGAGGCTGAGGCGCTAGATATTGTGCAAACGACCGCTGAAAAAGCTTTACGTCAGGTGAATCAAGTGCAGGAGTCGCGCTATTTGAAGACGTGGCTATTCCGCATCCTGATTAACACGGCGATTGATGCGCAACGCAAGCAAGCGCGAAGAAACGAAATCGGCGATGAGTCGCTTGAATTTATGCCAGCGTTAACAACGATTGCACCTGAAATGCGCTTAGCACTTAATGAAGCCGTTGCGGATTTATCTGATAAAGAACAGGCGATTATTCGGCTACATTTCTTTGAAAATCAAACGTTTGCCGACATTGCATTGACGCTTGAATTATCAGAAAACACGGTGAAAACGACCTATTATCGTAGCTTGAAAAAGTTAGAAGTAGCCTTGAACGGGGGAATGTAAGATGACACTAGAAGATGTAAAAACGGCATATGATACGCAAGATGTCCCAATGGATAAGCTAACGGCCGTGATTGATCAAGCTGTTGCGAAGACGACGCCTAAGCGTAAGCACTTGAATTGGTGGCAAACGACGTTGATTGGTGTTGGGGCAGTAGCTGCAGCGTTCACGCTTGTGCTGAACACCTCATATTCCTTCGCTAGCGCAGCTGAACGCATGCCAGTTGTCCGTGATGCGGTGAAGGTGTTGCTGTTCCGTGAATACAAGCATGTTGATAAGACGTCATACGCGGATATTAAAGTGCCACTGCTAACGAACTTGGGCAGTACTGAATTGGCAGATAAACTTAATGCGTCATACGCCAGTGAAGGGCGTGCTTTGTACGATGCCTTTATGAATAAGACGGCAGAGACGCCAAAGTCACTAACGCAGACGTATCAAGAAAAGGTGAATAACGACCAGTTGCTAGTGCTTGAACGCCGTCAAGAAATGTCGATGGCTGACACAGCAACCAAGTTGAGCTATACAACCATTGATAAGCAACGTGGATTGGTATTGACGTTGCCAATGTTGTTCAAGTCAAATGATTATCAAACAATTTTGCGCGACTATGTGAACAAGCAAATTGCGGCGTCAGATAAGTATGACACGCCAGTTGAAGCAATTTCGAAGACGCAAACCTTCTACATTAATAGCCGTGGTCAGTTGGTTTTGGTTTTCCAACGTGGTGACATTGCGGCGATGTATGTAGGTCCAGTTGAAATGACGATTCCAACCAATCTAATTGATAGTCAATTGGTATCGCATGAATATGTAAAGTAATGTATTCTAATTGAAATCTAATAAAACCGCTGTTTTGGGTATAAACAGCGGTTTCTTTGTGTTATGCTAGTGAGATTAGTTTAGATAGTAAAGGGGGTCAACGAGATGCAAGATTTCATGGCATTGGATCGCAATCTTAAGTTGCGATCATTAACGGTTTTCTTGACTGTGCTTTTGGGAAGTTCAATTGGGCCGAATGTGACCGTGTATTATGTGGAATATTTTGGTGCGTTTATCACCGGTTTCTTGCTGATTGCAGTATCGGTCGCTGGGTTTATCGCCGGTTTGTACGGTGGTCACTTGGCCGACGTACTTGGCCGTAAGAAGACAATGTTAATTGGATCAGCGATGATTATCGGTGGGTACGCGTTGGCGATGCTGATGAATTCACCGTGGTATACCAATCCGTACGTGACGTTCGTGGGATTTTTGACGGCGTCGGTCGGGGCATCGTTTGCTGACCCCGCTGAACAGGCAATGATGATTGATTCGTCGACGCTGAAGAATCGTAAATTTGTCTTTGCATTGATTTATTGGATTATCAATATCGGCGTGATGATTGGCGCGGCTATCGGTGGTTGGTTCTTCCGTGATTATTTGTTTGAGTTGTTGATGGGATCGATGGTTGTTGGAATTATCAATGCTTCGATTATTAATTGGGGGATGGCGGAAACGCTTGATATGGGTAACGTTAAGGCGAACTCATCCGTTTGGAGCGCCGTTAAGTCATACGCGCATGTGTTAACTGACAAGCGCTACTTGTTGTTCATGTTCGGAACGATTTTTGCCGTCGTGATTTACTCACAACCTGATTTTTACTTGGCAGCCCACTTGGCTAAATCATTCCGTGATTACACATTGTTCGGGGTGCATTTCTATGGCCAACGTATGCTGTCATTCATGTTGGTGATTAACACGGTCGTAATCGTGTTGACGATGTCGGCCTTTAACCACATGACAAACCGCTGGCCACTGATTCGTGGCTATGCGATTGGAACATTTATGCAGGGACTCGGTTTCGCGATGGCATTCTTGCTGCGTGATTTCTGGCCATTGGCTTTCGCAGCCGTCGTATTCACGGTTGGTGAAATAATTAATGTGCCATCAAGTCAGACGCTACGTGCCGATATGATGAACCCAGAAAAGTTGGGTGCTTACTCAGGTGCCTTTGCAGCCACGCGCCCTTTGGGAAACATTCTTGCCGGCGTGATGGTGTCAGCCTCACACTTCGTTGGTAATGTAGGGGCGGCGGTCATGCTGATGATTGGCGTGTTTATCGCGATTTACTCAGTTGCCACAGCAGCAAAAATGAAAGCGTCATTTTAAAACGAAAAATCCGAAGGTTAATCGCCTTCGGATTTTTTTGAGCTTTCATGCTTATCGTCTTTGTTTTTATCGTCAACCTTGGAAGTCTTGGTGTCAGACTTTTCCGATTGGCTAGAAGCAGCCTTAGCGGCATTGCTATTAGCGACAGAAATCGCATCGTTAGCGGAATCTTGCGCTGCTTTCACAGAATTGCTGGCGGCTGATCGTACTTGCGCCAACTCCGAAGTCTTCTTAGCGATGGTATTGTTTAATTCTGATACTTTATCAGAATTTTCATCAGTTGACTTTAGTGCTCTGACATACGTTTCGCCACTCTTTGCAGCCTTGTTTAGTAGCTCAACCCCGTCGTTAGTTTCTAAAACGCGACTGTAGAGGTTAAGGGCAGAAGGCCAGTTGTTTTCTTTGATTTCTTTGTCCGCGTGTCTAAGGTAATGCAATTGCTCAAGCGCGGTGCGGTTTTCAATTGAAACACGTACCTTTCGAGCGGCGGTGTAGTAGATTGCAGCATCTGACCACTCGTGGGCCGCAACCGCTTCGCGAGCCGATTGCATGTTGCGTTGATAAGTTTTGTTGTCGTTGAATGCATCGACGCCCCAGTAACTAGCTACCACAGTGGCCGTTAGCGATAGTAGGGTTATGATGGTCCATTTGATTTTCATGAGGCCTCCTTTTTTTACAGAACGCCTATCATTGTACAAGAGTATGAAAAACAGGACTAATATGAATTTTAAATCATTCGTTAGATTTTGTAGACAACAAAAAAGCCGACAAGCGTAATCGCTCATCGACTTCGTTTAGCTGGGATAGCTGGATTCGAACCAGCGATACACGGTACCAAAAACCGATGCCTTACCACTTGGCCATATCCCAATAATAAATGGGGGCTATAGGATTCGAACCTATGAACCCGAAGGAATGGATTTACAGTCCACCGCGTTTGACCAGACTTCGCTAAACCCCCATCATATAAACGCCTTAGCGATTTATCACCGCCTCAACGAATATATACTATACAGAACATTTATATAGATGTCAACACTATTTGTTGAACTTTGTTTTTCCATGCGTCCAAGAAGTTGTCCGCGGTCCATTCTTTCAGGCGCCGACGGTTATAACCAACGCTGGTGTTGTAGTATGTCACGCCATTTCGCTCACGTGGTGGCACGGTTACGTGGATGTGACCGTAGAAAACGTGCTTCACATTATCATACGATTCCAATAATTCGCCAGTTCGTGGTGAACCAAGGACGCCATTGACCATGCGCCAACGTCGATCGCCAACTGGATAAATCAGCTCGTCGCCAATTGGGGCGAAGTGCGTCATGAAGATGACTTGTTTATTGGCTGCTTTTGCATCGTCTAATAGAACCTTCATTTGTTGTAACCCTAAGTCCATGCGTTCTGGATCGGACATGGGTTGTTCAATGATGCGGTCATAATAGAAGCCACGACGGAACGTGGCAACTTCTTCAGGGTCGATGCCTTCAGCAAATAAATAATCGTACCAGCCGTTGTGACCAATGATGCGCCAGTCCGTACCGGGAATATCAATGTACTTATTATTAGATAATGTTCATTAACGGGTGATTCAAGTTCTTCAAATGACGTGCCACGGCCCATGTCGTGGTTACCGGCGATGAACAAAACCTTGGTTGGCCCGACGTTTTGTTGTAAATCGCTCACATATGCCATTGATTTCTTAAAATCGTTGAATAAGTCACCGGTAATTAAATAGAAATCAGGGTTAATTTCATTAATATAGTGTGATTGTTGTGCAAGAATTTCTTGATAATCCTGCTTATTGATGTCGAAGTGATTATCACTTGTGACTGCTATCTTGACCATGATAATGCCTTTCTGACGCCGTTATGACAGTAATTGTACCAAATTCGCAACGCTTATTGTTGGAAAAAGTAAATTGTAATTCTTTGAACTTCTTGTGATAATGAAGAAATTCCGGTAAACTTAATAAGTATTTTCTAATGAATAAGTTATTTTTAGTACTCTAAAAACCAAATATATAATTTGTAAGGAGCTTTTCTCAATGGAATCAGAAAAGAAATTCCTGGGACAACCACGCGGTCTACAAACTTTGTTTATGACCGAAATGTGGGAGCGTTTCAGTTACTATGGTATGAAGGCCATCTTGCTTTACTACATGTGGCACTTGATTGCCACTGGCGACCTTAATGTTACCAAGGCAACTGCCGCATCAATCATGGCCATCTACGCCTCAATGGTTTACTTGTCAGGTGTTGTTGGTGGATTTATCGCTGACCGTTTGATGGGTCAACGTCGCACTGTCTTCTGGGGTGGTGTGTTGATCATGTTCGGACACATCGCGTTGGCTTTGCCATTCGGTGCGCCTGCGATGTTCGCCTCAATGGTCTTGATCGTGATGGGAACTGGTTTGTTGAAGCCAAACGTTTCATCATTGGTTGGATCACTTTATAAGGATGGCGACTCAGCTCGAGACGCTGGTTTCTCAATCTTCGTCTTCGGTATCAACCTGGGTTCATTTATCGCCCCATTGTTGGTTGGTTGGACGCAAGAGCAAGCCGGCTTCCACTTGGCATTCTCATTGGCTGCCATCGGAATGTTTTTCGGTTTGATTCAATTCCACTTTGGCGGTAAGCACTTGTCAAAGGATTCATTGTACGCGCCAGATCCATTGCAACCAGAGGAAGTTAAGCCTTTGGTAACGAAGATCATCTTGGGTGTTGTTGCCTTTGCTTTGGTTATCGTGTTGATGGTCTTGATGGGCTGGACGCAATTGCAAAACTTCGTTAACTTGTTGACGATTGTCGCAATCTTGTTGCCAATCGGATACTTCACGTTGATGATTACGTCAGCTAAGGTTAACAAGGAAGAACGTTCACGCGTTATCTCATACATTCCATTGTTCTTGGCTGCTGTATTGTTCTGGGCTATTGAAGAGCAAGGATCAATCGTTTTGGCAACGTTCGCCGCAGAACGTGTTGATACGTCTTGGTTCCCAGCTTCATGGTTCCAATCATTGAACCCGTTGTTCATCATGCTTTACACACCATTCTTCGCTTGGTTGTGGGTTAAGTGGACAAAGAACCAACCTTCATCACCAATGAAGTTTGCAATTGGTTTGATGTTTGCTGGAGCATCATTCTTGTTGATGGCTTTGCCTGGTACGTTGTTTGGAACGGCCGGTAAGGTTTCACCACTTTGGTTGGTTGGCTCATGGGCCTTGGTTATCGTTGGTGAAATGTTGATTTCTCCAGTTGGATTGTCAGTTACGACTAAGTTGGCACCTAAGGCATTTATGTCACAAATGATGTCAATGTGGTTCTTGGCTTCATCAGCTGGTTCAGCATTGAACGCCCAATTGGTAACGTTGTACAACCCTAAGAACGAAGTGGCTTACTTCGCTTGGTTCGGAATTGCTTCAGTTGTTCTTGGTATTTTGTTGGTATTCTTAGTACCACGTATCAAGAAGCTGATGGCGGGTGTTAAATAGTTAATTAGAGGACGTCTAACTCGTTTGAGTTAGGCGTCTTTTTGCATTGGAAAAGTAAGCGAAAGAGTCTATAATCAGTTCTTGTCGAAAAAAATAGGAACGGTGAATAAAATGACGGAAGAAAAGTCATACAAGAAGTGGCTCGCACTGGCAGCCATGTCTTTGGGTGTCTTCATGGCGCTTTTGGACGTGACGGTTGTTAACGTGGCGTTGCCAACGATGGCGATTGATTTCAAAACGACATTCAACAACTTACAATGGGTCTTGAACGCTTACACGATTGTGTTTGCGGTTATGTTGTTGATTGTTTCAAAGTTGGGTGACATGTTTGGCCGCAAGAAGATTTTCATTGCCAGCATGTTCGTTTTCGTGATTGCCTCAGCAATTAACGGAATGGCCTCATCATTGTTGGTATTGGACATCGGTCGTGGTGTCCAAGCCATCGGAGGATCTGGTTTGATGTCATTGGCCATGGCGCTAGTTGCGTCAAATTTTGAAGGTCGCGAACGTGGTACGGCGTTGGGAATTCTAGGGTCTGTTATCGGGCTTTCAACGGCATCTGGACCACTTGTTGGTGGTTGGCTAGTCGAAGCCTTTGGTTGGCCTTCAATCTTCTATATCAACGTCCCAGTGGGAATTGTGGCGGTTATTATGACTTGGATCAATGTTAAGGAGACACCAAGTTATGGTAAGGGGCAATCAATCGACTTCTTGGGAATGTTGTTGTCTGCAGCGGCTTTGTTCTCAGCAGTTTATGGATTGATTTAAAAGGAAACGAATGTCCACTGGGCTTGGACTGACATGCGCATCGCCGGCTGGTTGATTGCTGGATTCGTCTTGGCAGTTATCTTCGTCTTGGTTGAGTTGAAGGTTAAGACGCCGATGATGAATTTGAAGATGTTCAAGAGCATCAACTTCGTGGGTGCCGTTATCGTGGCCTTCACGTTGGGTGCAGGTGTTTATGCCATCAATGCTTACTTAACGGGCTTGATGCAAAACTACATGGGCTACACGGCCTTCCAAACCGGTTTGCGTCAATTGGTCATTTCAATTTGGTCACTTGTTTTGGGACCAGTGACGGGTATCTTGGGTAACAAGTACTCAAAGAAGTGGATGATGTCAGGTGCGCTATTGCTTGGTGGAATTGGGTTCTTGTTGTTGGCAAATGCCATGACAACGAAGCTCGAATTCATCGACTTGGTACCGGCCATGATTTTGATGGGTATTACGAACGCTATTGTTAACCCAATGTTGAATACGGCTGGTCTTGAAGGTGTTGCGCCACAAGAAATGGGAATGGCAGCTGGTTTGTTGAATGTCTTCCGTCAATTCGGTGTCTCATTTGGTGTCGTTATGCTTGGTTTGACGCAAACGAACCACTACGAAAAGTACTTGAACGCACACTTGGATTTAGTAAAGATGCCTGAAGCGGCTGCAACTGGTTTGCACAAGGCATTGGTTGAAGCTGGTCCATTCTCTGGCCACGCGGTGGCGTTTAGCGATCGCCTAGCTAACGCGCCATTTGCGCACGCGTTCCAACAAGTTGTGTTGAACGCATACGATAAGGGGATGGCAGCTGTCGGTGTAACGGCTGCGATTACGGTCTTCATCGGTGCAGTTGGTGCAGCAGTGTTCATGCGCGAACGTAAGAATTAAACAATATGAAGGCTGTCACGACACACGTGACAGCCTTTTTGTTATTCTACTTGATGTTGTGAGACATCAAGCCCAAAATTTGGGACATTGGGATTAGTGCTCCGATTAAGTTGGGTTGAAGTGAGGAGACTAAAACTAACGTGAATCGTGCGATGAAAACGATGTAGGAGATAAGACGCCCCAAAGTACCTGGTGTGGTTATATTGTATGTGTGGCGAAAATCGCGAACAACACTGATAATTTCTGACATTAAACTGATAAGATTCATAGTCTCATCCTCCGTTTCGTAATACCTACTGGTTTCGGATGATGGAGATGAATCTTGTTGTATGTGTTGAATGAGTTTTTTAATGTTAGATAAATTAATTTTGAAAAAGGGGTTGCCAAGGTTCGAAATACTTGGTATTATATAAAAGTTGTTGCGGGGGTTTAGCGAAGTCTGGTCAAACGCGGTGGACTGTAAATCCATTCCTTCGGGTTCATAGGTTCGAATCCTATAGCCCCCATCGCATCATTGGGATATGGCCAAGTGGTAAGGCATCGGTTTTTGGTACCGTGTATCGCTGGTTCGAATCCAGCTATCCCAGCTGATGGAAGTCGGTGAGCGAATACGCTTGCCGGCTTTTTTTGTGCCGATTTTGGCTGTGCTCTTGGGTAAACGCCTGGCGAAACTTTGGTCGCCGCTACGATAAGCCTAAAAAATTCCGCACGCCTTTGGCGCACAGAGATTTTCCCGTCTTATCTCCGGGCAACCAATTTTCTTGCTGCGCAAGAAAACCGTTTCTTTATGCTCTAAGGTAAACGCCTGACGAAATTTCGGCCACCACTGCAATAAGTCAAAATAATTCCGCACGCTTGCAGCGCACAGAGATTATTTCGTCTTATTTCCGGGTAGTCGATTTTCTCGCTTTGCGAAAACATTTCTTTATGCTCTGGTGCTTGACACTTTTTGTAAGCAGTTGTATTATATTTTCTGTTGAAAAATCATTGGGATATGGCCAAGTGGTAAGGCATCGGTTTTTGGTACCGTGTATCGCTGGTTCGAATCCAGCTATCCCAGCTACTGAAGGCGGTGAGCGTGTGCTTGCTGCCTTTTTTGTTGCGCCGAGAAGCGGTGTGCCGGAATATGGTACACTATTAGGTATTAAAACGATTATTTATAAGGAAAAGGGTTATGCTAACTAATTATGATCTGAAGGCACGTGCTCGTAATCGGGTAAAAGGGCCAGCCTTCAATGTTTCAATTAAATTGTCAATCTTCTTAATCATTTGGCAGATTCTATCATCAGTATGGGACGGGAACCAAGCACCGGTGGTGTCATTTGCACAAACGACGATGACGTTTGGTGAATCACTACAATTCTTGTTCCGCCTATTCACAACGAACATGGTTGGTGAAATCATCTTTGGTGTCTTCGGGTTGGGGGCTATGTGGGCCTTTGTTGAGTGGGGACGTAACAAAGAAATGCCTGAGAACCCAGTTGCAGATGGTTTCAAGTTTTGGGGTCGCAGCACAATCGTGGATGTCGTCGTATTGCTTGGATTGCGTTTCCTATTTACATTCCTATGGACGTTGGTCTTGATTATTCCAGGAATTGTTAAGTCATTTGGTTATTCTCAAGCGCCATTGATTTACGCAGAAGACCACAAGCAAGGCGTAGAAATTACGAACTTGTCTGAATACTTGCTCCGCTCACAAGAATTGATGGCTGGGTACAAGTTACGCTGGTTCTGGCTCCAATTGAGCTTTATCGGTTGGTGGATCTTGGTAGCGCTGACGTTTGGCTTGGCTGCCATTTACGTTGTGCCATACTACAACGCGACGATGGCGGAATTCTACATTGAATTGACGCGTGAACGTCGTTACGGTGCCCGTGCAACGTACACCGCATCAACATCAGATGAAGATGATGAACTATAATAGATAGTAAGTAAAAAGGTTAGAGTTTAAACTCTAGCCTTTTATTATTGGAAAAGTGAGATTTGAGAGATGAAGACGCTGGATATTCGTGGGTTGTATCAACAACTTTATAATCAAATGGGACCACAACGCTGGTGGCCGGCTGAACGTTGGATGGAAACGATTGTTGGGAGTATTTTGATTCAAAATGCTTCTGCTAAGACGGTTGATCCAGTCATTGAAAAAGTTGGACGCGAAACGAATTTTGATCCGGCGACTTTGATGGCGATGTCTCAGGAAGAATTGGAACAGCTGATTTTTGAGGCTGGGTTGTACCGCAGCAAGGCCAAGTACTTGCGTGCGTCGTTGCAATTCTTTGCCGAATACGACTTTGATTTGAGTGAACTACAAAAACTCGACACGCCAACGCTACGCAAGCGGATTCGCGCTGTGTCGGGAATTGGTAATGAAACGGCTGATGTGTGGCTAGTCTACATCTTCGGGCGTGCGCAATTTATCGCAGATTCCTATTCACGACGTTTGATGAACTTCTTGGGTGGCCCTGAAAAGCTGACCTATGAAAAGGTACAAAAGGTTGTGATGATGAATTCTGATTTCACGCCGGATGAAGCGCGTGAATTCCACGCTTTAATCGATGAGTTCGGTAAGTTGTATTTGCGTAATCGCGAGCAATTTTTGACGAGTTGGCTCAAGGATGCCAATCTATCTGATAAGCTATTAGAACAATTTTAGGAGGGTGCTATGGCGAGAAAAGTCGCAAGTTATAAGAAAATACGGCCGCCACGCGTGAAGCTTGGACGTAACCAAGATGCAGGGTTTGCGATTCGTGTCGCGGTGACGGATACGCGTGCGGATATCTATCAGCTATATCAGCACCCGAAGGCAGACCAAAAGGTGACGATTGGCTTCTTGGATCACGAAGAGGTTGCGAGCCGTCGCATCTGGCAACAATTTATTCAGCAAAATGCTGCCCGCGTCACTGAACCGGATGTTGATTTGGTGAGCGTGCAATCAGCGCGTCATTCAGCTAGCGTGTATGTGAGCTTTGTGGCGCACGAAAAGCCGGCCTTCCAAGTCCTACGCGTCGCACAACGTTTAGGCGGTAACTGGCAAAAGATGCCGGTGCTCCAAACGCAATTTTTGGCACAAGCTTCTGAAGTTGGTGATTGGGTGCGTAAAATTGTCGCCGGTGAAGCTTTCCAGCCTTTTACGTTCCAAATGTATATATGGCTACGTTGGTGGTCGCAACCGGGGCTAAAGCAACAACTCGAAAAGCGTGGCAAGCACTGGCTAGTTAGCGAAGGCGAGCATCATGATGGCCTCTCAGACGAACATGTGGCTGTCGCACAAGCATTGTTGAAGAGTGGCTTGCTAGCTGTTCGTCAAACACAAGTCGTGGTCAGTGACACGGGGATTGCCTTAATGAACTACTTTGCTCGTTACTACGAGGCACAGTTTGCCCAAAGTTACGGTGAGGCAAGTGTTTGGCAATCCGATGAATTGTTGACGGAAGCGACTGCGGATACGTTGGGCCAATTTACAACGAAGAATACAAAACGTCGACAAGCCTTGAAGCTACCGACAAAAGTACCTAAAAATTATCGAGGAGACCGCTGGCGATGACCGATACTGAACTACAAGCATTGGTTGAACAAATCTCATTAGCTGATTTCGGCCGACCATTTGTCCACCAAGCGACGTTTAACCGTCGCTTGCGTACGACTGGCGGTCGCTATGTGCTGCAAACGCATAATTTGGAAATCAATCCCTTGATGATTGAAGAGTTTGATGAACAAACCTTGGTTGGTGTGATTAAGCATGAACTGGTGCATTACCACAATCATATTCAAGGCTTGCCATACCAGCATAAGGACCGTTATTTTCAGACAGAATTGCAACGCATTGCCGGTTTGCGTTATGCGCCAGCGACCTCTAAGGCGAAAGTCCGCAAACAACCCAAGCATTATTGGATTTATACCTGTAAGAATGGCCATGAAATTTATCGCCAACGCCGACTCAATGAATTACGCTATGCCTGCGGAAAGTGTGGTGCACCAATCCGTCTCACCGGTGAATTAAAAATTGGTGACTAAGGTTGGTTGCTTTGTTATACTAATCACATATTCTAAATTAGAGGTGAGTATTCATGGAGAACTTCCGTTTCTTCGTGCCAACTGACATTCGTTTCGGTCGTGACCGTTTGAGCGAATTGCCAGAGGCACTTGCAAAGTTTGGTAAGCGCGTTTTGGTTGTCTACGGGGGTGGATCAATCAAGCGTTCAGGTTTGTACGAGCGTGTTATGAACCAATTGAGTGACTTTGAAGTGACTGAATTGGCTGGCGTTGAGCCAAACCCACGTATTGATTTAGTACGTGAAGGTGTTAAGTTGGCCCGTGACAACAAGATTGATGTTATCTTGGCTGTTGGTGGTGGATCAGTTGTGGATGCTTCTAAGGTTATCGCAGCAAGTGTTCCTTATGATGGGGATGCTTGGGATCTTGTTAAGAACCCATCATTGATTGACATGGCTTTGCCTTTGGTCGATATTTTGACGTTGTCAGCAACGGGAACAGAAATGAACCGTAACGCTGTTATCTCAAACATGGAGACGAACGAAAAGTTGGGAACGACGGGTATGAACTTGATTCCACAAGTATCATTCTTGGATCCAGCAGAGACGCAAACTGTGTCAAAGTGGCAAACGGCCGCTGGTTCATCAGACATCTTGAGCCACTTGTTTGAGCAATACTTTGCCCGTACGGCAAACGTTGACTTGCAAGACTTCTTGGCTGAAGCTTTGATGAAGGTTGTTATTAAGCACGGACCTATTGCGTTCAACGAGCCTGATAACTACGAGTCACGTGCCGAATTGATGTGGGCCTCATCATTGGCTTTGAACGGTTTGGAAAACGCCGGAAAGCCAGTTGGTTGGACTGTGCACCCAATCGAGCACGAATTGTCAGCCTTCTATGACATCACTCACGGTGTTGGCTTGGCTATCTTGACGCCACGTTGGATGGAATACGCATTGGACGAGAAGACGGCGCCTAAGTTTGCCCAATACGGTCGTAACGTTTGGGGCTTGCAAGGGGATGATGACATGGCTGTTGCCAAGGATGCCATCCGCAAGACGATTGCTTGGTACCAATCAATGGATATTCCAATGACGTTGCCTGAAGTTGGCATCGACGAGTCAAAGCTAGACGTGATGGCTGCAGCTGCAGTTGAGCACGGTGGCTTGACGCAAGGTGTTTATGCACCAATGCAACCAGCTGATGTTGAAGCCGTTTTGCGTGCTTCAATGACTGCGCCAGTGGTTGATTAATCAAAATATGAAATTATGACGTACATGGTAATTAACTGTGTACGTTTTTCTTTATACATGGGCATCTTCACTTGAAACACACTGGCATATAACGGTATGATAGAAATTAGTTTTGTAATGTTAGTTGTACTTTAGGAAGAGAATGAAAATGGGGCAAAATAGTAGTAAGAAGCCACGGTATATCACTGGCTTTGACGGTCTGCGCGCAATTGCGGTTATCGGCGTCATTGTCTTTCACCTGTGGCCGGAACATCTAGTTGGTGGTTGGCTAGGTGTGCCATTGTTTTTTGTGTTGTCAGGTTATTTAATTACAGATTTATTAATCCAAGAATTTGATCGCAACGGGCGCATTGATCTGATTGGGTTTTATCGCCGACGTATTAAGCGTTTGTATCCGGCGTTAGTTGTGATGCTGTTTGCGACAGCGACGATGATTGGCTTGTTCGCACGTGATTTGTTGTATAACTTACGCGCAATTATCATGACGAATATGACCTATGTCTACAATATTTGGGCGACCAAGCACGGCGACTCGTATTTTGATTCATGGGGTGGTGCTTCGCCATTTACGCACTTGTGGTCATTGTCGATTGAAGGTCAGTTTTATCTGATTTGGCCAATCGTGGTCTTTGCGGTGTTGGCATTGAAGATTAAGCGCAGTTCAATCGCTGCGTCACTATTAGGATTAGCAGTTGTCTCAGCTATCCTGATGGGGATTTTCTATGATCCAGCCAACATCAACCGGACTTATTATGGTACGGATACACGTATGTTTGCGGTGCTTTTGGGAACGGCATTGGCCTTTGCTTGGCCATCAAACCACATGAAATTAACGTTGAAGCCCAAAGCGAAGCGTAATTTGAATGTGCTGGGTGTCGTTGCATTAGCCTTTACGTTGGTTGGCTTGTTTTGGTTAAACGGTCAGTGGGAAGCCACGTATATGGGCTTGATGTTTGTGTTCACATTGATGGTAACAGGCTTGATTGCCATCACGGCACATCCCGCTTCGTTTTTGAGTAAGGTATTGGATAACAAGCCGTTGAACTATCTTGGCACGCGTTCGTACAGTATCTACTTGTACCAATTGCCGGTATTCGTGTTCTTCGATAAGTTCACCAGCCACAACGATTCTTTCTTGATGAATGTCATTAAGATTGTGGTTGTGTTGGGAGTTGCTGAAGTAAGCTACCGTTACGTGGAAAATGTTTTCCGTCGTTTCAAAAAGCCAGACTTGCAACCTGGTGAACCAAAGATGGCCCGTTTCTTCCAAAGCAGAGCAGCTAAGATTATGGCTAGCATTGCGGCGGTATTCATGTTGGGGACTGTGAATGCAGTTTCAGCGAAGGAAGCAGGGCATGCTCGCCCCAAGACAGACCTGCAAAAGCGCTTGAATACCAACAAGAATAAGATTGCGGATGCCAACAAGAAGGCCCTCGAAGCTGCTAAGAAGGACAACAAGGACGACAAGAAGACGGCTGAGCATAGTCCATCAAACAGTGAATCAACAACTGGTTCGGATCCAGTCGCTCAAAAGTATGGTTTGACTGACAAGGAATATGCAGCGATTAAGGACAAGTCAGTCACCGCCATTGGTGATTCGGTCATGGTTGATGTGGCCCCTGACTTGCAAGAGTTGATGCCAAACACCGTGGCTGACGCAGCGGTTGGTCGCCAACCTTACGTTGTACCAACTGTGTTGCAGTCATACGTCAATAAGGGTGTTTTGGCGCCAACGGTTGTGATTTCGATTGGGACGAACGGTGCCATTGGACCAAACGTTTTTGATCAAATAATGCAAATCATTGGTAACCGCACCGTTTACTGGGTGAATGGTTATGCTGACCGTTCATGGCTCCAAACGAATAACCAATTCCTAGAACAACAAAAGGCAAAGTATCCAAATTTGCACATCGTTGATTGGGCGAACTTGGTCAAGGACCACGGCGATTGGCTTGGTGGTGACCACGTTCACCCTAATCCAACTGGTTCTGTTCAATACGCAGCTTTGATTGCGAAGGATATGGCAAAGAATCAATAATAACGCGAAGCGCTGACATAAAAGTCAGCGCTTTTTTTATATTTCAGGTTGCTAATTTTTTGTCATGTGTGGTATCCTTAACTGGTTAATTAACCGGTAAAGGATAAAGGTGACGGTATGGCGACTGAAGAGTATGCAGAACAATTGGATCATTTTTTAAATGACGTGCGCTTGTTGGCTGAAAATCAACGTGAGATTTTGTTGGGGGATGCGAATTCACCCATTACGACGACCCAAGGCCACGTGTTGATGTTGTTGGCGCAAAACGGGCCACAAACGAATACGGAATTGGCGCACGCCCTGCATGTGTCAGCCGCCGCGATTACCAAGGCGATGAAGGGTCTCAACACGGTTGATGATCCAATGGTCAATGTGGTGCCAGACCCTGATGATGGCCGTGTGTCACGTTGGTCATTGACGACGTTGGGTATTTCAATGGCGACGGCTCACGCGCAGCGTCACCGAGAAACGTTATCTGAATACCAAAGTGTTTTTGCTGTTTTTACGGAACAAGATCAAACAACTATTAGTCACTTTTTGACGTTGGTTGCCGATCGACTCAATGGAGGAAATCATGAGTAATAAGAAACACCCATGGCTATTGGCCATTCCCGCAGTTGCAGTAGTTGGTATGATTGGCGCAGTTGTTTGGACTAGCGTTAACCGAACTGAGAAGGCAGACCAAACTGGTAAGATTAAGGTTGTTGCAAGTTTAGATAGTTACGGTGAGATGGCAAAGGCGGTGTTGGGAAACCAAGGGTCAGTCACGAGCATTATGGACAAGCCTGATATGGACCCGCACGAATTCGAGCCAACTTCAGCAGATGCAAAAATCTACCAAAAGGCAAATGTCATCATTTCAAATGGTGGCGGTTTTGATAACTGGAGCGTGAATTTCGCTAAGCAAAATACTGACGCTAAGGCGATTAACTTGGCTAAGCTATATGATTTTGAAGGCGAGCATGACCACGATGAGGCTGAAGAACATGACCATGATCATGACGAAGACTCAGCCGGTAATGAGCACTTCTGGTATAAGACAGACGTCGCGACGCGCTTGTCAAAGCAACTTGTTAAGACTTATAGTAAGTTAGAACCAAGTAAGCAGGCTTATTTCCAAAAGAATGCAGACAAGTATTTGGCGACCTTGGATGATGTGAAGCAAATGCAACAACAGGTGAAGCAAGACTTGCAGGGAAAGAACGTTATGGCAACGGAACCGGTCTTTGACAATACATTGATTGATTTAGGCGCTAACGTCTTGAACCAATCATTCTCAAAGGCGGTCAACGAGCACCAAGACCCAACCCCTGAAGATATTCGTAATTGGAATGCAGCAATCGATGCTGGTGAAGTATCTGTCGTTATCTACAATCCACAGTCAACGGGTAAGTTGGCTAAGCAGGCCATGACTTATGCTAAGGAACATGGTGTGCCGGTTGTCCAAGCGACAGAAACGAAGCCAGCCGGTAAGACGTACGCCGAATGGCAATACGATCAATTGAAGGCATTAGACGAGGCATTGAAGAAATGACATTATTAACTGGCTCAAACATCGGGATGCAGTTTGGCGACCGATGGCTGTACAAAAACGTTGATTTTAAACTTGAAAATGGGCACGTATTAGCGCTGATTGGTGATAATGGTGTTGGAAAAACAACGTTACTTCGTGCGCTGTTAGGCCAGTTACCACTATCTGCCGGACAATTTGACTGGGAAACCAGCGAAGCGGACCGTGCGATTAGTTACGTGCCTCAATATCGCCCAGATATGCAGGCGTTTCCGCTCCGTATCTCAGATTTCGTGGCGTTGAGTTTCGACCGAGGCATGCGTCCGTGGCTAACGGCAACTGAAAAAGAAAAGTTAAGCCATGTTTTGGCCGACACGCATTTAACGAAGTTGGCGAAAAGTCGCATTGATACTGCCTCTGGCGGTGAACGCCAACGCGCTTATTTGGCCCAAGCATTGGTTCAAAACCCCAATGTCTTAATTCTTGACGAAGCGACGGCTAATTTGGACAACGTGGCGAAGTTTGAATTAATGGATGTGATTCGTGATTATCAAGCGCATCATGAAATCACAGTGATTATGGTTAGTCACGATTTGGAAATTATCCAACGTTATGCGGATGATTATTTGCTGCTAACGCCACAAGGTAGTGAGTTTGGTGAAATTGCTAATCTCGACATTTCAAAGTTGAAGGTAGGTAATCAAAATCATGCTTAGTTATCCATTTATGCAAAATGCCTTAGTGGCTGGGACGTTGATTGCCATCGTGAGTGCGGTGGTTGGTACATTCGTTGTGGCGCGTCGCATGTCGTTTTTGACCCACACGCTGAGTGAAATAGGCTTTGCCGGTGCGTCATTTGCGCTCTTTATGAGCTGGTCACCGTTGGTGGGGATGCTACTGTTCTCAGTGGTTGCCTCAATGACCGTCGGTGAGTTAGGCATTAAAGAAAAGCGTTCTGAATCATTGATTTCGGCCGTCAGTGCGGTAGCGATTGGTTTGGGAATTGCGTTCTTGTCACTCTCAAATAAAAATGCGACAGCCGCAACGGGTATTTTATTCGGTTCGATTTTTAGTATTAGTCGCACCGACGTAATTGAAGTGGTGATTTTGGCATTGCTAGTATTACTAGCTAGCCTATTGATGTTCCGTCAATTACGTCACTATGCATTCGATTATGACACGGCGGTCTTCAGTTTGAAGAACATCCAACTAATCGAAGTAGCGTTCTTAGGCTTGATGGCAACAACGGTGGCGGTTTCCGCTCAAATCGTTGGATCATTGTTGATTTTCATCTTGATGATTCTGCCAGCCAGTGCCGCGATGCGCTGGGGACGCACGGTTTGGCAAATTATTGGCCTGGCAGTTCTGTTCTCAGTAGCAGGGGTCTGGTCAGCGTTGGTACTATCTTATGTCCTAAACCTACCTGTTTCATTTTTCATCGCTATTATTGAGGCAGCAATTTATTTTGCTTCACTATACAAACGCAATTAAATATCAGACGGCAACGGGGCAACTTGTTGCCGTTTTTTAAAACCAATTCCCAAAAATGTTCACAATTTCGGTATAATAAGAAATGACATTAAAAACGAGAAAAGGAAACGTAAACAAATATGCTAACTGTTTCAAACGTATCAGTATCATTTACTGGTAAGAAGCTATACGATGACGTTAACTTGAAGTTCACGCCTGGTAACACATATGGTGTTATCGGTGCCAACGGAGCTGGAAAGTCAACGTTCTTGAAGGTCTTGGAAGGCAAGCTCCAACCAACGACTGGAACGGTCTCAATGGAGGCTAACGAGCGTATGTCATCATTGGTACAAGACCACTTTGCCTTCGACGAGTTCACGGTCTTGGACACTGTTATGCAAGGACACAAGGAATTGTATGACGTTAAGAACCAAATGGATGAAATTTACACGCACGACCCATTTACTGACGAAGATGGTATCAAGGTTGGTGAGTTGTCAGCACGTTTCGAAGAATTGAACGGTTGGTCAGCTGAAACTGAAGCTGCACAATTGTTGCAAAGCTTGGGAATTTCTGAAGACCAACACTACACGATGATGGCTGATCTTCCCGAAGTAACGAAGGTTAAGGTTTTGTTGGCCCAAGCATTGTTTGGTAACCCAGACATCTTGATCCTCGACGAGCCTACCAACGGTTTGGACACGAAGACAATTGCTTGGTTGGAAGACTTCTTGGCTGACTACCAAAACATCGTTATCGTTGTTTCCCACGACCGTCACTTCTTGAACGCCGTTTCAACGATGATCTTGGACGTTGACTTCGGTAAGATTAAGTTGTTCGTTGGTAACTACGACTTCTGGAAGGAATCTTCAGAATTGGCACAACGTTTGCAATCACAAGCAAATGCCAAGAAGGAAGAGCAAATTAAGGAATTGCAAGACTTTATCGCCCGTTTCTCAGCAAACGCTTCAAAGTCAAAGCAAGCAACTTCACGTAAGAAGCAATTGGAAAAGATCACGCTTGATGATATCCAACCTTCAACGCGTAAGTACCCATACATCAACTTTGAAATCCAACGTGAAATCGGAAACGACATGTTGCGCGTTGAAAACCTTTCAAAGACAGTTGATGGTGTTAAGTTGCTGGACAACATCTCATTCACGGTTCGCCCTAATGAGAAGGCCCTAGTTATGGCTGAAAACGACGTTGCCGCTACGGCATTGTTGGACATCATTGCTGGAAACGACACGCCAGATACTGGTGAAGTAACTTGGGGTGTTACGACGTCTCACGATTACTTGGCTAAGGACATGAACGTGAACTTCCCTAAGCCTGAGATGCCAATCTTGGACTACTTGCGTGACTTTGCTTCTAAGGAAGAAAGCGACAACACGTTCTTGCGTGGTTTGTTGGGACGTATGTTGTTCAAGGGTGAAGATGCGGAAAAGACGTTGGACGTTTTGTCTGGAGGAGAAAAGGTCCGCGTTATGTTGTCTAAGTTGATGTTGACGAAGCCAAACGTTTTGGTTTTGGACGACCCAACTAACCACTTGGACTTGGAGTCAATCACGTCATTGAACGATGGTTTGATTAACTTCAAGGGTGGTATCATCTTCACGTCTCACGACCACACGTTTGCTCAAACGATTGCGGACCACATTATCGTGGTTTCAGATCAAGGTGCAATCGACCGTGCCGAGACGACTTACGACGAGTTCATGGCACACCCAGAAGTGCAAAAGCAACTTGCCGAGAAGAACATCACATTGTAATAACATTTAACGAAAAGTCATCGCATTTTGCGGTGGCTTTTTCTTGTTTAACGCACTATTTCGGACGCCTACACCCGTTGAATGTTCAAATTCAAAAACTAAACTTGTCAAAGACTTAAAAAAGTTGAGGAGATGAGTGATGTATAGAACGTTAGCATTAGAGGAATTTCAAAAAGTATTAATCGTCATACTGATAGCAATAGTTGTTAGCTTAGTGGTTATGGTTGTGACACACCATGTGAGTACCATTCGACCTAATAGGCTGAGTCAACCGGATTGGTCAGCGAAGAGAGCAAATGCGGAAACAGTGACGCACGTGTACCAGGATAGATTTTTCAAGGATGGGCATGTGCCGACGATTGTAAAACAGGTGGCGTTGGTGATAATTGCTTGGTTGTGTGTCGTAACGCCAATTATGATTGTTGTTTCGAATTATACTGCGCATGTGGTGATGACAGTTGAAGTGCAGTATCTAAGTAGCTTGTTGGGCTTCGTCTTCGCAGTGGTCGCGAGTTTCTCTGTGGCCATGACGATAGTCCAACGTCGTCGTCGTGCTAAAATTTTGAGTCAGCATCAAACGTTCGATAATGCTTTACAGAATAAGAAGCGCGAGACGTTGGAACGTTATATGACGGCTAATTTTGGCGATGTCACAACAAGACAGAATGTGCGCTACTACGAGGTGGCGCCACATCAGAATATGACACCACAAACGACGCAGGATTTGTTTAAGGAGAATGATTGCTTATGATGAACATGCTTACGCAATTACCCGTTATTTGGCAAGTTATTCTGACAATCTTATGCCTGTATCCGATTATCGGTGCACTGTTCTGGTTCTGTGGGACGGTTTCGTACCAACTCTTGCACCCACGTCATGTAGATGAGAAGTGGGACCAACTGCCAGTTACGGAACAACCGTTTATTACGATTATGATTCCGGCGCATAACGAAGAAGTGATGATTGCGGATACGATTAAGTATTTGATGACCAGGATGAATTACACGCGTTATGAAGTTTTGGTAATGGATGACGGATCGACGGATGAGACACCGGAAATTTTGAATACGCTACAAAGCCAATATCAGAATCTTCGTGTTATTCGGGTGGTTGATAATCAAGGCAAAGCCCATGCGTTTAATATTGGTCTTCATTTTGCGAAGGGGGAGTACATTTTAAGTAATGATGCGGACACATTGCCTGAACCGGATGCATTGATGAAGTATATGAACTACTTCATTCACGAGACGGATATGAATACGGCTGCCGTGACCGCAAACATGGATGTGCAAAATCGATCAACACTGCTAGGAAAGTCACAAACTGTCGAATTTTCAAGCATCGTTGGTGTGATTAAGCGAAGTCAAGCGGCTATTAATGAGTCGATGTATGCCTACTCCGGTGCTAATACGATGTACCGTAAGTCGTTTTTAATTTCGGTAGGTGGGTTCCGTCAAGACCGCGCAACGGAAGATATTAGTATTGCGTGGGATCATCAAATGGCGGGAATGGTGCCGCGATTTGCGCCGAATATCGTGTTTCATATGAATGTACCTGAAACCATTGGTGATCTTTACAAGCAGCGCAAGCGTTGGGCCCAAGGCGGCACGGAAGTTTGGTTAACCAATCTGCCACAATTCCTAAAGCACCCGTGGAAACATCGCTATGTGGCAACGATGTTTGTAGATTCAACGTTGTCAATTGTATGGTCGTTATTCTGGGTGATTTCAACTATTTTGTTAGCAGGAAAATTGGTAATTGCAGCGATGACGCAAAATTGGCAATCGATGCAACAAGTCTTTTTAATGGCAATGGTATTTATTACATTTGAGTTGTTGGCGGGGTTCTTGCAAATTGGAGCTGCCTTGGTTGTGGATCAGAGCGCTGCTAAATTGAAGTATCTATTGTTTGCGCCGTTTTATATGCTGTTCTTTTGGATGATTAATCCGATTACGGTGGTTGTCACGCTGGTACCAGCAATTAAAACGATTATGGGATTCGGTACAGGAACGTGGGTGAGCCCCAAACGACAAAATCTAAATACAAACTAATGATATAGTAGGGATGTTTGCAGGTAGCAAACGTCTCTTTTTTATTACAAGATGGCGCCATTTTCATGAAAGTTCACACTTTGAACAAAACTACTCTATACTATGAATTAATAAGCTTTAAAGTTAGCGGGGGAGTAGCATAAAAATGAATGATTTGACGAAGGGCAGTCCACTTAAGTTGATTGTCATGTTCACCATTCCATTGGTTATCGGATACCTTGTGCAACAAATGTACAATATTTCCGACACTTTGGTTGTTGGGCAAACTTTGGGTGTGACGTCATTGGCGGCCGTGGGGGCAACTGGTGCGATTCAATTCTTGGTTATGGGATTTGTACAAGGGTTTAGCTCTGGGATGTCGATTATCACGGCCCAACGCTTTGGGGCCGGTGATATGAAGGGCGTGCGTCAGTCGTACGCCACGAGTATTATTGCTGGCATTATTATGTCGATTATTTTGACGATTATTAGTTTAGTTTTCATTGATCCATTGCTACGATTGATGCAAACACCTGCCGATATTTTCGCAGAAGCGCGGGTATTTATTGTCATCATCTTGGCTGGAACGATCGCCACGATGGGTTATAACATCATTTCTAATGCCATGCGTGCGGTTGGTGATAGTAAGGCACCGCTGTACTACTTGGTCGTGGGTATGATTTTCAACATCTCATTGGAATTGATTTTGATTTTGAAGTTCGGTTGGGGTGTTGAAGGTGCTGCTTTTGCGACGGTTTTGGCACAGTTCGTGTCAATCGCAGCCTCACACTGGCACATCAGTCGTTACACGGATACGTTGCACCTAACGGGGTCTGACTTCAAGTTGCCAAAGGGTGAGTTGCGTCAGCACATGCTGGCCGGTGTGCCAATGGGCTTCCAACAATCAATCATTGCGATTGGATCAGTAACGTTGGCTGCCGCGGTTAATACGCTAGGTACGGACGCGGTTGCTGCGAATACAGCCGCCTCAAAGGTCGACCAAATCATCATTATGGTTGTTATGTCTTTCGGTGTCACAATGGCAACTTATACGGCCCAAAACTTTGGTGCTCGTAAGTACCACCGTATCATGGTTGGTGTGAAGATTGCTTTGATTTTGGGCATGTCTGTCGGTACGCTGTTGGGAATTCTTGAAATTGCCTTTGGTCGTAGCCTAGTAACGCTGTTCGTTGGTGCGGGTCAACACGAAGTTATGGATTTGGCCCAATTGTACTTCTGGGCAAACGGCCCATTGTACGCCATCCTGGCAACGTTGTTCGTACTTCGTTACACATTGCAAGGATTGGGTGACGTGAAGACACCAACGCTTGCCGGCGTCGGTGAAATGGTGGTTCGTTCTGTCGCTGCGTTCTCTTTGGTTGTTTGGTTCGGCTTCTTTGGTGCCAGCTTGGCCAACCCATTGGCATGGATTGGTTCACTGGTATTCTTGGTGCCGGCTTGGATCAAGGTTGTCCGTGGTTTGAAAGCGAAAATCGCAGCCGGCGAAGAAGGGTTAGCCCCAACTTTGTCACTTAAAACTGAATAAAATGTTAACGGTCGGGATGGAATTGTCTATCTCGACCGTTTTTGTCAAATCATCCGCTCAAAGGCAGATTATTTGAAACGAAATCGTAACAATAGCATAATGGGTGTACGAACTGCTTCGGAATTTTAGGAGGAGGCCATTATGTATTACGTCGTTAATCAACAAAAAGATACGTTAACTTTTTATTTTCCAGACGGCACGTCAGATTTTCTTATTGAGAAATTACATCGTATGTCTCGGCCTAATCTGACGAAGCTAATCGAACCGTTTAGTCTCGGTGAGCATATCGAGGATGCGATGGCGTTTAAACAAGAATTTTCTGTCTATGAAGCCGATGATTTACAAATTGTGTCGAAACCAGAGTTAATTGAGTTGCTCCAAATCGGTGCCAAAGAGGTGAATCAGGAACGCGACCGACGCGAGGATACTTTAACGATGACCATGGGGTTAGTCTTGGCTGGCCCGTTGCTATTCTTCTTGGATATGGTCATTTTTGAGAGCTTCGGCTTGAATGTACTTCTTTCGGAAATTGGGGCCGGTGCTGTAGTTGTTTTCCTATTTGTGGCCTGGATTGTGGTTGCTTGGACCACCTGGGGAACGAAATTGGAAGCCAAATTCGAGGACGTGATTTCCCGTCGAAAATTTTAATTTGCTGGACACTGCAAGAAATTGTGGTGTCTTTTTTGATTTGTGCGACATTTTACGCCGGTTATTTCGTTAGTATAAGTGTCAGCAAATAACAGCTGATAAGCAGAGCAGGTGGCCACGCGCTCAACGACGAATTTGGAGGAAAGAATGATGGCAGTAGATAAGGTAGGCGAAAAGGCAGTTGATGACCGTATTACGGTACGGATCATGGGGATGGATCGTAACGAGAATAAGATTACGCGTCGCTTTAAGGTCGCAAAGGGAACACCAGCAACGGAATTGCGTCGACTAGCAATGGTCATGATGATGTTGGGGGCAGAAACTAATATCGAAAGTATTGTGACATCTGAAGTCAAAGCAGTGTCAGCAGCGTAGGAGGAAGAAGATGACCAAGGTATTGAAGATGGTATTTGAATCAACGAATGCAGAAAAGCCGAATCAAACGTCAATTTTGAAGATGGCCGATATTGATGAATCACTCACAAGCGAACGTGTCGCTGCTGAAATGGCAAAGTTAGCAAGCTTTAACTTTATTGTTGACGGTAAGGGGCAGGTCCGCTTAGGTAAGCCAAAGTCTGCGAGTTTGGTGACAACTGAGAAGCGTCCGGTATTTTAGTATAAATGTGCAAGAGTGTCCAATAACGGACACTCTTTTTTGCCTGTTTTGTGAATTTTGTAACTTTTAAATGTTTATACTTGTAAACGCTTCCAAAAAGAGTATTATACTTTGTGTAGCGAGTTAGTTTTTTGGGCAAACTAACTAATTGTTATTTATGTTTAGTACAGGAGAGTAAACATGCAAACGCAGACAGGAAAGAAGTCACTTTCGACTAATTTGATTTATTTCTTTGGTGCTTTGGGGGGATTGCTTTTCGGATATGACACTGGTGTTATTTCTGGAGCTATTTTATTTATTGAAAAGCAATTGAACTTGGGCGAATGGCAACAAGGTTGGGTTGTTTCAGCCGTGTTGCTTGGAGCCATTATTGGTGCCGCAATTATTGGACCATCTTCAGATAAGTATGGTCGTCGTAAGTTGTTGATGGTTTCATCAATCATCTTCATCATCGGAGCTTTGGGATCATCAGTTGCTCATAACTTTGAGCTATTGGTTGCTTCACGTATTGTGTTGGGTATCGCCGTTGGTGGTGCTTCAGCCTTGATCCCAACTTACTTGTCAGAATTGGCACCCGCCGATAAGCGTGGTGGAATCGGAACCATGTTCCAATTGATGATTATGACAGGTATCTTGTTGGCCTACATCTCAAACTACGCTTTGTCTGGCTTTGATCTAGGATGGCGTTGGATGTTGGGGTTGGCGGCTGTGCCTTCAATCATCATGTTCTTCGGTGGAATCGCCTTGCCAGAATCACCTCGTTACTTGGTTCGTAAGGGTCAAGACGACGAAGCTTTGGCAGTTTTGACGCAATTGCAAGATAACTCAGAATCTGCACAAGCTGAATTGGCTGACATTAAGTTGCAAGCTTCAATGGCTAACGGTGGATTCAAGGAATTGTTTGGTATCATGGCACGCCCAGTGTTGATTATGGCAATGGGATTGGCTATCTTCCAACAAGTCATGGGATGTAACACAGTTTTGTACTACGCCCCAACAATCTTTACTGATGTTGGTTTCGGTGTTAGTGCTGCCTTGATTGCCCACATCGGAATCGGTGTCTTCAACGTTATCGTTACTTGGGTAGCCATGAAGATGATGGACAAGGTTGACCGTAAGAAGATGTTGATTTGGGGTGCCTGGGGAATGGGTATTTCATTGTTCATCATGTCATTCTCAATGCACTTCTCAGGTCAATCACAAGCTGCCTCATACATCTGTGCGGTTGCGTTGACGATTTACATCGCCTTCTTCTCAGCAACTTGGGGACCAGTTATGTGGGTTATGATCGGTGAGTCATTCCCATTGAACATCCGTGGTTTGGGTAACTCATTTGGAGCCGTTGTTAACTGGGCTGCAAACGCCATCGTTTCATTGACGTTCCCACCATTGTTGAACTTCTTCGGAACTGGTTCATTGTTCATCGGATACGCCGTTTTGTGTATCGCAGCTATCGCGTTCGTTAAGTACTTTACAATCGAAACGCGTAACCAATCACTTGAGCAAATCGAAGCTGACCTTCGTTCACGTGCCCACGCTAAGGGTTGGCGCGAAGATGAAGCCACGATTTCAGAACACGTTGCCCAATAATAAAACAAACTCTCTCACAGGGGTTAAAACGCCATTGCATACGTTGCAATGGCGTTTTTGTATTTAATCCAGTGATATTTATGCAAAAATAAACAAAGTTATTGCATAAATTTTCGTTACCTGTTAATATTTATCCATTGAATACGAAATGGGGAAACGGTTATGGCGATTTTAACGATTAAAAACTTCCACAAAGAATATGGCGACAAGGTCATTTTAAAAGATATCAACGCTTCTGTTGAAGAGGGTGACGTGATTGCATTGCTTGGTCCTTCAGGTACTGGAAAGTCAACGTTGCTACGCGGTTTAAATATGTTAGATCGTCCGACTTCTGGTGAAGTTATCTTTGATGGACAGGATATCTCAAAGGCAACGGAAGCTGAATTGGATAAGATTCGTCAAGACATGGGGATGGTGTTCCAAAGCTTCAACTTGTTCCCAAACATGTCAGTTATCGACAACGTTAAGATTGCGTTGTTGAAGGTTAAGGGTATGGCTGATGATGAAGCCACACAAATTGCCGAAAAGTTCCTAGCAAAGGTTGGGTTGGCTGAAAAAGCGCAAGCATATCCGGCTTCATTGTCAGGTGGACAACAACAACGTGTAGCGATTGCGCGTGCCTTGGCAATGAATCCTAAGATTATGTTGTTCGACGAACCAACGTCAGCGCTTGACCCTGAAATGGTCGGTGAAGTGTTGAAGACGATGCGTGAGTTGGCCCAAGAAGGCATGACGATGCTGGTTGTCACGCACGAAATGGGATTTGCGCGTGAAGTGGCGTCAAAGATTTGGTTCATGGCTGATGGTGATATGACGCAATATGATAATCCAGAAGCATTTTTCGAAAACCCAGATTCAGAGCGTGCGCAAAGTTTCTTGGCAAAGATGTTGTAAGACAGTAGGAGAATGAGTATATGCATAAGTGGGTATTAAAAGTTGTGACAGCTGTCATGGCGACATTATTAATGATTGGTTCCTTTGCTGGTTTGACTTCCGTTCAAGCTGCGGAAACGGATCCGGTACTTTCTAAAATTGAAAAAAGTGGTAAGTTGATTGTCGGAACATCAGCGGATTACGCACCATACGAGTTCCACACAACGGTGAATGGTAAGGACAAGATTGTTGGGTTTGACATCTCAGTTGCCAACGAAATTGCCAAGCGTTTGGGCGTAAAGTTGGTTGTTCAAGAAATGAGCTTTGACGCATTGCTCGGTGCTGTTAAGACGGGTAAGGTCGACATGGTTGTGGCCGGTATGACGGCGACACCTGAGCGTGAACAAGAAGTTGCCTTTTCAGAACCATACTTTGTTGATAAGAACGTGGTGATGACACTGAAGAAGAACGCGAATAAGTTGGCCAACTTGAATGATTTGAAGAAGGCAACATTGGCTGCTCAAATTTCATCAATTCAAGAGGACGCTGCTAAGCAAGTTGGTGCTAAGAAGGTTGTGTCATTGAAGAAGGTGAACGATGCCGTGACGCAATTGACACAAAGCAAGGTCGATGGTGTCGTTGTGCCGGACACGACGGCCGACAGCTATATGGACCAAAGTAACCAATTTGCAGTTGCGAAGGCCACGTTGCCAGGTGAAACGAACGGTTCTTCAGTTGTGATGGCTAAGAACGCAACGGTTTTGCAAAGCAAGGTCGATAACATTTTGGAAAAGCACGTTATCGGTGACCCACTAGACAAGTGGAAGGACGAAGCAATCGCCTTGATGAACCACAAGGAGTCATTCTTTGAGAAGTACGCGCCCTACTTTGTTAAGGGAACACTTTACACGGTTGGTTTGGCGGTTATCGGTGTGTTCTTCGGAATCATTCTTGGTGTCCTATTGGCCTTGATGAAGCTTTCAAGTATCAAGCCATTGAAGTGGTTGGCCGTTGCGTATATCGAAGCCGTTCGTGGTGTGCCACTTTTGATCCAAGTGTTCATTGTGTACTTTGGAACGCAAGTAATCGGCTTGGATGTTTCAAGTTTCATGGCTGGTGCGATTGCTATGTTCTTGAACTCAGCCGCATATGTTGCTGAAATTATTCGTTCAGGAATTCAAGCTGTGCCAGCTGGTCAAACTGAAGCTGCGCGTTCACTTGGTTTCACGAAGATGCAAACGATGCGCTTTATGGTGTTGCCACAAGCCATCAAGAACATCTTGCCAGCCTTGGGTAACGAGTTTGTGACGGTTATCAAGGAAGGTTCAGTTGTATCAGTCATCGGTGTTGGTGAATTGACGTTCCAAACGTCAGTGGTGCAAGGCGCCTCATTTAAGCCATTTATTCCATTGATGATTACAGCAGCTATCTACTTCATTTTGACGTTCGGTATCAGCCGTGTGTTGGGCCGTTTCGAGAAGAAGTTGCAACAATCAGATCGTAAGATGATTTAAGTTAAAGCCCCAGTTCCCTTTTCGCGGGAATTGGGGCATTTTTGTGCTCTTGAATTTACAATTCAAGTGCAACACTAAGCTAAATAAAAACTGACTCATAATGAACCAGCGTAAAATGTAGTTTGTCTAGAACATACAGAACGCGAGGAAACATTATGAGTCATTATCATCAGCTTACCGCATTTGATCGCGGACGTATAGAAGTTTTACTCAGAGAAGGGTTGTCAATGCGTAGCATTGCAAAAGAAATTGGTAGAAGCGCTTCGACAATCTCTCGTGAGATTGCCCGCTGTGTTGGCTCAACTTATGAAGCTGAGGATGCCGATCAAAAGCACATGCTTGCTCGAACGAAGTCGCATAAACACCGAAAGTTAGATAACACTGAACTGCGAGAACTAGTTATATATGGAATTAATCAAAAACATTGGTCGCCTGAACAGATAGCTGGTCGACTAAAGATATCAAAAGGTCATACGATTATTAGCGCAAATACAATCTACCGAGCGATTTATAGAGATAACTTGGGCCAGCCGGTGAAAAGTCACAAAGCTCGGGGCATTGCTCGTGCGCTTCGGCATAGAGGAAAAACTCGACATACTAAAGGTCATGTCGAGCGTCGAGGTAAGATTAGAATTCCAAATACGATTGACGAGCGACCTGCAGAAGCAGGTTGTCGCTCTCGAATTGGAGATTGGGAACTGGACACTGTTATTGGCCGTAAAGGCGGTCAAGTATTGGTCACAATGGTTGATAGGAAGACCAGAATATTACTTTCAAAACGAGCGGCATCAAAGAAAACCGTCGATGTTATGAGAATCATAGGTTCAATGCTAGATTCCCTTCCAACTAGTCAGATACAGACTTTAACTCCAGACCGCGGAAATGAATTCAGTGCGCAAGATGAGATAACAAAGAAATTCGATGTCCAGTTTTACTTTCCTGATCCCCACGCTCCATGGCAACGTGGGACCAACGAAAATACAAATGGGCTAATCCGTGAGTACGTCCCTAAAGGGACTGCAATCGAAGATTATTCAGACGAATACATTGAACAAATGGTTGAGCAAATTAATAGCCGACCTCGAAAGCTTTTCGGCTGGAGATCGGCTAAAGAATATTATTTATCTCAAGTGTTCCGGTTGAATTGACAATTCACCCTTACAATAACAGTAACGAAATGGAGGCGTGTGACATGACAAAGGTGGCGGTATTATCTGACGTGCACGGTAACGTAACCGCATTGGCGGCGACGATTGCGGATGCCAAGGAACAAGGTGCTGATGAATTCTGGTTCTTGGGCGATTTATTTATGCCGGGACCAGGTGCACATGATGTGGTTGAAAGGTTGCGTGAGCTAAACGTGACGGTTTGGCTTCGCGGTAACTGGGATGACTTCATGTTCGCAGCGTTGGAGCGAACGGTGGACTACAACAAGCCAACGCGTGTTTATACGGCACGTCTATCGGCCTATGTCATGCAACACATGCCAAAAGCAGATTATGACTTTATCATGGCCTTGCCAGTGTCTGATACACGTAACGTTGAAGACCTAACTTTTACGTTGTCGCACAATATGCCAAATAAGAATGCGGGTCATGAGTTGTTGCCAATGAGTGATCAGTATTATTTTGATGCGCTATTCTTGGGGCGTGATGCGGATGTTGCCATCTATGGTCACACCCACCAAATGATTTACCGCACGGCTTCGGATGGTCGGGCAATTTTGAACCCCGGTTCAGTCGGTAGTCCATTTTCATTGAAGCGCAAGATGCGTCAAAACCGCGAAGCCCGTTACTTGATGTTGGATGTTGAAGGGACGCGTTTCGCAACGGATTTCCGCACGGTCGCATATGACCAAGCAGATGAGATGGCGCTTGCTGAAGAGCGCGGCTTGCCATATTTGGACTTGTACCGCAATTTGGTCTACGAAGGTTTGGGTTACGTGCATGATGCGCCAACGGTTGCCAAGGAAAACGACCGTTATGGTTATGGCGCGGAGACGAAAGAGGTGCTCCGTGAGTTAAGGCAAGCTTACAAGTAGCCTTGTGGGGTATAATAAAAGTACTGAACTTTGAGATAGGAGGGCGCACCGAAATGGATGTGAAGCGCTATACACAATTTGAACAATTGGTGCGTTCGTTGAATGAAGCCAATGTCACACCAATCGTTTCAGGCGGATTCGCATTGGAAATCTTGTCCGGATATGACTTGGATAGTAAGTTGGCACCGTTGATTTTGGATGATGATGTCATCGACAATGAATTGATGATTGAATCTGTCATGCGCACGGTTGGTTTTGAACGTTTAGACATGCCAGAATTGGTGTTCTCAAACGCTGATGACACGTTGTCAGTTGCCTTTATGCCACAAAGTGCGGTCGAACCGCTAATCGGGCATAAGTTGCCCGGTCAATTCATCTTCACGCACACCGAACCTGAGTTCCACGTGCTAACGACGTACGATTTGTACAATTTGTTTGGCCACTTGATTGGTGACCCAGACCGTAGCGAGAAGTTGCGTCATGGGGATGCACAAAAGTTGCGTTTCATGAAGCAATTGGGCTACATCTTTGACCGCTTCCCAATGCGCCAAATGAATGAGACACATCCATTATTGGATGTGACATTTGAATTCTTGGGCGACAAGGATTTCGACCAAGTCGACAAGCTTATCCGTAGTGCGTTTGACGATGCCAACTACAGCACTGGTGAAGAAGAACAATTGGTACGTCGTTTGCGCGCGGGTAACCCATTTGGTCGCAAGCCAATTGAAATCGTGGCTAAGCGTGGTGACGAAATTTTGGGTTACGTCATCGTGTCAGCTGCGACGGTCGCAGATAACCGCACCGGTACAGCAGTCGGTGTTGTTGGACCAGTCGTTGTTGACCCACTTCACCGCGGCCGTGGCTTAGGATGGCGCTTAGTTGAAGAAGCCGAAATCGCAGCTCGTTTTGCTGGTTACGGTGTCTTGGCAGCGATTGGTTGGCCAGGGTACTGGAACCAATTTGGCTATATTCGTTCAACGGAGTTTGGTGTTAAACCTGCCTTTGAAATCACTCCCGAATTCTTCATGGTGAAGGAGCTGTACCCATCAGCGCTATTGCGTACGAATGGCACATTCCGCTTCCCAGATGAATGGCAATACGATCAAGAATAATGATGACGCTGGTCTTTTACGAAAAAGGCCAGCGTTTTTCGTATTTTCATATCAATTGTGCAACATTTATTAGGTAAGATAGTCTTAATAGAAGTAGTGGGTAGAGATACCAAATAATTGAGGTGAAAATTATGCAAGGACTTGGAGAACTAACAGATTTAGAGCTTGAAAAGAAGATTAACTCAGAGCCCAAGGAAACAGTCAGCAAGAAGTTTGGCTGGGACTGTGACGTTATGCACCCCGAAGCAATCGTTGAAGCAACGGAGTCCGTTTTGTCACGTATGGATAAGCTAGCGGACGTCATTGATGTTCGTGATAACGAATTGTATATTCATGACCGTGACCGTATTTTGGCAGCTGCTAAGGAGCTTAAAGTGGGTGACACGGTAGCGGACTTGGCGTCAATTGTGACTGAATTCCGTATTCGCTTGATGTTTGCGCCATTGCGTTTCTTCGAAGGTGATCGCGACATGCTTAAGAAGGTTGCTGAAAACATCGTTGATTCATATGCAATTGCCAGCGAAGATCCCGTTATTGAAATGGCGCTACGTGGTATGCGTGAGCGTACTGAAGAAGAATTGACGGCTGACGATTATGAGACGGTCATTAAGTCATTCATTCGCTTTGTGCCAGCGTTCCGTGACTCAAACATTCGTATGTTGGGCCAATTGATTCAATCAATGCACCGTGAAGCTGAAGTGTTTGGATTCGCAAACGATCCTGAAATCATCACGTTCTTCCAACAATTGGATATCGTGGTGGCAGGCGCTATCCGTCCGGATGAGTTTATGGCCATTACGGACATGTTGAATGACTTCGAGCCAACCATCACGAACCGCGTTGTTGAATTGGCACCAATCGAAGTGCTTCACCAATTTACGATGAACGTGATTAGCGGTGTGAACACGGCCCGTGAGCAAGGTTTGTCATTCGGTGCCGATGCAGATAAGCGTCTTGAACATGCGGTAACTGAGCTAAATCGTGGTATGCTAGAACGTGAGGATTACGGTAATATTCTACGAGGCATTCGTTCATTACACGTTGAATCATAATTACGACAAAGCAGGTCTTTACCATGATCAGAAATATCTTAAGTTTGGTGGGGCTATTTATCGCCACCTCTTTGATTGTTGTGGGTAAGGACATTCGACGACCAATTATCACGATCGCCGGTGTCCTGCTGGCAATCGCGACAGTGCTATATTGGTTGCAATAAATGAATTTTAAAAATGACTCGTATCCATTGGGATGCGGGTCATTTTTTTGCATTTCCCGTATAAAGCACAAAATAAATCCGGAATTTACATGAAAGCGCTTGCAAGCGTCCGAAAAGTAAGTTATATTAAGCCGGTGAGATATTTTAATTACTATTTGTGAGGGAACGCGTAATGAAGATTAACGTTTGGTTTATTTTCTTCTTTGGGGCACTGGGAGGCTTGCTCTTTGGATTTGATACAGGAATTATTTCAGGAGCCTCTCCATTGATTGAAAGCAATTTTAAGTTGACGGTTGCTGAAACCGGCTTCGTAACGTCAGCTGTATTGATTGGATCAGCGGCTGGTGCGCTAGGGGTTGGACCTTTGGCTGACCGCTTTGGTCGTAAGAAGTTGTTGATTTTGGCTTCTTTGTTCTTTATCGCCGGTTCATTGATGACGGCGTTTGCAACTGGCTTTGGTACGATGGCCATCGCCCGTATCGTGTTGGGATTGGCCGTTGGGTCAGCGTCAGCATTGACGCCGGCTTACTTGGCTGAATTGGCCCCTGCCAAGCACCGTGGTTCATTGGGGTCAATGTTCCAATTGATGATTACGGCCGGAATTTTGTTGGCCTACGTGTCTAACCTTGGTTTCTTGGGTCACGACTTTATGGGAATCCGTGACTGGCGCTGGATGCTTGGATCAGCTTTGATTCCAGCTGTCTTGTTGTTCGTGGGTGGCTTGTTGCTACCAGAGTCACCACGCTTCTTGTTTGCGAAGGGTGATAAGGAAAATGCAGAACGCGTTTTGACGCACTTGCGCGCTAAGTCCGGTGAATCAGTCGAAGCCGAATTGGCTGCGATGGCCGAAGTTGATAAGCAACCAAAGGGTGGTTTGAAGGATTTGTTCACGATTGCCCGTCCAGCGGTGATTGTTGCCATTGGAATCATGTTCTTGCAACAATTGGTTGGTATTAACTCAGTAATCTACTTCTTGCCACAAGTGTTCATCAAGGGATTCGGCTTTAACGAAGCCAACGCCATTTGGATTTCAGTTGGAATCGGTGTGGTTAATTTCGTGGTAACGATTTTGGCAACCATGATTATGGATAACTTCAACCGTAAGACGTTGTTGACGTTTGGTTCAATTGTTATGACGGTCGCTTTGGCTATCTTGACAGTCTTGAACTACACGGTATCAGTTGAAACGGCCGCTATTCCAACTATGTTGTTGATTGCAACGTACATTTTCGGATTCGCCATTTCATGGGGACCGATTGCTTGGTTGTTGATTGGTGAAATCTTCCCAATGTCAGTGCGTGGAATCGGTTCATCGATCGGTTCAGCTGCCAACTGGATTGGAAACTTCTTGGTATCACAATTCTTCTTGGTATTGTTGGCTGTCTTCCACAACAATGTGGGTGGACCATTCGGGGTCTTCGCAGTCTTTGCCTTCATCTCAATTTTCTTCGTTCGTTACCTCGTGCCAGAGACGCGCGGTAAGTCACTTGAAGAAATCGAAATGGAATTGCGCAAGTAGTCAATAGAAAACAAAAAGGCTCGTACGTCGCAAAACGTACGAGCCTTTCTTCATGTACCTGGCTCAAAGCCGAGAAATACGTCTCAAAAGTACATGAAGGGTTAGTCGGACTTTTAGTGTACACCATTTAAGCGTATATTAATAGGTACTAGATTTAGTGAGAAGTGTTCTGAAGAATGGAGAGATAATCATGGCTAAGAAAGAGCGTATTAAGAAGATCCTTGTCGAGCAAATTCTTGATAAGGCTAAGATTCCATATGAAAGCATTGTGTTTGCTGGCGGTATGAACCGCGACCAGGCCGAATTGGATAATTATGGCCTAACTGACCATGATATCTACAAGACATTGGCTTTGATTGGAAATGTCACTGGCCCAGTTATCGGTATTGTGCCAATGGATGCCCACTTGGACGAAAAGAAGTTGGCTGCCGTGTCAGGTAACAAGAAGGTCAACATGATTCCGACGAAGGATTTGCAAAAGACGACTGGTTACATTCACGGTGCGAATAACCCAGTTGGTATCTGGCAAACGAAAAAGTTCCCAATTTACTTTGATAATAGTGCCAAGGAAGCCGGTACGATTACGTTGTCGGCGGGTGAAGTGGGCCGTTCAATTCGTTTGGATGCCGAGCAATTGGCTGAGTTTGTGCACGCAAAGTTTGCGGACATTCGCACGGCTGACTAACCATGAGTTGGACAATTATCTGGCAAACTTGGGTGTTCATAATTGGCATTTTCTTTGTGTTACCTTTAATTGGTAGTGCGCTGATTTCAGTGGTCACAACCCGCACCAATCAACATTTGATGCGCGCATTTGGACTCAATGCACCGCTCATTTTTGGCTGGTTTGGCGTGATGATTCATGAAATTTCGCATGCAGTGATGTCAATCATCTTCGGTCACCATGTTGACAAAATTAAGTTACTGCAAAATCCGTTCAAGGAAGGTAACGAGAACCGCATGGGGTATGTGTCACATGCCTGGAATCCGAAGAATAAGTACCAACAACTCGGTAACTTTTTCATCGGAATGGCACCCATCTTCGGGATTGCCTTAATCAGTTGGGGGTTAACGAAGCTATTGTGGCCACAACTACTAATTGCCTTTCACGACGGTAGTAGCGTCTGGTTGAATACGGCGTGGTGGCAAGTTGCACTGTGGATTTATGCTATTTTGAATTTGAGTTTGGCTTTGAATCTAAGTGATGCTGATTGGCAAAACACAAAGAGCGGGGCGTTGTATTACTTTATCTTTTTGACCATCGTTGCCTTAGGCGTTGGCCTTTGGATTAACGATGCGTTTATTATTTGGGAAACCGTTGGCCGACCAATCGCCTACTTCTTTGGCGGTGTGTTGGCAGCGACATTTATCATGTACATGTTGACTGCGATTATCGGTCGACGTTAATAAAAATTGGGGAATAATGATGACAAAAACAGAAGAACAACAATTGGTTGCTATTACTGCTTTTATGCAAAAGGTACTTGGTGGGGATGAATCAGGGCATGATACGACACACATTGATCGTGTTGTGGCGCTGACTAAGCACATTTTGACGACGGAACCAACGGCGGATGAGTTTATCGCGGTGGCTGCGGCGACGTTGCATGACACGTATGACGATAAGTTATTTAAAAATGTCACAAGCGCCAAACAAGCAGTTGTGGATATGTTGACGGATAATGGTATTGATGAGGCTAAACAGGCTGAAATTTTCCAAATTATCGATAACATGTCATGGAGCAAGCAACGTTTCGGTAACCCAGAGCCACTCACATTGGCTGGTCAAATCGTGCAAGATGCTGATCGTCTTGAAGCGATTGGTGCGATTGCTGTGGCCCGTGTCATTCAATATGGTGTCCAAAAACATCATATTTTGTATGACCCGACGATGCCGCCGCGTGATTTGAAGACGAAGGCCGATTATCGTGATGCAACGGGCGAAACGATGATTAACCATTTCTATGAAAAGCTATTTTTGCTCAAGGATTACCTCAATACTGACGAAGGAAAGCGAATTGGTGCGAAGCGCGATGCGATTATGCATGAATTCGTGGCGCAGTTTGAAGCGGAATGGGCAGGAACTGATTATCTAAATTAAAAATATAAGGAGGTAGCAAAACATAGAAAATCAGCACAGTAACTAAGTGGAGAATGCTGATTGATTAAACAAACTGAAGATTACTTTTCACACTAACTAAAATCGGGTATAATTAAGTTATTCCTAACAAAGGTGGTGAGAAAAATGATTAAAACGCATAAAGTTAAAATTTATCCTAACGTCACAATGAGTAAGGAGTTAGAAAAGCTTTTTGATTATCGACGCTTTATTTGGAATAAGGGCTTGGAAGTTTGGCAAGAGATGTATGAGGAATCGCAATTGATGGCCGATAAACATCTCTTGCCAAATGAGCGTAAGGTGCGTGATGAGCTAGTTCGCGATAAAGCAGACTGGCAATATCGGTTGTCTGCACGTGTCTTGCAGCTGGCAGTTAAAGACTTGGCGGAAGCATGGAACTATTTCTTTAACCCGAATATGCCAAACCATCAGCGACCGCGGTTTAAATCCAAGAAAAGATCAGCTAAATCTTTCACGACGGATCGGGCTAAGATTATCGCTGGTAAGTTACGCTTGGATAAGTCTCGAGAAGGTATTTCGAAGTGGTTTGACATCCGCCTGGCTGAGATTCCACGATGGAATGGTGAGTTGAAGCTGGTGAGTGTCAAGTTAGAAGCGGACGGCTATTACGCATCGTTGGTCATTGAAATGCCAGAGGTTGTGGTAGAACACAAGCAATTAAAAGCAACAGGAGTCGATGCCAATATCGGGTGCTTCGTTTATCAAGACGATGATGGATATCAAACGCAGGCAACATTGCCGGACAGCTTACTAAAACTTTATGAGCGTGTGATATTGTATCAACGCCAACTTGCCCGTAAACGGGTTGAGAATCCTAAGAAGTACAATTCGAAGCAGTACCAGACAACGAGAGCCAAGTTGAAGCGGTGCTACCAACGAATTGCGAGCATTCAAGGGGACATTCTGAACAAGTTTACGAGCAAGTTGGTGGTGAACTATGGGGTGATTGGCATCGAGAACTTGGATTGTCACCGCATGAAGATGAACAAGCGCTTGGCGAAAAATCTGCATCGGTCAATGTTTGGTAAATTCCAACTGATGATGCGGTACAAAGCGGAATGGCAGGGTGTGACGCTAGTATGTGCGGATCAATTTTTTCCAAGTACGCAACGTTGTTCAAACTGCGGGCATATTAAGTCCGGTGTCGATAAAATTACGCTGAACGGCAATCGCAAACACGGGACAAAGCATCATGAGTACGTTTGTTATGAATGCGGTTTTGAAGCGGATCGTGATGAGAATGCCGTTGAAAATTTGAAGCAATATGCAATTAATTCAGTTTGGGGGCAGGTTATTGTCCCGACTATTGGGTAACTGATAGTTTAGGTGCGTCCAGAGATGGTCAATGCGGCTGAGAGATTTATCAAAGTCGGAATACTATTGTTTGATGGACGTAAATAAAACAAGAAATGATATGACAGAAAGGAAATACATTAATCCTTACTGGTGTTTCTACGTTTCTCCACGTTTTATGTAGCAGGCTATATGGACGGAATTAGCAAGAAAGAGCGAGGTGTCTTGATCATCTTGATTGCGGGAGTCTTTTTGGGATTCTTGAATCAAACGTTGATGAACACGGCCTTGCCACAAGTCATGGCAGACTTTCACATCTCAACCGCCCTTGGTCAATGGATGACGAACGGGTACATGTTGGTAAATGGTGTGATGGTGCCACTAACAGCCTTCTTAATTCAACGCCTTAAGACGCGAACGCTGTACTTAAGCGCGGTATTTATTTTTGCGGTGGGAACGATTGTTGCAGGGTTCGCACCTTCATACCCTATCTTGATTATGGGACGTATGATTCAAGCGGCTGGAGCGGGCGTTTTCGGGCCCTTGATGAACGTGGTTGTGATGAACCTGTTCGCCGCTGACCGTCGTGGTCAAGCGATGGGAATTATCGGGTTGGCGTTGAACTTCGCACCAACCATCGGACCAACGCTATCTGGGTTTGTGGTCTCTAACCACTCATGGCGCTGGTTGTTCTTGGGAATTGCCCCACTAATCATTATTGATTTGATTTTGGCATCTATCTTCTTGAAGAATATTGGTGAACAAAAGTTCTTGAAGTTCAACTTCTTGGGGATGGTCCTTTCAAGTATCGGTTTGGGAAGTTTGTTGTATGGATTCTCCAACGCTGGTACTGGTAACTGGCTAAGTCCAGATGTATGGGCATTTTTGTTAATCGGTATTGTTGTAACGGCCTTGTTTGTCTACCAACAAACACACTCAAGCAAGCCATTGTTGAACTTTGATGTTTTCAAGTATCACAACTTCACGATGGCAACGTTGATTAACGTTGTCTTGATGGCTGCACTGTACGGTGGTGCTTTGATGCTACCGCTTTACATGCAAACGGTTCGTGGTCAATCAGCCTTTATTTCTGGGCTGGTCTTGTTGCCAGGCGCCTTGATTACGGCGTTCTTATCGCCGACGTCAGGTAAATGGTACGACCAGTTTGGGGTGAAGCGTTTGGCCCCAATCGGGCTGGTGTTTGTGGTTATCGGAACGATTGTTTTGGCAACATTGCAACTAGATCACCAATCTGGTTGCCAGCCGTTGGTCAATTCATCCGTCAACTTGGTTTGGTCATGGTCACGATGCCAATTCAAACCGAAGCCTTTAACTCATTGCCACTTGAGATGGTGCCAGATGGATCAGCGATGTACACGACGATTCGTCAGGTCGCCGCTTCGTTTGGAACAGCCGCTTTGATTACGGTATACAGCTTAGTCTCATTGGGCGCACCAGCTAAGATGGCTCAAGTGCATGCTGATTTAATTGGTATTCATGCAGCGTTTTGGATTGCGACTGGATTGGTTGTGCTGGCGTTGGGGTTGACTCAATTATTCAGACAACGAAATAATTAATAGCGGAAAAGCGGATTACAGTAAAGTGTAGTCCGCTTTTAAAATATACGTGTAATTTATTAGACTAATTTTGTTCAACAACTGTCCCTATACTGTTTCCATTTATAACAGCTTAAATGCCACGCTTTCCGAGGATAATTTCTGATTGAAAACAGAAGAAATATCCACGGGAGAGTGAAAAAGGATGTATGAAAGGATTTGGAAACGCACTTTTGATGTTGTTGGGGCTGCTATCTTGTTAATCATAGGCTGTATTCCGATGTTGGTTGTATCGGTATTGATTAAACTAGAATCACCTGGGCCAGTGTTGTTTAAGCAACTACGAGTTGGTCGCCATTCGAAGCCGTTCAATCTATATAAATTTAGATCAATGCGTATTGATACGCCTGAAGTAGCATCGAACGATTTACACGGGCATAGTTACGTGACGAAAATCGGCCGGATTATGCGTAAGACCTCGATTGATGAATTACCACAATTGTTCAATATTCTAAAAGGCGAAATGAGTTTCATTGGACCACGACCAGTGATCGTTTCGGAAGAAGAGTTGGTATTAGAACGTAAGAACCGAAAAGCTGAGCGCTGCCTACCTGGTATTTCTGGGTGGGCGCAAGTCAATGGGCGTGACCGAGTGACGGTTTTGCAAAAAGCTACTTATGATGCTGAATATGCCTTAGATATCAATGTCCTACGTGACGCTAAAATTCTATTTTTGACAATTTACAACATCTTGTTTGCGCGTGGTGTTGTTGAAGAAAAAATTCAATAGCGTAAAAAGTGGTCCAACCAAACTTTTGGTTGGACCACTTTTGTGTTAAGATAGATTCCGAATTACAGTAGGAGGGCAGTATGATGCCGGAAGAAGTCCTTTACATGAAAGTTTTGGGAGATTTGAAGAGCCGCATCTATAGTGGCGAATTCCCCAATTTAAAACTACCAGACGAACGTTCTCTGGCGATGTCATACGATGTATCACGCAGTTCAATCAAACGTGCGTTGAACGTATTGGCCCAGCAAGGCATTATTTTTAAAAAACGTGGTTCGGGGACCTTTGTTAACCCGTTGTACTTAAAAAACCAATCGATGTTCCACGCCATCGGTAACAATTTGGGCGTTTCTGACTCATTCCGTTTTAACGGTGAGGCACCAGCGATTGAGCTGCTATCATTTGAAACTGAAGAAGCAAACGAAGAGACACGATTGGCGCTCTTTTTAGAGCCAGGAGAGCAAGTTTACCGCATTAAGCGTTTACGTAAATTGCAGGATCAAGCTTTTATGATTGAGAATGCGTTAGTTCCGACGAAATTGCTGCCTAACCTGACCAGTGAAGATTTGGGCCATTCTATGTTTCACTACGCTGAAGCAACGACCAAAAAGGCGGTTACGAAGTCGTTTATGACAGTTACTGTGGAACCTTCAGATGAAGATGACCGCACGCACTTACAGCTGAGTGAGGTTGAACCAGTCGGTGTTATGGCAGGTATCTATTTCCTAGATGACGGTACACCATTTGAAGTTGGAACGATGCGTGTGCATTATAAGTACATGCGTTATAACAGTTTTGTCAGTTTGGATGGCGAATAAATGTGAATTCACAAATAATTCACATTTACGTAATTCGTTGATATAACAGCGTTTTGAGACTATGAAACAAAAAAGCACAAAATTGGACCGCTCCAATTTTGTGCTTTTTATTGTACCAATTTTTGAAATCTGTTATTATAGTACTTGTAATCCAGAAGATAACTTCTGCGATTGAACCTTTTCTCAAAATTATAAGGAGATTTAATCAAAATGGCAGTAGATTTTGATTTAAAGGAATACCTTGCTAAGGTTGATGCTTGGTGGCGTGCTACCAACTACCTTTCAGCAGGTATGATCTTTTTGAAGAGCAACCCATTGTTCTCAGTTACGAACACACCAATTACGGTGGAAGACGTTAAGGTTAAGCCTATCGGTCACTGGGGTACTATCTCAGGACAAACTTTCCTTTACGCACACGCAAACCGTTTGATCAACAAGTACGATCTAGACATGTTCTACATCGGTGGACCTGGTCACGGTGGACAAGTTATGGTTACGAACTCATACTTGGACGGTTCATACACTGAAAACTACCCTGAAATCACTCAAGATGTTGAGGGTATGTCACGTTTGTTCAAGCGTTTCTCATTCCCTGGTGGAATCGGATCACACATGACTGCACAAACGCCAGGTTCATTGCACGAAGGTGGAGAACTTGGATACTCATTGTCACACGCAACTGGTGCCGTTTTGGATAACCCAAACCAAATCGCATTTACTGTTATCGGTGACGGTGAAGTTGAAACTGGTCCTTCAATGACTGCTTGGCACTCAATCAAGTTCTTGAACCCTAAGAACGACGGTGCAGTTTTGCCAATCTTGGACTTGAACGGATTTAAGATTTCAAACCCAACGATCTTCTCACGTATGAGCGATGAAGAGATCACTAAGTTCTTCGAAGGTTTGGGATGGTCACCACGTTTCATCGAAAACGATGACATCCACGACTACATGGCATACCACGAGCTTACGGCTAAGGTTATGGACCAAGCTATCGAAGACATCCAAGCAATCCAAAAGGACGCCCGTGAGAACGGTCGTTACGAAGACGGTGAAATTGCAGCATGGCCTGTAATCATCGCTCGTTTGCCAAAGGGTTGGGGTGGTCCTACTCACGACCAATCAGGAATGCCAATCGAAGATTTATTCCGTGCCCACCAAGTTCCACTTCCTTTGTCATCAAAGAAGATGGAAACGTTGCCACAATTCGAAGAGTGGATGAACTCATACAAGCCAGCTGAATTGTTCAACGAAGATGGTTCATTGAAGTCAGAATTGGCTGAAATGGCACCTAAGGGTGACAAGCGTATGGCTTCAAACCCAATCGCTAACGGTGGACGTCGTCGCGGTGAAGAAGCTCAAGATTTGGCTTTGCCAGATTGGAAGCAATTCGCTAACGACATCAACGAGTCAAACCGTGGAACTGAATTGGCTGACTCAAAGCGCAACATGGACATGAACGTGTTGTCAGGATTCTTCGCTGAAATCTCAAAGATGAACCCAACGTCATTCCGTATCTTCGGACCTGACGAGACGATGTCAAACCGTCTATGGGACATGTTCGAAGTAACGAACCGTCAATGGATGGAAGAAGTTAAGGAGCCAAACGATCAATACGAAGCCCACGAGGGACGTATCTTGGACGCTCAATTGTCAGAGCACCAAGCTGAAGGTTGGCTGGAAGCTTACACGTTGACTGGTCGTGTTGGTGTATTTGCATCATACGAATCATTCCTACGTGTAGTTGACTCAATGATTACTCAACACTTCAAGTGGTTGCGTCACGCCTCAGAGCAATCATGGCGTAACGATTACCCATCATTGAACTTGATCTCAACTTCAACTGTATTCCAACAAGACCACAACGGTTACACTCACCAAGATCCAGGTATCTTGACGCACTTGGCTGAAAAGAAGTCAGACTTTGTTCGTCAATACTTGCCAGCTGATGGTAACACTTTGTTGGCTGTCTTTGGTCGCGCATTTACTGAGCGTCACAAGGTTAACCACATCGTTGCTTCAAAGCAACCACGTCAACAATGGTTCTCAGTTGAAGAAGCTCAAGAATTGGCAACTGAAGGTTTGAAGGCTATTGACTGGGCTTCAACTGTTGCTGAAGGTGAGCAAGCTGACATCGTCTTCGCATCTGCTGGTGTTGAGCCAACGATCGAAACTTTGGCTGCTTTGAACTTGGTTAACGCTGCATTCCCAGCCGTTAAGATGCGTTATGTAAACGTTGTTGAATTGCACCGTTTGCAAAACAAGAACGGTGAGATGAACCACGAGCGCGCTTTGTCAGATGACAAGTTCAACGCTTTGTTCGGTGAGTCAGGAACGCCTGTTGTCTTCGGATTCCACGGATACGAAGACTTGATCGAGTCAATCTTCTACGAGCGTCAACACTTGGGATTGCACGTACACGGATACCGTGAAGATGGTGACATCACTACGACTTACGACATGCGTGTATACTCAAAGTTGGACCGCTTCAACCAAGCTAAGGACGCTGTTGCTGTCTTGGCTGCTAACGGAGTTGTTTCAGCTGACGAGGCTGCTGCATTCGACAAGAAGATGGATGACATCTTGGCAAAGCACTTCGAAGTTACTCGTAACGAAGGTCGCGACATCGAAGAGTTCACTGACTGGAAGTGGACTGCTTTGAAGAAGTAATCTACTGCCGTACGATTAATTCAAAGTAAATAAACACTAAAGCTGATTTCGATCGGCTGAGGTACATTAAAGACCACTACTAACTCTGTATGAGCTAGTAGTGGTCTTTTTTGACTTTATGCCCAATAGCGTTGCTTGACACCTTTGGTTGAAATTCCCGCTTCCCAAAATGGTCACATATACTTCGTGAAGCGGGAATAATGATTCAATAAAATTGGATGAGCATGAAAAAAATACGTATAAGAAATGAATCAGATGAAGCAAAAGAATCATCAGAATTTTTGTCGTAGAAAAGTAATTGAATTATTAGGAAGTGCAGATAATCTAAAGCTTCAAGTATCTATGTATTTTGTGGAATACTCATTTTTCACGAATTTACATGGACAAGGAGCGATGGAGCGATGATTTTGCTATGTATAAACGAATTAAAGATATTTGAAAAGACAAAGAAATCTTACTTGTTGAGGGAATAAATACGAAATTAGGTATAGAAAATGATTTGCATTGAAAATGGTGAATTTGTGATTCGTATTTTAATTCCTGCTGTAAATGCTATTAGTCAATATAAAGTAGTCTTCAATTATGCTAAAGGTTACATACAACAGAATAAGCCCAGGAAAGGGGAATTCCAGTAGTACCAATTCTATGACACTTGCAGCAGACTGAGCGAAGCTTGAAGCGAATATGAAGGAGACCATGTCTTTAGCAAAAATTTTTGTGATGCAATTGTAAGGAGGAAATAATTATGATGAACAGGCAGTCTAGAAAGAAAAATTCTATTTTAAATTCTTCATTGGGACTTCTGACGCAAGGTGTAATGATGGTTTGCCAATTTATCATGCAAACGGTCTTTATTAAAACATTGGGCGCGGAATACTTGGGGCTGAATGGTTTATTCACTAATGTTCTCCAATTTCTCGCACTTGCGGAATTAGGAATAGGGGGGGCCATAACTTTTTCACTATACAATCCAATAGCTAATAATGACACACCATTAATTAGGTCCATTATGAAATTGTATAAAAAAGTTTATACGTATATTGGCCTATTCATCTTGGGTGGTGGAATAATTATTTCATTTTTCTTGAATGCATTTATTTCGGGAAGCACAATCCAAAACATGCAGATGCTGTTTTTGCTGTTTTTGCTGAATTCAGCAGTTAGTTATTTTTTTGCATACAGAAGGACTCTACTGATTGCTGATCAGAGAGCGTATGTTGATTCAATGAATCAGGCGATATTTAAAGTGATACAAGTGATGTTACAAACTGTATTTTTGGTTGCTACGCATAATTATGTCTTCTACTTGATAATTCAAATTGTGGTGACTGTTAGCAGCAATTTTTCTATTTATGCAAAAACTCAGAAACTATATCCTTTTCTAAAGATTCGGATGTGAAATTAAAAAAATTGACAACGAGATTTTAATAAACTTGAAGAAGAATGTGGTGGGAGCGTTAACAGCAAAAATTGGCAGCTTTGTAATGTATGGAACAGATAATTTACTTGTTTCCAAATTCATAGGACTAACAATGGTTGGGGTCTACTCTAACTATATCTTGATTTTTAATAGTGCGGGGAGTTTGCTGTCGCAAATGCTAAATCCATTTGCGGCTAGTATAGCTAATTACGTAAATGATGATAGTACTTCAGATACGAATGGTATATTTTTCAAATACATGTATTTAGTTGTATCCATGACGTTATTAGTTGGAACTGTTTTATCATTAGTTACTAATATCTTTATTTCAATTTGGTTAGGTGATGAATATATTTTAAATGCCCCAATTTTTGCTGCTATGATTTTTAATTGGATGATTAATGCGATGCGAGCGTCATCACTATCATTTATGACTGCTTTAGGGACATATTGGGAGGTAAGATGGAAGTCACTTATTGAGTCCGCGGTTAATCTAGTGGTCGGGCTGTTGCTGATTACGCAAACAAACCTTGGAATTGTATCGGTGGTTATTGGGACTTTAAGCGCAAATATTTTCATCAATGTATGGTTTGAACCAATGGTGGTATTTAGAAAAGAACCTAGTTTGAATGTGAAAAAATATATTGTGCGCTATCTGTTTTACGCCATGATTGCGGCTGTGGTCTCGGTTATTCCCTTGTTGGGGTTATACAGTGTTGATTCACCAACATTTTTAAATCTAATGATTGTTGGTGTCATCGCTGTGATAGGTTTTGTTGTTGTATATGGGATTCTTACGTTTGGATTTGATGAAAGTAAATACGCTCGTTCATTAATCAGAAAAGTCATCCTGAATAAGAAGTGAGGTATAAGATGTAAGTTCGAAAACATCTGATTTACTTGCAAAAAAATAAATAAATTTAGATTGAAAAGCAGCGATTTTGCTGCTTTTTATTTGTGCTGAATACATTGTTTGTAACCACCAAGGAATGCGAGGTGAGTACTACTACAGAGAATCTTCACATTTCCGGAACATAATTTATCTTTTTTAAAGTTATGATGAAGAAGGACGGAAAAATCAGACCGTTATTTTATCGAAATAATATACAGATGCTATTTTCAAAAAAATTCAAATGGTGATAAATGGCGAATAACTAATTTGTTTTTAATCAAAAAGTATAGAAAATGATGAAAGGAGAAATATAAATGGAGATGATTTCGGTAATTGTACCCACGTTTAATGACAGTGAATATCTACGGGAATGTCTGTTTTCGATACAAAAACAGACATTAAGAAACATTGAAGTGATTGTGGTTGATGATGGAAGTGTGGATCAAACAAAGGAAATAGTTACGTCATTTTGTGCATCTGATAATCGATTCAGGTACATATACCAGAAAAATTCCGGTGTGTCTGTTGCGCGGAACACCGGAATTGAAAATGCACAAGGTGATTTAATTACTTTTGTAGATGGCGACGATTTTATACATATTGATTATTTACAAAATTTGGTGAATTGTTTCAAAACAAATAATCATGTGGATGTGGCAGTTACTAGCTTTAGAATAATTGGTGGTGACTGGCGTGCTGAAAGGCATAAAAGCACTCCAATTTGGATGACTGGTAGGGCAGCGACTACTAAAATGTTGCAACAGGATGGGTTTGACGTATCTTGCTGGGGTAAGATGTATCGCCGGAATTTGTTTTGTAATAAAAAGTTTTTGAGTGACGTGATATACGAAGACATGTTATTAACAACAGAATTGTTGATGGAGGCTCGTTATGTAGTGTTTATCGATGAGGGGTTGTATTCATATAGAAAGACGGCCAATAGTCTAATCAATTCACCATTTTCCGGTCGAGAATTTTCAATATTTAAAGTATCTGAAAATCTGAAGTTGATCATTGACGAGAAAGATATTGACTTGAGACAAGCGCTTGCAGAGAAGATATTTAGCACTGTCAGTTCCGTCCTTAGGAAGATGAGAAATGAACCACATTCAAGTTTTTATGCAGAACGCAGGAAATTAATTGATCTAGCAAAGTCAGAAGTTAAATATATAAAGGTTACGCGAGTTAAACGATTTAAGACAAAAATCATGGTGTGTGTGTTTAGGGCTAACCAAGGTGTCTACCAAGCGTTATTGAATAATGTATAACTAGAAAAAAGAGAGAAACAATATGAAAGAGAAGGTATTGTTGCTGGCCGCTAAGGCTAACATGATTCAACAATTTAATATGCGAAATATCAAGTTATTACAGAAACTTGGTAAAGAAGTGCATGTAGCCACGAACTTTAAAGATGGTGGTTCGATAGATCAAGCGGGAGTCAACGAACTGGTTAAAGAATTAGAGAACATGTCCGTTATTTGCCACCAAATTGATTTTGGGCGAGGTTTTGGCTCAGTAGCTGGAAATTACATAGCCGTAAAACAGCTTTTGAGCATTTTAAACAAAAAAGAAGAGTGGGCATTTATTCATGCTCATTCTCCGTTAGGTGGTGTTTTAGGAAGGATAGCGGGTAAACTGACCGGAGTTAAATCTATATACACAGCGCATGGTTTTCATTTTTTTGTGAAAGGACCACTAAAAAATTGGCTAATCTTCCCAGTAGAGTGGGTGTTTGCAAAGATGACCAGTCGGTTAGTAGTTGTGAATCAAAACGATTATAAAATTAGTAAATGGCTACCAGTTTCTAAGGTTACATATTTACCCAGCATTGGATCAGATGTAACTAGCAAGCTGAATCAAGATGAACATGAAAAAGCGAATAAGCGAGAGATCTTTAGGCGTGAAATGAAATTCAATGATGATGATTTTGTGTTTTTATCAGTTGGTGAGTTAAATGATAATAAAAATCATGCAATCGTAGTCGAGGCTCTGAAGCGTTTACCAGCTCAAGTGAAATATATAATTGCGGGTATAGGAGAAAACAAAAGCAAGCTTGAAGAACAAATCATTAAAAACGGTTTAACGAATTGAGTTAAGTTGCTGGGATATCGATCGGATTTATCTACTGTATATGCTGGTGCGGACGCGTTTGTATTTCCGTCAAAAAGAGAAGGATTTGGTATTGGTGGATTTGACGCCTTATTATCAGGCCTTTACGTGATAGGGACAAAAAATACGAATATGAAAGACTACATTGTTTCAGACGACCTAGGCGTTTTAGTGAATACATCCAGTGAACCGGCAATTGTAGGCGCGATGGCGAAAGTCTACAATAATCGCCAAAGTCCTAATCTGTCTCAATGGTCGGGATACCTGAATCAATTTGATGAAACAAACGTTGATAAAATTATGAATGAAGTGTATATCCAGGAATTGAAATAACGGGAGGTACGGCATGAAAAAATTATCGCTGATAATGCCTGTCTATAACGTGAAAAGCGAATTGATGGAATTGTTATTTCAATTGAAGGGGCTTGACCTTAAAGATATTGAAATTATTTTTATTGATGATGGATCAACGGATGGTAGTGCTGAATTGTTGGAGTCGTTCAACGAAAGTGTGATGCATGGGAACATGACAATAATTTCGCAATGCAACAAAGGGGTGAGCGCTGCAAGAAATGCAGGGTTAATAGAGTCGACGGCAGAGTTTATTTGGTTTATAGATCCTGATGACTTAATTAATATTGATTTATTAGGAGTTGTTTTTGATTCTTTAGATAAATACGATTTAATACAGTTTTCTTATGACAGATTTTCCCAACTTGGGGACATTGAGTGGGAAAAGCATATTCCCTCAAAAAACATCACATCATTGACAAAAAACAACTTATTTAAAAAGTTAGCGACAGAGGAAGTAGAAGATTATCCATGGGCGCATATTGCCAAAAAATCTCTATACGTTGATAATAATCTGATATTTCCCGTTGGACGAAAGTATGAAGATATGGCAACCACTTATAAGCTATTTCAATCTGCTGAGAAAATCGGTTATTTTAATGTGCCGCTTGTTTACTATAGGCAACGAGAAGGATCTACTGTTCACACGCCGACAAATCAATATTTAGATGATTGCTCTTATGATGAGATTCCGGACTAGTTTTTCTAGTTTGGTAAAATATCATCATAGGAGTATTTTTATTTATGGTTACACGTTATGAAGAGGACTTTAAAAAGTCCATCGTGGAGATGGTTAAAGCGGGCCGTCGGCCCGATGAATTATCCAAGGAATACGGTCCTTCAGCCAATTCAATTCGGAATTGGGTCAAAAAATATGCGCCTGTAGAAGTGAATGGCGAATCAATATCAGCTGATGAATTGAAGAAGTTGCGTAAGGAAAACGCAATTTTGAAAGAAGAGCTCGAAATTTTAAAACGTGCGGCGGTGTTGCTGGCAAAACATTAGTTTTGCGCGGTAGAAGTGTTGTTTTACCAATTATCCACAAAAATTTGGTACAGGGGCACCGCATCACACGCGTTCTGAGTGCTTTGAAAATTCCAATGTCCACTTACTCTGACTGGATCCATTGGGAGCCGAGCGCACAGAAATACAACACAACAAATTGAGAATTGCCGTCGAATCAATTTACACAGCCAATAAAGGCATTTATGGTTATCGACGAATTGCTAAAACCATGCGCGACTTATTCAAACTAGCAATCAGCGACCGCTTTGTATGGCAATTGATGAGTGAAGCTGGCTTGAAATCGCGTATGCAAAAGCGATATAACAAGCCTACAACAGTCAATGACAAAGATCAGATGCCAAATCTCATTATCAATCTGGATGACCTAAGTGGCGTAATTACAACTGACATTACGTATATCCAGTTGACCGATAAGACATGGGTTTACATGGCTAGTGCATATGATCCGGAAGACCGTAAGGTGCTGTCGTATCGAATCGCAGATACGATGACAGCTCAACTAGCAACCTCAGTAATCGTTAAGGCGCTAAGACGAGGTGAAAAACCACTGTATGTGCATAGCGATATGGGAAGCCAGTATACCAGCGAATTGTTTGAAAATACACTGGAGTCCATAGGTATTAGGCACTCTTACTCCCGTAAAGGGCACCCTTACGATAATGCCCGCATCGAAAGTTTTCACTCGTTACTCAAGAGGGAGCTGATCTACCAACAGGATTTCGAGAGTATCGCTGATGTGCAAGCCGCTGTTGGATGGTACGTCAACTGGTATAACAACAATCGTATATCACTCCGTGATGCCGCCTAGACCAATTTCTAGATGACATAAACGCGATTATACAAATTTGCCTATACACCGGCGTTTACAAGCACTGACTTTGTGAAGTCCAAAAATCACTCTGACAAGTGCTTATTTGCTATACCCTCAGACTTGTGAAATTCAACAAAATCCAAACTAGACCACCGTAACTCCATAGCCTCCGGCAGGCACAGGGGCAAAACCCCTGGACCCCATTAAAAAATGACCCAAAATCTGTACGAAATCAGGTCATTTTGAAAAATTTTCGTGGTACGAGCCCTAGCGGGCTCTAAAAAGAGGTCCGGAGTCTTGACATCAGAGCCGCGTTTCTCATTGGGGAAAAGTTTATTAGCGGAGATTCAGTGGCGTTAGTACTGGGGGACAATATTTTTTATGGGGCTGGGCTTTCTGAGATGCTTCAAAAAGCCGCTAGTAAAGATGTAGGAGCTACTGTGTTTGGGTATCAAGTTAAGGATCCTGAACGATTTGGCGTTGTTGAATTTGATGAGAATATGAAGGCTGTGTCAATTGTGGAAAAGCCTGAAAATCCAAAAAGTAATTACGCTGTTACCGGATTATATTTTTATGACAATTCAGTTGTAGAAATTGCCAAATCAATTAAGCCATCACCGCGTGGGGAACTTGAAATTTCCGATATCAACGAAACGTACTTAGAGCAAGGTAAAATCAACGTTCAAGTTATGGGACGTGGTTACGCATGGTTAGATACTGGTACGCATGATTCGCTAATTGAAGCATCTAGTTTTATTGCAACTATCCAAAAGCAACAGAATCTAAAAGTGGCGTCTCTAGAAGAGATTGCCTACCGCATGGGTTATATCGATTTAAAGCAATTGGAAGCAGTGGCTGATGAATGCAAGAAAAATGATTACGGACAATATTTGTTACGAATTGTAAAGGAAGAAACAAAAAATGCCAATTAAGATTATTCCTACAAAATTAAAAGATGTTAAGTTGGTCGAAACTGAAGTATTTGGCGATCACCGCGGCTTTTTCACTGAAACTTTTACACGTAATAAGTTTGAAGAAGCTGGAATTGATTTTGATTTTAATCAAGATAACCAATCTCTATCCACGCAACCAGGTGTGCTACGCGGTATGCACTACCAATTGGCACCGTACACTCAAACTAAGCTCGTGCGTGTAGTAACCGGAGCAGTTTATGATGTGCTTGTTGATATGCGAAAAGGATCACCAACATATGGTGAATGGGAAGGTTATCTTTTGAGCGAATATAACCATCGTCAACTTCTAGTTCCTCGCGGATTTGCGCATGGTTTTATGACGTTGACGCCAAATGTTAATTTTGCATATAAGGTGGACGGTTATTACGAACCAAAGGCTGATCGCGGAATTGCGTTTGATGACCCTGAAATCGGAATTGAATGGCCAATGTCACTTGATCATCTGGTTATGTCAGAGAAAGATCAACATCATCCTACGTTGGCTGAAGCAGAGAATAACTTTATTTACGGAGAAATCTAATGTCACAATACAAGCATATTTTGGTTACCGGGGGTGCTGGTTTTATCGGTGCTAACTTTGTTCGTTACGTTGTCGATGAGCACCCTGATGTTTTTGTTACGGTGCTTGATAAGCTAACTTATGCCGGAAACGAAGCAAACTTGGCGGGGCTACCGGAAAATCGCGTTAAGTTGGTCGTCGGCGACATTGCGGATGCAGCAATTGTTGATACCTTGGCTAAGGAAGCTGATGCAATTATTCATTATGCGGCTGAGTCACACAACGATAATTCACTTAAGGATCCGTCACCCTTTGTGATGACGAACATTATGGGGACGTATACGCTGATTGAAGCTGCCCGTAAGTATGATATTCGCTTCCACCACGTATCAACTGATGAAGTGTATGGAGACTTGCCTTTGCGTGAAGATTTACCAGGTCATGGCGAAGGTGAAGGTGAAAAGTTCACGCCAATGACGCGATACAATCCATCATCGCCATATTCTTCAACGAAAGCAGGGTCAGACTTGCTTGTGCGTGCATGGGTTCGTTCTTTTGGTTTGAAAGCGACGATTTCAAACACATCTAATAATTATGGCCCATACCAGCACATTGAAAAGTTTATTCCTCGTCAGGTCACAAATATCTTGAGTGATATCAAGCCTAAGTTGTATGGTAGCGGGAAAAACGTTCGCGATTGGATTTACACATATGACCATGCAACGGGTGTGTGGGCCATCCTTGAAAAGGGCTGCATTGGTGAAACATACTTGTTAGGTGCGGATGGCGAGCTTGATAACTTAACTGTATTGAAGATGATTTTGCGCGATATGGGCAAGTCAGAAGATGACTTTGATTTTGTGCAGGATCGCGCTGGACACGATTTGCGTTACGCTATTGATGCAACTAAGACGCGTGAAGAATTGGGATGGAAGCCCAAGTACACTGATTTCGAGACTGGTTTAAAAGATACTATCAAGTGGTATGAGGATAACCGCGAATGGTGGCAACAGGAAAAGGCTGAAGTTGAGGCAAAGTATGCCCAAAACAATCAATAGGCATACTTAGTTACAAGAATTAATGATGCCTCGGGGAGACCGAGGCATTTTTTATGAGAGGGAATGAAATGAAGTATTTAATTGTAGGTGCAAAGGGGCAACTTGGACAAGAGTTGCAACATTTACTAAGTAATCAACATGTTGAATTTGTTGCATTTGATGCGGATGAATTGGATATAACAAATCGAGAACAAGTTTTTGAGACTTTGCAATCGATTAATCCAGATGTTGTCTTGGATGCCGCAGCTTACACCGCGGTTGATGCTGCGGAAGACGAGGGCAAGGAACTTAACTGGCTAGTAAATGCGGAGGGGACTAAGAACTTAGCGGATGCAGTGGCAAAAATCGACTCAATCCTTGTGTACGTGTCTACTGATTATGTATTCGATGGTACGAAAGATGGAGAATATTTGGAATCAGATGTTACTCATCCGATGAACGAATACGGGAAAGCGAAGCTAGCGGGTGAGGATGCCGTACTTAATTCAGGAGCTAAAGCTTATATCGTACGAACTTCTTGGGTATTTGGAGAGTATGGTAATAATTTTGTATTTACGATGCAAAAGCTGGCTCAAAAGATGGATAAGCTAACGGTTGTTGATGATCAATTGGGTCGTCCAACGTGGACGAAGACATTAGCTCAATTTATGATGCACTTGATTAGCGTAGACGCTGATTATGGCATCTATCACTTAAGCAACGATGGTGAAGCTACTTGGTATGAATTTGCCAAGGAAATACTTAAAGATGAGGACGTAGTAGTTGAACCTGTAAAATCTGACGCTTTTCCGCAGAAAGCTTACCGACCTAAGAAGTCGGTGATGTCATTGGAAAAGGCTAAGAAAACGGGATTTCTCATTTCTACATGGCAAGATTCGTTAAATATGTTCTTGCAAAAATAATCACAAAACCCTCCCCAACCCTCCCTATTTACACGACAAACCCACCACTATTTTGCTAGACAATAAACTCCGTAACAACTGTACCCCTAAGGAGTAGGTGGTACGAGATAATTTGGAGGAAATTTCTATGGCGAAATGGAAGAACACAGCGCTGATTACAACACTTGTGTTGCCATTGGCGGTTACAGCTGGTGGACAAGGCGTGGCGATGGCTTCTCAAGCAAAGCCTGATCAAACGACGATTAAGATTTACAAGCAAATCCGTTATGATGACACGATTAGCGGACTTGTCGATGATGAAAAGTACTTTACTTGGAATCACGGTGCTGATGAAGATGGACAACACTACTTCTGGGGTGACGGTACTGAAGCGAACAAGGATACTGTAACTTCTGAAGGTAAGGTCGTATCATCAAATAACCCATTTGATTGGGAAAACTATAGTAAGACAACCGGTAAGTACACAATTGAATACACACCTTCAGATGATTTTGCTGGACAAAGCAAGATTCGTTGGAACGACTTGTGGTCTAACCTACCTGGTGTACACTTCATCGGTATTCAACTGCCAGATGACGTGATGACGGTTAAGGATGGTGTACCAACCATCATCGCTAAGGATGCTGCGGACAACGCTGGTGTTGCCTTCACGTTCAATGGTGAAAAGATCTACTGGCAAGATATCTTGCTATCACAAAAGGGTGTCCAACACTCAGACGCGGCTGATCCTTCACACGAGACGCCAAAGCACAACTTCAACTCAAAGAACGGTACTGACAAGTACGGTATGGAGCACACGGTTAACACTAGTGCCTCAGAGTACGAAGTTGAGTTCCAACGCGTTGGTAATGCCGCTGATTTGACGGAAGCACAAATCCGCCAACAATTGGTTGCTAACTACACAGACACGGATGAAGATTTACCTGTATTCGGTGGCATGGCCGGCGCTCAAACTGATGAAAACGGTGTTTTGTCATTTGAGAACGTGACAAACGGTAACTGGTTGTTCATGGAAGACTTGCAAGAGTCAACGCCTGAATTGGCTAAGATGGTCACGCAACACGCTGCGCCAATGTTCTTGGCAACGCCATACTTGCAACCAAGTGCGGAAGTTGATTCAAAGGGTAACGGTACTAACAAGGGTGATAAGACTTGGTTTGATAACACAGATGCCAATGCTATGCACATCTACGCAAAGAACTATGCCGCCCACGCTGATTTGACGATTGAAAAGTTGGATGATGACACAAGCGCACCTTTGGCTGGCGTTCAATTTGCAATGGTTGAATTGACGGCAGAACAATTGGCTGCCTTGCAAGGTCAAATCCAAGGTGGTTTGTTGAACGGCTCAGTTGACAGCATCAAGGCTTACTTGGCAACGTTGGGAACTGAAAACGAGACGTTGTTCTACGGCACAACTGGTAAGGATGGAAAGGCCAAGTTCTCAAACTTGACGCCTGGTAAGACTTACTACGCTTTGGAAATCTCAACACCAACTGGTTACATGGTTAACCCAACGGTTCAACAAGTGTCAATCAACGGTGTTGACGACACAGCTGTTGACCCAACTGTAGGCGGTGATGATACGACTGTTCAAGCACAAGGTGGTTTGTACGTTGTCCGTAATGATGACCAAATCTCATTGGACAAGGACATCAGTGTGCTTGGACCGGTTGAAGTAACTGATCTTGCAGTTAACGGTTACGACGCCAACGGCAACCCAATCTACGTTGATAAGAGCACGGCTCAAACATCAGCAACTGGTGAGACGACTTACGCTAACACATACCAAGACAACGACACGTTGTACGGTACATCACGTGGACAAGCCTTCTCATACACGGTTGACATGGAATTGAACAAGAACATTGCGTCATACAGCAAGTTCAACTTGCAAGACTCAATTCCTTTCCAAGTGAACATCAACTCATGGACGATGTACGCGCAAGTTAACGGTACGTTGACGCCATTGATTCAAGCCGTCGACCCTGACGGTGACGCAAGCGAGCACAGTTCAGATGACGGTATTTCAAACGAATCATTGCCATATGACTCAGCTACTGAAGTTGGTGGTGTGAACTTCAAGTTCTACAACGACGCAGCTGCTAAGGTATTCGGCTACGACGGTTCAACTGGTAAGACACCAGCTGAAATTGCTGCGCAAACAGCTTGGATTGCTGAACACCTATTGCACATGCACGGTGCGTCATCTGAATACACATTTGACACTGACTTCCACGAGTTGCTAGAAGGTCAAAATGGTACGATGAACATCGACTTTAAGTCAGCAATGTTGCAAGGCTTGGGTGACTTCATCTTGAAGACAAGACTGGTAAGACATCTCTTGTCTTCAAGATGAACGCGCAAACAAACTCAGCTGCGCAAGCAAACGCTAAGATCGATAACAAGGCAACGTTGAACTTCAACCCATACGCTGCAACGCCAACGCGTGCGTACGGCGATCAATCATTGAGCGACTCAGCCGCTACTTCAGCAGTTGGTTGGGATATCGTGAAGACTGACGAAAAGGGTAACCGCTTGTCAGGTGCCGGATTCGATTTGGTATTGCGTGTGACGCGCGACAACATCGACCGTGTTAAGGACCAATTGTTGTCAATGAACAACAATGGAAACGCAGTTAACGAAACATCATTGTTGGAGTTGGCTGAAAAGATGAAGTACACAGGTGATAACGCGTCTAAGATTGCCCAAGCAACGGCTTACCTAAATAGCCAAGCAACGCAATTGGAAGCACGTGTGAACTCAGGTATGGAAACGTACGTCTGGTTTGTCCACTTGGATGCGCCAACTGACACAGATGGTCACGGTAAGTTGCAACCAATCTTCGGTACGATGGCATCAAACATGCAAATGGGTGACATCTACTGGGTATTGGATCAAGACTTATCAACAACTCACATGACGAAGGACGACGGATACCTACAATACTGTGGTGTGGCCGATGGTCAATATGTCTTGAGTGAGTCAATCGTACCTGGTGGTTACAACAAGGAAGCTGATGCTAAGTTTACTTTGGCTTCTGATGAAGGTTCATACTACGTTTCAGGTGCCGGTGCAAACTTGACGGAGTTCCCATTGTTGACGAACCAAAACGGTGAGGCAATGTACACTGACGACAAGATCGAAGGTGCTGACTCAACGAACTACCACCAAGTAGAGAACCAAAAGAAGACGGAATCAATCTTCCCAATTACGGGTGGTATTGGTATCTTGGGTGCTTTGGCAGCCGGATTGACTGCGATGGGATCAGCTATCGTTAACCACCGTCGCCAATAATAAGATTAATACATTAACCATACCGGTCATGGAACTGGTATAAACATATCCAAAAATTCATAATCTTATTGATTAAGAGGAACGCGAGCAATCGGGTTCCTCTCTTTTTGTTCATAATTCGACCACACTTTAGGTGCTGATAGTTGTCAAACTAAAGTAAGTGACTTTTAGTAGGAGAGAAGCATGATTGAGAATACAAAACAATGGTTGAAAGGACATTGGCTATGGCGGCTGGCAATTCGCCCCGATATCCATGAAAAATTGAAAAAAATTGACGTGACCAAGCCGGTTGTTTTTTATCTCGGGTTACCAGAGCACGGTAACTTGGGTGATCAGGCAATCGCGCAAGCAACTGAAGCATACCTCGCAAAGCAATTGCCGAATCACCAATTAGTTTGTGTGCCCAACGATGCGGTGGTGCCATGCATGCCGTTGATTAAGCGCTTTTCAGGTGGCAATAATCTAGTGGCATTGCACGGTGGCGGTAACTTAGGTGATTTATGGCCCGGCGCTGAAAGCGTGCGACGCGAAATTATTAGTCGTCTGAAAGGCTTCCCAATTATCCAATTACCACAATCGATGTGGTTTAACGATGCGGTGGAGAAGGAACTATCACAGCGGGTTTATGAAGGAGCCGATGACTTAACGCTGGTGGCCCGCGAAAAGATGTCACATGGCGATATGAAAGAATCCTTCAATGCACAAACGATGTTGGTGCCAGACATGGTGTTTACGCTGAATAAGCAACTACCTGATTCAGCGCAAGCACGTCATGGTGTGATGACACTATTTCGGGCTGATATCGAGAAGTTTTACGATGAAGCGGTTAACACGCAAGTTATGCAAGCGTTAGCGACGAAGTTTGACCGATTGACGGCGATGGATACGGTCTTGCCTGATGGTGTTTCAGAAACTGAACGTGCGACTATTCTGACTGAATTTTGGGATGAGATGGCAAGTCACGAACTAATTGTGACGGATCGTTTACACGGTATGATTTTCGGTCTCATCACTCGGACACCAACCGTTGTTTTGCAAAATAACAACGGTAAAATCACGGCAACAATGGCGACGTGGTTGCAAAATGTGCCTTGGATTAAACTATGGCAACCGGAAGATGGGTCAATTGAGTCAACTATTGACGACGTTTTATCGACACCCGTTACGTCACCTGATTTTACGAAGCACTTCCAACCATTGGATGATTATTTCGCATCGTTCCGCGTAGGTGAATAGTATGGCAGAACGAGTACGCGAGTTAATTAAAAATACCGGGATTTTTGCGATTGGTTCACTTTCAACTAAAGTGTTGAGCTTGTTGATGGTGCCGTTGTACACGACGGTTTTATCAACTGCTGATTACGGGACAGTCGATGTCATTGGGACATTCACTGGTCTATTAGCGCCGGTGATTACGTTGAGTGTCTATGATGCGGTTTTTCGGTGGGCATTGGACGATCAGGCGGATGCTAGTCGGTCGTTTTCAAATGCGTTGGTTATTTGGCTAACGAGTACGCTATTATTTTCAGCCGTTTGCTTGTTTTTGCACACGCTGAACACGCCACATATCGGCTATTTTTGGGTGATGGTGGTTACGGGTAGTTTAGGAGCAATTTGCAGCAACTTAGTGCGTGGAATTGGCTACGTCAAACTATTCACGATTGCCGGTATCGTAAGTAGTGTTAGCTTTATGAGCCTCAATCTGGTATTTCTGTTGCAACTTCACCTGGGGCTAACGGGGTATCTGCTTGCGAGCGCTATTTCAGCGCTCGTTAGTCTAGTTATCGTTACCACAGGTGCTAAAATTTCGCGTTATTGGGATGCGGGGTTAGTTCACCCAAAGCACATGCGTCAGTTATTGCTTTACACCATGCCATTAATTCCAAATGCGCTGTCTTGGTGGGGTGTAGCGAGCGCCAACCGGTTGGTGTTGCTATCGTTTGCTGGGGTCGCGGCGAATGGGCTTTATGCGGTAGCGAATAAACTCCCCTCATTAATCAACTTGATTTATGGTGCATTTTTGCAATCTTGGCAGATGTCAGCCGTAAAGACGTTTGATGACCAGGATTCTGGCGCGTATTACACGCGGACGTTTGATGTTGTCATGCGGCTGCAGTTGGTAGCCGTTATGGCATTGATGGCGCTAACCCAACCAGTATTGGCAAACTGGGTTGCACCGGATTATTTCACGTCATGGCAAGCGGTGCCTGGACTGTTGCTGACGGTTGTTTATACCAATATGTCAGCGATGGTTGGTGCGACCTATCTGGCAGCCAAGCGCACCAAAGGGCTTTTTTTGACAACGATGTATGGCGCGGTGATTAGCATTGGTCTCAGTCTGGTAACTGTGCCACATCTTGGGATTATTGGCGCTAGTTTGGCGAGCTGCCTGGGGTTTGCCGCCGTTCTAGGCATTCGTTTGCATGAAACACGGCAGTTTGTAACGATTAATGTTGCCTGGGGAGTTGTCATCAAGTATCACGTGGTTATTTTGCTACAGTTGGCAATCATGTGCATGATTCCAGTATGTGCCATTCAAACCATCTGTCTGTTATTACTAACAGTCGGCATCGTCGACAGATTGGCCGTTTTATCAAGGTTTAATCGCGACCCTAACCAACAAAAGGTAGGGGTGGTTTGTTATACTAAAACTAATGATTTAATTTTGAAGGAGAAACCGTATGATTGTCTTGTTAGTTTTAGGACTTGTGATGCTAACTTATGCCTTGATTAAAGGGGCCACGCGTCGTGAAATTCGTTGGTTCCCAATCATTGTGGGACTCATCTTGGTCGTTTCAATGGGGCTTGGTTTGCACCGAGCACAAACGAGTCATTTCCTAATGACGAAGACGCCGGTGGATAAGACACAAAAAATTGCGCCGGCAACAACAATTAACGGTTTGAAGTTGATTACGACCCAAACGGGAAGTGACGGTGAACTGCGCTATACGTATTCAATTGGTAAGAAAACTTACCAAACAATGACGCAAAATGCGACGACGACGGTCAAGTCAACCGACAAGCAAGCTAGTTTGAACATTGAAGTCATGACTTACCAAGTCAATTCAGCATGGCGTCGCTTCTTGTTGCTAGGTCAACCTAAGTTTGAGAAGGGGACAACCAGCTACACATTGTCAGTGCCAAAGGATTGGTACATCATTCCAGCAAACAAGGTTGCAACGCTTCAGAAGATGGTCAAGGACTCAAAGGCAAGTATTGCGGATGAAGTTGCAAAGCAAGTGAAGCAACAATTTGCGGATAAGGCCAAGGATGACAAGGATTTCTTGTCAAACACTGATGCGCAAAACAAGTTGAAAGATCAAATCGTTACGGACGTGACGAATAAGGCAAATGATGATCTCCACAAGGCGTTGATTCAAAAGATTGAGTCTTGGCATAAATAAGACATAAAATACTAGAAGTTTCTAAACTGTCGTTTTGCAGTTTGGGAACTTTTTTTTGCGAAACTGTATAGTGAATAAAACTATAGGGGGACGCACGATATGGCGAAATGGCGCAACATGGCATTGATTTGCACAATTGCGATGCCGCTTGTACTAGGGACAGGCACTGGTTATGCTGCTCAAAGTGCGGCTGAAGTTACTGAAACTGATGTCACACTACACAAATATATGACAAAAAACACAACGTTCTCTGGTAATAACTATTACTGGGGAAATGGAACGACAGGAACAAACAACCCATTTACGGCTCAAAATTCTGAATGGGAAAAGGTTGGTGAAGGATACACATTTACGGCTTATAAGCTTAATCCAGACGTGATTACGATTACTAATAGCGACGATGTGAAAATTTCAAATACTGAAGTGCCGGAGTTGGGGTTGAAGTGGTCTGATTTGCTGACAGTTCGCTCAGGTAGCACGGCAAGCTACAAGGAATCAACAAATCCGTCTGAGCACGTCAGTGATAACGTTATTGAGTTGAAGAGCGGTGTGACTGAAGAACAAGTTCAAAACTTGCAAGCTTACTTGGCTAAGTCAGCAAGTGCGCAACAAACGGTCAGCACCAATGACAATGGTGATGCGACTTTTGATGACTTAGCAAATGGTCAATGGATTGTCTTTGAAACTGAGGCGCCTACAACGATTGAATCTCGTTCACAACCAATGGTGCTGAACTTGCCAATGGCTAATCCGGTTGAGACAGAAGGTTCACAAGGGGCATGGTTTGATGGTAGTGGCAATTACAATGTGAACTTGTACCCAAAGGACTTCCAAGGATACGGGGTTGAGCCAACTATCGATAAGATGATCAATACGTTGCAACACGTGACGGTTGATGAGTTGAACGCTACTTGGGATGCCGACAAGGGACACCCAATTTACGGCGGAACAGCCGTTTCAGATGATGCGGCCCACGTTAAGAGCGACGTGACGTTCCTTGAAAACGATAATAAGTTTGGTGTGTCACGTGGTAAGAGCTACAACTATACGTTGGATATGCAATTGCCAAAGACGATTAACACATTTAACGAATATGGATTCGTTGATACGATTCCATATGAAGTGACGGTTAATTCATGGACGATGTACGCGCAAGTTAATGGCAAGTTGACGCCAATGATTCAAGCCGTCGATCCGGACGGTAACGATAGTAAGAGTTCGACCGATGGTTTGTCACAGCCGAAGAGTGATTATGATTCAGAGCGTGTTGTGACGCCGGATGGTAAGGCAGCCGACGTTAACTTTAAGTTCGCCGAAGTAAACGGCGATAACGGACGTACGGCGGCTAGAATTTTTGGTTACGGTGGCACGCTGGGTAAGACACCAGAAGCGCTTGCCGAACAAACTAAGTTCATTGCCGAAAACCTATTGCGTATGCAAGGGTACACAGCCACTTACCAATTTAATGGTGACGTTGTGACGGAGGCCGGTGAATATGGAGCTAACCGTGCCATCATCGACGCTGACACAGGTCAGATGAAAATCACGACCAAGGAAACATTCCGTTCTCGGTTGGCTGAATGGGACGGCTTGAAGAATGACACGACAGGACGTACCTCAATCGTCTTCAAGATGAATACCCAAACGAACTCAGCTGCACAAGCGAACACGGGTGACAACAAGATTGATAACAAGGTTCAAATGTTGTTTGATAATGGGGTAACGAACCAAGATACAGCAACCGATAAGACGGGCTTGAAGGATTTAGCATACACGACTGCGGTTGGTTGGGAATTCCACAAGACAGACAAGTACGGTAACCCGTTGCGTGGGGCTGGCTTCGACATGGGTCGTTTGGTAACGGCACAAAACCTTGAAAACGTTATTTCACAATTGTTGAGTGAGGACAACAACGGTAACCCAATTAACGATGCCAGCTACTTGGAGATGTTTGATCACTTAAAGGGCAGTGCTGAATACGTCGATGAATTCAACAAGTCGGATTACACAACTGATTCGGCTAAGATTGCCGCTGTTAAGACGTACTTGGATGGTCAAGCGGCTGACTTGCGTAAGCGGGTTGCCGAATATGATGCCCAACCAGATAGCGAAAAGTCAAAGTATGAAGTCTACGTTTGGTTTATTCACTTGGATAACCAAGGACACGGTAAAATCAACCAATCGTAACTGACATGACATCAAGTATGGAAATGGGTGACATCTACTGGGTAACGAATAACTCATTGGCGACGACTCACAAGTCTGGTCGTGATGGCTACTTGCAGTACTGTGGTGTGGCCGACGGACGTTACTTGTTCCGTGAGTCAATTGCACCAGATGGGTACAAGCAAATGGCGGACGTGAAGTTCACCCTTTCTAGTGGACCGGATTCAGTTTACCAACCAACGGATGAGTTCCCAGCGTTGGAAGATGCTAAGGGTGTTTCACTTGGAACGGACTCACAAATTACTGGCTTGGTTGAAAACTTGGATGGTGAATACGTCCACATCAAGAACTATGCCAAGGGTATGTGGCCAGTTACAGGTGGCATTGGTGCTTTGGTTGTCTTTGCAATCGGTGGTGTATTGATGACGAGTGCGTTGGTAAAGCGTCGTCACGATAACAAAAACTAATAGCAAGTTAACAAAATAGGCAAAAAAAGACGGCGGAAACGCCGTTTTTTTTTGCGAAAATTTGAGAATAGAGTCCACGTCGTGACGCGTGGTCGGGGAAAACAAATAAGGAGCCATATGAAAATGAAAAAATCACACTCATTGTTGCTGGTGGGGACGTTGATTGCACCAATGATGTTATCAACGGGGAATGCCTACGCTAAGTCAGCTGAAGATAATCCACCGGCAGAAACATTGGTCCGCATTCATGCGGTTACAGATATGAATGCAACACCAGTTGATCGTCGGGATCAGCACGATTATTGGGGAAATGGTGGCATTCAAGATTTGAACAAAATCGTTGAGGATAACTCAAGCTGGGAGCCTACGGTTGGGGCGACCTATGAAGCTTTTGCTTTGCCAGCTGGTACGGTGACGTATGAAGGTGAAGATATGAAGCCAGTTATCAATGACTCGTTTAAGGTAGAAATTGACGGTAAGACATGGCGTTGGAGTGATATTTTGGTGCCTAAGCGTGCGGACAAAATGAATGCGGCCACGACAAACATCATCACGAAGGACGGTAATATCTCACCTTGGACAATTGACATCAAGGGTGGCATGGATGTCCGCAAGGCTGTGTATGCGTTGACGGATTTGGATCCACGTACACCACACCCAAAGGCTTTTGCGAACACGGACCAAGACGGTTTGACGCAAATGTCATTGAAGAAGGGACAATGGGTCATTGCTGAAACTTTGGAAGCCAACATGAAGTCAACGGCCTCAGTGCCGATGTTTATCGACATTCCAATGATTAAGCCAGATGCTAAGCAAGGTAGCGATGATTTCTGGTATGACAATACGGAAACTGATGCGTTGAACTTGTACGCCAAGCAATATGACCCAACAACTTTGAAGGTTAAGAAGACGGACACTGAAACAGGTAAGGGACTAGCTGGTGCACAAATTTTGGTAACAGATAGTACCCACGAAGCCAAGCTTAAGGAAGTGTTGCCTGAATTGTTGGCTGCTATCAAGAAGAATCCAGATGATGCGAAGAAGTTGGTTGAACAATACGTCCCTGACTTGAAGGATGGCAACTATGCTATTCGTAAGACGAATAAGCAAGGTGAAACAACGTTCTCAAGTGATAACTCTGGTGAACGTTTCATGACACCGGGTCATACGTATTCTGTGATTGAAATTGCCGCACCAAAGGGCTACATTGTCGAACCACAAATTCAAGATGTTGAACTTTCAATGGAAAAAATCCAGATGACCCAAGCTTGATTCAAGGGCAAGGTAAGGCGGATTTCGGTGACTACGACGAATTGCAAGTTGATAAGTCAATCACAGTTGGCGACAAGACATACGGTGTTGATGCTAAGGACGGTGGTGACACAGAACAAGGTGTAACCAAGGATCAAAACTTCCAATGGCATATCGACAGTGAGGTGAACAAGAACGTTGATTCATACAACAAGTATGAATTGGTCGATACGCTACCGTTCCAAAATGATTGGCGCACGATGTCATTGAGCTTGAAGTATCAAGATCCATCAGGGGCACTTCAAAGTACACCATTGCTTGAAATGAGTGCGAATGGCATGACGACTGGTGCTGGTACCCAATTTACAACTAACGCTAATGGGGTTAACGGCATTGCGTACAACGCAGCAACGGCACCGAGTGTGGCTGCATTGGGGGATGGCCTATCACCCGATGGTATCGAACTATCTGGAACTGGTAGCTCATACGTCATGAAGGACGGGCAATTGGATGCCTCGCAAGCCGTTTCTGATGGCACGATTATGTTGTCACTGACGGAAAGTGGTCGTAAGCAACTTGCCGAAAAGATGGCTGCGTTGCTAGCTGATGGTAAGGCCAAGGATGGCACATGGGAGTTGTCATGGAACTTGAACGTGGTGGCGAACCAAAGCACACAACCAGGAGACATGGTCAATAACGTTGATTTGAATTACGAAACGGCCTTTGATAAGGATACTGATCAAGATTTAGCCAAGACATTCGTTAAGGGTGCTGGGGTCAACCCACCATCAATTCACGACACGCCAACACATAGCGGTGGCCTTTTGCCATACACGGCGAGCGTACTTGGCATTGGCTTGACGATTCTAGGATTGCTAGGTTTGGCAAACCTAATCAAGAAGCGTCGTAACGAAAAGTAATAAACTAGAGGGAAGAGAAATGGCGAAGAAACCACGAAAGAAAATTAGTCCAGTAACGGCGATTTTATTTATCACGGGGCTAGCGATTTTTTCATATCCAATTGTCGCGCAGGCCTATGAAGCAATGCACCAAACGAGTATTGTGAAGGGTTATGAGCAGACGGCGGCAGTGATGCCTAAGAAGGAAAAGAATGCGGTACAACAGGCGATTGAAAAAGAAAACTCTGAAATCAGGGAAAAGTCTAAGCAAAACGGGACTGACGCTGATGTCATTACCGCGATGACTGAATTGAACCAAAAGCAGAGTTTTGAAAAGGGTGACGACAGTACGATTAAGAATGTCGTTGGTAAGCCGATTGGTGTGATTTCAATTCCAAAGATGGGTGGCTTGCGTTTGCCAATTTATAACAGTATCAAGGATAAGGTTATTAGTAATGGGGCGGGATTGATTCCAGGAACATCAATTCCACAAGCGAAAAAGAAGGGAATCCACTCAGTCATTACGAGTCACTCTGGCTTGCCAAACGCCAAGTTGTTTACGGATTTGAAGAAGCTGGAGCTGAAGGATAAGTTCTACATTGAAATCGCTGGTGGTAAGACACTGACTTATCAAGTTGATAAGATTGACGTGATTGAACCTAAGCAACTTGAGACGTATTTCAAGTTGGATCAAACGAAGAATTATGTCACGTTATTGACGTGCACGCCAACTGGTATTAATTCACACCGTTTGTTGGTTCGTGGTCACCAAATCCCGACTGAAAGTGTTCCAACCAATGTTGTCCGAGCTGAATTCATGTGGCTTGGTGCATTGATTGTTGCGATTTCATCATTGGGTGGTTACTTGATTCGTCGTCGCGTGCTAATTAAGAATGCGATGATGGCAGCGGTAACGAAGTAACAAAATATACTTAGGGCATCGACGCTATGTCGGTGCTTTTTTTGATATATTCAGGATTTCGTCATGCTAATTCCTCTGATTTCGGGTTTAATTCACAGGAAAGTGATAGAATAATGAGAAATAATAAGGACGAGGTGACCGGCATGGCAACACGAGTACAAGATGATTTCTACGACGCAATTAACGAAGAGTGGGAAGCGCAAGCAGTCATTCCAGCTGATAAGCCACGTACCGGTGGGTTTAGTGATTTGGCCGATGAAATTGAAGATATGATGTTGGCCGCAACTGACGACTGGATGGCAGGTAAGGATGCGCCAACTGATGATATTTTGGTGAACTTTATCAAGTTCCACCGTTTGACGTCAGACTGGGAGACACGTGAGGCATTGGGAACTGACCCAGTGAAGCCTTTGATTGCGCGTTACCAAGCGTTTGAATCATTTGCTGATTTTGCCAAGCACATTATTGAATTGGAAAAGGAAGGTTTGCCAAACGCTTTCCCAGTTGGCATTGCACCGGACTTTAAGGATGCGCGTACGAACGTGTTGTGGGCGGATGCGTTGGGAACAATTTTGCCAGATACGACTTACTACGCTGAAGATCACGAGCAAGGTAAGGAATTGTTGGCCAAGTGGCGTGCAGCACAAGAAGACTTGTTGCCAAAGTTTGGTTTCTCAGCTGACGAAATCAAGGACTTGTTGGACAAGTATATTGCGTATGACGCGCGTATCGCCAAGGTGGTCTTGAGCCAAGAAGAATCTGCGGAATATGCTAAGTTGTACCACCCATACAAGTGGGCGGACTTTACGGCGTTGACGCAATTGCCAATGGATGAGGTGGTGCAAGCCATGACGGGTGCGACACCAGATATGATTGTGGTGCCAGAGGAACGTTTCTGGGCTGCTTCAGATCAATTCTTCTCTGAAGAAGCATGGCCATTGTTGCAAGCAACGTTGATTGTTGGCATCGCAAACGCCTTTACAAGCTACCTGTCAGACGAGATTCGTGTCTTGGGTGGTGCGTACGGCCGTGCTTTGTCAGGAACGCCAGAAGCTTTGAACAAGCAAAAGGCTGCCTACTACTTGGCAGCTGGTCCATACACGCAAGCGCTTGGCTTGTGGTATGCCGGCGAGAAGTTCTCTGAAGCAGCTAAGCAAGACGTCGAGCAAAAGGTTGCGACGATGATTGATGTCTACAAGCAACGTTTGCAATCAGCTGACTGGCTACAACAAGCAACACGCGATAAGGCGGTTGTGAAGTTGGATGCGATTGTGCCACACATTGGTTACCCAGAAAAGTTGCCTGACCGCTACAAGGATAAGATTGTAGATGATGGTGCTGGTTTGTTTGAAACGGCCGAGAAGTTCCGCGCCCAAGCGGTGGCCTACCAATGGTCAAAGTGGAACCAACCGGTTGACCGTGAGGAGTGGCACATGCCAGCCCACATGGTTAACGCTTACTGATCCACAACAAAACCAAATTGTGTTCCCGGCTGCGATTTTGCAAGCGCCATTCTACAGCTTGGACCAATCTTCATCAGCGAACTACGGTGGAATCGGTGCGGTTATCGCGCACGAAATTTCACACGCTTTTGACACAAACGGTGCGTCATTTGATGAAAACGGTAGCTTGAACGACTGGTGGACGGAAGAAGACTATGAAGCCTTCCGTGACCGTACACAGAAGGTTGTTGATGAATTCGACGGCTTGGATTCATACGGTGCCAAGGTGAATGGTAAGTTGACGGTGTCTGAGAACGTCGCTGACTTGGGCGGTGTGGCTGCTGCTTTGGCTGCCGCAAAGCGCGATGATGATTTCTCAGCGAAGGACTTCTTTGAGAGCTGGGCAACAATCTGGCGTCAAAAGGCCCGTCCAGAAATCATGCAATTGTTGGCTGCCTCAGACGTTCACGGACCAGCTAAGTTCCGTGTTAACGTGACGGTTTCTAACTTTGATGACTTCTACACGACGTTTGATGTGCAACCATCTGACAAGATGTACCGCGCGCCAGAAGACCGCGTGATGATCTGGTAATGATATGAAAAAAACCGAATTCGACTTTGCCCAAGTGGCAGGTCGAATTCGGTTTTTAATTTGTGTTAGTTCGGTATAATAACGGTATGGAGGTGGACTTATGACACCAAATGAAAAAGCAAAAAACATTATTCACTCAGCATCAGGCGCTGCTGGTGCGGTGGCCTTGTCACCAATTCCGTTTACGGACGCCACGTTGCTAGTGCCAATTCAAGTCACGATGATTACGTCATTGTTTAAGGCGTATGATCAAAAGGTGATGGAAGGTGCCGTGCGTGGTGCCGTCTGGGCAGTTGCCGCAACATCATTCGGCCGTGGTGTCGTGGGGAATGCGTTAAAGTTTATCCCTGGCATCGGTACAGCTAGTGGGGCAGCGATTTCAATGGCGACAGCAGTTGGTTTAACTGAAGCCATTGGTTGGGCCATTGTGAACGAGCTGGAATCTGGCGAGAAAGTTACGCCAGGTGATATCACGGGTATTATCATGAAGGCAGCCAAGTCGTTTAAGTTACCAAAGAAACAATAATTTTCGGGGGCGTTACTGGTATAAGCTAGTAGCGCCTTTTGTATTGCATCTGGGCCCCCTGAAATAAACCAGACTGAGAATGGCGGGACCAACAGCTGCTGTGATAAAACTTCATAAAACACCCATATTTTTGCGTGATACTAGAAGATAGACTAAACGGGGAGTGGGACAATGAGAAACAATTTCGGACAATGGCTGCGTCGACGTGTTTTGTGGCGGTGGACCATGCGCCCACAACTGAAAAAGCAGCTTGAACAACTAAATACTGACTTACCAACGGTTTTTTATCTGGGGATGCCGGAACACGGTGATTTGGGTGATCATGCGGTTGCGTATGCAACTGAAATTTTTCTCCAAAAAAATTTGCCTGAGCATCAGATTGTTAAGGTACCTAGTGAAGCGCTGTCTGATGCACTGCCATTGATTCAACGAATCATTCAACCCGAGCATTTAGTGTTAATGCACGGTGGTGGGATTGTTGGTGATCGCCATTTGCCAGAAGAAAACCTACGACGAGAAATTGTGTCGTACTTGAAGGACCAACCAATTATTCAATTGCCACAATCAATGTTTTTTACTAATCCGGCCGAACAGGAAGCGTCAAAGCGCACGTACAATGTGGCTGAACGAATGGTAATGTTGGCACGTGAAGAAAAGGCGTTACAAGATTTAACACAGTTGTTATTGTGCCCAGCGATGCTAATTCCGGATATGGTGTTGTATTTGAGTGGGCGCCTAGCAGCTTCGCGTAAGCCGCGTCATGGCGCAATGATTATGATGCATGCAACCGGGAATGATTATCGCCGAACGGTGCAAAATGATATTCGTGAATTGTTAAATGAACTATTCAGTCACGTTGTGGAAGCGGACTTTTTAAATGCAAAGCAACGTCATTTGAGTGGGCAGAAGCGTGATGTCGCACTACGCGAATGCTGGCGTAAAATTTCTGGATATGAAGTGCTAGTAACTGATGAAATTCATGGATTGCTATTTGGTTTAATAACAAAGACACCAACGGTCGCGGTTGCTGAGCCGTCCGGCATGTTAGCGGCGATATTTGAAGCGTGGTGTACGGCTGTGCCGTGGATTTCACTTTGGTCGCCGGCTGATGGGCCACTGGATGTTGCCGTAGTTGACGTGATGAAGGTTGAGGCTTCGGCTGTCGATTACAGTCGCCAATTTGCACCGTTGGAATACTATTTGGCTAATTTCCGAGCGGAAACTGATTAATCCACTATTTTGTAAATAATATTCACAATTCGTCCTGAATTAAGTATCAATCGCGCACATTCTAAACATGAACCGCTGGTAATGTAGTACCTTGGAAAGTGTTTATGAAGGGGAGAATATGATGTTGAAACGGATACTGCTAGTTATGCTAGCTGTCATCAGTTTAGCCTCGGTGTCGACTGTAGTGAGTGCGGATGATTTTGGAAGCACAGGTCACTCTAGACTATACGAGACACCTGATTTAGTGATTGAGGAAAGTTTCATTGACACACCGGGACTAGAGGAACGCGTACGCGCGCGTGATATCGTGAACGGTGAGGACATGACATTGGTTAAGAAAAACGCGTTGCCGTTTCTTCTAGGGTTAATGTGTGTCTGGGCGCTAGTTGTGTATGCTCATTTGATCAAAAATCATAAAGCTGAAAGTAAGTGAATATAAGCAAATAGCCCTCGCAATGGAATTTCCATGCGAGGGCTATTTCTGTCTCAAAAGAAATCGAAGCGTGGCTCGCCACGCGTAGTGAATTAGTCGCCTTCCTTTGAAGGAAAATGGCGAGTAAAAAACCACGGTAACCGTCCAAAGTAATCCGTGGTCAATTCTTTAATTTAAAAGTTAAAGTGTGACTTTGCGGTGCTCCGCCACAAATTTAGTATATAACAAACCGAATTCATTTGCCAGATGGCGGGTCGAATTCGGTTTTTAATTTGCCAAAAATCCTAACCTAGGCGGGTTTGATTAAGGAGCTTTTAAAAACGGCAAAAAGTCCGTCGAAATACTTAGGAAATTTGTAAGCGGTTTCAATATAATGAAATTAGTCAAGCGATGACTAACTATAAGTACGGGGGATTAAATGATGTTTGGATTTGGAAAGAAGAAAAAAGTTGTGCAGGATGAGCGTTTGTACAATCCGGTAGCAGGGAGTGTTGTGGAACTGGCACAAGTATCTGATCCAGTTTTTGCTGGTGGCATGATGGGCGAGGGCTTTGCGGTTGAACCAACTGGAAGTGAAGTTGTTGCACCGGTCAGTGGGGAAGTGACGATGGTGCAAGGACACGCGGTTGGGTTTAAGCGTGCCGATGGGTTAGAGATTTTGTTGCACATGGGAATTGATACAGTGTCACTAGACGGCGCGCCATTCAAAATTACGGTGTCGGTTGGTGATGTTGTGCAAGGCGGCGATGTCATTGCGGTGGCTGATTGGGCGCAAGTTGATGCAGCTGGGTTGCCAAAGACAACGATGGTCTTGATTACGAACACAGCGGATAAGTTGGCGTCAATGACACGCAACTGGCAAGAAGATGTTGAAACGGTGGCTGGCGCAGAAGTTGGCACAGCAATGGCTAAGTAGGGGACGAGGTTATGGCGAAAGATTATCAACCGTTAGCGCGGGATATTGTGACGGCAGTTGGTGGACCGGAGAACGTCGACAAGGTGATTCATTGTATTACGCGATTGCGTTTTTACTTGAAGGATGAAACCAAGGCGGATTCGGAAACGATTCGCGAGATGCCGGGCGTTGCTGGGGCGGTTTACAACGAACAACTGGGTCAGTATCAAGTGGTTATTGGGCAGGAGGTTGCTGATGTCTACGATGAAGTGACCAAGGTTTTGGGTCAAACGGATGCAGATGAGCCGACTACAACACAAGCGCCGAAGCCAACGACAACGCTGGGCTGGGTGTCACATGGCTTTAAGTTACTGATTGCGACTATTACTGGGTCAATGATGCCGGTAATTGGGTTGTTGGCGGCGTCGGGAATTCTGAAAGGGTTCCTAACGTTGTTCACGTTTAACTTCCATTTGATTGATACGAATTCAACGACTTATACCATCATCAATGCGATGGGGGATGCGGCGTTCTACTTCTTGCCAATCTTGGTCGGTTTTTCAGCTGCCAAGCAATTGAAGTCTGATCCAATTACGGTAGCTGCAATTGCTGGTGTGTTGGTTCACCCAACGATTGCTGAATTGTGGAGCGCACCAACGAAGGGAATGAACGAATTGTTTGGCGTACCGTTGAATGCCGATTTCTTCGGATTGCCCATTCACATTCCACAATACACATATTCAATTTTTCCAATTATCTTCGGCGCGTGGCTCGCACGACCAGTCGGAAATTGGTTTAAGAAAGTTTTGCCCGTATCATTGCGTTCGATTTTCCAGCCATTATTCACGGTCTTCATCGTCACCGCGGTTATCTTGTGTGTGATGGGACCAGTGATTTCATTGATTTCAGCCGGGATGGCGTGGTTGATTCACTTGTTGGTGACGGCGAACGAAGCGATTGCGGGGTTGATTATCGGTGGTTTGTACCAGTGCTTGGTAATCTTCGGTTTGCATTGGATGGTTATTCCATTGCTTTCAAACGATTTGGCAACCACAGGACACTCAGTATTGAATGGGTTGATTAATTTCTCAATGATTGCGCAAGCAGCCGGTGCATTAGCGGTATTTGTTAAGTCAAAGCAAGCCAACATTAAGGGCCTTGGCTTGGCCGGTGCCTTGTCAGGGTTCGCTGGTGTTACCGAACCCGCGGTGTACGGAATCAATTTGAAGTACGGTCGCGTCTTTTGGATGGCCAACATCGGTGGTGCCGTGGGTGGTTTCATTGCTGGCTTGATGAAGATTGATATGTGGGGCTTCACTGGTTCTCTGATTGGTTTCCCTTCATTTATCAATCCAAAGACTGGTATTGATATGAGTTTCTGGGCCTTTTGGGCAGGTAGTGCAGCGACGATTGCAGTATCATTCTTGTGCGTTTACTTGTGGGGATTCAAGGATAGTGACACTGAAGTTGCTAAGACTGCTGAAAAGAAGAATGTGTTTAAGACAGCACAGGGGGCGTAGTGATGAGTTTTCACGATAAAGTGGTGTATCAAATTTATCCCAAATCATTCAACGATTCGAATGGGGATGGAATTGGTGATTTGCCCGGCATTATTGAAAAGGTACCTTATCTAGCTGATTTAGGGGTGGACGTTCTTTGGCTAAATCCATTCTATCCATCGCCACAGCGTGATAATGGTTATGACATTTCTGACTACACGGCAGTTGATCCACGTTTTGGGACCATGGCTGATTTTGAGCAACTGGTTGCAGTCGCCCGAGAGTATGACATGGGTCTGATGTTGGATATGGTGCTCAATCACGTTTCGACTGAGCACGAATGGTTCCAAAAGGCGTTGGCTGGTGACGTAACATATCAGGATTATTTTATTCTGCGCGATGAACCCAATAATTGGCCATCTAAGTTTGGCGGCAATGCTTGGGCGCCATTTGGAAATACCGGTAAGTACTATCTGCATTTATATGATGAAACGCAGGCAGATTTGAATTGGCGCAACCCAGCCGTGCGTCGTGAGTTGCAAGACGTGGTGAATTTTTGGCTAGATAAGGGTGCAGTTGGACTGCGTTTTGATGTCATCAATGTAATCGGCAAAGATGAGTTGTTGCGCGATAACGCGGTGAATGAAGGTAAAGCCGAGTACACTGATACGCCGGTTGTGCACGATTACTTGCAAGAACTGCATGCTGCAACCTTTGGAAAACGTGACGGTGTGATGACGGTTGGCGAGATGAGTTCAACCACTGTCGAAAACTGCATCATGTACACGCGTCCTGACCGTCAAGAACTATCAATGACTTTCAACTTCCATCATCTGAAGGTGGATTACGAAGCAGGCCAAAAGTGGACCGATGCGCCGGCTGACTTTAAGCAGTTGCGTGATTTATTACATGAATGGAATGTGGGGATGTCGCAGGGTGGTGGTTGGAATGCATGGTTCTGGAATAATCACGACCAACCACGAGCGTTGAATCGCTTCATCGATGGGGAGAACTATCGCGAAGTTGGTGCCAAGATGCTGGCAGCTAGCATTCATTTAAATCGTGGCACACCTTATATCTATATGGGTGAAGAAATCGGCATGGTGGATCCAGACTTCGATAACATTGCAGATTATGTCGACGTTGAAAGTTGGCATGCTTATGAAATGCTACAAGCGCAAGGCAAGTCCGCGGAAGAAGCGTTTGCGATTGTTGCTAAGAAGTCACGTGATAACTCACGAACACCAATGCAATGGGATGCCACTAAAAATGCCGGCTTTACGACAGGGACGCCGTGGCTGAAAGTTGGCACGCATTATAAGGATATTAATGTTGCTGACGAAATGTTGAACGGTAGCATTCGCTCTTTCTATCAACAGATTATCACGTTGCGTAAGACGGAACCGGTTATTGCGGAAGGTGATTATGAACCTTGGATGCCCGCTCATAATCAGGTGTATGCCTACATTCGTGGGTTGAATGACACACAACTGCTGGTGTTGAATAACTTTAGCAGTGCAGCAACGAAGATTTCGATACCGGACTGTTTTGTGACGGGGGATGTCCTAATTTCAAATTACGATGATGTCACCGTTACTGGTGTACAGCGTTTAGAGCCTTATCAAACACTGGCAATAATTAGTCGAAAAGTATAATCGTTAAGTTCATAAACGCTTGGTAATCTACTTCTAGCGTTGGGTGAAAACAAATAATCGAGAAAGAGAAATTTACTCCGGTGAATTTCTCTTTATTAGTATATAAAGACGCAAACCCACTAGTTACGCGGTTCACAAGTGATTTATTAACTTACTTAAAAATATGAAAACGCATACATTTTCGGTTATAAATCACTTATTTTCATGAAAATAAAACAAACAGTTGCGCTATATTGACCTTATGTGATATTATTCACTTGTAGAAAAAAGAGACGCGAAAGGTTGGTATGACGCATATGTTTGGTAAAAATAATCGATTTTGGCAAATGGTGTTGACAACATTTTGTGAAATGATATACTAAGTATGTTAATAAATGAGCAAACGAATTTTTTGAAAGATATTTGAGAGGTTATAATCATGGCTGATGCACCTAAGAAGAAGGTACTAACGGAAGAAGAAAAGGCAGCACGTTTCGAAGCTGCTAAGAAGATGACTTCAGAATTGGTTGACAAGTCTGAAGTTGCGTTGAAGGAATTCTCAACGTTCACACAAGAACAAGTTGATAAGATCGTTGCTGCAATGGCATTGGCTGGATCAGAAAACTCATTGTTGTTGGCCCACGAAGCTCACGATGAAACTGGTCGTGGTGTTGTTGAAGATAAGGATACGAAGAACCGCTTCGCATCAGAATCTGTTTACAACGCTATCAAGAACGACAAGACGGTTGGCGTTATCTCAGAAGATCGCGTAACTGGTAAGGTTGAATTGGCAGCCCCACTTGGAATCTTGGCTGGTATCGTGCCTACGACTAACCCAACTTCAACGACTATTTTCAAGTCAATGTTGGCTGCTAAGACGCGTAACACGATTGTCTTCGCCTTCCACCCACAAGCTCAAAAGTCATCAGCACACGCTGCTAAGATCGTTTACGATGCAGCCGTTGCCGCTGGTGCTCCTAAGAACTTCATCCAATGGATTGAGAAGCCATCACTAGATGGAACGACGACTTTGATTCAAAACCCAAAGATTGCTTCAATCTTGGCTACTGGTGGACCTTCAATGGTTAACGCCGCTTTGAAGTCAGGAAACCCATCAATGGGTGTTGGAGCTGGTAACGGTGCCGTATTCGTTGACGCAACTGCTAACATCGACCGCGCTGTTGAAGACTTGCTATTGTCAAAGCGTTTTGACAACGGTATGATCTGTGCCACTGAAAACTCATTGGTTATCGAAGCTCCTGTATACGATGAAGTTATGCGCAAGTTGCAAGAACAAGGTGCATATTTGACACCAAAGAAGGACTACGAGAAGGTTGCTAACTTCGTCTTCAAGCCAAACGCTGAAGGATTCGGAGTTAACGGACCAGTTGCCGGAATGTCAGGTAAGTGGATTGCCGAGCAATCAGGTTTGAAGTTGCCAGAAGACAAGGATGTTTTGTTGTTCGAATTGGACAAGAAGAACATCGGTGAAGCTTTGTCATCAGAAAAGTTGAGCCCATTGTTGTCAGTTTACAAGGCTGCTGACCGCGAAGACGCTATCGAAATCGTACGCGCTTTGTTGAACTACCAAGGTGCAGGACACAACGCTGCTATCCAAATCGGTGCTCAAGACGATCCATTCGTTAAGGAATACGCCGACAAGATTGAAGCATCACGTATCTTGGTTAACCAACCAGACTCAATCGGTGGTGTTGGAGATATCTACACTGACGCAATGCGCCCATCATTGACGCTTGGAACTGGATCATGGGGGAAGAATTCATTGTCACACAACTTGTCAACTTACGATTTGCTTAACATCAAGACGGTTGCCCGTCGTCGTAACCGCCCACAATGGGTACGTTTGCCAAAGGACATCTACTACGAGTCAAACGCAATCACGTACTTGCAAGAATTGCCAAACATTGATCGCGCCTTCATCGTTGCCGACCCAGGAATGGTTAAGTTCGGCTTCGTAGACAAGATTTTGGACCAATTTGCTTTGCGCCAAGACCAAGTGAAGACGTCAATCTACGGTTCAGTACAACCTGACCCAACTATCGGTCAAGCTATCGAAATTGCCCGTCAAATGTCAGAATTCCAACCAGACACTGTTGTCTTGATTGGTGGAGGTTCAGCTCTTGACGCTGGTAAGATTGCTCGCTTCTTGTACGAGTACTCTGCAGAAGAGGGTCACGAAGGAATCTTGAACGACGATGCTGCCTTGAAGGAATTGTTCGGCGAATTGGCACAAAAGTTCATGGATATCCGTAAGCGTATCGTGAAGTTCGATCACCAACACTTGACGCAAATGGTTGCTATCCCAACGACGTCAGGAACTGGTTCAGAAGTAACGCCATTTGCAGTTATTACTGACGACGAAACGCACGTTAAGTACCCATTGGCTGACTATGAGTTGACGCCACAAGTTGCCATCGTGGACCCAGAGTTCGTTATGACGGTGCCAAAGCGCACGGTTGCCTTCTCAGGTTTGGACGCTTTGTCACACGCCTTGGAGTCATACGTTTCAGTTATGGCCTCAGAATTCACACGTCCATGGGCTTTGCAAGCTATCAAGTTGATCTTCGATAACTTGGAGACGTCATACAAGTACGACCCAGCTAACCCAACTAAGGAAGGTCAAGAAGCACGTTCAAAGATGCACTACGCTTCAACTTTGGCAGGTATGTCATTTGCCAACGCCTTCTTGGGAATTAACCACGCCTTGGCTCACAAGACTGGTGGTGCCTTCGGTTTGCCTCACGGATTGGCTATCTCAATCGCCATGAAGCACGTTATCAAGTTCAACGCGGTTACTGGAAACGTAAAGCGTACGCCATTCCCACGTTACGAGACTTACACGGCACAAAAGGATTACGCTGATATCGCTCGCTACCTTGGTTTGCAAGGAAAGAACGATGCTGAATTGGTTGAAGCATTGTTGGCTAAGATTGACCAATTGTTCGCTGGTGTAGAAGTTGTTCCAACTTTGTCAGCAAACGGTGTATCAAAGGCTGACTTTGACAAGGCTTTGGAGACTTTGCCTGACTTGGTATACAACGACCAAACGACGCCAGGTAACCCACGTCAACCACGTTTGGAAGAGATCCGCACTTTGTTGTCAGACCAATTCTAATCTAGGTTAACGCCTCACAACTCAATATCTATAGCACCCACAAACTACAGCCATGGTTTGTGGGTGCTTTTGTATAGTTGGTGGTGTGTGTCGACGCGTTGCGTCGAGGCATGGAAGTACGGGGCTATCTCCGGCAAAGTTCAAACTGGGGCAACCGAATGGCGCGGACGCCATTCAGCGGGGCAAATAATTCCCCCTAATCCTTCTAGTCCTGAATGGGCTTGTCTGAATAGCGTCGGCCATGCGGCATGTTGCCCCACTTTGAACGCTCCGATAGCCCCGCACTTCCATGCCAGCAGCCAAGATATACTAGTCTGTTTGAGCTTTACATTCTCCGGAAAACAAAAGGTGAACAGTTAAACCTATTATATTTCGGTGGTTGAAAATCAAACCAATAGAGTATTGCTTGGCTGCTGTGACCTGCCCCGCCGAGCGTATAGACCCAAGTGGACCTTGACCCGTGGGTGTGGGTTCTTAGCGGTTTTACCGCTTAGAGCCACGAGGAGGTAAAGGAGTACGCTGCAGCGCAGTGGACTCCGCTCCCCACAGGTCATGGTCCACTTGGGTTAGCGAGCCAAAAGAAGGGGCAGGTCACTCGGCGCGATAGCGACGACACACAACACAAAAAAGGTTCCAACAAACAATCAACCACGTATTTTGATAAAATAGAGGTGTCGAAAAGGAGGGGCTTGGCGATGCAACATGAAGAAAGAATTGCGGTCACGCAAACAAAGAAGTCTTTGGGGAAAGATGTGCCAGAGAAGCCTTTTAAGGGCTATGAAGAAACTTGCTTTGGACCATATTCTGATTTAATTACCGACTTCGGTAGTTACGGTTGGCGATAGTGAACAATGCCTCGGACGAAAAATTCCGGGGCATTTTTGTTGCAGGGGCTTAGCGCGAATCTGTATACTTTGCGTTAACGAAAAACAGTAGCAAACCCAAACCAAAGAGAGTATAGGTGACGGATTTGAAAAAGTGGCAAGTGGCCGGATTGGTCGGACTATCATTGGCGTTGGGGGGACTCGCTGTTGATGGTGGCGACGGAATCGTTAGTGGCTTTACCAGCGGCATCAGTCAAAGTGGTGTCGTAATCAAGTATGTCGATGTGCGTACTGGGAAAGAAATTGCACCGCAGGGTAATGCAAGTATTCGTCCTGGTGAGCAACAAACCTTGGTGCCGATTGATATTCCGGGTTATCAAACACCCGCATCAGTTACGCAGACCATCAAAAGTCATACATTAATTACGTTTAAATATGTCCCTGAAACATATGCGGTCACATTACGTTATGTCGACGCAGATAATAACGATGTCGTGGCAACGAAAACGTATGATGCAACCTATGGAGCAAAGTTGATTATTCCGTCATTTTCGCAAGATGGTTATCGCATGACGCGTGGTGACACATTGACGGTTAAGAAGTCACAGACAATCACGTACAAGTTGGACCGTGCGCCAGGGTCGTCTTCGGTTCATGAAGAGCCTGATAATTTGTCGGATAACCAACCAGGACAAGTGTTGTCTGACCGTACGTTGGATTCGCTACAAGATTATGCGCTGGACGCGTTGAACAGCTATCGTGCGCATTATGATGTAAGCCAGGTATCGGCGTCTTCAGTGGCATTGAATTTGGCGAAGCAAGAAAGTCGTTGGGCGTTGGAGAATCCGAGCGATTTTGCAACGAATCCTCACGGCAATTTCAATAATTTGTTTCAGACGTTGCCAACGTTTAAGATGGCCGACGGTAAGTTGAAGTACTACAACCAAGGGTCAGAGGAAACGAATGGTGATGGGTCAACGATTCAGCACATTACGGACGTTAATTACGGTGCGGACATTGATCAGAAAGATACGTTGACCTTTGGGAATGTACCAGGTTCATCAAGTGATGTTTGGACGCTCGCTGATTTAACAAGTGAAGAGCAGTTGCAGCTGCTGGCGGCCGATTTGGTGAAGCAATTTGGTGATGATGGTCAGCCGGCGGGGTACGATAATACGACGGCTGCGCAACAGGGTGCCTCACACAAGATTGGCCTGATGACGGAGCAAACACATGATTCGGCTGGACCAATTGAAGTTGGGTTCTCAGTTTATGCTAATCCGGATGGTACGTTGCGTGGATATGTAGAAGTGCTAACGCCAACATTGATTGATAACGATTAAAAAATACCGCACCTGAAATTTATTTTTCAGGTGCGGTATTTGCTTAAAGTTCAAAATCGTCGGTCATTTCCAATTTGATTGGGGCGTGATCTTGGCGAGCACCAGTGTCGATGACGCTGAAGTTAGCCAATTGCTCGTTCAAACGAGTTGAAGTGAGGTAGTAATCGATACGCCAACCAGAATTGTTAATCTTTGACGTCTTAGAAATTTGGGCCCACCAGGTATAAACACCAGCTAGGTCAGGATTCAAGTGACGGAAGACGTCAGTGAAACCAGCGTCCAACAAGGCGCTGAACTTCGTGCGTTCTTCATCGGTGAAGCCGGCACTCTTGTGATTGGTCTTTGGATTCTTCAAATCGATTTCTTGGTGAGCGACGTTGAAGTCACCAGAGAAGATAACCGGCTTCTTGGCATCCAATCCTGAAACGTAGGCGCGGTAGGCGTCATCCCAAGCTTGGCGTTCGTCTAGGCGGGCCAACTCACTGCCTGAGTTTGGCGTATACACCGTTGATACATACACATTAGGGAATTCGAGGGTGATAATACGTCCCTCGATATCCATGTCGCCAGGAGCGCCGATTTCAGGCATTTCAACGGCAATTGGCTCAGTCTTTGAGAGCATCATCGTCCCAGAATAACCTGAGCGACCAGTGCTCATACGTAGGTAGCGGTGGTAGCCTGGGAAAAGTTCATCCAGCGCAGCCGCCTGCTTCTTTGTTAAACCAGTTGGCTTCAATTTTGTTTCTTGGATTGCAAGTACGTCCGGTTGCTCAGCAGCGATATCTTGTAAAACTTGCCAAGTCATTTCGCCACGCGCTGATTTGTGTTCAACGGCCGCGTTAACGCTATCAATATTCCATGAGATGAACTTCATTTCAGGCACCTATCCTTCTTTTCTGTTTAATTCCATTGTATCGAAAAACGAGGTGCCTGTCAGATTACAATCTTGACCGTAATGTGACAATTTCTTTGCAAGAGGTCTGGATGAGTTGTATGATTAGTAGTTGCGGATAGGAGGAGATGCACTATGGAAACGCCGATTTTGCAGGTTTCGAATATAAATAAATCATTCGGTCGTGTACGCGCGTTACGTGATGTGTCTTTTGCTGTCACGCGTGGCACAATCATTGGATTGGTTGGCCCGAATGGCGCTGGCAAGTCAACGACAATGAAAGTCATTACGGGCGTGACGGCGCCGGATGTTGGTGAGGTTCAGGTGGCTGGTGAAACGGTGACGATGCAACAACGGCATACGCTGGTTAGGGTTGGTGCATTGATTGAAAATCCTGGTCTTTATTCGTACATGACAGGTTGGGATAACTTGAAGTTGTATGCGGATGTCGCTGGCACATCTGATGACAAAATCAATGAGATTGTGACTCAGCTTGATTTGGCTGAATTTATTAATAAAAAAGTGAAAACCTATTCGTGGGGGATGAAGCAACGCGTTGGGGTGGCGTTAGCGATGGTTAACGACCCGGACCTCTTGTTGCTTGATGAACCGTTGAATGGGATGGATCCGGTTAGTGTTGCCGAAGTGAAGGCTGTGTTGCGTGAGTGGCGTGATGCTGGCAAAACGATTTTGATTTCATCGCACACCGTCCGTGATTTGGAAGGCTTGGTTGACGATTATATCTTTATTGATCGTGGTGAAAACATTTCGCGTGATGAAATTTTGACGGCCGCTGACGGTAAGGTAGATCCAGACTTAGAAGAGATGTTTGCGGATGTGATTGCACGCCGTAAGCAACAAGGAGTTGGTGATGTTGATTAAGTTGGAATTGCAGAAGTTTTTCAAAAAGACATCGACCTGGGTGATGCCATTAGTAATCCTTGCACTTGGCTTGTTGTTGGCGCTGGCGAATGCGTTGGATCAATCTGAAACAATCAAAACGCTGGTTAATCAGGAATTCACGGGAACGTTGGCGTTAGTGACTGATTTGATGTTACTTGGGGTCGCAGGACGCGTGATTACATCTGAGTTTACGTTTGGCACGATGAAAATGTTGTTTGCCCAACGTTTTACCCGCCGGCAAATCTTCATGGCGAAGTTAGTGACGGTAGCGGTCGCGTTTGTGCTATTGCAAGCAGCGCTGTTTATCACGATGGTGCTGATATCGTTGTTGTTCGGACACGCCTGGTTGGTTGACCTAGGTAGCTTTGCTGGCTACTTATTCGGTAGTGTCATCAGTTCAATTCTGTTTGTCAGCGTGATGTTTGTGGTCGCCAACCTTATTCGCAATGATTTGTTAGTGGTAGTGATTGGCATCTTACTGATTTTGATGCTCGAAGTGATTGGGGCAGTGGTTGTTGGACATGGCATTTTGCCGCTTGATTATTCACCGCTAGGTGCTTTTTACGTGAGTGCGATGGCAGGGTTGCCGAGTGTGATGGCTGAGTATCAGATGAACGGTTTCTTAGTTGGTCTGGCAACAATTATTTATAGTGGTATCCTGTATGGCGTCGCGTTGATGCTGTTTAAGCGTCGCGAAGTTTAAGATAGATAACGAAAAAGCATCGATCAGAAATTTCTGGTCGATGCTTTATTTGTTGTATGGAAATAAAAAACACGGAAGTCAAACGACTTCCGTGTCTTAAGTGATAGCCCAACAGGGAATCGAACCCTGGATTCCGCGCTGAGAACGCGACGTCTTAACCACTTGACCATTGGGCCAAAATTATCATCTGTTGTCTTAACAACAATACATAACTATACAGATATCCCACACTAAAGTCAACACTTTTTCGTAAATTAATTTCAAATAATTAGCATTTCCTTGATGCCTGCGGTCAGTGTAACAAAAATGGTACAATAGTAACAATTAGAAGGCTGTTGATGCCTGAATATCGGGGACAAACACAACCAGAAAGAGGTTAACAATGTCATTTAATTTGTATCTAGTACGTCACGGGGAAACTTACTTCAATAAATATCAACGTATGCAAGGGTGGGGAAACGCACCTTTGACGGATAAAGGTATTTCAGACGGGTTTGCGGCCGGTGAGCGTTTGAGCAATGTGCGTTTTGATGCGGCTTACTCATCTGACTTGCAACGTGCTATTCATACAGCTGAATTTATTTTGGGGCGTAATACGCAAAGTGGTGATTTGAAGACACCAGAGCAATTGCAACAATTCCGTGAGCAATTCTTCGGTTTCTTCGAAGGACTCCCTAGTGCGTCAAGTGCCGAGCAGATTGCTGGTATCATTGGCTTGGAAAACATTACGTCATACGGCGACTTGATGTCACAATTGACACAAGATGAAGTGATGGATGCGTTCAAGGAAGCTGATCCAACCCACGACGCTGAAGATGCGGCCACATTCTGGGCGCGTGCTGAGAATGGTTTGGACATCTTGCGTCAAAACACACGCGATGGGCAAAACGTTTTGGTGGTGGCCCACGGTACAATGATTCGAAACTTGGTTTATAAGTACGACTCACATGAGACGGCTAAGGAAAAGCCATTGAATGGTTCAATTTCAGTTTGGGAAGTCTCAGATGACGACATGAAGTTGAAGGCGTACAACGATACGACAACTAATTGGTAGGAAAGATAATTTATGATAGAAAATGATTTGCATCCAATCCGCAAGGTTGTGCTTGCGGGACTAGATAAGCAAAATGCTGAATTCGATTACGAGATGATCGAATTGGCCAACTTGGCTGAAGCAAATTACATGGAAGTGGTTGGGACGGTGACCCAAAAGTTGGAACGTCCCAACGCTGCCACGTATTTTGGCAAGGGTAAGGTTGAAGAACTTAAGGAAGCCGTTGAATACTACGAAGCTGACATGGTTGTGACGAACGATGAGTTGTCACCATCACAAATCCGTAACCTGGAATCAGGTACGGGTGCCGGAATCATGGACCGCACGGCGTTGATTTTGGACATTTTCGCATCACGGCTGCTAAGACGCGTGTGGCGAAGCTGCAAGTTGCCATCGCGCAATTGCAATACCAACTACCACGTTTGCGTACGTCAATGAACGTGCGTCTTGACCAGCAAACCGGTGGTGGCGGTGGTAGCTTTACTAGCCGTGGTGCTGGTGAAACAAAGCTGGAAATGAACCGTCGTCACATCGAGCACCAAATTTCATTGTTGCGTGCTGAATTGAAGGACGTTGAAGCTGACGATCAAACGCGTCGTGCCCGTCGTGATAAGCAAAGCATCAAGAATGTGGCCTTGGTCGGTTATACCAACGCCGGTAAGTCAACGTTCATGAACGGTTTGGTCCGTCAATTTGGTGAGAACCAAGAGAAGACAGTCTTCCAAGCCGACATGTTGTTTGCGACTTTGGAGACGTCAGTGCGCAAGTTGAACTTGCCTGATAAGCAAAGCTTCTTGTTGTCTGATACGGTTGGATTCGTCTCAAAGTTGCCGCACGGTTTGGTGGCAGCCTTCCGTGCAACGCTGGCCGAAGCTGCGCAAGCGGACTTGTTGCTACAAGTGGTCGACTATGCGGATGAGAACTACAAGGAAATGATGTCAACGACGGCCCGTACGTTGAAGGAAATCGGTGTTGGTGATATTCCAATGATTACGATTTACAACAAGGCCGACAAGATTGAAGGACTATCATTCCCTGACCGTGAAGGTGATACGTTGACGTTGTCAGCGCAAGACGATGCGTCATTGGAGTTGTTGGTGAACGTTATTCGCGAACACATCTTTGCGGATCACCAAGAAGTAAAGGTGTTGATTCCATTTGACCAAGGACAATTGGTAAATGAGTTAAACGAAGAAGCGTCTGTTCACAGCATCGATTATGTGGAAGCAGGGACGATGATGGATGTGACGTTGACGCCAGTGCAAGCTGCGCGTTTTGCAAAATATATTGTTGATTAAGGAGACCGGGAATGGTTCCACTTACATTACTTTCAGTTTTAATTACCGTACTCGCCGGCTACATGATTTGGCGTAACGTTAAGAACGAGCCGCGTTCAATGTGGCTTGGAACTTGGACGCTTGTGTTCTTGTTCTTCTTGTTGATTTCAATTATGTTGGTGGCCAGCTTCGTTGGTGGCCCAGGACTACTTGTGATGGCCGGGGTTGTCTTGATGATTATCGCCATCTTCGTAATTGCCTCAATTGTCATTGACCTAGGGGTTGTCTACTACTCATGGCAAATCTGGCGTAAGGAGTCACACACATTGGCCAACTTGTTGTTGCCATTGTTGTTCTTGGCGTTGGCTGTCTTTAACATCGTTGACGGCATCATGGACAATGCGCCAGCTTGGTTGGACACGTTATTCACGGCGGCTCGTGTTATGACGCTTTACTTCATGGTCGTCTTCACAATTTTCTTGGTATCATCAATCATTTATGGTTGGGTCATGAAGAAGCGTGAGAGTGACTACTATGTTGTCTTGGGTGCCGGCTTGATTGATGGCCACAAGGTTGGGAAGTTGTTGGCTAACCGTATTCAAGCCGCAACTGATGCTGGTAAGCGTCGTTTTGAAAAGGACGGCAAGTACCCCGTTATCGTGTTCTCAGGTGGGCAAGGTGGTGACGAAAAGATTTCCGAAGCGCAAGCCATGCGTGATTACGCGGTTGAAACGTTTGGTTATCCAGCTGAACAAACCCGTTTGGAAGATCAAAGTCGCACGACGCGTGAAAACATGCGTTTCTCACGTGACTTGATTAGTAAGGAAACGGGCGTTGTTGAACCATCCTTTGAGTTCTTCACGAGTGAGTACCACGTCTTCCGTGCTGGTTTGCAAGCACGTGAGTTTGGGATTGAAGCGCAAGGCCGTGGTGGGAAGACGCCGTTCTACTACCGCATTCCAGCTTTTATTCGTGAGTACATTGCCGTGTTGAATATGCACTGTCGTTTGCACATTGCGATTTCAGCACTTGTGCTTGGTGTGTCAATCATTTTGTCAATTGCCACGTTATTCGTTAAATAATTTGTGAACCACATCCGCATTTTCGGGTGTGGTTCTTTTGTTAATTCTTTGTAAACTTAATTTACAAAAGGGGTCGTAAGTCTGCTAAAATAGCATATTGACGAATAGAAATAAATAAGAAATTTGGAGGGGAAATTATGCGATTGTTGAAGCCCTACTTTAAGGGTTACAAACTCGATTTGACGATTGCCGTTTTGACGGTGACCATCATGGCGATTTCAATGTTGCTACAGCCAACGTTGCTAACCAACATCGTTCAAGCTATCTCAGACGATAACATGGACAAGGTTAACCAAATTGGATTGAAGCTATTGGTGATTGCTGGTATCGGGTTGATTGCTGGAATTATTAATACGATTTTTGCGGCCCGTGCCTCACAAGGGATTGCCTCAGATGTTCGTGAAGCGGCTTATCGCAAGATTTAAACGTTCTCATTTGGAAACATCGAGCAATACTCAGTTGGTAACTTGGTGGTTCGTTTGACGAACGATATTACGCAAATTCAAAGTATTTTGATGATGGGTCTACAACCATTGTTGCGTATGCCAATTTTGTTTGTCGGTGGGTTCATTTTGGCCGTGCACTCAATTCCCGCTTTGTGGTGGATCATCGTCGTGATGGTTATCTTGGTCGGTGCTGTGTCAGCGGTTGTCATGGGAAACATGGGTAAGCGCTTCGGTATGATTCAAGGCTTGATCGACCGCGTTAATGCCAAGGCTAAGGAAAACTTGCAAGGTGTGCGTGTGGTTAAGTCATTTAACCAAGAAGACAACGAACAAAAGCGCTTCAATGAAGTTTCTGACGAATTGAATGGCGTTAACTTGCAAATTGGTTACTTGTTCTCAATTATCGTGCCTGCCTTCATGTTTATCGGCCAAGGGTTGATGGTTGTAGCCATCTACTTCGTTGGAAACATGGTTGGTTCTGAGCCAAAGATGTTGGCCCAAATCACTGGATTTACGAACTACTTGATGATTATCATGCAATCTATCATTATTGGTGGAATGATGATGACCTTTGCAGCCCGTGGATTTGTTTCTATGGGTCGTATTCAAGAAATTATGAATACGGAACCTGATTTGCAATACAAGGATGTACCAGAACAAGACTTGTCTGGTGCGGTCGAGTTTGACGATGTGTCATTCACGTACCCTGGGGATGATAAGCCAACGTTGAAGCACATCTCATTTGCGGTTCAACCTGGGGAAATGATTGGAATTGTCGGGGCAACCGGTTCAGGTAAGTCAACGATGGCACAATTGATTCCACGTTTGTTTGACCCAACCGAAGGAACGGTTAAGGTCGGCGGTGTTGATTTGAAGGATACCAACGAATCATCATTGCGCAAGACAGTGTCATTCGTTTTGCAACGCGCAACGTTGTTCTCAGGAAAGATTTCTGACAACTTGCGTCAAGGTAAGGCGGATGCCGAAGAAGCTGATATGAAGCGTGCGGCGCAAATTGCGCAAGCCGCTGAATTCGTTGAGCGTTATGAAGACACGTACGAACACGTGGTTGAAGAGCGTTCATCAAACTTCTCTGGTGGTCAAAAGCAACGTTTGTCAATTGCCCGTGGTGTCATTGGCGACCCTAAGATTTTGATTTTGGATGATTCAACGTCTGCATTGGACGCGAAGTCAGAAAAGTTGGTTAAGGAAGCCCTTGATCATGATTTGCAAGATACGACGACATTTATCATTGCGGAAAAGATTTCTTCAGTGATTAACGCGGACCGTATTTTGGTTTTGGAAGATGGTGAATTGGTTGCAGAAGGTGCCCACAAGGACCTTGTTGAGACATCACCTATCTACCAAGAAATTTACAAGACACAAAAGGCGCAGGAGGCATAAAAGATGAAGAATATTACTGAATCAATTCGTTTCTTTGCGCACTACTTCAAGCGTTACTGGATGGGGATGATTGCCATCCTCGTGTTCACGATTTTCGCAACGTGGGCACAAGTTAAGGCGCCGGTTTACATGGGACGTTCAATTACGGAATTGTCAAAGTACTTGATGGTGAAGTTGAACCCAATGACGGCTAGCCAAGCAAGTTTGCATGATTTCCACCATGCCTTGCTACTGTTCTTCGGCTTTGTGTTGTTGATGCTAACTGGTTTGTTCATCAACGCTTTCATTCAAGCTATCGTGTCATCTAACTCAGTTAATGACATGCGTAAGGGCTTGTTTGGCAAGATGCAACGTATGACGGTACGTTACTTTGATTCTCACCAAGACGGTGAAATCTTGTCACGTTTCACGTCTGACTTGGATAACATCTTCAACGCCATGAACCAAGCCATTTTCCAATTGTTCTCACAAATTGCGATGTTGATTGGTGTGGTTTGGATGATGTTTAACGAAAGTCCTAAGATGGCTTGGGTGACGATTGCCTCAACACCCGTTGCGGTTATCTTGGCTGCGTTGATCATTGTGCAGGCAAAGAAGTACGTGGATGCCCAACAAGCTGAAGTAGGGCACTTGAACGGATACATCAACGAGCAAATCAACGGTGAAAAGGTGATTATCACCAACGGTTTGCAAGAAGAGTCAATCCGTGGCTTTATCGAGCACAACAACAAGGTACGTAAGGCAACGACGCTTGGTCAAGCCTGGTCAGGTGTGTTGTTCCCATTGATGCAAGGAATGGGCTTGTTCAACTTGGCTATCGTGATTTTCTACGGTGCCACGCAAGCCTTGAACGGTGATTTGGCCTCACGTGCGGCTGGTTTGGGACTGATTGTGACGTTCGTTTCGTTCTCACAACAATACTACCAACCAATCACGCAAATCACGTCAACGTACAACATGTTGCAATTGGCCATGACTGGTGCCCACCGTTTGAACGAAGTGTTTGCGCAAGATGACGAAATCAACCCTAAGGACGGCGTGAAGTTTACGGGCGTTAAGGACAAGATTTTGTTGGACGACGTACACTTTGGTTATAACCCTGACCGTGAGATTTTGCACGGTATCAACATTGAAGTAGACAAGGGACAAATGGTGGCCTTGGTTGGACCGACTGGTTCAGGTAAGACGACGGTTATGAACTTGTTGAACCGCTTCTATGACGTGACGGACGGTGCGGTTAAGTTTGACGGTGTTGACGTACGCGACATGGACTTGAAGTCCTTGCGTGATAACGTTGGTATTGTGTTGCAAGACTCTGTTTTGTTCACGGGTACAATTCGTGACAACATCACGTTCGGTAAGCCTGATGCCACGGATGAAGAAATGATTGATGCGGCTAAGCAAGCCAACATTCACGACTTCATTATGACGTTGGAAGATGGCTATGATACCCAAGTGTCTGATGAAAATTCAGTCTTCTCAACGGGTCAAAAGCAATTGTTGTCAATCGCGCGTACGATTTTGACGGCGCCTGATTTGTTGATCTTGGACGAGGCAACGTCAAACGTTGATACGGTGACGGAAGCTAAGATTCAAAAGGCGATGGATAATGTGATTGCGGGACGTACGAGTTTCGTGATTGCCCACCGTTTGAAGACGATTTTGAATGCCGACAAGATTGTCGTGTTGCGTGACGGAAACGTTATCGAACACGGTAGCCACGCGGAATTGTTGGCACAAGGCGGCTTCTATGCTGAGTTGTACAACAACCAAATGGTATTTGAATAAGCTATAAAACAAAAGACGTCGACTAGCAGTTATGCCGGTCGACGTCTTTTGTGTATTCTCTAGGTGAGAAGTTGCGTTAGCCCCTCTTACATTTATTCATTATAAAAAGTAAATCACGGGTAAATGGTGTTTTACTTATGAAGAATTTGTGAATAGTCAAAAAGTCATGTACCACCGGTGTTTGAGAAAGATATTTCTTCAAAAACTTCGCAGTTTTGTTAATCTCACCGCAAAAGTTAATCATATAGATTCGCTATTCTATTAAAGTACAGCAGTGGACTAACTCGAGCCACTGTAATAAAAAAACAGAATAGTTTGAAAAGGAGTGATGTGTATGGAAACACACCAGGGTTTATTGCCTAAAAAGCGGTTGCGTTTCTGGTGGGCAGTTGTTGGTCTGATTGCATTGGTTGTGCCTTACATTGCCAATGTCGGTATGCTGACAAAGACAGTCTATGCAGCGGAAAAGACGTTGTATAAGTCTGATCGGCTGACTGTTACCACTGGTGAGGGTAACGAGTGGCAATGGCAAAGTGGCCATGACATTTCTTGGAAGCTTAACTTTATCGATAAAGAAACGTCTAGTCCTAATTGGGATAAGGTGACGTTTAAAATCGATCCAGCAGCGGCCAAGAAGGCAGGGTTAACTAATTTCACAGTTAACGGGCAGTCATGGAATGCCAAGACGGGTGAGTTGGGATCATTTGATATTTATAACAATGCTAATGGTTACTCATTGAACTTGTCAGCGACATCTACGGATGACAAGAAGCGTGCCGTTTCATTGCCAATTGGTTTGATTTTGACACAAGAAACAGCTAACACAAAGGCTGTGAAGGCGGAAAAGGAAACCAAGGCAACGACAACGAGTTTGTTGCCAGACGATGCCAAGATGACCATCCAAGCTAACTTGTATGGTTATGAAGGGGATGACGAAGGGTCAACGACGCCAGAAACACCAGGAGAAACAAATCCTGAAGTACCTGGTGAGACGGTGCCAGCGCCGAACGATGAAGAAGATCCAAACGCCTACTACAACCGTACGATTACGGATGTTGTTAAGGGTGAGGCTATCTCTGGAATCTTGATTGAGCGTAAGGTTCGTACGACAGCCGGTTCAAACAGTAAGACTAATTTTGATAACTTCCGTATCTGGAGTAACACAGTTACGTAAGACAAGATTAAGAACTCTGCGGACACTGGCTACGACGCACCGATTTCGATTTATCGTAAGGCGGACATTTCTAACGTTGTCGCAATTGATGGAACTGAGAATGATAACGCAACCGATCAAACCAAGGTTCGTACTGGTTATCACTCACAATACGAGCAAGGATCTAGTGCGAACAATCGTTCAGCCTACACGATTGCTTTCCGTGACGATGCAGCGATGAGCGGTGCGGAGTTTACGGTTGTGTATGACCACGTTGGTGATTACACGGATGGTGATGGTGAACTGCAACCATTGGGTGCGACGATGAAGATTTCAAACATTAATCCTTCATCAGGAATTGCGGGCCACAACTTGATGGGTAACATGCGTTTCATCGATGTGCCAAACAATCTGTACTCAGGTTTGATTTACCACGGAATTGATTCGTTGAATATCGAATTGCAATTCTTTACGCTTGAGAACGGCCAATTCACAAAGAAGATTCAAGTTGATCAAAATGACGATGCACAAATTACATTTTCATCATTGAATAACTTTGGCCGTACGGCAATGTCTAATCAAGATTTGTCTGGTAATCAAAAGCAAGCGCCAGCAGACTTTACATGGGATGCCTACACGACGGGTATCAATGGTCAAGCAGCAACGGCAGCCAATGGCGAAAGCTGGGCTAATTACTCACCCGACAAGTATGCTGAAACAGCGGTTGCCCTTTCAGGTGTAATCAATCCAGACCAGCCTGAAACATCAAAGAACACGTTGATGAAGAAGTCAGGTTGGGGTGCAGGTCACTGGTATTCAACAGCCCACGGTGTATACGGTCTTGGACAAGATGCACAAGCTTGGAATGGCGACCCAAACAACTTCCAAGATATCTTGGATGGTCAATATTTCGAAAACGCAGCTTTGACTTATCCGCTAACGGGGCAGAAATATTCATTCCAACTATTTACGGGTGATGGTAATACATGGCAGACAATTTCATCTGCCTTGACTCATCCAATCGCTTTGACTGAGCCTCGAAAGCTCGTCACGACGGATGATCAAACATATGCAAATATTACGGCGGACAAGACTGGTGGTAACTTGGATACGAAGAACTTGGCAATTACGTCAACGACTTCAGGTGACAAGTTCAACTTCACTTATTGGGTTGCCCAAAAGACTTATGACATTGGAACATCATCATTGATGGTACCAACGAGCTTGGTCTTTGAAGATACATTGCCAACGGACGTTTCATTGCGTAACGGTGCTAACTCTGTCACGTTGTACAAGACGGACGGTACTGCCTATGCAAAGGGCGATTACACGGTGAATGTTTCTGGTCAAAAGGTTACGGTAACGCTAAACCCTTCAGCAATTAAGAAGGCCGACTTCAATGGTCAAGATATGGCTTTGAAGATGGATGTTCAAGTTGATGCTAAGGTTGCAACTGGTTTCTATGGTGATTCATGGGACAACACGGCTAAGGTGACGACTGGTCTTGGTAAGGATGATGCGAACAAGGACGTTGTATCAACCAAGGAAACAAACAAGGTCAACGTTCAGTTGAAGAAGTTGCCAACGGCTGATGTAACCATCAACAAGATTGATGAAGACGGTAACAAGTTGGAAGGTGCTTCGTTCGCCTTGAAGAAGGTCGGTGAAGCATCTGCATGGACGGCGGCCAACTTTGCCTCTGCTGAAATTTCAGCATACAAGGATTTGGCAACACCAGTAACTGTTGATCCGACATCATCTGATGCGACAAGCTGGACTTGGAACAACTTGCCGGTTGGTGAGTATCAACTAGTTGAGACAGCGCCAAACGGTTACGTTGGGGCGACTGATGTTACCTTTACTGTTGGCGCAACTTTGACGGCTAACGCAGATGGTACAAATGATGTTTATGCAGCTACGTTTGAGGAGACGACTGACCCAGCCGTGTTGAAGAATGTGGTAAACACGCCTGATACAGAAACTGGCAAGGTAGCTGTTTCGGCTGATGTGCCAAACCAATTGGACATCAAGGCTCTCTTCCAAGTGAAGAAGGTTGATCAAGACAACAAGATTTTGCCTGGGGCAGCCTTCCAATATGCAGAAGGTAGCCAAACTGCAGTTTCGATGGTGGCTGATGACAAGACTGGTATGCACACGATGAAGGATGGCGAGAGCCTAAACTTCAACGTCCTATACAAGTTGCACGAGTCAACGGTACCAGCGGGCTATGATGGTGCGGAGGATGTTTACTTCAAGGTTTTGAAGAATGCAGACTTTGCAACGCAAACTGGCGTTAAGGTACCAGATGCCTTGAAGTCAGAAAAGGTTTTGTTTGTTAAGACTGACAAGGATGGTAAGGTAACGGAATGGGTAAAGCCAGACCGTGACAACAACATCTTTACAACGACATTTACGGTTCAGAACACGAAGCAAGCACCATTGGCCTCAATCTTCCCAGTTACGGGTGGAACAGGAATCATGATGCTTGGATTGGCATTTGTTGGTGTAGCGGGCGCCTTCACTTTGAAGCGCAAGTTCAGCAACTAATAGATAGTCTCGATTAGAGCGATAGCAGCGATGTTATCGCTCTTTTCTTTTGGTTCGATCCTAGCCAGAACAGGCCAAAAAGGACAAACAAATAGCGCCGGCTCCAATTGGAACCGGCGCTATTTGCGAAATTACTGACTGCTCTGGCTGGGATCGAACCAGCGACCTCTTCATTAACAGTGAATTATTCTACCTCTGAACTACAGAGCAATGATGTTCAAATGTTTGCCAATTAGTAATCGGCAACTGCTCTGGCTGGGATCGAACCAGCGACCTCCTCATTAACAGTGAGTTATTCTACCGCTGAACTACAGAGCATTTATTTCCTTTGGCTAAGGTATGTTTATAATATACTGGATGGTTTATGAGAAGTCAACAAGTTAAATGAGAATAATTTAATATTCGTTTATGAACAATTTTGACACCTAAACAAAACGTTAAGCAAAGACAGTCATGTAGGCGGTTACATGGTTTCCCTGTTAAAATAGACATAAGAAACTACAACTAGGAGGCAGCAAAGATGGCTGACTTTGAATTACAAGGCATGCCCGTTTGGGTATATAGCAAGGATGCTGATTCAAAAGCATCTATTGCGCCATCTCGCTTGATTGAGGGAACGGTTGGGGAGCATTTCTCACTTGATCCAGCGGATGTTGCAGGATATCGCTTTGTTTCATCAGAAGGAACTCTAACGGGAACGTTTGATGAGAAGACGATGCACACGGTGACGTTCTATTACCGCCGTGATGCCATTGCAGAAACTGAAAAAATCCATGATAAGTACTTGCACATGCTAGATAGCGTGCAACCAGTTGATGAAATTGAGTCAACAACGCCACTTGGCCAAAAGCTTTGGGCGGATGCTTACATGAAGGTCGTGGAACGCGTTGCGACGCGTGACGGTAAATTCTGGTATCAATTAGCGGATTCACGTTGGGTGGCATACGACATGCAAACGATGAAGCTAACCGATAACGACGGTCGCGTCGCTAAGCCGGTATCTGAATGGAACCGACCAACGACGTGGGCGCCGAAGCCATTTGTGGCCCGTGCGACGATTGATTACTTGCCAGGCGGGGATGTGGCAGTGTATGCACAACCATACGGCCGCGAAATTGGTCGTGTCATTCACGGTGCTGTGGTGGACGTCACAGAACGCGTGGATGATCCATCTGGTGTCGTTTGGTACCACGTGGCGCAACACGGTTGGCTGTCAGGCATTTACCTACACTTCAACAATTAAATAGATAGTTTCATGTACATTTCGGGGGAGATTTATTATGACTGAACCATTGATTTTGCAACCAGCATTGCACGAAAAGATGTGGGGTGGCACTGCGCTACGCGATGTTTTTGGCTTTGATATTCCATCAGAGACCACGGGTGAAGCTTGGTTAATTTCGGGACACAAAAATGGGAATGTGTTCTGTGAAAATGGTCGATTTGCTGGGAAGACGGTGGCTGAATTGTGGCGTGAGGAACCACAATTATTTGGCAACACGAATCCTGACAAGCCGTTTCCACTGCTAGTAAAGTTGTTGGATGCGCACCAGGATTTGTCAGTGCAAGTTCACCCAGATGATAGCTACGCTGGGGAGCATGCTGGCGAATTGGGGAAAACTGAATCTTGGTACATCGTGGCTGCTGAGCCGGGTGCTGAGATTTACTACGGGCACAACGCACAGACGAAGGCAGAATTCGATGCCGCTGTTGATGCGGGTGACTGGGATAACTTGTTGCGTAAGGTGCCGGTAAAGGCTGGCGACTTCTTTTACGTGCCAGCTGGCACACTCCATGCTTTGGGTGCTGGTGTGCTGGCGCTTGAAACGCAACAATCATCTGACGTGACGTATCGTGTTTACGACTTTGACCGTGTGGATGCCAAGACGGGCGAATTGCGCGAGTTGCATTTGGAAGATGCGAAGAACGTGACGACGGTACCATTTGTTCCTGAGCAACCAGAACGCAAGTCAGCGCAATATGCTGGTTTGAACGTCACGACACTGGTTGAAGCGCCATACTTCAATGTTTATAAGTGGACATTGGACGGACGCGCAACGCTGGATGCACGTGATCCATACATGTTGGGTACGGTTATTGAAGGTGAACTCGACATGACTGTTTTCGGGGTGACCTATCACCTTGAAAAGGGTAAGAGTTTCATCTTGCCGAACGATATTGAAGCCTGGACATTGCAGGGGGATGCGACACTGATTGTATCTACACCTGGACCACTATCTAAATAAGAATAGCAATAAAGCGGAGTGCATTTTGTGCGCTCCGCTTTTGTTGGGGAGCGAGGTATGAATCGAATGGAAGTAGAAGTGATACGGCAGAAATTGTTGGACCTTGATCGCATTCTTGATGAAAATACGCCGGATTCAGAGGCGTACATGGAGGCGGATGAAGCACGGGATGCGTTGTTGTTTCATGATATGACGCTCAGAGAGTTCTATTTTATCGGCCAGCATATGCAACGGCCTATTACGGTAGATGATGAAGCGAAACTAATTGTTGCTGCTCATGACAATCGGCTCGCTGACGAAGCGGATATTCCCGCGAGCGCAAAAGCGGCACTTTTGATTAAGCGAGCGCGACACGAAAAGGGGATGTCACAAACGGAATTGGCAGGACAAGTCGGACTTACCCAGAGTCAGGTTGCTAAAATCGAAAACGTAAACATTGGCATTGATGTTGATGTATTGCAAAAAATATTAACGGTGCTTGGTCAGTCGTTTGTCATTAATGCAGGGCGTCCGGCTGTATAAACTATTGAAACTAAGTCCAAAATTGCGTACTATTAAGTTTCGTTTGTTTACCTATTACCCTAACTTTTTATGCGGGAGAATGGTAAACTGTAAGTTAGTTAATTTGACAGATAAACATCGTTTAACGATGCAGTAGGAGGACGACATGAGCTTTAAGAGTGCATTGGCAACTTTTGTTGGTAAAAGTTCATACGTGGTATTGCACGACATTTTGCGTCGTGGCGGTACATCATTGCCAGGAAAGTTGGCAACGAAGATTGATCCTGAAGTTATGACGACGTTGGCAGAACACTACGACGTTATTTTGATTACCGGGACTAACGGAAAGACGTTGACGACAACTTTGACGACCCGCGTTTTGCGTGAGAAGTACCCTGACGTCATCACGAACCCATCAGGTTCAAACATGATGCAAGGTATCACGGGAACGATGTTGACGGCCAAGGTGACCGACAAGTCACAACGCCCAATCGCACTTTTGGAAGTTGATGAAGCCAACGTGGAAGCCGTTGCACGTCAATTGAAGCCTAAGGCGTTTGTTTTGACAAACATCTTCCGTGACCAATTGGATCGAATTCGGTGAAATTTACACGACCTACGACAAGATTTTGAAGGGAATCCGTTTGTTCCCTGAGGCAACGGTTATCGCCAACGCAGATTCACCAATCTTTATGCGTGGTAACTTGCCAAATCCAAAGGTTTACTTTGGTTTCAACCACTTGCCAGCTGATGGTGACATGAAGGCGCCGCACAATACTGACGGTATTTTGTCACCAACTGACGATACGGTGCTACACTATCACTTTATGACGTTCGGAAACCAAGGTGACTACTTCTCAGTCACCGACGATTTCAAGCGTCCAGAGTTGGATTATGCCGTAACAAAGGTTAATGAGATGACGCCGCGTTTCTCAAACTTTGATATCGATGGTGAGACGTACCAAATCGAAATTGGTGGGATGTACAACATCTACAACGCCTTGGCTGCTTATGCCGTTGGTCGTTACCTAGGTGTTTCTACGGAACAAATTCACCACGCATTCGAATCAAATGCCCAAATCTTTGGTCGCCAAGAAGCGGTTAAGGTGAACGGCAAGGAAGTGACGATTGTCTTGATTAAGAACCCAGTGGGTGCGAACCAAGTTATCGACATGATGAAGACAGATGATCAACCATTCTCATTGATTGCTTTGTTGAACGCCAACTATGCTGACGGTATCGACACAAGTTGGATTTGGGATACTGATTTCGAGTCTTTGCAAGATTCTGGTATGCAAAAGATTGTCACTGGTGGTGAGCGTTATAAGGACTTGTACGTCCGTTTGAAGATGGCTGGTTACGGTGATCTTCCGGTCTACCAAGACCTCAAGCAAATTGTTAAAGCAATCGACAGCATGCCTACTGAGCGTGTTTACATTGCGGCAACCTACACGGCGATGTTGCAATTGCGTGCTCAATTGGCACAAGAAGGCTTCATCAAGACTGGTATGGGAGAATAAGGAACATGGCAGCAGAATACGTTTTGCACACCGCACACTTGTACGGTGATTTGATGAACACTTACGGTGACTACGGAAACATCGTGGCGATGCGTTATTACGCTTCACAAATCGGTGTCGACGTAGATGTTCAATTGATTTCATTGGGCGACGAGTTTGATGATAAGAAGTACGACTTCGTTTTGTTCGGTGGTGGTCAAGACTACGAAGAGCAAATCGTTGCGGAAGATTTGAAGTTTAAGGCAGATGCTATCAAGCGTTACATCGAATCTGATGGACCTTTGTTGGGTGTTTGCGGTGGCTTCCAATTGTTGGGTCACTACTTCTTGATGGCTGACGGTACGCGTGTTGAGGGTATCTCAGTTATGGATCACTACACGTTGAACCAACAACACAGCCGTTTCATCGGTAACGTGTTGATCAAGGACGAAGTTAACGGTAACGAATACCGCGGTTTCGAAAACCACCAAGGACGTACGTTCCTTGGTGAAGGAGAGCGTCCTTTGGGTATGGTTCTTCAAGGTAAGGGAAATAACGGTGAAGACGGCGGTGAAGGTTTGGTTTACCGAAATGTTTACGGTACGTACTTCCACGGACCTATCTTCACGCGTAACGGAAACTTGGCTTTGCACGTTTTGCAAACGGCATTGGAGCGCAAGTACCCTGAAGTGAACTGGGCAGAAAAGATGGCCAACATCGAGCCAGAATCATTCTAAACAAGAAATTGAAGCACTCACTGTCATGGTGGGTGCTTTTTATTCGGCATTAAGCAGACTTATTAAAAGACAATTCTGCAAACTTTTTGTAAACTGTTTGTATTAATCAAAAACAAAAAGTTGAAGGTGGGACTGTACGATGGAGTTCAAGAAATCAGCAATCGTTTTGGGAGCGATTGCAGCGGTTGCTGGATTGGGGCTAATGGCCTCACATGCGCATGCAGCTGGCACTGAGTTTGGGATTACGAATGCGCGTGCCGATAAGGACGTCGACACATATGTGCACAAGACGTTTGCTAATCAAGTGAAGGCATACCACAAGGTTGCACCATCACTTTGGCCAAAGAACAAGAATGTTAATCAATACGCCATTGTTAATGGTGTGGACGATAAGAAGTTCTGGATGGTCACGCCGACTGGTAAGGTGTCAGACATGACTAAGAAGGAAGCACTTAGCTATGACATTGACCCACAACCAATATCAGGTTGGTTCATGTCATTTAATGCGCACGGTAAGTCAGGTGCATTCATGGCCGTAACGAATGAGGAGTTGCACGACACAAAGCGTTTGGTACGTTATCCACATTTGGGAACGTACGATTTGTTTATCACATACGCACACGAAATGTTCCACGCAACGGAACAAGAAGGCTGGGCGTCACCAAAGAAGCACTACAATGCAGAGCAAAATGAGTACATGAAGCACACTGATGCGCGTCGTATTCGTTTGCAATTGCAAGAACAATTGATGGCGGCTTATACGAATAAGTCTGAAAAGTCATTGGCGCAAGCGTTGGCAACGTACCGTTACTACAAGCAAAACTACGAGAAGGACTACAAGGCAACCTTTGAGGACGATCGTATGGAAGGAACGGCGTACTACTACGAGATTCGTTCATCACTATTTGCGGGTTATCCAGATAAGGTGAAGACGATGAAGCAAAACGATGCCGCTGTGCGCACGCTGTTTAAGCAAAATCGTTTGGCTTACCTAGATAGTGGTGCATATGCCGAGACATACAATGTCGGAGCATTGGCATCATTTGTGCTCGACTGGCAAGCCGACAAGCAAGGCGTGTCACGTGATACGTGGAAGAAGGCCATGGATTCTGCTAAGACGAACCCAATGGACTACCTTGACAAGCACGCCAAGATTTTCTACATCCCACCATACAAGGCCACGATGACGAACGCTGAGTATAAGACGATGTACAAGAAGATTTTGAACTATAAGAATCTAGCTGACTAAAATTTCAAGAAGGGAACTGTTGTGAGTTCTCTTCTTTTTTTATAGGCGAAATTTCGTTATACTGTTAAATGAGTGTCAAACTAACTAATTTTAATTTTGGCAGAAGGAAGGTGGCAACACATGGCGCAACTGTTTTTTAGATATGGTGCAATGGCGAGCGGAAAAAGTATTGAGATTTTGAAGGTCGCTCACAACTATGAAACGCAACAACGTCACGTGTTGCTACTAACAAGTGCCTTAGACAACCGTTCAGGGGTTGGTGAAATTGCATCACGTATTGGGATGCAACGTTCAGCGTTGGCAATCAGTGATGCGGATGACTTGTTCAAGTTGATTCAAGAACAACAAGATGATGTCGCGGCGGTCTTGATTGACGAGGCGCAATTTATGACCAAGGAGCAAGTGCTTGAGTTGACGCAAGTTGTGGATGACTTGAACATTCCGGTGTTGGCGTTTGGGTTGAAGAACGATGCCTTCAATAACTTGTTCCCAGGTTCAGAAGCGCTATTGATTTATGCTGACAAGATTGAGGAAATGAAGACGCTTTGTTCATTCTGCGGTCGCAAGGCAACGATGAATTTGCGTATTTCTGATGGGCAACCAGTTTATGAAGGTGCTCAAGTCCAAATTGGTGGAGATGAAGCTTACATGCCTGTATGCCGTTACCACTACAACCACCCTGATATGGCTGCTATTGCACGTCGTATGGCAAAGAACTAATACATATTTAAGAAAAGGAATTTGAATCAACATGGATGAGATTTTTGAGAAGGTCCAAGCGGTTGTTGACCGTTATGATGAAATCAGCGAATTGATTTCTGACCCTGATGTCATTTCAGATACACAACGTTTCATGGCGCTTTCTAAGGAAGAAGGTAGCTTGCGTGAAACGGTTGAAACTTTCAAGCGTTACAAGGAAGTCGTAGAAGGCATCGAAGGTAACGAAGAGATGTTGAACGAAGGTCTTGGCGACGCTGAATTGGAAGAAATGGCCAAGGAAGAATTGAAGGAGTTGAAGGGCGAGAAGGAGGAGATCGAAGAGAAGTTGAAGATCTTGCTTTTGCCTAAGGATCCTAACGACGACAAGAACATCATCATGGAAATCCACGGTGCTGCTGGTGGTGACGAAGCTGCTTTGTTCGCTGGTGACTTGTACGACATGTACTCACGTTACGCTGAAAAGCAAGGCTGGAACGTTGAAGTTATCGACGAGAACAAGACTGAAATCGGTGGTTACAAGGAAATCGTTTTGATGATTACTGGTGACAACGTTTACTCAAAGTTGAAGTTCGAAAACGGTGCGCACCGTGTGCAACGTGTGCCTGATACCGAATCAGCCGGTCGTGTTCACACGTCAACGGCGACGGTCGGTGTCATGCCTGAATACGAAGATGTCGACATTGAAATCGAAGACAAGGATTTGCGTGTCGATGTTTATCGTTCATCAGGTGCCGGTGGACAGCACGTTAACAAGACGTCATCAGCCGTTCGTATGACCCACTTGCCTACGGGTATCGTGGTTGCCATGCAAGACCAACGTTCACAGCAACAAAACCGTGCGAAGGCCATGGAAATTTTGAAGGCTCGTGTCTACGACTACTACGCTTCACAAAACGAAGCTGAGTATGCTGAGCAACGTAAGACGGCCGTTGGTACTGGTGATCGTTCAGAGCGTATCCGTACGTACAACTACCCACAAAACCGTGTGACGGACCACCGTATTGGTTTGTCATTGAACAAGTTGGACCGTATCATGAACGGTGAATTGGGCGACATTATCGACGCCTTGATTATCGCTGACCAAACGGCCAAGTTGGAAGAATTGAAGCAAGGATAAGACACAATGTTTGATGAACAATGGACAATTCAAGCAGTTCGCGATTGGGGTGATTGGCAACTTGAGCCATACATTCACGATGAAGAAGAGCGACTAGCACAAATCGATTATCTACTAACAGGGATGATGGATTGGAATTATGCGCAATTGGCGAATAACTTGAATACCGTCTTGGAAGATGAGAAGCGCTTGCGTTTCATGGTGGCTGTGCGTGCCATCAAGGGTGGTCAACCGGTGCAATACGCATTGGGCCACGCTGCTTTCTACGGGCGCGAGTTCAACGTTGATCGACGTGTATTGATTCCCCGTCAAGAAACTGAAGAGTTGGTGGAATGGGTCCTTAATGATTACAAAGCCAGTGGTGAACCTAAGCGCGTCCTTGATATTGGGACGGGTTCAGGTGCCATTGCGGTAACCATCGGGGCCGAACGCCCAACTTGGGATGTGACGGGTGCTGATATTTCAGTTGACGCCCTTGAAGTTGCCAAGTCAAACGCTGAACAATTTGCCAAGCAGGTGCAATTGATTGAGAGTGACTTGTTTAGTGCGGCTTCAGGCCAATACGACATCATCATTTCAAACCCGCCTTACATTAGTGAGCAAGAGCGCGACGTGATGGATGAATCAGTCATTATGTACGAACCGGATTTGGCGTTGTTTGCGGACGACGAAGGCTTGGCTTTGTACAAGAAGATGGCTGCTGAGCTATTAGATTATCTAAGTCCACAAGGGGCAGCATACTTTGAAATCGGGTATCAACAAGGACCAGCTTTGCTAGCAGTCTTTGGTGAGTTGCCAGGTGTCTCAGTATCATTGCGCCAAGACATGAGTGGACATGATCGCATGATTAAAGTGTCACGGGAGGCATAACATGGCAGAGACAAAAATTTGGTCAGCTGATGAATTGCCCGCAGCGGTTCGCGCAATTAAGCGTGGGTCACTCGTTGCATTCCCAACTGAAACAGTCTATGGATTGGGCGCGGATGCGTTTAACGATACGGCTGTTGGTAAGGTGTACGCTGCAAAGGGCCGTCCATCTGACAACCCGTTGATTGTGCACGTTTCTGACCCAGAACAAGTTGACCGCTTTGCTGAGGTGAACGACTGGGCGAAGAAGTTGATGGACGCTTTTTGGCCTGGCCCATTGACGATGATTTTGCCAGTTAAGCCCGGTACGGTTTCAACAACGGTGACAGGTGGTTTGGATACAGTGGCGGCCCGTATGCCAGATAATGATTTGACGCGTGCGTTGATTCGTGAGGCTGATGCGCCATTGGTTGGGCCATCTGCTAACACATCAGGTAAGCCATCACCAACCACGGCGCAACACGTTTACCATGATTTGCATGGTAAGATTGCCGGCATCTTGGATGATGGGGCAACGAAGATTGGGGTTGAATCAACAGTTATTGACCTATCAACTGATCAACCAGCCGTTTTGCGTCCAGGTAAGATTACGCCTGGCCAAATTGAAGATGTGCTAGGTGTGGCGGTTGATTCTGAGATTTCGTCACGTGGATGCTGATGAAGCGCCCAAGGCACCAGGTATGAAGTACCGCCACTACGCACCTGACAAAGATGTGTATATGGTGGCACCAGAAGACTGGACGCAAGCTATCATTTGGGCCCAAGGACAATTGGAACCAGTTGGTTTGATGTTGACGAATGATTTAATTATTCAACACCAGTTGGCTGGCATGGACTTTGTGTGGTCTCTCGGGGATAATGGAGATACCGCAGCAGCTAAATTGTTCGCCGGTTTGCGTTACTTTGATGATCGCAAGGATGTGCGGACGGTTTTGGTCGCTGCCATGCCATCGACACCAGAAAACAGTGCCTACAATAACCGTCTTGGAAAGTCTTCCGGCGGACATTGGGTAACGGAACTGTTAGCTGATTAATTTTGGGGATATCGTTTATATTTGGGGATTTAATAGGAGGTCATGTGAATGACAAATTATCGTGAGTTTGATCCAGAGTTGTGGGCTGCCGTTGACCGCGAGGCTGACCGTCAAGAGCACAACATCGAGTTGATTGCATCTGAAAACATTGCATCAGCAGGGGTGCGTGCTGCGCAAGGTAGCATTTTGACGAACAAGTACGCTGAAGGTTATCCTGGCAAGCGTTACTACGGTGGAACTGAGTTTATCGACCAAATCGAACAATTGGCTATCGATCGTGCCAAGGAATTGTTCGGTGCGGACTACGCCAACGTGCAACCACACTCAGGTTCGCAAGCCAACGCGGCTGTTTATGCAGCTTTGCTTGAACATGGTGACCACGTGTTGGGGATGGACCTCGACGCTGGTGGTCACTTGACGCACGGTTCTCCTGTTAACTTCTCAGGTAAGACGTACCAATTCCACGCCTATGGTTTGGATGAGAACGAGTTGATTGATTACGACCAAGTTCAAGCTTTGGCTGAAGAATTTAAGCCTAAGTTGATTGTGACGGGTGCATCAGCCTACTCACGTTTCATTGACTTTGACCGTTTCCGTCAAATCGCTGATTCTGTTGGCGCATACTTGATGGTTGATATGGCACACATCGCTGGTTTGATTGCTGCTGGGGTTCACCCATCACCAGTTGGTATCGCTGATGTGGTCACGACGACGACGCACAAGACATTGCGTGGACCTCGTGGTGGTATGATTTTGGCCAAGGAAGAGTTGGGTAAGAAGTTGAACTCAGCCATCTTCCCTGGTACGCAAGGCGGACCTTTGGAACACGTGATTGCTGGTAAGGCTGTTGCGTTCTACGAAGCGATGCAACCAAGCTTCAAGGAATACGGTAAGCAAATCGTGGCGAACGCTAAGGCCATGGCTGAAGTATTTAGCCAATCAGATTTGGTTCGCGTCATTTCTGGTGGTACGGACAACCACTTGTTCAACCTTGATTTGACGGCCACTGGTTTGACGGGTAAGGAAGCCCAAAACTTGTTGGACAGCATTCACATTACGACCAACAAGGAAGCCATTCCAAATGAGCCGCGTAGCCCATTCATCACATCAGGTATCCGTATTGGAACGCCAGCAATTACGACGCGTGGATTCAAGGAGCATGAAGCTCGCGAAGTGGCACACATGATTTTGCGTGCCTTTGAGAACCACGATAACCAAGAAGTTCTTGATATGATTGCCAAGGAAGTTATTACGTTGACGGATAAGTTCCCATTGAGTGGAATTGAACACGCTGAATAACAATTACCTGTATAATAGTAGAAAATGAATTGGAGTACATGACATGAGCAAGCTAACTGTTTTTGATCACCCACTAATCCAACACAAGTTGACGATTATTCGTGATAAGAATGTTGGAACGAAGGAATTCCGTGAGATCGTTGATGAAATTGCTTCATTGATGGCCTATGAAGTCACACGTGATTTGCCAGTTGAAGATGTTGTCATCGAGACACCAGTTGCCAAGACGACGCAAAAGCAATTGGCTGGTAAGAAGTTGGCCATCGTGCCAATCTTGCGTGCTGGTTTGGGGATGGTCGACGGAATCATGAAGTTGATCCCAGCTGCACGTATCGGTCACATCGGTATGTACCGTGATGAAGAGTCATTGGAGCCAGTTGAATACTTCGTTAAGTTGCCAGAAGACATCGACCAACGTGAAGTTTTGGTTGTTGATCCAATGTTGGCTACTGGTGGTTCAGCTGTTATGGCCATTGACGCTTTGAAGAAGCGCGGTGCAACTAAGATTAAGTTGATTACGTTGGTTTCTGCACCAATCGGTGTTGAGACTGTACAAAAGGCCCACCCTGATGTTGATATCTACACGGCTGGTTTGGACGAAGGTTTGAACGAGCACGGATACATCATCCCAGGTTTGGGTGACGCGGGTGACCGTTTGTTCGGTACTCACTAATTAGTTAAAGAAAATTTGGAGACTGCAAGAATTAATTCATGCGGTCTCCATTTTTGTCTTTGATAATAGTAGTGAAGAAAAAAGAAATTGAGGAGATGTGTGATGAAAGTATTAGTAGTAGGCGCTAGTGGGCGCGTCGGCGAAGAGTTGGTTAAGAATCTTGTGGCGGATGGTCGCCAAGTGATTGCGGGAACGCGTCACACGGACCAAGACTTTGGTGAAGGTGTTGAAGTAAAGAATATTGATTTGTTGGCAGACGAAGCAACGCTGGTTGGTGAGTTGCGTCCATTGGAATTGGATGCCATTTACTTCGTGGCCGGATCACGTGGTAAGAACTTGTTGCAAATCGATGCTTTCGGTGCCGTAAAGCTTGAAAACGCTGCGGACAAGTTGGGCATCAAGCGCTTTATCATGCTGTCTTCATGGCACTCACTATCACCTGCTGAGTGGCAAGACGAGAGTATGATGAACTACAACATCGCGAAGTTCTTTGGTGATCACTGGTTGATGCACCACACGGAATTGAACTACACGATTTTGCAACCGGTTGGATTGACGGAAGAACCTGCTACAGGTAAGGTTGACTTGAATCCAAAGAACGCCGGTACGGGCAAGAATGCGATTGCCGATGTGGCTAAGGTGTTGTCAGAAATGTTGAAGTGCGAGAACACATTCCACCGCGTCATTTCAATGCGCCAAGGTGAAACTGACATCAAATTGGCACTAGATACGCTTAAGTCAATTTAATCGGATGGTAAAACGTTTAACGCGAAGCGGGCTTGTTTACTAACTTTGTTAACTGGTTTATACTTAATAAAGTTATTAAAAGACGTCTTTAAGTCAGCCCAGCGAGACTGACAAGTTCGGATCAACGTACAACCGTACGTTAGAAGATTTTTTACAGCTGGGATGACATGGTCGTCCTGGCTGTTTTTTGTATGAAGACGGGAATTATAGAGGAGTTTGCTCATGGATATGAAGCGTGACGTCGTACTTGACGTTAATGAGAAGCCTGGGTTCTTGCAATGGATTGGATTGTCATTGCAACACATGTTCTCAATGTTTGGGTCAACGGTTTTGGTACCGTTGTTGGTTGGTTTGAATCCTGGAATTGCCTTGTTCAGTTCTGGTGTGGGAACTTTGCTCCACATCTTGATTACGAAGAAGCAAATTCCAGCGTACATGGGTTCTAGTTTTGCCTTCATCATTCCGATGGTGGCCTTGATGAAGACCACAGGATACCCTGGTGTTGCCACTGGTGTTATCTCAGTTGGTATTGTCTACTTGATTGTGGCGGCCATCGTTGCCGTAATCGGTACGAACTGGATTGAAAAGTTGTTGCCACCAATCGTGGTCGGTCCAATCATCATGGTTATCGGTTTGTCATTGTCATCATCAGCTGCGCAATCAGCAACGTTGTTGGATGGTAAGTACGATATTCGTGTCTTCGCGGTTGCGATGATCACGTTGGGATTGACGATTGTCTTCAACATGTTCTTGAAGGGGTTCCTTGGTTTGATTCCAATCTTGTTGGGAATCGTTGGTGGATACATCTTCGCTATCTTGTTCGGGTTGGTTGATTTGGCACCAGTTGCACACGCTGCTTGGTTCGCTTTGCCAGACTTCGACATTCCATTCGTTGATTACAAGCCAGTCATGCACTGGGGCGCAATCATCGTTATGGCGCCATTGGCTTTGGTGACGATCACGGAGCACTTGGGTCACTTGATGGTCTTGGATGACTTGACGGGACGTGACTTCATGCGTAACCCAGGTTTGCACCGTACGTTGGCTGGTGATGGTACTGCCTCAATCTTTGCCGGATTGGTTGGTGGACCTTCAGTTACGTCATACGGTGAGAATATCGGTGTTATGGCCATTACGAAGGTACACTCAGTTTACGTTTTGATTGGTGCCGCCGTATTCGCCATCTTGTTCTCATTCGTTGGGAAGTTGTCAGCGTTGATTCAATCAATTCCTGGCGCCGTTACGGGTGGTGTGTCATTCTTGCTATTCGGTGTTATCGCAGCTTCAGGTTTGCGTATCATCGTTGAAAACAAGATTGACTTCAACTTGAAGCGTAACTTGATGATTGCCTCATCAGTTTTGGTTATCGGTATCGGTAACGCTTACCTACAAGTGGGTGAGGGTAACGACATCATCCAATTCTCTGGTGTTGCCATCGCCACTGTTTTGGGGATTTTCTTGAATTTGGTCTTGCCAGAAAAGGCTGCTTCAGAGAAATAGTTAATAATTATACAAACTCGAACCGCGGTTTCCGATATGGAATACCGCGGTTTTTTCTTGTAAAAAGTGGGAATAGGCGTTGGTATGACTAGGATTATGCTATTTTTTAGAATATTTAAAATATCAAATTATGGATATAAATATAAAACTATTCCGAAGTGGAATGTTTAAAACCGCGGTTTTACGGCATTTGTAAAACGGATTGCACATTTGGGACAAAAGTGTTGAAGCTTAAAACGTTGAATTCGCAATTAAAAGGCGTAATATTAGGGGGTAAAAGTTTTAAACGGTCTGTGTTCTGCGCATCACCGCGATTATTTAGAAAGGAAAGAGGTGGATTTCTGTGGGTGAGAAGACCGCAACCTTTAGCATTGCGGGGCTAACGTTCGACTGGAGCATCATTATTTCAACGACTGTTACATTCGCTATTGTTTTCTTCTTGGCGTTTTGGATGTCTCGCAAGCTGGTTATGAAGCCAGCTGGTACGTCAAAGCAAAACTTCCTTGAGTGGATTATCGATTTTACCAACGGTATCGTTGATGGATCGCTTCCAAATCGAACTGGAACTAATTTGAAGTTCTTCGCATTCTCAATGTTCATGTTCATCTTTGTTGCCAACCAATTAGGTGTTGCCTTCGTGGTTGACTTCAATGACGTAACGTTCTTGCGTTCTCCAACGGCTAATCCGTTGGTCACGATGACCTTGGCATTGATTGCAATCGGAATGTCCCACTACTTGGGTGTTCAAAAGCTCGGATTCAAAAACTACTTCAAGTCAGTTTACTTGAGTCCATTCAGCGCATTGCTGCCAATTAACATTATTGAACAATTCACGAGTTTCTTGACATTGGGACTTCGTTTGTTCGGTAATATTTTTGCCGGTGAAATGGTCTTGTCTCTTCTTTGGGAATTGGCAAAATCAGCCGGTGTCGTATCATTCGTTCCAGCATTCTTGCTAACGATGATTTGGCAAGCATTCTCTTTGTTTGTCGGAAGTATTCAAGCTTATGTCTTTGTTACGTTGACGACTGTTTACGTTTCAGAAAAGACTGAGATTGAAGAGTAATTTTTTCTTAATTAATCGGAGGATTAAAAAAATGGACGTTGCAACCATTGGTGTTGGTGTTGCCGCAGCGGGTGCCGCAATTGGTGCCGGAATTGGTAACGGTATTGTTATTTCAAGCATGATCTCAGGTATGGCTCGCCAACCTGAATTGGAAGGTAAGTTGCGTTCTAACATGTTCATCGGTGTTGGATTGGTCGAGGCCGTGCCTATCATTGCCATCGCCATTGCCTTCATGTTGTTGAGCAAGTAATAGTAACGCGGAGGCCAACTAATTATGATTAATCAAATTGTTCTAGCAGGTGCTAGCGAAGGGTTGGCTTTGGGTAACATGTTGTTTGTACTAGTGGCATTCCTTGTGTTGATGCTTCTTTTGAAGCATTTCGCTTGGGGTCCAGTAGTAAAGATGATGGAAAAGCGTGCGGAAAAGGTTTCTAACGATTTGGACTCTGCTGAAGAGGCCCGTAAGCAAGCCGAAGCTGATGCAGCTGAGCGTTCAGCTCAATTGCAATCAGCTCGCACTGAAGCAAACGGCATCATCGCTGACGCTAAGACTGCTGCAGGAAACCAACGTGATCAAATCGTTGCGGACGCGCACGCAGCTGCCCAAGCTACTAAGGATCAAGCTTCAGCTCAAATCGAGCAAGAGCGTGCCGAAGCAATGGCTGGCGTTAAGAACGATGTTGCTGAATTGTCAGTGACGATCGCACAAAAGATTATCCAAAAGGAACTAAAGTTAGATGATCAAAAGGCGTTGATTGACGCCTACATCGAAGGGTTAGGTAACAAGTAATGGCATTGGATCAAGCAACGATTGCTAAGCGATATGCCGTTGCTTTGTTCGAATTAACCCATGACCAAAACACGGATGCTGCTACTTTGGCCGAATTGGTTGAAGTACGTACAGTATTGGTGGAAAACCCAGAATTGACGAAGGCTATCGAATCAATGCGTGTGCCTGAGTCAGCTAAGCAACAAATGGTAGCAACGCTATCTGATGGAGCTAGCCAAGTGGTTAAGAACTTGTTGCAAATGGCGTATGATTATCGCCGTTTCAGCGACCTACCTGCAATTATCACGGCTTATGAGGACTTGGTTAACAAGTCTGAAGGTGTGGTATATGCCGAGGTTAAGACTGCTGTTGCTTTGAGCGACGAACAAGCTGCCCGTATGACGGAACAACTTGCAAAGCGCTTTGAAGCTAAGGAGATTAAGTTGACACAAGTTGTCGACGAAGCCTTGCTTGGTGGTGTTGTTGTACAAGCGAACAACCAGATTTTGGATGGGTCATTAGCAACTAAGTTAGCTGCTATTCGTCAGAGTATCATCCGCTAGTAATCTGAAAATCTAGTAGAAATTGATGTTGTGTGTGATGAATAGACACACTTTAAAGAAAGAGGAACTGCTGAAATGAGCATCAAAGCTGAAGAAATCAGTTCACTCATCAAGAGCCAATTGGCCAACTATCAAGACGAATTGACTGTTCAAGAAACGGGAACTGTTACCTACGTTGGTGACGGTATTGCCCGTGTAACCGGTTTGGAGAACGCTCTTGCCGGTGAATTGGTCGAGTTTGAGAACGGCGTATTTGGTATGGCACAAAACCTTGAGTCTAATGATGTTGGTATCATTATCTTGGGTAAGTACGACGAGATTCGCGAAGGCGATACTGTTAAGCGCACTGGTCGTATCATGGAAGTGCCTGTTGGTGAGGGATTGATCGGACGTGTTGTTAACGCATTGGGTCAACCAATCGACGGAATGGGACCAATTAACACGACGAGCACTCGTCCTGTTGAAGTAAAGGCCCCAGGTGTTATGGAGCGTAAGTCTGTTTTCGAGCCACTACAAACTGGTTTGAAGGCCGTCGACGCTTTGGTTCCAATTGGACGTGGACAACGTGAATTGATCATCGGTGACCGTAAGACTGGTAAGACGTCTGTAGCCATCGATACAATCTTGAACCAAAAGGATCAAGACATGATCGTTATCTACGTGGCTATTGGTCAAAAGGATTCAACTGTGCGTACGCAAGTTGAAACTTTGCGTCAAATGGGCGCTTTGGATTACACGATTGTTGTGTCAGCCGGTCCTTCAGAACCAGCTCCTATGTTGTACCTGGCTCCTTATGCCGGTGCAGCTATGGGTGAAGAGTTCATGTACAACGGCAAGCACGTCTTGATTGTGTACGATGATTTGTCAAAGCAAGCTACGGCTTACCGTGAGCTGTCATTGATTCTTCGTCGTCCTCCTGGACGTGAAGCCTACCCTGGTGACGTCTTCTACTTGCACTCACGTTTGCTAGAACGTGCTGCTAAGTTGTCAGACGAATTGGGTGGCGGTTCAATGACTGCTTTGCCAGTTATCGAAACGCAAGCGGGTGACGTTTCTGCGTACATCCCAACTAACGTTATCTCAATCACTGACGGACAAATCTTCTTGGATGCCGACCAATTCTACGCCGGTGTTCGTCCTGCCATCGATGCCGGAACTTCTGTTTCACGTGTTGGTGGTGACGCCCAAATTAAGGCGATGAAGAAGGTTGCCGGAACGTTGCGTTTGGACTTGGCTTCATTTAAGGAGTTGGAGTCATTCGCACAATTCGGTTCTGACTTGGATGCGGCAACGCAAGCTAAGTTGGCCCGTGGTCGTCGTACGGTTGAGTTGTTGAAGCAACCATTGCACCAACCATTGCCAGTTGAAGAGCAAGTTTTGTCATTGTACGCCTTGACTCGTGGCTTTATGGATGATGTCGCTGTTGAAGATATCCAACGCTTCGAATCAGAAATGATTGCTGCTGTTCGTGCTTCACACAACGACTTGTTGCAAACGATTGTTGACACAAAGGACTTGCCTGATGCAGATGCTATGAACGCCGCTATTACGGAGTTCAAGGCAACCTTTGCGCCAAGTGCCCAATAATTAGGGAGGGGCGATAAATGGCAGCTTCTTTGCAAGATATTCAACGCCGAATTGCCTCAACAAAAAAGACGCGACAAATCACGAGTGCCATGCAAATGGTCTCAACGGCTAAGTTGAGCCAAATTCAACGTCACGGTGGATCATACACAACGTATGCTAACGCCTTGCATGACGTTGTGGCTCACTTGTCTAATGCGCACATCAACAATGTTTCTGGTACTTTGCTAGAACAACGTGATGTGAAGAAGGTTGGCTTCTTGGTCATCTCTTCTGATCGTGGTTTGGTTGGTGGTTATAACTCAACGCTATTGAAGGGTATGATGGCGATTATCGAAGAGCGTCAATTGACGCCTGACCAAGTGGTTATTTTGGCCGTTGGTGGTAATGCCTCAGACTTCTTCAAGAAGCGTGGCTACAACGTTGCGTACGAGTACCGTGGTGTGTCTGACGTGCCTACCTTTAACGAGGTTCGCGAAATCGTTAAGACCGTTACGACGATGTACGATAACGAAGTCTTTGATGAGTTGACTGTTGCATACCAACACTTCGTATCACGTATTCAAAATGAATTGCGTTTGGAGAAGATGTTGCCAGTTTCTACTGACGACATGGAACCAACGTCTGAAGATTCAGTGAAGGCGGATTACGAAATGGATCCTTCTCCAGAACAAATTCTTGGTGTGGTTTTGCCACAATATGCTGAGAGTTTGGTCTACGGTGCTATCTTGGATGCCAAGACGGCTGAGCACGCGGCTTCTGCCAACGCGATGTCATCTGCAACTGATAACGCTAAGGAAATCATCCGTACGTTGGAATTGCAATTTAACCGTGCGCGTCAAAGTGCGATTACGACGGAAATTACAGAAATTACAGGTGGTATGGCTGCTTTGGATTAATCCAAGCGTCATAGCAACCTTTTGAAATGAAGGAAGGAAACGACAATGAGTACCGGACGTGTTGTTCAAGTCATTGGTCCAGTCGTCGACGTTGCCTTTCCATCAGGAACTCAAGTACCTGACATCAACAACGCTTTGATCATCGATAAGGGTGAGCAAGGTACGTTGACGGTCGAAGTATCTTTGGCTTTGGGTGATGGTGTCGTACGTACGATCGCCATGGACTCAACTGATGGTTTGCAACGTGGAATGGCCGTAGAAGACACTAATGCACCAATTAGTGTGCCTGTCGGTGAAGCTACGTTGGGACGTGTGTTCAACGTTTTGGGTAACCCCGTTGATGGTGGTGAAGAGTTGGGTGAGGATGTTCCTCGTGACCCTATCCACCGTGAGGCCCCAGCTTACGACCAATTGGCCACATCTACTGAAATCCTTGAAACTGGTATCAAGGTTATCGATTTGTTGGCACCTTACATCCGTGGTGGAAAGATCGGATTGTTTGGTGGTGCCGGAGTTGGTAAGACAGTTTTGATTCAAGAGTTGATTCACAATATCGCTCAAGGTCACAACGGAATCTCTGTATTTACTGGTGTTGGTGAGCGTACCCGTGAAGGTAACGACATGTACCACGAAATGCAAGATTTAGGAGTTTTGAAGCAAACGGCCATGGTTTATGGTCAAATGAACGAGCCTCCTGGAGCACGTATGCGTGTTGCGTTGACTGGTTTGACAATCGCTGAGCACTTCCGTGATGTTAACGGACAAGACGTGTTGTTGTTTATCGACAACATCTTCCGTTTCACGCAAGCTGGTTCAGAGGTTTCAGCCTTGTTGGGACGTATCCCATCAGCCGTTGGTTACCAACCTACGTTGGCAACTGAAATGGGTCAATTGCAAGAGCGTATTACGTCAACGCAAAAGGGTTCAGTTACGTCAATCCAAGCCGTTTACGTGCCTGCCGATGACTATACTGACCCTGCTCCTGCGACGACATTTGCCCACTTGGATGCCACGACTAACTTGGAGCGTGCTTTGACGCAACAAGGTATCTACCCAGCCGTGGATCCATTGGCATCAACGTCAACTGCTTTGACGCCTGAGATTGTTGGTCAAGAGCACTACGAAGTGGCTACGGAAGTACAACGTACTTTGCAACGCTACCGTGAGTTGCAAGACATCATCTCAATCTTGGGTATGGATGAGTTGTCAGATGAAGAGAAGACGATCGTTAACCGCGCTCGTCGTATTCAATTCTTCTTGTCACAACCATTCTCAGTCGCTGAGACGTTTACTGGTTTGAAGGGTGAGTACGTACCAGTTGCTGAAACTGTACGTAGCTTCAAGGAAATCTTGGAAGGTAAGTACGACCAATACCCTGAAGATGCCTTCCGTAACGTTGGTGTCATCGAACAAGTAGCTGAAAAGGCTGCTACGATGGCTCAATAGTGAGGGCGCGCCATGAATGAACACAGCCTACATGTTAAGGTGGTAACGCCGAACGGTGTCGTGTTCGATTATGAGACTGCTACGTTGGTTGTGCTTAGCACGACTGGCGGTGAAGTAGGTGTCATGGCGAACCACGCACCAATTATCGCTGCTTTGAAGGTTAGCGAAGTTAAGATTGTCGATGACGTCAACGGTGTTGAAGAACGCCTTGCCGTTAGTGGCGGTTTTGCCGAGTTTTCTTCAAACGAGTTGACGGTTGTCGCTGACGCTGCAGAGCGTGCTGCTGACATCGACATTACTCGTGCGGAGTCAGCCAAGGAACGCGCTGAGCGCCGTTTGGCTGATGATAACTCAACTCGTGATGTGGAACGTGCACAGGTCGCTTTGTTGCGTGCCGTAAACCGTATCCACGTTGCTTCTGGAAAGAAGTAATAGATTGCGAATTTAAGGGTCTTGAACATTTTGTTCAAGGCCCTTTTTGTGTACAAAATGGTACACTAGAAGCAATGATATTGTGAGGGGAATGCGAGAATGAAATTTGGAAAACTTGTTGGTGCCGGTCTGGTCGTCGTTGCGTTGGCTGGTGGTGGTTATTGGTTATTGCACCAAGACCAACCAGCCGAGAAGACACAAACAACAACCAAGCAACCAGCAAAGCAACAATCAAGCAGTGAAAAGAAGGCTTATCCGGTGACGATTAAGCCAGGCAGCGAAGAAGCAACGCTATTAATGGTTGTAAATAAGAAGCACCCATTGCCTGCTGATTATAACCCATACAATGGTGGCTTGAGTCCACGCACCGAAACGGCTAAGAACCAACTGATTGCGGCGATGAAGCAAGCCGGCTTTGACGTTGGTGATACAGTGTCTGGCTACCGTGGCTACGATTATCAAAAGACGTTGTACGATGGTTATGTTGCGTCTGAAGGTCAAGCTGAAGCCGATGCAGTGTCAGCGCGTCCTGGCTACTCAGAACACCAATCAGGGTTGGCGTTCGATTTGCGTAACGGTAGCGGTGGCTTGTTTGCGGAAGGTGGTTCTGATCCAGCTGCCGCAAAGTGGTTACGTGACAATGCCTACAAGTATGGCTTGATTGTCCGTTACCCAGCTGACTTAACGAGTTCAACCGGCTATTCTCACGAGGAATGGCACATGCGCTATGTTGGCATGACCGCTGCCAAGGTGATCAAGGAACAAAATATTTCTCTTGAGCAATACACTGGTAATGCCGGTGGCGATTACAACAAGACCAAGAGCGAGGATATTCCAGCGCTTGAAGAGTACACGGCAAAATACAGCGACCGCTTAACTAAATAAGGGAGTTTTAAGCACGCGCAAAATTTGCTAAAATAGAATTAATTATGATTTGAGAAAGCAGGACGACACGATGATTGTATTATCGGGAACTATTGGAGCTGGGAAGACCAGTTTGACGACGATGCTCGCTGAGCACTTGGGAAGTGAAGCATTTTATGAGTCCGTAGATGACAACCCAATTTTGCCTTTGTTCTACGAGAATCCAAAGAAGTACGCGTTCTTGCTACAAAATTATTTCTTGAACAAGCGTATGGATAACATCAAGGACGCACAAGGAAGCAAGTTGAACGTTATCGACCGTTCAATCTTTGAGGACTTGTTGTTGTTCCAATTGAACGCTGACTTGGAACGTGCAACGCAAACTGAAGTTGCTATCTACGGTGATTTGTTGAACAACATGATGGAGCAAGTTGATTTTTCTGACGATGCCATCGTGAAGACGCCAGATTTGTTGATTTACATCCACGTTAGCTTCGATACGATGTTGGCCCGCATTCAAAAGCGTGGTCGTGACTTTGAGCAAATCGACCACGATCCATCATTGTACGATTACTACAAGAAGTTGAACGAACGCTACATTGCTTGGTTCGAAAGTTATGATCGTTCACCAAAGCTAAGTATCGATGGTGACAAGCACGACTTTGTGAATGACCCAGAAGCCGCTAAGGCGGTTTTGGCATTGATCGACGAAAAGATTGATGAATTGGGTTTGCGTGATTAATTAGGAGAATAAGAATATGTTAGATATGAAGTTGATCCGTAACGAAACGGAAAGCGTCAAGGAACGTTTGGCAACGCGTGGTGTTGATCCATCAGAAATTGATGCATTGATTGCTGACGATGCTAAGCGTCGCGAATTGTTGGTACAAACTGAAGAGTTGAAGGCTCGCCGTAACACGGTTTCAGACGAAATTGGTTTGAAGAAGCGCAACAAGGAAGATGCTTCAGAGACGATTGCCGAGATGCAAGCAGTATCTGCAAAGATCAAGGAATTGGACGAAGAAGTTGCCAAGGTTGACGAGGCTATCCAAGACCGCATGTTGCACTTCCCTAACTTGCCAAACCCAACGATTCCAGTTGGTGCTGACGAAGAAGCTAACCGCGAAGAGCGTACTTGGGGAGAAATTCCTTCATTCGACTTCAAGCCAAAGGCCCACTACGAAATTGGTGAAGACCTTGGTATCTTGGATTGGGAGCGCGGTGCTAAGGTTGCCGGTGCTCGCTTTGTCTACTACGTTGGTCAAGGTGCCCGCCTAGAGCGTGCCGTTTACAACTTCATGTTGGACGAGCACCAAAAGGAAGGTTACAAGGAAATGATCACGCCATACATGGTTAAGGATGCTGCTATGTTTGGTACGGGACAATACCCTAAGTTCATGGAAGACGCTTACCGTGTTGGAACTAACGACGATATGACGTTGATTCCGACGGCCGAAGTGCCTTTGACGAACTACTTCCGCGAAGAAGTAATCGATGCTGACAAGTTGCCATACTCAGTAACGGCTGTTTCACCATCATTCCGTCAAGAAGCTGGTTCAGCTGGACGCGACACACGTGGTTTGATTCGTATGCACCAATTCAACAAGGTTGAAATGGTTAAGTTTACGAAGCCTGAGCAATCATACCAAGCATTGGAAGACATGACGGCTAACGCTGAAAACATCTTGCAAAAGTTGAACTTGCCATACCACGTTATCACGTTGTCAACGGGAGACATGGGATTCTCAGCTGCCAAGACTTATGACTTGGAAGTTTGGATGCCTGAGCAAGACATCTACCGTGAGATTTCATCAGTTTCAAACACGGAAGCCTTCCAAGCACGTCGCGCACGTATCCAATACCGTGACGAAGAAGGTAAGTTGCAATTTGTACACACGTTGAACGGTTCAGGTTTGGCTGTTGGACGTACGGTTGCTGCTATTTTGGAGAACTACCAAAACGAAGACGGAACGGTTACGATTCCTGAAGTTTTGCGTCCATACTTCGGTGCCGACAAGATCGTGCCAGAAGACACGTTGTAAAATTAAACATTATTTAGCTCAACAATCGTTTTTGGTTGTTGGGCTTTTTTGTTTTTGGGTTTTTATGTAGTGATTAGTGTCGACGCGTTGCGTCGAGTGGCTGGGGGCTTCTTTAGGCCCGCTAAACGAGGAGTGTCAAAATAGTGGCGGGCGGAGTCCCGAGCAAGCTCGGTGCACCTTTACCCCTTATAGCACTAAGCGGTAAAACCGCTAAGTGCTACTGCCACATATTTAGCCACTCCTCGTTCTATACGCGGGGCGCCCCCAGCCACAGCAGTCGAGATGTTCTTGTCTGTTTGAGATTTACATCTACCGGAAAATAAAAGAGTGAACAGTTCACTTTGCAGTAAGATGGTGGATGAAAATCAAACAAATAGAGTATCGATTGGCTGCTGTGCTTGGCCCTGCCGCGCGTATAGACACGTACTGGCCTTGACCCGCAGGTGTGGGTTCTTAGCGGGTTTCCCGCTTAGAGCCACGGGAGGTAAAGGGAAACGCAGCTTGCTGTGGTTCGCGCTCCCTGCAGGTCATGGTCAGTTCGTGTTAGCGTGCCTTAGAAGGGGCCAAGCACTCCGACCGACAGGTCGGACACAAACCACCAAACCTCTTTTCCACACGACCACATTTTCTTCATATTTCAGGCAAATAATGCATAAGTTATTTGTAAATAATAAGTATATTAAGTAATGCGTTACGGAACGATGACTGTGGCGCGATAAGAGTGAGGAAAAGATATGCGTAAGGTTACGAAGCAAATGATGGTGGGGTTGATGGCAGCAGGTGTGTTGGCATCAGTTGGGACGAGCGCGAGTGCCGCTTTGGTTGACCCAGGCCTACAATCAACGAAGGCGGGTGTTGTGGTTGACGCCCAAACTGGTCAAGTTATCGCCGACCAAAACGGAACGGAGCGTTTGCCAATCGCTTCAACGACTAAGTTGATTACGATGTACATGGTTAAGGAAGCGGTTAAGTCAGGTAAGATTTCATTGTCACAAAAGGTGAAGGTGCCTGAGGATATCGCGGCCTTCAGTCAAGACTTGTCAGTGGCAAATACACCAATGACGGCTGAAAAGACGTACACAGTACAACAATTGATCGACGCGATGATGGTGCCATCTTCAAACGGTGCTGCTTTGTTGTTGGCAAACTTGTTGGGTGGTAGCCAAGCTAAGTTTGAAAAGATGATGGAAGCTAAATTGGAGAGCTGGGGCATTGCTGGTGTGAAGATTTACTCACCATCAGGTTTGACGAACGGCGACATGAAGAAGTTTAAGGACTCATCAGCTGACGACGATGTTGAAAACGAAATGTCAGCCCGTGAATTGGCTGTGGTGGCTCGTCGCTTGGTAGTGGATTACCCTGACGTTTTGAAGACGGCACAACAAAAGACGGTTGAGTTCCCTGCTGTTTCAGGTGGTACTGAAACGATGAACAACACGAACGAATTGTTGGGTAACGAAACGTTTGATTTGAACTGGCTTGGTTTGAAGACAGGAACGACACCTAACGCCGGTGGAAACTTTGTTGGTGTAACGAAGATTCAAGGCCGTCCGGTTGTCTCAGTTGTTTTGAATTCAGGTGACAATGCTGATGCCGCTGCTAAGTTCAATGCAACTTTGACAATGGTTAAGAAGGCTGACGATGCGGTTAAGGTGCAAAAGGTGGCCTTAGGTTTGAAGCCGGCTAAGAACACGGTCTCAGTTTTGACGGCCAAGGACGGTAAGGTTTCATACAAGACTAAGGGAACGGCTACGTTCTTCGTACCAGCTGGTGAGTCAGCAACGACGAAGGCAGTCAACGCAAAGTTGAGCAAGAAAATCACAGCACCATTGAAGCAAAACGAGAAGTTGGGAACGGCGCAATTGGAATCATCATTTGCAGCAGCCAACGACTGGTTGACGGGTGCCCCTGAAGTTGAGTTGGTCTCAGTTTCAGAAGAGCCACGTGCGAACTGGTTCGCAACAACTTGGCGTGGTATGTTCGGCAAGAGCAACTATGACATTACGGCAACTAAATAATTAGAGAGAAGGGTGATCACGACGGGTGGTCGCCTTTTTTGTATGAAATGCGTTTTTTATATGAAAAAAAGTATTGCCAAACGGCATCGAGGCGAGTATTATATATCAAGTGGTTAGGCGACATGCCTACCGGGGCCGCTGCCAAGCGTTCCAAAATAACAAAGTTTGAAAAAAGTGTTGACACTTGCTTCTGTACTTGTTATTATATAAAAGTTGTTTCAAGCGAATAACTTGAAAAGACGTCTGTTGCGGATGTGGCGGAACTGGCAGACGCGCTGGATTTAGGTTCCAGTGCCTTCGGGCGTGCAGGTTCGATTCCTGTCATCCGTATTATCGGTTATCCGATAGACATGCCGACTTAGCTCAGCTGGCAGAGCACTTCACTAGTAATGAAGGGGTCGCTGGTTCGAATCCAGTAGTCGGCATTTGATGCGAATATAGTTCAGTTGGTAGAACGCTACCTTGCCATGGTAGAGGTCGCGGGTTCGAATCCCGTTGTTCGCTTCTGATTCTTTATAGGATCAAATTAATTAAATAATGGGCTTATATGCTAATTGGATAAACACCCCGGCTACGAACCGGGTATTGCAGGTTCGAGTCCTGCTAGGCCCATCGATTGGGAAAACCATCAAGTAATAACTTGGTGGTTTTTCTGTCGTGTTTTACCACAAGATTTCGAACTGAATAGGCAAACTTGTTTGGTACGATTTACATAATCGATTAAGTGTGAAATTTTTTGTTTGGTTTTTGTGTTTAATGGTAAACTTACCATAAGTCAGAAACGACGTGACGAATTATTGGCATGAGTGAACAGCACGTTCTATAATAATGTCAACATTGGTCAAGGAGGCACGAAGATGGCTGAACAAAATATGTCAGACTATATCGAAGCATATCTCAAACAGATTTTGCAGCAATCAGAACAGATTGAAATTCGGCGCGCAGAGCTTGCGGAACGAATTCAACGTTGTGCCTTCGCAGATCAACTATGTCATTAAGACACGGTTTTCAATTCAACAAGGGTATCGCGTGATTTCAAAGCGTGGTGGCGGTGGCTTTATCCGCATTGAGCGGGTGCCGCTGAGGGCTGATCCTCATTATATTGAAGAATTGTTATCAAGTCTTTCTGATCAAGTGAGTGTTCGTGAGGTTCGCGATATTTTATCAAGCCTAGTACGCGATGAGATATTAACGGAACGGGAGCAGGAGCTGTTGCTGACAATGTTGTCGAAGGAAGCGTTGGACGTTGGGGATGTTCAAGTTGAAGGACGTCTACGCGGACGATTGCTACGTCAATTATTAAACCGAATGCGGTTTGAAAGTGAGCGTAATTAATATGGATAATCAATACACACCAAGCGCCAAGAACGTACTTGTTTTGGCGCAAGAACAAGCAAAGTATTTTAAGCACCAAGCAGTTGGTACTGAGCACCTTTTGTTGGCTTTGGCCATCGAGAAGGAAGGTATCGCCAGCAAGGTGATGCAACAATTTAATATCTCTGACGATGATATTCGTGAGGAGATTGAGCGATTCACGGGTTACGGTACGTTGTCACGTGCTGAAAAGGAAGCTTACTTGCCATACTCACCAAAGGCTGGTGAAGTTTTGCAAATGGCTGGTGAAGAAGCACGCAACATGCAACAAGGCCGCGTTGGTACAGAACACATCTTGTTGGCATTGTTGGCTGATGATTCAATTTTGTCATCACGTATCTTGATTTCATTGGATGCAAATCCTGGTGAGATGCGTCGTGTGATTTTGCGTAAGCTTGGTATCAATGATACGGCCCGCAAGAAGGATGCTCGTGGTGGCCGTCGTGGTAACCAACAAGCACAAGAAGGAACGCCAACCCTTGATTCATTGGCGCGTGATTTGACGCAACAAGCGCGTGAGCACCGCATGGATCCAGTTGTCGGCCGTTCTGCTGAAGTTAAGCGTGTCATCCAAATTTTGTCACGTCGTACGAAGAACAACCCAGTCTTGATTGGTGAGCCTGGTGTTGGTAAGACGGCGATTGCTGAAGGTTTGGCACAAAAGATTGTTGCTGGGGATGTACCAGCTGACATGGCGAAGAAGCGTTTGATGATGCTTGATATGGGTTCTTTGGTTGCCGGCACGAAGTATCGTGGTGAGTTCGAAGACCGTTTGAAGAAGGTTATCGACGAAATCCAACGCGACGGAAACGTTATCTTGTTCATTGATGAGTTGCACACGTTGATTGGTGCGGGTGGTGCAGAAGGTGCCATCGACGCCTCAAACATCTTGAAGCCAGCTTTGGCTCGTGGTGAGTTGCAAACGATTGGTGCGACAACGTTGGATGAGTACCAAAAGTACATTGAAGCCGATGCTGCGTTGGAGCGTCGTTTTGCCCAAGTGCAAGTTGATGAGCCAACGGAAGCCGATGCAATTGAAATCTTGAAGGGCTTGAAGTCACGTTATGAGCAACACCACCAAGTTGCCATTTCAGATGATGCAGTTGTTGACGCTGTTAAGTTGTCAGTTCGCTACATCACGGACCGCTTCTTGCCAGACAAGGCCATCGACATCATGGACGAAGCTGCGGCTAAGGTCCGTATCGATCGTTCAGGTCACAAGACGCCATTGGCTAAGTTGGAAGAGAAGTTGCAAGCGATCCGCGCTGAAAAGGATGCCGCTATCGAGTCTTTGGACTTTGAATTGGCAGCGCAACTTCGTAAGAAGGAAATGACGCAAAAGAAGAAGGTTGATAAGTACATCGCCGAACGTGATGCTGAGCAACCTGAAGGTACGTCAAACTACGACTTGGAAGTGACGACGCACGATGTTGCTGAAGTGGTTTCAGAGCAAACTGGTATTCCGCTAACGCAAATGGAAAAGTCAGAGCAAGAGCGTTTGTTGAACTTGGAGAGGGTTTTGCACGACCGTGTTATCGGTCAAGACGAAGCTGTTTCAGCAATCGCCCGTGCCATCCGTCGTGCTCGTTCAGGTTTGAAGGATCCACAACGTCCAATTGGAACGTTTATGTTCTTGGGACCTACCGGAACTGGTAAGACTGAATTGGCTAAGGCGTTGGCTGAAGCGATGTTCGGTTCAGAAGATAACATGATTCGTGTTGATATGTCTGAATACCGTGAAGCCTACTCAGCAAGCCGTTTGGTCGGTTCAGCGCCTGGTTACGTCGGTTATGACGAAGGTGGTCAATTGACTGAAAAGGTTCGTCGTAACCCATACTCAGTTGTGTTGTTGGATGAGGCTGAAAAGGCTCACCCAGACATCTACAACTTGATGTTGCAAGTATTCGACGACGGTTACCTAACGGATGCTAAGGGACGTAAGGTTGATTTCCGTAACACGATTATCATCATGACGTCTAACTTGGGTGCAACGCGTTTGCGTGATGAGAAGTCAGTTGGATTCGGTGCGGTCGACAAGTCTAAGGACTACGACGCAATGAATGCAACTGTTCGTCAAACATTGCGTGAGACGTTCCGTCCAGAATTTATTAACCGTATTGACGAAGTCGTGGTCTTCCACGCTTTGACGAAGCCAGAACTACACCAAATCGTGAAGTTGATGGCCAAGTCAGTGTTGAAGCGTATTTCAGAACAAGGTTTCGATGTTAAGATGACGCCAGCTGCTATTGATGCGGTGGCTGAAGCTGGCTTCGATCCTGAATACGGTGCCCGTCCAATTCGTCGTGCGCTACAAACGAAGGTTGAAGATAGTTTGTCAGAGGAATTGTTGAGCGGCAAGATTACAACGAATGATGTTGTGACAATCGGTGCGAAGGCCGGCGAAATCACGATTAACGTGAAGGCCAAGGCTGAGCCAAAAGAGACGGTCACAGAATAACCATAATTTATTTGAAAAAGCGAGTATTGACAAAGGACGCAAACCTTGATAATGCTTGCTTTTTCTTGTATACTATAAGGTAGTTTAATTGTGCATAGACAACGGCTGACAGGAAATATTGTCCCTGAAAGCCTTTATAGCAGGGGCAGTGGCGTTTTCGAAGTCGAAAATGTCGTTGTCTTTTTTGCACTCAAAAACCGGTAAAAAACAGATTTTGTAATCAAACTGTAAAGAAACTGGTGTGCGCAGTTGGCCAAATCAAAGCGAGGTGGAAAACTTGGTAGGAACGCTTGTAAAGTACGGTAAGCACCGTGTTCGTCGCAGTTACGCACGAATCAAGGAAGTCCTTGATTTGCCTAACTTGATTGAGATCCAAACGGACTCATACAACTGGTTCTTGGATGAAGGATTGCGTGAAATGTTCACTGACATTTTGCCAATCGAAGATTTCCAAGGAAAGTTGTCATTGGAATTTGTGGACTATAAGCTCATGGAGCCTAAGTACACAGTAGAAGAAGCTCGTAACCACGATGCAAATTACTCAGCACCATTGCACGTAACATTGCGCTTGACGAACCAAGAAACTGGTGAAATCAAGTCACAAGACGTGTTCTTCGGTGACTTCCCATTGATGACGCCATCAGGTACGTTCATAATTAACGGAGCTGAGCGTGTTATCGTTTCACAACTTGTTCGCTCTCCTGGTGTTTACTACAACGAGGAATTGGACAAGAACGGTCGTCCTAACTATGGTACGACGTTCATCCCAAGCCGTGGTGCTTGGTTGGAATTTGAAACAGACGCAAAGGGATTGAGCTACGTACGTATCGATCGTACGCGTAAGTTGCCTGTTACTGAATTGGTTCGTGCCTTGGGTTACGGATCAGATTCAGAGGTTTTGCAAATCTTGGGTGACCAATACGATTCAATCTCATTGACGTTGGATAAGGACGTTCACAAGGACATCAACGACTCACGTGTCGAAGAGGCCTTGAAGGACATCTACGAACGCCTACGTCCAGGTGAGCCAAAGACGGCCGATTCATCTCGTGCCTTGTTGACGGCTCGCTTCTTCGACCCAAAGCGTTACGATTTGGCACCTGTTGGTCGTTACAAGATCAACAAGAAGTTGTCATTGAAGACGCGTTTGATGGGCTTGACGTTGGGTGAGACGTTGGCCGACCCTGATACTGGTGAAGTTATCGCCGAAAAGGGAACGGTTGTCGACAAGAAGGTTATGGCTGCTTTGGCACCATTCCTTGACCGCGACGACTTTAAGACGACGACATTTACGCCTTCAGACGAAGGTGTTGTGACGACGCCTATGACGTTGCAAACTATCTTGGTTGAAAACCCAGAGGATCCTGAAAAGGTTTTGCCAGTGATCGGTAACGGTCAATTTGACGAATCTGTTCGTACGATCCAACCAGCTGATATTATCGCTGGTATGAACTACTTCTTGAACTTGCCATTGGGCATCGGCGCAACGGACGACATTGACCACTTGGGTAACCGTCGTATCCGTCGTGTGGGTGAATTGTTGCAAAACACATTCCGTATCGGTTTGAGCCGTATGGAGCGTGTGGTTCGTGAGCGTATGTCTATCCAAGACCCAGATACGGTTACACCACAACAATTGATTAACATCCGCCCTGTTGTGGCAGCTGTTAAGGAGTTCTTCGGTTCATCACAATTGTCACAATTCATGGACCAAACTAACCCTCTTGGAGAATTGACGAACAAGCGTCGTCTATCTGCCTTGGGACCTGGTGGTTTGACTCGTGACCGTGCCGGTTATGAAGTCCGAGACGTGCACTACACGCACTACGGACGTATGGACCCTATCGAAACGCCTGAAGGTCCTAACATCGGTTTGATTAACTCATTGGCTACGTACGGTCGTGTTAACCGTTACGGATTCATTGAGACGCCATACCGTCGTGTTGACTGGACGACTCACAAGGTTACGGACAAGATTGACTACTTGACGGCCGACGAAGAAGATAACTTCATCGTTGCCCAAGGTAACTCAGTTTTGAACGAAGATGGATCATTTGCTTCTGACGTTGTTTTGGCTCGTAAGAGTGAGGAAAACGTCGAAGTTTCTATCGACCAAGTTGACTACATGGACGTTTCTCCTAAGCAAATTGTTGCCGTTGCCACGGCCGCAATTCCTTTCTTGGAAAACGATGACTCTAACCGTGCCTTGATGGGTGCCAACATGCAACGTCAAGCGGTTCCTTTGATCGATCCACACGCACCATTGATTGGTACGGGTATCGAATACAAGGCTGCCCACGACGCCGGTGTTGCCATTATTGCTAAGTACCCTGGTACGGTTGAGTACGTTGACGGTCGCGAAATCCGCGTTCGTCGCGAAGATGGTTCACTTGATAAGTACGAATTGATGAAGTTCCGTCGTTCAAACGCTGGTAAGAACTACAACCAACGTCCAATCGTTAAGGTTGGGGATGCAGTTGATGCCGACGAAGTTTTGGCCGATGGTCCATCAATGGAGCAAGGTGAATTGGCTTTGGGACAAAACCCATTGATCGCCTTCATGACTTGGCAAGGATATAACTTTGAAGATGCCATCATCATCAACGAACGTTTGATCCGCGATGATGTTTACACGTCAATCCACATTGAAGAATACGAATTAGAGGCTCGTGATACGAAGCTTGGCCCTGAAGAGTTCACTCGCGAAATCCCTAACACTGGTGAAGAGCAATTGAAGAACTTGGATGAGCGCGGAATTATCCGTATCGGTGCTGAAGTTGAAGACGGTGATCTTTTGGTTGGTAAGGTTACGCCTAAGGGTGTTACTGAATTGTCAGCTGAAGAGCGTTTGCTACACGCCATCTTCGGTGAGAAGGCCCGTGAAGTTCGTGATACGTCATTGCGTGTTCCTCACGGTGGTGGCGGTGTCGTTCAAGACGTTCGTATCTTTACCCGTGAGAACGGTGACGAATTGGCACCAGGTGTTAACATGATGGTTCGTGTTTACATCGCACAACGTCGTAAGATTCAAGTTGGTGACAAGATGGCCGGTCGTCACGGTAACAAGGGAACTGTTTCAGTTATCGTGCCTTCAGAAGACATGCCATTCATGCCAGACGGAACGCCTATCGACATTATGTTGTCACCAATGGGTGTGCCATCTCGTATGAATATCGGACAAGTGCTTGAATTGCACTTGGGTATGGCTGCTCGCGAATTGGGTATCCACATCGCATCACCTGTCTTTGACGGTGCCCGTGACGCGGATATCTGGGACGCTTTGAAGGAAGCTGGTTTGCCATCAGATGGTAAGACTGTTTTGTATGATGGTCGTACTGGTGAAGCCTTCGACAAGCGTGTTTCTGTCGGAATCATGCACTACATGAAGTTGGCCCACATGGTCGACGACAAGATGCACGCCCGTTCAATCGGACCTTACTCACTTGTTACGCAACAACCACTTGGTGGTAAGGCGCAATTTGGTGGACAGCGTTTCGGTGAAATGGAAGTTTGGGCCCTTGAGGCCTACGGTGCTGCGCACACTTTGCAAGAAATCTTGACGTACAAGTCAGATGACGTTGTTGGTCGTGTTAAGACTTACGAGGCCATCGTTAAGGGTGACCAAATCCCTAAGCCAGGTGTTCCGGAGTCATTCCGTGTCTTGGTTAAGGAATTGCAAGCTCTTGGTTTGGACATGAAGGTCTTGGACGCAGATGATCGTGAGATCGAATTGCGTGACATGGATGATGACGATTTAATCGTTAACATCGAAGCCGCTAATGCAGAAGCACAACGTTTGGCACAAGAATTTGCTGCCGACGGTGCCGAAGCATCAGCTCCAAAGGCTGACGGTGTCGTTAACTTGAACGACGCTGAATAAGAGATTATTCTTAGCCCTGCGCTACTTTTAAGAGATTGTTAGCCAACCTAGCACATTGCTAGGTTCGTGCTTACTGCGTTTGATCATTCGAGCATGGTAAGCACGGACATAGTGAAGTGCTGGATTGGATTGTATATAGGAACCTACGAAAGGGGTCAAACCATTGATTGATGTCAATAAGTTTGAAAGCATGCAAATCGGACTGGCTAGCCCAGACAAGATTCGCAGCTGGTCTTATGGTGAAGTTAAGAAGCCTGAGACAATCAACTATCGTACGCTCAAGCCTGAAAAGGATGGACTTTTCGACGAGCGTATCTTTGGACCTACCAAGGATTACGAATGTGCGTGCGGAAAGTACAAGCGTATTCGTTACAAGGGAATCGTTTGTGATCGTTGCGGCGTTGAAGTAACGTCTTCAAAGGTCCGCCGTGAGCGCATGGGTCACATCGAGTTGGCCGCTCCTGTATCACACATCTGGTACTTCAAGGGAATCCCTTCACGTATGGGATTGGTCTTGGACATGTCACCACGTTCATTGGAAGAGATTATTTACTTCGCTTCTTACGTGGTTACAAAGGCCGGTGATACACCTTTGACTGAAAAGCAATTGTTGTCAGAACGCGAGTACCGCGAGTTGAAGGCAGAATATGGTAGCGCATTTGAAGCTGGCATGGGTGCTGAAGCTGTACAAACGTTGTTGTCAAACGTTGACTTGGAAGCCGAAGTTGAGACGTTGAAGGCAGAATTGCGTGAGGCCACTGGTCAAAAGCGTGTTCGCGCCGTTCGTCGTTTGGACATTATCGAAGCTTTCGTTAAGTCAGGTAACAAGCCAGAGTGGATGGTAATGGATGTTATTCCAGTTATCCCACCTGACTTGCGTCCAATGGTGCAATTGGAAGGTGGACGTTTTGCAACGTCTGACTTGAACGATTTGTACCGTCGTGTTATCAACCGTAACAACCGTTTGAAGCGTTTGTTGGAGTTGAACGCACCTGGAATCATCGTGCAAAACGAAAAGCGTATGTTGCAAGAAGCCGTCGACGCGTTGGTTGACAACGGTCGTCGTGGACGTCCTGTAACTGGTCCTGGTAACCGTCCATTGAAGTCATTGTCACACATGCTTAAGGGTAAGCAAGGACGTTTCCGTCAAAACTTGCTTGGTAAGCGTGTTGACTACTCAGGACGTTCAGTTATCGACGTTGGTCCTTTCTTGAAGATGAACCAAATGGGATTGCCACGTCCAATGGCTATGGAATTGTTCCGCCCATTCATCATGAAGGAATTGGTTGCGCGTGACTTGGTTGGAAACATCCGTGCCGCAAAGCGTATGATCGACCGTCGTGATGACGCTGTTATGGACGTCTTGGATGACGTTATCAAGGAGCACCCAGTTCTTTTGAACCGTGCACCAACGCTTCACCGTTTGGGTATTCAAGCGTTCGAACCTGTCCTAGTGCCAGGTAAGGCTATGCGTTTGCACCCATTGGTTACTGAAGCTTATAACGCCGACTTTGACGGTGACCAAATGGCCATCCACGTTCCTTTGTCAGATGAAGCTCAAGCAGAAGCTCGTTTGTTGATGCTTGCCGCTGGACACATCTTGGCACCTAAGGATGGTAAGCCTATCGTGGCCCCATCACAGGACATGGTTATCGGTAACTACTACTTGACGACTGAAGAAGAGGGTCGTGAAGGTGAAGGTATGGTCTTCAAGGATATCAACGAAGCTCGTACTGCATTCCAAAACAAGTATGTGCACTTGCACACTCGTATTGGAGTTCAAACGTCTTCATTCCCTGCAGAAAAGCCATTCACTGACGAGCAACGTTCACGTATCATGACGACGACTGTTGGTAAGTTGTTCTTTAACGACATCTTGCCAGTCGACTTCCCATACTTGAACGAGCCAACTGAGGCTAACTTGCACGCCATTGACGACCGCTTCTTCTTGGAGCCAGGAACTGACATCAAGGCACACTTTGCCGAGACGCCAATCTTGCCTCCATTCAAGAAGGGATTCTTGTCAGACATCGTTGCCGAAGTCTACAAGATTTACAAGGTTACTGAAACGTCATTGCTATTGGACCGCATGAAGGACTTGGGTTACGATGAGTCAACTAAGTCTGGTTTGACGGTTGGTGTGGCCGACGTTACTGACTTGAAGGAAAAGCCAGGAATCATCGAAGAAGCTCACAAGCAAGTCGCTACTGTTTCTAAGCAATTCCGTCGTGGATTGATTACTGACGATGAGCGTTATGAGCGTGTTATTGCTATCTGGAACCAAGCGAAGGATGACATTACTGCTAAGCTTATTGAGCACTTCGAGCCTGATAACAACATCTTCATGATGTCAGATTCAGGAGCTCGTGGTAACATTTCTAACTTTACGCAATTGGCCGGTATGCGTGGTTTGATGGCTGCGCCTAACGGACGTATCATGGAGTTGCCTATCATTGCCAACTTCCGTGAGGGATTGTCAGTTTTGGAAATGTTCTTCTCAACTCACGGTGCTCGTAAGGGTATGACTGATACGGCCTTGAAGACGGCCGACTCAGGTTACATGACTCGTCGTTTGGTTGACGTTGCGCAAGACGTTATCATTCGTGAGATCGACTGTGGTACTGATCGTGGTTTGGATGTTTCTGCAATCATGAACGGTAACGAAGTCATCGAGTCATTGTACGAGCGTATTTTGGGACGTTACGCACAAAAGGCTGTTATCGACCCTAAGACTGGTGAAGTCATCGTTGCTCACAACCAAATGATCGACGAAGACAAGGCTAAGGCCATTGTCAACGCCGGCGTAACGACTGTTAACATTCGTTCAGCCTTTACTTGCAACACGGAACACGGTGTCTGCGTATACGACTACGGTCGCAACATGGCTACTGGTGACGTTGTTGAAGTTGGTGAAGCTGTTGGTACTGTTGCCGCACAATCAATCGGTGAGCCTGGTACGCAATTGACTATGCGTACTTTCCACACTGGTGGTGTTGCCGGAAACGATATCACGCAAGGACTTCCTCGTGTGCAAGAAATCTTTGAAGCACGTAACCCTAAGGGTCGTGCTATGATTACTGAAGTTACTGGTGAGGTTACTTCTATTGAAGAAAACCCAGCAGAACGTACTAAGGAAGTTACTGTTCAAGGTGAGACGGATACGCGTACTTACACGTTGCCAATGACTGCACGTATGCGTGTGGCCGAAGGTGATCAAATCCACCGTGGTGAGACGTTGAACGAAGGTTCAGCTGACCCTAAGGAAATCATCCAAGTACGTGACACTTTGGCTACGGAAAACTACATTGTGCGTGAAGTGCAAAAGGTTTACCGTATGCAAGGTGTTGAGATCTCTGACAAGCACATCGAAGTTATGGCTCGCCAAATGCTTCGTAAGGTGCGTGTCATGGATCCGGGTGAGACGGACTTGTTGCCAGGTACGTTGATGGATATCGCGCAATTCCGTGATGCTAACGAAGAGACGTTGTTGAAGGGTGGCTTGCCAGCCACAGCACGTCCAGTTTTGCTTGGTATTACCAAGGCATCATTGGAGACGAACTCATTCTTGTCAGCCGCATCATTCCAAGAGACGACTCGTGTCTTGACTGACGCTGCTATCCGTGGAAAGAACGATCCATTGGTTGGTTTGAAGGAGAACGTTATCATCGGTAAGTTGATCCCAGCTGGTACTGGTATGAAGCAATACCAAGCTGTTGAAGACAAGGTCGTAGCAGATCCCGTTGTTGTATCAACTGAAGAGGGTACGAAGATTCCTTCAATCGCTGATATTGAAAACTCAATGAACTTGCACAACGACTAATCTCGGTTAATCGCTGTTAGTTCATAACAAAAAGCACTTCAACTTAGATGTGAATCTAGTTGAAGTGCTTTTTTGCGTAGCGAGAATTTGTTTAACATTTGCGAAAGGTGTATAGTGTATATTACGTTTAGTAAGTAAAGTAGTCTGCACAAGTCATTGGAGGACGATAAATTATGGAAGATTTTCGCTTTGTAAATAAGACGGATATTCGCTTTGGAAAGAATCACATCGATGCAGAATTGCACGATGCCGTGGCCCAATTTGGTCAAAACGTTTTGTTGACGTACGGTGGTGGTTCAATCAAGCGTTCTGGCTTGTATGAGCGTGTTATGAAGGCTTTGGAAGGTTTGAACGTCACTGAATTGGACGGTATCGAGCCTAACCCAAAGATTGATTCAGTTCGCGAGGGTCAACGTTTGGCTAAGGAGAACGACATCGACGTCATTTTGGCTGTTGGTGGTGGATCAGTTATCGATGCATCTAAGGTGATTGCATCAGCAAAGTTTTATGATGGAGATGCCTGGGATTTGGTTGCTGACCACGGTGTAAAGTACCGTTCAAAGCTAGACCAATTGCCAGTTGTCGACATTTTGACGTTGGCTGCCACGGGAACTGAAATGAACCCTGGATCAGTTATCTCAAACCCAGAATTGAACGCTAAGATTGGTACGTATGGACCAAACACACCAGCTGTTTCATTCTTGGATCCACAATTGACGTACTCAGTTTCAAAGTGGCAAACGGCTGCCGGTTCAATCGACATTTTCTCACACTTGACTGAGCAATACTTTGACCGTGCCGAGAACACAGATATTTCTGACGGTATGATTGAAGGTATGATGCGTGCCGTTATCAAGTGGGCACCAGTTGCCTTGGCAACGCCAGACAACTACGATGCTCGCGCCAACTTGATGTGGGCTTCAACGATGGCTTTGAATGGTTTGGTTCGTTCAGGAAACGTGAACGGCTGGACGGTTCACCCAATCGAGCACGAGTTGTCAGCCTTCTACGACATCACTCACGGTGTTGGTTTGGGAATTTTGACGCCACGTTGGATGAAGCGTGCTTTGTCAGCAGCCACGGTTGCTAAGTTTGCTCGCTTTGGACGTAACGTTTGGGATATCCAAGACGCTGACGACCAAGTCGTTGCTGAAAAGGCTATCCAAGCTACTTACGACTGGGTAAAGTCATTGGATGTCCCAACGACTTTGCAAGGTGTTGATATCAACGATGACACGAACTTCCGCGCAATGGCTGAATCAGCTGTTGAAATCGGTGGTTTGGATCACGAGGGTGGTTACGTGAACTTGACGGTTGATGATGTTGTGGCTTTGTACCAAGCATCAATGACGACTGAAGGTTTTGAAGACTAATTAACCTATTGAAGGACAAAGTACATGTTTGTGCTTTGTCCTTTTTTGTTTGGTGGTGTATGTCGACGCGTTGCGTCGAGACATGGGTGAACAGTTTTCTCTGATGTTCTGTGGTGGATGAAAATCAAACCACCAAAACCTAACACCAAAACAAAAAACCACCCGGCAAGGAGTACCGAGTGGTGAAAGAAGGTGCGGCGATGGGATTCACCGCAAATCATTTATTATGACTGATGTTATTATCGCAACCAGGTATGACGTTTTTGTTGACAATTATTGCCCGAAAACGGCGTATAATGTTGCTTATTAAAGCGAGGTAGACCAATGGCTAATATAACTTACCGACAGGCAACTATGGCTGATGCCGATTCGATTTGGCAAATTATATCAGATGCTAAGGCAGTCATGTCTATTGATCATAATCCACAGTGGGATAATGGCTATCCAGCCCCAGAAATCATCAAAGCCGACATCGCCAAAGGGTACGCGTACATTCTACAACTCGATGACGAAATCGTTGCCACGGCCACGCTTTGGCAAGAAAAAGACGTGAACTACCAGCGTCTCCAAGGTGGTCGTTGGCTGTATCCAACTAAGCGTAAGCCTTATGCAGTTATTCATCGCATGGCGGTGTCATTCCAACACCAAGGCTACCATTTGTCGACAGAGCTTTTTACGCATTTATTTGCGACAGCCCGTGCAAATGGGTATGATTATATTCGGATTGATACGCATGATAAAAATAAAAAAATGCAAGCAATCATCACCCGTCGTGGGTTTACTTACAGAGGCCAGTTAGCCGGTAACCGACGAGCGTACGATATTGACTTGAGTAATGAGGAATCACATGAAGAAGATTGAAAAAGGGATTAAGTTCGTTAGCGAACACTGGACATGTTCCGCTGTACTGTAGATGGCGAACCTTATGACCACGTTGAAGGTAATACGTTGGTATGTGCGCATAACCACCGTTTGGATATTAATAAGAAGGGTTCCCTTTATTTCTTGAACCACGCTGTTAATACGGAGTATGATGATGCTATGTTGGCGGCTCGTCGTCGTGTGTTGACGGCCGGTTTGTTCGATGGCATCGTGGACGCGGTTGCGGCTCAATTGCCTGCTGACCCACAACGTATCATGGATGTTGGTACCGGTGAAGGGACGCCATTTGCCCGTTTGCTAGCCAATCGTGGCAACATCGATACCGGTATTGGTTTCGATATTTCTAAGGCTGGGGTTAACTTAGCGACGCAATTGGACACGGATGCGTTCTTTGCAGTCGCTGACTTAGCAAATCTACCATTTAACGACAATAGCTTTGACAGTATCGTGGAGTTCTTCTCACCAAGTGCGTATGAAGAATTTAAGCGTGTCTTAGCACCTGAGGGAACGTTGGTGAAGGTGGTCCCATCATCTGGTTATCTGCACGAACTGCGTGAGATGTTATACCCAGTGGATTCACCAAATCACACATATAGTAACCAAAAAGTGGTCGATCGCTTTATGGAGAACTACCCAGATGCGACGCAAACAGAGATTTCATACCAATGGCAAATTCCAGCTGACTTGTATGTTGATCTGTTACACATGACGCCATTGCACTGGGGCGCACGTCCAGAAGCCCAAGCGGCAGCGGAAGCCACGCCATTACCTGCTGTGACAGTCAACGTGGTTGTGCTAACTGTTAAGCCTTAATTCACAGCGTGTGGATAAAATAAGTGGTTTTCCACAATTTGGGTGTGGAAAAATCGGTTAGTGTTCGTTAAAATAGAAATATATTAGGGCTTTTAGTGTGCCCAAGCTACTTTATGAAAACGGAGAACGACGCACATGTTTCCAGATCGTCTGCGTGAGTTGCGCAAAGGCCGTAACATCACATTGGAAACCTTGGCTGAAGAGATGAATAAGCACCTTGAACCAGGGCAAAAACCAAATACAGCTGCGCAAATCGGAAACTGGGAGCGTGGCGACCGTTCGCCTTCGTACATTGAAGTTCGAAAGCTAGCGGATTTTTTCAATGTTTCAATGGATTTCTTGGTTGGCCGTGCCATGTCAGAAAAGACTGACTTGTCATTGCTGTTCTTGTCGGGTAAGGAAATCGACTTTAATGGTAAGCCGCTAACCGACCAGCAACGTTTCGACATTTTCCAGTATGTTAATTCATACTTGAACCCGGTCTCATACACGCCGGAGGATGATGTGCGTAGCAACCACCAAGAAAGCCTGTTCTAAACAAAGGATATTACGATGACAACAAACCAAGCAATTCGGTTTGGGTCTGGTCAACAGCTCACTGAGATGGATTATCTTGGTGAGCTGTTGCCATATCTAGGCCGTTACCAAAACATCCCCACGATGGCTAACCTCATGCAACAAGCGATTGATACGCTTGAACAATTGAATGCGGGTTATTTGCCAGCTGCATTGCCAACAATGGAAGTGCCAGAGTCGGTGATTCCAGAACTGCAAAGTTATGTCTTGGCCCAATACCCAGACAACGCAGACGCCGGTAATGCCCTCTGGCTTGAGCTAACGGAACCATTAGAAGATATCGACTTCTTGCTCCGTCATCTACGTGATGCGTTAATCGAATACTTCAGCATGTACGGTTTTGTCTCAAGTGACTTTGTGCGTGACTTGTCAGCGTACACGGACGGCCAACCCGTATTGGAGTTGATGGCTGGACATGGGTATATCTCAGCCGGTTTGAAGGCGATTGCGCCGGAGCAAAAGATTATCGCAACGGACAATGAAGATTGGCGTACGCAACCGGATCCAACGTCAGCGAAGCCAGTGACGGATGTGGAAAATATGGACGCCATCGCAGCGCTGGATATGTACGGTGAGAATGTCTCAACGGTCATTATGAGTTGGGCGCCGGACACGACCGACGCGGACTGGCAGGTGTTGCAATACATCCGCGACAACCAATATCGCTTTGATTTTGATTTCATCGTGATTGGTGAAAAGGATGGGGCAACGGACTCGGATGTCTTCTGGCATGAAGCCGAGTTAGAAGAAGTGCCCGCATTGAACGCGCACCATCACTCATTCGACTTGATTGACGAGCGTGTCTATTTAGTGAAGTAACCGTTAGCCCAGTTTTTCGACTGGGCTTTTTAGGTGGTATAATAACTTTTTGTAAACGATTATTTGAGATGAGGTTACTGTTTTGGAAGAGAAAACTTACAGCGAGCGCCACAAGATGGGGGTCTTGGCGCTATCTACCGTTATTTTGGGGATTGTTGTAGGGTTAAGTTCAGTGTTGCTCAGCTTGTTCTTGGAACTCGTTGAGCACTTCTTCTTGGGATTTGAAGAAAACACGCTGATGCCAGTTTCAACGCACATTGCTGGCGGACAACGCTTTTTATCAGTATTGATTGGTGGAATTATTGCGGCGATTGTCTGGTTCATTGTGCAGACGAAGATGAAGCCAACGGTTGGTATCAACAAGGCGATGGATGGGGATGAGATGCCATTTTGGCCTTCAGTTGTCCATGCCGTGACGCAAGTCTTCTACGTGGCAACTGGTGGATCAGTTGGACGTGAATTGGCGCCTCGTGAACTTGGTGCCTTGCTTGCCCAACGTTGGGAGAAGTTGCTCCGTCGGTGGCACATGGATTCACTAACGGCTGACGACCGTCGCTTGTTGATTGCAGCAGCTGCGGGTGCTGGGTTCGCTGGTATTTATATCGCGCCAATCACCGGTATGTTGTTCGCCGTTGAAATCTTGCACAAGAACGTGTCAAAGCGTTCGGTAGCGGTCAGCTTGACGATGTCAACGATTGCCATGTGGGTTGGTATGTCAGTGCACGGGTTCCACCCATACTACTTTGTGCCTGATAAGCACTTCACGTTGGGGATGATTCCATTCGTGATTGTGGTTGGACCATTGATGGGTGTGGCTGGTGCGTACTTCCGCAAGGCCTTCCAATGGGCCGGCGGTAAGGCCAAGGCTAAGCAAGTGCAAGTCTTGTGGCAATTGCCATTGGCAGCAGCCGTAACGGGTGTGGTTGCCATCTTCTTCCCACAAATTATGGGAAACGGACGTGGTTTGGCTGAGTTCGCCATCAACAGCACGAGCACGAAGGTGATTGGTGTCTTGTTGATTGGGATGTTGCTTAAGGCAGCCATCACGGTCTTCACATTGAAGGCTGGTACCTATGGTGGTACGTTGGCACCATCAATTGGTATTGGTGGATCATTCGGTGCCATCCTTGGCTTCGGCTACATCATGATGGTGCCTGGTGCATCAGTTGCCCAAGCTGCCGTTATCGGTGCCACGGCATTGCTAGCAGCCTCACAACAAGCGCCATTGATGGCCTTGTTCATGATGTTCGAAGTAAGTCACTTGGACTACACCGCTTTGATGCCAATGGGCTTGGCAGTGTCACTTGCCATCCTAACGTCAAAGATGATTTTGGATAAGAAGTAAAAAATAACGTCGAATTCGGAAGTATAGTTCTGAATTCGACGTTATTTTGTTATTTTCAGAAGTATACTTCCGAACTTGGACGATTTTGCTGATTTTCAGAAGTATACTTCCGAAAATGATGGTGATGTGTTTTACCAGTTTGCTTTTCGTTGTTCAAAAAGCGTGTTAATTTGTTCGATTGATAGTCCTGGAACTGTATCTAGTTCTGCGACAATGTTATTCAACTCAGCCATAACAGCTGGGTCGATTTGTTGTTCGGTTAAAGGTTCAGACATTTGTAATTTCTCCGCTTGGTATACGTCAATCGTACCTGATTCTACCCAAAGAAAAAAGGTGCGCCACGATTTGCGACGCACCTTCAGTTTATTCAGTGTATGGGATGTCATTATCCTTCAGGAACGTAATGGCTTTTTGTTCCCATAGGGGGCCTACTTTACAAATTGCTCTGACAAAGCCAAAAATTCGTCGATGTCCTTCTTAACCAAATCAGCACCAGCTTGCCAGAAGTCTGGCTTAGTCAAATCAACACCAAGGTGCTTTTGGGCCAATTCTTCCGTTGACATGTTGGCCGTATCGCGAAGCAACGCGATGTAAGCCTCTTCGAAGTTATCTTGCGTGTGCGCCCAGGCGTAGATACCTTGACTGAACAAGTAACCGAACGTGTATGGGAAGTTGTAGAATGGCACGTCATCAATGAAGAAGTGCAACTTTGATGACCAGAAGTGTGGGTGGCGGTGATCCAAAAGACCATCGAAGGCCACCTTTTGTGCCTCATCCATCAACTCATTCAAACGCGCAGCAGGGACGAAACCTTGCTTACGCTCCGTGTAGAAGTTGTCTTCAAAGATGAAACGGGCGTGGATGTTCAAGAACATAGCGATTGGGTTCGTCATCTTCGCATCCAACAAGACAACCTTTTCCGCATCTGATTGGGCAGCTTGCACGTTGGCATCCGCAATCAACATTTCAGCAAACGTTGAGGCAGTCTCGGCAACGTTCATCGCATAACCGTCACGCCAAACTGGCAAGTCCGTCAAGACTGAAGAGTGGAACCCGTGGCCGATTTCGTGGGCAATTGTCGCTGCGTCGTTCACAGACCCCGTAAACGTCGTGATGATACGTGACTCGTGAATGTCAGGCACACTTTCCATCCAAGCACCTGGCGTCTTACCAGGACGGTCTTCCGCTTCAATCCATTGATTCTCAAATGCGTGTTGGGCGAATGCAGCCATCTTAGGTGAGTACTTGCCGAAGTTCTTAATAATGAAAGCAGCCGCTTCATCATATGACAACGTGCTTGGCTTGTAGTCACCCAAATCCGTGATAGGAGCGACTTGGTCTTGCCAACCAAGCTCGGTCAAACCAAGCAATTCCTTCTTGCGGTCGAAGTAGGCCTTGAACATGTGCTTGTTGTCATCGACCATTTGCCACATTGCGTCCAATGTCTCGCGTGACATACGGTTCAACTCAAGCGGTTGATCCAAGTGGTTTTCGTAACCGTGGGCCGCTTGTTCCGTCAAACGGGCACCAGCCAAGTGGTTGATTGTGTCAGCAGCCAAGTTCTCGGCGCTACCCCACATCTTTTCGTAGTTGGCCATGATGTTAGCACGAACCTTATTGTCAGGGTAACCATCCAATTGGTTCAACGCTTGTCCAGCAGACAACCCTTGTTCGTCGCCGTTTTCATCCGTGTACGTCATTGAAAGACCAGATGAAATCGTATCGTAGTGCTCTGACCAAGCTTGCAAGCTGTCCAAGCGCAACTTGTTGAGCAATTCTTCAGCGCGGTCATCCAACAAACGGGCGGCGTTATCACGCAACTCGTTCAAGTGGAAAGCGACTTCGGCGATGCCAGGCAACGTGCTGACTTTAGCGAACGTCTCATCATCAAATGACGTCAACAGCTTCGCGAAGGCGTCCAGCGGTGCTTGGTAAGCAACTTCCAAGTGTGACACCTTCGTTTGGTATGGACGGTAAACCGGGTTCGTGTAGTCGGCTGAATAAAGGGCGTTGACGAAAAGCGCCACCGTACCCAATCCTGAACGAATGACTTGCGCGTCGTTCACCAAAGCGACGAGCTTGCTGAAGTCCGTATCCGTGAAACGGTCGTAAGCAGTCACGTCAGACGCGAATTGCTTAATTTGTTGATCGAGTAAAGCTAGCTTGGCAGCGAATTCAGGTGATTCGATACCACCAGGGTAGATGGGATCCAAATCCCAGTTCAATGAATAGCTCATGTTGGTGCTCCGTGTTTCTCATAGTTTTCTAATAGTTTAGCACAGCGACAGACAATTTGAGAAAAAACTTGTTAAGGACGTTACGAATTTGGATACAAAACATTTACACAATTGTGACCGAAAACCTGCTAAAACCTGACAATTGGCGACTAGACTGAAAGACAACAAAAAGGAATGGGGGACTTGTGGCATGCGAAAGAAATTAGTGAGATTACTAGTGGTGTTCAGCTTGGGTGTTTGGATTGTTGGGGCAGTTGCGGCGATTACGACGCAAAATCAACCATTGCCGGCTGAAAGTGAGCAGTCGTTGCGTGACAAGTCACTTTGGGAGCGACAAAATCAGTATTTGGATCGAATGGGTGATAAGTTGATTGACTCATTGTTGCACATGAATTAGTCGGCCATTTGCTTAACGGGGTATACCTTTTATTTTCTAGTTTTCTTCTTTATAATGGACAGGTTGCAATTATCACAGCAGCTGTTGGTCGCGTCAGAGATGTGACCGGTCTGCTTTATAAGATTCATAGAAGAGTAAGAGGATAGCGAATATGGCTAAGCAAAAGAAGCGCTGGTCAACGCCACGTAAGATTATCACTTGGGTGGTTTCAATCGTGGTTGTCTTGGCAGTTATTCTTGGGGCTGCTGGTGGATATTTCTTCCACGTCGCCGAGGTGCGTGCGAAGAAGGACTTTATCGGTAGTGGTGTGTTGACGAAGAAGGATCCCTTGTATTCACGTCAACAAGAGTTCCTAGCGTTGGATTCACAAACGTGGCATTTGACGGCGAAGGACGGCACTAAGTTGGTTGGTAATTATGTACCAGCTGAAAAGAAGACCAACAAGACGGTTGTTGTGATTCACGGATTCGGTGTGGAGCACAAGGCCATGGCACCTTATGGTCAAATGTTCCATGACATGGGCTACAACGTGTTGATGCCCGATGATCGTGCGTCAGGTAAGTCAGGCGGTAAGTACATCGGGTTCGGTTACTTGGATGCCAAGGACTACAAGCAATGGATTAGCAAGGTCATTACAAAGAATGGTCAAGATAGCGAAATCGTGGTGATGGGTGCCTCAATGGGTGGTGCCACGACGATGATGTTGTCAGGAATGAATCCACCAGCGCAAGTTAAGGCGTACATTGAAGACGCTGGTTACACGTCAGTTTATGATGAGTTGGAATACCAAGCCGGTGATATGTACGGCTTGCCAACTTGGCTAGCAAAGATTATCGTGCCAGTTGTGTCATTGTACTCAAAGGTTTTGGCTGGTTACGACTACGCTGAAGCGGATGCAATTAAGTTGTTGCAAAAGAACACGCGCCCAATGATGTTTATTCACGGTGGGGATGACACATTTGTGCCAACGAAGTTCTTGAACCAAGTGTATGACGCCTCAAACGGACCAAAGGAAAAGTACTTGGTTCCAGGTGCATCACACGTGCAATCATACGCAACCAATCCAGCTAAGTATGAGCAAAAGGTTGCTGATTTCTTGGCAAAGTATTTTAAGTAAAAAGCATTAGTGAAGCGTTGCACGTTGTTGTGCAGCGCTTTTTATTAACTTACAATGGATAAGCTGTTTTAGAGAGATAGCGAAGCATCTATTGAGGAGAGTTCATTATGCAAAACAAGAAATCAGTCACCTTTTTTGGTGCCTGGCATTGTGATGATGGGAATGATATTACGCATTCCGTTTACATCAATTCCGCCAGTTATTAGCGAAGTTGCTAAAGGGTTGGGGGTGTCAGTTAGTTCATTGGGGATTTTGACAACCATTCCACTCTTGAGTTTCGCCATTATTTCTCCTTTGGCGCCGAAGTTTGGCCAAAAGTGGGGAATTGAAAAGTCTTTCGCTATTTTCGTATTGTTAATGGCAGTTGGGTCATTGTTACGCATTATTTCGATGCCATTTTTGTTTTTAGGAACAGTATTGATTGGTGTCGGTATTGCAACATTGAATGTGTTGCTACCTAGTGCCGTCGTTGCAAATTTCCCAACGCAAATTGGTCGTTATACGTCAACGTATTCACTGGCGATGACGATTGCAACTATCTTGGCATCATCTTTAGCCGTGCCGATTGTCAAAGCAACTAATTGGCAAACGTTAATTTTGATTTTGTCAGTATTGATTGTACTTGCTTTGGTGGTTTGGCTACCAAATACAAAGCAAAATCACGTGCTAGAACCACGACCAGCCGACGGAACACACACGTCGATTTGGCGTAATAAGCGGGCATGGTATTTGTTGGCCTACGGTGGGCTACAGTCATTGTATTACTACACGGCGATGGCATGGTTGCCAACAATGGCGCAACAAGCTGGGTTATCGGCTGAAGCAGCTGGTTACCTATCGGGTATCTTTACGCTAATCACTTTGCCATTGACGTTTGTGCTACCAACTGCCTTTACACGTTGGAATAATAAACAACGTCGCTGGATTATGGTAGCCTTCTCCGCCTTTGCATTTGTTGGTGTGGGGATGATTTTATTCAATGGTCACAGTTTTTTGTTTTGGTTGATTGTTAACTTATTGATGGGATTCTCAGGTGGCGCATTGTTCCCTTACTTGTTAACGATGTTCTCAGTTAAGACAACCACACCCACGCGAACGGCTGAACTATCGGGTATGGCGCAATCCGGTGGCTACCTATTGGCTGCATTTGGACCAACTTTGTTTGGTTACGGTTTTGGGTTGTGGCACAGCTGGACAATTCAATTGATTGTCTTGTTGGTACTCATTGTCCTCATGGCTGCGGCCGCTTGGATGGTTGAAAAGACCGATATTATTGCATAAAAAATGGTGATGATGCCCAATTTTGACATCATCACCATTTTTCTGTTATTCACCAAATTCGCCTTCGAGGTACTTGAATGTTTCATCAACGCTTGGCATCAAGGCCAAACGTGAAAGACCTTCGCGGGTGACGAACTCAGCTTCGATGGCTGTTTCGAACCAAGCCACCATGTCATCCCAGAAGCCATCGACATTCACCAATACGATTGGCTTTTCGTAGTAACCAAGCTTTGTCCATGACATCACTTGGCCGAGCTCTTCCAATGTTCCCATGCCACCTGGCAAAAAGACGAAGGCATCGGCGCGATCGAACATCATGCGCTTACGAGTATCCATGTCTGGTACGTCGATGTGTTCCATTTTCAAATCATGCCCAGCTTCTTCTGGCAGGAAGCTCGTTGGGCGGATGCCGGTCACCTCGGCACCAGCGTTGATGGCGTTAACTGCGACTTCGCCCATCAAACCACTCTTTGAACCACCGTAGACCAAGGCCCAGTTACGAGCTGCGATTCCTTTGCCCATCGCAGCGGCTGCTTCGTGGAATTCTTCTAAGTGACCATATTGGGCGCCCATAAAGACGCCGATTGTCTGCTTTTTCATGTCATACTCCCCCAAGTACTTTGCTTTTATAATTAGTCTCTATATCATACAATGGTTTATATAGAAAACTTTGAAGATTATCAGGATTCTGATATTGAGAATAGAAAGAGGTTCACATGGCTGAACATTATTACACGGCGAACCCAAGTGTTGCCCACGACGAGCATACTTGGACGTTCCCACTTTTTGACCACACCTTGACGTTCACAACGGACGCCGGTGTCTTCTCTAAGTCTACCGTAGATTTCGGAACGCGCACGATGTTGGATGCGTTTGATCAAGATATTCCCGCTGGTAAGATTTTGGATTTGGGTGCCGGCTACGGGCCAGTTTCAATTGCATTGGCAACGGTGATGCCTGACCGCGAGTTCGTGGCAGCTGAAATCAACGAGCGTGCAGCTGAATTGGTAAAACGTAACGCGCAAAAGAACGGGGTTGGCGACCGCATCGATGTCGTCTTGTCAGACCGTTATTCTGGCGTTGATGGGAAGTTTGCGGCTATTTTGACGAATCCACCGGTGCGTGCCGGTAAGGACATCGTGTCAGATATGATTGCTGGGGCGAAGGATTACTTGGTTGATGGCGGTACACTGACGGTTGTTTTGCAAAAGAAGCAAGGTGCGCCATCTGCTAAGGCATTGATGGCCGAAACGTTCGGTAACGCTGCAACGATTGCCAAGAACAAGGGTTACTACATTTTGGAGAGTGTCTACCATGACGACGCTAACGCCTGAACAAGTCGACTACTTCATGGGTGAAGCCATCAAGGAAGCCAAGAAAGCAGGCGCCTTGGGTGAAGTGCCGATTGGGGCGGTCGTTGTGCAAAACGGCCAAATCATCGGACGCGGCTTTAACCTACGTGAGCGTTTGGAAGATGCCAGCCAACACGCTGAGCTTCAAGCCATTACCGAGGCAAATCGTTTGGTGAAGTCATGGCGTTTGCCAGATGCCCAGTTGTTTGTGACGTTGGAACCATGCATTATGTGCGCAGGGATTATTCAACAGTCACGTATTAGTGATGTGTATTATGGCGCTGAAGATCCGAAGGCTGGGGCGGTGCATTCTTTGTACCACATCTTAGAGGATGAGCGTTTGAACCACCAAGTTAACGTGCACCAAGGTGTTCGCGAGCAAGAGAGTGGCGACTTATTGCGTAACTTCTTCCGTGAGATTCGTAAGCAGAAGAAGGCTGAAAAGAAAGCACGCCGCGCAGCCGAATTGGCAGCACAAGAATTATCGAATGAGATTGCAGAAAAGTAATCCACCTGCTATAATATTGTTTGTGGGGCAAGTGTGCACTTCGAACCGTGTCAGGGTCGGAAGGCAGCAGCACTAAGGAGACCGTGCATTGTGCTTCACTTCTTATGAACTTTAATCGCTAACCGATGAACTAATCGGTTGGCGTTTTTTTTACTATTTTCTGTTACTATAAGAGTAGGGAAAATTCAAACGTTACTGTCAAAATAGGCAGTGGTGAAAGGGGTCACACACAATGGCGTATCAAGCGTTGTACCGGACATGGCGTCCGCAAAAATTTAGCGACATGATTGGGCAAGAAGTTGTGACCAAGACGTTGAAAAACGCAATTATGACGGGGCAAACAACCCACGCCTATTTGTTCAACGGACCGCGTGGAACAGGTAAGACATCAGCAGCAAAAATCTTTGCTAAGGCCATCAACTGTTTAAATCCAATTAACGGGGAGCCTGATGGTGTATGTGCGATGTGTCAAGCTGCCGATAACGGAACACTTGGTGACATCATCGAATTGGACGCGGCTTCAAACAACGGTGTTGATGAAATCCGTGAGATTCGTGAGGACGTTAACTACGCCCCAACGCAAGCGAAGTACAAAGTCTACATCATCGATGAGGTCCACATGCTTTCAACCGGTGCCTTTAACGCTTTGTTGAAGACATTGGAAGAGCCACCAGCAAACGTTATCTTTATTTTGGCGACGACGGAACCACAAAAGATTCCGGCAACCATTATTTCACGTACACAACGTTTCGACTTCAAGCGTATTGATGCTAAGGCAGCTTATGACCGTATGACGTACATCTTGGATCAACGTGGTGACACGTATGATGAAGCGGCGATTCGCGTGATTGCGAACGCCGCTGATGGTGGAATGCGTGATGCGTTGAGTATCTTGGATCAAGCGTTGTCATTTGGGGATGGTCACGTGACGTTGGAAAACGCTTTGCTTGTGACTGGTTCAGTAACGCAAACGTTGCTTGGTGAATATGTGCAAGCGGTTGTTAAGCAAGACACGAAGCAAGCTTTGGCTAAGTTATCTGAGGTATTATCAGCAGGTAAGGATGCCAACCGCTTTGTGGAAGACTTGATTAGTTATGCCCGTGACTTGTTGCTTCACACTGAAGCGCCTGAGTTGATCAGCATTGTGCCTGATGAGACATTCACGGACTTGGCAGCCAACACGCAAGCCAATGTTTGGTATCGCATGATTGATATCTTGAATGACACGCAACAGCAATTGCGTTTCACGAATCGACCAAGCATTTACTTGGAAGTGTTGACGGTTAAGTTGAGCCAACCATTGGCCACGACGGCACCGGTGACGGTAGAGCGTGTGTCAGCACCACAAGTGGTCGCTGATCCAACGCCAACTGCACCGAAGTCAGCACCGGTTGTTGAGACACCAACGCAGCCAGCTGCGCAACCTGAGCCAGTCGCATCAGCAGCACCAGCTGAACAACCAGCTACGCCGGCACTAACGCGTGTCGCACCACGTGTTGCGGATGATCAATCAGCTGTGTTTGGCGTGCTTAGTGCGGCGACCCGTGGCGACCTAGATCGTGTGCAAACTGTATGGGCTGACATGGTTAACATGTTGCCGGTACCACAACAAGCAATGTTGAACGTCGCGAAGCCAATTGCAGCTTCACCAGACGGATTGGTTGTGGCCTTTGACTTTGAAGTCATCAAGGCCAACGCCATGCGTAATGCAGAGTTGTTGCACACGATGGTGACGCAAATTCGTTTGTTGACGCAAGCGCAAAACGAGCGTCAATTGGTCTTTGTCACGACTGATGACTGGCCAAAGATGCGCGCTGCGTTTGTGGCCCAACGCCAAGGAACGGCTGCGACGCCATCTGTTCAACAGCAAGTGCCGCAACAAGTGGCAGCTGCCGTTGATGACGACTTAGCAAGTCTAACGGCAATGGATGATCAAACCGAAGCAGCTGGTCCAGCACCAGTTGTGGCGGAAGCTGAACGTTTGTTTGGCGCTGATATCGTAGAAGAAATTGATGATTAATAAAAACTAGAAAACGAGGGTGATATTATGTTTGGTGGACAAAACATGCAATCAATGATGAAGCAAGTAAAGAAGATGCAAGAGCAAATGCAAAATGAGCAAGAAGCTATTGCAGCAACTGACTACACTGGTCACGCCCCTTCAGACGTTGTTTTGGCAACGTTTAACGGAAACCGTGAGTTGAAGGACTTGCAAATCAAGCCTGAAATCGTTGACGCTGATGACGTCGACGGTATGGCAGATATGATTTTGGTTGCAGTTAATGATGCATTGCAACAAATCGAAGCTGACCAACAAAAGCGTTTGGGTCAATACGCACCAAAGGGTATGTTCTAAGCCGGTTGGTTTTTTGGGAGAAAGAAGGTCTGTAACGTGCAATATCCAGAACCGATTGCTAAACTTATTGATAGTTACACGAAGTTGCCCGGTATCGGAATTAAGACAGCGACACGCCTAGCTTTCCACACGATTGACATGCAAGAAGAAGATGTGACGGGGTTTGCCCAATCATTGATTTCTGCAAAGCGCGATTTGCGTTTCTGCTCAATCTGTGGAAATCTGACGGAGACGGATCCTTGTGCAATTTGCTCTGACCCAACACGTGATCAAAGCCAAGTTTTGGTTGTTGAAGAAGTGAAGGATTTGATGGCAATTGAGAACACGGGTGAGTACCGTGGTTTGTACCACGTGCTTCACGGTGTGTTGTCACCACTATCTGGAAAGGGTCCCGATGACATCAACATTGAGTCATTGGTAACTCGTTTGCAAAAGGACGACGCCATTCAAGAAGTTATCGTTGCAACGAACGCTAACGCAGAGGGTGAAGCGACAGCTATGTACTTATCACGTCTATTGAAGCCAGCCGGTCTAACGGTTTCACGTTTGGCTACTGGATTGTCAGTCGGCAGTGATATTGACTATGCTGATGAAATCACGTTGATCAAAGCGGTTGAAGGAAGGACAAAGCTCTGATGTTTAACATGTTTAAGCGACCAAAAGTGGATACAGCAGCTTACGATGAACGTCTTAACCAGGCGATTGATCGCGCGAAGTTCGACTTTGAGAAAGCAAAAATGTCAGAAGAAGCTTTGTTTGAAAGCGACATCGACCCGCGCCTGATTAAAGCTGAAACAGCTAAGGCGCGTCAGAAGTATTTCTTTTTGCTCCGTGTGGCCCGTCAACGCGAGATGAAGGGTCACTGGTCAACTGCTTTTATCCACCCGGAGATTTAATTTTTAAACTCAGGATAGGAGGTGTGTTGTAATGAGTGACAAGACTTATACGAACGCCCAATTTGGTGCACTGATTGCGAAGAATACACAGTGGTCAGACGCCAATGCCAAGTGGGTGAAGGAACGTCTAATTGAGAACTCACGTTTGTTGCCAGACCATGGTAAGAAGTGGTCACAAACGCGCATTTCTAACTATTTGTTCGAATTGGCTTTCGTAAAGCCAGAGAACATTGACTGGAACGTTTAGAAAAATGCCGTGTCTAAGTTAGACAGGTGTTAGCTAAAGTCGGTTCAGGTGGTATACCTGGGCCGGCTTTTTGCTATAATAAGAATTAACAACACAATTAGAAAGTGGTGGGCGAGAATGCCAGGGACATTTATTTCGTTTGAAGGCCCAGATGGAGCTGGAAAGACATCAGTATTGCGTGCGATTGTCGCACGGTTGCAACCAGAACTAGGGGAGCGCTTATTGCTAACCCGTGAGCCGGGCGGAACCGACAATAAGATTGCGGAAGCGATTCGTGACCTCGTGCTTGATCCAGCTAACACAGACATGGATCAACGAACGGAAGCCTTGCTGTACGCGGCCTCACGTCGACAACACTTGGTGCAAACGATTTTGCCGGCCTTGGAAGCTGACAAGGTTGTGATTACTGATCGCTACGTTGATAGCTCAATTGCTTATCAAGGCGGGGGACGTGAATTGGGAACTGACGCGGTGGCGACAATCAACGATTTTGCCATCGAAGGGTTTATGCCTCAAGCGACGGTCTACCTTGATATTCGACCAGAGATTGGTTTGGAACGTATTCAAACGACGCGTCAAGACGAAGTGAACCGTCTTGATGTCGAAGCATTGTCGTTCCACCAACGTGTGTCAGATGCTTACCATGAGTTGGCTAAGCAATACCCAGACCGCTTTTTGATGATTAACGCAGAACAAAAATTGGATGCCGTGATTGCTGATACATGGGCAGCGTTGGCACCAATTTTGGGGATGAAGGACTAGGAGGTTCAGCTTTATGAAGATGGTAATCGCAATCGTTCAAGATAAAGATGCAAACAAGTTGGGAACTGAATTTGTGAAGGCGAATGTGCGTGCCACTCGTTTGGCGACGTCAGGTGGGTTCCTTCGTTCAGGAAACACAACCTTTATGATTGGTATTGAAGACGAGCGTGTCGAAGAAGTACTTGCCCTAATCAAGGAAACATCACACACCCGTAAGCAATTTATGACACCAGCGGTTAGCCTTGATGTTTCAATGGAATCAACGGCTTCAACACCAATGGAAGTGCAAGTTGGTGGTGCAACGGTCTTTGTTCAAGATATTGAGCAATTCCACCGCTTCTAAGGGGAAAGTATGGACGCGAAAGAATTAATTGCACAGGCAAATGCACAACAACCGCAGTTAATCGCGCAATTCAAACAGGCGGTGGCAAGTGAGCAACTTGCCCACGCCTTTTTGTTTACTGGGCCACGTGGTCGTGGACAAGACTTGGTAGCCGATTGGTTGGCAATGCGTTTGATGTGTCATAACGTCACGGATGACGGACAACCGGATGGCATGTGTGATCAATGCCAACGTATTGCGTCGCACGAACACCCAGATGTGATTCAATTGGCACCAGATGGTAACAGCATCAAGGTTGATCAGGTGCGCTACTTGCGTGATGAGTTTACGAAGACGGCCGTTGAAGGTAATCAAAAGGTGTTTATTGTTTCTGGTGCGGATACGATGACCAGCAGTGCCGCTAATGGTCTGTTGAAGTTTATCGAAGAGCCAGTTGGTCAACAAACGGCTATTTTGATTGCTGAAAACCGGGCTCAGATTTTGCCGACGGTTGTCTCACGTACGCAGGTTATTGATTTCCCAGCCTTGGGACCTGAACAGATGCGCACGTCATTGGAAGCAGTTGGCTTCACGGCGGCACAAGCTGAATTGGCGCGTACGTTGACGGATAGTGTGGACAGTGCGGCTGAGTGGCTAGTTGATGATTGGTTTAACTCAGCTGAGAAGGCGATTAGCGATATTGTGACTGGGACACTGAAGGGTGACGATACCACCTTTACCCACGTGCAAACAGCTTTGGTGCCGTTGGCCGGTGAGCCAGCCCGTGCCCGTGTGCTGTTGGCAATGCTGGCCCAAGCATGGCGTGATATCTTGCTTGGGCGTACTGGGGATGCGAGTGTGCGCTTCCCAGGTGCCGGTGAGTGGCAACGTTTGTCACAACGATATACGACGGCCAAGCTGTTGGAAGTGTTGGATATCGTGTTAGCAGCGCCACAACGTTTACAGAAAAATATTAGTTTTCAAACGACGGTCGAATCAACCGTCCTTGAAAGTCAGTTTAAGTTAGCAGGTTTATGATGAATCAACAGAAAAGTTTTGCAACACATACAACAGGAACGCTTTATCTTGTCCCAACACCAATTGGTAATTTGGGTGATATGACGGTTCGTTCAATTGATACATTGAAGGCTGTAGCCGTGATTGCGGCGGAAGACACACGTCACACGCAACAATTGCTCAACCAGTTTGATATTCAAACGAAGCAAGTATCATTCCATGAACACAATAAAGAGAGTCGCATTCCCGAGTTGGTTGCACGCTTAGCTGCTGGTGAAGATGTGGCCCAAGTGTCAGACGCGGGGATGCCATCAATTTCTGACCCTGGTCATGAGTTGGTTAAGGCGGCCATCGCGCAAAACATTCCAGTTGTGCCACTACCGGGGGCGAGTGCGGGTATTACGGCGTTGATTGCGTCTGGCTTGGCACCACAACCCTTTATGTTTTACGGTTTCTTGGCGCGTAAGCCAAAGGAGCAATTGGCAGAACTGCAAGGTTTGAATTCACACACGGAAACAATGATTTTCTACGAAGCACCACACCGTTTGGCTAAGACGTTGCAAAACTTGGTGAAGGCGTTTGGTCCTGATCGCCAAGTTGTATTGGCTCGTGAGTTGACGAAGCGTTATGAAGAGTTCTTGCGTGGGTCAGCGCAAGAATTGGTTGATTGGGCAAGTGAAAATGAAGTCCGTGGTGAGTTTGTTATGATGGTAGCGGGAAATGATAACCCAACTACTGATGGGGATGAAGACCCACTTGCTGAAATGACTGCTGTGGAAGCAGTACAAGCCCTTGTTGCATCAGGGCTAAAAGCAACGGCTGCGGTTAAGCAAGTCGCCAAAGCACGCGACTTGGACCGCCAAGCGTTGTATTTGGAATATCAAGGAGAGAATTAATGGCTGAAGTTTACAGTATGCAGCACGAGGTGTTGTACTACGAAGCTGACGTGACAGGCAAGTTGAGCCTGCCTATGATTTTTAATCTTGCTGTGTTGAGTTCAACGCAACAAAGTGTCGACCTTGGTGTCGGACCGGATTATGCGCACGCAAACGGTGTTGGTTGGATTATTTTGCAACACGTCGTTGATATTAAGCGCCGTCCTAAGATTGGTGAAAAGGTGGCCTTGGAGACCTTGGCTAAGGAGTTCAACCCATTCTTCGCCAAGCGTTTGTACCGCATTGTTGATGAAGCCGGGAATGAATTGGTAAGTATTGATGCCTTGTATGCCATGATTGATATGGAGAAGCGTAAGATGGCGCGTATTCCGCAAGACATGGTGGATGCCTACGCACCTGAACGTGTGAAGAAGATTCCACGTCAACCAGAGCCAGACCGCATGATTGCTGATATTCCAGTTGATTTTGATCAACAATATGCGGTACGTTACTTGGACATCGACTCAAACCGTCACGTGAACAATTCAAAGTACTTTGATTGGATGCAAGATGTTTTGGGGCCAGCGTTCCTTGAAACGCATGAGCCAACGCACTTGAACATCAAGTACGAACACGAAGTATTGTTGGGTGATATGATTCGTTCAGAAGCGCAAATTATGGAAGATAAGTCAGTACACCGTATCTGGTCTGGTGACACGTTGTCTGCCGAAGCGCATATTGATTGGACGAAGTCAGAAAACTAAAGTAAACTAATTAGTGAAGAAAGTCATTTAAGGAGAAAACACATGGCCATTTTGGTTCTAGGTGGAGCCGGATACATCGGTTCTCACATGGTTGACACATTGTTGTCAGACGGTCGCGATGTTGTCGTTGTCGACAACTTGTTGACGGGACACCGTGCTGCGGTGCCTGCAGGCGTACCTTTCTACGAAGTTGATATTCGTGATAAGGCTGCTTTGCGCGAAGTATTTGAGAAGGAAAACATTGAGCAAGTCGTTCACTTTGCGGCTTCATCAATCGTGCCAGAATCAATGGCTGATCCGCTAAAGTACTTCGACAACAACACGGCGGGAATGATTGCGTTGTTGGAAGTTATGTTGGAGTTTGATGTTAAGCAAATTGTCTTCTCATCAACGGCTGCAACGTACGGTGTTCCTGAGGAAAACCCTATCAAGGAAACGACGCCACAAAACCCAATCAACCCATACGGTGAGTCAAAGTTGCAAATGGAACACATCATGAAGTGGGCTGATGAAGCTTACGGTTTGAAGTGGGTTGCATTGCGTTACTTTAACGTTGCCGGTGCAAAGGCTGACGGTTCAATCGGTGAAGACCACCCAGTTGAGACGCACTTGGTGCCAATCATCTTGCAAACGGCCTTGGGTCAACGCGAGAAGATCATGATGTACGGTGATGACTACAACACGCCAGATGGATTCAACGTCCGCGATTACGTTCACGTAATGGACTTGGCTAACGCACACGTGTTGGCTTTGGACTACTTGGCTAAGGGTAACGACTCAAACCAATTTAACTTGGGTTCAGCTAACGGCTTCTCAGTTAAGCAAATGGTTGAGGCTGCGCGTGAAGCAACTGGTAAGGAAATTCCTGCCGAAGTTGGTCCACGTCGTGCCGGTGATCCTGACTCATTGGTTGCGTCATCAGACAAGGCTCGTGAGATTTTGGGCTGGGCACCTAAGTACGATGATGTTAAGGAAATCATCAAGACGGCTTGGACTTGGCACCAAAAGCACCCAAATGGTTATGAAGACCGCTAATATTTGATTATCAAAGACAGTTATCAGGTTTCTGGTAGCTGTTTTTTTTTGTGTTGAGGGGTAGTGGTCAGTGTCGACGCGTTGCGTCGAGGCATGAGGCTGGGGGATTTCTCCGACAAAGATTTTCCGTGGGACACGCCCAACCGCGAGCACTGCCCGTGGCTCCCTTGCCGGTCGCATGTGCCAAACTGGAAACTTGGTTTTTTGGCACATAGACGGGCAGCGGTCGGGTCGGGCTTCTCTGTCCCACGGAAAATCGCTCCGAAATCCCCCAGCCTCATGCCAGCATTCAAGATGTTCTAGTCTATTTTAGATTTACATATACCTGAAACCAAATGGGTGAACAGTTCGACCTATTATCTTGTGGTGGATGAAGAACAAACAAATAGAGTATTGCTCGGCTGCTGTGACCTGCCCTGCCGAGCGTATAGACCCAAGTGGACCTTGACCCGTGGGTGTGGGTTCTTAGCGGGTTTCCACGCTTAGAGCCACGAGGAGGTAAAGGTGTACGCTGCAACGCAGTGGACTCCGCTCCCCACAGGTCATGGTCCACTTGGGTTAGCGAGCCTACAGAAGGGGCAGGTCACTCGGTGCGATAGCGACGACACTAACCACTGACTAAATTTATAGTTAATGAAAAGTCCGGTAAAAAGTTGTATGATAAATACCATATGACTAAAGAGTAAAGGAAGTAGTGTGGCATGAAGGTTATTGCGTTTGATACGTCTAATCAACCATTGTCGGTGGCCTTGTTTGAAGACGACAAGCTAATCGGACAACGTGAAACAAACGTTGCTAAGAATCATTCGGTGCAATTGCTACCGTTTATCGATGAACTAGTGAAGTCAGCAGGGTGGGCGCCGGCTGATCTTGACCGGGTTGTGGTTAGCAAAGGACCTGGTTCTTATACAGGATTGCGTATTGCAGTGACAACTGCCAAGACGTTGGCCTTTACGCTAGGTATCGAACTGGTCGGTATTTCAAGCTTGGGATTGTTGGCTACGAACGTAACGACGTCCGACGTGACGATTGTGCCAGTGATGGATGCGCGTAATGCGAACTTGTATGCTGGGCAATATGAGTTGCGTGATGGCAAGTATGTTGCTACGGCATCTGACCGTCACACGAATGTTCCAGCTTTGATTAGTCAGTTGGCAGAGGAGAACCAGCAAGTGGTTTTTGTTGGTGAATGGGCTCGGTTTGAGGAAGAGTTGCGACAGGCGTTACCAGATGCACAATTTGCATCTGATAATTTGCCACATGCCGCAAATGTGTTGCCGCTGGTTACGGCTGCACAAGTACTAACAGACATGACGGATATTCACCAATTTGTGCCAAACTATTATCGTTTGTCGCAAGCTGAGGCTGATTGGGCCAAGGCTCACCCTGATGCAGGTGATGGTGTTTATGTGGAAAAGGTTTAAGAATTGGGTTCATTGGTTGATGCACCCATTGCCACAGAGTTTACGAGAATTTCGTCAGGTGATTGCGGTTAACGGCTTTGAGTTCCACTTAATGCCCGCACAGTACACCGACGTTGAAGAAATGGTTGTGCTAGAACGAGCAGCGTATGACGGTGAGGAACCTTGGTCGGAAGATATCTTCCACAATGAGTTGCACCGTTCACGCGAGCGTTTGTACGTTGTTGTTCGTGAGCCGGAGACAGGGACGATGGTTGCCTACATTGGAGCGGCATTCCGACCTGGTATTCATGAAGTGCATATCACCAATGTGACGGTGACACCGCACTGGCAAGGACGTGGCTTAGGGACGTTTTTGCTCATGTATATGATGACGGTTGCTAAGCAAATTCGATTCCACCGTGTTTCTTTAGAAGTGCGGGTATCGAACGTGAAGGCACAACGCTTATACGAACGACTTGGTTTTCAAACAGTTCGTCGTAAAACGAATTATTATGGAGATAACGGGGAAGATGCGTTTGATATGGCGCAGATTCTCGGGAGAAAGAGTGATGGATTTTACATTCAGGGATAGTACGGACGCCGAAGAGTTGTATGCGATTGCTAAGGCTGCTTATAAAGGATCACCTTGGTCAAAGAAAGTTTTTCAAAATGATTTGAAAGGTAAGTTTACGAAATACTTGCTGATTGAAGCGGATGGAGAGACAGTTGGCTTTGTTGGTGGCACACATTTGGGTGATGAACTTGAGATTACCAATGTGGCAGTTATGCCTGGTTTCCAAGGACAACATCTTGGCGAACGACTACTTCGTGAATGGTTCGGCCGTTTTGAGGATGGTACACGGGTACTGTTAGAAGTGCGTCATCGTAATAAGCGGGCCATTCGTTTATATGAACGCTTAGGATTTATCATCTATAACATACGAGAAGATTACTATCGTGACCCGGTGGAAGACGCTTACTTGATGGACGTCACATTGCCGTTGCGTGGAGAAGGAGCATAGCATGAGTGAAACACGTTATATCATGGCCTTTGAATCAAGTGCCGATGAAACAAGTGTGGCGATTGTCAAAAATGGTACTGAAATTGTGAGCTTGGAGACAGCAACGCAAATCAAGAGTCACCAACGATTTGGTGGTATCGTACCGGAAGTAGCGAGCCGTCACCACATTGAACAAGTAACAGTGTTAGCGGATGCTGCTTTGGAAGACGCGCAATTGACGTACGATGACTTGACGGCGATTGCGGTGACGCAAGGCCCTGGTTTGGTCGGGGCGTTGTTAATTGGTGTTACGGCGGCGAAAACGATTGCTTGGGCGCACAATTTGCCATTGGTACCGGTTATTCACTTGGCTGGTCATATCAGTGCAGCGAACTTCGTGCAACCAATCGAATATCCAGCATTAGCCTTGATGGTTTCTGGTGGTCACACGGAATTGGTTTTGATGCGTGAGGAATATGATTACCTCGTAATTGGGGATACACGTGATGATGCTGCTGGTGAGAGTTATGACAAGGTCGGTCGTACGATGGGGTTGCAATACCCATCTGGTAAAACCATTGATGAAATGGCGCATGAAGGTGAACCAACGTATGATTTGCCACGTGCGTTGATTAACGATGACCGTTATGACTTTTCGTTCTCTGGTTTGAAGAGCGCGGTGATTAACTTGATGCACAATGCTGACCAGCGTGGTGAGACAGTTGATCATATTAACCTCGCTGCCTCATTCCAAGAAGCGGTTGTTGATGTGCTGGTTACAAAGACGCGTCGTGCGTTAGAGAATTATCCGGTTAAGTCATTTATTGTCGCTGGTGGTGTTGCCGCTAACCGCGGTTTGCGTGATGGACTAACGGCAATGATGGCTGAATTCCCTGAGACGACGTTTATCCCAGTGCCAATTAAGTTGGCTGGTGACAATGCCGCTATGATTGGTGCAGCTGGTGATATCGCTTATCGTCACGGTAAGCGTGGTGGTTTGGACCTAAATGCCAACCCTGGTTTGGAATTTGATTACTTAGAAGACTAACAAAAAAGGTACCGACATTGATTTGTCGGTACCTTTTCTACTATATATATTAATCGTTACGTGAGAGTAGTGAACGACTAATGCTGAACAAGATATCTTTTGACTCGTGTTCTGGCATATCGTCTAGATAGTTTAATGCGGCTTCTGTATAACGCATCGCCATATCACCAGCTTCATCAAGTGCACCAGAGTCGCGAACAAGTTGAGCTAATTCTTCAGCCTCAGCAGTCGTGATTTCAGTTTGCTTTGCGAGCAAGTCTTGAATACGGTCATTGTTTTGCATGGCAATAATCAGTGGTGCAGAGTACACACCTTCTCGTACGTCGTTCAACGTTGGCTTGCCAAGTGTCGTACTATCGGATTGATAATCAAGCATGTCATCCAAAATTTGGAATGCCATGCCGACGTTGTAGGCGAAGTCACTGGCGAGTTCGGCGAAGTCATCTGGTGCATCACTAGCTGAGATACCTAGCTTAGCTGCTAGTACGAATAGGGCAGCCGTCTTGCCAGAAATTTGTTCTTCGTAATCCGCGATTGTCATATCAGTACGGTAGTGGTTAGTACGCTGTGTTAGTTCACCAGAGAGAATACGCTCTAGATAACGGGTGGCCATGCGAACCGTTTCGATATCAGTCGTGTTATCAGCCAAAGTTCGGAAAGTGACAGCAAATAGGTAATCACCGGCATATGCGGCAATGTCCTTACCAAAGCGTGATTGAATTGATTCAGCATGGCGACGGGTTGGTGAGTCATCGATAATGTCGTCGTGAACCAAAGAAGCTGTGTGGAGCATTTCGACTGTTGCAGCGAGATTTAGTAAAGGCTCGCGTTTAGCAGGGTAAAAACGACCGATCAACAACGTGAATGCTGGACGGAGTAACTTGCCACCAGCATTAAACATATCGAACAGAGCGGCTTCGACTTCTGGGTCATTAGCATCCATATTAGCTTCAATACGATTCAAGACTGCTTGGAGTTCCCTTTGGATAGCAGGAAAGTCTTGCCAAATCGGATGAAGTTGTGTGAGTGATTGCGTCATTACTAAGGAACTCCTTAATTGTTTATCTACTATAATATGTATGTGTTCATAACATGGTATGAATAAGCTATCTACTATTATATAGGAATAACTCTGAATAAACACATGCAATTCTGAGAGGGACTTACGAATATTTTTAAATAGAACCAAAACGGTGGAAATTAGTAAGTAAATCAGTTATTATAGTTTTCGGAATAAAATATGAACACAACATGAACGGGGTTAAGAAATTAATTCAAGAAAGTTGTTCAAAAGGCTTGCCAACGCGGTTAGCCTGCTGTATTATATTCTAGTACGTTAAATACAGGGTGCATTATGCACCCGGGTATTAGCGTGCCATCGACAAGCGATGATGTGGGAGGTTGCGACACACCCGGCAGCATTGCCACGGGGCCCATTGCCATGGAGCTCTTTGGGGTGCGTCGGTAGTTTCCACGGAGTTAGTTTCATATTCCAATATGGACGAAGGGAGAATTTATATCATGGCAAGTAAGAAGATTCGTATCCGTTTGAAGGCGTACGAGCACAAGATCTTGGATGCTTCAGCAGAAAAGATTGTTGAGACGGCAAAGCGTACAGGTGCTGAAATTTCAGGTCCTATTCCATTGCCTACTGAGCGTACGTTGTACACGGTTTTGCGTTCACCACACAAGCACAAGGATTCACGTGAGCAATTCGAAATGCGCACTCACAAGCGTTTGATCGACATCGTGAACCCAACTGCTAAGACGGTTGATGCTTTGTCAAAGCTTGAATTGCCAAGCGGTGTTGACATCGAAATCAAGTTGTAATTTTTACAACGCAACAACAGCAACAACAACTTGCCTGATTAAGCATTTAACTGATCAAAAATTTAGATTTACTATTCAAAGGAGATAGTCATGACTACTAAGGGTATCTTAGGCCGCAAGGTCGGCATGACTCAGGTATTCACTGAGAACGGTGAGCTTATCCCCGTAACAGTAATTGAAGCTACGCCAAACGTAGTTCTCCAAGTTAAGACTTTGGAAAACGACGGTTACAACGCAGTTCAATTGGGTTACCAAGACAAGCGTGCCGTTTTGAGCAACAAGCCTGAGCAAGGTCACGTTGCCAAGGCAAACACGGCCCCTAAGCGCTACATTCGTGAAATCCGCGACGCTGAGGGAGAATTCAATGTTGGGGATGAAGTTAAGGTTGATATCTTCGCTGCTGGCGAAGCTGTTGACGTAACTGGAATCACAAAGGGTCATGGTTACCAAGGTAACATCAAGAAGGATGGACAATCACGTGGTCCTATGGCGCACGGTTCTCGTTACCACCGTCGTCCTGGTTCATTGGGTGCCATCATCAACCGCGTCTTCAAGGGTAAGAAGTTGCCTGGACGCATGGGTAACCACAAGCGCACTGTACAAAACTTGCAAGTAGTTCGCGTTGACGTAGAAAACAACGTGATCTTGGTTAAGGGTAATGTTCCTGGTGCCAACAAGTCACTTGTTACTGTTAAGTACTCTGTTAAGGCTAAGTAATAAGGACGAAGGGAGGAAACTAACATGACTAAGGTTGCTTTGTTTAAGCAAGACGGCTCAAACGCCGGTGAGATCGAGTTGAACGACTCAATCTTCGGAATCGAGCCAAACAACAACGTTGTTACTGACGCTGTTTTGATGCAACGTGCATCAATGCGTCAAGGTACTCACGCCGTTAAGAACCGTTCAGCGGTTTCAGGTGGTGGTAAGAAGCCTTGGCGTCAAAAGGGAACTGGACGTGCCCGTCAAGGTTCAATCCGTTCACCACAATGGCGTGGTGGTGGTATCGTCTTCGGACCTACTCCACGTTCATACGCCTACAAGTTGCCAAAGAAGGTTTACCGTTTGGCATTGAAGTCAGTGTTGTCACAAAAGGTTTTGGACTCAGCTTTGGTTGTTGTCGATGCATTGTCATTCGACGCTCCTAAGACTAAGGAATTCAAGGCAGTTTTGAACAACTTGAACGTAAACGAAAAGACGTTGGTTGTCTTGGACGATGATAACGCTAACGCAGCATTGGCAGCACGTAACTTGGAAAACGTTACTGTTATGACTGCAAAGGGTGTTAACGTGCTTGACGTAATCAACAACGATAAGTTGGTTGTAGTTCAATCAGCTTTGGCACAAGTTGAGGAGGTTTTGGCATAATGGACGCACGCGATATCATTTTGCGCCCGGTCATCACTGAACAAACGATGAGCGTTTTGGATGAAAAGCGTTACACGTTTGAAGTTGATGTTCGCGCCACTAAGCCACAAATTAAGCGCGCTATTGAAGAGATTTTCGATGTTAAGATCGAAAAGATCAACACGGCGAACGTACGTGGTAAGTTGAAGCGTCAAGGACGCTTCGCTGGTTACACTAAGAAGCGTAAGAAGGCAACTGTTAAGTTGACTGCCGCTTCTAAGGACATTCAATTGTTCAACGAAAACTAATTAGGAGGAAATTAGCGTGGCTATCAAGAAGTACAAGCCAACCTCTAACGGTCGTCGTAACATGACGTCTTCAGATTTTGCTGAAATCACTAAGACGACGCCTGAAAAGAGCTTGTTGGAATCAAAGTCAAACACTGGTGCTCGTAACTCATACGGTCACATGACTGTGCGCCACCGTGGTGGTGGACACAAGCGCCAATACCGTATTATCGACTTCAAGCGTACAAAGGATGATGTTCCAGCCAAGGTTGTTGCGATCGAATACGATCCAAACCGTACTGCTAACATCGCTTTGTTGCAATACACTGACGGTACTAAGGCATATATCTTGGCGCCTAAGGGCTTGGAAGTTGGTATGACTGTTCAATCAGGTCCTGATGCCGACATCAAGGTCGGAAACGCTTTGCCATTGGCAAACATTCCTGACGGAACACAAATCCACAACATTGAGTTGAAGCCTGGTAAGGGTGGTCAATTGGCCCGTTCTGCCGGTGCATCAGCACAATTGTTGGGTAAGGAAGGAAAGTACGTACTTGTTCGCTTGCAATCAGGTGAAGTACGTATGATCTTGGCCGTTAACCGTGCCACGGTTGGAGTTGTTGGTAACGAACAACACTCATTGATCAACTGGGGTAAGGCTGGTCGTCGTCGTTGGAAGGGTCAACGCCCACACGTTCGTGGATCAGTTATGAACCCTAACGATCACCCACACGGTGGTGGAGAAGGAAAGGCCCCAGTTGGTCGTCCAAGTCCAATGTCACCATGGGGTAAGAAGACTGCCGGTAAGAAGACGCGTAACAAGAAGGCTCGTTCAACGAAGTTCATTGTTCGCGGTCGTAAGGGCAAGTAATCAATACTTACACTCCGTAATTAATAAGTTTTTAGCAAACGAGAGGAGGACCTTAAAATGGGTCGTAGCCTGAAGAAGGGACCATTTGCTGACGCTCACTTGTTGAAGAAGGTTGAAGAAGCCAACGCTTCAGAAAAGCAAGCTGTCATCAAGACATGGTCACGTCGTTCAACGATTTTCCCTAGCTTTATCGGATTGACTTTTGCTGTTTACGATGGACGTAAGCACGTGCCAGTTTTGGTACAAGAAGACATGGTCGGTCACAAGCTTGGAGAGTTCGTCCCTACGCGTACGTTCCGCGGACACGCAGCAGACGATAAGAAGACTAAGCGCAAGTAATATAGGAGGACAATACAATGGCTGAACAAATCACGTCAGCACGCGCCACGGCGAAGATCGTTCGTGTCGCTCCACGTAAGGTCCGCCTAGTGCTTGACCAAGTTCGTGGTAAGTCTGTGGCAGAGGCATTTGCAATTTTGCAATTCTTGCCAAACCACAGCTCAGAAGATGTATACAAGGTGTTGAACTCAGCTGTAGCTAACGCTGAGAACAACTTCTCACTAGATCGCGAAGATTTGGTAGTTGCAGAAGCCTTTGCTAACGAAGGACCAACGCTAAAGCGTTTCCGTCCACGTGCCAAGGGTTCAGCTTCACCAATCAACAAGCGTACAAGCCACATCACGATTGTGGTAAAAGAAAAGTAAGGAGGATTGAGTCATGGGTCAAAAGATTAACCCAACTGGTATGCGTGTCGGCATCATCCGCGACTGGGATGCTAAGTGGTACGCTAACAAGAAGGACTACGCAACGGCTTTGCACGAAGATTTGAAGTTGCGTAAGTACATCGAGACTAAGTTGGCTGACGCATCTGTATCTCGCATCGAGATCGAGCGTACTGCTAACCGCGTGAACATCTCAATCCACACTGCTAAGCCAGGTATGGTTATTGGTAAGGGTGGTTCTGAAGTTGATGCATTGCGTAACGAGTTGTCAAAGCTTGTTGCTAAGGGCGAGCGCGTCCACATCAACATCATTGAGATTAAGAAGCCTGATTTGGACGCCCACTTGGTTGGTTCACAAATTGCATCTGACTTGGAGCGCCGTGTGGCATTCCGTCGTGCAATGCGTGGTGCTATCCAACGTGCTATGCGTGCTGGTGCCAAGGGTATCAAGACGCAAGTTTCTGGACGTATCAACGGGGCTGACATTGCTCGTGTAGAGCAATACACTGAGGGTACGGTGCCTTTGCACACTTTGCGTGCTGACATCGACTACTCATGGGATGAGGCAACAACTACTTACGGTCAATTGGGTGTTAAGACTTGGATTTACCGTGGTGATGTTTTGCCAGAGAAGAAGTCTGTAAAGAAGCAAGGAGGCGAGTAACATGCTAGTACCAAAGCGTGTAAAGTACCGCCGTCCACACCGTGGAAAGATGCGCGGTGAGGCCAAGGGTGGTAAGACAGTTACATTTGGTGAGTTTGGTTTGCAAGCCACTGAATCACACTGGATCACTAACCGTCAAATCGAGGCTGCTCGTATTGCTATGACGCGTCACATGAAGCGTGGTGGTCAAGTTTGGATCAAGATTTTCCCACACTTGTCATACACTTCTAAGGGTGTTGGTGTTCGTATGGGTAACGGTAAGGGTACTCCAGACGGATGGGTTGCACCTGTTAAGCGCGGCAAGGTAATGTTTGAAGTTGCCGGTGTTCCTGAAGAGGTTGCCCGCGAAGCCTTGCGTCTTGCATCTAACAAGTTGCCAGTCAAGACTAAGATCTTGACTCGCCAAGTGGAGGGTGAATAATGAAGATCAAGGATCTACAAAACGAAATCAAGGGTCTCAGCCAAGCTGAGTTGGTTGCCAAGGAAAAGAGCTACAAGGAAGAATTGTTCAACTTGCGTTTCCAATTAGCTACTGGTCAACTTGAGAACACGGCTCGATTGTCAGAAGTACGTAAGCAAATTGCACGTATCAAGACGGTCATTCGTCAACAAGAATTGAACAAGTAGACTAAGAGAGGAGACCGATATGACTGAAGCTCGTAACGCACGTAAGGTTTACCAAGGCCGCGTGGTTTCAGATAAGATGGATAAGACAATCACTGTTGCCATCGAAACTTACAAGAACCACCCTGTTTATGGTAAGCGTGTTAAGTACACGAAGAAGTTTAAGGCTCACGATGAAAACAACGAAGCTAAGCAAGGTGACATCGTACGCATCATGGAGACGCGTCCAACGTCAGCTACAAAGCGCTTCCGTTTGGTAGAAATCGTCGAGAAGGCCGTTATTATCTAATCGTTTAATCTCGAATCTACCAATAACGGAAGGAGGACAAAATCGTGATTCAACAAGAGAGTCGTTTGAAGGTTGCTGACAATTCTGGTGCACGTGAAATCTTGACTATCAAGGTTTTGGGTGGATCAGGTCGTAAGTTCGCCGGTATCGGTGACATGATCGTCGCAACTGTTAAGCAAGCTATTCCTGGTGGTACTGTAAAGAAGGGTGACGTCGTTAAGGCTGTTATCGTTCGTACTGTTTCAGGAGTTCACCGTGCTGATGGTTCATACATCAAGTTCGATGAAAACGCTGCAGTCATCGTTAAGGATGACAAGAGCCCTGTAGGTACTCGTATCTTCGGACCTGTTGCGCGTGAATTGCGTGACAATGATTACATGCGTATTGTGTCATTGGCACCTGAAGTATTGTAATTACCATCATTAAATCAAGGAGGAAGCCTCGCATGTTTGTGAAGACTGGTGACAAGGTTAAGGTTATCGCCGGCAAGGACAAGGGCAAGGAAGGAGTAGTTGTTAAGACTATTGCTGCTAAGGACCGTGTTGTTGTCGAAGGTGTGAACATCGTAAAGAAGCACCAAAAGCCAAACAACCAATACCCACAAGGTGGAATTGTTGAGCTTGAAGCTCCAATCCACGTTTCAAACGTACAATTGCTTGACCCTTCTACTAACGAACCAACGAAGATTGGTTACAAGGTTGAAGATGGTAAGAAGGTACGTTTTGCTAAGAAGTCTGGAACGACTTTGGCATAATTTTCTAGGTGAAAGGAGGAAATCATTATCATGGCAAATCGCTTGAAGGAAAAGTACGTCAATGAAGTAACGCCTTCATTGATCGAGAAGTTTGAGTACTCATCAATCATGCAAGCACCTAAGATCGAAAAGATCGTGCTTAACATGGGTGTTGGTGACGCCGTATCAAACTCAAAGAACTTGGATGAAGCTGTTGCTGAATTGGAATTGATTGCTGGTCAAAAGCCAGTTATCACTCGCGCTAAGAAGTCAATCGCTGGCTTCCGTTTGCGTGAGGGTATGGCAATCGGTACTAAGGTTACTTTGCGTGGTGAGCGTATGTACGACTTCTTGGATAAGTTGATCAACGTTTCATTGCCACGTGTTCGTGACTTCCGTGGAGTTTCACCAAAGGCCTTTGATGGTCGTGGAAACTACACGTTGGGAATTCGTGAGCAACTTATTTTCCCAGAAATTGATTACGATCAAGTTAACCGCGTTCGTGGATTGGACATCGTTGTTGTAACGACGGCCAACACTGACGAAGAAGCTCGTGAATTGCTTACTCAATTGGGTATGCCTTTCTCAAAGTAATCAACACTGATTTACAGTAATTAATAATAGGAGGCAAACATCAATGTCAATGACTGACCCAATTGCAGATTTCTTGACTCGCATTCGTAACGCGAACATGGTTCGCCACGATTTAGTTGAAGTACCTGCATCAAAGATCAAGAAGGACATCGCCGAAATCTTGAAGAACGAAGGCTTTGTTCGCGACGTTGAATACATTGAAGATGACAAGCAAGGTGTCATCCGTGTCTTCCTTAAGTACGGTGCCGACAAGCAACGCGTTATCACTGGTTTGAAGCGTATTTCAAAGCCAGGATTGCGTTCATACGTCAAGGCAGATGCTGTACCTAAGGTTTTGAACGGTTTGGGTATCGCTATCATCTCAACTTCCGAAGGTGTTATCACCGATAAGGAAGCTCGCGCCAAGAAGATTGGTGGCGAGGTATTGGCTTACGTCTGGTAATAAATAAAATCTAAACAAGGAGGTGTCTACCGATGAGTCGTATTGGTAACAAGGTTTTGACTTTGCCTGCTGGCGTTGAATTGTCACGCGAAGGTAACGTCGTTACTGTTAAGGGACCTAAGGGTGAGATTTCTCGCGAAATCGCATCAGAAATCGAATTCACTGTGGACGGTACTGAAGTATCATTCACTCGTCCTTCAGACGAAGGACGTATCAAGGCACTTCACGGAACTACTCGCGCTAACGTTGCGAACATGGTTGAAGGTGTATCAGCCGGCTTCAAGAAGACTTTGAAGTTGGTCGGTGTTGGATACCGTGCTGCTAAGCAAGGCGACAAGCTTGTCTTGAACGTTGGTTACTCACACCCAGTTGAGTTTGAGGCCCGTGAAGGCTTGACAGTTGAAGTTCCTGATTCAACTACGATCACTGTTGAAGGAATCAACAAGCAATTTGTTGGTGACTTGGCCGCAGAGATCCGTGCCGTACGCGCACCTGAGCCATATAAGGGTAAGGGAATTCGCTACGAAAACGAATACGTTGCACGTAAGGAAGGTAAGACTGGTAAGTAATCTTAAGCTTATTGCTTAAGGCCCGGGAGCAACGTCTCGGGATTTACTTATTGGTATATCTTTCGAGTATATACAAAAAGAGGTTACGAACATGATTACGAAGTCAGACAAGAACAAGGTGCGTCAACGCCGACACACGCGAGTTCGTGGAAAGATTTCTGGTACTGCTGAGCGCCCACGCTTGAACGTTTACCGTTCTAACAAGAACATCTACGCGCAATTGATTGATGACGTAGCGGGTGTGACGCTTGCTAGTGCCTCAACTTTGGACAAGTCTGTTGAGACTGCTCCAAAGACTGAACAAGCAGCTAAGGTTGGAGCTTTGATCGCAGAACGCGCCAAGGCTGCAGGTGTTGAAGTTGTTGTATTCGACCGTGGTGGTTACTTGTACCACGGTCGTGTACAAGCTTTGGCAGAAGCTGCTCGTGAAGCTGGTTTGAAGTTCTAAGGGAAGGAGGAAATTTAACATGGCTTTTATCGATGCAAACAAGCTCGGCGAGCTTGAAGAAAACGTTGTTGCCATCAACCGTGTTACCAAGGTTGTTAAGGGTGGACGTCGTTTGCGTTTCGCCGCTTTGGTAGTTGTTGGTGACCGTAACGGACACGTTGGTTTTGGTACTGGTAAGGCACAAGAAGTGCCTGAAGCTATCCGCAAGGCCGTTGAAGCTGCAAAGCGTAACATCGTTGCAGTTCCAACTGTTGGTACGACCCTTCCTCACTCTGCAAATGGTGTCTTTGGCGGTGGTCGCATCTTGCTTAAGCCAGCCGTTGAAGGATCTGGAGTGGCAGCCGGTGGTGCTGCTCGTGCCGTTTTGGAATTGGCTGGTGTTGCCGACGTGACTGCAAAGTCATTGGGATCATCAACTCCAATTAACGTTGTGCGCGCAACTTTCGATGCAATCAACTCATTGAAGAACGCTGAAGAAGTTGCTGAATTGCGTCAGGTCTCACTTGAGCACTTGGCAGATTAAGGAGGCAGAAAATGGCTGAACAAGTTAAGATTACTCTTGTAAAGAGTGCTGCCCACCGTTTGCCAAAGCAACGTGCGATTGTTAAGGCCCTTGGTTTGAACAAGGTGTCATCATCAGTCGTGTTGCCTGACAACGCAGCAACGCGTGGTGCAGTGTTTAAGATTGCTCACTTGGTTACTGTTGAAGTAGTTAAGTAAGCACATAAATAGATTGCTTTGAAGGAGGTACAACCTAATGAAGCTTAATGAACTCCAAGTTGCTGAAGGTTCACGCAAGGTCCGCAACCGTGTCGGACGTGGTGAGTCATCAGGAAACGGTAAGACTGCAGGACGTGGTCAAAAGGGTCAAAAGGCTCGTGGTAAGGTACGTTTGGGCTTTGAAGGTGGACAAATGCCTTTGTTCCGTCGTAAGCCAAAGCGTGGATTTACTAACATCAACCGCAAGGAATTCGCTGTTGTGAACCTTGATGTGTTGAACCAATTCGATAACGGAACTGAAGTTTCACCAGCATTGTTGGTCGAAGCTGGTATCGTTAAGAACGAATTGAGTGGCATTAAGATCTTGGCTAACGGTCAATTGGAAAAGTCATTGACTGTTAAGGCAAACAAGTTCTCAGCCGCTGCTGTTACGGCTATTGAAGCTGCCGGTGGTAAGACTGAGGTGATCTAATGCTGAAAACCGTGCTCAACTCACTTAAGGAAAAGGACATCCGTAAAAAGTTGTTCTTTACCTTAGGGATTCTGATTGTTTACCGATTGGGTGCCTACATTACTGTGCCGGGTATTAACACGGCAGCACTTACTGAGGTAGCAAATTCTGGGCTCGGCAGCATTTTGAATATGTTTAGCGGTGGTGGACTTACAAATTACTCATTGTTCGCAATGGGTGTTTCACCATACGTTACTGCTCAAATCGTGGTACAGCTCCTACAAATGGATATTGTGCCACGATTTGTTGAATGGTCGAAACAAGGTGAAGTTGGTCGACGTAAGTTGAACCAAGTGACCCGCTATTTGACTATTGTTCTAGCGTTTGTCCAATCAATTGGAATCACCGCTGGATTCAATCAACTGAGTCAAGTGAATTTGGTTAAGACACCAAATTTGGAGACGTACTTGTTGATCGGTTTCATCCTAACTGCAGGAACTATGTTTGCTGTTTGGTTGGGTGAGATGATCACTGAGCGCGGACTCGGTCAAGGTGTCTCAATGTTGATTTTTGCTGGTATCATTGCGCGTGTGCCAGCAGGTGTATACCAACTGTTCAAGGAACACGTCCTACAAGGTGACGACCCAGCGCGTGGGTGGGCATTCTTGGTTGGTATCTTGTTGATTTTCGTATTGGTTATCGCGTTTGTTACGTGGTTCAACCAAGCGATTCGCAAGATTCCAATGCAATATACACGTCGTTCAACTGGTTCAGGTAACTCATCTTACCTACCATTGAAGATTAATGTTGCGGGTGTTATTCCTGTTATCTTCGCTTCATCATTGTTGGTAACGCCACAAACAATCTTGCAAGCATTTGCAAGTAAGTTTGCGGACGCAGGTTGGTACAACACTTTGATGCAATACCTATCAATGCAGACGATGCAAGGTGGTATTGTTTACACATTGTTGATTATCTTGTTTACGTTCTTCTATGCGTTCGTTCAGGTTAATCCTGAAAAGGTTGCGGAGAACTTGCAGAAGCAAGGTAGTTACATTGTGGGCGTCTGGCCAGGACGTGCCACTGAAAAGTGGTTGTCTGGTTTGCTGATGCGTTTGTCAGTTGTCGGCGCTTTGTTCCTAGGATTTGTCGCTTTGGCACCAATTCTAGCAACACACATCTTCGGGTTGGATAGTAACCTTGGAATGTCAGGAACATCAGTATTGATTGTCATTGGTGTGGCAATTGATCTGATTCGCCAACTTGAAGGATTGATGATGAAGCGGCAATATGTTGGATTTATTCAAGAAGGAGTCGAAGCAAAATGAGTTTGAATATCATGCTATTGGGCTTGCCAGGTGTTGGTAAGGGTACCCAAGCTGCGAAGATTGTTGAAGAGTACAACTTGCCGCACATCAGTACGGGCGACATGTTCCGTGCTGCCATGGCTAACGAGACTGAACTCGGTATGAAGGCAAAGTCATTCATGGATGCTGGTAACTTGGTCCCAGACGAAGTTACTAACGGTATCGTTGCTGAACGCTTGGCTGAAGAGGATACGAAGGTTGGATTCATCCTTGATGGATTCCCTCGTAACTTGGACCAAGCTAAGGCATTGGATGAGATGTTGGCAAAGGATGGTCGTTCATTGGACGGTGTTCTTTACTTCACTGCTGATGCTGATGTTTTGGTTGATCGTATGATGGCCCGTGGCCGTGCAGACGATACGCCTGAAGTGATTAAGAATCGCTTGGACGTTAACGGAAAGCTTACTGAGCCTATCGCTGAGTTCTATGCCGAAAAGGGCATTTTGCACAAGATCGATGGTGCTCGCGAGCTTGATGTAGTGTTCGCTGATGTAAAGACGTTACTTGATAATTTGAAGAACGCGTAATTATTCTGGGAAGCTTTCTTGTTAAATTGTAAGAGAGCATGTTATAATTACTTGTTACGTTCTCCAATGTCACAACTAAGGAGGCAGCAACGTGGCCAACGATGTTATTGAAATTTCTGGTGTGGTAAAGGAAACTTTGCCAAATGCCATGTTTACCGTTGAATTGGAAAACGGCGCCGCCATTCTAGCTCACGTGTCAGGGAAGAATTCGTAAGAACTTTATCCGCATTTTGCCTGGTGATCGTGTGACGGTTGAAATGTCGCCATATGATTTGACTAAGGGACGTATTACGTACCGCTTTAAGTAGTCAACCATAAAAAATCCAAGGGAGGTAAATACCATGAAGGTTCGTCCATCTGTTAAGCCTATGTGCGATAACTGCAAGGTTATCAAGCGTAACGGTCGTGTGATGGTGATTTGCTCAGCAAACCCTAAGCACAAGCAACGCCAAGGTGCATAATTTGCATTTTGACACAAAAACTTTTTAAATCTTATATAGGAGGTAATCGTAATGGCTCGTATTGCTGGTGTTGATTTGCCTCGCGACAAGCGTGTCGTGATCGCATTGACATATGTATATGGAATCGGTAACGCAACTGCCAAGAAGGTGTTGGAAGAAGCTAAGGTTTCTGAAGACGTACGTGTTCGTGATTTGACGCCCGACCAAGAGGACGCCATCCGTGCCGTCGTAGACGGTATCAAGGTGGAAGGTGACTTGCGTCGCGAAATTTCATTGAACATCAAGGCATTGCAAGAAATTGCATCATACCGTGGTATCCGTCACCGTAAGGGCTTGCCTGTTCGTGGTCAAAACACGAAGAACAATGCCCGTACGCGTAAGGGCCCAGCTGTTGCAATTGCAGGTAAGAAGAAGTAATTCTTAATTTGTAAAGAAAGGAGATTACTTGATTATGGCAGGTCGTACTAATCGTAAGCGTCGTGTAAAGAAGAATATTGAGTCAGGTGTTGCACACATCCACGCAACGTTCAACAACACGATTGTGATGATCACGGACGTTCAAGGTAACGCCGTTGCTTGGTCATCAGCTGGTTCTCTTGGATTTAAGGGTAGCCGTAAGTCAACGCCATTTGCTGCGCAAATGGCTGCTGAGGCTGCTGCCAAGGGTGCTATGGAAAACGGCATGAAGACTGTTGAGGTCACTGTTAAGGGACCTGGTTCAGGTCGTGAAGCCGCTATCCGTGCGTTGGCCGCTGCTGGTTTGGAAGTTACGTCAATTAAGGACGTTACTCCTGTACCACACAACGGTTCACGTCCACCAAAGCGTCGTCGTGTCTAATTGCCAGTTGCAACTAGTTCACACAATGCTTTGAAAGGGGTAACAAACAGTATGCTTGAATTCGAAAACCCAAAGATTACGCTGGTTGAAGAGGATAGCAATTACGGTAAGTTTGTGGTTGAGCCGCTTGAACGTGGTTACGGAACTACTTTGGGTAACTCCCTACGCCGTGTATTGTTGTCTTCATTGCCTGGTGCGGCAATCAATTCAGTACAAATTGATGGCGTTTTGCATGAGTTTTCAACGGTCGAAGGTGTCGTTGAAGATGTAACGCAAATCATCTTGAACCTCAAGAAGGTTTCAATGCGCATCGATAGTGATGAAGCGAAGACGCTCGAAGTTAACGTAACCGGTCCCGCTACTGTGACGGCCGGCGACATCGCTGGAGATAGTGATGTAGAGATCTTGAACAAGGATCTTCACATTGCCACTGTTGCGGCTGGGGCTACGTTGCACATGACTTTGTCTGCAGAACGCGGACGTGGTTATGTGTCAGCGGACCAGAATAAGGAATTGCATGAAGAAATGCCAATTGGCGTTCTAGCAATTGATTCAATCTTTACCCCAATCGAACGCGTAAACTATCAAGTTGAGAACACTCGTGTGGGACAACGTGATGACTTTGACAAGTTGACTTTGGACATCTGGACTGATGGATCATTGACTGCTACTGAAGCTATTTCATTGGCAGCTCGTATCATGTCAGACCACTTGAACTCATTTGTTGAATTGTCAGAACGCGCGGTTAACACACAAGTGATGGTAGACAAGGAAGAAGTACCAACTAGCAAGCATGCCGACACTCCTATTGAAGAGTTGGACTTGTCAGTTCGTTCTTATAATTGTCTCAAAAGGGCCGGGATCAACTCTGTACAAGAGTTGACGGAGCGTACAGAGACTCAAATGATGTCTGTACGAAACCTCGGTCGGAAATCACTTGACGAAATCCAGGAAAAGCTGGCAGTGCTCGGTTTAGGGTTCCACAAGGAAGATTAGATTAAACGATAGAATTCCAAGTAAAGGAGGACATACTCATGGGATACCGCAAGTTGGGACGTACTAGCTCACAACGTAAGGCTATGTTGCGTGATTTGACGACTGCTTTGTTGATCAACGGTCGCATTCAAACGACAGAAGCCCGCGCTAAGGAAGTTCGTCGTACTGCAGAGAAGATGATTACGTTGGGTAAGCGTGGTGACTTGGCTTCACGCCGTAAGGCCGCTGCTTTCGTACGTAACGTTGTTGCAGACGTACAAACGACTGAAGATAACAAGGTTAAGGTAGAAACGGCTTTGCAACACTTGTTCAACGATGTTGCACCTCGCTTTGAGGGCCGTGCGGGTGGTTACACTCGTATCTTGAAGACGGTACAACGTCGTGGAGACGCTGCACCAATGGTTATCTTGGAATTGGTTGACTAATTTCATTGGTTAATTAATAAAACAATGAAATCTCTCATGTTACATGGTATAAACCGCTACGATGGTGGCTTTAAGCCAAGTCTAGGTTGAATGGCACTTGTGTCGCACCAGTAATGTGTGAGGTTTTTTTGTATACTTTTGCCTTTATGTCGGCTGGTCCGATATAAAGGCTTTTTGTTTACCTTGGTGAGTGATGTGTCTATAATGTATGTAAACTTAGTGATATTAAAGGGGGAATATATTATGAACGCACATACGGATGATAACATTTTAAATATGACATTCCATTTGACGCCGGGGAGTTTGACGTCTGACAAGGTTTGGATTAAGGGACAACGTTATCCATACCGTTGTTTTGATGGGTTACAGATTGGTGATTCTGTTCGCGTAACAGGTGTTTCAGAAGGCACAGTCGCGCTTGAGAAGTTGCAGCGTAATAACTAACATGGCTTATAATTTCGATAATCGCCTTAAGCAAGAAATTATTACCTTGTCAGATGATAATTATACGGATGGTATGCTAAAAATAAACGGTATTTATTATCAAGTGAACAATCCGTCTAAGTTTAGTATGGGCGATACTGTTATAATTGATGATGTAATAGGTAATAAGGTTATGTTGGTTGAAATGGGGGATAATGATGATCTTATTTAGTGTGTTAATCGTATTGTTGCTGATTATATTGGCGTTTGTGGTGTTTACTGGTATTCGCATCATTCCACAGAACATGGTGGGTATGGTATCAGTGCTTGGTAAGTATCAACGTCAAATTCAGCCTGGTTTGCACGTTGTGATGCCATTCATCACGCGCGTTGATCGTGTTGACTTGGCCCAAGTACCCTTGCGTCTGAGCGAGCAAAGTGTCATCTCACGTGATAACGCTGAAGTTATTATTTCATTGTCATTGAACTATCACGTAACGGATCCATACAAGTTTACGTTTGAGAACGCGGACTCAGTAAAGTCGATGGTGCAACAATCACGTGCACATTTGCGAGGCATTATTGGTACGATGGATTTGAAGGAAGTCTTGAATGGCACAGAGCGTATTAACGCAGCGCTAAGCAAGGAACTTGGTTCAATTACGGATGCTTATGGTGTTAATGTTGATCGTATTAATATTGATACCATTCAACCAACGCCTGAAATTCAAGAATTCAATGAATAAGCAAATCAATGCCACGCGTGAACGTGAAGCCGCGATTGCGCGTGCCGAAGGTGAGGCGCGTTCAATCGAGCTGACGACGAAGGCGCAGAACGATGCCTTGGTTTCAACAGCTGAAGCTAATGCCAAGGCTGTACGTTTGGCGGCAGATGCTGAGGCATATCGTATCCAAAAGGCAAATGATATTTTGAGTACGGTTGATGCAAATTACTTGGTCGCTCAAAACATTGACGCGTTCAGAGACGTTGCTAAGAGCCCTGCTAACACGGTTATCGTACCGAATACAGCTATTGATGCTCTTGGTGAACTAAAGGTCGCTGGACAGCTTCTAAACACAAATCAAAAGTAAACGAAAAGGCAGCTCGGTTGAGCTGCCTTTTGTTATGCAAATTTCTTCTGGTAAACAACCCCGAGAATAATAAGTGCAATTGTTAAAATAAGAATGTTGGTAATACCACCCATGTTAAACAAGGCATGACCTGGTGCTAGGACTGAAAAGTCGTAGAAACCGTGTGCGAATGCAATTGGTAGTAGCGCCTTTGTCTTTAGATAGATGACCCCGAGGAAAATACCTAGTCCAAATGTAAATAGTACTTGGAATACTAGGGCGATTAAGTTGCCACCTGCAAGACCATTTACCATGTGGAATGCGGCGAAGATGACGGCTGAGACGACGATAAGTGCTGTATCACCAACGCCAGCTTTACTGAAAGCTGCAAACAAAGCACCCCGGAAGATGTATTCCTCAGTCAACCCAACTACCAAAGCGCCAATCAGATAAACGACGGCTGTTGTATTCCAGGTAATCCCCTGGGCGATGGTGCTGATAACCGCGTAGAACAAGTATGGCAATAAGAGTAACCAGGCTAGGGCAGCTTTGGTACCCCACCAGCCGATGGCGTAGTGGAACAAAATCATATTTAACAGGATAAGTGGTAGGAACCACCAGATGTCGTTAATTTGTGCCCCGATTGTTGTACCGAGGTTGCCAAATAGCTTGGTCATGAGATTGCTTTTGTCGATCAAAATATCAATCAAACCACTAATGAAAAAACCAAGGATGAGCCAGACGAGCCACTTTAAAAATGCGATGAATTTCAAAATATGAGCCACCTTTCTTTACGGATTTAACTTCACTTATTGTACATGTAGAAGGGACAATATTACACGAAAAAAGCCTGGCCTCAATGAATGAAGCCAGGCTAAGTTCATATTATCCGTGATGTGCACGCTTAGCGAAGAAGTCACCAACGAATTGGATCAACACGATAAGGAGCAAGATGATGATGGTTGCCAACCACATAACGTCGTTTTGGAAACGTTGGTAACCAGTCACGATAGCAGTTGTTCCAAGTCCACCGGCACCGATAGCACCAGCCATGGCTGTCAAACCAACCAAGCTAATCAATGTAACCGTTGAGACACGAATCAATTCTGAACGACCTTCGCGTAGGTAAACGTCAGTAATGATGTCCCAGTTCGTGGCACCGAATGAGCGAGCGGCTTCAACCTTACCAGCATCAACACCCAACAAAGCGACTTGCACTTGGCGAGCGTAGAATGGGAAGACACCCAATGACAATGGTACAAGGGCGGCCGTCGTACCGATTGTGGTACCAACGATTAATTGCGTCAAAGGTGAAAAGGCCACCACCATGATGATAAATGGAATGGCACGGCCGACAGAGACGACCTTATCCAAGATTTGGAATACGGTACGGTTCGGCGTAATACCGTTTTCAGTCGTTAGAACCAAACCAGTTCCGAAAGCAAGCCCAAGCAAGCCACCGAAGAAGGCTGAACCGATGGTCATGTAAATAGTTTGCCAGATGGCAATTCCCCAGCCGTAGTCACCACTCCAGCCAAGTTGATAAACATTTGGAAATGTCGTTTCAATCCAGTGAATCATTAGTTTTGTCCTCCCTTAGCAAGTTCGACAATCTTAACACCGTGATCAGCAAAGCTTGCCTTAGCTGTCGCACGTTGTGAATCAGTTCCCTTGAAGATAGCGATGGCCAAGCCAACCGGCGTCTTCGTCAAGATCTCCATGTTTGAGTACAACAAGTTTGTTGTGACACCGTAGTCGGCGTAAATCGTTGATAGCAATGGTTGTGCCGTATCAGCACCAACGTAATCGATTTGCAAAAGCTCTTCATCAGCTGACAATGGTTGCTCAGCCAAAAGCTCATTAACCTTTTCAAGCGCTTCGTCACGGTTCGTGGCCGTGTTAATGAAGTCCTTCGTCAATTGCTTTTGTGGGTTCGTGAAGATTTCAAGCAATGAACCGCGTTCGATAATGGCACCATTTTCCATCACAGCAACCTTGTTAGCAGCTTCCTTAACGGCCTGCATTTCGTGCGTGATCAAAACGATGGTCAAACCAAGTTCTTGGTTCAATTGCTTCAACAACGCCAAAATTTGGTTGGTCGTCTTAGGATCCAAAGCTGAGGTTGCTTCGTCAGAAATTAAAATTTCAGGGTCGTTAGCCAAGGCACGTGCGATGGCAACACGTTGCTTTTGACCACCAGAAAGTTGAGAAGGGTAGTTCTCAGCGCGGTCAGCCAAACCAACCAACTCAAGCAATTCATTAACCTTAGCGGCCTTCTCAGCCTTTGATAGGTCAGAGTGCTTCAATGGTTGGGCAACGTTACCGAATACTGTCAATTCGCTCATTAAGTTGAAGTGTTGGAAAATCATCCCAATCTTCTTACGCTCATCACGCAATTGTGCTGGCGTCAACGTCGTCATTTCAGTTCCGTTCACCAAAACAGAACCTGAAGTAGGGCGTTGTAACAAGTTAATCGTACGCACTAGCGTTGACTTACCAGCCCCAGAATAACCAACAATTCCGTAGATATCACCTTTTTCAATTGTGATTGATTCGTTTTGAACCGCCACAATTTCTCGATTCTTTTGCTTAAATGTCACGTTGACATCAGTTAGTTGAATAACAGCCATTAAAATCTCTCCTTATTAATCTCAATATGTATCACCGCTCGTGAAAGCGGTGGGGGGTGAAGTTGATTACTTCAATGTGATGTCCCATGCTGGAATTTCAGCTTGACCCCAAGTCTTCTTCAAGTAGTTCTTAGTGGCCTTTGTTTGGTAAGCCTTAACAACTTGCTTGTAGATCTTCTTGTTAGCGTTCTTCTTAGAAGCTGCGATGACGTTGATCCACTTCTTTGAATCCTTGTTAACCGGCTCAACGTAGATAGCTGAGCTCAACTTCAACTTCGCTTGTTGCGCGTAGTTCGTGTTGATAACCGCACCATCAACTGACTTCAATGATGAAGGTGTTTGGTCAGCGGCCACTTCCTTGATGTCCAAGTCCAACTTGTTCGTCTTGATATCCTTGACCGTTGGCATATCAACGCCCTTCTTCAAGGTAATCAAACCAGCTGATTGCAACAACGTCAATGCACGCGCTTCGTTAGTTGCGTCGTTAGGAACGGCGATTGCGTCACCCTTCTTGAACTTCTTCACTGACTTGTACTTTTCTGAGTACAAACGGATTGGTGTGATGAAAGTCTTACCAATTGCCTTAACTGAGTTTTTGTTTGACTTGTTCCAGTTTTCCAAGAAGTAGTAGTGTTGGAATGAGTTCAAGTCCAATGAACCATCAGCAACAGCCTTGTTAGGTTGGTTGTAGTCCGTGAAGACCTTTGTCTTAATTGTGATGCCGTACTTCTTCTTAGCTGTCTTAGCAACTTCTTCCCAAACGCCCTTGTCAGACGTTCCGACGATACCAACCGTCACAGTCTTTGAAATCAGCTGAAACAGCTGTAGCAGGCAAAACAACAGATGCAGTCAACGCTGCGGCAGCTACCGCAACACCAGTCTTAAATACCTTGTTCATAAATAAATCTCCCAAATAATTAAAGTTCATGTCCCATTTCAATAATGTGTAAGTCTCAAACAGGTGAGTAGAAAAAGAAAAAACTCGTTTCCATGTGACCATTCAAATAAATTGATGATCAAATAGAAACGAGTCTTCGTGTTACCATTCTACTTCATCTGGAGCGTTGCCACTCCAGACCTTAACAACGAGCGGGCAGTGAGCGAGATGATGCTTTGCCAATTCGTGTGTCTTGTAACGTAGACCAATCCGTCGCCAGCTTACAGACTTGCTGCTCACCAACGCCAATCACAGGCCATTTTCAGATACAATCCACATAACAACTCACACCGAACGTTGTCTCTCTTTGATGCTTCAGGTAACTTACTTTCCTGCTCAACTTGTTTAAAACTTATAAAATGCTTGATTTGTATATTAACTGATTCTGAGAAACGTGTCAACAGGAAAAGTTACTTTGTTTCCAAACGGTCTTGACGAACGAAGAACCAAACGAAGGCCAATAGGATTGGCGCACCGAATAATGTGTAGTCACCAATCATCAAACCAAGGAAGTGGGCAATGATTGCTGCCCCCAAAAATGAGGCGATAACCAAACCAACGTTACGCGTTTTCACGAATTGTGACTTATCGTGATTCAAGAAGCCATTTGCCAATGTGGCACCGAACGTCTTCAAGTTACCAGTACTCAAAACCGTTGCGTAAGGCATACCACGCAACTTGCTGAAGGTATCCGCTTGCATGGCCATGAAGATTGCCAAGACACTTAGTACAATCAATGAGTTCACGCGGGCTAGCTCAAGGAAGGCGACGAATAGAACGCCAAGCAACTCGATGAAGACTGAACGTTCTTCCCATTGCACTTCATTCTTGAATGAAGCCTTCTTGATGATTTGGTTCAAAATTGCGCCGACGAAGAAGGCAATAACTGGCCAGAAAAACAAACTAGCTGCATGCCACTTACCAGACGCAACGTTAATACCAAGTTGCAATAGGTTACCACTTTGGAAACTTGCAAAGCGGTTATCGTGAAAGGCGAAGGTATATGAGTCGATGTAACCGGCTGTACCGGCTAGCAACATACCTACACGGAGAGACTCCTTATAAGGAAACTTTTGTTCTGCCATGAACAAATTCACCAGCTTTCTACATATTAAAATTAAATAATTCCAAATATCAGTATACAACTTACTTTCGAGCAGTGCTAAAAAAGTGTGCTGGCGTTTAGGGACGTGAATTGTGGTAAAATATAGGGCATATATACTTACGAAAGTTAGGGAGACGAACGTCATGACAATGGCATTTCCGGATGACAGTTTGGCATTGCACACAGATGCTTACCAACTATCAATGATGCAAACGTATTTTAAGAAGGGCATTCATGAACGCAAGGCAGTTTACGAAATGTACTTCCGCAAGATGCCTTTTAAAAATGGTTACGCGGTTTTCGCCGGACTGGAGCGTTTGGTTGAATACTTGAAGGGACTTCATTTTTCAGAAAGTGACATCGCATACCTACGTGAAACAGGTGAGTTTGATGAAGACTTCATGGACTACCTGAAGGATTGGCGTTTTAAGGCGACGGTTCGTGCACCACGCGAAGGTGAAGTTGTCTTCACAATGAGCCAATCTTGCAAGTTGAGGGAAGCGTTTTTGATGCGCAACTTGTGGAAACGCCACTATTGAACATCGTTAACTACCAAACGTTGATTGCCACGAAGGCCTCTCGTATCCGTTCGGTTGTTGGTGATCAAACGCTGATGGAATTCGGAACTCGTCGTGCCCAAGAAATGGACGCGGCCCTATGGGGAACACGTGCTGCTTATATCGGTGGCTTTAACGCAACGTCAAACGTGCGTGCCGGTAAGCTATTTGGTATTCCAATCTCTGGTACGCATGCCCACAGTTTGGTGCAAGTTTACCGTAATGATTACGAGGCCTTTAAGGCATATGCCGAGACGCACAAGGACGTCGTATTCCTAGTGGATACGTATGATACATTGCGTTCAGGTGTGCCATCAGCAATCCGTGTTGCCAAGGAAATGGGCGACAAGATTAACTTTATCGGGGTCCGCATTGATTCGGGTGACTTGGCTTACGTTTCAAAGGGTGTCCGCAAGATGCTTGATGAAGCCGGCTTCCCAGATGCCAAGATTGTGGCATCTAACGACCTGGACGAAGAAACAATTACGAGTTTGAAGCTGCAAGGGGCTAAGATTGACACTTGGGGTATCGGGACAAAGTTGATTACGGCTTATGACCAACCTGCATTGGGCGGTGTTTATAAGGTTGTTTCAGTCGAAAACGAAAACGGTGAAATGGTGGATACCATCAAGATTTCAGGAACGGCTGAAAAGATTTCAAATCCTGGTAAGAAGCAAGTTTGGCGCATTACGCGTAACTCAGACGGAAAGTCACAAGGCGATTACGTGGCTCTTTGGGATGAAGATCCACGTGAGTTGCCAGATGGTTTGTACATGTTCCACCCAAACTATCCTTACTTGAATAAGACGGTTGTTGATTATACAGCCCGTCCAATCTTGCAAGATGTGTTTGTGGATGGTGAACTGGTCTATGACTTGCCAGCTTTGAATGATATTCGTGATTACACAGCTGAGCACATCGAATCACTATGGTCTGAGTACCGTCGTGATTTGAACCCACAAGAATACCCAGTCGACTTGTCACAAGCCGCTTGGGATCACAAGATGAATTTGATTAAGGAGCTCCGTGAATACGTCTCTGAAGTCGCAAAAGAATACGAAGAGAATTAGGAGCGTCATCATGCGTGATTTGCAAAAGAAGATTATTGATACGTTGGGTGTCCAAGCAACCATTGACCCTGAAACGGAATTCCGTCGTTCAGTGGAATTGTTGAAGGCTTACCTTAAGAAAACTGGGATGAAGACGCTGGTTTTGGGAATTTCAGGTGGTCAAGATTTAACGCTTGCTGGTAAGATGTCACAAACCGCAGCTGAAGAGTTGCGTGCTGAGACTGGGGATGCGGACTACAAGTTTGTAGCCATGCGTTTGCCATACAACGCCCAAGCTGATGAGCAAGATGCCTTGGATTCAATTGCTTGGCAACAAGCTGACCAAACAATTCGTGTAAACATCGAAGACTCTGTTCAAGGTGTGGTCAAGCAACTTGAAGCAGCAGGTGTTACGGTGTCAGACTTTAACAAGGGTAACATCAAGGCCCGTGAGCGTATGATCGCGCAATACGGTGTTGCTGGAGCTATGCATGGTGTTGTTGTTGGAACTGACCACGCAGCTGAAGCGTTGGCTGGTTTCTACACAAAGTTTGGTGATGGTGCGGCTGATATCACGCCATTGTACCGTTTGAACAAGCGCCAAGGACGTCAAATATTGGCTTACTTGGGTGCGCCTGAACACTTGTACCAAAAGACGCCAACGGCTGATTTGGAAGAAGACCGTCCAGCGTTGCCTGACGAAGTAGCTTTGGGTGTTACTTACGATGCAATCGATGACTACCTAGAAGGTAAGGATGTCGCTGAAAAGGATGCCATCCAAATCGAGAAGTTGTTTACGACAACTGAGCACAAGCGCCAATCACCAGTCACTGTTTTCGATGAGTGGTGGAAGTAAAACGTTATACGAATTGAGACCTGTTTCCTGCTGGGAAACAGGTCTTTTTTGTAATAAAAATGTATTGTGTATATTTTGACAATCGTTAAAATGATAAAACCCTAATGTAACAGAACGTTAGGTTGTTGGTTACGAATGTATAGGAATAAATTTACGACCAAAAATTTGTATATAAATTAATTAAACAATACCATATCAGTGTTTTTTAATCGTCATTCACTAATAGTTAGGAATAAATATTCATTTGACGTTTGTATTTATTTTTCCGATAATAAACACAACAAACAATTGGAAACGTTCGTATACTAACGAATTGTTACTGAAAAGGGGTATTGGAAATGGGGTCTATTAAGTTATCAGACGCGTTTGTTGCCGAAACAATTGCGAACATTAAGCCACACTGGGGAACGTTGGGCTGGGTAACCTACAAGCGTACGTATGCACGTTGGAATGATGCAGCGGGCCGTACGGAAGAATGGCATGAGACGGTTAAGCGTGTAATCGAAGGAAACATCAACTTGGATCCACGTTTGCAAGAAGGGACAGCATCAGTTGCGGATATTGATGCGCTACAAATCGAAGCCGAAGAGTTGTTCCGTGCGATTTACTCATTGTCTGCAACGCCATCTGGTCGTAACTTGTGGATCTCAGGTACGCCGTATCAAGAGGCGCACGGGGATGCGTTGAACAACTGCTGGTTTGTGGCAATGCGCCCACAAGCATACGGTGAGAGTCACATCGTGCCACCATATGCAGATAAGCAAGAAATCATGGCCTCAATGCCATTTGCTTTCTTGTTCGACCAATTGATGAAGGGTGGCGGTGTTGGTGTTTCTGTGACACAAAAGAACGTCGCGCAAATGCCGGCAGTTGCCCAAACAGTTGATGCAACTATCGTGATCAACCCTGAAGCTGATGCTTATGAAGAGGCTCGTATTGCTGGTGCTGATAACGCAACTGAAATTATGGTTGGGGACGCCGATGTTGTGACAGTGCCTGATACGCGTGAAGGTTGGGTATTGATGACGGCTGATTTGATTGATCGCCACTTCCGTCAAGATATGAAGCGCGCGGTGGTTTATGATATTTCAGCTATCCGTGCTAAGGGGGCTAAGATCAAGGGCTTTGGTGGTGTTGCTTCTGGTCCAGCGCCGTTGATTGAATTGATTCAAGATGTGAACGACTTGTTGAACGACACGTTGGGTGAGCACTTGTCATCAGTTGACTGCACGGACATCGCCAACTTGATTGGTAAGACAGTTGTTTCTGGTGGTGTGCGTCGTTCTGCAGAAATCGCGCTTGGGGATGCCGATGATGCGGCCTTCGTTGCGATGAAGCAAGACAAAGAAAAGCTCTACCACCACCGTTGGGCATCTAACAATTCTGTTTTCGTAACGGCTGATGACACAGCTGAATACGATGACATCGCCGCAGCCATTGCTGAAAATGGTGAGCCTGGGGTTGTTAACTTGGATTTGTTGCGTAACTACGGCCGTTTGGCAGATGAGCAACCAGGCATTGATGCAGATGTTGAAGGAACGAACCCATGTGGTGAGATTTCTTTGGCTAATGGTGAAGCCTGCAATTTGTTTGAGGTATTCCCGAACGTTGCGATGGAACAAGGTTTTGATCCTGCCCGTATCGTTGCATTGGGAGCCCGCTTTGCAAAGCGTGTGACATTTAGCCCATATGATTGGGAGATTTCACGTCAAATCATTAACGAGAACCGACGTATCGGGGTGTCTTTGTCAGGTATCCAAGATTGGGTTTTGACGTCATTCGGTGCCCCTGTTGTGACGGGCTGGGATGGGGACACGCCAATCTACAACCAAGAGTTGATTAATGAAGTTGACCGTTTGTACCAAGCGGTTAAGGAAGCTGATGCACAATACTCAGCAACGTTGCACTGCAACCCATCAGTGAAGTGCACAACGGTTAAGCCATCAGGTACGGTTTCAAAGTTGACGGGTGTTTCAGAAGGGATGCACTTTAACTACGCTGACCACTTGATTCAACGCATTCGTTTCCAAGATACGGATCCGTTGTTGAAGGCGTTGCAAGCAGCTCGTTACCACATCGAGCCAGATGTATACTCAGAAAACACAATGGTTGTGGAGTTCCCAGTTAAGGCTGCTTCAGCTGATTATCCTGGCTTTAAGTCAGCGGGTGAAGTTAGTGTTGCCGAGCAATTGGCGAACCAAGCCTTCTTGCAAAAGTACTGGGCTGACAATTCAGTTAGCTGCACGATTACGTTCCAAGAGGATGAGAAGCCACTGTTGGCCAAGATGTTGCGCCAATACGCCCCACAAATTAAGTCAACGTCAATGTTACCTTACTCAGGGCACGGCTTTGCGCAAGCGCCAAAGGAGCCAATTTCAGCGGAAGATTATGCTGAACGTTCAGTATCAGTATTCGGTGATGTGCAAGCGGTTTACGAAGCGCTACACAGTGAAGATAAGTTGATGGACTTGGTTGATTCAAGTGATTGTGAGACGGGTGCATGCCCAATTAAGTAACGCAGGAGCAGAGAGATGCGAGTGATTAATAAAGTTTTGATGTTGTTGATTGCGCTAGTTTTGATTATTGGTGCGACACTGTTTGGCATGCAACATTGGCAAAGTCGAACAGATGCCCAAACAACGCAAGCAAAGACAGAACGTCATGTGACAATGGTTGTTAAGCATGATGATAAAGAGAAGACGTTCAAAGTGACGTTAAAAAAGGGCGAAACGCTTTTGGATTTGGCTCAAAACGAGAAGCGTGAGCCAAAGATGTCGGTGACGGCCGATGGGTTTATCACTGAAATTGATGGTCGTGCCCAAAATCAAGTGAAGAACCAATACTGGGTTTATACGGTAAATGGAAAGCAAACCAGTGAAGCGCCCGCTGATTTGAAGTTGCATTCCGGCGATCGTATTACCTTTGAGTTGAAGCAGTTCTAATGACAAAAACGCTACATTGGGTGGCGATGACAGGCGTGTTGACGGCCGTGATGGTTGTCGCGCGCCTGTTCGTGCATCCATGGCCAAACGTGACCCCGTTCACGGCTTTGGTCATTCTTGTTGCTTGGTATTTTGGCTGGCGCATCGCCTTGCCGGCAACAAGTCTAGCCGTGATTTTAACTGGATTGTTGTTGGGGATGCACCCGGTGGTGATGGTGCAACTGATTTTGTATGCCGGTTTGGTATTGATTACCAGTGGTAGTCGGCATGTTGCTGATGAAAAAAGCATGGCATTGATTGTTGGCCTAGGCTTCTGTTTGACTTACGGTTTTTGGACGACAATTTTGCAAGCGCCATTCTTATTTGGTAGATTTAATTGGCCCGCAATTTGGAGTTATTGGTTGGCCGGATTATCGTTCGATTTTGCTCATTGTGTTACCACGTTTATGTGCGTCATGGCGCTATTTCATCCGTTTTCTAGGATACTGTTGATGTATCAAAAAATACCGCAAAAAACTTGACTTACTATGCTAAAATAAGTGTGATACATTAGGAGAATATGATAATTCAATTACCCACTGTTCACCTAATTGTAAGCATATTGTTTAGGGATTTTTTGCCGTCATGTTACCATTGGCTTATACAAACTAAAAGGGGTAAATCACAATGATGAAGACGTTCAACACGATGAGCTTGCAAAAGGAAGATTTCAAGCCCATCAACGAGAAGACGATCAACATGTACGTTTGCGGACCCACTGTCTACAACTACATCCACATCGGTAACGCACGTTCTGCGATTGCATTTGACACCATCCGTCGCTACTTCGAGTACCGCGGATACGAAGTTAACTATGTTTCTAACTTCACTGACGTCGATGACAAGATGATTGCTGCCGCCGCTGAGCAAGGAATTACGGTTCCTGAATTGGCCGACAAGTACATCGATGCCTTCAACGAAGATACAGCACCATTGAATATCAAGCCTGCAACTGTTCGCCCTCGTGCAACTGAGCACATTCCTGAGATTATCGAGTTCGTTGAGGACTTGATTAAGAAGGGCTATGCTTACGAGTCTGAAGGTGACGTTTACTTCCGTGCTAAGAAGTTCAAGGGTTACGGAATTTTGGCTCACCAAGATTTGGCTGAGATGGAATCTAACGCTGCTGGTCGTTTGGATGACGGCGAATTGGCACGTAAGGAAGACCCAATGGACTTTGCTGTCTGGAAGGGTGAGAACGGCGATGGTGCCATTGCTTGGAACTCACCTTGGGGTAAGGGACGTCCTGGATGGCACATCGAGTGCTCAGTGATGTCAACGAAGTACTTGGGAAACCACTTGGATATCCACGGTGGTGGAATTGACTTGGCTTTCCCACACCACACGAACGAAATTGCACAAACTGAAGCTCACACTGGTGAGAAGTTCGTTGAGAAGTGGTTGCACAACGGGTTCGTTACGGTTGGTGACGAAAACGAAAAGATGTCAAAGTCATTGGGTAACTTCACGACTGTTCACGAATTGTTGCAACAAATCGATGATCCAATGGTTTTGCGTTTCTTCATGGCAACGACGCAATACCGTCGTCCAATTGCATACTCACAAAAGAACATGGACTTGGCTGCCCGTAACTTGGAGCGTATCCGTACTGGTTACCGCAACTTGCAATTCCGTTTGGGATCAGCAGTTGAAGGTGCAGATGCAGATATCGAAGCAAAGGCACAAGAAAAGGTTGATGCTTTTGTCGAGGCCATGGACGATGACTTCAACGCACAAAACGCTATGACGGCGGTTTACGAGTTGATTGAATTGGCAAACTTGTACTCACAAGCTGAAGAAGTAAAGACTGACACGGTCAACTTTGTCTTGAAGCAAATCAAGGACTTGATGAACGTGTTCGGTGTTGATGGTTTGGAGCAAGCGCCTTTGTTGGATGCAGATGTTGATGCATTGATCAAGGAACGTGATGCTGCCCGTGAGACGTCAAACTTTGCTCGTTCAGATGAAATTCGTGACGAGTTGGCGGCTCGTGGCATTATCCTAGAAGATACGCCACAAGGAACACGCTGGCGTCGTGCATAATTAATAGTTTTTCGAACAGTCGCTTGGCTCTATGCTAGGCGGCTGTTTTTTTGACGCTGTTTCTCTAATTGTTTTTTAATAAAACTATTGAACTTTTGCGTGGGTAGGGTTATTGTGTACGCATGAAGAGGGGGGGATTTATTATGACGAAATTGGCGATTGTAACAGGTGCTGGTCAAGGAATTGGTGAAAGTATCGCCTTCCGATTGGCAAAAGATGGTTTTGCGATTGGTGTTGCGGACATCAATACCGTTACTGGAGAAGAAGTTGCCCACGCACTGGTTGAGGAAGGCTATGAAGCTAAGTTTTATCAGGTTGATGTGGCGCACCGGGATGAGGTGTTCCAACTGGTTGACCAGGCAGTTTCTGACTTAGGTGAGTTGGCTGTGTATGTGAATAATGCCGGGATTGCAGTGATTGATGCGTTTGTTGATGCTGATCCGGTTGATGTTGAACGGATTCTTGATGTGAATCTAAAGGGCACTTACTGGGGGATTTAAGCCGCGGCGACGCGCTTTAAGCAACAAGGACATGGTGGGCGCATTGTGAACGCTGCCTCGCTGGCTGGTGTGGAGGCATCAGCGTTACAAAGCGCCTATTCGGCATCAAAGTTTGGTATTCGTGGCTTAACACAATCGGCTGCTAAGGAATTAGCGGCGGATCAAATTACAGTTAACGCCTATAACCCCGGCGTAGTACGCACGCCATTGCGGGATGCGATTGATGAGCGAACGGCGGCGATTAAGCAGGTGACGGTGCCTGAACAACAAGCAAACGTTTTAACTGAAATTGCCTTGGGACGAGAAGCGACTCCGGCAGATGTTGCCGAAGTTGTGGCTTGGTTTGCGTCACCAGCAGCCGCGTATATTACTGGTCAATCTATCATGGTTGATGGCGGTATGGAATTTCTCTAATTTATTTTTAATAAAACTATTGACGTTTTCTAATTTTAGTTTTAAGATACAAACATCGACTAGGAAGAGATAAGTACTTTTCAAGCGTCGCCCAGAGAGTTAATGGTTGGTGTGAATTAACGGACGCGCGAATTGGAAAATGGTCTTGGAGTCTTAATGACGTGAGCAAAGTGTTAGCGTCACTCGGGTGCGCCCGTTATCGCGCTTAGGTATCGTCGGTATACGACCGTACTGAAAGAGGATGGTTCCTATTTTTGTGGACCATTGAACCCGGGTGGTAACACGTGAAAACGTCCCGCAGCTGTAGTAGCTGCGGGACGTTTTTTTGTTTACGGATAGTTGAAGAAAGTGAGGAAGGGACGATGCAATATCTATGTGTCACCGCTCACCGATGTCTTTTTGTTGGTGAGGGGCTTGGTCAAAGTCGAATGTGATTTTTGGAACTGGCGGTGGGCCAGACAAAATGACAGTTACGACAGATTGAGTTTTAAACAACAGGAGATTAAACATTATGACAGTAGAAACTAAGGTACGTTATCACTTTGACCAAGTTGGATCATATCTACGTCCAGCAGCATTGAAGCAAGCTCGCGCAGATTATGCAGCTGGGACAATCGACCACGAAACGCTTATTCAAGTGCAACATGACGAAATTCATGACTTGGTGGTTCACCAACATGAAGTCGGACTGCAGGATGTCACGGATGGTGAGTTTGCTCGTTCATGGTGGCACCTCGACTTTTTGTGGGGCCTTACCGGTGTTGAGCGCTACACACAGGAAGATTTATACAAATTCCACGGCGAAAAAACGCGAACGGATAACGTCCAATTGACTGGCAAGATTGCTTTTAACCCAGAACACCCATTCTTTGAAGACTTCGCCTACCTGAAGTCAGTTGCGCCAGAAGGGACTGAACCTAAGTCAACGATTCCAGCGCCAACGTTGCTCTTCCGCGATGGTCGTTCAGACCGGGCCTTAGAGTTTTATGACACATGGGAAGCTTACTTGGATGATTTGGCGCAAGCGTACCACGATACCTTGCAACACTATTACGATTTAGGTAGTCGTTATGTCCAACTAGATGATACGACCTGGGCCTTCTTGATTAGCAAGTTGAACGAGTTTAAGAATGATTCGGCTGAGCGTGCTAAGTATGAAAAGATTGCGACAGACAGCGTTTACGTCATTAACAAGTCGTTGGATGGCTTGCCAGAAGATTTTAAAATCTCAACGCACATTTGCCGAGGTAACTTCAAGTCAACGTATCTATTCGAAGGTGGTTATGCGCCAGTAGCAAAGTACCTTGGCCAATTGCATTATGACACCTACTTCTTGGAGTACGATGATGCCCGCTCAGGTGACTTTGAGCCGTTGCCTGAAATCTGGCAAGGTCGCGAAGACGTCACGATTGTGTTGGGCTTGGTGACAAGTAAGTCTCCTAAGCTTGAGTCGGCCGAGGCAATTAAGAATCGCATCGCCGTGGCAGCGAAGTTAGTGCCACTAGAAAACTTAGCACTATCGACGCAGTGTGGCTTTGCCTCAACGGAAGAGGGAAACGCGTTGACGGAACAAGAAGAGTGGACGAAGTTATCATTCATCAAGCACATTGCGGATGAAGTTTGGGGGTAGGCGAAATGGTTAAGAGAGTGGGAATTGTGATTGCTGGGGTTGTCGTGACTGGAACTTTGTTAGCGACAACGACGTCAATTCAGGCGGCGACAGTTAAAAAAGTAACGGTTGGATCGGTGACAGGGGATGCTGAAATTTGGCGACATATTGCGGATTCATCAGCAGCAAAAAAGGCGCATGTGCAAATTAAGGTGAAAGAATTCACGGATGGGGGAACCTTGAATAAGGCGACGGCTTCGGGTGAAGTCGACGTGAATGCCTTCCAGTCATACGACTATTTCCATGCGTTTAATAAGCAGACCGATACGGAGAAGCTAGCTGTGTTGGGCACGACTTATATTGAGCCGATGGGTGTTTATTCAAAGGACTATCACAAGGTGAGCGACATTCCAGATGGCAGCACAATTGCGATTGCGCGTGATAACGCTAACGCAGCGCGTGGCCTACGCTTGCTTGCTAACGCGGTTTTGGTTAAGTTGAAGGCGAACTTCTCAGCCTTGTCAGGTGTGGCTGATATCGCCGACAATCCACATCATTTCAAGTTCAAGGAAATAGATGACACAACCGGGGTATCGCTGGTTAAGCAGGATGACTCAGTGGCGGCGGTTCTGATTTCAAATTCAGTTTCACAAGCCGGTGGTTTGAATGTATTGAAGGATTCTATCTATCATGAGTCAATCAATTCAGGCACGATTGGTAACATCAACATTTTGGCAACACGTGAATCACAGGCCAAAAACAAGACATACAAGAAGCTAGTGGCGCTATATCGTGACCCAACAGTACAAAAGTGGATTAAGAAGCAGTATCACGGCACAAAGGTTGAAGTAAAGAAGCCGGTATCTTATTTGGAGGAAAAGTAGCATGGCAGAAGTCGAAAGTTTTACATTGGATCACACACAAGTTAAAGCGCCATATGTGCGTTTGATTGAAGCGCAATCTGGCCCAGCGGGAGGCACCATTGCGAATTATGATTTGCGCTTGGTGCAACCGAACGAAACGTCGATTGAGACGGCCGGTATTCACACGTTGGAGCACTTGTTTGCGAGCCTAGTTCGTGATGAGTTGGATGGCATTATTGATATTTCGCCATTCGGATGTCGTACGGGCTTTCATGTCATTAGTTGGCAAACGTATACGCCAACACAACTTGCGGAAACATTCACCCGCGTGTTGCGCAAGATTCGCGATGAGATTACTTGGGATGATGTACCCGCAACGACGATTCGAGAGTGTGGTAATTTCAAGGACCACAGCCTTCACTCAGCCAAGGCGTGGGCAGCCATTATCTTAGAGCAAGGATTGTCAGATGATCCGTTTGTTCGTCATATTGTAGAAGCATAATAAGTAAAACCAGGTCATTGGCCTGGTTTTTCTGTTATTATAGTAAGCATGAATGAGAAGATTAATTATGAGCAATTGAATGGCTTGGATTTGGCTTATTATGGGGATGCGGTGTACGAAGTGTACATTCGTCAACATTTATTAGCTAAAGGGATTACCAAGCCAGCCCGTTTGCAACGTGAATCAAAGAATTATGTGTCAGCTAAGGCGCACGCTGCTTTGTTTGCGTTGATGGAAACGGATGACCTATTAACAGATGAAGAGATGGCCTACTTTAAGCGTGGGCGTAATGCAAATTCACATACGAAGGCAAAGAACACGGATGTGGTAACGTACCGTATTTCAACTGGATTTGAGGCACTAATTGGCTACTTGGCAGCGAGTGACCAACAAGCCCGTTTGGATGAGATTATTGCATGGGTTTATGAACAAGTAGAAAGTGGACGAACGAGAGCAAATGGCACAACAAAGTAATAACCGAAACAAGCGCGAACGTGGTGGTAAGCCAGAGCGCAATAATAACCGTCGTGGGGCAGACCGCCGTTTTAACGACCGTGACCGCCAACCACGTGCAAAGCGTGCAGAACGACCAGAGTCAGACCAAGAGGATATTGCAGCACAAACTGAATTTGTGTTTGGACACCACGCGTCTGTTGAAGCGTTGAAGGGTGAGACGGAAATTAACAAGGTTTGGCTACAAACTGGTTTAACAGACAAGATTCGTAACGAAGTCATGACGCTAGCTAAGAAGCGTGGTTTGGTGATTCAAGATGCACCTAAGGCTAAGCTTGATGAATTGACGGACGGTCAAAACCACCAAGGTGTCGTGTTATCAATTGCCGCATATGCATATGCAACGATTGACGACTTGTTCGCCAAGGCAGCTGAAAAGGACGAAGCACCATTTTTCTTGGTCCTTGATTCAATTGAAGATCCTCACAACTTGGGATCAATCTTGCGAACGGCTGATGCGGCTGGTGTACACGGTATCATCATTCCAAAGCGTCGTGCGGTGCAATTGACATCAGTTGTTGCTAAGACGTCAACAGGAGCGATTGAGCACGTGCCAGTTGCACGTGTTACTAACTTGGTTCAACGGTTGAACAATTGAAAGAACGCGGTTTGTGGGTCTTTGGCACGGACATGGATGGTAAGGATTACCGTCGTTGGGACGCTGCTGGGCCAACTGCACTTATCATCGGTAACGAAGGTAAGGGAATTTCACCATTGTTGAAGAAGACAGTTGATGAGACGTTGACGATTCCGATGGTTGGTCACGTTCAAAGTCTGAACGCCTCAGTGGCTGCTAGTTTGCTTATCTATCAAGCATTTAATAGCCGCAACCCACTCTAGAATAAATGTCACGTATAAAGGTACTGTCTCGGCGAAATGAGATGGTGCCTTTTTTGCATAATCATGGAATAGTTGCTTCCTTGTGGCATTGTTATGAGATAAGACAACCCGCAAGGAGGGCTTCGATGATGGTGAAGCGTGTGCCAGACGATATAGAAGACATTATGAAAGATGCACGGAATGGGGATGCAATTGCACTGACCACGATTAGTAGCCAATTTAATGGGTTGATTTGGCGGGAATATGCGCGTCAAGATTTACGAATAAATCCGAGTGACTGGTATTCAGAAGCTCAGTATGTGCTATATCGTGCCTTGGCGTCGTTAAGACTCTTTACCTGGCCAACATTAGTGACTTATTACGAAAAGGCACTGCGACATCATGCTCAGCAAATTTGGCGACTTGAGTATCGCGTCGATGCATCGTTTGAGACGGTTGCAATGGAAGATGAGAAGCGCGCGAACGGTGGTCGATTGGAAGAGAACACTGTGATTTATTACGAAGAAAAGCAACACATTAAAACATCACTGCAAGCGGTCTTGTCAAAATTGACGCCAAAAGAACGGCAATTTTTGAAGTTATGGATATCAGGATATAAGGTAGAAGAATGCGCTGAAATGTTGCATCGTTCGAAATCTTGGGGGTATTTAATGCGGCGCAACATCCAGATTAAACTTTCCGTCGAGTTGCATGATGACTGAGATTGTCGATTGTGGTATAGTTAACAATAGATTAAATGAGAAATAGATAGAGCGGAGACACATTATGGCAGCAAAGAAAGTCGCTTTAGCGTGCAGTGTCTGCGGATCACGAAACTATATGGTAACAAAGAAGCCAAATCGTCTTGAGCGTCTTGAAGTTATGAAGTTTTGCAAGTTCTGCGGACAACACACAATGCACCGCGAGACGATGTAAGCACCAGGTCGGCTAAACCGTTCTGGATACAGGAGTACATGACATGAAGTTTTTGGCTAGTGTTGTTGCGGAAATGAAGAAGGTTACTTGGCCTACTTTGAGTGAAAACGTCCGTGACACTTCAATTGTTTTGATGACTGGTTTGTTTTTCGCCGTTTTGTTTGGTGGCGCTGACTGGGTATTTGAGCAAGGGGTTACTTGGTTGTCTAAGTAAGCCGGTTGCGATATAATAAAAATATCGAAACGCAGATAATAAAACCCTCAGTCATGAGGGTTTTTAATTTACAAAAATTACAGGTATAACCTGAGGAGGCAATCATGGCAGTTGAGTCATACGATAAGCAATGGTACGTTTTGCACACATACGCTGGTTACGAGAACAAGGTTAAGGCCAACTTGGAATCACGTATCGAAACGATGGGGATGACTGACTACATCTTCCGCGTTATCGTGCCTGAGCAAGAAGTTGAAGTTGAGAAGGATGGCGAGACGAAGATCATCAAGGAAAATGATTTCCCAGGTTATGCCTTGGTTGAGATGATTATGACTGATGAAGCTTGGTACGTTGTCCGTAACACACCAGGTGTTACTGGTTTCTTGGGTTCTCACGGTGGTGGTTCAAAGCCAGTTTCATTGTTGCCTGATGAAGTTGATGACATGTTGCAACGTATGAACATCGTTGAGCGTAAGGTAACTGAGCTTAACGTTGAAGTTGGTGAGACGGTCAAGATTGTTGCTGGTTCATTTGCAGGTATGCAAGGTGAAGTAACGGCTATCGATAACGACAAGCAAGAAGTGACTGTTTTGGTTGACTTCTTGGGTCGTGAAACGCCAACTGAAATCTCATTTAACGATGTACAACCATTGATTTAATGGGAAATAACGGCAATTAAGAATATTTAGTGAACGCCTGACTTGTCAAAAGTCAGGCGTTTTGTTATTATGATCTGGTATGTGTGGCAACACGCATATGTGGGAGGCGTAAATCGAAACGCGCCATTACACCACAAACACGAAGGAGGAAACAATCGTGGCTAAGAAAGTTTCAAGCATTGTTAAGTTGCAGATTCCAGCCGGTAAGGCTACCCCTGCACCTCCAGTTGGACCTGCTTTGGGTCAAGCTGGTGTTAACATCATGGGATTCGCAAAGGAGTTTAACGCTCGCACTGCCGACCAAGGTGGTTTGTTGATCCCAGTAGTTATTACTGTATATGAAGATCGTTCATTCGAATTCATCACTAAGACGCCTCCAGCAGCAGTTTTGTTGAAGAAGGCAGCCGGTGTTGAAAAGGGTTCTGGTGAGCCTAACACGAAGAAGGTCGCTACGGTTACTGCAGCACAAGTACGTGAAATTGCAGAAACTAAGATGCAAGATCTAAACGCGGCTGATGTTGATGCAGCTGTTCGCATGATCGAAGGTACTGCTCGCTCAATGGGCTTCACTGTTGAAGGCTAATTAACGAGTTCCGTACGGATCGCGTAGGAAACTAAGCATGATCAAGCGGGAGGTCAATGACCGTTTGACCGCATTTGCAAGGAGGAATAGCTACCATGGCTAAGAAGTATGGTAAGAAGTATTTGGCAGCCGCTGAAAAGATTGACAGTGCTAAGTTGTACACTGTTGAAGAAGCTGCCCAATTGGTAAAGGACATCGACTTTGCCAAGTTTGATGCAACTGTTGAAATCGCGTTCAACTTGAACGTTGATACTCGTCAAGCTGACCAACAATTGCGTGGTGCCGTTGTTTTGCCTAACGGTACTGGTAAGGACCAAACTGTTGTGGTCTTTGCTCAAGGTGATAAGGCTAAGGAAGCTGAAGAAGCTGCTGACGTAGTTGGTGCTGCTGACTTGGTTCAACGCATTTCTGACGGTTGGTTGGACTTTGACGTTGCCATTGCTACGCCTGACATGATGGCCCAAGTTGGTCGTGTTGGACGTGCATTGGGTCCTAAGGGATTGATGCCTAACCCTAAGACGGGTACTGTTACGTTTGACGTAGCAAAGGCCGTTTCTGACGCTAAGTCAGGTAAGGTTACTTACCGTACTGACCGTGACGGAAACGTTGCTGTACCAGTTGGTAAGGTATCATTTGACGCCGACAAGCTTGCTGGAAACATCAAGTCATTGTCAGACGTTATCTTGAAGGCTCGTCCTGCCGCTGTTAAGGGTGCATACGTAAAGCACGTATCAATCGCTTCAACGTTCGGACCTGCTGTTAACATCGATATCGCTTCTTTGTAATTTAGAATTTTTCTAGATCAAAGTTAGCTTTTCATGTTGACACTTCCTCGACTACCTGATAAAGTAGTTCGAGTAATAAATCGATTTACCTAAGACGCAGGTGTCGTAAGACTTAATAACCCGCCGAGGAAGTGAAAAACGCGTAAGCGACTTTTGACCCCCGGTGCAGTATGTACTGGGGGTCTTTTGGTACGAATCAAAATCTTAACAGGAGGAACATTACCATGAGTGAAGCAACTATTGCTTTGAAGGCACAACAAGTTGAAGAAGTTGCTGACAAGTTTAAGTCAGCCGCATCTGCAGTTGTTGTTGACGTGCGTGGGTTGACGGTTGAACAAGCCAACAACTTGCGTTCAGAATTGCGTTCAGAAGGCGTTGAGTTGAAGGTTATCAAGAACAAGATCTTGACGCGTGCTGCTGAAGCCGCTGAATTGACTGACTTGAACGACTTGTTTGTCGGACCATCAGCCGTTGCATTCTCTAACGAGGACGCAATCGCTCCTTCACGCATTTTGAAGAAGTTTGCTGATAACATCGAAGCCTTGGAAATCAAGGGTGGTGTTGTTGACGGTCAAGTTGCATCTGTTGAAGATATCAACAAGTACGCAGCTTTGCCAGACCGCGACGGTTTGTTGTCAATGTTGTTGTCAACGTTGCAAGCACCTGTTCGCAACTTTGCATACGCAGTTAAGGCTGTGTCAGACGCAAAGGAAGAAGCTGCTGAAGCCTAAGCATTCGCTTGGCATTACGCAGGTTTACCCGGGCATTGCCCAAACAAATAAAATCGCCGCATAGGCAAATAAACGAGGAGATTAATTATCATGGCATTTGATAAGGATTCAATCATCGCTTCATTGAAGGAAGCTACGATTTTGGACTTGGCTGACTTGGTTTCAGCTATTGAAGAAGAGTTTGGTGTTTCAGCTGCTGCCCCTGTTGCAGTTGCTGGTGCAGCTGGTGGTGCCGAAGCAGCCAAGACTGAATTTGACGTTGAGTTGACTTCAGCTGGTTCAGCTAAGGTTCAAGTTATCAAGGCAGTTCGCGAAGCAACTGGTTTGGGCTTGAAGGAAGCTAAGGACTTGGTAGACAACGCTCCTTCAGCTATCAAGGAAGGCGTTTCAGAAGACGAAGCTAACGAATTGAAGGCTAAGTTGGAAGAAGCTGGTGCCGTTGTTACTGTTAAGTAATTAACGCCCTTCTTTAAAAAAGACGTGATACTTCGGTATCACGTCTTTTTTTTGCTCTGTAAAAGTTTAGGTTAAGTCTGGCGGTCTAAAATTACAGTCATCACAGCAGCTGTTGGTCTAAAAAAAACTGACTTCAGTCAGGCGTAAGGCCAAAGACGCGCCTGATAAGGGTGACTTAGTCACGTCGGAGGTTTTTACCCCGACATTCTCAGTCTGCTTTATCAGTTTTGATGTAGAGAGAAGGAAGAACGATGAATCGGTCAGATAAAAAGCGGAACCATCGCAGACGTAAAATTTGGTTATCGCTTTTGGTTGCAGTTATCGTAATCGGCGGATCGTTGATTGGCATGACAGTTGATGGTAACTCAATGTCCGTGAGAAGCGTTATAAGGCGCGTGACAACGAGTATCGGGGTACTGGAAAAGAAGGCTACCTCGAGTGAAGCAAGTGACTTAAAAACAAAGTGGGCGACTGATACGCAGTCTACAGACGCCGATGCGACAATTGCCATCTATGATAAGCAAACGGGTGTGACGGCCTCTTATACCACGGCGGGACGCAGTCAGTTTAAAACTGCCAGTGTTATTAAGGTGTCTGTCTTATCGAATTTGATTGCGCAACACACTAATAATCAAACGAACATGACGATTAATGAAAAAAACTTGGCAACCGCCATGATTGAAGATAGTGATAACGATGCGACAACGGCCCTGTTAGAAGATGAGGGTGGGAATAAAGCACCGGATAAGCTGTTCACCAAACTAGGCATGACAAATTCTGAAATGGATGAATCTGCTTGGGGCTATAGTTTAACCACGGCAGCCGATCAAGTGACGTTATTGCGCAATATTTTTTATGACAGCTCAGTTTTGCCCGATGCAGGTCAGTCATATATTGCTGATTTGATGAGTAATGTTGCTTCGGATCAGAGTTGGGGTGTTAGTGCCGGTATTGGTAATGATGCAACGGTATCATTAAAAAATGGTTGGCTGGAAGACTCAAACGGATGGATTATTAATTCAGTTGGACACGTGAAATCACATGATAGCGACTACGTTATTGCAGTCTTAACGAGTGGTAATACGAGCGAACAGGCGGGGATTGACCTGGTACAAAAATTGGCGACAACCACCTATGATTATCTGAATAATTAGTCGAACGACCTTGCATAAGCAGGGTCGTTTTTTGCTTTGTTCAGGGTGTTGATAGTTAACTTTTTATCATGACAAAATATTGTTATTCTATTACTAAAAATTTTCAATCTAAGAAAAACTATTGTCTTGTTCCAGTTAATCGGATAATCTTGTGAAGTTGATGGGATATATACGCATCTAAACAACATTGAATGAGGAGAGGACAAGATGTTGCATATTGATAACTTAACGGTGACTTACACAGCAACCCCAGTTTTTCAAAATTTGTCTGTTACGTTTAGCCCAGGCAAGATTACAGGGATTATTGGTCCAAACGGGGCCGGTAAGTCAACTTTAATTAAGGGAGCGCTTGGGTTAGTTCGACGTACAGGGCGCGCGACGATTGATGGTCGACCAATTAAGATGGCTCGTCGCAAAGTCGCATACGTCGAACAGCGCGCGGCGTTGGACTTAACGTTTCCGATCAGCGTTTTTGAGGTGGTCTTAACGGGTACGTATGGCAAGTTAGGATTATTCAAAAGCCCTGGGCAGAAAGAACGTGAATTAGTTGATGAGGCCTTAGCGCAAGTTCATTTGACTGAATTCAAAAATCGACAAATTGGAGAGTTGTCGGGTGGTCAATTACAGCGTGTGTTCGTGGCACGAGCAATTGTGCAACAAGCAGAGGTTGTGATTTTAGATGAACCGTTTGTTGGAATCGACATGAAATCCGAAGAGGATATCATGCGTGTGTTGAAGAAGTGGCGTGATGACGGCAAGACAATTATCGTGGTGCACCACGATTTGAATAAGGTAGGGAAGTACTTTGATGAATTGCTGATTATGAATCACGGGGTGATTGCACATGGCCCAGTTGCTGATGTTTATAACCAAGCTAACATTCAACAAGCATTTTCAGCAGATTTGGGTGCCATTTTATTTGATAAATCTGAGGGGGCGTAGCGGATGGCCAGCATTGGAGAGTTTTTAGCGGCATTGGGGCATTATAACTTTTTGCAGAGCGCCTTGTTGGCGTCAGTGATGGTTGGCGTCATGTCGGGGATTATTGGTAGTTTCATTATTTTACGTGGGATGTCGTTGATGGGTGACGCCATTTCACACAGCGTGTTACCAGGAGTTGCAGTTGCCTACATGTTAGGCATTAATCTGATGGTTGGTGCGGCCGCATTTGGGGTGATTGCGGCATTGTTGATTGGGGCCGTTGCGGCGAACAGTAAATTGAAAAATGATACGGCAATCGGGATCGTTTTTTCGGCATTTTTTGCGCTGGGGTTCATCTTAATTTCAATGGCCGAGTCATCAACCAACTTACACCACATCCTATTTGGAAATGTGTTGGCCGTTTCAGATCGTGACCTAATGTCAACGGTCGCGGTCCTGGTTCTAGTCGTCTTGTTTGTTGTTATTTTTTACAAGGAACTACTGATTACGTCGTTTGATGAAACGTTTGCAAAGACGTACGGTTTACAAACTGCTTATCTGCATTATGGGTTAATGTTGGTGCTAACGTTGGTTACCGTTTCGGCTTTGCAAACCGTTGGGATTATCTTGATTGTGGCGATGTTAATTACGCCGGCTGCGACCGCATTCTTGTGGACTAATCGTTTGCAATGGATGTTGGTCATCGCAGCATCAGTTGGGGCTGTAGCGTCGGTTATTGGTTTGTACCTGTCATACACAATGAATTGGGCATCTGGTCCAGCAATTGTGTTGATGGCTGCAATTATGTTTTTAGTATCGTTTGTCGTGTCACCGAAACAAGGATTTTTAACTAAGTGGGGGAAGCAAAGTGTTTAAGAAGATTGCGATTACTGTAGGTGCATTGGGGGTTGTTGCGGGTGGACTGGTTTGGTTCGTCTCACAACGTGATAGTCAAAAAGCTGATGCAAGTGGCGAACTGCGTATTGTAACAACGAATTCGATTTTGGAAGATATGGTCGAACAAGTTGGTGGCGATGATGTAAAGGTATACAGCATTGTTAAGCGTGGCACTGACCCACACGAATACGAGCCTAAGACGGCTGATATTACAGCAACAACAGAAGCTAATGTTATTTTCCACAATGGGTTGAATCTAGAAACTGGTGGAAATGGCTGGTTTACGAAGTTGACGGAAACTGCTAACAAGCGTGATGGCAAAGAAGTATTTGCGGCATCAAAGTTAGTGCAACCAATGTATCTAACTGCTGCCGGCAAGGAACAAGAAACTGATCCGCACGCATGGTTGGATTTGAGTAACGGAATCAAGTATGTTCAAACAATTACAGCTGTACTTAAGGAAAAGGATCCTGAACACGCAGCTGAATTTGAAAAGCGTTCAGCTGCCTATCAAAAGAAGCTCTTGGCGTTACATGAAGAAGCACAACGAAAGTTCGCTGATGTGCCAGAGAACAAGCGTTTATTGGTAACGTCTGAAGGTGCCTTCAAGTATTTCTCAAAGGCTTACGGCATCAAGCCGGCGTTTATTTGGGAGATTAATACTGAATCACAAGGAACGCCTGAACAAATGAAGCAAGTCTTGGCAAAGATTAACGAGTCAGACGTAAAGTCATTATTCGTTGAGAGTTCTGTTTCACCTAAGTCAATGGAGAAGGTAGCTAAGGAAACTGGTTTGCCAATCTACGAGAAGATTTATACGGATTCTCTGGCAAAGAAGGGAACTCAGGGTGACACATACTACGACATGGTCAAGTGGAATATCGATAAGATTTACGCTGGTATGATGGTTGAATAATTAAAAAATCGGACGTGTCTCATTTTTTGGGACACGTTTTTGTATCTTAACGAAGTTATTAAAAGTCTTATATTTCGCACAAATAGTTGAGCATAAATGCACGAATAACAAGGGATTGATTGGTATAATGTCTGTAAAGTGCCTGGTATAACGGATTTTTTATTTACAAAAAAATAGTGAATTCGTTTACAAATCCACTTTGCAGGTCTAAAATTATTTGAGGATTTATTTTTAATTACATTTTTTGTGGGATACTGAGGAGATTTTTTCATATGGCTAATAAAAACATCGTCGTAGTTGGTGCCGGTTATTCTGGCGTATTTACTGCGCGCAAGTTGGCTAAGCGATTGAAGGGCACAGATTACCAAATTGTTTTGGTAGACCGCCACTCATTCTTTACATACATGACTGAGTTGCACGAAGTTGCAACGAAGCGTGTTGAGCCAAAGCACATCCAATTTGATTTGCGCACGTTGTTCGTGCGCCAACCAAACGTTAAGATTGTGACCGCCACAGTTGATACGATTGATAAGGAAGCAAAGATTGTTAAGACTTCAGAAGGAGATATTCCTTACGAGAAGTTGGTCTTGGCAACTGGTGGAACGACTAACACATTTGGTACGCCAGGTGTTGAAGAGTACGGCTACACGTTGTGGTCATTTGAAGAAGCAGTTCGTCTTCGTGCACACATTGAAGAAGTTATTCGTGAAGGTGCCATGGAGTTGGATCCAGCCAAGCGCGAAGCAAAGTTGCGTATTGCGGTTGTTGGTTCAGGATTTACTGGTGTCGAATTGGCCGGTGAATTGATTGAGCAACGCCGTGAGCTTGCTGAAGCTAACAACTTGGACGAATCAGAAATTAAGATTGACGTGATTGAAGCTGCGCCAACAATTTTGAACATGTTGACAAACCGTAAGCTTGCTGACAAGGGTGAGCAATACATGATCAAGCATGGTGTGAACATGCGTAAGTCTGCCGGTGTTGTTGAAGTTAAGGAACACGCAGCCGTTTTGAAGGACGGTACGGAAATCCCTACTGAAACATTGGTTTGGACGGCCGGTGTCAAGGCTAAGGAGCAAGGTTCAAAGTGGGGCTTGGAACAAGGCCCTGCTGGTCGTTTTATGGCCGATGACTACTCACGTGCAAAGGGTGAGGAAGACATTTACGTTGTGGGTGACGTAGCTGCCTACCAAGAGCCTGCACGTACAATTCCTGACAACCCACGTTCAGGTTGGACACCACAAACGGTTGAAGGTGGAGAATCTGCTGCCAACACTGCCGTTCCTAACATCATCTTTGATTTGTTAGGTAAGGGGTCACGTAAGGCCTTTAAGGGTCACTACCAAGGTTATGCTGTTTCAATCGGTGCACACTACACGGTTGGAATCGCTGAGCAACTTGGTAGCGTAAAGCTTGGTAAGAACGGTTTGCCATTGTCTGGTTTCTTTGCCAACATGTTCAAGCACGTGATTAACTTGTACTTCTTTGCGCAAATTACGAGTGGTTACCACATTTTCCACTACTTGATGGACGAGTTCTTCCGTACGCCAAACGGACGTACGCCATTCTATGGTTGGACGTCACGTATGGGTAACGTTTTGTGGACTGTGCCACTACGTATTGTTGTTGGTGTCTTGTGGATTTCTGCAGGTGCATCAGTTTCAGGAACGATTGGTATGATTGCTACGGTTGTTGGTTGGTTGATTGCCTTTGGTCTTTTGACATCACTTGCTGGTTTCGTTGCCTTTGTGTTGGGATTGGTATTGATTTTTGCTGGTTCAGCTACTACATCAATGGTCTTGTTGACGTTCGCTTCATTGGCCGTTATGAATGGTTCAGGTCGTACGTTCGGTTTGGACTACTGGGTAACGCCATTCTTGGAGAAGACGCTTGGACGTAGCTTGTACGGTAAGCACGAGTCACGTTACAACGACTTGAAGAAGTAATAATAAACGAAAAGAGAGCACGATGAATTTCATCGTGCTCTCTTTTACATATGCTGTGAAGCATAAAATGCGGAAATAATACCATGGGCGACGCTAACGTTAATTGAGCGCACGCTACCATATTGTGGAATGTAAATCATGGCATCAGCTGCGTTAATTAAATCATCCGCTAAGCCAAGCTTTTCTTCACCAAATAGGAAGGCAGACTTTGCCGGGAATTGTACCTCGTACACTGATTTTGGGTTGTAGCCAGGTGTATTGTCGACGGCATAAATTGTATAACCATCAGCGTGTAAGTTATCAAATAACGCTTGATAGTCGGTCACGCGATGGTGTTCGATGTGTTCATAGTTTTGGGTGCCTAGTGACCCGCGACGATCCCATTTCTTGATGCCTTCTGTAGAATCAGGAATGGCAGGGTTTTCGGGGTTTAGGAAAATAATCTTGCGCATGCCAAACGCATTACTGTTGCGTACGGCAGACGCTTTGTTGAAATCATGGCTTAGGTTTTGCATGATGGTAATCATGTCGCCGCGACGTTCGTCTAGGACGGCTTTTATTTCGTCATCAGATTGACCTTTAAAAAAGTCTGTGACGTTACGGTAGTCGGCTGAGCGACTTAAATCGATATCTGACATATGTAAATCCTCTCAAAACCATTGTACCCGACAAATTGCACCAAACGCCACAAAACATAGGTCGAGTTTGGTATTATGGTAAGTAGCAAAAAATAAGTAAGGGGGGCGTGAACATGACGCCAATTATCGAGTTGTCGCATGTGACGTACTCATATCCAAATAGCGAGACACCAGCCTTGAATGACCTCTCATTAACGATCAATCAAGGGGAATGGATTGCGATTATTGGACATAATGGGTCGGGTAAGTCGACCTTAGCAAAACTATTGAATTATCTGTTGGCGCCAACGGCAGGTGACATCACGATTGCCGGGACGCCAGTTAACGAAGAAAACATGTGGACCATTCGTGACTTAGTAGGAATGGTCTTTCAAAATCCTGACAACCAATTTGTCGGCGCAACGGTGGCTGACGATGTGGCCTTTGGCATGGAAAATCGCGGTATTCCACGTGAAGAAATGTTACCACGTGTTGCAGAAGCACTTGAAAAGGTTGGCATGGCCAAGTTTGCAGATCGTGAACCAGCCCGCCTATCTGGTGGTCAAAAGCAACGTGTGGCGATTGCATCCGTACTGGCTATCCAACCTCAAATTTTGATTTTGGACGAAGCGACAGCAATGCTCGATCCAAAGGGACGCCGTGAAATGATTGCTTTGGTGCATGAGTTGAAGCATCAACTTGGTGACGCATTGACGGTCATCTCAATCACACACGACATTGAAGAGGCAGCGAGTGCTGACCGTGTCATCGTGATTAATGATGGTGATTTGATGCAAACGGGTACGCCAGAGGACGTTTTTGCCAACGCTGAAAAGTTACGCGAATTCGGTTTGGCGGTGCCATTCGCAGAACAACTTAAGGAAAAGTTGCGTGAACGTGGGATTGATGTTCCCGACTCATACCTAACGACTGAAGGGATGGTGGATTGGCTATGGCAATCAATTTCAACCAAGTAGGTTTTACGTATCAACTGAACACGCCTTTCGCGACACCTGGTTTGCATGATGTTAACTTCACTATGCCAGAGGGAAAATTTACAGCTGTAATCGGGCACACTGGGTCAGGTAAGTCGACGATGGTGCAACACTTAGACGGATTGGTTATTCCAACGGCCGGTGAGATTACCATTGGTGATCAACGTATTGTACCAACGACGAAGCCTAAGGAGCTGAACCAAATGCGTGCACACGTGGGATTGGTGTTTCAATTCCCAGAAGCGCAATTGTTTGAGCAAACCGTTTTGAAGGACGTGATGTTCGGCCCAAAGAATTTTGGCAAGTCAGAAGCCGAAGCGAAAGAAGCGGCCCAACGTGCTTTGCGTACAGTGGGAATGGCTGAACGCTTTGATGAGCGTTCGCCTTTCGAACTATCGGGCGGTCAAATGCGCCGTGTCGCAATTGCTGGTGTTTTGGCAATGGAGCCAGATTTGTTGATTCTTGATGAGCCTACAGCCGGACTAGATCCAGCTGGGCAAGAAGAGTTGATGACGCTTTTTGCGCGTTTGCAAAAAGAACGTGACATGACGGTCGTGTTGATTACACACCAGATGGAGTATGTTGCACAATATGCCGACCACGTGGTTATTTTCGAAGGTGGTACTGTTGTGAAAGAAGGAACGCCAGCCGAAGTCTTTGCGGATGTGGATTGGCTCCATGAAAAGCAACTTGATGTGCCGATTGCAAAGCAGTTTGCAGATCAGCTTGCCACTAAGGGGTTGCAACTTGAAAATATCTTAGATATCGACCAATTGGCGGATCAATTGGCTACAAAATTAGGAGGGGAAGCACATGTTTAATAACCTCTTGATTGGACGTTATATGCCCGGTGGATCATGGGTTCATCGTTTGGATGCCCGCACAAAACTAGTGCTAAGTATCGCGTTTATTTTTGTCATTTTCTTTGCTAATAATGTGGCTGGTTATGTGGTTGCCGGAATCTTTACGCTGATGGCGATTACCCTAACTGGGTTGGGTGTCGGTGTCTTCTTGCGCGGCGTACGACCATTGTTGTTCTTGATGTTTATCACAACGCTTTTGCAATTATTCTTTGTTCAAACGGGTCACGTACTCTGGCATTGGTGGATTATCACCATTACCACGGATGGGGTGATTAACAGTATCGAAGTGTTCGTGCGTTTCGTCTTGATTATTATGTTTTCAACCATTTTGACATTAACAACACAGCCGCTAGCGGTTGCGGACGCGATGGAGAATTTGCTGGCGCCGTTGAAAAAGGTGGGCTTCCCCGTTGCTGAGTTGGCTTTGATGTTGTCAATTGCGTTGCGCTTTGTGCCAACGCTGATGGATGAAGCTGAGACGATTATGAATGCGCAACGTGCGCGTGGTGTTGAGTTCAACGAAGGAAACATCGTTAGCCGCATTAAGGCGTTTGTACCTTTGCTGATTCCATTGTTCATTAACGCGATTAAGCGTGCAATTGAGCTTGGGGATGCTATGGAGGCCCGTGGTTACCGCGGTGGTGATCACCGAACGAAGTACCGCGTTTTGACTTGGGGCAAGCAAGATACCGTTGCAGTCATTGGATTTATCGTATTTGCCGTTGTCTTAATTGCAACGCGCTGGATTTAGAAAGAAGAGAAGAGATGCCACGATACAAAGCAACAATTTCGTATGATGGCACAGAATTTTATGGTTGGCAGGTTCAGCCTGGCAAGCGAACTGTGCAACTTGAGATGGAAAAAGTCGTTAATAAGATGGCCAAGGACCCGACTGAGCATATTCGGGTACAAGGGTCAGGTCGTACTGATGCACGCGTGCACGCCAAGGGACAAGTCGTGCACTTTGATTTGCCATTTGATATTCCCAATGAAGCAGTGCGTAAGGGGCTTTCAACGATGCTGCCTTATGACATCGGCATTAAGTCCGTTGAAAAGGTGGATGAGTCTTTCCACGCGCAATTCAGTGCCCACAATAAGACGTATCTATACCGCCTTTCAACGACCGAATTCATCGATCCGTTCAAGCGCAACTACACCGGCCACTGGCACCGTCGCATTGATACGAGTTTGATGCAACAAGCCATCGGTGATTATGTTGGTGAACACGATTGGTTGAGTTTTGTAGCCTCAGGTTTCCAACAAAAAACAACGGTCCGCACGGTTTACTCAGCTAAGATGTGGGAGAAGCCGGAAGAAGATGAAATTTGGTTTGAGTTCTCAGGTAATGGGTTCTTGTACAATCAAATTCGTATCATGGTTGGTGTGCTATTAGAGATTGGTAATGGCTCACGACCAGTCGATGATATTCAACGTTTATTTACGGTGAAGGATCGTCAACAGGCCCGATTCACGGCTCCAGCTCAAGGTCTTTACTTGATGTCGGTTGATTATTAATCAGATTAGTCGAAAACTAACGAAATTACTAAATCCGAGGGCTATTGCCGTTGACGTTTGGTCAGAAAAAAGGTAAGATAAATCTCGGTATTGTTTACCACACCGCAATGGGAATGTCCTGGTACGACTTTTTTAATTATTGGTAAAGTAAACAAACAGAATATTGGAGGAATTTTCCATGCGTACAACTTATATGGCAAAGCCAGGTGAGATCGATCGCAAGTGGTACGTCATCGATGCAACTGATATTGCATTGGGACGTTTGTCAACTGTCGTAGCATCAATCTTGCGTGGTAAGAACAAGCCTACTTTCACGCCTAACGTCGACACTGGTGATAACGTTATCGTTATCAACGCCGAAAAGGTCGCTTTGACGGGTAAGAAGGCTACGGACAAGATTTACTACCACCACTCAAACCACCCAGGTGGTTTGAAGGAGCGTCAAGCTGGTGACTTGCGAGAGAAGAACCCACAACGTTTGATCGAGCTTTCAGTTCACGGCATGTTGCCAAAGGGTACTCTTGGTCGCCAACAAGGTTTGAAGTTGCACGTGTTTGCTGGTTCAGAGCACACACACGCAGCACAAAACCCTGAAGTGTTGGATATCACTAACCTTATTTAATTTAACGAAAGGAGAATAGTTAATTATGGCTCAAGTACAATACTACGGAACTGGCCGTCGTAAGAACTCTGTTGCCCGCGTACGTTTGGTACCTGGTAACGGTTCAATCACGATCAACGGTCGTTCAGCTGAACAATACATTCCTTTCGCTAACTTGCGTGAGGTTATGGTACAACCATTCAACGTTACTGAAACTCTAGGAAACTACGATGTTTTGGTTAACGTAAACGGTGGTGGTTTCTCAGGTCAATCTGGTGCCATCCGTCACGGTATCTCACGTGCTTTGTTGCAAGTGGATCCTGACTTCCGTGCAGCTTTGAAGAAGGCTGGATTGTTGACTCGTGACGCTCGTATGAAGGAGCGTAAGAAGCCAGGTTTGAAGAAGGCCCGTAAGGCTTCACAATTCTCAAAGCGTTAATCTTTCGATTTTCACTTTCTGGATTGGAAACGAATCCAAAAACAAAAAACGCGTTTGCAATTTCGATTGCGAACGCGTTTTTTTGTCGCTTTCTTTACGCTTATCATGAAAATGTGAAAAGTCTGAAATATAACACTTGTTATTTGAAGGTTTTATTGTGAAGGAATATACTAACTGTGTCAGATGGAGATGAGGGAGTCCCCACCTTGATAATCAAATATTCGTTTTATTAGATTGTTGGAGGGGTTTAACAATGACGACGATGACAGCAACATTCCAAGCTTTTTGGAAGCACATCTTTGACTTTAAGGGTCGCACAACACGTACGGAGTATTTTTTGAATATGTTGTGGCAGACCGTTTGGCTTGGGATGCTTGCTTTACTTTTGGCACTATTCAGCAACAACTTATTGGTACATCTTTCAGCGGGTGTTGATCACACAGGTCTCACAGCCGTTGGTGTATTGTTTTTTGTATCAGTATTTGCCATTGCGGTACCATCATTTTCAATGATGGTACGACGTTTCAACGACATCGGCCTTAGTTTCTGGGGATGGAAGATTTTTGTTCTAGTAATAGGGTTGTCGTTTATGCCATTCGGCAGCGGTGCAACATTGGGGCACTTTGCCGTGGATGGCATCATCTTGGTGCTAGCTTTGATTGGAACGGATGGCTTGAAAAACGTGCCATTGATAGGTAGTCGAAATAAGTAAAACCAATGACGTTTAAAGTGGTGATGACAAATATTTGTTATCACCACTTTTTTGTTTGTTTGTCAATTTTGTGAATGTTGCAAAAATAAATAAAAAATACAAAGTGATGTTATTTGTAATGGTTTAGTTGGTTTGCGTGTTGGCGGAGTCCGCTAGAATTAAAGGGGGAATAGTTTTTCATTAGATATTGGTTAACGATATAAATAAAATGGAATTGGTCTCCCTTTAGCTTGTGAAAAAATTGACAGGTTATTTGATTTGGCGGTAAGGTCTATCCCTAGAACCAAGGCCTTGGTGATAAAAAAATAATGTGGGGATATGTTTTGGAAAACGACACAGCGAAATTTAGAAAAAAGATGTACAAGGCAGGGAAGTTTTGGGTAGCGGCCGGTGCTATGTTTATCGGGATGATTATGGCTGGACCGGTACAAGCCGATCAACTTGCCGCGCAGCCAGCGGAATCAGCTGAGGTAACACAGCATGAAACGCCAACAGATAGTCAGGCGCCGGATAGTGTTACTAGCCTAAGTGATACTAAAGAGACTGTACAGTCATCCGCAGCGTCAGTTGATAGTAGTCATGTGGCAACATCATCAGCTAGCGAAACAACATCGTCAGCTAGTGAAATATCAACGAAAACTAGTTCAGCGGCATCATCAGTCGCAAGTTCGGCCACAATGTTGTCTGCCACTAGTTCAGCGTCATCGTCAGTCGACGCAACTATCATTGATGGCTATCATGATGAAGGCGGTAACTGGGTTTACTACCGTGACGGTGAAAAGCTAACAGGACGTCAACTGATTGACACGTTTAACGTCTCGACGAGGATGGTCACCAAGTGAAAGGTGATTGGCGCGAAACTGACGGCAAGCGTGCTTACTATGATGGGCAAGAAGGACGTGCCCTAACTGAGACACAGGTAGTTGACGGGGCTGTGCGAGGCTTTGATGGTGATGGATATGAAATCACGAATGGTTTTGGACAAACATCAAACCAAGACACGTACTATTTTGACAACGAAGGGAATCACGTTACCGGTATTCAGGTGATTGATGGTAAGACATATAATTTCGATGACCAAGGTCGCATGCTGAAGGGGATTGCAGCTGAAGTCAACGGGACGATGATGTACTTTGATGATCAGACAGGTGTGGCAACGCCAACGTCTGATCCTAAATTTAACCCTGAATTGGAACCGGTACCACAACAAAATGCACAACACAATGCAGCACATGGGACCACACCTGAAGACTTTGACAACATGGCCGGTTATTTGACAGCTGATACATGGTATCGCCCAAATGATATTTTAGATAACGGAGAAACGTGGCGTGAATCGACGCCAACTGAGTACCGCCCGTTGATTGAGACGTGGTGGCCAACTAAGCAAACGCAAGCAGATTATGTAAATTACATGAATGATGCTTTGCAGGTATCAACTAAGACTGTAAGTGCAGCTGACTCAGAAGCTACGCTAACTGCCGCAGCTGATGCCATTCAAGCAGCTATTGAACGTCAGATTACGGTTAAACAATCCACGGACTGGCTACGTGAATTGATGGCGGCTTTCGTCGTGACACAACCGCAATGGAATAAGAGTAGTGAAGATGAAAACGATGATCACTTGCAAGGTGGTGCGTTGTCATTTGAAAACAATCCAGATACGGATGCTAATTCAGATTACCGTTTGATGAACCGTACACCAACGAATCAAACGGGCGAACGTTTGTATCACATTGATGATTTATTAGGGGGATACGAATTACTATTAGCGAATGACGTGGACAATTCAAATCCGCAAGTACAAGCTGAGCAACTTAACTGGCTATACTATTTGATGAATTTTGGTTCAATCACGGCTAATGATCCAGATGCTAATTTTGATGCCATTCGTGTTGACGCTGTCGATAATGTTGATGCTGACCTATTGCAATTGGCCGCCCAATACTTCCGTGATGCCTACGGTATGGCAACGAATGATGCGACATCAAATCAACACTTGTCAATTTTGGAAGATTGGAGTCATAACGACCCAGCTTACATGAATGAACATGGGAACGACCAATTGACAATGGATGATTACATGCATACGCAATTGATTTGGTCATTAACAAAGTCAGATGCACAGCGTGGCAAGATGGACCGCTTCTTGGATTTCTACTTAACTAATCGTGCTAATGACAATACTGAAAACGAAGCGCAACCTAGTTACTCATTTGTGCGTGCTCACGACAGTGAAGTGCAAACAGTGATTGCTGAAATCGTGACTAAGTTGCACCCTGAAGCTGGGAATGGTTTGATGCCGACCCAAGCTCAGATGGATGAAGCGTTCAAGATTTACAATGCTGACCAAAAGAAGGCGGTTAAGGAATACACGCACTACAACATGCCTTCTGCATACGCCATGTTGTTGACGAATAAAGATGTGATTCCTCGAGTGTACTACGGTGATTTGTACACAGATGATGGCCAATACATGGCTACGAAGTCACCGTACTTTGATGCCATTGATGCGATGTTGAAGGCACGTACTAAGTATGTGGCTGGTGGCCAAACGATGGCAGTTGACAAGAATGATGTCCTAACGAGTGTTCGTTTTGGTAAGGGTGCGATGACGGCTAATGATGCTGGAACTGCCGAAACACGCACAGAAGGTGTTGGTTTAATTATTAGTAACAATCATGATTTGAAGATGGCTGATAGTGACCAGGTTGTTTTGCACATGGGAATCGCGCACGCGAACCAGGCATTCCGTGCCGTTGTTATGACAACGGCAACTGGTTTGGCAATTTATAGCGATGATAATGCGCCAATTCGACACAGATGCGAATGGAGATTTGATTTTTACAAACGCGGATGTATACGGCGTTTTGAATCCACAAGTATCAGGCTTCTTGGCGATGTGGGTGCCAGTTGGTGCTAGTGCAACACAAGATGCCCGTACGGCCGCAAGCACTGAAGCGACGACTGATGGATCAGCTTACCATTCAAATGCTGCACTAGACAGTCAGGTGATTTTTGAAGGGTTCTCAAACTTCCAGGCAATGCCAACAACCCACGATGAATACACAAATGTGGTTTTGGCTAAGCATACTGACTTGTTGACTGATTGGGGTGTGACATCAGTCCAATTGGCCCCACAATATCGTTCTTCAACGGATGGTACGTTCTTGGATTTAATCATTCAAAACGGATACGCCTTTACGGATCGTTATGACTTGGGATTTGGGACGCCAACTAAGTACGGTGATGATAATGATTTGCGTGATGTGATTAAGTCGCTCCACGCAAATGGTATTCAAGTGATGGCTGACTTTGTGCCGGACCAACTTTACGCATTGCCGGGTAAGGAACTAGTTCAAGTAACCCGAACAAATAATATGGGTGAACCAGACAAGAATTCAGAAATCCAACACTTGATGTATGTCACAAGTACTCGTGGTGGTGGTGAATACCAAAAGCAATACGGTGGTGAGTTCTTGGCTAAGTTGCGTGAATTGTACCCCGATTTGTTTACGACGGATCAAATTTCAACGGGTAAGCCGATTGATGACTCAGTAAAGATTAAAGAATGGTCTGCTAAGTATCTTAATGGTACGGCAATCCAAGGTCGTGGTGCTGGCTATGTGCTACGTGATGCGGGTAATAATAGCTATTATCGTGTGACGGCTAATGCAGGTAACACGAATTTGCCAAATCAAATGCTAGGCAAGCCTGTGCTGACTGGTTTCCAAAAGCTAGCAGATGGGTACCACTTCGAAACCCTTAGTGGGTCAGCGGCAAAGGATGCGTTTATCAAGGATGATAATGGTGAGTTGTATTACTTTGATGATAATGGGGTGATGGTCACAGGTGATCAAAAGGTTCATGGCGGTCAATACTTCTTCTTGCCAAATGGGATTGCGTTGACCGATGCATTTATCGAGACTGAAGATGGTCACATGCGATACTACGACAAGAACGGTCAGTTAGTTGTTAATCAATACGTTACTGATCATCAAGCAAACGCATTCCGTGTGGACGCTGATGGAAATGTTATTCGTAGCCAAGCTTTGACGGTTGATGGTAATGAGCAATACTTCGGTTCAAATGGTGTCCAAGCAAAGGCCCAATTGGTTCGTGATGAAAATGGTCAGGCTCATTACTACGCTGCCGGCAATGGAAATATGATTAAGAACCAATTTATTTTGGATACGGATGGCCACTGGCTATACGCTGACCAAAATGGTGATCTTGCGCGCGGCATGACGACTCTTAACCAAGGTACACTTTACTTTGATGATCAAAATCATCAAGTAAAGGATGACTTTGTTTATGATGCTGATGGGGTTCACTATTTCAATGGAACTAATGGTGACGAGGTCAAAAATGATTATGCTTATCACAATGGTAAGTGGTACTACTTTGATGAGAATGGTCGCATGGTAACTGGTTTACAAACGATTAACGGTGAACTACGTTACTTTGGTGCTGATGGGGCGCAACTAAAGGGTGGTCAAGCAACCAATCAAAAGACGAATCAAACGTATGTGTTTGATGAGACAAATGGGTCTGGTAAGCTAGTGACGATTTAAGATTTACGAGAAAAGACAGTTGTGAAGCTGTCTTTTTTCTGTGTAAGGTGGTGTTATCAGCGTAAATGCGGTAAAGTGTTTACTTTACCACAGTAGCTATTGGTCATGTCGGAGGTTTTAAACCGTCGACATTCCCAGTCTACTTTATGTGAGGTGTTTTTGAGATGAGTAAATATTATAAAATTGCGATTGCGCTAGCTGTTTCAACTTTCGCAATCGGAACCACTGAATTTGTGCCGGTTGGGATGCTGACAGACATTGCCAAGGATATGCATGTGTCCACCGGGATGATTGGTCTATTGGTAACGGGATATGCGATAGCCCAGGCAGTAGGGGCGCCAATCGTAACGAGTTTTGTCGGTCGGATAGCCCGTCGTCGCTTGTTTACGTGGTTGATGTTTCTGTTTGCGGTATTAAATGTCGCTTCTGCAGTAGCGCCTTCGTATGGTCTTTTGCTGGTGACACGAGCCTTGACTGCCGTGGTGCACGGCGTGTTTTTTGCGACAGCGTCGGTGTATCTGACAAATATGGCGCCGTTGGATAAGAAGGGCGAAGCGGCCTCGTGGTTATTTGGCGGCCTGACGGTTGCGACGGTCTTCGGTGTACCGTTTGGCACGTACTTAGGTGATGTTGTCGGCTGGCGCGCAACGTTTGCGGTAGTCGGAGCTATGGGCTTGATCGGTTGGTTTGGCGTATTAATCCAAGTACCAAAGTCGGTCGCGCCGTCTGTTTCGGACAACCAATTGTTAGGGATTATTACTGTTATTCGACAACCGCGCATTTCACTAACGCTTTTGATGGCAACGCTTGGATTTGGGGCGACCTTTGTGTTGTACACATACATTCGTCCTTATCTCCAACAAGTGACTGGCATTTCAACGACCAGTGTTGTTTGGGTGCTAGTCTTGTATGGTGTCTTTGTCACAATCGGAAATGTGATTGGTGGGCGATTAGCTAATCGCCAATCACTACACATTCTAATGGGTGTGTTTTTAGCACAATCGATTGTGCAAATCGTTCAGTTGATGTTGCTACCTAAGGCTGGATGGTATTTACTGGGCGTCGCACTGCTTGGTTTAGTGGCGTTCATGGGTAATGCCTCATTGCAAAGTCGCATCATTATTACGACGACTGAACTAGCCCCGGCGCATACTGATGTTGCTTCAGCACTCAATGTATCAGCCCTGAACTTTGGCATCGCTGGTGGTTCATTGGTTGGTAACATGGTGATGTCGCATGTGGGATTGCAAACACTACCTATCGTGGGGGCGTTGATTGGCCTTTTGGCAATTGGCGTTGCACAGCTTCTTAGACGTTATTAATTGTGATAGCCGTTCGAATCAGGCGATTCGAACGGCTATTTTTGTCCAGAATTCAGGTCAGCGTTTAACGCCACGTTAAAAATTGGTTTTTGTTCAACAACTCACATTCCCGTAAACTGGCATTATGTAGGATTTAATCTATGGGAATGTGAAGGTAAGGAACGATCGAACGAATAAAACATGCCGTTGTGATTAGTTGTGTATTGCTTGGGAGCATTGTGGGGATGACGAACAGCAATGTGCTGGTGCACGCAGAGGCAACGATAACAAACACAGCGACTGAGGATGTGGCAAGTTGGGTACCTGATACAGCGCTACGGGTGGCATTACAAGCGGCCTTGGGAAAAGGGGTGCCGTTAACGAAAGAGAATGTTGCGACAATTACGCAACTTAATCTAACGTATGATGGCATTTCTAATTTATCTGGCCTTGAGTTTGCGACGAACTTGCGGGCACTTGATTTAACGGGAAACACAATTACGGATATTACGCCGTTGCAGCATTTGCACAATCTAACCGACGTTAGTTTACGAATGAACAAAGCAACTGTGATGCCGGATTTGACGCCACTTGCAGGGACGCCGGTTAAGTCATTGAATTTAGTTGCAGATGACTATGGGACGCAACCAGATAAGATGGCAGGACTTGCCCAATTAACGTCGCTTGAAGAATTAGAAATGCAGAATAATGATCTGGCAACAGTACCACCGGTGACTAATCTGCCTAAACTGAATTACTTGGGGATTGCGGGTAACAATCTGACATCAGTCCAATCATTGGCGGGGATGCATCAACTGACTGCGTTGAAGGTTGGTTCAAATCAGCTAACCGACTACACACCGATTGCATCGCTCACAAACTTAACAACGTTGTCGATTGGGAATAATCGTAGTAATGATATTTCGATGTTGCACTCATTGGTTAACTTACAAGAAGCGACGTTTTCGCAAATGGGGTTAACGAATAATGCAGTGCAGGTGTTTTCATATATGCCTAAGTTGGTGACGTTATCAATTGATTTTAATGATCAAATTTCTGACCTAACGCCATTGGCTGGTTTACGCCAGCTACAAAGCTTGAATTTTAGCAAGGATCAAGTTTCTGATTTAACGCCGCTTAAGCAACTGACGAATTTGACTGACTTGAGTTTTTCGAATACCCAAGTTGCAAATTTGGCGCCATTAGCCGGTTTAACGAAGTTGACGTCATTGAATCTGTTACGTAACCACGTATCAGATTTAAGCCCATTGCAAAACTTGCAGGGGCTTTCTTATCTGAATGCGAAGTACCAGTCGGTCACTAATGCAGCCGTTGGGTTGAAGCGTGGTGAGACGACAGCCACAGTGCCGTTGTCCGTTAAAGACACGTCAGGGAACACGATTGCCTTGCAGCAAGATGGCACCTCGATTAAAACAGTAAACGGTCAAGTGATGCTGCAAGACGTTAAGCCGGACAGTTCCGCGTTTTTGTCTTGGGACAACCAGAGTGCTAGTGGGATTAATAGTCGCTTTAGTGGCACGATTGAACAGCCTTTCACTGTCAAAACAGAGGTGGCGCAACCGAGTCGTTTGCCAGTTACGCTGGCCGTATTAAAGGGGGATGGCAGCAACCTAACCTCCGTGGCAAGTAACTACATCAAGTCAGCAGCGACGTTCGAGCCTGGCAAAAACGGTACAGGCACGTTAACGATTACCGCTAAAGTGCCTGCCAATTACGGGCCAAACAGCATTACGTTTACGAGTGGCCGTCAATTATCAGCAAACTTGGTTGGGTCTGAATATATCATGACCTATGCGTTTGATTTAACGGCTGAACAAGTTGCAAAGCCGTTGTTTATTGAAAATATGCACGTTGATTTCCGCACAGGAAGTTTCGTCTATGATAATTGGTATGATGTAACGTTCCGATTAGAAGGTATGCCAGGCGCAACGCCACTACCACCGGTGAAGGAGGCGAATGAGGCGGATACAACGGTAGCAATGTTAGCCGAAGGCGTTATGCGACCGGAGGCACCGAAAAAGCAAATTCAAGATCAGACGGTTAAGCAGATGCCTGTGGCGACAGTCACGCAATTAACTAAAACCGCAAAGCATGCACCGGTTGTTGTAGCTGGTGTTGCGCCAGGGCAGAACTCAGCAGTGGTGACGAATCCTGCCGAGAAGCCGGACACTCAGGCGCAAACCGTTACACCAAATGCGGACACACCAAGCGTTGTTACAAAATCACAGCCAGCGCCAACTAAATCCGACCCGCAAACTTCAACGGAAATGATTATCGTCGCAGCTGTTGGTAGTGTTGTAATCGGCTTGATTCTTGGCTGGGCTGGTATTGATTGGTGGGGTAAGCGTCATTAATAACATGACGTTATTGCATGAAATTTAACGTGTCATTGAAATATATAATTTGACTTTGTATAAAACAAAAGACTAGAATGAAGTCAAGAAAGCGCTTACAGAAATATGCGTATGGGGGTTTATAAAAGATGTCAGATAAGAAGATTTCTGCAGGATTAGCAGCATTGAAGGTCATGGAAGGCTGGGGGATTGATACCATGTACGGTATTCCTTCTGGTACGTTGAGTGGTTTGATGAATGCGATGGGAAATCCAGAAAACAAAGTAAAGTTTATCCAAGTTAAGCACGAAGAAATTGGTGCGATGGCTGCAGTTATGCAATATAAGTTCGGGGGAAATATTGCGGTAACAGTTGGTTCTGGTGGACCAGGCGCCACTCACTTGATTAACGGGTTGTACGATGCGTACATGGATCACATCCCTGTGCTAGCCATTTTGGGTTGAAAGCCAGTACGCGAATTGAACATGGATTCGTTCCAAGAATTGAACCAAAACCCAATGTATGACCACATTGCGGTTTACAACCGTCGTGTTGCCACGGCCGAGCAATTACCACACTTGGTGGACGATGCCATTCGTACCGCCATTTCAAAGCGTGGTGTTGCGGTGCTTGAAGTGCCAGCTGACTTTGGTTTCGCTGAGTTGGATGCTGAGTCAATCTACTCAACACCGTTGTACTCATCAGGAACGAAGTACAAGCATTACAAGCCAGTTGCGCCTGAGGTTGAAGAAATCGATGAGGCAGTCGCAATTTTGAAGGACTCAGAGCGCCCTGTTATCTATGCAGGATTCGGAACGCAAGGTCACGGTGACTTGGTGGAAGAATTGTCACGCAAGATTAAGGCGCCAGTGATTACAACTGGAAAGAACTTTGATAACTTTAACTGGGACTTTGAAGGGTTGACTGGTTCAACATTCCGTGTTGGTTGGAAGCCGGCTAACGAAGCTGTTTTGGAAGCCGATACGGTATTGTTCATTGGAACAAACTTCCCATTCTCAGAAGTTGAAGGAACGTTCCGTAACGTGAAGAAGTTCATCCAAATTGACGCCAACCCAGACATGTTGGGTAAGCGTCACGAAACGGACGTTGCCATTTTGGCGGATGCTGGTGAATCATTGAAGGCGTTGCTGGCTAAGGTTGAACCAGTTGCTGATACACCATGGTGGCAAGCAAACATCAAGAACGTTCAAAACTGGCGCGACTACATGAACAAGTTGGAGCAAAAGACAGAGGGACCTTTGCAAGCTTACCAAGTCTACAACGCTATCAACAAGCTTGCTGATGAAGATGCCATCTTCTCAACTGATGTCGGTGACGTGACGCAATTGTCAACGCGTCACTTGCACATGAACCCTAAGCAAATGTGGCGTACATCACCATTGTTCGCAACGATGGGAATCGCTTTGCCAGGTGGTATTGGTGCCAAGAACATTTACCCAGACCGTCAAGTTTGGAATATTATCGGTGATGGTGCGTTCTCAATGACGTATCCTGATGTTGTCACGAGTGTGCGTTATGACATGCCAATGATTAACGTTATCTTTACAAACACAGAGTACGGTTTCATCAAGAACAAGTATGAAGACACTAACGAATACAACTTTGGAGTCGACTTTACAGATGTTGATTACGCCAAGGTTGGTGAAGCGCAAGGTGCCATTGGTTTGACAGTCAACCGCATTGAAGACATTGACCGTGTGATGCAAGAAGCGGTTGATTACTACAAGCAAGGTCGCGTTGTCGTTGTGGATGCGAAGATTACCAAGGACCGTCCAATTCCAGTTGAAACGTTGAAGCTTGATACAAACTTGTACAGTGAAGACGTGGTTAAGGAATACAAGGAAAAGTACGAAGCTGAAGCGCTTGTACCATTCCGTGAGTTCCTTGAAGGTGAAGGTTTGAAGTCAATCTACATCAAGGAAGATAATGCCAACAAGTTTAGTTTCTAAACACAGTTGATATAAATCGGTACTACAATTAATGTAGTACCGATTTTTTTGGAGGTAGCGGGATGGATTTAAAACAAGAGATTATGACTGATCCGCGTAATGCTGCGTTTACAAAGCGTGGTCTTGAGCCAATTTATATGATTGCGCCAACCGTTAAAATATTGATTATTGGTCAGGCGCCGGGTGCGGTTGTTGAGCAAACGGGGATTTCGTTTAACGACAAAAGTGGTGATCGGTTGCGTGAGTGGATGGGGATCGACCGTAAAACCTTCTACGAGTCGGGTTTAATTGGCGTGCTGCCGATGGATTTTTATTTCCCAGGTAAGGGAAAGAGTGGCGATTTGCCACCACGAAAGTTTGTGGCAGGTGAGTGGCATCAACGACTACTTGATACGATGCCAAATATCGAACTGATTTTGCTGGTCGGTAAATATGCGCAACAGCATTATTTGCCAATCAAAGCGAGTGAATCGTTAACCAGTGTGGTGCATCGTTTCGTTGAATTTGGTCCGCGCTATTTGCCACTGGCACATCCATCACCACTTAATAACATCTGGCTTGCCAAGAATCCGTGGTTTGAAATGGAAGTTGTCCCAGCACTAAAAAAGCGCGTCACAGACATCTTGAATAACTAAAACAAGCCGACCTGATTTGACCAGGTCGGCTTGTTTGTTATTCAAATTCTTCGTATTCGTTTGGATCTTGACCATCAATACGACCGTCAAGCTTGTTCAACCCGTTAATCGCTGCGATTTCATCAGTCGTCAACGCAAAATCAAAGACAGCAGCGTTTTCGCGCTGGTGTACTGGGTTTGTTGAACGCAAGATTGGCACGATGCCACGGTCGATATGCCAACGCGTAATGATTTGACTAGGAGTCTTCCCGTACTTGTTTGCGATATCGAGCACGACTTGTTCATGCATTGAGGCACTACCACGGCCAAGTGGACTCCAGGCCTCAACCAAAATACCACGTTTCTCGTTTTCGAGTAGGTTTTGCTCTTGTACCCAGTAAGGGTGGAGTTCAATTTGGTTAACCGCTGGTGTCACACCCGTTTCAGCGATGATGCGGTCAAGGTGCTCGGGCTCAAAGTTAGATACACCGATTGAACGAATCAATCCAAGCTTTTGCGCTGTGACCAATGCTTGCCAAGCTTCAACATACTTATCGCGCTTAGGCAGTGGCCAGTGAATGATGAACAAGTCGAAGTAATCAAGGCCCATACGCGCCAATGATTCTTGGACTGCCATCAACGCGTCTTCGTAGCCGTGGTACTTACCAGGCAACTTTGACGTGATGAAAAATTCAGAGCGGGGAATACCAGAGCGACGAATTGCTTCGCCCACGATACCTTCGTTGTCGTAGTTAGTCGCAGAATCAATTAAGCGGTAACCACTTTGAATGGCCGCCAAGATTTGTTGCATCCCCTCGCCACCGCGGATTTGGTAAGTCCCGAGTCCAAGTACGGGTAGTGGATGACCGTCGTTTAATGTTAGTGTTGGAATGTTTAATGTCATGTGCAATAGTCCCTCCTATGCATTAACTTTCGCACGGATTAAACGTAAATGCAAACGTTTTCATAAAAAGAGGGCGATTGGTTGCATAATTGCGTAGTGGTTCGGTATATTAAACCTGCAAATAACTATTTTTTAGGGGAGTAATAGTATGGCAAAGCAACCATGGTGGTTGGACGAAGTTGTTTATCAAGTCTATCCACGTTCATTTCAAGATTCAAATCACGACGGGATTGGTGATATCCGCGGCATTATTTCACGATTAGATTATATTCGTGATTTGGGGGTCACGATGATTTGGGTCTCACCAGTTTACAAGTCACCGATGGTCGACATGGGGTATGACATCTCTGACTACCAAGATATTGATCCGCAGTTTGGTTCGATGGACGACTTCAAAGAATTATTGGCCGAGGCTAACAAGCGCGGTATGAAAATTATCATGGACCTCGTCGTGAATCACACGTCGGATGAACACGAGTGGTTCCAAGCTGCGTTGGCGGACAAACAGAGTCCGTACCGTGATTACTACATTTTCAAGACGACGACTGATGGGGAAGTGCCAAACAATTGGCGTAGTCTGTTTGGTGGGTCAACGTGGACGGAAGTACCTGGCGAACCTGGCACGTACTACTTCCACAGTTTTGCACCGGAGCAACCTGATTTGAATTGGGAAAATCCAGCTATGCGTCGTGACATTTACGACATGATTAATTGGTGGTTGGAGATGGGTGTTGCTGGTTTCCGTATCGATGCCATTACCCACTTGAAGAAGGATTTGGATTGGGCAAGTTTGCCAAGCGATGGTCCAGACGGCCTCGTATCGGTCCTTAAGAAGGGTCAAAACCGCCCAGGTATTGATGATTTTTTGAGTGAGTTGAAGGCTGAAACCTTTGCCAAGTATGACGCGGTTACGATTGGTGAGGCGTATGGTGTGCCGGATGAAGATTTGCATAAGTACATCGGACCAGACGGCTATTTCTCAATGATTTTTGACTTCTCATACATGAACATTGAAGTTGAAAACACGGATGAGTGGTACCGTGGTCGCTCTGAGTGGACGACGACCGATTTGCGTGAGCGCATGTTTAACTCGCAAAAGCAGGTCCATGAGATTGAGGGCTACCTCGGTAACGTTTTGGAGAACCACGATCAACCGCGTGTTTTGTCAAAGTTGATTTCGAATGCGGTTTACCGCACGGAAACGGCAGCAAAGACGCTGGCGACAATGTACTACTTCTTGCCAGGGGTGCCCGTGATTTATCAAGGGCAAGAACTCGGGATGAAGAATTTTAATCGTGAGAGTATTGATGACTTTAACGATGTGTCATCAATTAACAATTACGAGATGGCATTGCAAGGTGGCTTGACTGAAGCGGAGGCCCTAGACGTGATTAACAAGAAGTCGCGTGATAATGGCCGTGTACCGATGCAATGGACGCCGGATGAGTTTGGTGGTTTTTCTGACCAAGTGCCTTGGTTGGCGATGGGGGACGACCGAGATAGTGTTGATGTCCAAACAGAATTAGCCAATCCGGAGTCAGTGCTCCATTATTACCAAGCGTTGGGGCAACTGCGTCAAAATCCACTTTGGCGTGACTTGATTGTGTCAGGTGAGTTCTATCCATTGTCGGGGATGCCAGCCGACGTGATTGCGTACCAACGTCGTTTGGGTGGTCGCTTGTTGACGGTTGTCATCAACTTGAGTGAGAAGCCAAACCGTGTATCACTCACCCAACCGGGCGAAGTACTTTGCCAAGCCGGTGAGGTAACGCAACGTGGCCATCGTTTCCAATTGCCACCATATACGGCAATTGTACTTGGTGTTAAGTAAAGAGTTTTGAAAAGGCGTCCATGTTCGGACGCCTTTTCTTGTATACTGGTACTACGACAGATAGATATTGAGGGGTTATGATTATGAATCGTTTCGTGTTACTAATTATTGAATTATTGCCAATTATGCTGGCGTCACAATTAGCCTTTACTGAATTTGGTCAAACTGTTGGGGTGTTGATTGGGCTGGTGGTCTTTGCGGTGGTTTGGATTACGTTGGTTCAAGCGGTAGCGCCATATTTCAAAAAGGCTAAGAAGTAGGCATTCTGATGGTAGATATTCAACTGACAAGTGAATTTTCAACCCCAGCTGACGATCTTTTACGCCAACATTTATTGATTACGGGGGCGACTGGTAGCGGTAAATCAACAAGTGCTGTGACTATTTTGCATGGTCTGTTAGCTGCAAATCAGTCAACCATCATCATCGATCCAACCGGTGAGTACACGACGTTGCCAAACGCCGTTGTTGCGAAGCTAGGTCGTAATGCGTTTATTGATTATGAGCGTTTAACAGGGGCTGAGTTAGCTGGCTTTTTCGGGGCGACCAAGTCTGAAGACGTCGAAAAAGTGGCAGATGCTTGGCAAAGTTTGAAATTACAGATGAACATTGTGAAGCAGCCAGGTATCTATGGCAAAGTGGGGCGTGAGTGGGCTGCCCATGAGCAATTGCTCGGCAAACTATACCACTATCCACAACCTGCCGATATGACGCTTTTGCCCGCGCAATTGCAACAAGAATTTGCGGTGCCGGTTGATGACTTTGACTTAATTGGCCAAGAAATTGACCATGAGGCGTTTCGTAAGCTGTTGCCAATTGTGCGTCGTATGACCCGATTGGTGGCAGATTCACGTTTCCAAAAACTGATGAATTTGCCACAACACGAGCGTGATGCTTCGGTGACAATGCGTACTGATGTGATGTACTTAATGCAGTTGTTCAGTACACAACGCAGTTCACACAAGTTTTTGGTGATTGATGTTTCTGACTATGCTGACGATTTAGGTTTGGGTAAGGTTATTGTGTCATTATTGATGACGGCACTTTTGCGTCTCAATCAAACGTTGCCTAATACGTTACCGGTAACGGTATTGATTGACGAGGCGCATCGTTATTTGAGTGAGGCGGATTTGGCGAGTGATGGTATTTTCCGGGTTGCACGTGAGGGACGTAAGGCTGGCCTATATTTGATGCTGACGACGCAAAGCCCATTGGATTTGCCAGCGCAATTATTAGGCCAGTTTGGTAATTACTTGATTCATCGTTTGAATACGATGGATGATGTGGCCAATGTACCAAGCCTGATTCCAATGGCAAATCGGATTGCCGAACAAGGCGTGGGTGAAGCCATTTTGAGTGGCATCAATTATGTGCCGGCGCATGAATTGCACGTCATGATGATTCCTGAGATGCAACATCGCACCGCCTCACCAAGGTTTTTTTAGAGAGGATTATTGAGATGTGGCACAAAAAACTTGCAACAGGCATTAGCTTGCTTGCCGCAATGATATTTGTTGTCTTCGCAGTGGGTGTGATGCAACATGCAAGCTGGGTGACAGCGTATGATAACGGCGGGGTGGCATTGATTCGCCACTTTAGCGCAACGAAGACGGGGTTCTTTAAGGCGGTTACGTTCTTCGCCCAACCAGTGACTGGGGTTGTTTTGACGGCGATTGCTGTCATTATTGCGGCAGTACGCCACCGTTGGCGCATTGCCGCATACATTGCAACGAGCGTAATCGGATCAACAGTGTTAATGAAAATCATTAAGACAATTGTGCAACGACCTCGTCCAACGGTTGACCGCATTATTCCTGAGAGTGGTTTTTCATTCCCATCAGGACATTCGGTTAATGCAGTCGCGTTCTACGGTGCGTTACTAGTACTGGCGTTTTTCTACTTGCGTCGTCGCTGGCTAAAAGCCATCGTGATGCTAGTGTTGGCAGCCGAGATTATCTTGCTACCGATTAGTCGTGTATATCTAGGCGTACACTATCCAAGTGATGTGACGGCTGGATTGTTGCTCGGATTAGTGGTGATGTTAACCGCTACGACGTTTGTGTTGCAACCAAAAAAATAAAGCAAAACGAAAACTCGCTTCTGAACGTATGGTGTTCAGAAGCGAGTTTTTAAATACTATTTTTTTGGTGGTGCTGGAATGAACGTGTCCAAGGCTGACCAGAAGGAAACCAAAGAGAACACAATCAAGAAGTGCCACAAAACAGTTTGCAGTGCATTGCCGTAGATGTTTGTATAGGTATTGATTGGTCGTTGCACAACGATTAAGGCAATCAATTCTTCAACACCGATAATAAGGGCGGTCAACGCAATCGCTGCCGCAAGCACTGCACCGGTAAGCAAGATGAATGATGCGATGTGTTGGGCAATCCACTTAATTGACCAAGACTTTGCAACCGTATGATTCATGTTTGTTTCCCTCCATTTGAATTCAATATTACCATTATACGTGAATTCGAACAGATTTGAAAAGGAACCTTGTACCAAGTGACCAAATATGACAAACTAAACGTATTGTATTGATGGGAGTATAGATATGACAAAAGACACACAAACAGTCGACTCGAAGATTATTTGGGCGATTGTTGGAACGGGTATTCTGGCGTTCACGGGTATTTTGACAGAAACGTCAATGAACGTCACGTTCCCAGATTTGATGAAACAATTTGATATCTCGCTGAGCGTTGTGCAATGGTTAACCACGGCATATCTGCTCATGGTGTCGTTGGTTATGACGACGTCAGCGTTTTTGAAGGCGAAATTTAATCCCCGCATGATTTTTATGATTGCAATTATTGCGTTTTTGATTGGGGATGTCGTGGCAATTCTGTCACACTCATTTGCCTTGCTACTGGTAGGCCGTATCATTCAGGGAATTGGTACTGGTGTGATTACGCCATTGGTGTTTAACATCATTTTGGAAAACGTACCGATGTCGCAAATTGGTAAGTACATGGGATTTGGGACGATGATTTTGTCTCTGGCACCAGCATTCGGCCCAATTTTCGGAGGAGTCGTTGCATACTACCTTGGTTGGCGCGAGATTTTCTTGTTGGTCTTGCCGGTAGCGTTCTTGTCACTGGTGATTACGTATAAGACGATTCCAACAGCACATACACGTAATGACGCGTTCAAGTTCGACTATCTGAGCTTTGCCTTGCTGGCGGTGGCTTTCACAAGTTTCTTGTGGGCATTGAGCCAACTAGAGCATGGTTCAGTAAATGCCGTCATGTTTGGGTTGTTCGTTTTGGCGGTAGCCGCATTTATTGGCTTTTTGTACCGTTCAAAGCACAGTAACAAGCAATTCTTGAACCTTGGTATCTTTAAGGTGAAGGCTTTGCGCTTTGCGATGCTTGGTTATGTCACGTATATGTTCACCAACTTAATGGTTAACTTCGCGGTGCCAACGTTCGTCCAATTGACACTTGGTGCAAGCACGATGATTGCTGGTTTCGCGTTAATGCCAGGCTCATTAGCCGGTGCGTTGTTGAATCCAATCTATGGTCGCCTTTATGACACTCGTGGGGCTAAGATGCCGTTGTTGCTTGGGAATTTCTTGTTTGTTGTTGTCATGGCAGTTTGGTCAGCAATGACATTGAACGCAACGGTTATCTCAATGACGATTTTCTACTTGTTGATGACGTTGGGTCGTAACTTGGCCTTCGGAACATCAATGACGGCCGGCTTGGCGCAGTTGTCATTGCCAGAACGTGCCGACGGTAATGCCATCTTTAACACCGCACAACAATTCGCAGGGGCAATCGGAACGACGATTGCATCATTGTTGATGCGTGTGAATCCAACTGATCATGCCAGCGTGTCACACCAAACCGCAGTTGGTGCCCGCAATGTATTTTTGTTTATGCTTGTGCTAGGGTTGTTGAATTTCGTTTGGTTCAAAATCTTCCTAAGCAATGACAAACCATATACAGAATAATTACTTACTTAAATTTAATAGATATAAAAAGGTGTTAGGTTATAACTAACACCTTTTTGACTTTCAAGGTATAATAAAACTAACTAAAACTACATGAAGGAGGCCGCAAATATATGGCCAACGACTGGATTAACATTCACGGTGCGCGCGCCCACAATTTGAAAAATGTGGACGTGGCAATTCCCCGTGATAAATTTGTGGTAATGACCGGCTTGTCGGGATCAGGAAAAAGTTCGCTGGCTTTTGATACGCTGTATGCCGAAGGTCAACGTCGTTACGTTGAAAGTTTGTCTGCCTATGCCCGTCAATTTTTGGGGCAAATGGATAAGCCTGATGTTGATGCGATTGAAGGACTGAGTCCTGCAATTTCAATCGACCAAAAGACGACATCGAAGAACCCACGTTCAACGGTTGGTACGGTTACGGAAATTAACGATTACTACCGTTTGTTATTCGCCCGTGTGGGTCAACCAGATCCGGCTGAAGACGGTACGATTGTTAAGACATCAATTGATCAAATGTTGAACTATTTGACGGATACCCTCGATGAAGGCACGCGTATGCAAGTCTTGTCACCAATTGTCCGTCATAAGCGTGGTTCACACGCATCGGCTTTTGAACGTATTCAAAAAGAAGGTTTCGTGCGTGTTGTCGTTGATGGTGACATGCATGAAGTGACTGATGAATTCGACTTGGATAAGAACAAGTACCACGACATCTCAATTGTGGTTGATCGTATTATTTTGCGTGACGGTTCACGTGCCCGTTTGTTCGAATCGTTTAAATCAGCAATGCGCATGGCTGACGGCGTAGTGACGGTGGATGTCATTGGGGGAGAACCAATCACATTTTCTGACCACTACACTGGTGCGCTTAAGGACTTTGCAGTTGGTAAGTTGGAGCCGCAACTTTTCTCATTCAACGCACCGATGGGAGCGTGTGAAATCTGTGGTGGATTGGGGATGACACTTGAGGTCGACGTTGACCGTGTGATTCCAGATAAGTCAAAGACATTGGCTGATGGCGCTATCGTTGCTTGGAACCCAATCTCTTCTTCATACTACCCAGAGATGTTGCGTCAATTCGCTGAGCAATTCGGTATTCCAATGGATGTACCATTTGAGGAATTGACGGCTGATCAACAAGACATGGTATTGTACGGTTCACGTTTGAAGCCATTCCATTTCCACTATGAAAATGATTTTGGTGGCGTGCGCGATGTTGATTTGCCATTCGAAGGTGTCATGAACAACATTGATCGCCGGTATCGTGAGTCAAACTCTGACTTTACGCGTGAGCAAATGCGCGGGTATATGGACGAATTGACTTGCTCTGCTTGTGGTGGTTACCGTTTGAACCCAGCTGCTTTGTCAGTTAAGGTTGGTAACAAGCACATCGGTCAAATTTCAGAAATGCCTGTTGACCAAGAATTGGATTTCTTTAAGGACGTTAAGTTTGGTGAGCAAGATTCACAAATTGCTGAGCCAATCGTTAAGGAAATTACGGACCGATTGAGCTTCTTGAAGAATGTTGGGTTGGATTACCTAACGTTGTCTCGTTCGGCTCGTACGCTTTCTGGTGGTGAAGCGCAACGTATTCGTTTGGCAACGCAAATCGGTTCAAACCTATCAGGTGTCATGTACGTCTTGGACGAACCGTCAATTGGGTTGCACCAACGTGATAATGATCGGTTGATTAATTCATTGAAGCAAATGCGTGATTTGGGTAATACGTTGATTGTTGTTGAACACGACGAAGATACCATGAAGGCAGCCGACTATATCATCGATGTTGGTCCTGGCGCTGGTGATCACGGTGGTGAGATTATGGCCACTGGAACGCCTGAAGAAATCGAAGCCAATGAGAATTCATTGACGGGACAATACCTATCAGGAAAGAAGTTTATTCCAGTTCCCGAAACACGCCGTGAAGGTAATGGTCAAAAGATTACCCTCACTGGCGCAGCTGAAAACAACTTGAAGAACGTCAAGGTCGACTTCCCATTGGGTAAGTTTGTGGCCGTGACAGGTGTGTCTGGTTCAGGAAAGTCGACGCTGGTTAATTCAATTTTGAAGCGTGCGTTGAAGATGGAATTGAACAACAATTCTGAAAAGCCTGGAAAGTACAAGAAGATGACTGGCTTTGAGAATGTCGACAAGATTGTCGACATCGACCAAAGTCCAATCGGTCGTACGCCACGTTCTAACCCAGCAACATACACGGGTGTCTTTGATGATATTCGTACTTTGTTCGCACAAACGAACGAAGCGAAGTTGCGTGGTTACAACAAGGGACGTTTCTCATTCAATACCAAGGGTGGTCGTTGTGAGGCATGTAAGGGTGACGGTGTCATCAAGATCGAAATGAACTTCTTGCCTGACGTTTATGTAACGTGTGAAGTTTGTGGTGGAACACGTTACAACTCAGAAACGTTGGAAGTTACTTACCGTGGTTTGACGATTGCGGACGTCTTGAACTTGACGGCTGAACAAGCGGTTGAATTCTTTGCGCCAATTCCGAAGATTCGTCGCAAGTTGCAAACGATTGTTGATGTTGGCCTTGGTTATGTAACGCTTGGCCAATCAGCAACGACTTTGTCTGGTGGTGAAGCGCAACGTATGAAGTTGGCCTCAGAATTGCAACGTAAGTCAACAGGTAAGACGTTCTACATCTTGGACGAGCCAACGACTGGTTTGCACGTTGACGATATTTCACGTTTGCTAGAAGTGCTACAACGCCTTGTTGACGGTGGTAATACAGTTTTGGTAATCGAGCACAATTTGGATGTTATTAAGACAGCCGACTGGTTGATCGATATGGGTCCAGAAGGTGGTGAAGGTGGTGGAACGGTTCTTGCGACTGGTACACCAGAAGACATCGCGGCAGTACCAGAGTCATACACTGGTCAATATCTTGGCCCAATTATGGACCGTGATCGCGCTCGTGCAGCAGCGGTACAATAAAACTGACCTTTTTGGTTGCCGATATGCGGGTAACCGTGTATACTTTCTTTTTGTAAGTTCTATTTATTCGAATATATAAAACAAAAAGTGAGGTAAACATCATGGCTGAAAAGTTGGATGTGGCATCAGCTCGTCGTAAGATGAAGAGCCCAAACATTAAGACTCGCAAGCGCGCTTTGAAGGCATTGCACGATGCACGCAAGGCAGCAAGCAACAAGAAGTAATCAAAGAAACCAGTTCACTACGGTGGACTGGTTTTTTTGTGCTTTTTTAAGGGGTGGTGATGTATGTCGACGCGTTGCGTCGAGGCATGAGGGCTGGGGACTATCTCCGACAAAGTTCAAACCAGGGCAACCGAATGGCGCAGACGCCATTCAGCGGGGCAAATAATTCCCCCTAATCCTTCAAATCCTGAGTGGCCTTGTCTGAATAGCGCTGGCCATGCGGCATGTTGCCCCAGTTTGAACGCTCCGATAGTCCCCAGCCCTCATGCCAGCAGCCGAGATATTCTAGTCCGTTATGGCTTTACATCTACCAGATACCAAATGGGTGAACAGTTGACCTCAAAGAATTGCGGTAGATGACAGTCGAAGAATTAGAGTATTGCTTGGCTGCTGTGCTTGGCCCCGCCACGCGTATAGACACGTGCAGACCTTGACCCGCAGGTGTGGGTTCTTAGCGGTTTTACCGCTTAGAGCCACGGGAGGTAAAGGCGTACGCGCCAACGGCGTGGACTCCGCTCCCTGCAGGTCATGGTCTGGACGTGTTAGCGTGCCCTAGAAGGGGACAAGCACTCCGGCCGTCAGGACGGACACTTACCACTATCCCTGTTGTTTGCGAAATGATTAACCACATAGCCGGGCGTGTCCAATAAATGGTATAATGTTAGCACGATAAAAACGGAGGACGGAAACCATGGCTAAGAAAGAATTGGTTATTGTCACAGGAATGAGTGGTTCAGGTAAAACTGTTGCGATTTAAGCCTTTGAAGACTTGGGCTACTTTACTGTGCAAAACCTACCACCTGCAATGTTGCCAAAGTTCTGGCAGATGATTTCTGATGAAGATAACATCCAACGTGCAGCAGTGATGATTGATTTGCGATCACAAAGTTTCTTTGATGATTTAGATGATGAAATTAAGATGATGTCAGCTAATAATAATGACTATTATGATTTGAAGATTGTCTACATTGATGCGACTGATGAGGAATTGGTAGCACGTTATAAGGAAACTCGTCGTTCACACCCGTTGTCAGGGGACAAGGGCACGTTATATGGGATTCAAACTGAACGTCATCAATTGTCAGAAATTCATGACATGGCCAGTGAAGTGATTCATACAGACGACTTTGCGCCACGTCAATTACGTAACTATATCTTGGAGCACTTCGGTTCAGATGAGGACCGCGAAGGAACGTTTGCGGTTCAGGTGATGAGCTTTGGATTTAAGTACGGTATTCCAGTTGATGCAGACTTGCTAATTGACGTCCGCTTTTTGAAGAATCCCTACTATATTACCGCGTTGCGTGAGAAGACGGGATTGGACAAAGAAGTCTGGGATTACGTCTGGGCTAGTGAAGATGCTGAAGAATTTTATCAACGTGAGAGTAGCTTGGTTAAGTGGTTGCTTCCTAAGTACAAGGCGGAAGGTAAAAGCACGTTGACAATTGCCTTTGGTTGCACAGGTGGTCAACATCGTTCGGTTGCCTTCGCACATCGTTTGAGTCAAGATTTGGCTGGCGAGTGGAAGGTTAACGAATACCACCGTGATATCAATCGTCGCAAGGAGAGTAGTAACCGATCATGACAGAAGAATTTACGGTTAAGACGACGCCAAAAATTGTTGTAATTGGTGGCGGATCAGGTCAACCGGTCATTCTGCGCGGTTTGAAAAAATTCGACACCGATTTGACAGCAGTCATTACGGTAGCTGATGATGGGGGATCATCTGGGACGTTGCGCGATTATTTGAATATCGTGCCACCTGGAGATATTCGCAATGTTATGGCAACGCTATCAACATTGCCGCAAGAAATCATTGATATTTTCCAATATCGCTTCCATGAAAATGATGATATGCTTGCCAATCATGCTTTGGGGAATTTGATTATCGCTGCAATGGCTGAAAAGGAACACGATATTTTTGAAGGTGTGCAAATCCTGGCTAAGTTTATGGGCATTCAAGGACATGTTTATCCAGTTGCAAACGAACCGCTAATTCTGCATGCCAAGTTCAAAGACGGCACAGAGCTATCAGGTGAAGCTGAAATCACCGCCGCACATAAGGCAATCGATCATATTTGGGTGACACCACAACCAGATTCTGAAAACGAAGTTGCGCAAGCACCAAGCGAAGTGATTAATGCCATTTTAAACGCCGATGTGATTGTGCTTGGGCCGGGAAGTTTGTTTACAAGTATCTTGCCTAACTTGGTGGTGCCAAATGTTGCGGAAGCATTGAAAGCGACACGTGCCAAGGTTGTGTACATCGCCAACATCATGACGCAAAAGGGTGAAACAGATGATTTCTCCGATGCGGATCATTTGCGTGCTTTGAATAAACATGTTGGTGATAATGTGGTTGATGCAGTCATTATGAACACTGGTATCGTGCCAGACGATTATATTGACTGGAAAAAGTGGAATGAGGTGTCACATCAAGTGACCTTTGATCCAGAAGAGGTGCGTCATGAAGGGGCAGTCCCTGTTTTGGGTGACCTACTTGAATTGCGTGATGATGGTGCTTTTCACGATGGTGACATCGTTACGCAATTGATTATGCAAATTGCTGACGCGAAGGAATTGTAGGAAGGAGGAGGCTTATGTCGTTTGCGAGTGATGTCAAAAAAGAATTGACGATGCTGGAAATTAATAATCCGGACAATGCAAAGGCAGAGTTGTCCGCCTTGTTGCGCATGAATGGATCATTAGGTCTATCAAACATGCGCTTTACGTTGAATGTGCAGACTGAAAATGCGGCGACAGCACGTCGTATTTTGGGATTGTTGCAACAGTTTTATCAGTTGCCATCTGAGATTTCAGTCCGTCGTCAAATGAAGTTGAAGAAGAATAATTTGTACGTCGTTCGTATTGTGCAAGGCGTAAATGAATTGTTAGACGACTTGCATATTTTTGAAGATTTTGAATTATTGCCAACGGTACCTGACGAATGGTTGGCTGATGAAGGAAAAGCACGCTCTTATTTGCGTGGTGCCTTCTTGGCGGCCGGATCGGTTAATAATCCAGAAACGAGTCGTTATCACTTAGAGATTTACTCTCTATATGAAGAGCAAGCTCACCAATTGGAAGAGCTGATGAACCGCTTTGATTTGAATGCCAAGGTGGTTGAACGTCGCTCAGGTTATATCGTTTATCTGAAGGAAGCCGAAAAAATTGGTGATATGCTCATGGTCATCGGGGCAACGAATGCCATGCTTAAGATGGAAGATGTGCGTATTATCCGTGATATGCGTAATTCAGTTAACCGTTTGGTAAATGCTGAAAACGCCAACTTGGATAAGACGGTCAATGCGAGTCAAAAGCAAATCGACGATATCGAATTTTTGGACAACGAAATCGGGTTGGCGCGTTTGCCAGAAAAGCTGCGTGAAATTGCGGAAGTGCGTTTAGCACACCGTGAAGAACCTTTGTCGGAACTTGGTAAGTACGTGCCATCAGGTGAAATCTCAAAGTCTGGGGTTAATCACCGCTTGCGTAAGTTGACGAAAATGGCCGACGATTTGCGAACGACAGGGGCGCTTCCTAAAGGAATTTCATAGGATGGCTCATATCGTTTGACCATGTTTGACGAACTGTCTACAATAGGGGTATGTTCTGATTCTGAACATCAGGAGGAAAATAAATAATGTTACCAATTCCATACGTTATCGAACAATCATCACGCGGGGAACGTTCATACGACATCTTCTCACGTTTGTTGATTGATCGTATTATCATGGTCAGTGGACCAATTGAATCACAAATGGCAACGGCAATTATTGCCCAATTGCTATTCTTGGATGCCCAAGATCCAGATAAGGATATTTACATGTACATTAACTCTCCTGGTGGAGAAGTTAATGCCGGTATGGCCATCTATGACACAATGAACTTTATCAAGGCCGATGTTCAAACGATTGTTATTGGTTTGGCAGCATCAATGGCGTCTGTTTTGGCATCTTCAGGTGCTAAGGGCAAGCGTTTCATGTTGCCTAACTCACAATTCATGATTCACCAACCATCAGGTGGTGCACAAGGACAACAAACTGAAATTGCAATCGCAGCCGAAGAAATTTTGAAGACTCGTAAGAAGTTGAACGAAATTTTGGCAAGCAATACAGGAAAGCCTTACGAGCAATTGGAGCGCGATACGGAACGTGATCACTGGCTAGATGCTGATGAGTCACTTGAGTATGGCTTGGTCGATAAGATCATGACGAGCGCCAACGAGCAAAAGTAATACCTAGTCTTTTAGAGAAAAGGCGTCTCCCGTTTTGCGGAGACGCCTTTTTGCTTTTCTGCAAAATATTTGCACCTTTGTGAATAAAAGTTCATGGTTTTTTGGGGAAGGTTTGCCAGGTGATTTCCTTAACAAATGGTAGTGGTATACTGGTGCACAAAAAGTATGGCGTACCAAATGCGGGATAACCATTTTGCCTTAGTCCACAAAACATGTTGACTTCTTCACAAGTTACCTTATAATGAATAAGTGTTAAGAAACGCTTTGGAGGAAAAAAGCATGAAGATTTTTGCTTACGGTATTCGCGAAGACGAAAAGCCATCATTGAACGAGTGGATTGCAGCTCACCCAGAAGTTGAAGTGGGCTACACTGATAAGTTGTTGGACCCTGAGACAGCAAAGTTGGCAGAGGGAGCCGACGCTGTTAACGTTTACCAACAATTGGACTACACACGCGAGACTTTGACTGCCTTGCACGAGTTGGGTATCAACAAGATGTCATTGCGTAACGTTGGAACTGATAACATCGATTTCGATGCTGCACGTGAGTTTGACTTCTCAATCTCAAACGTGCCAGTTTACTCACCAAACGCTATTGCTGAGCACTCAATGATTCAAATGTCACGTTTGTTGCGTCGTGCAAAGGCTTTGGATGCAAAGATTGCTAAGCACGATTTGCGTTGGGCACCAACAATCGGACGTGAAGTTCGTATGCAAACAGTTGGTGTTATCGGAACTGGTCACATCGGACGTGTTGCTATCAACATCTTGAAGGGCTTCGGTGCAAAGGTTATTGCTTACGATCTATACCGTAACGCAGAATTGGAAGCTGAAGGCATTTACGTTGATACTTTGGACGAGTTGTACGCACAAGCTGATGTTATCTCATTGTACGTGCCAGGTGTTCCTGCTAACCACCACATGATCAACGCTGAGTCAATTGCAAAGATGAAGGACGGTGTTGTCTTGGTTAACGTTTCACGCGGTAACTTGATGGACATCGACGCTGTTATCGACGGTTTGAACTCAGGTAAGATTTCAGACTTCGCAATGGACGTTTACGAAGAAGAAGTTGGTTTGTTCAACGTTGACTGGTCAGACAAGGAATTCCCTGACGCAAAGATTGCTGATTTGATTGCTCGTGAAAACGTATTGGTTACACCACACACGGCATTCTACACGACTAAGGCTGTTCTAGAAATGGTTCACCAATCAATGGATGCTTCATTGGCATTTATTAACGGTGAGAAGCCTGCTATTGCAGTTGAATACTAATCGTGATAACTTACTTTAAGTAAGTAATTATTTTATTGTTTATCCTCCTTCAAATAACTGATTTGACGTTGTGAGATTCGTCAATTGGGAACTATTTGGTGCGAGAGACGTTTTGGTTTGAAAGGTATAATTTAATATTATGACGAGCGAATTTTTTGACGGCTCATACGAGCTAAAGTTAAAGGATTTCTTCTTCAAGGTACTTTCTGGTTCAGCTCAAGGTATCTTGATTGGTGTTTTGCCATCAGCCGTTATGAAGTACATCTTGAAGATGTTCGGAACGGCACAATGGGCGCTTGATTTGTCAGCTATTTTGACGCTGTTCTCATCATTCATTCCATTGTTGATTGGTGTTGCGATTGCTATGCAATTCCGCATGAAGGCGCTTGATGTAGGTGTTATGGCCATTGCGGTTGGTGCTGCTTCAGGATCAATCAAGTGGGCCGTTGCACCAAAGGGCTTCGTTAACCCAATTACGGGTGCACCACAAGTTGGTAATGTTTACATCGCCGCTGGTGCTGGTGACGTTATCAATGCCATCATCGTTGCTGCAGTTGCAGTATTGGTAATCTGGTTGGTATCACGATACCTAGCTGGATTTGGTTCAGTTGCTATCATCTTGAGCCCAATCGTAATTGGTGGTGGTGTTGCCTTGTTCGGTCGCGCTATCGCACCTTACGTTGCTTACATCACGACTTGGGTTGGTGATGCTGTCCGTTTGGCTACTGATTTGCAACCATTGCCAATGTCAATTGCCATTGCAATGGCCTTCTCATTCATCATCATTACGCCAATCTCAACGGTTGGTATTGCCTTGGCAATTACGTTGTCAGGTTTGGGTGCTGGTGCTGCCGGAGCCGGTGTTGTTGCAACGACAGTTATCTTGTTGATCAACTCATGGAAGGTTAACAAGAAGGGAACGACGGTTGCTATCTTCTTGGGTGCCATGAAGGGTATGATGCCATCAGTATTTAAGAAGCCAGTTATGATTTTGGCCTTCTTGGTTGCCGCAGCAATTACGGCTATCCCAGTTGCTTTGTTCAACGTTCAAGGAACGCCAACTTCAGCCGGATTTGGTTGGATCGGAATGGTTTCACCATTGCAATCAATGTTTACGTTTGACGCTGCTGAAGCTGAAATCGTTAAGCACACGATTAACTTTGTTCAATTCTTGATTGTTTGGTTCATCGTGCCAGCTATTGCTGGTTTCGTAGTCGACTTCTTGTTTACTAAGATTTTGAAGTTGTACTCACCATCAGACTTTGAACAAGAAATGTAATTAAAACAATTAATGCCACGTATCTCGATTTGAGATGCGTGGCATTTTTTTGCATATTTCACCCACATTCTCATAACGCTTATGGCGTGAGTTTAACAAATGATGAGGCTAAAATGATAGTAGATAAAGCAACCTGGGGGTGTCGGAGGTTTTAGACCAACAGCTGCTGTGATAATCGGAAAGGGTGATAAGTGACATGGAGAAATATGATTCATTGGCGACAGCGATTATTCGCAATGTAGGTGGTGCAGGAAACGTCGGTAAGGTGATTCACTGTGTCACGCGTCTGCGCTTTTATTTAAAGGACCCTAGCTTGGCGAATACGGGCGCTTTGATGAAACTCGATAAAGTGGCGGGAGCAGTCTATAACGAACCGCTACGACAGTATCAGGTTGTTATAGGACCAAGGGTTGCCGATGTTTACGATGTGGTGGTTGATCAACTTGGTAATGGGGTGGCAGACCCAGAAGAAACTCATGAGGCAACGTTGCTCGGGGTGGAGCCTGAGCAGCCACATCGCTCGCTATTGCAACGAATACTGGGAAAATGAAATAAAACAGACTGGGAAGGTCGGTGGTTTTAGACCTCCGACGTGACCGAGTCGCCCTTATCAGGCGTAAGACTAACAGCTGCTGTGACAAAAAAAGACCTCTATGAACTGAACCCCAAAAATTGGAGTGAAGTTTAAGCGGCTAACTGGTCGGAAAGATTTCGGTATTGAACCGGAGTTCTTCCGGCCAGTTTTGTTTTTATCCGCTTATTGTTGTAGTAATAGACATAGTTAGTTATGGCGGACTTTAATTCGTCATAACTTTGATAGTGGTTGTTATGTACCGTTCCTACCTTCAAGATGTGGAAGATACTCTCAGCCATTGCGTTATCTAGGCATGTCGCTTTGCGACTCATGCTTTGGAACACACGGTTAGTCTTTAGCCGTGATACATACTCATAATTTTGATATTGGAAACCTTGGTCAGAGTGAATTGTCATTCGATAATTCAATTCTGGCCTATTTTGTAGAAGCTCATCTAATGGCTTTGTGACGAACTCGACAGTTGGATGAATATCGATATTCCAAGTGAGAATCTCACCACTATAAACATCAATATAGGCGGTGAAATAAGCACGTTCAGCCATCGTGCCTGATCCCCAACGGACTTCAGTGACGTCGGTGAGAACCTTCTGATATGGTCGATCCGTTGTGAACCGACGGTTTACACGATTCGGTGAGATATGTCCGACAGTGCCGGCGTAAGAATTGTACTTCCGTGTCAGACGGTTGAAAGCAGTACAGAGAAGCCCGTTCATCTTCATAATTTTCAGCACAACCTTATGGTTGGTGTTGAAGCCACGATTACGAAGCTCTTGTGTGACACGACGGTAACCGTAGTCCGGGTTGTCATCACGAATTGATATAATCTCATCAATTAACTCACGTGGATACTCCTTGTACGCACGCTTGCACGCGTCATGATAACTACTGCTAGACATCTCGGCTACTTGAAGAAGCAGCTTCAACTTGCACTTCAACTCTTGCCTTAGCACAGTGATTACTACCGCTTTGTCTTGGTTTGTAATTTCTTCTTTTCCTGAGCTAAGGCCTCGAGTTTTTCCAAGTAGGCTACCTTAATTCGAAGTAGTTCATTCTCTTCTTCGAGCTTCTTGATCTTGTCGTGTTCTTGCTTATTCATAGTTCGTTTCCGCCTTCGTTTATCAGGTTTTAGCCGACCAGACTCCAACGCACGTTCCCACTGCCAAATCAACGAAGGGCTAGTCACCCTGAACTTTCTCGCTGCTACAGGATAAGACGCGTGATGTGTAAGTCGCCAATTAATTACCTTGATTTTAAAGGAATACGGATAACTTGTCTGCTTTCTATGGGAATCTTTAATTCCATATACTCCGTCACGTTTTATGGAGTCCACCCAGATTCCAAGCGTTGATGATCCCTTAATTCCGAATTTCTTGCGTATTTCAACAGTCGGTACACCTTTGAGGTACAGAGAAACTGCTTCTATTTGAATTTCTTTTGAAAACATACAAAAACCCCATGAGTTAGATTTGCTCCAACTCATGGGGTTCAGTTCACTAGGACGAATCCTAGAGGTCTTTTTGTCGCTAATTACTTAGGTGAAACAACTTGCTTACCCTTGTATGAACCATCAGCGGCCACGTGGTGGTTACGTACGTAAACACCGTTTTCGTTCATGTGGATAGCAGGCGTCTTAAGTCCGCCTTGACCACCGCGACGTGAGCGCTTTGCGTTCTTTGAAGTCTTACGTGCAGGAACTGCCATAGATATATCCTCCCTTACACCGCCGTGTAGAAAGTAGGCAGTGTTTATTAATAATCGATTATTTTTTCAACTGTTCTAAGTTACATTATTTTTTGGAAGTTGTCAAGGGGTCATCCCCGAAACATCAAAAGGCGTAACATTGTGGAAACCCCGTCATTTCAAGCTCTGAGAGTTTACAAAAGATACTTTTAGTAAGATAATGAAACGTACCAAAAAACAAGGAGGCATATTTACTGATGAGCGAAAATTCAGTAAAGGATCCGGCAGACGTAAACGCACAAGCGTCTGGTGGTCCAAGTTTGGCGGAAATCAACAGCACAGTGGAAGTTCCACAAGGCGGCGGATTTTTGCGTAAGTTGATGGCCTGGAGTGGGCCAGGAGCGTTGGTTGCTGTGGGTTATATGGACCCAGGTAATTGGATTACATCAATTGTCGGTGGTGCACAGTACCACTACCTATTGATGTCTGTGATCTTAGTGTCTAGTTTAATTGCGATGTTGTTGCAGTATATGGCGGCTAAACTAGGAATTGTGGCTCAGAAAGACCTGGCCCAAATGACACGTGACTCAACTAATCAGTTCGTTGGATATATTCTATGGATTATGACCGAACTTGCAATCATGGCGACAGAAATGGCCGAAGTTATCGGTGCAGCGATCGCCATTCACTTGCTGTTCGGGTTGCCATTGCTATGGGGTGTGATTATCACTGCCCTAGACGTTTTGCTATTATTGCTATTGATGAAGTTAGGGTTCCGTAAGATTGAAGCAATCGTCGTGACGTTGATTGCGGTTATCTTGCTTGTCTTCCTATACATGGCAGTCTTGGCTAAGCCTGACATGGGCGAAGTTGCCGTGAACTTGGTGCCACACAGTGACATTTTGAAGCACGGACAATTGATGTTGGCGCTTGGTATCGTTGGTGCCACGGTTATGCCGCACAACTTGTACTTGCACTCATCAATCTCACAAACGCGTAAGATTGATCGTTCATCTAACAAGAGCATTAAGGAAGCAATTCGCTTTACGACATGGGATTCAAACATCCAATTGACGGGAGCATTCGTTGTTAACTCATTGCTATTGATTGTCGGAGCTGCTTTGTTCTTCGGACATGGTTCTGATTTGGAAGCCTTTGGTGATTTGTTCAACGCCTTGAACAATAAGGAAATCGTTGGTGCCATTGCGAGTCCAGTCTTGAGTATGTTGTTCGCAGTTGCCTTGTTGGCATCAGGACAAAACTCAACGATTACTGGAACGTTGACTGGTCAAATCATCATGGAAGGGTACACGCACTGGCACTTGCCAATGTGGTTGCAACGTTTGCTAACCCGTGGAATTGCTTTGATTCCAATTATCATTTTCGCGATTGTCTTCGGGGCAACAGAAGGTGCATTGGATAAGCTATTGGTTTACTCACAAGTCTTCTTGTCAGTGGCCTTGCCATTCTCGATGTTCCCATTGATTTACTTTACGTCATCTAAGAAGTACATGGGTGAGTTCGTAAATCCTAAGTGGGCAACCTGGCTGGGATATGCGATTTCAATTATCTTGACGGGATTGAACATCCAATTGATTTTCAACACACTAGCACCGCTATTTAAGTAATAGGAGACGAAACTTATGGTAGAAGCAAAGCATTTTAAGCACGTATTGGCAGCCGTTGATGATTTAGAACTTGGTCAATTGGCCTTGGTGAACGCAATTCACCAAGCACAAGAAGATGGGTCTAAGCTAACAATTTTGTCAGTATTTGAAGCTGATCAAATGAATGTGTTCGACTACTTTTCAAAGGAAAAGAACGCAGCCGCTCGTGAAGATGTTGAGCAAGCATTGGAGCGTTACCGCCAAGTGGCAGTTGACGCTGGTGTCCCAAACATTGAGACGCTTTTGTCTGAAGGTGAGCCAGGTGAGGTTATCGTGAAGGATGTGATTCCTTCAATTAATCCTGATATGGTCGTGATTGGCTCACACTCACAAAAGGGTGCTGAGAAGTACTTCGGTTCACAATCAAGCTATGTGGCTAACAATGCCCCAATTACAGTGATGATTGTCCGTTAATTAAGTATTAGAAGAGAATTGCTAGTGATAGCGGTTCTCTTTTTTTATAACCTCTTTTTTTGGCTGACAAGGTTTGTGCTTTACTGTACAATAGTTAGCGTTATACAAATCTTTGGGATATTTTTGGGAGGCAGTAATGGAGCTTTTAAGCGAGTATATCGACGCGTATTTGTCGACTCTGAAATACTTGGACGAAGTCGTCTCTGAACCGGCAGCGGATTACGGACTATCATTCGAGCAGTATTTGATTATGCATAGCATTGCACAACAAGACGGGCTGACGTTGACGGACGTTGTTGAACGACGTCATGTGACTCGGGCAGCGGTGTCACGGCAAATTAAGATGTTGCTCAAGAAGGAGTTCATCTATCAGGAACCGGATACGGCGGATCGTCGTCGCATGTTGTTGCATCTGACGGTGCGAGGCAGGGAAGTTGAAAACATCGTGACGAAGCGAGTTGAGAATCGTTTCGATGGTTGGGTACAAGCTTTTGGGGAAGAGCAAGCCCACAAGGTGTTGGCGTTTATCCGCCAATTCGACGATAAGGTCGTGTCAAAGACTAAGGCCAAAATTAAGGCGCGTAATTTAGACGAACGCTAATACAAAACGACCAGGTTTGAGGGGACCTGGTCGTTTTCTTTTTGGACTTGAAATCGGTAGAGTGTGTGTTGTATGATATAGAAGTTGATTTTGGGCATTAGCCAAGCGGTAAGGCAACGGTTTCTGGTACCGTCATGCACTGGTTCGAATCCAGTATGCCCAGTAGAATAACTTTGATAACGTTGATATGTCGGCTTTTTGCTCGATGTATCAACGTTTTCTTTTTGCGGTTGGAAAATATAGCCCTTGCGCTTTCGAGGTGGGTTCAGTAAGATTTAGGCTGTAGTCAAACTTACTTTAAGTTAGTTTGGTGATAAGGGACAAGACGCGTGCATTTAGAGAAGGGGAAAATAAATGGCAGACGTTACGTATAAGATTACGCATCTCACGGTGCAGGGAGCAAACAAACAGGCAATGCGCCTGTTTTATCGTGATATTTTGGGGCTGATTGAACACGAAGTTGCAGAGAACGAATTTTCATATGCATTTACAGCCGGCGAAGCGCCATTCTTAAATATTGTATTTGGTGGTAAGACTCCTGTTGAAAGGCGCGGGGGCTTGTATCATTTCGCAATTCTATTACCAGGCGCGGGTAGTTTAGCAACTTTAATTGACCGTTTGATTCGCTTACAGTACCCAATGGGAGCTGGTGATCATGATGTCAGCGAGGCGTTCTATTTGAATGATCCAGATGGTAACGGTATTGAACTGTATCACGACCGGCCGAAGGAAAATTGGCGTTGGGACAATGGCATTGTAACGATGGGGACGGCAAATGTCGATGTTCAGGCGTTGCTTGCACAAAAAAATGATGTGTGGACCGGCTTCCCAGTTGGGACGACAATTGGACACGTTCATTTTGTTGGCGATAGCTTAACAAAGGGGGATGACTTCTTTGGCGCGGTACTTAATATGGATACGACGTATGTAATTACTGACAACGCGCACTTCTATTCGCACAATCATTATCACCATCATCATGCATATAATACGTGGTTAGGAAATGGTGTTAAGATGCGTCAAGAAAATGAAATTGGTCTCGTTGACTGGCAAGTTTTGGTGGATGAAGCATATTTTAATGAGTTGACGCAACGTGTGGCTCACAAGTTATTGGATGAATCAACATTGCTAATTGATGATCCATTTGGAAACAAATTAATTGTAGAAAAGCGTTAATATATACAAAACGGCTGGAACTGATACGTTCCAGCCGTTTTTCTTTATAGATAATAATTTAGCAAGCTACCAACGCCATAAGCAACAATCGCGGCGACGTAACCAACCGAAAGCGTACGCAGAATTTCCGTACGTACTTTTTGTTCAGAAAGATTGGCTTTCACCCAGCCTAACAACGCCAACGATACACCAACGATGATAAAAGCAATCGGAAAAGCAATGGCTTTGTCGTGAATTAATGCGTTCGTGATTAAGTATGCGCCTAATGGAATTAAGCCAAAGACGTTGAACGAAATGAAAGTTGCAATGCCGGCTGCCAATGCCTTGCTTTTGGATTGGTTATTATCTGATGTGGCTGACAGGTAGGCACCAGCCCCCATCGAAAACCCATCAGCTAACAAGTTCGAAAATCCAAGGATGATGATAACGATATTTGAAACGTTACCACCAACTGATCCGGCAACAACTGCAAATGTTGTAATAATGCCATCTAAGCCACCATATACGATGGCTGAAACGTGTTTTTTCATTTATTTTCTCCCGCTTCCCTCGTTGGTGATAAAACTAATATATCAATTAAAAATGATTATTTAATGGTGATTCAACGCCGGATGGAAAGTGTTTCAAAAACGAAACGAATTAAAGCCAATATTCAAGTCCTAATTAACTGACAGTTAAACAGAAATTGTATAATATTTAGTAAGAGAGGGGGAGAAGATATGTTTATACAAAATACATTTAGTGATAGCTCGCTGACTGTTTTGTTGGTTTCGCTACTTGTTTTCTACCCGATTTTCGGAAGTATTGTTTGGATTATTGGGGCACTTAAATACCGTAGCATGATTAAAACCAATACGCCGGTGATTCCGGAAGGTATGGTTTTGCCTAAAGTTTCGATTTTGGTTGCGGCCCACAATGAAGAACTACAAATTGATAATACAATCCGTCGTATGCTTTACGACTTGAACTATCCAAATTATGACTTAATCATTGCGTCAGACGGTTCGACTGACCGAACGAATGAAATTGTGTTGGAATGGACAAAAAAAGATCCGCGTGTCCGTCTAGTTGAGATTCAGGAAAACATGGGGAAAGCACACGCAATTACGCAAGCCGCGTTTTACAGTGATGCCGAATTTTTCTTAGGGATTGATGCTGACAGTTTTATTATTGGCGATGGCCTCAAAGATATGATGGCTTATATGTTGGTGGATACAGACTTTTCACCAGCTAATCGTGTTGGTGCCGTTACTGGTGCGCCAACGCCCATGAATCGTTCATCGATGTTGGCGAAGTTGCAACTTGTTGAATATAACTCAATCATCGGGCTGATCAAGCGTGCGCAATCAACCATCGGCCGTTTGTTTACCGTTTCTGGCGTGGCGGCGTTGTATCGCCGTGATGCGGTTGTAGATGCTGGTTATTGGGACACGATTATGGCTGCTGAAGATATCGCCATGTCATGGGACATTCAATCACGCGGTTGGCGTATCGCATATAGCCCAAGTACGTTCTCATATATGGACGTGCCAACGACAGTTAAGCAATTGGTTAAACAGCGAATCCGTTGGGCTATCGGTTCAATGGACGTCGTGTCAGCCTACTGGTTGAAGATTTTGACTCACCCACGCAAGACGTTCCCAATGATTTTCTTGTTGTTAGATAACATCATTTCAACCATCTGGTCGCTATTCTGGGTGGCTTCAATGATTGTCACATTCTTCTATATTTTCGTGAATTTCTCTTGGGAGAAGCTATACGTCTTCACGACGGTTGCTTCAGCTTTGGTTATTTTCCAATTTATTTTCGGAATGTTGCAATTGAAGCTGTCACTTAATTATGGGTCGGAACTTGGGGATGATACCAATAAGTACTTCAGATTTGCTGGCTGGTATGTCTGGGCCTATTGGATTTTGTCACCAGTTACGACAGTGCTGGCCATTCCGCAGTTCATCAGTCGTTTGATTGTGGGACGTAGTGGAACTTGGACATCTCCTGAACGAACGAATCTTGATGGGACGGAGGATGACGAGTGATGGATCAGTGGATTGAAAAGTTTAATCAGATATTGAAGATGAATAAGACCATCACCCAAACGACGCAAGAAATGCGTGACGTGTTGGACGGACGAGTTCATCGTATTAGCCTATTCGCTAATCGACTGGCTGACAGTGTAGCGTTGGTGATTGCGATTGTTGCCATGTATTTGTATTGGGGCACATCGCTGATGCATGCCTTTCTTGGTGAGCGAGATAATATGGTCATCATGCTAGCTGTTGGCGTCATGGGATTTGGATTAGGCCTGTACATTATCGGTCGCCCAATTGCCCGAATTTACGCGGGTCATGCACTCGCCAAGCAAGCGAGTGAATTGGATGAGTTAATCGATGATATTAAGTTGTCTAACGATTACATTATGGAAATTCAAGCGATATATGCCGATGAGGGGTTGCCGATGCGTGCAATTACTTCGGAAAAGATTATCGAAGCAGTATTGATGAACGTTCGTGTTGGGGCATTTAAGACAAAGCAAGATATTGTAGATTTCATGCAGTCAGTTGATGATCGCGAAGATTTAATTATCGATACACCGGTTTTCCAATTTTATAAGATTGTGAACCGCTATCGGTTTAAGCCGAATGAGACGGCCGATGTGATTCGAGATGACATTAGCCGCACGGCAAGAGGGAGAATATGGTAGAGAAGAACAATTTTGATAAGACGTTGGTTTACGATGCCTATTTAGACAAAGACACAAAAGAGACTGGATTGGAAAAAAAGCGTCGCACGTGGCTACGTGTCCGCCAAACGTTAATGATGATTGTGGCTTGGACGATTACGGCAGTGCCGTTTTTGATTCTGTTGTTCCAAGTTTACTTGGCATTAACGCCAAATTCGAGATATCATTTCTTGGCGGTGAGTGGCTACTGGCCAGTGTTGTTCGCTAACTTGGTGACGGTTATTTTGTCGATGCTGGCGTTAACGATTGGTGTTAGCTTCATTGTTCGCAATCAAATTAACGTCAACATGTTTACGTACGATAACGAAGAGCAAGAGTGTGTGGCTCACTTGCACGATGTTTACGAAAAGCGTCTTTTTGTAGAAGAAACATTCCAGGTGAATGGTGATACAAAAGCGCAACACATTGTGGTTAAGCCAACGGATAATCTGTATTATGATGAAATCGACAAGGTTTGGAAATCTGAAGATAACCAAACCAAGGAATACAGTCCAAATACAATTTAATAGTTGAAAGCGCTTGTGAATAATTGTTTCACAAGCGTTTTTTTATCACATAATTGGGTCGCACCATTTACGGGACACCTAGTTTTCACAAAACATTCACAACATTTGTCGTTTGTGATAAACTGAATAAGAATTAAAACTTATATTAGGTACGTGGAGGAATATAATCATGGCACAACACCACCAAAAGGTTGTTCTTGTCGGAGACGGTGCAGTTGGATCATCATACGCATTTGCTTTGATGCAACAAGGTATCGCCGAGGAATTGGTTATCGTTGACATTATGAAGGAGCGCACTGAAGGTGACGCATTGGACTTGGAGGACGCTGCTCCTTGGACGTTCAACAAGAACGTTTACTCAGGTTCATACGACGATGCTAAGGACGCCGATTTGGTTGTTATTACGGCCGGTGCTCCACAAAAGCCAGGTGAGACGCGTTTGGACTTGGTTGACAAGAACTTGAAGATCATCAAGTCAATCGTGTCACCAATCGTTGAATCAGGATTTAACGGTATCTTCTTGGTTGCCGCTAACCCAGTTGACATCTTGACGATGGCCGTACAAAAGTTCTCTGGTTTCCCAAAGAACCGTGTATTCGGATCAGGTACGTCATTGGACACTGCGCGTTTGCGTATGGCATTGGCTAAGAAGTTCAACGTTTCTCCAGAAGCCGTTGATGCTTACATCTTGGGTGAGCACGGTGATTCAGAATTCGCTAACTTTGACGAAGCTCAAATCGGTGGACGTCCTTTGAAGGTTTGGGCTGCTGAAGCAGGTATCTCAGACGAAGATTTGGACCAAATCTTGTACGAGACTGCTTACAAGGCATATGAAATCATCAACCGTAAGGGCGCAACGTTCTACGGAATTGGAACGTCATTGGCTCGCATCACGCGTGCTATCTTCCGTGACGAGAAGATGGTATTGCCTGTTGGTGCTTGGATGGACGGTCAATACGGTTTGAACGACATCTACATCGGAACGCCAGCCGTTATCGGTGCAAACGGTGTTGAAGCCGTTGTTGAAGCAACGTTGTCAGAAGAAGAAGCTGCTAAGATGGCTGCTTCAGCTAAGACGTTGAAGGAAGTCGCTGAAGGTGGCTTCGCACGTTTGGAAGCTTAATAAACAACAATTAGAAATGGTGAATCCACTTGGGTTCACCATTTTTTGTATCCTTTTGACGGAATTTCACAAACTTCAAAACTTTAAAACGCTTATCGTTATTAAACTGGGGTTAGTTTCTTATTCTTAATTTCACAAGAAGTATTATGACTACTCATTTCTAAAAAGAAAGCGTACAATACAACTTATTAAGTATGTAAGCAATTATTTGAAGAGGTACAAAAACGCATGTCTGAGATTAAGAAGTACGGTGCCGACTTAGTTGTCGACAGTTTGAACAACCACGGCGTTGATTTGGTATTTGGTATTCCAGGTGCTAAGATTGACCGTTTGTTTGAAACGTTGGAGCACCCAGCTGAAGGCGCAGTTTCACCAAAGTTGGTTGTGACGCGTCACGAACAAAACGCAGCCTTTATGGCCCAAGGTTTTGCCCGTATTACTGGTAAGACTGGTGTTGTTATTGCAACGTCAGGTCCTGGAGTTGGAAACTTGGCATCAGGTTTGATGACGGCTAGCGCTGAAAATGACCCTGTTTTGGCCATCGGTGGTCAAGTACCACGTAAGGACTTGTACCGTTTGACGCACCAAAGCACGCCATCGGCTGCTTTGTTTGAGCCAATTACGAATTACTCTGTTGAAATTCAAGACCCAAACAACATTTCAGAAATCTTGTCTAATGCGATTGCACAAGCTAATGGTCCAAAGCCAGGTGCTGCCTTCGTTTCATTGCCACAAGATGTTGACGATGCCGTTGTTGACGCTAAGGCTTTGCCACAAGTAGCACCTGCTCGTATGGGGTCAGCTGCCATTGATGACATTGCATGGTTGGCTGAGCAAATCAAGCAAGCAGAAATGCCTGTTTTGTTGGTTGGTGCTCGTGGTTCTGACGATGCAACGACGGAAGCTTTGCACGAGTTGTTGACGCAAACGACTTTGCCAGTTGTTGAGACGTACCAAGGTGCTGGTGTTATCTCACGTGATTTGGAAGAGAAGACGTTCTTCGGACGTATTGGATTCTTCCGTAACCAAGTGGGAGACCAATTGTTGGCCCAATCAGATTTGGTTGTAACGGTTGGTTACGACGCTATCGAGTACGAGCCACGTAACTGGAACAAGGATGCTAACTTGCGCATCGTTGCTTTGGATACGGCAGCTGTTCAAATTGATAACAACTTCACACCAGAGCGTCAATTGGTTGGTGCTTTGGCTGACACGTTGTCAGTTTTGAAGGATAAGGTTGCTGGTTACGAGTTGCCAGTTGCCTCACAAAACAAGTTGGCTGAATTGAAGGCTGCTTTGCGTGCCGCAGACGAGCCAAAGTACACGCCAGCTGATGCTGGTTTGAACCACCCATTGAATGTTATTAAGTCATTGCAAAACCACATGACAGATGAGATGACGTTGACGTCAGATATTGGATCACACTACTTGTGGTTGGGACGTCACTTTAAGTCATACGTACCACGTCACTTCTTGATTTCAAACGGTATGCAAACACTTGGTGTTGGATTGCCATGGGCTATGGTTGCCGCAATGGTTCGTCCTAACGCTAAGGCTGTGTCTGTTTCTGGAGACGGTGGCTTCTTCTTCTCTGGTGTTGAGTTGGCTACGGCCGTACAAATGAACTTGAACACGGTTCACATTGTTTGGCAAGATAACCACCACTACGACATGGTTAAGTTCCAAGAAGAGATGAAGTACGATGGTAAGTCAGCAGGTGTTAAGATTGCTGACATTGATATCGTAAAGTTCGCCGAAGCGGCTGGAGCCAAGGGATTACGTGTCGATTCACCTGATCAATTGGATGCTGTTTTGGATGAAGCATTTGCGACTGAAGGACCAGTTGTTGTTGAAGTCCCAGTTGACTACTCACACAACTATGAGTTGATGTCACAATTGATTGAATCAGAAATCTAATCGTCGAAAAGGTGTCCGCTTGGGCACCTTTTTTGCAAAATAAGGAGGATAACATGGCAGTTGTTTTTCAACATAGTACATTAGCAGCACTGATGGCCGGCCTTTTGGGCGGTACAATGCGTGCTGGAGATTTGCTTGAACACGGTGACACGGGAATTGGTACGTTGCACGGAGTTGATGGTGAGGTTATCATTCTCGATGGTGAAGTTTATCAAGCTGACCAAACGGGAAAGGTTAATCACATCACAGACATGGATGCGATGATTCCATTTGCGACGGTACACAACAATGATGATGCAACGGAAACTATCACGTTACAAAATGTTGATATGGCCCACATCGATGTGATTGATGAGCGTAAGTTGGCCAACAACTTCTCAGCAATTGTCTTGCGTGGCGACTTTGAACACGTGCAGGTCCGCGTTGCCCCAAAGGCATCCGAGCCGTTCCCATCATTGCTTGAGCTATCGGAAAATCAACCGGTATTTGATCGTGATAATGTGTCAGGTACACTTGTGGGATACTACTCACCAGAGCTGTATCACGGTGTCGTTGCGGCTGGGTGGCACGTGCATTTCCTAAGTGATGATCGTGAGTTTGGTGGTAGCGTTTTGGCATTTAATGCAAAAGAGTTGTCAGGCGAACTTACGGTTTTTGCTGATTATGAGTTGCATTTGCCAATTGAAAATCAAGCCTTTCGTGAGCACAATCTTGATATGAATGGCCTAGATGATGCGATTCATGCAGCTGAAGGTAACAAGAAAGACTAATCGAATGGCGGACAGATGCGACTAGCGTCTGTCTTTTTCTGTTGTGTAGCGTACAATAGACGGTGAGTGAATTATATAGTGGGAGTAAAGAGAGAAACATGACTGAATTTATGGATGCTGTCGTGACGACGGCTAATGAAAACGAGCCATTGGCCGTAATGAATATCCCTGTGCCAGAATTGGACGAGAAGGATGTGTTAGTCAAAGTTGCTGCGGTTGCGGTTAACCCAGTAGACGCAAAGCAACGTGGTGCTGCTGTTGCAAGCAATGCAACGCGCGTGCTTGGTTTTGATGCGGTTGGTGAAGTCGTTGCGGTTGGTGAAAAGGCAACAAAGTTTAAGACGGGCGACCGCATTTTCTACGCTGGCCAATTGGGTCGTGTGGGTTCTAATGCGACGTTCCAAGCGGTTAATGAGGATTTGGCTGCGTTGGCCCCTGAAAAGATGTCAGATGCTGAGGCGGCTGCGTTGCCTTTGACTTTCTTGACGGCATATGAATTGCTTGCGGACAAGTTTGGACTTGATGTCGCAGAGAACGCGGCTTCAGGTAAGGCGTTGCTAATCATTAATGGCGCTGGTGGAGTTGGATCAATCATGATTCAACTGGCCAAGTGGATGGGGATGACGGTTATTGCGTCAGCCTCACGTGAAGAAACGGTCGCGTGGGTAAAGTCACTTGGTGCCGATCACGTCATTAACCACCGCGATGATTATGTTGCTGAGATGCACATGCTTGGCTTCGATACCGTGCCTTACATTGCCATTTTGCACGCGCCAGAGCCACACTTTGAACAGGCGGCTGAACTAATCGGCGCATTTGGTCACATTGGGGCGATTGTTGAATCCGTCGATCCAATGCCGGTTGGTTTGATTAAGAACAAGGCAGCTTCATTAGATTGGGAGTTCATGTTCGCCAAGGCTAACTACAAGGTTGATATGGCTTCGCAAGGAGACGCGTTGGCATTGGCTGCGCGATTGGCCGATAAGGGGTCGTTGCGTTCAACGTTAACGGAAACGCTGACGGGCATGACAGCCGAAAACGTTCTGGCAGCTCAAGAAAAAGTGTCTGCTGGGGCCGTAAATGGTAAGTTAGCGATTGTATTTTAATAACAATAATGAAAGACTTGGTGAAAACCAAGTCTTTTTGTTATGGTGTAACAGGCAAAATGAATTTATGAAGCCGATGAGAATAGGGGTGTTGCGCTTTATATTTCATTTACATTTCAAAGGTGTCACACCTAACGATATTTTCACGAAATTAGAATTTTTTAAATTGACTAAGAACTTATTAAGGCCTTTATATCGGGCTTTTATTCGAAATGTGCCCATGTAAAGAAAATGTAACAAAAGTCATAATAAGACAACAATAAATGCATTTGAATGCAACTTCTTTCACGTACAATAATCAATGTACTAAAAGTAAAGAAATTATTAAAAGTCTAAAAAGACTAACAGGACTTGATACAAGGGAGTATGAACGAATGAATGCATCTGTAAAGAATACATTACTAGTTACGGCCGGTGCCGCAGCAACGTTAGCAGGGTCAGCGGTTGTCGCATCAGCTGACTCAATCACGGTTAAGGCAGGGGATACGTTGTACGCACTAGCAGCTGCGCACAACACAACGGTTGCAGATTTGGTTTCAGCTAATGGATTGTCAAACGCCAACATGATTTTTGTTGGCCAACAATTACAATTGCCTGGTTCAAACAACGCCAATAACAATGTTGCGAACCCAGCTGCAACAGGAACGTACACGGTTAAGGCAGGAGACTCATTGTGGGCCATTGCTAACAACCATGGTATAAATCTTTCAGAATTGCTTTCATTGAATGGTTTGCAAATGTCATCAATGATTCACCCAGGTGATACGTTGAAGTTGTCTGGCCAACCAGCAGCTGACAATAACCAAGCTTCAAATGATAGCCAAGCTGATTCATCTGCAAACACGCAAGCACCCGCTTCAAACGGCCAATACACGGTTAAGGCAGGGGATTCATTGTGGGCTATCGCAAACAGTCATGGAATGTCATTGACTGATTTGTTGAACTTGAACGGTTTGCAAGCAACGTCAATGATTCACCCAGGCGACATCTTGCGTGTGTCAGGTGATGCATCCTCAGCTAACACTGATAACAATGCATCAGCCTCACAAAACAATGATGCTGCGAACAACAACGACTACACAAACTCAGGTTCTGTATCAACGACGAACAACACGTACCCATACGGACAATGCACGTGGTATGCTAAGGGCCACTTGGACTGGGTTGGTAACTGGTGGGGTAACGCGGCTGACTGGACGACTTCAGCTGTTAACGCCGGTCACCACGTTGATTCAACACCAAGCGCAGGTTCTGTTATCTGGTTTACGCCAGGTGTTGGTGGCGTTTCAGTTTACGGTCACGTTGGTGTCGTAGAATCAGTTAACGCCGATGGTACGATTACAATTTCTGAGGGTAACTACGCCCCAGGAATGTTGTACCACCAACGTACGATTTCACCTGCTGGTCACTTGTTCATCCACAAGTAAACAGGTTAAAAGAGCTCTTTTAGGGCTCTTTTTTTGTAAAACGAGAGGTTAGTTATGCCATACGAAATTTCAGAGACGAACGTTAGACACTTAAATGATATGGGAAAAGTGGATGCCGAATTGCAATTTGCATTGCCAGGTGAGGAAACGTTATTCCGCATCACGAATTCATTCTTCGCGCAACGTATGCAGGGGGCACGCGTTCAGCAGACGTTGATGGAGATGATCATGGATAAGTTGCGGCAAAACTTCTGGCCGGTGGTCAATCGCGTTGTTGGTGTACCATACCGAAACGGAGGTATCAATCTAGCAACTGGTTTTGATGCGACGGGATTAAATATTTACTTCTACAATCATGTGTATGGCTTGTCTTTGCCTGGCGATATTACCAAGCAAATCGATATTTTCAACGAAGTGCCGGCTGAACAGGCAATTTTAGGCGATATGCTGGTTTGGGGTGGTAAAATGATGCCGACCAGTGTGGGTATCTACATTGGTGGTGGCCGCTATATCACAGCTGATTTGATGATGGGGGAAGTTGTGCAACGCACAATTGATTATAACTGGCAGCCAGATATGGTATTGTCGGTACGTTAAGATGGGGGGGAAACACAATGGAATTTACGAAGGAACCAGGTCGCCTTTTTCACGAAACTGCCGGAGAGTTGGATGCTGAAATCTTGTTTCCAGCAATTAATGACGGCCAAACGTGGTCGATTGATCACACATATGTGAATCCAAGCTTGCGCGGACAGGGAATCGCCGGACAAATGTTAGCGGAGGTTGTTGCGATGGCAGAAGAAGCCGGCGTGACGTTGCGTCCGGTTTGTTCATATGCCCGAAAAGCGTTCTTTATGAATCCTGAGTATCAGAAAATTCAGGCTAAAAGTTAAGACTTATTTGAAAGCACTCGGTTTTTGGCCGGTGTGCTTTTTAATTTGAGACATTTTTCGATATACTTGAGATAGTTTTAATAAAATGGGGGCAAACTATATGGAACGTGGATTTGCAGTAGTTAAAAAATATGCGGATGCCAATTTAAATTTGCCGCAGCGTGCAACGCGCCGTGCGGCCGGTTATGATTTTGAAGCGGCGGAAGACTTTGTTTTACCATCAATCTGGAAATTGCCATTTGTCAAAATTCTGGCACATTTGGTGACTAAGCAAGAATTGACGGCAACTGACTATGAGGAAGCAAATGCTGTTCTAAAGCCCCTCTTAGTACCGACGGGTATTAAAGCCTATATGGGCGAAAACGAATACTTGATGATTGCGAATCGGTCATCAAATCCATTGAAGCGTGGCATGATTCTGCCAAACGGCGTGGGAATTATCGATGCCGATTACGTTGATAATGATAAAAATGAAGGTGAAATTTTTATTCAAATGACTAACTGGGGATTGCGCGATGTTCACATCAAAAAGGGCGAACGCATCGGTCAAGGTATCTTTATGCCATTCCTGGTAACAGATAATGATAAGTTGCAAGAGAAAAAAGAACGCACGGGAGGGTTTGGTAGCTCCGGTGTTAATTAGAGAGGTGTAGGCTATGGCTAAAACGAAAACACAATTTGTATGTTCGAATTGTGGATATGTATCACAACGCTATATGGGACGATGCGCCAACTGTGGGGCCTGGGGCACGTTTGTTGAAGAAGTTGTACAACCTGAAAAGGCAGACCGTAAGTCACGTGTTAACTTAGCTGGTCAAATTGCCCGTGTTGAGCGTTTGGGCGAGGTAAGTATCGAAGAAACACCGCGTGTCGACACATCAATTGATGAATTCAACCGTGTCTTAGGCGGTGGTGTCGTACCTGGTTCAATGGTGCTAATCGGTGGTGATCCTGGTATTGGAAAGTCAACGTTGCTCCTACAGGTATCGAGTCAATTGGCAAACCATGGTGGCACGATTTTGTACGTCGCTGGTGAAGAAAGTGCGTCACAAATCAAGTTGCGAGCTGAACGTTTGGGCGTGAAGGGGGATGCCGATTTCTTCCTTTATCCTGAAACGGATATGACGCAGATTCGCAAGGCGATTGACGAAACGAAGCCAGATTACGTCATCATTGACTCAATTCAAACGATGCAACAACCTGATGTTTCTTCAGCGGTTGGATCGGTTGCCCAAATCCGTGAAACGACGGCTGAGTTGCTACAAATTGCCAAGACTAATGGGATTACCATCTTTATTGTTGGTCACGTGACAAAGGACGGGGCAATTGCCGGTCCAAAGATTTTGGAACACATGGTTGATACCGTCTTGTACTTCGAGGGGGATAACCAACGCAGTTTCCGCTTGTTGCGTGCCGTTAAGAATTGTTTCGGTTCAACGAATGAATTGGGTGTCTTTGAAATGAATGAGAGTGGTTTGGCCGAAGTGACCAACCCATCTGGTCTTTTCTTGGAAGAACGTTTAGATGACGCTAGTGGTTCAGCGGTCGTGATTGCAATGGAAGGTTCACGTCCAATTTTGGTTGAAGTCCAAGCGTTGGTGACGCCGACTGTCTTTGGTAATGCACAACGTACCGCGTCAGGTATCGACCGCAACCGAATTTCATTGTTGATGGCGGTCTTGGAAAAGCGTGCCAACCTGCTGTTACAGAATCAGGATGCATACGTTCGAGCAGCTGGAGGCGTAAAATTAGATGAGCCAGCTATTGATTTGGCGATTGCCATTGCGATTGCCTCAAGTTATCGTGACAAGGGAACCCGTCCGACGGATGCCTTTGTGGGTGAAATTGGATTGACTGGTGAAATTCGTCGCGTGCCAAATGTTGTTGACCGTATTCTTGAAGCTAAGAAATTAGGCTTCAAACGTGTATTTGTCCCAAAACATGCAGTTGATACGATGAAAGAGATTTCTGGTATTCAAGTTATCGGTGTCGCAACGTTAACGGATGCGCTACGTTTGGCACTGGATTAGTGAGGAAGCTTATGCGAAAACGAATTATTCAAGCAGCATTCTTTGTTGCTGGTGGTGGCTTAGCGGTGACGCTAATGCCAATTGTTTGGCGGATTATGAATCAACATAATCAAGTTTGGCTAAACAATGCCATCGTGAACTTTATTATTGGTGCCGTTATTTTTTGGTTATTAAGTTTGGCGCTATGGCGTCCGGTTGATCAAGGGATTCGCAAGATTGAAGCCTACTTGAATCAACAGTCGCCGGTTGTTTTGTTGATTGGATCAGTGTCAACTTTAATCGGGTTGGCATTGGCGGTTTTGGTAACTGTCCCATTGCAACGCACAGGAAATTTCTTTTTAAGTGCAGTTATTCCAGTTTTTGTGATGTTGCTATTTGGGTACCTCGGGTTCCGTTTAGGAACGACGCGCATTGATGAATGGCGTACGTTGGTGCCTAACTTCAACAACATGACAAAGCGTGTTCGTCCACGTCGTTCAGCAAATCAAAGCGATGTGTTGTCTGATGAAGAGACGAACTATCACCACTACAAGATTTTGGATACGAATATTTTGATTGATGGTCGGATTGCTGATTTGGTACAAACTGGCTTTATCGAAGGCACACTGTTGGTACCAAACTTTGTCTTGTATGAGTTGCAATACATTGCCGATGCTGGTGAATCAATCAAGCGTGTCCGTGGCCGTCGTGGCTTGGACATTTTGAACGAGCTACGTGAAACAGATGCGATTCCACTTGAAATGTGGGAAGGTGATTACGAAGACATCAAAGAAGTTGATGAAAAGTTGATCCGCCTTGCACAAGATGTTAACGGTATCTTGGTAACGAACGATTACAACTTGAACAAGGTGACGAAGTTCCAAAACGTTGAAGTCTTGAACATCAATGAGTTAGCGGGAGCTTTGCGTCCACGCGTGGCTGTTGGCGACCGTTTGACGGTGACGTTGGTTAAGAATGGAACTGAGCGTCAACAGGCAGTTGGTTACCTGGATGACGGGACAATGGTTGTCGCTGAAGAAGGTCGCGACCACTTGCAAGAAACGGTTGCTGTGGAAGTCACATCAGCTTTGCAGACCGATGCCGGACGTATGATCTTCGGTATTGTGGTGGATTAAGTAATTAACATTGAAACCCATGAAAAACCGCGGTATATTAGTAAGCGGTATTATAAACAGAAAAGAAGGAATAGACAGAATGGCTGAGACTACTGAGAAGAAGATTCGTGTTCGATACGCTCCATCTCCAACTGGGCACCTACACATCGGAAACGCACGTACGGCATTGTTTAACTGGTTGTACGCACGTCACCACAAGGGTGAATTTGTTATCCGTATTGAGGACACTGACCAAGCACGTAACATTGCGGATGGTGAGAAGTCACAGTTGGATAACTTGGCATGGTTGGGATTGGACTGGGACGAGTCTCCAGCAAACCCAGGAAAGTATGGTCCATACCGTCAATCAGAACGTTTGGACATCTACAAGCCATTGATTCAAGATTTGTTGGATCGTGGTTTGGCATACAAGTCATACAAGACATCTGAAGAATTGGAAGCAGAGCGTGAGGCACAAATTGCTGCTAAGCAAGCCCCACACTACGTTTACGAATACGAAGGCATGAGCGACGAGGAAATCGCCGCTGCCCAAGCCGAAGCAGAAGCTAAGGGCTTGCCAGCCGTTGTTCGTTTCCGTGTGCCTGAAGACAAGCCATACGCATGGGATGACATCGTTAAGGGTCACGTTGAGATTAACTCAAACACTATCGGTGGTGACTGGGTTATCCAAAAGGCTGATGGTATGCCAACTTACAACTTTGCCGTTGTTGTTGACGACCACATGATGGAAATCTCACACGTTTTGCGTGGGGATGACCACGTGTCAAACACGCCAAAGCAATTGATGATTTACGAAGCCTTTGGTTGGGAAGCCCCAATCTTCGGTCACATGACGTTGATTATCAACGCTGAGACGGGTAAGAAGTTGTCAAAACGTGACGAATCAATCTTGCAATTTATCGAGCAATACCGTGAGTTGGGATACTTGCCAGAAGCAATGTTGAACTTCATTGTATTGTTGGGATGGTCTCCAGTTGGTGAGAAGGAAATCTTCAACAAGAACCAATTGGTTAAGATGTTTGACGAGACTCGTTTGTCAAAGTCACCAGCTAAGTTCGATAACAAGAAGCTTGAATGGATCAACAACCAATGGATCAAGACGGCTGACCAAAACATGGTCTTCGACAAGATGATGCAACAACTTGTTAAGGCTGACTTGGTTAACCCTGCTGAATTGACGGCTGAAAAAATGCAATGGTTGCGTTCAGTGATGAACGTTTACATGGACGGTGTATCATACACGTCACAAATTGTACCTTTGGTAAAGCCTGTCTTCTTCGAGATGCCTGCCGCTGATGAGATTACTGATTTAGCTAAGGAATGGATGGCTGCTGAAAACGTACCAGCTATGTTGAACTTGTTCATCGAGAAGTTGGAAGCAATGCCATTGTTCACGGCGGCTGCAATCTTGAACGCAATCCGCGAGATTCAAAACGAAATGGACGTCAAGGCCCGTGCTTTGTGGAACCCATTGCGTATTGCAACGACGCGTGAGGAGCAAGGTCCAAACCTTGGTGAATTGCTAGAATTGCTAGGACGCGAGCAAACAATCGCAAACATCCGCGAATTCTTGTAAAATTTAACAACAAATTAAGTCCAGTGCCTGTTTTAGGTGCTGGATTTTTTGTTGGGATTGTTAGTTGGTGGTGTGTGTCGACGCGCGTCGGAAAGCAGGCGGCTTCCTGTGAAGGAATAAGAGCCGCGTGAAAAGAAGGGGCAGGTCACTCCGACCGTAAGGGAGGACACAAATCACCGACTCCCACTTACCACATATTCAAAAATAATGCACACAAACAGCGTTGTGAGTGTGTTAAAATATTTATTAGTACCATTAGCTGTAGCAGCTAGTGAAGACAAGAGGGAATAGGTAAAAGATGGCTAATCCATTACGTAAAATTATTGAGAGTGATAAGGGGACAATGCGTCGCTTGAACCGTATTGCGGATCAAGTTGAAGCACATGCCGATGAGATGGCTGCCCTTTCTGATGAAGAACTACAAGCAAAGACGCCTTACTTGCGTGACTTGTTGAAGCAAGGTAAGACGTTGGATGATATTTTGCCAGAAGCATTTGCGGTTGTCCGTGAAGGTGCACGTCGTGTCTTGGGATTGTACCCATTCCGTGTGCAAATCATGGGGTCTGCTGTTTTGCACGGTGGAAACATTGCCGAAATGCGTACCGGTGAAGGTAAGACGTTGACGGCCACAATGGCGGTTTATTTGAACGCGTTGCCACAAGAAGGTGTTCACGTTGTCACGGTTAACGAGTACTTGTCTGCTCGTGACGGTGAGGAAATGGGTGAATTGTACAAGTGGCTTGGTTTGACGGTTGGTATCAACGGTTCAGAGATGTCACCAGATGAGAAGCGTGCTGCGTACAACGCAGATATTACGTACACGACTAACTCAGAAATCGGGTTTGACTACTTGCGTGACAACATGGTTGCCCGCAAGGAAGACCGTGTACAACGTCCATTGAACTTCGCATTGGTCGACGAAACTGACTCAATCTTGATTGACGAAGCGCGTACGCCATTGATTATTTCTGGTGCACCGGCACAAGAAAGCACGCAATTGTACATTCGTGCGGACCGTTTCGTTAAGTCATTGACGAAGGAAGAAGACTTTACAGTCGACGAAGAATCAAAGACAGTTTTGTTGCAAGATGAAGGTATCAAGAAGGCTGAGCGTTACTTTAACCTTGAAAACTTGTACGATTTAGGCAATACGGCTTTGACTCACCACATTGATCAATCATTGCGTGCTAACTACACGATGTTTAACAACAAGGACTACGTTGTCCGTGATGGTGAAGTTGTACTGGTTGACGCGTTCTCAGGACGTATTCAAGAAGGTCGTCGTTTCTCTGACGGATTGCACCAAGCCTTGGAAGCCAAGGAACAAGTTCAAATCCAAGAAGATAACCGTGCGATGGCTTCAATCACGTACCAAAACTTGTTCCGTCGTTACAAGAAGTTGTCAGGTATGACTGGAACGGCCAAGACTGAAGCGGAAGAGTTCCGTGAGATTTACAACATGGAAATTGTTGAAATCCCAACGAACCGTCCAATCCAACGTGTCGATGAACCAGATTTGTTGTACCCTAACTTGCGTTCAAAGTTCTTGGCCGTTGTTGAATTGGTTAAGGAATTGCACGCCAAGGGTCAACCAATTTTGATTGGTACGGTTGCCGTTGAGACATCAGAATTGTTGTCACAATTGTTGGACCGTGAAGGTATTCCACACAACGTGTTGAACGCCAAGAACCACGCCAAGGAAGCTGAAATCGTTGCCAACGCTGGTCAACGTGGTGCCGTTACGATTGCCACTAACATGGCCGGTCGTGGAACTGACATCAAGCTTGGCCCTGGCGTTTCTGATTTGGGTGGTTTGGCCGTTATCGGAACTGAGCGTCACGAATCTCGTCGTATTGATAACCAGTTGCGTGGACGTGCTGGTCGTCAAGGTGACAAGGGATACTCACAATTCTTCTTGTCATTGGAAGATGATTTGATGATTCGTTTCGGTGGTGAGCGTATCAAGACGATGATGGAGCGTATGAATTTGGCTGATGAAGATGCTGTGATCAAGAACCGCTTGATTACGCGCTCTGTTGAGTCAGCACAAAAGCGTGTTGAAGGTAATAACTACGATTCACGTAAGAACGTTTTGCAATACGATGATGTTATGTCGCAACAACGTAACACGTTCTATGCAAACCGTAACCAAGTTATTGATGAAGACAAGTCATTGCGCAATGTTATTTTGCCAATGGTTGAGCGTACGATCGGACGTGTTGTTGATCGACACGCTTTGGGCAAGACTGAAGAGTGGGATTTGCAATCAATCGTCGACTTCGCTGGTGCTGTTTTGGTTCCTGAGGATTCAATTACAGTTGCTGACCTTGAAGGTAAGAGCCAACAAGAAATCAAGGATTACTTGTACGGTCGTGCTAAGGAAGTTTACGAAGATAAGCGTTCTGCTTTGGTTGACGATGAGCAAATGCTACAATTCACACGCGTGGTTATCTTGCGTGTGGTTGACTCACAATGGACGGACCACATGGACGCCATGAACCAATTGCGTGATGCTATCCAATTGCGTGGTTATGGTCAATTGAACCCATTGATTGAGTATCAAAACGAAGGTTTCCGTATGTTTGAAGAAATGATTGCTGGTATTGAATACGATGCAACGCGTCTATTCATGAAGTCAGAAATCCGTCAAAACCTACGTGCATAAAATGTTATTGGAGGGGAAAGTTAGTTGCGGCTGGCTTTCCTTTTTCGCATTAGAGAGTTGAGGTTATAGAGAAAATGGAGCTATCAGAAGCACGTCGCTCATTAGCTGAGATGTCAGAAGAGATTACGAAGTTTGGTGAGTCTCTGGACTTGGACGCTTTGAACGATGAAATCGCGGCCAATGAAGATGAAATGGTCCACCCGGATTTCTGGAATGACAACGTAGCGGCGCAAAAGGTGATTGATGCCAACAACATCTTGAAGGGACGCCGTGATGATTACTTGAACTTGACGGCTGGCGTGGAGAACGTTGAAACGGCGCTTGAACTATTAGCTGAATTGCCGGACGAAGATATGCAAGCCGAGATGGAAGCTGACTTACAAAAGTTGTCAGATGACTTGGAGAGCTACCGTTTAGCGCAATTGTTGAATGAGCCGTATGACAAGAACAACGCTATCTTGGAAATTCACCCGGGTTCTGGTGGAACAGAATCTGCTGACTGGGGGGCCAACTTGCAACGTATGTACACACGTTGGGCTGAGCGCCACGGCTTTAAGGTTGAAATCATGGATTATCACCCTGGTGATGTAGCCGGTATCGATTTAGCAACGTTGATGATTACAGGACACAATGCGTACGGTTATCTGCGTTCAGAGCGTGGTGTGCACCGTTTTGTCCGTATTTCACCATTTGATTCAGCTGGTCGTCGTCACACGTCATTCGTTTCAATTGATGTCATGCCAGAATTGGATGATTCGGTTGAAGTTGACATTAACCCAGCTGACGTTAAGATGGACGTTTACCGTGCCTCTGGTGCCGGTGGACAACACATTAACAAGACGTCATCTGCTGTGCGTTTGACCCACATTCCAACGGGAATCGTTGTCGCCTCGCAACAACAACGTTCACAATTCCAAAACAAGGATACAGCCTATGCAATGTTGCGTGCTAAGTTGTACCAATTGGAAATGGATAAGAAGGAAAAGGAACGTGCATCGATTGCTGGTGAACAATTGGAAAACGGTTGGGGGTCACAAATCCGATCATACGTTTTCCAACCATATCGCATGGTTAAGGACCACCGTACAAACTTTGAATCAGGTAACCCACAAGGTGTGATGGATGGTGATTTGGATCCATTTATCAATTCTTACCTCCGTTGGAAGTTAGCTGAACAAAATCCGGACTAAAAACGTAGGACTGTCAGAACACAAGTTTTGGCGGTCCTTTTTTGAATAAATGACGAAATTGGGAATTTGCAAACATGTTTGTGGCTAATTTACGAGTTGTTTAAAGTGGTTTAATGAAATCGGTGGCAAAGTGAAGTTGGTCGTGGTATTATTCGTACATTGTTTAATATTTAATCGAGAACGTTCGGGGAAACGGGCAGATTAAGGCGAATTAGTACTTGAAAATTAATTTTTTAACCATTGGGGGGATAAAAAATGGGAATTGTAAATGCATCAGAAATGATTGCGCAAGCCCACGCACAAGGATATGCGGTTGCGCACTTCAACACGAATAATTTGGAATGGACGCAAGCAATCTTGCGTGCGGCTGAAAGCCAAAAGGCGCCAGTGATTATCGCGGCATCAATGGGTGCTATTAAGTACATGGGTGGCACGAAGATGGTAGCTGACATGGTGCGTGATTTATATGAGAGTATGGCTATTACAGTGCCGGTTGCCATTCACCTGGATCACGGTAATTTGGAGATGGCCTATCAAGCGATGAACGATGGCTTCACATCTGTGATGTTCGACGGATCTGATTTGCCGTTTGAAGAAAACTTGCGTGAAACAAAGGCGTTGGTTGCTAAAGCCGCTGAATTGGGTGTCAGCGTCGAGGCTGAAGTTGGGTCAATTGGCGGTGTTGAAGACGGTATTGTTGGTCTAGGTGAAATTGCTGATAAGCAACAAGTTGTCGAGATGGCTAACACAGGTATCGACATGCTGGCTGCTGGTATTGGTAACATTCACGGGGCATATCCAGAAAACTTTGCTGGCTTGGACTTGGGGGCGTTGACAGAATTTGAAGCGGCTACGCGACATGAAATGCCATTTGTCTTGCACGGCGCTTCTGGTTTGCCTGAGGATGAAATCCAAACGGCGATTACGCTTGGTGTGGCCAAGATTAACATTAATTCACAATTGCAATGGGCGTTCCACAATGCATTGCGTGAGTTCATTGTGTCAGACCGTGATTTGGAAGGCACAAACTACGACCCACGTAAGTTGCTGCGTTCAGGCGTCGAAGCTGCCCAACAAGCAGCGGAAGAAATGATTCAAATGCTTGGGTCAGCTAATAAGGCACAGGCAACACTGACGAACGTCTAATGCGCACTGCTGTGAGGGAAAAGATGAATAAGCCTAAATTGTTTTTGGACATGGACAATGTCCTTGTTGATACGTTACTTATTTTGAATGCGATTGATATGGGTGGCGAAACAGTTGCCAAGCCAGATCAAATTCCTGGCATTTTTCGAGATTTGCCACCGGTTCCAGGCGCAATTGACGCGGTAAATAAGTTGCGTGACTATTACGAGTTGTATATCTTGTCGACAGCGCCTTGGCAAAATGCGAGTGCTTGGCAAGATAAGCTAATTTGGGTGCAACATCATTTTGGCGATGACGAAAAGAGCCCATTCTATAAGCGTGTGATTCTTGCGCATGACAAGAGCCTATCACGCACGCCAGAGGCGATTTTGGTTGATGATCGACCATACCATGGTGCCAGCGGTTGGGATGATGCGACGATGGACAGCCAATGGGTCCAATACGGTTATGAGCCTAAGATGACCTGGCAGACTGGCTTGGTCGAGTTACTGATTGAGACGGCAGAAGTATTCAATGACGGTGACGGTATTCGAAATGCCATTGATAAGGTCATGGATGATCATAATATTGCCGTGCATGGCGATACAGAGAAGTTTGTTAAAGCAGCCTGGGAATAAAGCGCAAATATGCACAATTGGCATAAAAAAGCGGCTTTTGAAGCTCATGAACTGATTTTAAAATGTGTGATTGTTCACATTGTTAACTAAAAGACAAAAGCCTAAAACTAGGCTTTTGTCTTTTTTTGTCTCAAATACGAAACACTAAGTGTGAATAAATTGTGAATATTATGTTGCTAAACTTATGTAAGTAGATTAAGATAATATATGTTAATTGATTCACATATTTTAAATAAGATTATTTGTTTTTAGGAGATATTATTATGATTTCATGGCTACGTAACAGCAAGGTTGCAATGTGGGTATTGACGATTGCGCGTGTTTACTTGGGATTCCAATGGGTAATGGATGGTTTTGAGAAGGTTACGACTAAGGGTGGCTTCGATGCTTCAGGTATGATTAACATGGCAATCGCTAAGCCAGTTATGACACCAGCACAAACGAAGGCATTCCCATGGTACGACTGGTTCTTGAACCTAGCAACGAACCACGGTCACGCAACTGGTTTCTTCTCATTCGCCGTTGCATGGGGTGAGTTGTTTGTTGGTTTGGGATTGATCTTTGGTACGTTGACTTTGGCAGCTGCCTTCTTCGGAATGATCATGAACTTCTCATACTTGGGTGCCGGTGTTGTGTCAGTTAACCCAACGTTCATCTTCATTGAGATGTTCATCTTGATTGGTGGTTTCAACTCAGCACGTATCGGTTTGGACCACTGGGTAACGCCATTCTTGCGTTCAAAGTTGCCATTCTTGAACAACGATATCGAAGTTCGTTAATTAAATGATTATAGACAAAAGGATTCGGAAGTAATTTTCCGAATCCTTTTTTCGTTAACCTAGGGGTTGATTTACGAATGGATTTTAAGTTTTAGCCACCTGAGACAGCGCACAACATTTTACGACACGGTGTGTGGTATAAAGAAGACTAGGAGTGTTGGAAACGCGTTGAAAATGGGGTGACGAACATGGACAGAAATAAGCTAGCAAAAAAGATTCGTAAACAAATGAACCGCAATCCCGGTTTATCTAGCGGCGAAAAGTTTTTCGTCGATAATTTAGCATTGGCTAAAGAGACCGATAAACTGATAAAAAAGTATCATTATGCGATACCAGCGGCTGACCAAAACGAGGTTAAAAAGACATTGGTGTCACCGTTGGCCAAAGCGCTTCGTGCCTCCGAGGATGATGTTCAGGAGATTATGACTGATATCACAGTCCGCTTGACCTTAACGTCAAAACCTGATTTGGTGTACGTTTGGCAACAGTCAAAAAATGTGGTGACATCACGCCGCGTCTATAACATTGCTTATCAGGTCCGCGATGAAGGGGATGGACTCCAACTTTTCCGTGATAGCCTGAATGAAACCAGGGTTCCGCGAGCTAGAATGACAGCGACAGCTCAATCTAAGTCGGCCGAACCGCAAGAGTCGAACGAGGCGGTTGATGCGTTAAAGAGTCAAATTGATCGATTGGAAAAAGCGAATAAAACGTTAAAGGCCAAAAACGTTGCAGCCGGTGAACGCGTGCAAGAGCTTGAACGTGAATTAAAGCAAGCCAACACGGTCACGACGCAAGAGACGGCTGCGTTATCAGATCAACTCGAAACGGCACAGGCGACACAACATGCAGCGCAACAGCTTTCTCATCAACGCCAATTAGACTTGGAACATCAAGCGACGCGCTTAGAAGAATTGAAAAATCAGGTGACTGAATACGAGAGCTTGCATCGCAATGAAAGTAATCGAATCACCGAACTTGAAGAAGCGTTGCATGAGGCTGATGAATCAATGGCACGGCTTCAGGAGCAAACTCAGGTACCTGTCCCATCAGCCCAACCAAATACTGATTACAAGGAAACTGTTATCCGAACCTTGGCGAACAGAATTACAGAATTGGAGCAACGACAGGTAACAGCGGTACAGGGAGTGCCGATTGAGACACCACAACCAGTTCGGATTGTCACGAAACAAGCTGAACCGGTTGTTATAAACAAGACGGTACCGGTGACGGATTTAGAAGCGTTATCACAGCTGATTGCGCACTTAACCCGTGATAATTTAGCGGCCTATCGTAAATTGCCATTGCTAGTCCAAAAGTATAACGATTTGACGAATGATGATGTTGCCTTGTGGATGCCAGTTCAGGGTCGTTTCTATGTTGAAGACAACGACCGCTACTTTGTTGATACGCAAGGTCACCTGATTGGAATGGATCAAATTGATTTGAACGGCCTTGAAGAAGCGAGTTTGAATGCAGAAGAGACATATTCAGCACGCATTCGCACAGACACGCATGCGGTGCAACTGTTGCGAAGTCTTGGTAAGCTACCAGAGACAAAAACTGCTGAAGATGAAAAGAGTGCTACTGACAGTGAGCTGGAGCGAAGTCTATTTGGTAAGCACGTGTTGATTGTGTCTTGGTTTGGAGCCAGCGCAAAGAATGCGGCCAATAAGATTAACGAAGTTGGCGGTCAAGCAACTTGGCTAGATGGTTCCAAATACACGGAGAGCAAGGTGATTGATGAGATTCAATCAAACCGATATGATGTCGGGGTTGTGTTGATTAACGGATCACATCACCATACGGTTAAGGCCGCATGGGAAGCTCAGCGTGCTGGTCAAAATATTCAAGTGACGCCAAATGCAGGGATGACGAAAATTATTCGTATCGCGATGAACGCGTTGTAAAAACTTCCAAGATATCATCAAAGTGTTTTTAATGGATATTTGGTAATATTCAAGTTGAAAATTTCAATTAGGAGGGACTTTGGGAAAATGAATAAAAAAGGCATTATTGGTTTTTTAATGGTCGTTTGTGTTCTTTTGGGAGCAGGAGGGTATTGGACTTGGCATTATCATAATGATGTGCATAATAAGCAAGAAAAGCGAATCAGTAAGAACGAAAAAGAATTGAGCTCGTTGCGAAAGGAAATTTCAAAAAAACAGACAGAGGCTAGTGAAACGAAAAAGAGCGAAAAAATAACTAGTAGTGTATCTGGATCTGTTCAGAAACAAGAAACAAGTGCTAGTAGCTCATCGGATGTTTCGTCAGCCGAAGCAACATCGTCCTCTAATGCAACCAATGCGCCTCTAACAAAAGGCGAAATTGACCAAATGTTGACCACGCAAAGGAGCATGCCGATTGGTGGATCCGATGATGTCTTACAAGGCAGTATTACTGAAACAAAAACCGACGGTACTGTGGTTTATAGCATTGCTGGTTCAGCAGGCGGTTCACGAATGACGTTAATGATGACGCCGAATGCTGATAATACAGTGTCAGTAACTCAAGAAAACAGATATTCATATAGTCCGGACGTGGAAACAGAATCTTATGTGCTTACGCGACCATAACCTGTAGTAAACAATAATTAATGTATTATCGAAATTTGAATCACGAATTAAGCATAAAAAAACGCACCACCAGATAATATTTCTTGGTGGTGCGTTTGTATGTTACTTACGAACTAATTCTGTGTAGGCGTCTTCATCGATGACGACGTCGATTTCACCGATGTATTCACGTGGGTCATCCTTAACGAATGTGCGCTTGAAGACAAACAAACCATCTTGATCGGATGCTTCTTCAATACCGCCCATGTCATACAAAGAAACGCCTGAATCCATGGCCCATTGAATCATGGCTGTTTGAACAGCGTATGGTGCGTAGTAGATGTTGCCGTCGAATGAACCGGCATACATGTACCAAATCTTGTCGCCGTACTTGAAGCCCATACCAGTTGAAAGTAATTCGCCTTCACGTTCGGCGATGTAGATACGCATGATATCATCATCAGCAAAGGCCTCGCGCATGCGCTCAAAGTAGTCCTTTGGACGGTGTGAGATGCCGTGACGTTGGGCCATACCGGCGTATGTCTCGAAGAAGGCGTCAACGGCAGCTTCGTCATTGGCCCAACGAACAGTAACGCCGTCACGAACAGGACGCTTCAACTTTGACTTCGTCTTTGAAGGGTACAAATCCAACGTTTCCTTGGCATCTGGTTTAGCAGTCAAATCAATCACCATGTTCAAACGTGGTTGGATTGTGGCGTGCATACCTTGGTCTGCCACGTTACGGTTACGCGTTTCGTAACCTCGGGCACGCAAAGTATCGTTAAATTCGTCTGAGTAGGGTACCTCAGGATCCATACGAATCACGTAGACATCATCGTCGGCCACGGCGAGCTTAGCTTCGGCAACCAACTTATCCAACAAATCAAGGTCAGTAACGTCCATCACTGGTCCCTTTGACGCATAGGCAAACTTCTTACCGGTTGGCGTTTGTGTCAACAATAGTGAAATGGCAGCGATGATGTTGCCATCAGCGTCTTCTACGTAGGCGTGGCGTGGTTCCCAATTGTTCTTAACATGCGCCCAGCCCAAGTCTTGTGTTACTTGGCCGAACTTTGAGTTGCGGACGAACGTCGTAAATCGTTCAACAGCAGCCGCATCATTCATATCCAAAACTGGCATTGTTTTTCCTTCTTTCTAACTGAAAAACAGTCTCATTCAATCTGACTAAATTATAACATAGGCAAGTTTACCAGTTTCAGAGTATAATAACTCTTATGGAAACTATTACATCAGTACAAAATGGCCGTGTTAAGTCATGGCAAAAGTTGCAAACGAAGAAGGGTCGCCAAGCAAGTAAGACATATTTGCTTGATGGCTGGCATTTGGTCCAAGAGGCCATTCAACACGATGGTAAGTTGCACGCAATTATGGCAACACCAGAACAATTGGCAGAGCACCAAGATGACTTGCCACTAGGGGTACCGGTATTTGAAATTACGGCCGATATCGCTAAGAAGCTATCAGACTTGGTGACGCCACAAGGTATTTTTGCGGAAGTGTCATTGCCAACGGCAACCCGTGAACCACAATTTATTCACGACGGTGCTTGGCTGTTCTTGGATGCGATTCAAGATCCGGGTAATGTTGGTACGATGATTCGTACGGCGGACGCAGCTGGCTTTGCTGGGGTTGTGTTTGGGGATGGCTCAGTTGATCCTTATTCACCAAAGGCTTTGCGTGCCATGCAAGGATCACAATTCCACATGACATTGACGACTGGAAACTTGCAAGAGTGGACAGCAGCGTTTACGCAAAACGACATGAACGTCTATGGCACCCAATTGGATCCAGAGGCCGCTGACTTGTTTACTATTCCAGCGCAAACGCAATTTGCGTTGATTATGGGTAACGAGGGTCAAGGTATGAATCCTGAATTGGCTAAGATGACAACTAAGAATCTTTACATTCCAATTTCTGGACAAGCTGAGTCACTAAACGTTGGTGTGGCTGCTGGTATTGCGATGTTTGCGTTGAAGGCACGCTAAAGCCTAGTTTGAGTTTAATAAGGTACTGTTAATCATGCAAAGAGGGGGCTTTTATATGCAAGATTGGCAACGCGATACCGCGTATTATAATATCGTGAAAGATTTGTTGGCCCATCCCCAAGTGCAAGAGTTGGCTAATTACACCCAACATCACCACTCGGATCGGTTAACCCATTCAATTGCGGTTTCATATGTAAGCTACAAGTGGGCATTACGTCTTGGCTTGAATGCAACTGCGGTCGCACGAGCTGGTATTTTGCACGATCTCTTCTTTTATGATTGGCGTACCACGAAGTTCGAGCTAGGGACGCATGCGTTTATTCATCCCCGTGTTTCACTACGAAACGCTGAGAAGATTACGCAGTTATCACCAATGGAAAAGGATATTATCCTGAAGCACATGTGGGGTGCAACAGCTGCACTACCGCATTATCGCGAAAGCTTTTTGTTGGATTTGGTTGATGATTATATGGCGGTTGCTGAGTTTTTCTCACCAGCATCAGCCCGTGTCAAGCGACTATTCCATGCAAATTAAATAATGCAAAAGAGACGACGAGACTCACTGCTTTTTGCATAAAATGAAAAGAGATAGGAAATCTACTGATTGCCTATCTCTTTTTTATTGGTATCTTTCGCTCGATTATTCGTCCTATAATTTGTACCATATTTTGTAATGTGTGTACAAAACAGCAAAATGTAACAGTAGTTTTCATAATTTGCAACAATTAGAAATTTTGAATTTGATGATAATTTAAATTTAATGTTAACCTTAATTGTGAAAATTATTATTTATAGGAACAAGCCTTTTTGGGGAGGATTTTATGTTTGGATTTGGGGTTAAAAAACTTGATGTACAAGTGGATGAGCTGTTAAATAGCATTTCATCTAAAGTTGATGATAGTAAGTATCCGGATGCTGCGAAGCTAGTTAAAAAGGCAATTGATGATCATGAAAATAATCATCAATTGCCACAAACGGTGGCTAATAAGTTAACCAACTCACTACGTTTTTTGAAGTTGGATGATGAAAAGAAGCTGCCGGATTCAATTTCAGAAGAAATTAGTGAGTTACGTAATTTAATTAATAAAGGTGGGGTGGGCTATGTATCTCATGGTGCCCAATCACTGACTTCGCAATATCAGCTATAAAGTTAAAAGAGCCGTGTCGTAGAAAGAGTGATGTGAGCTGAACTTCATGAGTTGGAGTAAATATAACTTATGGGTCTTCTTATATTCTCAAAAATCGGCATAATAAAAGGGCGCATCATAGCAGATGCGCCCTTTTATTATGCATTCACACGACGACCGTGTACCAGATGGTAGACAATCAAGCCGATTACTGTAATGACGACCATGACCATAAAGAGGTGACGGTAGCCGAGGTAAGGTTCGAATAGTCCAATGATTGAAGGGCCGAAGCCAAGTGATGCTTCATAGGCAATGAAGTAGGTTGCTGTGGCTTGTGTCAAACGGTCAGCGGGAATCATTTGTGAGGTTGTTGATTGAACGGCGGACTGGAAGTTACCGAAACCAACGCCGATAAAGATAGCAGCTAATAACATCATCCAACCGTTCACCATTGTGGCCAACAACAGCAACCCAATCGCTAGAATGACCAATGAGGGGTAGATGACATAGTTTTCATTCTTACGATCCATCAAGCGACCAACCAGTGGACGTGATAGCAAGATGACGAAGGCGTAAACCAAGAAGAAGTATGATGCGAACGTCACCAAATGCAATTGACTCGCGAAGAAATCCAAGTCAGCTTGTAAAGCGGCGTAACCAATTGTCACGAAACCAAGGGTTAATGAAATCGGCAACACACGGGGCTCCATCAAAGTACGAATATCGAAACGTTGATTAGCTTGCTTATCAACTATCTTCGTTTCAATGTAAACCTTGTCGGACTTAACAAATAGGGACGCAATCAAGGCCACTAGACCAGTTAAGAATTCGAGCCAGAATAGTGTGCTGTATGAAGCGTGTTGTGTAATCAACAAAGCCAAGAATGGTCCAAATGCCGTTCCAAGAATCGTTGCCAATGAGAAATAGGCAATTCCTTCAGCACGTCGCTCGGTTGGAATGACGTTGATGACGGCTGTGTTTGTCACGGTACCGGTAATTCCGACTGACAGTCCTTGGATGAAACGTACAACAAGTAAATAAATCAAACCGCCTTGGAGCTGATAGGCTAGCAGCACAGGTACCAAAATTGCCATACTAATGATGGTTAACTGGCGTGCGCTGAACTTAGTAGTTAAAATACCAGCTGAAAACCGAGCAATCATTGTACCGATAATTGTCATACCGGTCACCAGACCAGCCATGGCGTTGCTGACATGATAGTTTGCCACAGTATAGGGACCGATGATGACAAAGAGGCTGTAAAACGTCACCATGCTCAAAATTTGAATAACAAAGAGCTGGATAAACGTTGCATTAAAGATGCGGGAATCTGATTTTTGAGACGTAATAAACACCTGACTTTCTAGAAAAACTAATTTTTAGTATACACCTCAAAAAATCGGCTTCATAGTTAATCGTTTTAGATGGACAATTTTTGTATTGAAAAAAGTCGATTTGGACGCCAGTTAAAACGGTTAACCCTATGTAAATCAAGGCTCGTGCATAGTTTGTCTCTATTTCGTGCAGAGTTTATTCGTAAAAAAATCACAATTCTGGTTTTATAATGTAAGTATCAAAAGTGAGAAAAAAACAGAGACGTGTCACATAAGTTGTCCTTTTTCCCAGTACGGAAACGTGACTTAATTTGTGAAGAGCGTTACAATTAAATCACTTATAAAATGTAAATAAATTCCGATTAGATATAGAGTATTAGGAGACAGTAATTATGGCAGTAGCATCACATGAAGTAGTAGCAAACACATTGTGCGACAAGTTTATCGCAACATTTGATATCTTGGGACGTAAGTGGAACGGATTGATCATCGAAGTATTGTTGAACAACGGCCCACGTCGTTTCAAGGATTTGGCGCAAGCTGTGACGAAGTGCTCAGACCGTGTTTTGGTTGAGCGTTTGAAGGAATTGGAAGCAGCTGGTATCGTTGAGCGTCGTACATACGAAGACTCATCATTGATTGAATACGCTTTGACGGAGCGTGGTGAGTCAATGCGTCCTATGATGGCTGCCATTCACGAATGGTCAGACAAATGGAACTCCTAATTAAGCATTAAATGTTAAGCCGGTGAACAAAGGGAACGCGTTCGCTGGTTTTTTGCATACCTGTTGCGAATGACTGATAATGTTGTACAATAATATAAGAAACTTTGAATGACCTAGTAAGTTGGTATGTCGTTTTAGAGAGTGGGTGCTGGTGAAAATCCCATCGACATTAAAGCTGAATTTCAGTCAGGAGTTCATTGGTTGCAAGGCCTTTGCGGTTCATCCCCGTTAACGGATGTCCGAGGGTTGCCCTAAGTGGCAACTAAAGTAGGGTGGTACCACGTTAATGAGCGTCCCTGTGACAAGTTATTTGTCACAGGGACTTTTTATTTTGATTTTTATTTTTGAAGGAGACGAACATGAGTTTACAAGACGAGCTCACGCAATTGCGCGATCAAGCATTGAGCGAGATTGAAGCAACGACTGACTTGAAGGCTTTGAACCAAGTGCGTGTTAACTGGCTTGGTAAAAAGGGACCGTTGACTGAAGTGTTGCGCGGTATGAAGGATTTGACGCCAGAAGAGCGCCCTGTTGTGGGAGCTTTGGCTAATGAGGTGCGTGACGCCTTGACTGAGGCAATTGCCACACGCCAAACATCATTGGAAGAGGCAGCTTTGAACGCCCAATTGGCAGCTGAAACGTTGGATGTGACGTTGCCAGGTCGTGCGACTGTACAAGGTCAACCACACGTGTTGCAACAAATCATTGAGTCATTGGAAGACCAATTCCTTGGCATGGGTTACCAAGTCATCGAAGGTCCTGAAGTTGAGCAAGATAAGTACAACTTTGAGATGATGAACTTGCCAAAGGATCACCCAGCTCGTGATATGCAAGATACGTTCTACATCACGCCTGAAATTTTGATGCGTACGCAAACGTCTCCTGTGCAAGCGCGTACGTTGGAGTCACACGACTTTAATGCCGGACCTTTGAAGATGGTTTCACCAGGTCGTGTTTACCGTCGTGATACGGATGATGCGACGCACTCACACCAATTCCACCAAATGGAAGGATTGGTTATCGATAAGCACATCACGATGGGTGACTTGAAGGGAACGCTTTTGGCGGTTGCCCGTAAGTTGTTTGGTGAGGACCACGAAATCCGTTTGCGTCCTTCATACTTCCCATTCACGGAGCCTTCAGTTGAAGTTGACGTGTCATGGAACGCTGTGACGCCAGATATGAACCCTGAAGACATCGAGTGGATTGAAGTGCTTGGTGCTGGTATGGTACACCCAAACGTTTTGCGTATGGCCGGTGTTGACCCAGAAGTTTACGGCGGATTTGCCTTTGGCTTGGGACCTGACCGTTTCGCAATGTTGAAGTACGGTGTTGAAGATATCCGTAACTTCTACTTGAACGATGTGCGTTTCTTGACGCAATTTGACCAGAAAGGATAAGCAAACAAAATGAAGGTTTCTGTAAATTGGTTGCGTGATTATTTGCCAATCGAGTTGCCAGCTAACGAGTTGGCCGAGAAGATTTCACGTACGACTGTTGAAATTGAAGGACAATACCAACCACAAGCAAACATGAAGAACATCGTGATTGCTAAGGTATTGTCAGTTGTACCTCACCCAGATTTAGACCACATGGTGATTACCCAAGTGGATGCTGGTGAGGATGAGCCTATCCAAATCGTGACGGGAGCGCCAAACGTTGCTGAAGGTCAAACGGTTATCTTGGCTAAGCACAACTCAATCGTTGGCGGTGGCCAAAAGATTAAGAAGGGTAAGCTCCGTGGTGAAGTCTCAAACGGGATGCTTGCAGCGTTGCAAGAGCTTGGCTTTGACGACAAGGTTGCCCCTAAGGACTTTGAAGAACGTATTTGGGTCTTCAACGATGTTGATGCCGCTGAATTGACACCTGGTGAGAACGCCTTGCATGTTTTGGGTATGGATGATGACGTACTTGAAACGGGTATTACGCCTAACCGTGCTGACTTGTTCTCAATGAATGGAACAGCTTGGGAAGTCGCTGCTATCTTGTCAGAAGAGCCAACGTTGCCAACGTTCGAATTGACGGAAGCGTCAGAGAAGACGGCTGACTTGATTTCAGCTACAGCACCAGCTGAATTGGCACCTAAGTACGCCTTGCGTGTGGTTAAGAACGTTGAAGTTAAGGATTCTCCATTATGGTTGCAACGTCGTTTGTGGACGATGGGAATCCGCCCAATTTCTAACGTTGTCGACGTGACGAACTTGATGTTGTTGACGTACGGTCAACCATTGCACGCCTTTGACTTGGATACATTGCCAAGCAAGGATATTGCGGTTCGTACGGCTAAGCCTGCTGAAAAGATCAAGACATTGGATGGCGTTGAGCGTGAAGCATCAGAAGGTGATATTGTGATTGCCGCTGGTGACGAAGCTTTGATGTTTGCTGGTGTTATGGGTGGTGAGTCAACTGAAGTTACTGCTAAGACGACAAACATCGTTTTGGAAGGGGCTATCTTTGAGCCTAAGGCCATCCGTCACGCTGCTCGTGACCAAAACTTGCACTCAGAAGCATCAACGCGTTTTGAACGTGGTGTGAACGTTGAAGATACGTTTACGGCATTGGACCACGCGGCAGCTTTGATTGCTGAAATCGCTGGTGGTGATGTGACTGAAGGCCGTGTGGTTGCACAAGACTTTGATTACGAAGCACCAGTTGTTAAGGTGACGACTGCCCACGTTAACCACGTATTGGGAACGGAAATCACGGATGCTGAAATCTCAGCTATCTTTGATCGCTTGTTCTTCGACTACGAGTTGAACGATGGTGAATTCACGGTGACTGTGCCAGCCCGCCGTTGGGACATCACGATTGAAGCTGACTTGGTCGAAGAAATCGCCCGTTTGTACGGTTACGATAACTTGCCAGCAACGTTGCCAACTGGTGAAACGACACCAGGTAAGTCGACGCCAAAGCAAGCCTTGATTCGTGCAACGCGTCACGACTTGGAAGGCTTGGGATTGAACCAAGCAATTTCATACGTGTTGACGACACCTGAGAAGGCTAACAACTTCCAATTGCACGATGGTCAACCAATTCAATTGGACTACCCAATGTCACAAGACCGCCAACAAACGCGTGGTAGCTTGTTGACTGGTTTGCTTGATGACGTTGCGTACAACGTTGCTCGTAAGCAAGCTGATGTGGCTTTGTATGAGCAAGGCCGTGTCTTCGTTTCTAATGGGGATGCCAACCAATTGCCAGCTGAAATCGAGCACGTTGCCGGTGTTATCACAGGTAACGTCTTGCCACGTACTTGGGCAGAAGGTGCACAAAAGGCTGATTTCTTCGCTTTGAAGGGTATTGTTGAGCGTCTATTGGCTAACTACGCTTTGGCTGAAGATGTGCGCTTTGTGCCAACGACTGAGCGTGCTGAAATGCACCCAGGTCGTACGGCTGATATCTATGTTGGTGAGACGTTGATTGGATTTATCGGTCAAGTACACCCATTGACGGCTAAGGCTTACAAGGTTAACGAAACATATGCCTTTGAGTTGAACTTGGATGCCATCTTCGACTTGCCAAAGGTGAAGGATGGTTATGAAGTGGTATCACGCTTCCCAGCCGTTTCTCGTGACTTGGCCATCTTGGTTGATCGCGATGTGCCAGCTGCTGAATTGCGCGCGGCCATCGTCGCCGCCGGTGGTGAGTTGTTGCACGATGTTGAACTATTTGACGTTTACACAGGTGAAAACGTGGCTGATGACAAGAAGTCATTGGCTTACGCGTTGACATTCGTTGACGTTGAAAAGACGTTGGTTGATGAAGACATTAACGCAGCTGTTGAAAACATTACTGCTGCATTGGCTGACCAATTTAGCGCCGAAATTCGTTAAAAATTGTCAATCAATTATTTAAAAGCCATCTGTTACTGGTATACTAACTAGTAACGGATGGCTTTTTTGCTGTCATTGCATTTTAAGGAGAACGATAAAAATGGAAGATTTGGCCCGCATCAACGGGAAAAAGTCTCGCAAAGGACTTTGGATTTCGTTGGTTGTGATTGTGATTCTGCTTATCGGTGCCGGTGTTGGTGGGTACCAATACTACACCATCCAAAAGGATAAGACAGATTATTCAGCATTGAATGTTAAGAATAAGAAGGATGTTCAAGTGCAAGTTAAGTCTGGTGCCACAGCATCAGAGATTGCATCTGAATTGAGCAAGGCGAAGGTTTTGCGTTCAGAACGTGCTTTCATGAACTACTTGACGGTGAACAACATCTCAGATTTGAAGGCCGGTTATTACTTGTTTAGCCCTGCTGATAATGTGAAGACAATCGTGAAGTCATTGCGTCAGGGTGGGGCCGCTTACCCATTGAACGGTAAGGACACGATTACGGTTCGCGAAGGTGAGACGATTGAGAATATCGCGACTGAAGTTGGCGAGAAGACGAACTTCACCAAGGATGAGTTCTTGAAGGCTGTTAATGACCAAGACTTCTTCAACCGTTTGAAGGAAGCTTACCCAGGTTTGCTTGATTCTGAGGTGGATAGCCAACAAGCTGGTGATATCCGTTATAAGTTGGAAGGATACTTGTACCCAGCAACTTATGACTGGAAGACTGCTAAGACGGTTAACGAGTTGATCAACCAAATGGTTTACCAAGACTACGTGCAATTGAAGGACAAGTTTGATGCCATCAAGAAGTCAGGCATGACCGTGCACCAAGTGTTGACGTTGGCGTCATTGGTTGAGCGTGAAGGAATTGATGAAGCAAGTCGTAAGACAATTGCGGGCGTCTTTGAAAATCGTTTGGCCATTAACATGCCATTGCAATCAGATATTGCAACAAAGTACGCCTTGGATACAAACAAGACGAACTTGACGAACGATGATGTTTCATCAGACAATCCATACAATTTGTATAAGTTCTCAGGTTACGGTCCTGGACCATTTAACAACCCATCATCACAATCAGTTGATGCGGTTTTGAACCCATCTGATCGTGATAAGGGTTACTTGTACTTCGTGGCTAACTTGAAGACTGGTAAGGTTTACTACTCAAAGGACTACGACGAGCACTTAGGCAAGTCAGGGGATTTGGAAGCAACCAACCAATCAGTTGGAAGTGAAGCAGATGCCAAGAATGCATCAAATTCATCGGCATCTTCATCATCAAAGTAATTATTGACACTAAGACATCTTAAGCGTTTGCTTAGGGTGTCTTTTTTCGTGCTTTACAAAGTAAGGTAAAGCTGACCATAATGGCAGATAGAGAAATTTGTTTTCGAAGAGATTTAAAGGGGGGCAACTTGAGTGGCGACAGCGCTAGAAACCTTGAAACAAACGTTTGGCTATGAGTCCTTTCGTGATGGGCAAGAAGAAATCATTAATGCCGTAATGAACGGCGAACGAACACTAGGAATTATGCCGACGGGTGGCGGAAAGTCACTAACTTACCAAATTCCAGCTTTGATGTTGCCAGGCATTACAATTGTCATTTCACCGTTGTTATCATTGATGAAAAATCAAGTTGATGAGCTTCACGAAGCCGGTGTGCCAGCCGTGACGTTAAATTCAACGCAAAATGATGATGAGTACCGTGCGGCAATGAACAGCTTGTTGAATGAAGAAGCAAAGTTGCTGTACATGGCACCTGAACGTCTCGGTAGTGAAGGAACGTATAACTTGTTGAACCGCTTGCCGATTTCACTGGTCGTGATTGATGAAGTACACGTACTCTCGCAATGGGGTCATGATTTTCGACCAAGTTATCTGGCAGCAGTTGGCTTGATTAACAATTTGGAGTCAGCGCCACGTGTGATGGCATTGACGGCAACAGCGACTGAGCGTGTTCAGGCCGACTTGGAAGAGATGCTTCACATTCAGCACACCGTCCGAACAAGCGTGGTGCGCGATAACCTAACCATTCGTATGGAAAAAGGGCTGAATAAGAAGGGCAAAGAAGACTTCATTAAGACTTATATCAAGGAGCATCGTGGCGAATCAGGGATTATTTATGCCCCAACGCGTAAAACTGTTGATGCGCTCACTGAATCGTTAACGGCCGCTGGCATCAATGCAGTTGGCTACCACGCGGGGATGTCGGATGAAAAGCGTGCTAAAGCTCAGGACGATTTCATCTACGATCGCACCGATGTCGTGGTTGCAACTAATGCGTTTGGTATGGGCATCAACAAGTCGAATGTACGCTATGTCATTCACTATGGTATTCCGGGTTCGGTTGAAGCATATTATCAAGAAATTGGGCGTGCGGGTCGTGATGGCTTGCCGTCTGAAGCAATTTTGCTATATGCTGCGGCTGATTTGCAGACGCAACGTTTCTTTATTGATAATAGTGATAATCAAACGCCAGAATATCAAAACTTGCAGCGTGTAAAATTGCAGGAAATGGCTAACTATGGGGCCACGCAAATGTGTTTGCAACGTTATATTACCCGTTATTTTGGTGAAGATACGCCAGATTGCGGTCGTTGCTCAAACTGCTTGGATACGCGTGAAGCGGTTGATATCACAACTGATGCGCAAAAGGTTTTGAGTCACGTTGTTCGCATGTTGAAGTCACGTGGTGGTGAGAATGGCTTCGGTAAGACGGTTACAGCTGAAACGCTTCGTGGTAAGGTGCCTGATAACTTTGCGTGGGCGAACCTGGATCAATTGCCAACGTTTGGTATTTTGCGTGGTACGCCACGCGTGCACATCATTAGTTTGATTGATTATTTGATTGCAGAAGGGTACCTACGTGTCACTGGCCAATATGCAGGGTTGACGTTGGCGCCTGATGCAATGGCTGTTTTGAAGGGTGAGCGTAAGGTGATGCGTCGTCAAGATATCCGCTCAATTGGTGATCGTGTGCGCGCTGGTTCACCAAGTACACGTGATGATTTGGACGAGCAACAACGCGGCGTCTTCGAAGCGTTGCGTCAGTGGCGTTTGGAGTTGGCGCGTGTGACGGAAATTCCGCCGTTCATCATTTTTAATGATCGTACTTTGGTGGAACTAGCCAAACAACAACCACTTAACGATGCGGAACTGATGGCTGTTTCAGGAATTGGTGAAGCAAAAGCAGAGCGCTACGGCACTGATGTATTGCGTGTCATTGCTGAAAGCAAATAGAAAATAAAAAGGGTCGCCTAGATTTTGCAACACGCAAGTCTAGGCGACCCTTTATTTTTAATGATTAAGCAACTTCAACAGCGATGATTTCAACTTCCATTGAAGCACCGTTTGGAAGTGGTACTTCAACTTGGTCGCCGACCTTCTTACCCATCAAAGCGACTGCGATAGGTGATTCGTTAGAAATCTTACCCTCAAGTGGGTTAGCTTCAACGGCACCAACAATCGCGTAAGTTTCAGGCTCTTCGTCAGGCAATTCCTTAAACGTTACCTTCTTTCCAACTGAAACTTCATCGTCAGCAATTTCTGATGAGTCGATGATGATGGCGTTATCAAGCATGTTTTGCAACGTGTTGATACGTCCTTCAACGAAGGCTTGTTCGTCCTTAGCTGATTGGTATTCTGAGTTTTCTGACAAGTCACCGAAGCTACGGGCGATTTGGATACGTCCAGTAATCTCGGCACGCGTCTCAGTAATCAACGTGTTTAGTTCTTCTTCAATCTTGGCCTTTCCTTCGACCGTCATTGGAAATGTCTTTTCTTCAGCCATGTTTCTGGCCTCCTATGCAATTAAATTTTATTAGTTTAATAAGTGTGTATACCCGAAGGTTTCAAGTGTTACATTACCACGGGTATGCGCGTGTGTAAAGGTTCACAACGCTAAGATTTAGTAATGCAATGAATGGCGTCGCTTTTCGTTCTCTGACCAACCTAATCCAAGCATGAAGAGCAAGAAGCCTAAGCTGACGATTGCACTTATCTTGAAGTATGGCGCAGTGAACTTAAACGTGACTGTATGCTCACCCGGTTTCAATGGTACACCAATAAAGAATTTTCCCACCGTTACGGTTTCGGTCTCTTTGCCATCCACCATAACATGCCAACCATCAGCGCTAGGAATCGTGGTCATGAGCAACCCTTGGCCCTTCGGCATATTGATTTTACCGCTGATTTCAGTTTCGGAATCCTTCTTAACTTGCAGACCATGCTCCTGAAGTGATTGTGCTTGTGACTTGATTAAATCCTTATCAGCGCTGTAGAGTGAAACATTTTGCAACCACAAATCATCCTTCTTTAGAACGAATGTTAGAGTTTGCTTTTGTCCCTTTTGGTAAGCCGGAAGGGGCACGATAATCGTATGTCGATGACTTGGCATCGTCGGCAACGCCTTACCGTTCAATTGAATTTCGACATTGTCGTTATTTACGGCATCACCAAGGGTTAGGTAATAAGGATTATCAGTTGTTGGTGTGTACGTTAACGTCAATGACGCAACTTGCTTTTTGTTTTCCTTCTTCAGATAAGCTCCGGTAATCGTTGCAGGTGCAGGAACGTTGGCAGCAGTCGAGCTATCGAAGTTTTCGCTTTTAAAGATATCGTCGTGTTGGTAACCGATTAGGGCGTTCCAAAAATCGTTTTGATTGCGGAGTGGATCGTTATCCTTAAACGTCACGTTAAGTGCATTTGTGTTCGCAGCAAATGCAATCGGTAGCGCGTACGGGTTCTCAGACAAAATTGCCGTACCAGTGTACTTGGTCATTTGATAGGTGCCGTTTGTGTCCGTACGCTGGTAAGTTTGCATATTAGTAGGTGTACCTGGTGTATTTGGTTCAACACCAGATGGTTGCAATAGGTAACGCATGCCCAGCAAACTATCGGTCAATAAGGTACCACTGCTGTAGGCGATGTAATTATCACCTTCAGGTTGGCCAATTGCTGCCATGAAATCACTTTGTTGGTGTTCCAAAGCGGAACTGAAAGTTGAGGCACCGTTGTAATGGCCTTGGAGCGGATCGCCCTTGGTACGTTGGAATGATTGGGCCACGCGGTCGAAATTATCCTTATCGCTTGGCAAGTGCTTGGTAAGTTTGTTCAAGCTCTTGATGTAAGTTTGATACTCAGTGTTCGTCAGGTAACTGAAATTGTTCAATGTCCAAACGGTGCTGACAGTCATTTCACCAATCACAAGGAGACTCAAGATTGCTAACCACCAACGTGAGCGACGTGACAAGGCATGCAATGCCAAAATCATGATAAAGAATGCGTTGCCGACTAGTAGCTGGTTAAACGACAAAAAGTTTAAGCTATCGAGACGGAAATATAGGTACACATCGGTGGCGATTGCCAAGATAACGAGGGTACCGATTTGCGTCCATGAGAAGCGTAACGTTGGTGACCAGACCGAGGCCGCTAACCAAAGCACCCAAAAACTAAAGACGTATGAGAAACGGTAGGGATACCAAACTGGGAATTGGAACCCGTGCCACATCAAATCCAACGGTGCGTACATCATTGAAACAATTAGAAAGGCAGTCACAAGCAGAGCAGTTAGTCGCGTTTGCCATCGAATCAAGCGGTACGTAAAGAAGAACCAGAGAATGATAATTGGCAGACTACCGATGAAAATATTTGGCAGTCCTGAAGGCATTTGTTCGAAATTAAATGTCCCCAAGAACAGCTTCCCGAGCATATCGGGCGCTTGATATTCGAACTTCCAGCTCAAATTATCTAGCATGTGTTGCCCTTTACTGTTGAGCAAAGTGTAACCCGTGGGTAACCAGACAATGGTTGAGAGCCCAATGCTAATGATGCTGCCGAAAATGAACTTGCTAGTGATTGTCCAACGTTCACGCAATGTGTATGGTTGCCAGAACAGACGCCAGAAAATGTATAACACTAGGAATAGCCCAATCATATAGGCCATGTAGTAGTTAATGATAAAAATGGCTGTCAGCGGCGCAATGAATAGCCACGACGATTTACCATCTAAGTAGCGTTCAAAACCAGCGATGATTAACGGTAGCAAAATCGCTGCGTCCAACCAAAGTAGGTTTAAATCATTCGCAACAAACCAGCCCATCATGGCGTAGGTGACACCAAAAAGTGGCAAACGCCAACCATTTTGCCAACGCATCACGCGCAAGGCATAGCTAAAACTCCAACCGGCCAAGCCGTATTTTAGAACGGTAATCAACAAAATTGCGGTCGGCAACATTGTGTTCGGGAACGGTAGGAGAAGTAGATTCGTTGGGCTAAACAAATAATAGGCCCAATCACCATACGTTTCACCACCCAGCCCCTTTGCGAAGCTATAGAAAATATTGGTTGGATTGTGAAGAATGGTTTGACGGAAATTTTCAAAAAAATCAATATATTGCTGCCCTAAGTCAACGGTTAAGATTGAACTTGAACCGAATGGGGCCATATGACGAAAGCCAAAATAGACAGTCATAATCAAGAGCGGCAATAGGAAACTAACCCATAGCGCTTGCGTTGATGACCGCCATTTTAGTGGATTAAAACGTGCGAACATTTTTGTTTTCTCCCTGAAATTCAGATAGTTCTATTAAACCATATTCTGCAGTCGTTTATTAGGGTTGCTTTTGGTTAAAATCCGACAAGGGTTAAGGTTTGTTACCCTCATTTTATGCTACAATTAAACAATTAGATTATGGAAGAAAGGGTCAAGTTATGCAGTCACCAAAGCGACGTGGCAATCGTCGGTCAAAGAATGGATCATTAGCTCGAATTCCAGCGCGTTTGAATGTGCTGATGGGTATCGTGGTTTTGATGCTCGGATTATTGGGCTGGCGATTGGTTACCCTACAAGTTACAGATAGTGAAACGTATAAGGCAGCTGTTAATAATGCTGAATCAAGTACTGAAAAAGTGAACGTGCAACGAGGCATGATTTACGACAGTACCGGTCAAGTATTGGTTGCAAACAAGGGATCACAAGCGATTACGTATACGAAGCCGAAGGGCGTTACCGAAGCTGAAATGTATAAGATTGCCAATGAGGTCGCCAAGTACATTTCAATCGAGACTGATCAATTGTCATCAGGAAATTATGCAACGTACTACATTCAAGATACGAAGCGCGCTGAAAAGGTTGTTAAGGCAAGCGGTACCAAGACAGTTCCTGGCACAGATGATTACGTTGATGCATTGAAGTCTTACGTGCAAAAGCATGAGTCAAAGTTCCCGTTGAGTGATAAGCAAAAGAATGCTGCCATGATTTTCCAAAAGATGGCCAATGCGTATTCTTTGTCAACGGTCTACATTAAAGAGACCGGTGTCACGCAAGAAGAAATTGCCAACATCGGTGAGCGTCAATCGAAGATGCCTGGTGTGCGTGTCGGTATTTACTACACGCGTGACTATCCACAAGGTGATTCAATCAAGGCGTTGGTTGGTTCAACATCAACTTCTAAGTCTGGTTTGCCAGAAGACAGTGTTAACAAGTTGCTAACGGAAGGTTATTCACGTGATGATATTGTCGGAACGTCATATCTAGAAAAGCAATATGAAGATACGTTGAAGGGGACAAAGGGTCAAGTTGAAGTTAGCACCGACAAGGACGGCAAGACGACTGAAAAGACGACATATGCCGGCCAAGCGGGTGATAGTTTGACACTGACGATTAACTCAAAGTTCCAAAACGATGTGCAAAGCATCTTGGAGAAAAACATCCCAGGTGGTATGACGACGGGTGCTTACGCAGTTGTTATCAACCCAAAGACGGGTGGCGTTTATGCAACGGCAGGTGTTAACCGTGATAACGAAACCGGCAAGACGACGCCGGATGCCCTTTCAACTGTTAACCAAGCAAACGTTGTGGGATCTGTTGTTAAGCCAGCGATGATTACAACTGGATTCTTGAACGGGACAATCACAGCCGAAAACAATACGATTACCGACCAACCGATTACGGTTGCTGGTACGGCAACCAAGTCATCATGGTTTAACCGTAATGGAAGTGGTAGCATGCCATTGACGGCTGACACGGCCTTGATGGTGTCATCTAACTCATACGTTATGCAATTGATGTTGAAGATGGGTGGGTTGAATTACTACCCAGGTATGAGTTTGGGTAACTTGCCAACTAGTGTGTTCCAAACAATGCGTGACGGGATTGCCCGTTTTGGTTTGGGTGTAAAGACTGGTATTGATTTGCCAGGTGAAATTACTGGTGTGAAGGGTTCAACAACCCGCGAAGATATTGGTAAGGCGCTGGACGAATCACTTGGTCAGTACGATACCTTTACAACGATGCAACTTGCCCAATACGCTGCGACTGTTGCAAACGGTGGGTACCGTGTTCGCCCACACATCGTTGCTTCCGTTGAACAGCGTGACCAAGCGAACCGTGTTAAGACGCAGACAACGGTGCCGACAGAAGTGTTGGGAACGGTTGGCTGGACTGAAGCAGAGCGTAACTTGATTTGGAAGGGTATGGAAGAAGTTGTTCACAGTAGTTCTGGTTATGCCACTGGTACGCGTATGAAGGGTGTTCAACCTGGTATCTACGCCAAGACTGGAACGGCCGAAACTACAACAAACGGTGTATCAACATACACGAGTTCATTGATTTCATTCGTACCTAACTCTGATGTTGCCGTGGCGATTGTTGTGCCATCGGTTTACGAGTCAGATGAAAACGTTAACCAACAAATTGCAATCCAAATCTACGAAGCGTTCTGGAAGGACGTTCAAGATTTTGGTTCAGCAACAAAGTAACTATGCTAAACTGATACCTATTAATAGGTATCAGTTTTTTGTTAGGGATAAGGTGGCAAGATGATTGATAAGAATGAAGCACGTGAAAGTGCTAAGAAAAATTTGGCGAAGCTATCTGATATGCAACGTGTGGCGATGATGCAACAGATAACGCGTGCTGTGACCGCGTTGCCAGCTTGGCAGGATGCCTCGTCGGTTGCCTTAACTTTGTCACAAGATGTTGAATTGCCAACGCAACTCTTAATTCAGACGGCGTTGCTGCAAGGCAAAACCGTGTACTTACCAAAGGTTGCGCCACAACGACAACTGATCTTTATTCAAATCGATGAGTCAACCGAGTATGAACGCCACAGATTTGGTATGCTAGAACCAATTGGGGAACCGTTTGGGGATGTTTCGACGATTGATTTTATCTTGGTGCCCGGTTTGGCATTTTCAGCAGCAGGTGATCGACTTGGGTTCGGCGGTGGTTACTACGACCGTTGGCTTCCAAAAACGACCGGTGCAAAAATTGGCGTGACGATTCCAGATAATTACATGCCAACCCCAACTTGGACAATTGAAAAAACAGATCAACAGGTGGACGAGGTGATTGTTTTACCACCTGCTTAAGGAAGAAATGTATGATAGCAGAATTTAAACGCGCTTTTAAAGCAACACCCGCAACTAGTGCATTGGTGGCTTTTATGGTCTTGGTGTACCTTTGGGAAGTCATGCTTGCGCAGAGTTTTAACATTAGCTCCCGTGTTTTATATGAAACTGGCGCGCAATTCGGCCCGGTTGTTCTTCATTATGGCGAATGGTGGCGTTTGCTGACGGCGGGCTTTTTGCACGTAACCGCCTCGCACTTAATCTTTAATATGATTACGTTGTACTTCATTGGACGCTTATTGGAATTAGAAATTGGCCACTGGCGCTTTCTAATCCTGTTCCTCGCAACGGTCATTAGCGGTAATTTGATGAGTTTGGCGTTTGGTGCGATGAACGTTATTTCAGCTGGTGCATCTGGTGGTGTGTTTGGTTTATTCGGCGCAATTGTTAGACTGGGATTGATGGACAAGCGCAGAGCATACTGGCGTAGTCAGGCGAAACTGATGACAGCTTTTGTGTTATTATCGGTCATCTCAGCCTTGTTTACGCCGGGTATTGATTTGGCAGCCCACATTGGCGGGTTAGTCGGCGGATTCTTAATTGTACCGGTGTTTATTTCAGGTTTTCATTATTCAGGCCTGTTTAAAATTGGCGTGTGGCGCAGACTGCTAGCGTTGTTGTTGTATTTATTGCTGATTGCCGTATTGGTCGGCATCGCAACGTTACGAATTTAGGGGATAGACATGCAAACATTTTTAGACGTACTAAACTTGTTAAAGAAATATGATATCTACATTCACGTTGGAAAGCGCCTGTGGGATATTGAATTAGCAGCGATTGAAATTGATAATATGTATAAAGCGGGATTGCTCGATGCGAAGGAATATGCGCAAATTAAGCTCGTATTAAGGCATGAGCACGAGTTAGAAGAGAAGCAAGAAAGGTTGTCAGAATAACGTTGAAAACGTTTTCAATAAAACACTTGTTTTAATTCAGAAATTCGCTATAATAAATAATGTTGAAAGATAAGAAAGCGATTACAAAATATTTTTGTGAGAATGACGAGGAAAAATCATGGCTAAAGATAAGCTAATTGGTGTTGACCTTGGTGGTACGACTATCAAGTTCGCCATTTTGACTGCTGAAGGAGAAATCCAACAAAAGTGGTCAATCCGTACAAACATTTTGGATGAGGGTTCACACATCGTGCCTGATATCATTGATTCAATTAATCACCACTTGGACTTGTACCAATTGGACAAGGATCGCATCATTGGTATCGGAATGGGTACGCCAGGAACGGTTGATCTTGAAGCTGGTACTGTTAAGGGTGCCTTCAACTTGAACTGGAAGGAAACACAAAACGTTCGTGAGCAAATCGAAGCTGGAACTGGGTTGCCATTGACAATGGACAACGACGCCAACGCTGCCGCATTGGGTGAGCAATGGCGTGGTGCCGGCAACAACCAACCAGATGTTGCCTTCATTACGTTGGGAACTGGTGTTGGTGGTGGATTGATTAACGATGGTAAGTTGATCCACGGTGTTGCAGGAGCCGGTGGTGAGGTTGGTCACATGATCGTCGAGCCTGGTGGATACTTGTGCACATGCGGTAACTACGGTTGCTTGGAGCAATACGCTTCAGCTACTGGTGTTGTTCACTTGGCCCAAGACTTTGCAGAAGCCTACGTTGGTAACTCAAAGTTGAAGGCTATGGTCGACAACGGTGAAGAAGTAACGTCAAAGATTGTCTTTGACTTGGCCAAGGAAGGTGACTACTTGGCAAACGAAGTTGTAGACAAGGTTGCTTACTACCTTGGATTGGCTTCAGCTAACATCTCAAACATCTTGAACCCATCTTCTGTTGTTATCGGTGGTGGTGTTTCAGCCGCAGGAAAGTTCTTGTTGGATCGTGTTGAGAAGAACTTTAAGCAATTTGCCTTCAAGTCAACGCGTGACGTGACTGGAGTTAAGTTGGCTGAGTTGGGTAACGATGCTGGTGCTTACGGTGCTGCTTCATTGGCCCGTAACTCAGACCGCGTTATTGCCTAATTAAATCAAGCAAAAATAAAGACGAGAATCAGCGAATGGTTCTCGTCTTTTTTGTCGTTTGGGTGGTGGTGTGTGTCGACGCGTTGCGTCGGGGCATGAGGGCTGGGGACTATCTCCGACAAAGTTCAAACTAGGGCAACCGAATGGCGCGGACGCCATTCAGCGGGGCAAATAATTGCCCTAATCCTTCTAGTCCTGTGTGGGCTTGTCTGAATAGCGCCGGCCATGCGGCATGTTGCCCCAGTTTGAACGCTCCGATAGTCCCCAGCCCTCATGCCAGCAACAAAGAAATTCTAGTCAGTTATGGATTTACATCCACCGGAAAATAAATGGGTGAACAGTTCAACCATTTGTTTTGCAGGGAATGAAAATCAAACAATCAGAGTATTACTTGGCTGCTGTGCTTGGCCCCGCCACGCGTATAGACACGTGCAGACCTTGACCCGCAGGTGTGGGTTCTTAGCGGGTTTCCCGCTTAGAGCCACGGGAGATAAAGGAGCACGCGCCAACGGCGTGGACTCCGCTCCCTGCAGGTCATGGTCTGGACGTGTTAGCGTGCCCTAGAAGGGGCCAAGCACTCCGGCCGTCAGGACGGACACTAACCACAAACTAACTTGAACTGTAACAAACTTCCCAGATAACGATGTAATAGTTGTAACAAACGGCCTGAAAAGTAATGAAAACACGAAAAAAGTTATTTTCAGAGTGGGGACTGTTTTTGAAGTAAATGTGAACACCAGAACAGTTGTGCCGAAATGACGCTGTTTATATGCAAATCAAATATGACCAATTTGTGCGTTACACGTTGTTTAGTCGCTGTTATATAACTGTTACGCCCCGTCGGTATTATTAATCATGTTGTTAAGGCAACACATAACTAATACAAATTAAATCTTATTAAAACAAAGAAACAAACGCTTATATGAGCGACAGATAATTGGGGAGTTAATCATGCAAAACGTAAATTCACGCAAGAAGATGTACAAGTCAGGTAAGAACTGGGTAGCCGCAACGGTTGTTGCTGCAGCAGCTGCCATCGTACCAATGGTTTCAACTGAATCAGCATACGCTAACGAAGAAGTTGCACAAACGACTTCAGCATGGCGTGCCAAGACAGTATCAAGTGGTCGAAGCCGTTCAAGCCGCCGGTCAAAAGTACACGGTTCAAGCTGGTGATACGTTGTCAACGATTGCTTCAGCTACTGAATTGACTGCAGAAGAAATCGCTGCGGCTAACAACATCAACGATGCTAACTTCATTGTTATCGGTCAAGAAATCAACTTGACGAAGGAAGTTTCAGAAGAAGTTGTTGCTTCAGAAGCACCAGTTGCGCAAGAAGCTGCAGTTGAAGTAGCCCCAGTTGTCGAAGAAGCAGCACCAGTTTCAGAAGAAGTTGCTGTTGCAGAAGCACCAGTTGCACAAGAAGCACAACCAGTAGCGCCTTCATACAACGCTGACTACACTGCCGTACCAGGTAACTCATACTACGCTGGACAATGCACGTGGTACGTTAAGAACCAATTGCCATGGGTTGGTAACTTCTGGGGTAACGCAGCAGAATGGGCTAACAACGCAACTTACGCTGGCCGTGTTGTAGACACGAACCCAGCCGTTGGTACGGTTGCCGTTATGATGCCGGGTGTTGCTTACGCTTCATCATACGGTCACGTGGCTGTTGTTACGGGCGTTAACGGTGACATGATCACAATCTCAGAAATGAACGCTAAGGGTGAATTCGTGGTTTCATCACGTACTATCCCTGCAGCAGGCGTTTTGTTCATTCACTAATAATAAATGTATTGTATACGGGACATTGTCATCAATGTCCCGTTTTTTTGTTATCGTGATGTAACTTACTTGATATACGTACTTGCTATTATATAAAACATACGAGGCTCAGTCGTTGGACTGGCTAAAAACGTACAAAAAGGGAATATAAATAATATGATTAACTCTAAGATTAATGCTATGGCTAAGGGAATGGGAGCTGCCGCTTTGGTTGCCGCTGCTGCGATTTTGCCAATGACGAACTCAAACACGGCTGTATCAGCCGACGATAACGCAAAGCCAGCTACGGATGCTGCTTCATGGCGTGCCAAGTCGGTTGACGACGTTAAGGAAGCCGTTAACACTGCTGGTACGACTTACAAGATTCAAGAAGGTGACACGATTGACACAATCGCACAAGCAACTGGCTTGAAGGTTGATGACATCGTAAAGATGAACAACATCACGAACCCTAACTTGATCATTGTTGGTGAAGAGATTCGCTTGAACGGTTCAGTTGCACCTGCACAATCAAGTGCTGCAACAGAACCTGCGCAATCACAAGCTTCATCTGCTGCGTCATCAGCACCAGTCGCTTCTGCAGCACCTGCACAAACGTCAGTTGCAACTGCACCTGTTTCAACGGGTTCATTCGCTGATGCCGTTAACGCATTGAACGCAATCCGTACGGCTGCTGGTTTGTCACCAGTTTCATACGACGCTTCATTGTCAGCAACTGCACAATACCGTGCCGACATGATGGCAGGAAACGTTGACGCTGCGCACTTTGCACAATCATACGGTCACGAAGTTGTTGCTATCGGCTTCGGTGCTGGTTCAGCAGCAGTTAACGCTTGGTATGCTGAAACTGGTATGATCGACAACGGTTCACACCCACACACACGTTGGGTATTGGGTTCATACTCACGAGTTGGTTTCGGTTACAACGCTGCCACTGGTACGTTTGTTGCTGAAGCACAATAAAGTAGACTGAGAATATCGGAGGTCTTTGACCTTCGATGTGACCAAGTCGGCCTTATCAGGTGCGTCCTTGGTCTTGGTTCCCGGCTAGGGAACTTAGACCAATAGCTGCTGTGGTAATAATTGAAGAAAAATCAAAGTCTGCCTAAGGTTGGCAGACTTTTTATTTTAGGTTTGATAGAATAGTACTTGACTGAAAAATGAAATGGGGAATTTAGTAGTATGTTGCAAGCATTGTTTGTCATTGTATTGCTTTGGATTCTTTGGACGGTTGGTACATTGGTATGGACGCGCGTAACGTTGAAGCGCGCGGCATCACTTTTGAACTCTGAAGAATTTGAAGCACAAAGTCGTGGTCACCAATTGATCGATTTGCGTGAGCCAGCAAAGTTTAAGGCAAAGCACGTGCTTGGTGCACGTAACATTCAATACGCTATGTTGAATGAAAACCACAGTGCTTTGCGTCAAGACAAGCCAGTCTTTTTGTATGACGAAAACATGCAAATGGCTGCGCGTATGGCGCGTAAGTTGAAGAAGGCGGGATATAACGATATCTACGTTTTGAAGAACGGTTTTGGTGCTTACACTGGTAAGACTAAGAGTAATTAAAAAATACCCACTTACATTAACTGACGATGTTACGCCGGCTCATGTAAGTGGGTATTTGTTTTTTATTAGAATCGTGCGCCGTGAGAGTGAGCAGCCTTACGAGCGGCCTTGCGCTCAGTCTCCTCAAACTTAGCCTCTTCTTCTTCCAAAGGCTTAACAGCAACCTTGTGGAACGTGAAGGCTGCAGCGGCAGCAGTTGCTAGCGTACCAGCAACCCCAGTCAAAATCCCCAAACCAAACTTCTTCATGATGTGGTTCCTCCATATATTTGTTAAGATAAGTTTAACATATTTTAATTGAGTTTAATAACTGGGGTTTCTTGAAATGCAGATGAACAAACCATTAATTATCGCCCATCGAGGTGATCACACGGCTGGACGCCTTGAAAACTCACTACCAGCTTTTGCCTCTGCGATTCAACTGGGCGCGGATGGCTTAGAAGTTGATGTGCAATTGTATGACGGTCGGCTAATCCTAAAACACGATATTGATGACGAGATGCCACCAGTTGTGGATGATTTCGCATCATTTTTGGCGTTGGTCAAAGAAAAGAATTACCAGGGGTTATTATTGATCGAGCTGAAGGGGAAACAGGGCGCAACAGAATTGTACCGTGAGTGGCAAGCTGCTGAAGTTGATGCGCCGGTAATGTTGCAATCATTCCAAGTGAGTGCTGTTGAAACGTGGCGCCAACTTGACGCGCCGATACCACTTGGACTTTTACAGTATCGGCCAAATCGCATAAGTCGACGACTGTTTCACAGCGGTGTGATTCAAAACAACAATTTGGACTATCGATATTTACCGTTCGTGATGATGCGTGCTCGAAAAGCAGCGACGTATTGGTGGACGCCAACCAAAGCTTGGGCCTTGAAGCTAATGCTCAGGGGACGTGTGGCCGGGGTAATCACGGATGACGTTCGATTAGCCCAACAGATTAGAGATAGAGATGGAAAGTAGTATGGATAAGTTAATTGTGATTGTCGGACCAACAGCGGTTGGGAAAACGGCTTTATCACTAGAACTAGCAAAGAAATTTAACGGTGAAATTGTCTCAGGTGATTCGATGCAGATTTACCGTCAACTAAATATTGGGACAGCGAAGGCAACACCTGAAGAGCAAGCGGTTGCGCCACACCATATGATTGATATTGCTGACCCGGCTGAACATTATTCAGCCGCTCGCTTTGTGCGTGAGGCACAAGCAGCAATTGCAGATATTGCAGACCGGGGGAAAATGCCAATTTTGGTTGGTGGAACTGGCTTTTATGTGCAAGCATTGTTAGGTGACCGGCCGTTGGCTGATGTGGATGATATTACGGATGAGGTATTTGTCGAGAAGTGGACGGCAATTGCTCATGAACAAGGTGAAGCGGTTGTGCGCGATGCTTTGCGTGAATTGGATCCAGTCAGTGAAGCACGTATTCTGCCAGGACAAATCCGCCGTTTGGTCAGAGCGCTGTTAGTTAGTGACCACACCGGCAAGCCGTTTTCAGAACAGCAACCTGAACCAAAGCGTTTGTATGATGCCTATATCATCGGATTAACAACAGATCGGCCAGTTTTGTACGACCGTATTAATACACGCGTAGATGCGATGATTGCGAATGGATTGCTTGAAGAAGCACGAATTGCAGCGACCTTGCCTGAAGATAGTACGGCGAAGAAAGCGATTGGCTACAAAGAATTGTTTGGTTACTTGGAGGGTGTTGAAACGCTTGAAGAAGCTAGTGAAGCGCTGAAGCAAGCCTCACGTCGCTATGCAAAGCGTCAAATGACATGGTTCAACAACCAATTCACTGATATTCATTGGTATGATTTGGTGCAAAACGCCGCAGGCTTGAATGCGATTGAAAGTGACGTCGCACGGTTCGTGTCAGAATAGCTGACATGAATAGAAAAATCTTCTAAAATAGGTGGTAACATGCTATGCATAGGGGGTCGGACGTATGGTAAGACGAGAGTTACGTCGCGATTTGGCAGTGTTGCCAATGAGCGTAGTGCGCGAATTGACGGGCTTATCAGATCGTCAGATTCGGTACTATGATCAGCAGGGACTCATTGAGCCACATAGAGGGGCCGGTAAGCAGCGACGTTTTTCGTTAGATGACGTTGATCGTTTATTGGAGATTGCAGATTATCTAGATGCCGGTTATTCGATTTCTGAAATTCATGAGGTTGATGCTAAAAAGCAACGCCGTGAAGCAGAAAAGGTTGATCCGGATGATGTTAATATGCGTCACATGTTGGCTGATGAGTTGCTTAAGATTGGTCGTTTTAATAACGGTCAACGGAAGTTTTAGATGATGTGTTTTGGGATAAAGTAAAAGGAGATTACAATGGTTCGCAAGGCTTATACCAAGGATGATATTCGCAACATGATTACTGAGGAGAACGTGGAATTCCTACGTTTGCAGTTCTCAGATGTTTTCGGCACAATTAAGAACGTCGAAGTTCCTGTTTCACAACTTGAAAAGGTGTTGGACAACAATTTGATGTTTGACGGTTCTTCAATCGAAGGATTCGTTCGTATTGAAGAGTCAGACATGTATTTGTACCCTGACCTTTCAACGTTCATGATTTTCCCATGGGCGACTGACTCACACGGTGGTAAGGTTGCACGTTTGATTGCAGACATTTACACGGCCGACCGCGAGCCATTTGCCGGGGATCCTCGTAACAACTTGAAGCGTGTTTTGAAGCAGATGGAAGACGCTGGTTTCAAGAACTTTAACATTGGAACTGAGCCAGAATTCTTCTTGTTCAAGCTTGATGAGCATGGTAACCCAACGATGAACCTGAATGACAAGGGTGGCTACTTCGATTTGGCGCCACTTGATTTGGGTGAGAACACACGGCGTGAAATTGTTTTGGAAATGGAAAAGATGGGCTTTGAAGTGGAAGCGGCCCACCACGAAGTTGCCCCAGGACAACACGAAGTTGACTTCAAGTATGCTGATGCCTTGGATGCAGCTGATAACATTCAAACGTTCAAGTTGATTGTTAAGACGATTGCACGTAAGCACGGTTTGTATGCAACGTTTATGCCAAAGCCAATTTCTGGTATTAACGGTAACGGTATGCACACGAACATGTCTTTGTTCAACGAAGCTGGTAACGTTTTCTTCGACGAAGCTGGTGATTTGCAATTGTCAAAGACGGCTTACAACTTCTTGGGTGGTGTCTTGGCGCACGCAGCTAACTTTACGGCAATCACGAACCCAACGGTTAACTCATACAAGCGTTTGACGCCTGGATTTGAGGCGCCAGTTTACGTAGCTTGGTCTGGTTCAAACCGTTCACCAATGGTCCGCGTCCCAGCTTCACGTGGTAACTCAACCCGTTTGGAGTTGCGTTCAGTTGACCCAACTGCTAACCCATACTTGGCCTTTGCGGTTATCTTGGCAGCTGGCTTGGATGGTGTTGCCGGCGAAATGGAGCCAAATCACGCGGTAGATCGTAACATTTACTTGATGGATGAGGCTGAGCGTAAGAAGGCTGGCATCACTGATTTGCCTGACACATTGTTGGCGGCCGTCAATGATTTGGATACTGATGAAGTGATTAAGGCAGCCCTTGGTTCACACATGGCACGCACATTTGTAGATGCTAAGCGTTTGGAATACCAAGCATATCGCCAAGAAGTTTCACAATGGGAATTGGAAACTTATTTGGAGCAATACTAAAAATTCGTAAAAACTTCTTAAAAACAACGCCGTCCAGTCCGTGGTCGGCGTTTTTCTTTAAGTTTAGGTTGTATGATATATATATTAGGTAGATATAATAATTTGAGAAGTTAGATTGCAACCACAAACAGGAGGGGTTGAGATGGAGAACACGCCATACTTGACGACGGATTTACCGTCAAATCAATCCGTATTAAATGGAAAATTACAAGCAAAATTAAACTACATTGGTGATATTCAAACTGCTGTGGCAGAAGGCAATGATCGCCGTGTTTATGAATTACTAGATAGTCAAAAGTACAACACGCAAATTCGTCAGGCGCCACAAGCCGAGTCTAACCGTGCTTTGTCAGTTTTGGTTGATGATATGCAAGACGAGTTGAGTCACCACTTGGGCCAAAAGCTTATTGCGTACCTATCAGAAAAGTTCCCCTTCTTTTACTACGAAGAGTCACAACTTGGTGTCTTCCAATTGTTCTTTGGAAATTGGTGGGATCGTCGCCACTTTGGTATTTTGGACCCATTGTCAGTAAAGTTTATTTTCAATGATGAAGAATATGAAAAGTTGGCGCGTGCGGTTGAATTGGCTGAGTCAGGTCAACGTTTCAACGCGCAAGTTATCGAGGATACGACGCGTGCCAATGAAGCGTTGCAAAAGGTTGTTAACGATCAAAATGCACGTGATGCTGAGCGTACGCAATTGATGGCACAATTGGCGGCCACGGAAGAACGCAGCGGCTTGTTTAACAAGAGCGCCCAAGCAGAGCAACGCGAAGTTTTGCGTAGCCGTTTGGCGCAATTGGATGCAGCCGATGCGAAGGCTGCGACTGTTCCTGATTTGATTGCCGAGAACAATGCACAAATTTTGAACTACTCAAAGGAAGATACAATTTTGATTTATGAGCAACGTGCCATCAATGATGCATTTGGCTCATTTACTGATTTCCAAAATGCCGTCGGCTCATTGTATGTGGACTATGTTTCATCGTTAGCTGCCGAACAGGGAGGTGAGTAAGCATGACAGAACACCTACGTGAACGCGTTGTTTCATACGTTGATTTGTTGAGTGATGATATTGGTCAAATTCAACAAACCTTAGCGCAAGTTCGAGAGCTTGCTGAAACAAATGATCCAAAGAAGGTCCACATGTTGGCGCAACGCCTAACCAATGCGCACCTTGATACAGAATGGGTGACTGTACCACGTCAATATGCCAAGGCAGATTGGTACTTGATGGCAATGGATCGTTTTCTTTCATTTGCGGGGATGCCAGCCTATGATGTTTTGACGCCAGCTGAGCGTGAAGAGTTGACGTTGGTGATGACTGATTTGGATGTGCCAGCGACCTTTGAATTCGTGGTAAACGACGATAACAACGGTGGCGCTTACTTTGTTGAGCTAGGTACTGAGGCACGTCTATTCTACTGGTCACTAGAACGCAAGCAAATTTTGTTTAACGCGGAAGCTATTACTGATTTGATGGTTGAAAACTTCCGTAAGAAAACGACCGCAGCGCGTATTCGTACGCTGGCAACGTTGTTAACGGAGTTTGGTCGTTATATGGAGCGCGAGTTCGGTTACCAAGTAGACTACAACATTCTTGAAACTCGCGACGATTTCTTGTATCCATTGGTACAAACCGAAATGCCAGCGGGAATGTTGGATCGTTTGTTTGTTTTGTCAGCTGATTCAGATTACTTCTTGCAAAGTATTCCAAATGGTGCCGGTTTGATGTTGGAGCATGGCGTTGAAGTCCGTATCTTCTACGTTAACGATGCAACAGCCATTGGGGCACAACGCTGGCACTTCCAAGTCATTGATGGTCGTGATGCCATTTCATGGCTTGATGTCTTGTTGGATTACGACTTTATCGGTGCTTGGTATTTGACGGAACGTCGTTACTTGGCAATCGAGAGTGATGAGCTTGTCTTTGGTTTGCAACGCGAAGGATTGATTTCATATGGTACGCCGGTTGAAGCTGATAACGAATCAGCTGCTTCTGAAGCACCACAAGTTGAAGTGCTACAACCACAAGCATCAGACGAGGCAGAATAATGACGATGGATATTGCAGGTTACTTGCGTGAAGCACGCGAGTCATATCGCGCAGTTGTGGCTGATTGGGAAAATCCAATCGGTCCTAAAGATGTCTTGTTGAATGATTATTTGAACCTAGATGTTTCATTGAGCGCCTTGATGTTGCGTGTTGAAGCAATCAACAATGATGTGCCACACAATGCGGTGGACGCAAGCGAGAGCGAAGTGAAGGCGTTGTACGCAACTGCTTTCGCCCAGTTTTTGTTGATTAGTTTGAAGCAACAATGGACGCACTTAATGGTGCTTGAGGATGCGGATTTAGCTAAGTTTGCGCGTTTTCCACAAATGCGTTTGGCACACCAATTTATTGGTATTAAGACCATGTTGCTAAATTCATATCACCAAAAGCGTCAATCGGATTTTTCACATGCCTGGCGTTCATTTTTGAAGCTCGGTTTAGTCGAACTGAAATTGACACAAGATGATATTGATCATGAAGTTCGTGCGGTTTTGGACGCTTCAGACCTTGATTCACCAGCGTTTTAAACGTACAATAGATGAGTTGGTAAGTTATGCCAACTCATCTTTTTTGCAGCTGTAGCACAACTGGATAGTGCACTCGGTTTCTACCCGAGCGGTTGTGGGTTCGAGTCCCACCAGCTGCATAAACTTAGGGAATTGCTCATAATTAAGTGGGCGATTTCATTGTATTTAGTTAGAACTTGTTTTATAATTATCTACGTTGTGTTTGTGGAATCCACAAACTGCAACCACTCGTGGTCTGTATTAAGTAGTTCCTTGGAACTCGCGGACTCGGTGAGTCTAAGTTTTTTTAGAAAAATATTTTATGGAGGTCTGCAAACTCATGGCAGCATATGCAATCATTGAGAACGGCGGAAAGCAATACAAGGTTTCTGCCGGTGACGTAATCTACGTCGAAAAGATGGACGCCGCTGAAGGAGACAAGGTCGTATTCGACAAGGTTGTCTTCGCTGACGGCAAGATCGGTGCACCTTACGTTGAAGGTGTTACTGTATCAGGTACTGTTGAGAAGCAAGGTAAGGAAAAGAAGGTTGTTACTTTCAAGTACAAGCCAAAGAAGCACTCACACAAGAAGCAAGGTCACCGTCAACCATACACTAAGGTTGTCATCGACTCTATTGCCTAAGACATCGGAAAGAAGAGGATTTAAATCATGCAATTGAATTTGAACAACTTGACGATGCTTGCCCACCACAAGGGAGGCGGATCTTCTGCCAACGGTCGTGACTCAGCAGGTCGTCGTCTAGGAACGAAGCGTGCTGATGGTCAAGACATCAAGGCTGGATCAATCATTTACCGTCAACGCGGTACGCACATCTACCCAGGTGTAAACGTTGGTCGTGGAAACGATGACACGTTGTACGCTTTGACTGATGGTGTCGTAAAGTTCGGTCGTTTGGGCCGTGACCGTCGCCAAGTATCAGTTGTTACTCGTGAAGAGTACAAGCAAATCATCGCTAAGTAATTTAATTACTATCGAGATTTAATTAGACTCGTGAATCAGAAATGATTCACGAGTCTTTTTTGTTTTTTCGTAGTTGTTAATTTTTGCATAATAAAGTCGGCTTTCGTATACTGAGGCTAATCTTAAAGATAGGGGTGGATATAGTTATGAATGACGATCTTATTCAAAAGCTGAAGGGCTATAAAGAATTGTTGGATTTAGGTATTTTGTCACAAGAAGAATTTGATGAACTCAAGACGAAAGCATTGGCAGACTTTGGTAATGAAAAAACAGCTAGTTCTAACACCATTGCCACTGAGGAGGATTCACCTGCGGTAAGTCAGCCACAAACTGTAGTTAATCCTGAAATTGGTGGGGGACAGTCAAACTATGTTCTTCCGGAAGTTAATTTCCAACATGTTCCGCTGGAAGGGGAAGTCAAAGCCAAAATTGCCCAATATAAGTCTATGTTGGGATTTAGCACAGATACAACGAATGTGTTGTTTGGGGAGCAACCAATTCACGATGCTGATGATTTAAAGAACGTCACAATGGCATTGAGCATTACAGGCAATAATATTGTCAGTTTTGAGCCTGAAGGTATATTAATTATAGGTCTTAGTGCGAGTGTACAGTTCAATGGTAAAAACATGTTTGTGCCGTATGGTGATATTGAGGCATTGACGTACTACCGCGCGATGCTAGGATATGATCACTTTACTTTTGTTGCTAAGGGAGAGATATTTGATTTTGCATTCAAAGTACAACTCGATACGGTGTTGCGTATGACTCTGAAGTTGCCAGGGGTCTTTGGCATTATCAAGCAAGACCAGTTTTTACAATCCATTGCAGATAAGTACCCTGACATTGCACAGTAAAATACTGACCTAGACGATTGATTAGCGCATGCATTATGCCTTCGGTCGTTTTTTTGTTTGTAAGGCGTTTCATTCAGAATCTTTCAAAGTGCGTGGTAAAATTTCTTTGAAATTACAGACGTTTGATTTATGAGGGTGAGGGGGATTGACGATGGCAGATGTAAGTAAGATAACAAGTGAATTAAAACGATTGAAGGACATGTTAGATTCCGGTGCTTTAACGCAGGAAGAATTCGATACGTTGAAAACTAACTTGTTGGCTGAAATGAATCAACAGGAGCCACAAATGGCTAATCGCGTGGAACAAAATCCTAAGAACAACCGGAATGGTCATAAAAAAGCTTTGGTAGCTACTTTGGCTGCTGTTGTGATTGTTGGGGGCGGTGTTGGGGCATTTGTTTATTCACAACAAAAAGGCGCCGAAGCGGAAAGCGCAAAAATTGCATCTTCTAAGGCCAAGTCGTCATCAGAGAAAAAAGCCGAAGCTGAAAAGGCTAGTCGCAAAGCAAGTCATTCGGCTTCAGCAAAGTCTGCTAGCGAGAAACTAGCAAGCGAAAAAGCGGCGCAGTCAGTTAGTCAAGCAGCTGCGAGTTCCACATCTTCTCAATCAGTTGAGGATATGTTGAAAGCGAAGTCCAGCCAATATCACGCGGCTTTGCTTTTCATGGCCGTATCAAATGGATCAATTCAGACGTTTAATCCGGCCACAGTGACGCAACACGCAATTGGCCATACGATGGTTGGTAACGATGGACCAGAGTACGACAATGTTCAGCAAGTTACTGCCGCGGCCGATGATTCAAGGACTACGCCTACTGGTGGAGCACTGTTTGCGTCGATTACGTACGCAGCAACTGACAATGCAGGGCTGAATTACATGGTTAATTTTAGAGGTACCGCAGGGCAAGCTGCCTCACCAGTGAGTGTTTCTTTGGTTGATGCCTATAACGAGTACGGCAAAAATCCGTATGTTGATACGTTGGCTTCGATGATTAATTAAACACTAGTGGCGTTAAAGTGACTGTTAAAAGGCAGTATTACGATTAAGTTCGTGATGCCGTCTTTTTTAGTATCTCAATATTACGTTTATGTTAATCAATTTTTATCCATAGTTCGTTCACAATGTGTGAAATGTATCACAAGTCAAATAAAGTAAAATCGATTAACGTATGTTTCATGTATGGTTCCTGTATATCGTTTATCGTCCTATTCATATTTGGTAAGCATTTGGGTGGTTTGTCGAAAAACATAACACATGGTATAAATAACGGTGTTAGAAAGCGCTTTCAAAATTACTATTAATTGAAATGATTTATGTTTAGGAGTATTGATATGACCCAGCAACTCACGCACGAAGAAGCCCGCCGTCAAGCTAAGGTGATTGTCGACCAAATGACGATTGATGAAAAGATTGGCCAAATTAAGTATGAAGCACCAGCTATTGACCGTTTGAACATTCCGGAATACAACTACTGGAACGAAGCGTTGCACGGTGTGGCGCGTGCTGGTGTGGCAACAGTGTTCCCACAAGCAATCGGACTTGCGGCAACTTTTGATGACCACTTGATTAATGAAATTGCCGATGTCATCGGTACGGAAGGACGTGCAAAGTATAACGAATTTACGAAGCATGAGGACTGTGACATCTACAAGGGATTGACGTTCTGGTCTCCTAACGTGAACATTTTCCGTGACCCACGTTGGGGTCGTGGTCACGAAACGTATGGTGAAGACCCATTCTTGACGTCAAAGTTTGGTGTGGCATTCATCAAGGGGTTGCAAGGGCAAGCTAAGTACTTGAAGTTGGCGGCGACGGCAAAGCACTTTGCGGTCCACTCAGGTCCGGAAGGTTTGCGTCACGGCTTTGATGCAGTTGTGTCAGACAAGGACTTGTACGAGACGTACTTGCCAGCCTTCAAGGCGGCCGTTGAAGAGGCTGATGTTGAAAGTATCATGACAGCGTATAACGCAGTTGATGGCGTACCAGCCTCAGTTAGTGAAATGTTGTTGAAGGACATCCTACATGATAAGTGGTCATTCGAAGGCCACGTTGTCTCAGATTACATGGCACCAGAAGATGTGCATGAAAACCACAAGTATACGAAGGATGCTGCTGAAACGATGGGCTTGGCTATCAAGGCAGGATTGAACTTGGTTGCTGGACACATTGAACAATCATTGCATGAGGCATTGGATCGTGGTTTGGTGACTGAAGAAGAAATTACCAATGCGGTTATTTCACTTTACGCAACGCGCGTCCGTCTAGGAATGTTTGCAACGGATAATGAGTATGATGCTATTCCATACGAAGCGAACGATACCAAGGCACACAATAATTTGTCAGAAATTGCGGCTGAGAAGTCATTTGTTTTGTTGAAGAATGATGGCGTTTTGCCACTACGCAAGGAAACGATGGAAGCGATTGCCGTTGTCGGACCAAATGCGCACTCAGAAATTGCATTGCTAGGTAACTACTTCGGTACACCATCACGTTCATACACTATCTTGGAAGGTATTCAAGAACGCCTTGGTGATGATGTGCGTGTACACTACAGTATTGGTTCAGGATTGTTCCAAGACCACGCTGCTGAGCCATTGGCCAAGGCTGATGAGCGTGAATCAGAAGCAGTTATTGCAGCCGAACACTCAGATGTCGTTGTGGCAGTCTTAGGACTTGATTCAACTATTGAAGGAGAAGAAGGTGATGCCAGTAACTCACAGGGTGCTGGTGATAAGCCAAACTTGTCATTGCCAGGACGTCAACGTCAATTGTTGGAGCGTTTGCTAGCTGTCGGTAAGCCAGTCGTCGTTCTATTGGCATCGGGATCATCATTGCAGTTGGATGGTTTGGAGAACCACCCTAACTTACGCGCCATTATGCAAATTTGGTATCCAGGTGCTCGTGGTGGTTTGGCTGTTGCAGACGTCTTGTTTGGCGCGGTAAGTCCATCAGGAAAGTTGCCGGTAACGTTCTACAAGAACACAGATAACTTGCCTGCTTTTGAAGATTACAACATGGCAGGACGCACATACCGTTACATGACAGATGATGCGTTGTATCCATTTGGTTATGGTTTGACGTACTCATCAGTTGCCTTGTCAGATTTGCAAGTGAAGTCATATGAAGATACGGCAACGGTGACGGCAACGATTCAAAATACGGGTAATTTTGACACGGATGAAGTTGTTCAAGTTTACGTGAAGGATCTGGAATCAGAATTTGCGGTACCAAACGCACAATTGAAGGGATTTAAGCGTGTCTACTTGGGTAAGGGTGCTAAGCAAACGATTACATTTGATTTGCGTCCACAAGACTTTGAAGTGTTTGATGCGCATGGCCGTAACTTTATTGACAGTGAGCGTTTCGAAATCTCGGTTGGTGTGAGCCAACCTGATGCGCGCTCAATTGCGTTGACGGGCGTACAACCGTTGCAAACTGAGTTGAGCCTGGCAGGTAGTCAGACGACACATTAATAAATAACTAGGGACCGTACACGTAGCAATTGCTAGGCGTACGGCCTTTTTGTGTTTCGATAATTTTGAATCTTGGTGGAGACCGCTACAATTAAGCTACCTATGGTAAAATTGTAATTAACAAAAACGAGAAAAACGGAGATGAGGGGTCATGGAAGACACGCCATATTATAAGACAGAAACTGGTAACTTGGCTGACGAATTGCAAGGTGATTTGCAAAAGAAACAAGCCTTTTTGACCAAGTTTGAAGAGGCGATTATGGCTGGGGATGATCGTCAAATTTTTGAGATGATTGATGCACGTCGTTACAACATGACGGTGCATGATGCGGCTGGTGCAGATAACAACCGTGTGTTAGCTGCGCTTGTTGATGATTTGCGTCCTAAGATTAGCCACCACGTTGCTAAGAACTTGATTGCTTACTTGTCAAAGAAGTTCCCATTCTTCTTCTATGAAGAAACGGAAGTTGGCGTATTCCACTTGTTCTTTGGTGATTGGTGGGACCGTCGTGAATTTGGGGTGCTTGATCCGTTTTCAGTCACATTCATTTTCAACATGGCTGCCTTTGAATTGTTGAAGAAGTCAGTTGAGCTTTCTAAGACTGACGAAACGGTCCACGCAACTGAACGAGCTGAAATTGAGCGTCTTTTGACTGGTATGCGCGAAACTGTTGCTGGCCAACCTGATCGTGACAAGGAACGTGCTGATTTGGAGAAAAAGAAGGCAGAACTTGAAAACAAGAAGGGCCTATTCAAGCGTAATGGTGATGAGCTGGCTGAATTGCAAGTTAAGTTGGAGGCATTGGATGCAACCGATAAGAAAGCGGCTGACTTGCCAATGCTAATTGCTAAGAACGAAGAACAATTGTTGTCACTTGAAAAGGAAGAATTTGTCTTGGCATACGAACAACACGCCATTGAAGAAACTTTCGGTGATTTCGAGACGTTTGCAGCGAAGGCTGAATCGCTATATGCTGATTATGTTAAGTCATTGGCTGGCGTTGAGGAAAAGGCCAAGCCAGCGCCTAAAAAGAGTAAGGGGAAGTAACATCACATGATTAGGGAATTACATGACCGTGTAACGGGGTACACGGCACACTTGCAAGCGGACCTTGACCGTGTGCAAACAATGATTACTAATGTGCATGATTTGTCAGAATCAAACGAACCGGCGCAAGTTCATGGTTTGTTGCTGGCGTTGAACCAACGTTTGCTTGACGATAAGTGGATACAAGTGCCACGTCAGTATGGTCTGGCTGATATTTACATGTTGGCGATGAATCGTTTCATGGAGTTTGCCAAGTCAGATGCGTACACGATCTTGATGTCTGAAGATAGTGAAGAATTGACGCTCCGAGTCAAGGGCTTGGAGACACCGGTCACGTTCCGATTTGTATTAGGCACACAAGGTGGCGCTTATTTGGTAGAGCAACGCACCGGTGAACAAGTAGCTTTCTGGCTACCTGAACAACGGCAATTGTTGTTTAACTCAGAAGCGTTGACCAATTTGCTTGTCGTTGATTTGCATGAAAAAGAAGCCTCAACGGCAGTACGCAAGATTGCGGCGATGTTATTGGTCTTTGGTCGCTACATGGAGCAAACACTAGGGTATTCGGTTGATTACAACATTTTAGAGACAGCTGATAATTATATTTACCAACTCGTTCCAAGCTATGTGCCAGACCGATTGTTGGATCGATTGTTTGTTCACTCAGCGCACAGTGGTTACTACTTGAAGCGCACGTTAAACGGCGCTGCGATGGTCGTTAAGAACAATATTGAAGTGCGTATCTTGCAAATGCAAGGCGTTTGGCATCTGCAAGTCGTGGATGGTCATGATGCTGCGTCATGGTTGGATACGTTAGTTGAGTTTGATTTCTTGGCTAGCTGGTATTTGGAGATGCGTGACTACATTGAAGTTGCGTCAAATCCAAAGGTATTTAAGCTAGAACACCAAGGCGTGAAGGCGCAACCGTTGGAAGCGACAGTTGCAATGGTCGAAGTTTTGCAACCACAACAATAAGTTTATGAAAGTCGAACCTGTGGTGGGTTCGGCTTTTTTGCATCCAAACCCTTTTGCACTCACTTTTCGTCAACGGTGTTATGATTGTTGTCGGATAAAATGAAGTGGGGGTGGCGATATATGATGAATCGTGGCCGGATGAGTCCTTCTGAAATGCGGGCTTATCTAAAAGAATCAGATACAACCTTGACTGAGATGCTTAAGTTCGTTTTTGGTAGCGTCTTAAAGCGTAAGTCATTGTTAGTGTTAAACATGGTGTTGTTGCTTATTATTGCAGGTTTGAACTTCATCGTGCCACAATTTACGCAACGTGTGATTGACCATGCTGTGGCGCTGAAAAGTGTTTCTGCGTTGACTGTGCAAGTGTCACTATTGTTGGTAACAACTTTGGCATTGGGTGTCGTGTCATTCATTTCAACATACTTGATGCAGGTGTTGTCACAACGTTCGATTACCGACCTGCGTTTGCAGACGTACAACCGCATTTTAAAGCAAGATTATGATTATTTCCAAAGTGCTAAAACGGGTGATTTGATGGTTCGCCTAACCAGCGACATCAGCAGCCTACAAAACTTGATTAGTTCAGATAGCTTTGGCATTATCGGTAATATTTTCACGTTTGTGGCTGTCTTGACGTTCTTGTTCATTCAAGATTGGCAGCTAGCGTTGTTGGTTAGCATCACGTTCCCAGTGTTGTTTGTGACAATTCGCTTCTTCCGTGCGCGCATTCGTGAAGCGTACACCAAGGTTCGTGCGACGAGTTCGCAAATTTCAAATCAACTTCAAGGGACGATTACCGAAATTGAGTTGATTAAGAGTTACACGACGGAGGATGAAGAGACACGTCGCTTCAAGGACATTGTTGAAGAACAGAATACGTATCAACTTGAAGCAACTCGTTGGCAGGCGATTTTCCAGCCTTTGGTTAATTTTATTAATACGGTTGGAACGGCGATTGTGTTGGCGTTTGGTGGCTTGTTGGTCATTCAAGGGCATTTAACAGTTGGTGAATTGGTGGCCTACTTGAGTTACTTGGCTTTGCTACAAGATCCAATCCGTTCATTCTCGCGTTTGTTGAACATGCTACAAACGGCCCAAGTATCTTATGATCGCATCAAGGACATTATGGGTGCGGTTGAAACGATTAAGAACTCAGATGACCCACAGCCATTCCCAAGTCCTTTGCAAAAGGGAATTGAACTGGAGAACGTGACATTTAGTTATGATTTGGAGCGTGTGGCATCATTGAACGGGATTAATTTGATGATACCTGCTGGTAAGACGACGGCGTTGGTTGGTCGTTCAGGTGCTGGAAAGTCAACCTTGATTCGCTTGTTGACGCGTTTCTATGAGCGCACCGGTGGTGAGATTCGTTTTGATGATATGAAGATTGAAGATATCGATATTCGAAATTTGCGCCAACACATTTCAATCGTTAGCCAAGATGTCACAATTGTTGATGGCACAATCGCGGACAACATTCGTTATGGTTCTGGGGATGTCAGTGATGAGCGCCTCTGGGATGCAGCTGAACGTGCAGCGGTTGCCGACTTTATTCGTGGCTTGCCGGATGGCATGAACACCACCGTTGGTGAGCGTGGTGTCAAGCTGTCTGGTGGTCAAAAGCAACGCTTGTCAATTGCCCGCGCGTTGGTTAAGGATGCTGAAATTGTTATTCTGGATGAAGCAACGGCGGCGTTGGACAATGAATCCGAAAAGATTATTCAACACGCCTTGGATAACTTGATGACCCACAAGACAACGATTGTGATTGCTCAGCGTTTGAGTACGGTCCACAATGCTGATCAAATTGTTGTATTGAATGACGGTCAGATTGTCGAGCGTGGGACGCACGATGAATTGCTTGCTCAAGGCGGTACGTACAAGACGTTGTACGATGCCCAATTCGAATAGTTTATTTAGAGGGATACTGCGGTATGCCTCTTTTTTGCTAATAAAAAACTCGTTTCTATCATGGGAGTGACAGAAACGAGTTGGTATGCAGCGTTCGATTTGAAAGGTAAATGCTGTGTTACCAGCAAAAGTTGTGAGATTAATTGTGAGAAATCGATGCGATAAATCTGCATACTATTAGTATACTATGGACTTTGTTAAAAGTGTAACAAGATAAATTGAAGTGCCCTTAAAGTGTGACTCATATATGGGACAAACGAGTGCTATACTAATAGAACAGAAGTGAGGTATAAGCATGAGTTTTCCATCTGAAAAACAACTCCGTGACCGCTTTGCACAAGCGGAAAATGCGGTCTATTTTGCAACAGCGGATAAGCGCACACGTTACTATGGTTTCGGAATTGCAGAAGAGTTAATTGGGGCATCATTCGAAGAAGTCTCAGACTGGGCGAAGCAACAACGCTATCCGGTCTTTGGTGGATTTGCATTCGATGACCAAAACGTACAGGACAGCCAACTAATGAATGGCTATTTTGTGTTGCCAGCGGTGTTGTACGACATCACTGATCAATATCTGTGGGGCCGCGAGACGAATCCGTTTGGTGCACCATATCGCCAAGATCCAGTTGCAATTACAGCAACAACGGATGAAACGGATTGGCCGGAACGCGTGAACAATGCCATTCAGGATATGACTAATAATGAGACGCACCAAAAGGTTGTGCTTGGTCGTCAACGCCAAGTATCGTTATCTGGTCACTTGAATTTGGCTCAGTTGCTGGCGGATTTGGCTGATCAGCAACCAAATAGCTATCACATGGTGATTAAGCGTGGGGATGAGTTGTTTATTTCAGCGACACCTGAACGCTTGGCCAAAGTGAACCGTGGCCAATTCGAGACGGCTGGTGTGGCTGGCACGATTCGTCGTGGCGCGACGGATGCTGAAGATGAACAGCTAGCGGATGAACTGTTGCATGATGCGAAGAATTTGCAAGAGCACGCGTATGTCGTTGACACAATTGTTGACCGCCTCGCTGACGTAGCTGACTTAACGTTGCCAGATGGCCCACAAATTATGAAGAATCCACAAGTGCAACATTTGTATACACCAATCGCCGGTAAGCTGCGTGATGCCAACACAGTGTTGGCGCTGGCAGAGCGTTTGCACCCAACCCCAGCCCTTGGTGGGAAGCCAGTTGACTGGGCAATGGCAACGATTGCGCAAATTGAACGGCAACCGCGCGGCTTATTTGCTGGTCCGGTTGGTGTTGTGAAGCCAAATGGGGACGGTGAAATGATTGTCGGCATTCGCTCAATGTGGGTGACTGGCACGCAAGCCAATCTCTTTGCCGGTGCGGGCATTTTGGCCGATTCAAATGCAGATTCAGAATATGCAGAAACTGGGTTGAAGATGCAACCAATGATGAACTTATTAGAAGGACAAGCGAAATGAATGAAATATTGACCCGAAACATTAAGCACTTATTGACCAGCTTGGTTACCCAAGGTGTACATGACTTCGTGGTATCACCAGGTTCACGTACGACACCATTCGCTTTGTTGCTTGCTGAAATGCAAGCGGTTCGTGATGACGTACGTGTGACGGTGGATGTAGATGAGCGCTCAGCAGCTTTCTTTGCGCTAGGAATGGCCAAGGCAATGCACAAGCCAGTGGCTTTGTTAGCAACATCAGGAACGGCAACGGCCAATTACTTGCCAGCAATCATGGAAGCACATATTTCACACGTGCCCTTGATTGCGTTGACGACTGATCGACCAGAAGAGCTACAAGAAATTGGTGCGCCGCAAACGGTCAACCAAGCTAACATGTATGGCGACAACACAAAGGCATTCAGTGCGTTGCAAATGCAAGACGAACACGCCGATGTGACTGCGTACATCGATTACCACGTTCAACAACTCGTTGTGACGGCGACGACTGCGCCAGCTGGTCCAGTGCAAATTAACTTACCATTGCGCAAACCACTGATGCCTGACTTAGGTGAAACTTGGCCAACGGTGACAGAACAAGTCATTACGGTTGGCACGATGCGTGCTAATGAAGCGACTGTTGCAATGCTTGCAAACAAGCTGCGCGATGAAAAGGCACTGCTATTAGTGGGACCTGATGAGACGGGGTGGCAAGCTGAAAAGTTTGCAACCTTGGCTGAGCACTTCCAAATGCCGATGTTGGCAGATGTCTTGAGTAACGTGCGTCCAAGTGATGCAGCCATTAATGGTATCGATGCTTTGCTTGAAGCTGGTGCACTTGATGACACACTCGTACCTGATGTCGCTGTTCGCTTTGGTGGGACACCAGTTTCAGCCCGTGTTGTTGCTTGGCTACGAGACAAACAAGTACAAGTAATTCAAGTCGGGGTTAACCATGCTGGTCACGACCACTCGCGCCAAACAACGATAACGTTGGCCGTTGATGAGATGGCCTTGGTTGATGATTTGTTGGCGACCGATGGACGTACTGAGAACGACTACCTCACACAATGGCAAACGGTTAAGCAAACGCTGGCGACAGCAATTGCAACGACTGAAATGTCTGAAGTTGCCTTGCCTGGTGTGATGGCTGCTGTTCCAGCTGATAGCCAAGTGTTCATTGCGAACTCAATGCCAATTCGTGACATGGATAACTACTTTATGCCAGCCGCGAACGTGCATGTGATGGCCAATCGTGGGGCTAATGGCATTGATGGAACCGTTTCATCAGCGTTTGGTATGGCGATGACTGGCAAGCCAACGACATTCTTGACGGGTGATTTGACGCTCTTCCATGATATGAACGGGTTGATGATGGCTCATCAAGCCAACTTGGCGATGACGATTGTGGTTGTGAACAACAATGGCGGAGGTATCTTCTCGTTCCTACCACAAGCAGCGGCAAAGGATTACTTTGAGCCGATGTTCGGTACACCGTTGGCTTTGTCGGTTGAGAAAATTGCGGCCCTTTACGATGCAGATTATCATTTGGCAACGTCACAAGATGATTTGCGTGATTTGCTTGCACACCCTGCAACAACACTTCGCTTGATTGAAGTGCAAAGTACGCGTGCACAAAATGTTGCCGAACACGATGCGGTGTTGGTCAAGATTCGTGAGGCGTTCAATGGATAAGTTGGTACTGATAAACGATTATCCCTATCACGTGCGTATTGAAGGTACTGGCACGCCGACGTGGCTATTTTTCCACGGCTTCATGGGGAGTTTAGTGGATTACGAACAAGTGCAACCAGTGGGTACGCGCATTTATCTGGACCTATTAGGGTTTGGTGGTCAAACGCCGATTGTGTCACCCGAACGCTTTAACGCCACTAATCAAGCAATTGATATTGTGGCCATCCTCGATACGCTAGGTATCGAGAAGGTGAATCTAGTGGGCTATTCAATGGGCGCTCGTTTGGCGCTGGCCTTTGCACACCAATTTCCTGAACGCCTCCAGCGGTTGTTCCTAGAAAGCGGGACGGCGGGGATTGCAGATCAAACTGACCGTGACGCACGTGTGGCAAGTGATGAGCAAAAGGCTGATCGAATTGAGCGCGATGGTATGGCTGCCTTTGTCGCTGACTGGGAAAAGTTGCCACTCTTCGCAAGTCAGCAAAATGCATCAGCTGAACAACAAGCGTTTATGCACGAGCAACGCGTTAACCAAACGGCGACCAACGTGGCCAATTCGTTGCGCGGTTTTGGTACTGGTGCTATGCCAGATTATTGGCCTAAGTTGCCTAATCTGCAGGTGCCGGTGGTGCTAATTACTGGCAGTGATGATGCTAAGTTTACGGTGATTAATGACCGAATGGCTGAAGCATTACCGAGTGTTGCACGCGTAGCGGTTGCCAATGCTGGACACAACGTTCATTTTGAACAGCCTACTACGGTAACGAACATACTAATGGAGTATGCTAACCATGCGGACTGAACAAATCGAACTATTCCCACTGACGTTACGCTTGAAGCAGCCATTTAAAACCGCCCATGACGTGACATACGATCGACCACTAACTTTGATTGCCGTAACGACGGATGGTGTGACTGGGTATGGGGATGTGCAATCATTTATTGATCATAGCTATGCCCCGGAGTCACAAGCTGAGTCGCTTGCAGAAATTGAGCGTCTTGTGCCTATGCTGTTAGGTGAAGGTTTTGAAACCCCGGCAGATATGGCCGACTGGTTAGCTGCGCATTCAAACCTATCATTTGCGAAAGCTGGTCTTGAAATGGCCTTCTATGATGCTTATGGCAAAGCGATGCACCAATCCTTGCAACAATTGATTGGTGGTACGGCATCTGAAATTGCTGTGGGCATTGCGATAGGCATTGCGGATACTGAGATGGCATTGATGACGTCAGTCGAGAATGCTGTGAGCCAAGGCTACCGACGGATTAAGTTGAAGATTGATTCGCAAACGGATTTAGAAATGTTAAAAACAGTCATTAGCCAATTTCCAAATCAGCAATTTTCCGTGGATGCTAATGCGTCATGGCAATCAACGGATTTTGACCGACTCCAGCAATTGGAAGGGGCGGGCATTTTCATGATTGAGCAACCGTTTGCAACTGACGCCTGGCAGGCTCATCAGGAAGCACAAGCTAAGTTGCAAATGCACATCAGTTTGGATGAATCCTTGCACGATTTAGCTGATGTGAGGCGCGCGATAGCCGAGCAAACGGCGGATGCGTTTACAATCAAGCAAGCTAAAATCGGTGGCATTACAGCTGCAAAGACAGCCATCGAGCTGTCGCTAGCCGATAATAGATTGCCTTGGCTTGGCGGTATGTTGAGTTCTGGCTTGGGGCGCGCTGTTGATGCGACGTTAGCCAGCTTACCAGGGGCGAATATAATTCCCAGCGATAATTCGCAGGCGGACCGTTACTTTGAGCAGGATATTATTTTGCATGCGCCGATGTTAGATGCGGGTCAGTTACCAGTGCCGACCGAACCGGGAATTGGTGTGACACTCGATTGGGACGCAATTAACAGTTTGCAAGCTCAACCAACGAAAACATTCAGATTATAAGATTAAGCAGTTACTCAATTGAGTGACTGTTTTTTTGATTGCGCGAAAAGACAACACTTATCAGCCGTGACAGGTGGGATTTGCTATAATGGAAGCATTAAGAAAACGAGGAAAATAATCATGAACACACGAATTGAAAATGTCCGTCGCTTGTTCGAACCATTGGGAATTGATGGCTTGATCATCGCGAACGGCACAAACATGCATTACTTGACTGGCTTCGAAGGCGGAACTGGGGATGGCTTGGTTTTGATTGGTCGTGAAAACGCCGCTTTGATTACTGATGCCCGTTACGAAGAAGAATACCGCGAACGCCTAGATGAGGGTGTTCAATTGTTGGTTACCCGTGACTACTGGGGTGTTGCGATGGCAGCAGCCAAGCGTTTTAAGATTGAAAACTTGGGTTTCGAAGATACGTTGCCATTCCGTGACTTCGATTACTTGGACGAAAATTTTGTCGGCGTTGACATCGCGCCCGTACCAGCTTTGCTTGAAGCAATTCGCGAAGTGAAGGATACTGATGAATTAGCTAAGTTGCGTCGTTCAGCTGAGGTTGCCGTTGCAGCGTTCAACGAGATGATTCCACAATTGCACATTGGTATGACGGAACGTCAAGTGGCCAACTTGCTTGATCGTATCATCAAGGAGAAGGGTGCTGATAAGCCATCATTCGACACGATTGTCGCTTCTGGTTACCGTGGTGCTTTGCCTCACGGAACATACTCAGATAAGGCTATCGAAGCTGGCGACTTGGTGACAATCGACTTTGGTTACTTTGTTGATGGTTACACGTCAGACATTACACGTACGTTGGCTTTTGGTGAGTTGGATGACGAGTCAAAGACTATTTATGATGTTGTCCTAAAGGCGCAACGTGCCACAATCGATGCCGTAAAGCCGGGTGTTGCAGATTCAGATTTGGATAAGGTTGCCCGCGATATTATTACAGAAGCCGGTTACGGTAAGGAATACAACCACTCAACGGGTCACGGTATTGGTTTGGACATTCACGAAGGTCCTGTTTTGTCAGCAAGTTCACCTGCCGAAGACATCGTTCGTGAAGGCATGCTGTTGACGATTGAGCCTGGTATTTACGTCGCTGGTAAGGGTGGCGTACGTATCGAAGATGATGTGATTGTCACGGCTGACGGGTTCGAGAATTTGACGGCGGGCATTCCAACTGATTTGATTGTGATTGATAAGTAAGATGGCATTAGAATACGTTGTTTATTATCGCGGTAATTTAGCAGCTGGTTTCGACTACATTTATGCCAAGCAAATGGACCAACACGCCTTTTATTTGCGTGTGCCAGCTGAGATGAAGACGTTCGCTGAAATCACGGATGCCAAGTTTGATTTCTCACGCACCAATGCAGATGAAATCATGGCTGATGATAAGCGTCGTCCGTTTGCGTCAATGTGGCAAGATGTCTCGTTCCAATGGCCAAATATTGAACGTCGACTAATGGAAATTTTGCCAACTTGGCAACCGGAATATCGTGGGGATGTGACTGATAAAACTGATGAATGGGGTGTTCGCGTCAAGTTTGCCGAGCAACCAGATGAATTACGTTTTGTTGGGTACAATGATTTTCCGGCGGATTTTGAGTTATTTGAGAAGTGGATTAAGAGTTATGAAGGCGGTCGACTCCGCTAATTGAGAGGCGAGAGAAATGGAATTTTTTACTTCAGATACGCATTTCTTCCATGAGGAACTATTGCAAAGCAATAATTTTGAACCACGTCCATTCGACTTTTTGGCCGATGAACACCCTGCAATGATTAAGGCATGGAATGATCGTGTTGGGGAAACAGATACTGTGTACCACTTGGGTGATATTGCGATGGTCAATCATGTGCGACCTGCGCGTAAGGGTCACGAAATGATTGCTGAAATTTTGGAACAATTGAACGGACACATTGTGATTATCAAGGGAAACCACGATTCACGAGCATTGTTCAAGTACTTGGCTGCCCACAACCCAGTATTGTCTGATGGTAAGCCAAAGTATGAATTTGAGGATGTTGGTCGCATTATCAAGGCGAACCACCACCAATTTTTCTTGACGCACTACCCAATGATGTTTGGCCAAACGCCAAGCAGCATTAACTTGCACGGTCACATTCACCACACAATGGTACCAATTCCTGAAAACATCAATGTTGGTGTGGACAGTACTGATTTGGATTACCTGATGGCAGATGAACGTCCGGTCTGGAGTACGCCACTCAATTTCAATGAGATTGAGACAATTATTCAACGTAAGCACGATGATTTTGCAAAGCGGAGGTAAAACGTATGCAGGATAATATTTCAATTTTGCATACGAACGACATCCACTCGCATTTGGAGCAATGGCCACAAATCCGACGTTATTTGCAAACGCAAAAGCGTCATTTGATTCGTGAAGGTCGCAGTGTATTGACCTTCGATATTGGGGATGCACTGGACCGGCAACACCCGCTAACGGAAGCGACGATGGGTCAGGCTAATGTCGCTTTGTTAAATGAGATTGGCTATGACGCAGTCACGATTGGTAATAATGAAGGGCTGGGCTTGGCGCATGATGATATGAATCATCTTTATGACCACGCCAATTTCCCAGTTGTGCTCGGTAATATTACGGACCGCCAGACTGGTGAAGTGCCAGATTGGGCGGTGACGCATAAAATCATTACGACACCTAAGGGCACACGTGTTGGGGTGCTTGGTTTGACGGCGCCATTCATTTTGACGTTTCCATTGTTGGGGTGGATGCCTGAAAAGGTGACGGATGCCCTTGATCGACTTGTGCCAGAACTAACTGACCAAGTTGATTTTGTTGTGTTACTCTCACACCTAGGTTTGCCAACTGATCGTTATTTGGCAACGCATTATCCTGATTTGAACGTCATCATTGGCGCACACACGCACCATTTGTTGGCGAATGGTGAGCAGCATGGTGACACTATGCTAGCTGCTGCGGGGCGTTATGGTGACCATATTGGTCGCATCGATTTAACGATTGAAGATGGAAATATTTCAGTCATGCGGGCCACGACAGTTGTGACGGATGATTTGCCAACGTTGCCAGAAGATCGCGTTGAAATCGCGGGTTATCAAACGAGTGGTGAACAACAGCTAGCTAAGCGTGTGGTTGCTGAATTACCAATCACTTACACGAATGGTATTCAGGGTGAGCATCGCTTGATTGACCTCGGCCTAGCAGCATTGAAGGAACGCACGCACACGGATATTGCGATGCTTTCAACGGGCTTGTTTTTGACGGACTTGCCAGCCGGTATCGTAACGGCTAATGATTTGCATGCGTTGCTACCACACGCAGTGCACCCAATGCGTTCAACGTTGAAGGGACGCGATTTGTGGCGCTTGGCGCATGAAGTTGAGAAGACCCGCAACTTCCTTCGACCTAACCGGCTACGAGGCATGGGCTTCCGTGGCGATACGTGGGGCGAAGTGGTTTGGTCTGGTTTGCGAATTGATTCGGATGGGGATGTGTTTATTCACGACCAGCCGATTGATTTAGACGCAACGTATACTATTGGCGCACTGGATCATTACATGTTTATTCCGTACTTCCCAACTTTGGAAATAGCGGGACAGAACGTGATGTCATATGATACAGTAATTCGAGAGGACTGTGCGGCATATCTTGCCGAAACGTTTTTACCAAATAAAGAAGAAAATTAATTAGGAAGGAGGCAAAACATGGATCGCGAACGCATGAAAGAACTTGCTGAAGAGCAATTTATGAAGCGACAAGAAGCCACGACAATTACGGCCGGTGAAGATAATATTATTTTCATTAATGAACGTAGTTACCGTTTGGTCGAAGATTATCGTGAAGCATACAATCAGCAAAAAATGGCGGCACGATTTAGCGACTTCCTAGAAAAGTATGATTTTCTGGTTGGTGACATCGCGGCTGATCAGCTACGTTTACGTGGTTTTTACAAGGATGGCACGGCCGGTATTGCCCGTAGCAATCAAATTTCTGCACTACAAGATTACTTATATGAAGAAGTAAACTTTGGTGCACCATACTTTGTTCTTGAAAACCTTGAGCCACACGACGTGCCTGAAGCTGAAGAAGAGCCGAATACGGCGCACCGCAAGCGTCGTCGTCAACGTCGTTCAACTGGCAATGGCGGTACTAACCCAAATGGTAGTCACCACAAGCCAAAGCCAAAGACGGCGGCGATTGCTGAGACAACTAAGCCGGCGCCAGGTAACGGTAAGGCTAAGCATGTAAAGGAACGCGCGAACACGGTTGAAACGAAGGGGCGTAAGAAGCGTCGTCGTTTCCAAATCCGTGAACGCCAAACAACGACTGAAAAGGGATAAGGGAATTTATTGATGACTTACGCAGGATATTTTATTGACTTAGATGGCACTATTTACCAAGGAACCAAGCAGTTCCCAGCTGGTAAGCGTTTCATCGAGCGCCTTGCTGCGTCTGATTCGCAATATTTGTTTGTCACGAATAATTCAACGAAGACACCAGCCGAAGTTGCTGAAAATCTAACGAAGAATCACGACATCCCAACGACAGCCGATCAAGTCTACACAAGTGCCATGGCGACAGCCGACTACTTGGCAACTTTGCCAAATGTCAAGCGCGTTTTGATGATTGGTGAAATCGGTTTGCGTACGGCGCTGGAAGCTAAGGGCTTTGAGCTGGTTAGCGAAGCCCCGGCTGATGCCGTTGCAATTGGTTTGGACCGTGAAATCAACTATGAAAAGTTGGTGCAAGCAACGTTGGCCATTCAAGATGGCGCAGCATTTGTTGCGACGAACGTTGACACGAATTTGCCTAACGAGCGTGGTATGTTGCCAGGCGCTGGTACGTTGGTGGCAGCTTTGCGTACAGCTGTACAAAAGGATCCGGTAGTTGTTGGTAAGCCAGAAACCATTATCATGAATGGTGCTTTGGAGCTAACCGGATTGACAGCTGACCAAGTTGTGATGGTTGGTGACAACTACAATACGGACATTCGTGCCGGCTTGAATGCTGGGATTGATACGTTGCTAGTTTACACCGGTGTTTCTACGAAGGAGCAAGTTGCCCAAGAAGCACAACAACCAACCCATGAAGTTGATTCATTGGATGATTGGACAATTTAATTTGATTAAAAAGCGAGCATGTTTGCTCGCTTTTTTGTTTTTATCGCGTGTTATCGGAATTTAAATTAAAACTTTCTAATTTTAAAAACGCCCAAACGTAGGCTTTTACAGCGTTCTTGATGTTAGGTTTCTTAACATTAGAGGAAAATGATATTGACACTTCTTTTTTCTTAGTTTATATTAATCCACATACTAAAAGTGCAAGAAACAGGGGAATGTGGGATATGAACAAATTGGTAAAAACATCGGTGCTACTCTCAACCGCAGTGATTTTGGGATCAGCAGTTGCACCGTTGGCAGCAAACGCCGCAACATATAAGACGATTAACTGGCAAGAAACATCGGACTTGGGAACGATGGATCCGTCAAAGGTGACGGCTTCAGTAGACTTCGACGCTTTGCAAGCTACGGGTGAAGGTTTGTACCGCTATGGGCAAGATGCAAAGCCTGAATTGGCATTGGCTGAATCAGTACAAAAGTCAGATGATGGTTTGACATATACGTTTAAGTTGCGCCCAGACTTGAAGTGGGCTAACGGTGAACCACTCACGGCACAAGACTTTGTTTATGGTTGGCAACGTACGAATGATCCAAAGACGGCATCGCAATACGCTTACCTATTCTCAGGTATTAAGGGTGCCGACGACATCCAATCTGGTAAGGATAAGAACTTGAATGATTTGGGTGTTAAGGCTGTTGATGACACAACATTGGAAGTTACATTGGATAAGCCAATGCCACAACTTGAATCAATTTTGACAATGGCGCCATTCTATCCACAAAGCCAAAAGTTTGTGGAGAAGGTTGGTAGCAAGTACGGAACTGCTTCAAAGTACACATTGGCATCTGGACCATATGTTCAAAAGGGTTGGACTGGTTCAAACAACAAGTACTCATTGGTAAAGAACACCAACTACTGGGATGCTAAGGCTGTTAAGACACCAAAGGTAAGCATCCAAACGATTAAGGATCAAAACACAGGTTACAACTTGTATAAGGCTGGTAAGCTAGACTTCACCAACTTGTCACCTGATCAAGTTAAGGCTTCAAAGAAGAATAAAGCTTACAAGGTTATCCCACAAGCAACAACGTTCTATCTTGAGCTGAACGAGAAGAAGGTTGCCGCCTTGAAGAATGTTAAGATTCGTCAAGCATTGTCATACGCCATCGACCGTAAGACAATGTCAGAAAAGATTTTGACAGGAACAGCCACGCCAGCAACGACGTTGACGCCACAAAACTTGGCGAAGGATCCAAATACTGGTAAGGACTTTGCAAAGTCAGCTGCAGTAAAGGGTGCTATCTCATACGACAAGGCTAAGGCAAAGAAGTTGTTTGCTGAAGGGTTGAAGGAAGAAGGCAAGAAGAAGTTGAACTTGCAAGTCTTGACTGATGACACAGACGGCGCAAAGCGTACAGCACAATTCTTGCAATCACAACTACAAAACTTGTCAGGTTTGAAGGTTTCAATCAAGACGGTACCGTTCAAGCAACGTTTGGCATTGTCAGAAGACAAGAACTTTGACGTGGTTATCTCAGCTTGGGGAGCTGATTACGCAGAGCCTTCAACATTCTTGGATTTGTTCACATCAGAATCAACGTTTAACAACGGAAGCTGGGCAAATGCAGATTACGATAACGCTGTGAAGGCAGCCTCAACGACTGATGTAACTGATGAAAACAAGCGTTACGACGATTACAAGACGGCTGAGCAAGCAATCGAGAAGGATGCCGGCGTGGTGCCTTTGTACTACCGTTCATTGGCAACGTTGTCACGTCCTTCAGTTAAGGAAGTTGTCACGAACCCAGTTGGTGCACAATACGACTGGAAGTGGGCATACAAGAAGTAAATAGTAACAAAACATTAAAGGGCAATGGCACAGTGAGGCTATTGTCCTTTTTCGTTGGTTGGTGGTGTGTGTCGACGCACCAAAAATTCTTTTTGAACAAATTGTGAAATCGCTTGCACGTAAAACTGCAACCGCTTACAATGTACTTTGTTAATTAATGAGCAATAAAGTATCTTTTAGGAGTATTGATATGTCAGAAAAGTTGGTTATGGCCTTGGTTGGCTTCGGTAACAGTGCAAACCGTTACCACTTGCCTTATTTGTTGGAAAATGAAAACGTTCAAATTAAGACGATTTACACGCCGTCTTTGAACAAGCGACCTGAAGATCAAGCTGCTTTGGAAGCACGTGGGATTGTCTTCACGGATGATTTGGATCAAGTGGTTAATGATTCAGAAATCCAATTTGTTTCTGTTATTACGCCAGCACCATCGCACTTTGAATTGGCAAAGCGCTTGTTGGAAGCCGGTAAGAACGTGATGGTTGAAAAGCCATTCGTGACATCAGTTGCCGAGGGTAAGGAACTGATTGCATTGGCTAACGAAAAGGGATTGTTGATTACGCCATTCCAAAACCGTCGTTTCGATGGTGAGTTCATGGAGTTGCAATACATCTTGGACCACGGTTTCATTGGTGAGCCAATTGAGTTCGAGTCACACTTCGACTACTTCCGTCCAGGTGCTGCTTCAAACCCAGGTACGCAAATTGATGGTGCCTTCTACGGTTACGGTGTCCACCCATTGGACCAAATCATCAAGTTGTGGGGTAAGCCAGAAGCGGTTGCGTACGACATTAAGTCAGTGACGAACCCTGAAGGTGTTGACGATAACTTTGAAGTTAACATGTACTACGGCAAGTTGCGTGCTAAGTTGAAGACGAGCTTCTTGGTTGCTGATCAATATCCTAAGTACATCTTGCACGGTACAAATGGTTCATTCATTAAGTACGGTATGGATGCACAAGAAAACGATATTTTGGCTGGTATCTCACCATCAGAGCCTAACTTCGGTGCTGACAACCCAGATAACTACGGCGTGATTAAGTACATCAACGCTTACGGTGATCCGGTTGAGCACAAGATGGAGACACCACGTGGTAACTATGGTTTGATGTACCAAAACTGTGTGGATGTGATTTTGCACGGTGCTGAGAAGGAAGTTACCGACGAACAAATCTTGACGCAATTGGAAATTTTGGACGCTGGCTTCAAGGAGCAAGGTCCACACATCCAACACTTTGCCTAAAACGAGGACGACAGAATGATTAAGATGATTTTGGATTGTGACCCAGGTCACGAAGATTTCTTCGGTTTGATGTTGGCATTGGCAAACACGGACAAGGTGGAAATCAAGGCGGTTTCAACAACGGTTGCATACCAAACAGTTGAAAACGTACAAAAGAATGCCATGAAGGCGTTGACGCTTTTGGGACGCACGGATATTCCGGTAGCCCACGGTGCAGCTAAGCCATTGATTGAGCCATTCGGTCTTGCTGACAACTGGCGTGAGTTTACAGGCTTGGACGGGACTGGATTCCCAGAGCCTGGCTTCGAGCCTTCAGAACTAGCCGGTATCGACTTGATGGCAAAGACGTTGCGTGAGGCCGACGAGCCAATGGTTATTGGTATCAGTGGTCCGGTGACGAACGTGGCCTTGTTGTTGGCGGCACACCCAGAATTGCACAGCAAGATCGAAAAGATTGTGTTGATGGGTGGGGCGATTAACACGGGCAACCGTTACCCAGGCGTTGAATACAACTTCTCAATCGATCCAGACGCGGCTAAGATTATTGTGAACAGTGGTGTGCCAGTGGTGATGATTACGCGTGATTTGACTGAGCAAGGTGTGATTTCATCTGAGACAGTTGCGAAGATGCGCGCAATTGAAAACCCAGTGGCCCAAGCTGCGGCTGATTTGATGGAAAACTACGGTGACTTTAGTAACCCAGATGTGCCGGTGGTTTTGAATGACCCTGAAGTGATTGCATACTTGATTGACCCATCAATGTTTGCTGGTAAGGCGTACTATGTTGATGTGGAAACACAAGGTCAATTGACGCGTGGTCGTTTGGTAGTTGACCAACATAACATGACAGGTGAGCCAGCCAATGCTGAGTTGATGACAACCCTTGATAACGATAAGTTTGTGGCATTGATTTTGGACTCTTTGGCTAAGTATTAATCAATCGTAGAACGGGTGTTAACAGTTAACGCCTTGTCTAGAACATAGTCCCCCATTACCGTATAATCTGCGGTGTGGGGGACTTTTTACTATGGGAAAGTATGTGTTCGAAGAGATTTATAAAGAGTTACAAATGCAGATACGAAATGGGACGTATCAAAGTGGGATGCCATTGCCGAGTGAATCAGATTTGGGGACTCACTATGAATGTGGGCGGGAAACGATTTGGCGCGCGTTGCGGTTATTGGAAATGGACGGTCTGATTACCCGGCGAAAAGGGCGAGTGGCGCAGGTTGCTGAACAACCCGTTTACGCGGTACCAGTTAGCAAATTGATGCAATTATCGGAATGGCAAATTGCAAACAATGTGTCGTTGACGGCCGAGCTATGTGTAATTGATGAGGGTGAAATGCCACTTGATATCATTACAGTGTTAAAGCTAGAACGAGCACGCCTACCAACGATTTACGTTGGCGTGTTAAAGTTGCTGAATGGTCAGCCAATGGCCTTAGAAGAACATTTTGTGATGCCGGAATATGCACCAAAGTTGAATGACTTAATGAACGCGGCGACGATTGAACGCTTTTACCGTCGTTTCGGGATTCAAACGAGTCATGCGGTGCGACATATTGTCTTAGGGGTCGCAACAGCTGCACAGGCTGAGATATTGAAAATCGCACCTGGTTCAGCAGTGTTTATCCAGCAAGCGGTTATGTTTGATCGTCACTCAGCTGTTATGCAAATTCAGAAAACAATTTTTGTTGGTGAGCGATGCCGTTTCGTAGAGGTGGCACAATCATGAAAACGATTCGCTTTAAAATGACGCCAACTGAAATTAAAGCCGGCCGCCGAAAGGTATTTTCATGGCAAACGCAATCGTTACAGGCTACCTATCTAGCAGTGACTGAATGGTTGTGCCATGAAGCGGAGATTGAACAAGTCATTATCGTCAATGAATGCCTGAAAGAACAGAATCGCGTCATTTGGCGGCTTGTCACTGAAGTGTGGCCACATGCCTGGATGGTGCGACTGAACCTATCCGTGGCAATCGCTGGCCAGTCACAAAAGGATTTGCTAGAAGATGCGGTTTGGACGCGACGGACAGGTAATGCAATTTCCGTTGCAGACGGGCCTGATCTGGCGTGCGGATGGGAATTACTGGTCAATCAAGAGCACCTCTTAATTAAGCCGGCGCCAGGTGAAATTTGGCTGGCGGTTGAAGATATGCGGTGGGGGTGTCACTTAACGAGCTATGAACATCAATTAACTAATGGTGATTGGTTATCAGTCAGCATGTGTGTCTTACGTGAATTTGAGACTGGGCGCCCAATCGCCCGTCGATTAACCATCACAGGAACAACCACGATGCAATTACGTGTGCCGGCAACTGACATTGATTACATCGAGACGAATGGGTTGATGCACGCAACTACTGAACATGGGATGATTACGCATAAACCCATCAATGGACGTCCATTAACGGTCGTCCAATTTTTTTTGGAGGGGCCACGGTGTCGTTTTGATGTGTTAGCAAGTCGAAATCAGGTGCGGTGGCGTGAATTTTGGGCACAATTGCAGCTTAATGCGACGAAAGAATTTGGCTGGCTGAGAAATGCCCGATGGACGTTATATCGTTGTCGGCAAACCTTGTCTGAGGATGCTTTCGTGCAACTGTTGCACGAGACACCAACAGATATGACAGGCGATTTTTATCAATCTGTTCCTGATGGGGATGGACCACATCGCATTAGTGGTTTGCTGAAATGGTTGTCTGGTGGCTACCTAACTAATGACCATTTTGTCTTGCAAGGCATACCTGCTAAACCCATTCTAGGGCAATGGTGTTTTTCGTTGGTCGGCGTGGAGGGTCAACGCTTAGATTTTGAGGTGGCAGCTGGTAAAATGCGAGTACGGCCGACGCGTACAATGACCGTTAAGACAAATACGAATGAGATTGTATGCCGGCGCCAAAAATACACGACTATTTGGAAAAGCTTATAAGTAGTAGAATAAGTATTCGAAGCGTAGAATTGGGTATATATCTATGTAAAGGAAACCTTTACAAAACTGTGGTACGACATTTACATAGATTAGGGATAATAATTCTAGTAGCAGAAGATATTAGGAGGCGTTCGTTATGAAGCGCAGTTGGTTGATAAGTGCCGCAATCGTATTGGTTGCGGGAGGCCTATTGACTTGGGGATACGCATCGCGCGAAACAAACAGTGGCGTGAATATCACGGCTGTTGGATCAACCGCATTGCAACCACTTGTTGAAGCCGCCGGGGAAGATTACGCCGGCAAAAACATGGGAGTTTTCGTTAACGTGCAAGGTGGTGGAACTGGTACCGGATTGGCACAAGTTCAACAAGGAGCCGTTGACCTTGGAAACTCTGACATGTTTGCGGAAGAGAAGAATGGTATCGATGCTGACAAGTTGGTTGACCACAAGGTTGCCGTTGTTGGTATCGCCCCAATGATTAATAAAGAAGCAAACATTACAAATTTGACACAAAATCAATTGATCGACATCTTCACAAAGAAGGTCACGAATTGGAAGCAAGTTGGCGGTGCTGACTTGCCAATCGTTCTGGTTAACCGTGTTGCAGGTTCTGGAACGCGTGCCACATTTGAAAAGTGGGGCTTGAAGGGTGCTGAATTAGCCGATGCCCAAGAGCAAGATTCTTCAGGTATGGTGCGTTCGATCGTTTCAACGACACCTGGGGCTGTTTCATATGCAGCCTTTGCTTACTTGGACGACACAATTTCAGTTCCAACGTTGGATGGTGTTGCTGCCAACGATACGACAGTAAAGACTGGTAAGTGGCCAATTTGGTCATACGAACACATCTACACGAAGGGTAAGCCAAATAAGGAAGTGCAATCATTCTTGAATTACATTAATTCTGAGCACATCCAAAAGACGTTGGTTCCCCAATTGGGATACATTTCAATTCACGATATGAAGATTTCTCGTTCAATGGACGGAAAGATTACAGCTGTAAATTAAGGAGTGTGGGAACATGGATGACATCCGTGAATCACTATTAAAGCAATCAGCAGCAACACGTAAGGACCGTTTTGGTCGTTACTTGTCACTCGGCGCTTTGTTGCTGATTGTCGTTGTTGTGCTATCAATTTTCTGGTTCGTTGCTTCAAAGGGTTTGGCAACGTTCTTCGCTAATAAAGTAAATATTTGGGATTTCTTGACTGGTACCAAGTGGGCGCCAGGTCAAACAGATGCTAATGGGCACCCATACGTTGGAGCGGCCCCAATGATTGTTGGGTCATTCTTGGTAACGTTGATTTCAGCTTTGATTGCAACGCCATTTGCCATTGGAACGGCAGTCTTTATGACTGAAATCTCACCCAAGCGTGGGGCTAAGATTTTGGGACCGGTTACCGAATTGTTGGTTGGTATCCCATCAGTTGTTTACGGATTTATTGGATTGTCAGTGATTGTACCAGTGATGCGTCACCTATTTGGTGGGTCAGGATTTGGAATCCTAGCCGGTGCAATGGTGCTGTTTGTCATGATTTTGCCAACGGTAACATCAATGACGGTTGATACCTTGAAGTCAGTGCCACGTCACTACCGCGAGTCATCATTGGCTTTGGGTGCGACGCGTTGGCAAATGATTTATAAGGTTATCTTGCGTGCTGCGACGCCAGGTATTTTGACGGCCGTTGTCTTCGGAATGGCACGTGCCTTCGGTGAAGCCTTGGCCGTACAAATGGTTGTTGGTAACGCCGCATTGATGCCACAAAACTTGACATCACCAGCCGCAACATTGACGTCTGTTTTGACGCAAGGTATCGGAAACACGGTTATGGGATCACTTGAAAACAACGCTTTGTGGAGTTTGGCATTGATTCTATTGTTGATGTCATTGGTCTTCAACTCAGTTATCCGTGCTATTGCTAAGAAGGGAGCCATGTAATATGAACGCTAAGCAAGCGAATAAGATTGCCAGTGCTGTGCTTTATGCAATTGCCGGCTTCGTTATTTTGATTTTGGCTGCCTTGTTGGGTTACATCTTGTATCAAGGTGTCCCACACTTGTCATGGCACTTTTTGACGTCACCAGCGACGGCCTTTACCGCCGGTGGTGGAATCGGTATTCAACTATTTAACTCATTGTACTTGTTGATTATTACGATGATTATCTCATTCCCAATTGCTTTGGGAGCGGGAATTTACTTGAACGAATATGCTAACAAGAAGAGTCGTGTGACGTCTTTGATTCGCACGGCCATTGAAATTTTGTCATCATTGCCATCAGTTGTGGTTGGTTTGTTTGGTTTCTTGTTGTTCGTTGTGCAATTCAAGCTTGGCTTCTCAATTTTGTCAGGTGCGATTTCATTGACGTTCTTCAACTTGCCATTGCTAACACGTTCGGTTGAAGAGTCATTGCGTACGATTCCCGATTTGCAACGTGAGGCGGGTGCTGCGTTGGGATTGTCACGTTGGGAGACGGTTGGTCACGTTATTTTGCCAGCTGCGTTGCCATCAATCGTGACAGGTGTTGTTTTGTCAGCTGGACGTGTGTTCGGTGAAGCTGCCGCTTTGATTTACACGGCCGGACAATCAGCCCCAGCATTGGACTTTACGGACTGGAACCCATTCAACGTTTCAAGTCCATTGAATATTATGCGTCCAGCCGAAACGTTGGCTGTTCACATTTGGAAGGTTAATTCAGAAGGTATCATGCCAGATGCGGCTGCCGTTTCTGCTGGTGCATCAGCTGTTTTGATCATCGCTGTCTTGTTGTTCAACTTCTTTGCTCGTTACTTGAGTGGTGTGTTGTACAAGCGTTTGACGGCTACGAAGTAAGAAAGAGGACATTGTCATGGCTGAAGAGCAACATTTGATTTTTGATGAGGAGCAACCAGAGCGCTACGTCTACGACATGGACGAAGATAAGCACGAGGTCGCCCTCTCAACGAAGGACTTGCAAGTCTTCTACGGTGATAAGTTGGCCTTGCAAGATGCCGATTTGAAGTTTGAACGCTATAAGATTACATCGTTGATTGGTGCATCTGGTTCAGGTAAGTCAACGTTCTTGCGTTCGCTAAATCGTATGAACGATGACGTGGCTACGGTTAAGGGAAACATCATGTACCGTGATGTTGACATCAACTCAAAGGATGTCGACGTTTATGAAATGCGCAAGCACATCGGCATGGTGTTCCAACGTCCTAACCCATTTGCTAAGTCAATTTATGACAACATCACGTTTGCCTTGAAGCAACACGGCATGCGTGATAAGGCGCAACTTGATGAAATTGTTGAGACGTCATTGAAGCAAGCTGCTTTGTGGGATGAAGTGAAGGATGATTTGAACAAGTCGGCTTTGTCACTCTCAGGTGGACAACAACAACGTTTGGTTATTGCACGTGCAATTGCGATGAACCCAGACATTTTGTTGATGGACGAACCATCATCAGCGTTGGATCCAATTTCATCAGCGAAGATTGAAGATACGTTGATGCAGTTGAAGGAAAAGTACACGATTATTATCGTGACGCACAACATGCAACAAGCAGCGCGTATTTCAGATTACACAGCCTTCTTCAACATGGGAAAGGTTGTTGAATACGATTTGACTCGTAAGATTTTCACGCGTCCAAAGGTCCAATTGACAATTGACTACGTGAACGGAAACTTTGGTTAAGAGAGGCATAACTCAAATGGCAGAAAAAATTTTGACAACTGAAAACGTGCGTCTCTACTACGGTGAAAAGGAAGCCTTGCACGGCATTAACTTGGATTACGATAAGTACGGGATTACGGCATTGATTGGACCTTCTGGGTCAGGAAAGTCAACGTACTTGCGTGCCTTGAATCGTATGCACGATTTGACGGATAACGTGACGGTCAACGGTACGTTCTTGTTCAAGGGGCAAGATATTTACGCGCCAACAACTGACACCGTTGAGTTGCGTAAGGACATCGGTATGGTGTTCCAACAACCAAACCCATTCCCATTCTCAATTTATGATAATGTCGCCTTTGGGTTGCGTATTTCAGGTGAAAAGAACAAGGCTGTTTTGGATGAGATGGTGGAAACGTCATTGAAGCAAGCCGCTATCTGGAATGAAGTGAAGGATGACTTGCACAAGTCGGCGTTGTCACTATCAGGTGGACAACAACAACGTGTGTCAATTGCCCGTGCTTTGGCAACCTCACCAGAAATCTTGTTGTTGGACGAACCAACGGCTGCGTTGGACCCAGTTTCAGCCCACGCGGTTGAGAACACATTGATGCAATTGCGTGATAAGTTGACGATGATTATCGTGACGCACTCAATGGCGCAAGCATCACGTATCTCAGACCGCACGGCGTTCTTTATGAATGGTGATTTGATTGAAGCTGACGATACGAAGAAGATGTTCTTGGATCCTGCTAAGAAGGAAACGCAAGACTACATCTCAGGTCGCTTCGGATAGTCTTGTGATATACTGAATTAACAAATTAACAGAAAAACGGGGAGATAAGTCATGCGTCAATATTTTGATGAAGAACTTGCAGACTTGGACACGTCATTTAAGGAGATGGGCTTGCTCGTTTCTGAGACGCTAGAAAACGCTGTTCAAGCATTCTTGGATCACAATCGCCAAGCTGCACAAGAGATTATTGATGGCGACAAGGCAATCAACCAACGCGAAATCGCTTTGGAAAAGAAGACTTTCGAAATGATTGCATTGTACCAACCGGTGACGACTGATTTGCGTGAAATTGTGACGGTTTTGAAGGCTGTTTCAGTTTTGGAGCGAATTGGTGACAACGCACGTAACATTGCGCTTTCAACGATTTACGTGAAGGGTAACAAGCGTGTGGCCGCAATTGAAGAAAAGGTCGGTATGACTGGTTCAACAGTTGCAAAGATGGTTTCTGATGTGTTGGATTACTACGTGAATGATGATGCTGTTTCAGCTGAAGCCATTGCGCAAGTTGCCATGTCAGTATCAGATGTTACGGGTGAAATCCGTGAGATGGCCATCGATGCCATGAAGTCAGATCCAGAATTGGTAACGGCTTCAACTGATTACTTGGTTGTTGCTGGTTACTTGAAGCGTACGTCAGATTATGTGACGGACATCGCTGAGTGGATTATCTACAAGCGTACGGGTAAGATTGTTGAATTGAACCCAGGTATGTCATCATTTATCTAACAGATTGATACGAAAGAGTCGACGCCATTAGCGTTGGCTCTTTTTGCGTTTTTAGGTTAAACTTAATTTAGCGTCTTGCGTCAATATGAAAGACAAACTAACTTCAGGAGAATCCGCACATGAAAAAAGTGACAAAAGTAACCCGTCAGCGGAAGCCCGGGCGTTATAACGTTTATTTAGATGACGAATTTGCGTTGGCTGTAGATGAAAAAATCCTGATTAAATATAATTTGTTCAAAGATACCGAGCTGGAAGATGAGGATTTAAAAGAAATTGAGGCGGCTGAGTTTGAGCAAAAGGCCTATACCAAGGCGTTAGTTTATGCCACAGGCCGTATGCGCTCTAAAATGCAGGTCATTATTAAGTTGAAGGAATTAGAGATTCCGGGGGCAGTGATTGCTAAGGTTATTGATCGACTTGAAGCAGCTAATGTCATTGATGATGCGCGTTTTGCTGAGGAGTACGTGCGTAGCGCTATCCATTCTGGGAAGCTCGGGCCACGGGGCGTTAAAACGAAGCTGCAGCAGCTCGGGATTGATAAGTACTTTATTGAAGATGCCTTAGATGAGTACACCGCTGAGGATCAAATTGATCAGCTGGATGAAAAAGTTGAAAAGTTGATGATTAAGTACCATCGTCAATCGCATTTCATGGCTGAACAAAAGACCAAACAAAAGTTGGCGCAACTTGGATATGACAGTCGTTTAGTTAATCAAGCACTGAAAGCTTATGAAGCCTCGATTGAAGAAGACCCTGATCAAGAATGGGAAAATCTTGATCGTGACGCTAGTTCGGCAGCTAACCGTTATCGCCAATACGAAGGTTGGGAATTTAAAAAACGGCTGAAGGCGGCTCTTTTTCGTAAGGGATATGACTTGTCTCTTGTGGATAAGTGGATAAAGGAATTTGAACAAAACTCGTAACAATATACAGAGTTTTGCATAACAAACGTCTGAATACGATGCATAAACATTCAATAATATAGTCTGAGCCCAAAACACCAGTGCGTTATAGGTAGTAGCGTGATACAATAAAAAAGAATAATTTGGTGAAAGGCCGTAAAAGGGGCTCAGATAATGAAAGATAGTCGACTACCTCGGGAAGGCGACTTTATTACGATCAAGAGCTACAAGCATGACGGCAGTTTGCACCGAACTTGGCGTGACACGATGGTCCTTAAGACAAGTGAAAATGCAATTATTGGTTTGAACGACCATACATTGGTGACCGAAGATGACGGTCGTCGATGGGTAACACGAGAACCTGCAATTGTTTATTTTCATCGTAAATACTGGTTCAACATCGTCGCGATGATACGAGATAATGGGGTGTCTTATTACTGCAATCTTGCGTCTCCGTTTGTTTTAGATAAGGAAGCATTAAAGTACGTTGATTACGATTTGGATGTTAAGGTTTTTCCAGATGGTGAGAAGCGTTTACTTGATACGGATGAGTATGAATTGCACAAGGCACAATGGCATTACCCAGCAGATATTGATTTTATCGTAAAGGAGCATGTAAAAATCCTTGTTGATTGGATCAATAAGCACCAGGGCCCATTTTCTGATGAGTACATCGACTTGTGGTATCGCCGATACTTGGAAATCAAGCGTCGCAATGATCGTTAGTCGCAATATGTTAAGGGAGCAACGCAAATGGAGACTATCCATAAGCGTTGTTTTTCCTTTATAATGGACGTAATAGCGTATTAGGGGAATAAAATGAAAAAGAAGATTATCATCGTCATTGTATTAATCGTGGCGTTTGCAGCTGGTATATTTGGTTACCAAACGTTTAACAAAGGTCAGGGGTACGAAGCGAATATTCGTAATGCCCACGCTGCGTTGAATGAACAAGATTGGCAGTCGGCCAAGGCGTATTATCAAGCCGCCCAAAAGGATAAAGTTTCTGTTGAAGGGCGTACAGCACTTGAGCAATTAAAAATTGCGATTTCGGCACAAAAGAAGGCTGATAAGCATGACTGGCACGAGGCATTGTCATTGTATAAGTCAGCCACGGCGGTCGATGGTGCTATTAGCATTGTGAACAAGAATGTGAAGGTTGCGATGAAACAAGTGAATGCGACACGTGCATCAATTAAGGCATCTTCAGCCTCATCAAAAGCGGCTGCTGAGTCGTCAAAAGCTGCCTCGGTGTCTGCCTCAATGGCTTCAGCATCGTCAAAGGCAGCCTCTGTTGCTGCTTCTCAATCATCTGCTGCGGCCTCATCAAAGGCGGCCTATTCATCATCTGTAGCTGCGGCTAATTCAGCCGCGGCTTCGTCAAGCGCAGCTGCTGAAAGCAATTCGGAAGCCAAGCAACCTAATGATGTGCCAGGTGATCGCCCAATGGATTCGGCTGATGTTGCAGCAGCGCGTAATCAGTGGCTCGGTTTGGGTTATGATGTTGCAAATGTTTCAACGGATGAGATGCAGGTTGCCATGAATAAAGTCATTGATGGGCACGGTGCGCTGTCAATGGAACAAGTGGCTGACCAAATGGGCTGGAAAAAGAAATAATCAATAGAAATACAATGTATATAAGAACGGTTGTGGTGTTGAATCATAGCCGTTTTTTCGTTATACTAAATTGTTAAGATTTTTAAAGAATCACTAAATAAATTAAGAAATTAAGGCGATAAAAATGGCATCATTACAAGAGGAAATGCAAACGCGCCGCACGTTTGCGATTATTTCCCACCCCGACGCCGGTAAGACGACGATTACTGAGCAATTGTTGAAGCTTGGTGGTGTAGTTCGTGAAGCTGGAACGGTTAAGGGACGTAAGGGAAACTTTGCAAAGTCAGACTGGATGGAAATCGAGCAAAAGCGTGGAATTTCCGTAACATCATCTGTTTTGCAATTTGATTTTGACGGAAAGCGCATCAATATCTTGGATACTCCAGGACACGAAGACTTCTCTGAAGACACGTACCGTACGTTGATGGCGGTTGATTCAGTTATCATGGTGGTCGACTCTGCAAAGGGTATCGAGCCACAAACGAAGAAGTTGTTCGAAATTGTTAGTGAACGTCACATTCCAATTTTCACATTCTTCAACAAGTTGGACCGTGATGGTCGCGATGCCTTGGACTTGGTTGATGAATTGGAGTCAACGTTGGGAATCAACGCCTACCCAATGAATTGGCCAATTGGATCAGGACAAATTTTGGCAGGATTGTTTGATTTGTATCACAACAACGTTGAAGTATTCCGTCCAGAATCAGAAGCGGCCCGTTTCTTGCCTTTGAACGAAGCTGGCACTGATTTGGCAGAACCGAACAAGTTGCAAGATAACCCACTTTGGGCTGAAACACGTGACGAAATTGAAATGTTGAAGGACGCCGGAAACCAATTCGACGAGCAAGCAGTGATGAACGGTGAGTTGACGCCGGTCTTCTTCGGTTCAGCCTTGCAAGGCTTCGGAATTGAAACGTTCTTGCAAACGTACATGCAATTCGCACCAGCGCCTTCAGCTAAGAACACGGTTGATGGTGAACAAGTTGAACCTGGTAATGAGCAATTCTCAGGATTCGTCTTCAAGATTCAAGCGAACATGAACCCTAACCACCGTGACCGAATCGCCTTTGTGCGTATCGTATCCGGTGAGTTTGAGCGTGGTATGGATGTGACGTTAGCACGAACGAATAAGAAGATCCGTTTGTCTAACGTGACGCAGTTTATGGCTGATACGCGTGAGAACGTTGAGAATGCTTATCCTGGTGATATCATCGGTGTTTATGACACAGGTAACTTCCAAATCGGTGACACGATTTTCGCTGGTAAGAAGGCGGTTGAATTTGAAGAATTGCCAACGTTTACACCTGAATTGTTCATGCGTGTTCACGCTAAGAACGTTTTGAAGCAAAAGTCATTCCACAAGGGTGTGACGCAATTGGTTCAAGAAGGAACAATTCAAATGTACACGGCCTGGGATTTAGGGGATTATATCCTTGGTGCCGTTGGTGCGTTGCAATTCGAAGTTTTCCAATTCCGTATGGAAAATGAATACAACACGGAAGTTAGTTTGGAGCCAATGGGTTCAAAGATTGCACGCTGGATTAACCCAGAGCAACTTGACCCACGCATGGCTTCATCACGTAATTTGCTAGTACGTGACCGTGCGGAGCAACCAGTATTCTTGTTCGAAAACCAATTCGCAGAACGCTGGTTTAAGGATAAGTACCCAGATGTTGATTTGGAGGAAAAGCTATGACACTTTTGATGCCGATGGCACCGAACACATGGCTAATGGGGTTTGAAATCTTCGCTTTGATTTTGATTGTACCGACAGTAATGTATTTTGCTGGCCACCGTATCTTGCGACCATTTCCAGTTTTGTTTAACGCATTGCACTGGATTTTCGGGGCATATATGATGTACGTATTCGTAGCTGGCGTTTCAACTTTGATGTTCGGATAATATAAGTACAAGTTAGAGTTCGCATTTTGTGAGCTCTTTTTTGTTTACTCTGGATGTATGTTAAACTTAACCTAATAAGAAACCGGAGGACACGACTATGCCTGACATGGATCCACACGTACAAGCGGCCGTTTACGGGACGCCAAAGATTAACCCTGATGAACAAAATCACTATTTGGGCACGTTTCGCGAGCGTATCTATGTTGCGCAGACGCGTGCAACCTTTGGTGATGCGAAATACATGCCAACTTGGGAGGCACAGATCAAGGACCATAAGGATGCAACATTGCTATTAAACGGGCATCTTGATATGGAATTGTTGACGCCGTACATCAAGTTAGCATCTAAGTACAATGTTGGCTTTACTCTGAAGTCAGATGATGTTTACGATCGTTCAGATGTTGTTGCGGTTTTGACGGCTAAGGAAGCTGTTAACATCACACAAATTGACGTGGTGGCACTAACATTGGAAGATGATGAAGAAAAAACGACGGTGCCAGATGCTCCGCAGAAGCCTTGGTACAAAAAGTTGTTTGGATAATAAGAAAGAAGGTGAAGCAGCGTGCAACAACCACTTGCGTTTCGCATGCGGCCCCGAACGATTGATGAGATTGTTGGTCAGCAACATCTAGTTGGTGAGGGCAAAATTATTAATCGCATGGTGACGGCTAAGATGCTATCATCAATGATTTTATATGGACCACCGGGCACGGGTAAGACAAGTATTGCCAGTGCAATTGCAGGTTCAACTAAGTATGCGTTTCGTATTTTGAATGCCGCAACTGATAGTAAGAAAGATTTGCAAATCGTGGCCGAAGAAGCCAAGATGTCTGGGACGGTTGTTTTGTTGCTAGATGAGATTCACCGTTTAGATAAGACAAAACAAGACTTTTTGTTGCCCCACCTTGAGAGTGGGCGCATTGTGTTAATCGGTGCCACTACTGAAAATCCATATCTTTCGATTTTGCCGGCTATTCGATCACGTACACAAATTTTTGAAGTTAAGCCACTGTCTGAAGAGGATATGAAGACGGCCATTCAGAGAGCTTTGACGGATAAGGAACGTGGCTTGGGCAATTTTGATGCGGTGCTGGATGATGATGCAGAGCGTCAATTAGTTTATGCGACGAACGGTGATTTGCGTTCGGCGTTAAACGGATTGGAGCTGGCGGTTAAGTCGACGGCGCCGAGCGAAGATGGTAAGGTGCACATTACGTTGCCGATTGTTGAAGAGACGGTGCAACGTAAGGCGTTGACGGCTGACAAAGATGGGGATGGTCACTACGATGTTATCTCTGCTTTGCAAAAGTCAATTCGTGGTAGTGATACTGATGCGGCCTTGCACTATTTGGCGCGTTTAATCGAAGCTGGTGATCTGCCGATCATTGCGCGTCGCTTGCGTGTGATTGCCTACGAGGATATCGGCTTGGCAAATCCGGCAGTTGCAGCACGTGCCGTGACGGCCATTGAAGCGGCTGAAAAACTTGGCTTCCCAGAAGCACGTATTCCGTTGGCCAATGCGACAATTGAACTGGCATTGTCACCGAAGTCGAATTCAGCCTATACTGCAATCGATGCGGCGTTAGCTGATGTGCGTAAGGGCGGAACTGGTGATGTGCCGGATCATTTGCGTGATGCGCATTACAAGGGTGCTGAAAAACTGGGGCACGGTGTGGAATACGTTTATCCACACGGTCATCCCGGCGATTGGGTACCGCAACAATATTTGCCAGATAAACTTAACGGGGCGAACTATTTCGTGCCGGCGGGAAATTCTAAGGTTGAGCAAGCCTATAAGGAACAGTACCAAAAGTTGCGTGACGCTCAGAAAAATGGTTTACGTTAACTACTGCTTTTTTGCACTTGGGAGCGTATAATAACGGTATGCGAATTCCTTGGACGTACGCATGATTCCTACTATATGTAGTCGCTTTACAACCATATTGCTCGGGGATGTCGGGAAGCCGGCGAGGCAAGCTATTTCACTTAGTAGCCGCTAAAGCTGACTTATTCACCCACTTACCTATAATCTGGAGCCGACTTCATTGTGAATCGTTAACGGCGCCAATCAAGTGTTCGTGCGCTACTACGGTTCGCCCTGGTAGCGCTTTTCTTTTGCAATTAATTATTTGAGATAGAGGATGAATGAAATGGGCATCATCATTATGTATATTGTCTTTGCGTTATTGATTGGCGCGATGGGCATTTATCTACTAACACACCGTCAAGGCTTTTTGAACTTGTCGGCATCCCAAGCGCGTATGCCAGCAACATTTTTCGGTTGGTTCTTCACGCTTGATGCATTGGCGTTGATTGTTAGTGTTGTATTGCATGGTTCAGAGCCATTGCCAGCCGGTATCTTTGTTATCTTGGCAACGATCCTAACGACAGTCTTGGCCGTTGTGGTGACATCACGTTTGTTTAAATAGTCATACTTTTTATGTGGCATCTGTGAAATCTTCACAGGTGCTATTTTTTTAGGCATGGTTTATTTATCAAATTTATTACAAATGGCGTATAATGAGCATATAGGCAAATAGCCGATTAGAGGAGGAACTATCATGGCTGATACTAATGTAAACTACAAGAACATTTTGATTCCAGTTGATGGATCAAAGGAAGCTGAAGCTGCTTTGGGGAAGGCAATTCAAGTTGCATTGCGTAATGGGGAAGACGCTAACTTGCATATTTTGCACGTTATCGATACACGCGCATTCCAAAACGTAACGGACTTCAAGACGACGATGGTCGAGCAAGTTGCTGAAACTGCCAAGAAGACTTTGGAAACTTACTTGCAACAAGCTAAGGATGCTGGTGTTAAGAACGTGGACTACACGATTGAGTACGGTTCACCAAAGGACATTATCGCGCACCAAGCGCCTGAAAAGATGAATGTTGATTTGATTATGATTGGTGCTACTGGTTTGAACGCCATTGAGCGCTTGTTGATTGGTTCAGTTACTGAATACGTAACGCGTACAGCAAATGTTGATACGTTGATTGTTCGTGCTAAGTAAAGAACCCTATGAGGTCGGGACATTTTTGTCCCGGCCTTTTATTATATATATCAGAGTGGGGCTGTCGGAGGGCTTAGACCAAAAGTTGCTGTCATAAATAGGATTAGGTCGTCGGTAGGTGTTTAATCTGTTACAATGGAAGTAATATTAACAGTTTATTAGAGATGGAGTAGCTGACATCATGAATGATACAAAAGTAAATTTAGTGGCCTCAACGTTGACAAACAGTTTGGGGACAACGGTGATTGGTCATGCGACGCCGGCTTCAGTGATTAACGTCAAGTATCCAAATGGGAAATATGACTCACTAGTGTCTGATGAAAATGGTGAGTTCATTGCGAAGGCACCATCGGACCTATACGATGGTGATATTATTGTCGAAGCTAATTTGCCTGGGAATCCAGCTTCACAAGAGCGTGTCGTGTTGACGATTGATTTGCCAGCGCCAGTGATTACGGCGGTTATTTCAACACAAGGTGATAAGCGTTTGCTGGAAGGGCGCGTTAACCAATTGGACGTTGATGTGACGGTTAAGTTGGCTGGATCAGATGAAGATATTTTTCTGCTTGTGGACAAGGGCCTTGAATTTGAACTTGAATTGCCAGCAGACACAGTACCATCCCAGGTTGAAGTACGAGCAAAGAGTCGCCGTTCTGGTAAGGATGGTGTAGCAACAGTTAGTGTTGGTGTGACCACTAAGACTTTGACGATGCCAGCATTGACTGATGAGATGATTGCGGAATACGTTGCGCAAGAAAAGGCAGCTAAGGAAGCTAATGAAGCTGCGAATGCTGCAATTGAAGCGGATAAGCAACCTAAGCCATTTGAGCCTGCAGCTGAAACAACGCCGGTCGACATCCCTGAAGAACCAGTTTCCGAAGAGGAGTCACGTGTTGTTCGCCAACATGAAAAGTCATCAGGACTGTTTGGGTTCTTCTCAAAGTTGTTTGGTGGTAAGTAACTATACGAAAAAAGACCGGTATCATAGCGATACCTGAACTGAACCCCATGAGTTGGAGCAAATCTAACTCATGGGGTTTTTGTATGTTTTCAAAAGAAATTCAAATAGAAGCAGTTTCTCTGTACCTCAAAGGTGTACCGACTGTTGAAATACGCAAGAAATTCGGAATTAAGGGATCATCAACGCTTGGAATCTGGGTGGACTCCATAAAACGTGACGGAGTATATGGAATTAAAGATTCCCATAGAAAGCAGACAAGTTATCCGTATTCCTTTAAAATCAAGGTAATTAATTGGCGACTTACACATCACGCGTCTTATCCTGTAGCAGCGAGAAAGTTCAGGGTGACTAGCCCTTCGTTGATTTGGCAGTGGGAACGTGCGTTGGAGTCTGGTCGGCTAAAACCTGATAAACGAAGGCGGAAACGAACTATGAATAAGCAAGAACACGACAAGATCAAGAAGCTCGAAGAAGAGAATGAACTACTTCGAATTAAGGTAGCCTACTTGGAAAAACTCGAGGCCTTAGCTCAGGAAAAGAAGAAATTACAAACCAAGACAAAGCGGTAGTAATCACTGTGCTAAGGCAAGAGTTGAAGTGCAAGTTGAAGCTGCTTCTTCAAGTAGCCGAGATGTCTAGCAGTAGTTATCATGACGCGTGCAAGCGTGCGTACAAGGAGTATCCACGTGAGTTAATTGATGAGATTATATCAATTCGTGATGACAACCCGGACTACGGTTACCGTCGTGTCACACAAGAGCTTCGTAATCGTGGCTTCAACACCAACCATAAGGTTGTGCTGAAAATTATGAAGATGAACGGGCTTCTCTGTACTGCTTTCAACCGTCTGACACGGAAGTACAATTCTTACGCCGGCACTGTCGGACATATCTCACCGAATCGTGTAAACCGTCGGTTCACAACGGATCGACCATATCAGAAGGTTCTCACCGACGTCACTGAAGTCCGTTGGGGATCAGGCACGATGGCTGAACGTGCTTATTTCACCGCCTATATTGATGTTTATAGTGGTGAGATTCTCACTTGGAATATCGATATTCATCCAACTGTCGAGTTCGTCACAAAGCCATTAGATGAGCTTCTACAAAATAGGCCAGAATTGAATTATCGAATGACAATTCACTCTGACCAAGGTTTCCAATATCAAAATTATGAGTATGTATCACGGCTAAAGACTAACCGTGTGTTCCAAAGCATGAGTCGCAAAGCGACATGCCTAGATAACGCAATGGCTGAGAGTATCTTCCACATCTTGAAGGTAGGAACGGTACATAACAACCACTATCAAAGTTATGACGAATTAAAGTCCGCCATAACTAACTATGTCTATTACTACAACAATAAGCGGATAAAAACAAAACTGGCCGGAAGAACTCCGGTTCAATACCGAAATCTTTCCGACCAGTTAGCCGCTTAAACTTCACTCCAATTTTTGGGGTTCAGTTCAACCGGTCTTTTTTTAACGCTGACGGTTTATACCCCCTCAGGGATTCGAACCCTGGACCCGCGGATTAAAAGTCCGTTGCTCTAACCAGCTGAGCTAAGGAGGCGTCAACTACTATATTATGCACTAGGGAGGGCAGAATAGGCAAGCTGTTTTGTGATAGAATGTTTAAAGTATTAAATAAGAGAGAGGACTAGGTTATGTCTAAGCATAAACGCGCAATAATTTCAGGCATTGTTCTGTTGGTTGGTATTTTGGTTATCTTTGGTTTGGTAGCAGGTGGTGGAAATGAAGACTCATCATCAAAGGGGCAATCCGCATCAAAGAAGCAAACGACCGAAAAGAAGGCAACATCCTCTTCAAAAGTTGCAGCGAAGAGCTCAAGTGCAAAGGCATTTGATGTAAAGGCAATTTTGAAGGAGAACAAGTTAGCGCCGACGGTTTTGTCATCAGAGATGTCAAACGGTACAGTGAAGGTTGTCTTGCAAGACGATACGAAGCAGGACTTTGATACATATACAAACGCATATGCGTCTGCTACGGTCACGGTGGTACAAGCTGCTGCTAAGGCAGGCAACATCCAAAACGTTTGCATCGCACGTCAGGTTAAGCTACAAGATGGAACGGAATATGCAGTTGCTAGTTTCTGGACTGGTGATCAGCTAAAAAACGCGGCGTCACTGGGGGATGCTAAGCAGGCCAACATGAAGGATACCTTGTTAGCATCAAGCCGCTACTATATCGGCGGTTCTGTTTGGGCGACGTTCTCACAACAACAAAAGAACGATTACACGAATCACCAACAAGGTGGCCAACAACAAGATGAAAACCAAGACTTTACCAACTGGGTAACGGCTGGAACGGTTAAGAAGTAAACGAAAACGGGCAAGCACTGCAAAGGTGCTTGCCCGTTATTTGTTTTAGAACAACATGCTAAAAATTGAAATGTACATCAAGGCTGCACCGCCCAAAACGAACAAGTGCCAGTAAACGTGGCTCATTGGTAGTTTGGGGATGAGGTAAACGCCTGCTCCTAGCGTGTAATACCACCAGCTAACAACAAGTTGAACGCAAATGGCGTCAATGAGGCGTGCAATGCTGGAAAAGCCAAGATGATTAGCCAACCCATGATGACGTATATCAAAACTGACAGCCATGGCCAACGTCCAACAAAGAACAAATCATAAATGATACCTGCGATGGTCAAGACTAGGATCGTAATCCAAATTGGCCAACCAACTTTGCCTGGTAGGAATAGCCATGTGTAGGGTGTATAGCTACCAAGGATGACAAGATAGATGCCTGAGTGATCAAGGAATTGGAAAATCTTACCCGCTTTGGTGAAAACTAATGCGTGGAAGAGCGTTGATGCGAGCAAGAAGGTGATGATTGAGATGGCATAAATCCATAATGCTGCCATTGTGAACCAGTTGAAGTTCGCGTGCATACTTTCCCAAAGTAGTAGTGTTGCGCCAACGACAGCGGCTAGAACGCCTAAACCGTGGGTGACAGCGTTTAATGTTTCGTATGTAATTAGGTATTTACGGTTTTCTTTTGTTAGGATTGGCATGACTAAATCCCCCTGATTTCTAATTGATAAGTATAGTATAACCTTAACATCTAGTGTTGTAAACTAGATGAGCTGGATATGACTGTTTAGGTAGTGCCAGGACTGGATTTCTTGTATACTGGATAGCGTTGAAAAGGGGAGTGGAAGCAATGATGACAGTTTTGAAAGGTATGATGATTGGGTTCGCGTTTATCGCCCCAATCGGTATGCAAAATTTATATGTGTTTAATAATGCCATGAATAATCGCCTCCGTCGGGCTTTCCTAAACGTGTTGTTTGTTTGGTTAGCCGACGCTGCCTTTTCGATGGCAGCATTCTTTGGTATGGGCGCATTAATCAGTTCCCATGAAATGTTGAAGCTGATTGTCATGCTACTCGGTGGCTTGTTGGTTATTTGGATTGGCTATGGCATTCTGCGTGGTGCCAACTCAGTGCAATTAAATACACAGCAAAATGCCATGACAATGAAGAAGGCCATGATAACAGCAGTGATTGTGTCATGGGCCAATCCACAAGCGTTGATTGATGGCTCGTTGATGCTTGGTGCATTGCGCGGAACGCTGGCCGACAATCAAGTTTGGCCATTCATCATCGGCGTTATTACCGCTAGTTTTATTTGGTTCAATGGTATTACAATCACCATGAATTTGCTGAAAGAACGTTTGCCAAAGCGTGCGCTGGTCTGGGTGAATATTGTTTCTGCCTTCATTGTGATTGGGTACGGTTTGTACCTATTATATGAAGCGGTTGGAATGTTATTCTTCCACTAAATCTGATATACTGGATTCAGTGATAAAGAGACGCTTCGGCGTCTCTTTATCTGTTTAATGGGGATATGGATACGGTGTTAATAGTCAACGAGGAGGCGACGAAAATGACCGAAACAAAGACAGAGCGTTACGTGACGTACGCGGAGTTTGATGATTTTAAGAAGCACGATTTCCAAGAGGTACGGGACGATATCAAGGATATCCGATCAGACTTGTCGGAAATGAAGGGCGATATCAAGGTGCTGAATACCAGCATGAAGCAAATGATTGATTCGATGAAGTTCTATAAGACGGTGCTTGTCTTAGCAGTTCTTGTACCAGTGGCTAATCGCCTACTATCTTTCTTCTTTGAACACTAGTCTTTCACCTTGATTTTCAAAGCAAATAACCGTACAATTACGTTTATAGCAATGCACTAAAAAGTAAGTCAATGAAGATTGTGCAGCGAGTGCGCGGTTGGTGAAAAGCGCATCAAAATTCTTGACTGAAGGTAGTTAGTGGGCATTGCCGGTGAAATCATAGTAGTCGGTAACGTGAGAAACGCGTTAAGTTCTAACGAGATAGCGGGAGAAGTCCCGTTAAATCAGGTGGTACCGCGATTAAGTCGCCCTGATCATACAGTTATTGTATGGTCAGGGCGTTTTTTATTGCTCATCACATCGTTACACAAATAGAGATTATGTTATAAGGAGAATTTCACATGCGCGAAATTGATATGCCTGGAAAGTATGACGCGTCAGCTGTTGAAGCTGGCCGTTACGACAAGTGGGTTCAAGAAAACCGCTTTAAGCCATCAGGAAACGATAAGGCTCGTCCTTACTCAATCGTTATCCCACCACCAAACGTTACGGGTAAGTTGCACTTGGGGCACGCTTGGGACACAACTTTGCAAGATATGATTATCCGTCAAAAGCGTATGCAAGGATTCGACACGTTGTGGTTGCCAGGAATGGACCACGCTGGAATCGCTACGCAAGCTAAGGTTGAACAACGTTTGGCTGAGCAAGGCATTTCACGTTACGACTTGGGTCGCGAAAAGTTCGTTGACCAAGTTTGGGACTGGAAGAACGAATACGCTGCTACCATCAAATCACAATGGGGTAAGATGGGACTTTCTTTGGATCACTCACGTGAGCGTTTCACGTTGGACGAAGGATTGTCAGAAGCCGTTCGTAAGGTCTTTGTGACGTTGTACGAAAAGGGCTTGATCTACCGTGGTGAGTACATCATCAACTGGGATCCTAAGGCTCGTACAGCTTTGTCAGATATCGAAGTTATCCACCAAGACGACGAAGGTGCTTTCTACCACGTTAAGTACCCATTCGTTGAAGAAGGTGTCACTTACGATGGTAAGGACTACATTGAAATTGCAACGACGCGTCCTGAAACGATGTTCGGTGACGTTGCTGTTGCCGTTCACCCATCAGACGAACGTTACAAGGACTTGGTTGGTAAGATGGTACGCGTGCCACTTGTTGGTCGCGAGATTCCTATCATCGCCGACGAATACGTTGACCCAGAGTTTGGTTCAGGGATGGTTAAGATTACGCCAGCCCACGACCCTAACGACTTTGGTGTTGGTAACCGTCACAACTTGGAGCGTATCAACACGATGAACGAAGATGCGTCAATGAACGAACGTGCCGGCAAGTATGTTGGTATGGATCGCTTTGATGCACGTAAGGCAATTGTTGATGACTTGCAAGCTGAAGGTTGGATGCTTGAGATTGAGCCAATTGTTCACTCAGTTGGTCACTCAGAGCGTACTGGTGTGCCAGTTGAGTCACGTTTGTCAACGCAATGGTTCGTTAAGATGAAGCCATTGGCTGAGCAAGCTTTGGACATGCAACAGTCAGACGACCGTGTTGACTTCTACCCACCACGTTTCGAAGATACCTTCACGCGTTGGATGGATAACATTCACGACTGGGTTATCTCACGTCAACTATGGTGGGGACACCAAATCCCAGCTTGGTACCACAAGCAAACGGGTGAGATGTACGTTGGTATGGAAGCGCCTGAAGATATCGAAAACTGGGAGCAAGACTCTGACGTTTTGGATACGTGGTTCTCATCAGCTTTGTGGCCATTCTCAACGATGGGCTGGCCTGATGAAGATGCTGAAGACTTCAAGCGTTACTTCCCAACGAATACATTGGTTACGGGATACGACATCATCTTCTTCTGGGTTGCTCGTATGATGTTCCAATCAAAGGAATTCACGGGTCGTCGTCCATTTAAGAACGTTTTGATTCACGGTTTGATTCGTGACGAACAAGGACGCAAGATGTCAAAGTCATTGGGTAACGGAATTGACCCAATGGACGTCATCGAGAAGTACGGTGCTGACGCATTGCGCTGGTTCTTGGCAACCGGTTCAACACCAGGTTTGGACGTTCGTTTCTCATACACGAAGATGGACTCAGCTTGGAACTTCATTAACAAGATCTGGAACGCCTCACGTTACGTTATCATGAACTTGGATGACGAAACGAAGGCTGAATTGCCTCCTGACTTGTCAGTTTTGACGTTGGCCGACAAGTGGATTTTGTCACGTTTGAACGAGACGATTGCTTCAGTAACGAAGAACTTTGATAAGTTTGAGTTCGGTGAGGCTGGTCGTTCGTTGTACAACTTCATCTGGAACGACTTCGCTGACTGGTACATCGAAATGACCAAGGAAACGTTGAACGGAAACGATGAAGCTGCTAAGAAGAACGTGCAAGCTGTTTTGGCTTACGTTTTGGATAACACGCTGCGTTTGCTACACCCAATCATGCCATTCGTAACGGAAGCTATCTGGCAAGAGATGCCACATGACGGTGAGTCAATCGTGGTTGCTGCTTACCCAGAAGTGAAGGCTGAGTTGGATAACCCAACGGCGGAAGCTGATTTCCAAAGCTTGACTGACTTAATCAAGGCTGTTCGTACAATCCGTACGGAAGCAAATGCCCCAATGTCAACTGAAATCGACGTTTTGATTAAGACGTCAGATGAAAACTTGGCTCGCATCTTTGATGAAAACTCAGACTACATCAACCGCTTCGTAAAGCCTAAGTCACTTGAAATTTCTGCTGATGTGGCTGCGCCAAAGTTGGCCATGACACAAATCATTTCTGGTGCTGAAGTTTACGTGCCTTTGGAAGAGTTGATTGACTTGGACGAAGAAATTGCACGTTTGCAAGGTGACTTGAAGAAGTTTGCTGGTGAAGTTAAGCGCGCTGAAGGTAAGTTGGGTAACGAGAAGTTCGTGAACAACGCCCCTGAAGCCGTGGTTGCTGAAGAACGCGAGAAGTTGGCTGACTGGCAAGCAAAGTTGGCAGCAACTGACGCTCGTTTGGCTGAACTACAGGCCGCAAAGTAATAGTTGCTTTGAAATAAGTTTGTTACGTCGAAAGGCTTGCAGGATGCGAGTTTTTGGAGTAATATCTTATATATTGTTAATAACGAATTTAAGCTGTTCGTCGTTACAATGCTAGTTAAATTACACCTGTAGAGGCGCTGTCTATTTCGATAGATGGCGCCTTTACTTTTTGCCTAAAAAACACACCAGAAAAATGTGGTGTACCCCGAAAGTTAAAGTAACTTTCGGGGTTTTCTTTATGGGTGAATTGTCAATTCAACCGGAACACTTGAGATAAATAATATTCTTTAGCCGATCTCCAGCCGAAAAGCTTTCGAGGTCGGCTATTAATTTGCTCAACCATTTGTTCAATGTATTCGTCTGAATAATCTTCGATTGCAGTCCCTTTAGGGACGTACTCACGGATTAGCCCATTTGTATTTTCGTTGGTCCCACGTTGCCATGGAGCGTGGGGATCAGGAAAGTAAAACTGGACATCGAATTTCTTTGTTATCTCATCTTGCGCACTGAATTCATTTCCGCGGTCTGGAGTTAAAGTCTGTATCTGACTAGTTGGAAGGGAATCTAGCATTGAACCTATGATTCTCATAACATCGACGGTTTTCTTTGATGCCGCTCGTTTTGAAAGTAATATTCTGGTCTTCCTATCAACCATTGTGACCAATACTTGACCGCCTTTACGGCCAATAACAGTGTCCAGTTCCCAATCTCCAATTCGAGAGCGACAACCTGCTTCTGCAGGTCGCTCGTCAATCGTATTTGGAATTCTAATCTTACCTCGACGCTCGACATGACCTTTAGTATGTCGAGTTTTTCCTCTATGCCGAAGCGCACGAGCAATGCCCCGAGCTTTGTGACTTTTCACCGGCTGGCCCAAGTTATCTCTATAAATCGCTCGGTAGATTGTATTTGCGCTAATAATCGTATGACCTTTTGATATCTTTAGTCGACCAGCTATCTGTTCAGGCGACCAATGTTTTTGATTAATTCCATATATAACTAGTTCTCGCAGTTCAGTGTTATCTAACTTTCGGTGTTTATGCGACTTCGTTCGAGCAAGCATGTGCTTTTGATCGGCATCCTCAGCTTCATAAGTTGAGCCAACACAGCGGGCAATCTCACGAGAGATTGTCGAAGCGCTTCTACCAATTTCTTTTGCAATGCTACGCATTGACAACCCTTCTCTGAGTAAAACTTCTATACGTCCGCGATCAAATGCGGTAAGCTGATGATAATGACTCATAATGTTTCCTCGCGTTCTGTATGTTCTAGACAAACTACATTTTACGCTGGTTCATTATGAGTCAGTTTTTATTTAGCTTAGTGTTGCACTTGAATTGTAAATTCAAGTGACTAGAATCTCAAAACAAACAAAATTTAAAGCTATCCAGGAATATTTTCTAGGAGTCGACAGCAAAAGGTCGATAGCGAGACGTTATGGTCTGGACTCAACGGCATTTTTAGTCCTCATTGCAGCCTACGAAACACATGGGCCAGATGTGTTGTTCAATCCGCCAAAAGTTACTACGGAATTTAGAATTGCATTGGCTTCTTGGGCAATCAAAAATAACGTGCTCTTATGATGAGATTCCGGACTAGTTTTTCTAGTTTGGTAAAATATCATCATAGGAGTATTTTTATTTATGGTTACACGTTATGAAGAGGACTTTAAAAAGTCCATCGTGGAGATGGTTAAAGCGGGCCGTCGGCCCGATGAATTATCCAAGGAATACGGTCCTTCAGCCGATTTAATTCGGAATTGGGTCAAAAAATATGCGCCTGTAGAAGTGAATGGCGAATCAATATCAGCTGATGAATTGAAGAAGTTGCGTAAGGAAAACGCAATTTTGAAAGAAGAGCTCGAAATTTTAAAACGTGCGGCGGTGTTGCTGGCAAAACATTAGTTTTGCGCGGTAGAAGTGTTGTTTTACCAATTATCCACAAAAATTTGGTACAGGGGCACCGCATCACACGCGTTCTGAGTGCTTTGAAAATTCCAATGTCCACTTACTCTGACTGGATCCATTGGGAGCCGAGCGCACAAGAAATACAACACAACAAATTGAGAATTGCCGTCGAATCAATTTACACAGCCAATAAAGGCATTTATGGTTATCGACGAATTGCTAAAACCATGCGCGACTTATTCAAACTAGCAATCAGCGACCGCTTTGTATGGCAATTGATGAGTGAAGCTGGCTTGAAATCGCGTATGCAAAAGCGATATAACAAGCCTACAACAGTCAATGACAAAGATCAGATGCCAAATCTCATTATCAATCTGGATGACCTAAGTGGCGTAATTACAACTGACATTACGTATATCCAGTTGACCGATAAGACATGGGTTTACATGGCTAGTGCATATGATCCGGAAGACCGTAAGGTGCTGTCGTATCGAATTGCAGATACGATGACAGCTCAACTAGCAACCTCAGTAATCGTTAAGGCGCTAAGACGAGGTGAAAAACCACTGTATGTGCATAGCGATATGGGAAGCCAGTATACCAGCGAATTGTTTGAAAATACACTGGAGTCCATAGGTATTAGGCACTCTTACTCCCGTAAAGGGCACCCTTACGATAATGCCCGCATCGAAAGTTTTCACTCGTTACTCAAGAGGGAGCTGATCTACCAACAGGATTTCGAGAGTATCGCTGATGTGCAAGCCGCTGTTGGATGGTACGTCAACTGGTATAACAACAATCGTATATCACTCCGTGATGCCGCCTAGACCAATTTCTAGATGATATAAACGCGATTATACAAATTTGCCTATACACCGGCGTTTACAAGCACTGACTTTGTGAAGTCCAAAAATCACTCTGACCAGTGCTTATTTGCTATACCCTCAGACTTGTGAAATTCAACAAAATCCAAACTAGACCACCGTAACTCCATAGCCTCCGGCAGGCACAGGGGCAAAACCCCTGGACCCCATTAAAAAATGACCCAAAATCTGTACGAAATCAGGTCATTTTGAAAAATTTTCGTGGTACGAGCCCTAGCGGGCTCTAAAAAGAGGTCCGGAGTCTTGACATCAGAGCCACGCTTCATATACTGAAATAGCGGCTAAGTTCGGTTATACCGGCACTGCACAAATGCGTGCATGGAAAGAAATTTATTCCAAACTAGGCCCAAATGGGTTATTGTCTATTCAAAAAGGACGAAAACCTGAGATGCCAAACAAGAAGCCTAAGTCAGTCAAAAAATTAACAGAGCAAGAAAATCGACTTTCTCAACTCGAAGATGAAGTTCTTCGACTAAAGATTGAAAATGAAGCGTTAAAATTATTAGCCTCGATTTAGCAACGAACCGACAACTCGCAGAAGTAGTTTGCCGACTCGAGGCACAATTTAAACTAGTAGATATACTAAAGGTTCTTCCAATCGCAGAAAGTACAGTGCATTACTGGAAACGAAAGTTTCAAAAGGACGATTCCGATGAGCCACTTAGAGTGGCCATCAGGACAATTTGGGAAGCTGATAATCACTATGGTGTGCGTCGAGTGTATTTAGAGTTGCGGAAGCAGCCTGAGTTCGCAGAGGTAAATCACAAGAAAGTTCAACGGCTGATGCATGAGATGGGATTAAAAGGCGTTGGATATAACAAACAATCGCGCAAGTATGATTCATCTAAGGGGCCTGAAGGAAAGCGCGTGAAGAATAAGATTCACCGTCGTTTCAAGACCGATCGACCATTACAAAAACTATCTAGCGATGTTACGGAATTCAAAATTCCGGCCACCGGAGAAAAAGTTTATTTAGAGCCAATTCTTGATATGTACAATAACGAAATTCTTACACATTCAATTAGCACCCGTCCAAATCTTGAATTTACCTTACAACCACTTAATCAGCTCGTAGAGCAACTGCCAGAACTTACTTATCGAACAACCATTCACACCGATCAAGGCTGGCAATATCGTCACAGAGTATGGCGTAAGAAACTAAAGCAAAACCGCATCATCCAAAGCATGTCGCGTCGTGCGACCGCTCTAGACAATGCGGTTATGGAAAGTTTCTTTAATAAGTTGAAAGTCGAAATCGGCCCATTGAACAATTATTCTTCAGCAAAAGAGTTGATTGATGCAATTAACAATTGGATACTGTATTACAACAACACACGAATTCAAGCAAAATTAAACGGCCACTCACCGGTAGAATACCGACAAATGGCCGCTTAATCAGCTAAAATATTTTACTCTAACTTTTGGGGTACACCGCAAAATGCCGGTGTGATACGATATTGCTAATGAAAAACGGAAGAAGGCGACATCATGATTGAACTGAACACAGCAGCGGACGCAATTGCGTATATTCATGGTCGACACAAGTGGAAGAAGACTCCTAGTTTTGATCGCATCAATGCCTTACTAGACCGTCTGGGACACCCAGAACGTGCGTCTCAGTATGTGCATGTTACGGGGACGAATGGTAAAGGTTCGACTAGCAAGATGATTGCACAATTATTGCGTGCGGCTGGCTTGACGGTGGGGATGTTTACGTCGCCATTTATTCTGCAATTTAATGAACGCGTACAAGGTAATAACGGTAATATTCCGGATGATATTTTGTTGGATATTATGCGTCGCATTGCACCGATTACCGAGGCATTGGATAAAGAGTTACCACAAGGTGGGCCAACGGAGTTCGAAACGTTAACAGCCATGATGTTTGTATATTTTGCTGAGCATCCGGTTGATGTCGTCGTATTGGAAGTTGGTATTGGCGGCACTTGGGATACGACAGAAGTGATTTCGGATAAGTTGGTGTCAGTAATCACGACGGTTGGTTTGGATCACATGCAGGTGTTGGGGAATACGCTGGCTGAAATTGCGACGCAAAAGGCAGGCATTATTGCGCGTCAACGTCCAGTTGTGACGGGGCGTTTGCCTGAAGAAGCCCAACAAGTGGTGACGACAGTGGCTGATGCTTTGGGTGCACCACTGTACCGTTTGGGTGACGAGTTTGAAGCCAAAATGCTATCAAGCCAAACAAATTGGGGCGAGACCTTCAACTTTACTGGTGTTCATGAGTTTAAGCAGGTGTTTGTGGATTTGATGGGGCATTATCAAATTGATAATGCCGGGGTTGCACTTGAAGCTGCAAGCCTAGTAACCAATGAATTGGGTGTGCCGCTAACAGCTGAAATGGTAACGAAGGCTTTGGAAACGGTCACGTGGCCAGTGCGGTTTGAACGTGTTGCTGAGCAACCGTTGACCGTTTTGGATGGTGCTCATAATCAACATGGCATCGATGCGTTGGCTGCGACGTTACGGACACGCTTTGCGGATAAGCAGATTCATGTCATTTTCGGCGCGCTGGCTGATAAGAATTACCCGGCGATGTTGCACACGTTGGCAGATTTGCCTAATGTTGATTTACATGTGACGCACTTCCAAAATCCTGGCGCCCGAGTAGCCCTTGATCCAACGGAAGCTGCGCGTCAAGTGACGGGTCACAATGTCACGGTGCATGAATCATGGCAGAAGGCCTATCGCGCAATAACTGACGCAATGGCATCTGAGGATATGATTTTGTTCACAGGTTCGTTGTATTTTGTTGCAGAAGTGCGCACAAGTTGGGATTAGTTATCGTGAGTGGGTTTGGTATACTTACCTTATGAAAAACTATTTAAAGAGGGTATTGCGATGAACTTTTTCGTAAACGAAGGGCTTGCTGCGCAAGGCTCAGGTATTGAACACGCGCAAGTGCAACGTGGTAAGCTGTTCCGTAAGAACGGGCAGTCATTCAAAATCGTAACGCGCGTATTTAATTCGAATGGGCATCGTGACTTGCTAGCATGGGGATTGAACGACGCAGAAGTAATCAATATGTACGACTACTACGCGCATACAGAACATGTGCCTGAGCAGATTTTGACAGCACAAGATGTTGAATGGGGTGGTCGTCCAGTGGCAATTGTTGAGCCGTTGCCAGACACGCCAGATACGTTTATGGCGTATGAAGATGAAAATCGTACGCGTTTCTTGGGACGTATTCACGTTGATTTGCAACACGAATCGCGTGTCACGATGGTTGAAGTGTTTGAGCACTTTGGTAACTTGTTCCGCGTAGATACGTACGATTTACGTGGCTTCATTTCACGGCAACAATATATCGACCCAGATGGTACGCCAAATACCAATGTCTTTGTTGACCGTAAAGGGCGTCCGATAATCGAAGAGTACCTTCGTCGCAAGGCGCCACGTGGTTCGGAAGCGATGGTGATGAACCGTAAGCACATTGATAGTCAAAATCAATTGGCTGAGAATGCTCAAATGTCAGGGCAAGAATTTGAAGCGAAGCCATTTGAAGCACCGCAATTCGTGAACTATGTGTCAGGATACCGCTTGATTAAGTCAAATGGCATGACGTATATCTTTGATTTATTTGATGAGTTGACGGCCGAATTTGTTAACGATTTGAATAATGACTTCTTCTCAGAGGATGCACCAAATATCTTCATCATGGATCGTACAACAGCTGCTGATGAAGGTTTGTTGAAGTTGGATCGTCCAGCTTACATTGGCTTCCACTTGCATAATTTGCATGCATCAGACACGCGTGACGTCATGACAACTGATGAAAATAACAATTATGAGTTTGACTTCATGCACATCAATGACTACCAAGCGGTTATTTCAGCGATGCCACGTCAAACGGCGGATGTGGTCGCCCGTTATGCACCAAAGGCCACGCCATTCACGATTCCAGTTGGGGTTGTGCCAGCTGAAATTCGCGACGCTGAGCGTGTGACAATGGCTGAGCGTCAAACAAATTCAGTATTGATGATTGTACGACGTGCACCGGATAAGTGTCCCGCAGCCGTTGCTGAAGCATTGATGATTGCCAACCAAAAGCAACCTGGTTTGAATGCGCACCTTGATGTCTACGGATACTTCGATAACACGGGTAACAATAAGACGAACAAGGACTTGTTGCGTTTGTTTGATAAATACGGACTCGAAAAGCCAACTATGTACGATGAGAAGGGTGCCGAGACCACGGACTTGAATCAAGTGCGCCGTTTGGAGTCGCCGGTTGTGACGCTGCATGATTATGTGACCGACCGTGATGAGTTGTACGCTATCCACCGTTCACACCAAGTTTACGGTTTGGCTTCAATGATGGAAGGATTTAACATTTCAATGATGGAAGCGATGGCAAATGGTATGCCTGGTGTTTCAACGAATGTGAACTATGGTCCTAACGATTTGATTATCGATGGCGAGAATGGTTACCTAACCAAGTGGGCGCCAGAAGGCCAAGAAGATCAATTCGTAACGGAGATGGCAGATCGCTTCCTTGAGTTGTTTAATGACCCTGAAAAGTTGCAAGCCTTCTCTGATGCTGCGTACGACCACAGTAATCGCTACTATGAAGAAGCGGTTTGGCAAGCTTGGCAAGGTTTGTTAGCTGATGCTGATAAGCGCTGGCCAGCAATGGTGGCCCAAGCACACGCGCTTTCAAATGTTGGTGTTGGTCTTGGCGGAACAACGATGACAGCCTACACACTTGGTAATCGCAGGGATGAAGTGACGGTTAACGGCATTTCAGGCGACAAGTATTTGGCAGACTAATAAGGAGTGAAACTCATGAATTTATATTTGGATAACTCTAACTTGCCAACGCTTGACCCTAATATTGCTGCGCAAGTTAAGGCGGATCGCGAAAATGGTGTTGATGCAAAGCAAGTCGTTCGTGGCTACTATCCTGATCAACACATGCACTTGGGGAACCATGGTTTACCAGATGATGCGTTGCTTAATATGTACGATGTCTTCCAAAAGGCAACGGATGTTGAGGTAAAGACAGTGCACTACCGTCACAACCCACAAATCGACAAGGCTCGTTACCACTTGGATGGGTTGGACTGGGGGATGGCACAAGCCCGTCGCTTTGGTACAACGTATGGTCGCAATGTCATTGATATTGATTTGTTCCCAGGTAACCCTGGTGGTACTACGTCAATGTTGCACTACATCGACCGCGGTGATAACACGGCCGTTACAGATATTTGGGATTGGCGTGGCTTTAAGTCAGCAACGCGCTACTACCAAACGACAGGTAATGTTTCGAACATTATTTTCTACACGCCAACTGGTGACATCGCAGCCCGTGCGTCATTTATGTGGCAACACCTAGAAGGTAAGCCAAATAATGAATGGCCATTGGTACAAACATCATTGGAAGTGTTGGATTACGACGGTGAGCACTTGTGGTTTGAGAGCGAAATGCATGCATGGGAGTATTTCGTACAACACGAGCAACAAAAGCGAAACGCAGCGTTGCGTTAATAACTAACAATTAAGAGCATCTGACAGTTACTGTCGGGTGCTTTTTGTTTTGGTGGTTAGTATCGGCGCGATAGCGACGACACAAACCACAAACTTTAATTTCCACATGCGACAAACTTGCACTTTCTGTTACACTAGTAAGTGAGATTTAGGCAACAACCTGGACGCAGGGTGTTGAGACGGAGAAGAATAATCATGATTATTTTGCAAGCAAGTAATGTTGCACGCCGTTTTAGCGGTGTAACATTTTTTGAAAATATTTCGATGCAGATTCAAGATAAAGGACGTGTTGGGTTGGTCGGCCGTAACGGAGCCGGTAAGTCAACGCTCTTGAAGATGCTAATCGGTGAAACGCAACCTGATGAAGGTACGATTTCAATGAAGAAGGGCATCAAGCTAGCTTACTTGGCGCAGAACTCAGGACTAGATTCTGATTTGTCTGTGTACAATGAAATGCTTGATGCATTTTCTGATGTGATTGCATTGGAAAAGAAGATGCGCGACATGGAGACGAAGATTGCTTCAGCAACTGATTACGAAAGTGATGAGTATGCAAGCTTGCTTTCTGCTTACGACCAAGCGCAGCACGATTTTAGTGAAAAGAATGGTTACGGCTACGAAGCAACAATTCGTTCTGTTTTGCACGGATTTGGCTTTGATGAGTCATTCTATGATCAAAAGATTTAATCATTATCTGGTGGGCAACGTACGCGTTTGGCGATTGCCAAGCAATTGTTGGAAACGCCTGATTTGTTGATCCTCGACGAGCCAACTAACCACTTGGATATGCAAACGTTGGCATGGTTGGAGCAATATTTGCAAAACTACCAAGGAGCATTGTTGATTGTTTCCCACGACCGTTATTTCTTGGACCGCGTGGTTACGGAAATTTACGACATGCACTCAGGTGTGTTGGATCACTACACAGGTAACTATTCACGCTTCATGGAATTGAAGGCAGCTAAGGTTCTGCAAGAGCAAAAGGCTTTCGATAAGCAACAAGAAGAGATTGCAAAGTTGGAAGACTTTGTTAACCGTAATATTGTGCGTGCTTCAACGACGAAGCGTGCCCAATCACGTCGTAAGCAATTGGAACGTATGGAACGTTTGGAAGCGCCAAAGAACGAATTTGGCGTTGCCCACATTCAATTCTCAGCTGACGAAGAATCTGGAAACGAAGTGATGCGCGTCAAAGAAGTGAAGTTGGGCTATGACCTAGCAAACGTCTTGGCGGACCACGTTAATATTGAAGTTGATAAGCAACACGCGGTCGCTTTGGTTGGGCCAAACGGTATTGGTAAGTCAACGTTGATTAAGACGATTTTGGGTAAGTTACCTTTGTTGGCCGGCGAAATCAAGCTTGGTGCCAATGTTGAAGTTGGTTACTACGACCAAGAGCAACAAACGCTCGACCCAAAGAAGTCTGTGTTGAACACGATTTGGGATGAACACCCAACGATGCCAGAGCGCGACGTTCGTTCAATCTTGGGATCGTTTATGTTCTCAGGTGAAGCGGTTGATAAGTTGGTTTCTGCCTTGTCAGGTGGTGAGCGTGCCCGCTTGCTTTTGACGAAGTTGTCATTGCAACACGCAAACTTCTTGATTCTCGACGAGCCAACGAACCACTTGGATATTGATTCCCGTGAAGTGTTGGAAACCGCGTTGAACGAATATAATGGCACGATTTTCTTCGTTTCTCACGACCGTTACTTCATTAATTCGGTTGCGACGGAAGTGGTTGAGTTGTCACCAAACGGGACGCGCTTCTTTGATGGTGATTACGATTACTATCTAGAAAAGACGGCTGGTGAGCAAGCGGAAACCCACCGTGCGAAGGCAAGTTTCGAAACAACGGCCGAATACGAAGAGGCGACTGCTAAGGAAGTTGAGACGTTGTCACGCGAAGAGCGTAAGGAACGTCAAAAGGAGCAACGTAAGTACGAACGAGCGGTTGCGGCAGCTGAAGAAGAAATGGCAGGCTTGAACGATAAGCGCGATGCATTGAATGCTGAATTGAATGATCCAGCAAACGGGGCTGACTTAGGTAAGTTGACGGACTTATCAAAGGAAATTGCAGCAATCGATGCACAGTTAGCTGAGGTTGAAGAACGCTGGACTGAAGCAAGTATGGCGTTGGAAGAATTTGATATTTAATGAGGCGAAGCTGGCACTATTCAAGGTGTCAGCTTCTTTTCTTAATGATTGCGTTTTCATTTAAAATGACTTTTACTAAGTTTGTGTTAGTTGTCACATGTTAGAATTCAGGTTTGGCGCTATTTAAACGGAATCTGATTTACTATTGTGAAAACCGTCTAAATCTTTGTCAAATTACTTGACAAAAACCCTTGATTTTAAAAATTTAGGAGTTTAAACTAACTCTTGCTGAATAAATGATAGCAATTATAAAAAATAAACTAATTTGGAGGACGAAATGGCAAAGTCAGAAACTTTAGACATTAATGGCAAGCCTTTCAACCGCGGTGCCATGGTTATGGTGCTGTTGATTGGAACGTTTGCTGGAATGTTGATGCAAACGTCATTGGGTACTGCAATCCCAACGTTGATGCACGATTTTAATATTTCACTTGCAACGGCCCAGGAAGCAACGACATACTTCTTGTTGGCAAACGGAATTATGGTGCCGGTATCAGCGTACCTAACCACTAAGATTCCAACCAAGTACTTGTACATGGTCGCTTACACATTGTTGTTGGCTGGTATGGCAACGACGGCGTTTACCCCTAGCCATCACGACATGTGGTGGATGTTCTTGCTTGGCCGTATTCTAGCTGCCGTGGCGGTTGGTATTACGATGCCTTTGATGCAAGTTGTTATGGTTAACATTTTCCCAGCTGAACAACGTGGTGCGGCGATGGGTATTAATGGTATCGTTATCGGTTTGGCCCCAGCTATTGGCCCTACGCTTTCAGGTTGGATTTTGGAAAAGAATCACCACTTGTTTGGTTTGTTGATTTCAAACTCATGGCGTACGATTTTCTACTTGCCAATGATCGTGTTGGTCTTGGTTTGGATTGCAACGCCATTCTTCGTTAAGAATGTTGTGCCAAACCGTGATATGAAGCTTGATTTCCCTTCATTGATTTTGGCGGTTATTGGATTTGGGTCATTCCTATGGGGATTCTCAAATTCAGCCACTGATGGATTTGGTAACTGGCCAAACGTTTTGGCCCCAATCCTAATCGGAATTTTGATTATTATTGTGTTTGTCTTCCGTCAATTGAAGATGGACGATCCATTCTTGAACGTTCGCGTGTTCAAGAACAAGCAATTTACGTTGACGACGTTTGCCGTAATGATGGCCATGATGGCTATGATGGGTGTTGAAATGATGTTGCCAACGTACTTGCAAAACGTTCACGGTATGTCAGCGCTTGAGTCAGGATTGACGCTATTGCCTGGTGCCTTGGTTATTGGTGCAATGTCACCAGTTGCCGGAGCGGTTTACGACAAGGTTGGTGCTAAGCGTATGGCGATGGTTGGGTTCTCAATCTTGGCCATTGGTACGGTACCATTCCTATTCTTGACAGCTGAAACGCCACAACACTTGGTAACGTTGTTGTACGCCTTGCGTATGTTCGGTATCGCCACAACGATGATGCCATTGACGGCCAGTGCTATGTCAGCTTTGCCACCTGAGGAAGCCTCACAAGCAACGGCTGCTAACAACACGGTTCGCCAAATTGGTAACGCGGTGGTTGTTGCCTTGCTTTCATCAGTTACGCAAAACGTTATCAAGGCTGCTAAGCCTGCTAAGGATTTGGCCAAGGAAAACGTTGTGTCATACATGGATAAGATGATTAACGCAACGATGACTGGATTCCACGCATCATTTGCATTCGGAATTGGATTCGCTGTTGTTGGTATCATCTTGGCGTTCTTCTTGCACAGCGGTAAGCTAGTGCACGGTAAGTCAAACGGAAACGTTGTCGCAGATAATGGAGGAAATAACTAATATGATTATTCTAGTTATGGCCGTCTTTGCGATCGGCATGTTCTACTCATGGTTGGTTTTGAAGAACCGCACCATGCGCGCTATCTTCGGACCTATCTTCACGGTATTGCTAATCGGTGCCGTGTGGATGACAACGTCAGTCTTTGCAAACAACACTGGTTTGACTGCTAAGACAACAACGACATCAAAGCAGGTATACTCAGCTTTGGGTTCAAAGTCACCAGCCGGTGTCTTGATCCAATCACGTTTAGGTTCAAAGGCTGATAACTATGTCTTGGTTTACAACGACACAGCTGATGCTAAGAAGCCAACGGTTCACGGGAAGCCTTCAACGAAGGTTGCTGATATTCCAAACGGCGTTAAGAAGGAAATGACTTACAAGGTTGCTGACGTTAAGAAGGCGACTGTTAAGGTTGAGACCACTCGATGGGAGTGGAAGAATGCCTTCTGGCGTGTGATGTTTGGTATTGGTGGTCAAGGTGGCAAGCTTAAGAAGCAAGTGACGACGGTTACGGTGCCAAAGAACACTTGGGTTGTAATGACTGCTGATCAATCTAAGAAGTTGCAAGCTGCACAAAAGTCAGCTGCACCTGAGGCACAAGCTGCCCAACAAGCTCAAATGAAGTCAGCTATTGAAGCAGAGGTTGCTGCATACATGCAAGCGAACCCAAAGGCTACTCCTGACCAAGTTAAGGCTTACACAACTGAACAAACTGCTGAAATGACGGCAACAGCAATGAAGCAAATGTTGTCACAATTGAAGTAATGATAATTTTGAGTCCTGGTACGTGTTTTTGTACCGGGGCTTTTTTGTTAGCGGTTAGTGTCGACGCGTTGCGTCGAGGCCTGGAAGTGCGGGGCTATCTCCGACAAAGTTCAAATGTGGGCAACCGAATGGCGCGGACGCCACCCTGCTCGCCCAAAAAACCAACTCGGCGCGATAGCGACGAAACAAACCATAACCTCATTTTTTAACCAAAATATGTTGCAAAAACGTGTGGGTGTGCTATTATTGTTTATGTAAGTTAGCACTTAGATATTGAGAGTGCTAATAATAATTTTTGCCTATGGAGGTCATATAACATGTTGAAGCCTTTGGGAGATCGTGTTGTGTTGCAAGTTGAGGAAGCGCCTGAGCAATCAGTTGGTGGTATTTTGCTTGCGTCAAACGCGCAAGAAAAGTCAGTTACGGGAACTGTTGTCGCTGTTTCAACGCAATCAGTTGGTGACTTGACGGCCCCAGCTGCAGTGAAAGAGGGTGACAAGGTCATCTTCGATAAGTACGCTGGCTCAGAAGTAACGGTCGATGGTGTGGATTACTTGGTGGTTCACGAAAAGGATATCGTTGCAGTTCTTTAATTTGAAACAAACAGATTAACTATTAAAAATTTGAAATAGAGGGTGAAATAAATATGGCTAAGGACATTAAGTTTGCTGAAGATGCACGTGCAAAGATGCAAGCAGGTGTTGATAAGCTTGCTAACACAGTTAAGACAACGATTGGTCCAAACGGACGCAATGTTGTTATTGAGCAAAGCTATGGTGCACCAACTATTACAAACGACGGTGTAACGATTGCTAAGTCAATCGAATTGGAAGATCACTTTGAAGACATGGGTGCCAAGTTGGTTGCTGAAGTTGCTTCAAAGACGAATGACATCGCCGGTGACGGTACGACGACTGCGACTGTTTTGACGCAAGCTATCATTAATGAAGGTTTGAAGAACGTCACGGCGGGTGCTAACCCAGTTGGTGTGCGTCGTGGTATCGAATTGGCAACTGATGCAGCTGTTAAGGCGTTGCACGAGATGTCAAAGCCGGTTTCTACTAAGGAAGAAATCGCGCAAATCGCCTCAATTTCAGCTGCTAACCCAGAAGTTGGTGAGCTGATTGCCGAAGCGATGGAACAGGTTGGTAACGATGGTGTTATCACGATTGAAGAGTCTAAGGGTATCGAAACGACGCTGGATGTCGTTGAAGGTATGCAATTTGACCGTGGTTACATGTCACAATACATGGTAACTGACACGGACAAGATGGAAGCTTCATTGGATAACCCATACGATCACTGATAAGAAGATTGGTAACATTCAAGAAATTTTGCCAATGTTGCAAAGTGTTGTTGAGCAAGGTCGTGCCTTGTTGATTATCGCTGATGACATTACTGGTGAAGCTTTGCCAACACTTGTTTTGAACAAGATGCGTGGAACGTTTAATGTCGTTGCGGTTAAGGCACCTGGATTTGGTGACCGTCGTAAGGCCCAATTGGAAGACATTGCAATCTTGACTGGCGGAACTGTTATCACTGACGACCTTGGTTTGAACTTGAAGGATGTGACGATTGCACAACTTGGTCAAGCTGCTAAGGTTACGGTTTCTAAGGACAACACGACGATTGTTGAGGGTGCTGGAAACAAGGAAGCCATTGCTGAGCGCGTGAACTTGATCAAGGGTCAAATTGCCGAGACGACGTCTGACTTTGACCGTGAGAAGTTGCAAGAGCGTTTGGCTAAGTTGGCTGGTGGTGTCGCTGTCATCAACGTTGGTGCCGCAACTGAAACTGAGTTGAAGGAACGCAAGTACCGTATTGAAGATGCTTTGAACGCTACTCGTGCCGCTGTTGAGGAAGGATTCGTTGCCGGTGGTGGAACTGCCTTGGTAAACGTTATCCCAGCCGTTGCTGAGTTGTCAGAGATTGGTGATGTGCAAACTGGTATCAACATTGTACGTCGTGCTTTGGAAGAGCCTGTCCGCCAAATCGCTGAGAATGCTGGTTTGGAAGGTTCAGTTATCGTTAACCAATTGAAGTCAGAGAAGCCGGGTGTTGGTTACAACGCTGCGACTGACGAATGGGTTGATATGATTGAAGCTGGTATCGTGGATCCTACTAAGGTAACGCGTTCAGCATTGCAAAACGCCGCTTCTGTTTCAGCTTTGTTGTTGACGACTGAAGCTGTCGTTGCTGAGCAACCAAAGACGGATGCTGCCCCTGCAATGCCTGCTCAAGGTATGCCAGGTATGATGTAATTTCATAATAAATATTAAACGCCGACCTTCCTGTGAGAGGGGCGGCGTTTTTGATTTCCGAAAGTAAGTATCAATGATAGACAACGAGCTTAAATAGAACTACAATAAGTCGTTGTAGAAAATTGAAATTATTTTTGGGCGTTTTGCCTAATATAGGTGTTTAGGAGAAAAATCATGTGGCGCTTTTTAAAGCGGTTGTTGATTGGAAAGCCTCTTAAGACATTGGAAGAGGGCTCGCAACATTTGAGCCGAACCAAGGCCTTGGCTTTGCTTTCGTCTGATGCATTGTCATCAGTTGCGTATGGTACTGAGCAGATTACGACAGCGTTGATTGCTGCCAGTACGGTTGCGTTGTGGTTGCAAATCCCAATCGCCATTTTGGTGTTGGTATTGTTGACGGCCATTACGCTATCGTATCGCCAAATCATTCACGCCTACCCATCTGGTGGTGGTGCTTATGTCGTGACATCAACGAACTGGGGTCGTAACGCTGGGCTTGTCGCCGGTGGATCTTTGTTGGTTGACTATATGTTGACGGTTGCCGTGTCTGTGGCGGCCGGAACAGAAGCCATTACGTCAGCGGTTCCAGCGCTCCACCCATATTCAGTGGGTATCGGAGTGGTCATCATCTTGATTTTGATGGGAATTAACCTGCGTGGTGTGCGCGAGTCAGCCGGGTTCCTGATGGTGCCGGTTTACTTGTTCATTGTGATGATTACAGGAATGGTCTTGTACGGGTTGTATAACATCGCGACCGGTCAAGTTGCCTTCCATGCTGCAGCGGCAATTGGTACGTCATCATCAAGTATCACAATCTTGTTGTTCTTGCGTGCGTTCTCAAGTGGTTCATCTTCATTGACTGGAGTTGAGGCCATTTCAAATGCCGTGCCGAACTTCAAGGAGCCAAAGCCACGTAATGCGGCAGCAACGCTATCAATCATGGCGTTGATTTTGGCCTTCTTCTTTGGTGGTATTACGTTCTTGTCATACTGGTACGGTATTCGACCAAATGACCACGTGACGGTGTTGGCTCAAATTGGTCAAACGATTTTCGGTCACGGCGTAATGTTCTACCTTTTGCAAATTGCAACGGCCTTGATTTTGGCGGTTGCTGCTAATACTGGTTTCTCAGCCTTCCCACAATTGGCCTTTAACTTGGCTAAGGATAAGTTCATGCCACACATCTACATGGACAAGGGAGATCGTTTGGGATACTCAAACGGTATTATGTCGTTGGCTGTTGGTGCCATCGTATTGCTTTTGATTTTTAATGGATCAACTGAAGCTTTGATTCCGCTTTATGCGGTCGGAGTTTTCGTGCCCTTCACATTGTCGCAATCAGGAATGATTATTCACTGGTTCCGTGAACGTGAAGGCTTCTGGTTGGGAAAGGCGTCAATCAACTTTGTTGGGGCGTTCATCTCATTTGCTTTGGTTATCATTTTGTTCTGGATGCACTTTAAGTCTGTCTGGCCATACTTGATTATCATGCCAGTTTTGCTTCGCATGTTCTGGACGATTAACCGTCACTACAAGGCGGTTGCTAAGCAGTTGCGTGTGTTGTCTAAGGAACCAATCAAGCGTCATCACTACGATGGTTCGACGGTGATTGTGTTGGTCTCAAACTTGACTAAGGCAACGGCTGATGCGATTGATTATGCCCAATCAATGGGTGATCGCGTTTTGGCGATGCACGTCTCATTTGATTCGAACCCTGAAAAGGAGCACCGTTTGGGCGTTGAGTTCAAGCGCGAGTTCCCAGATGTGCGTTACGTGGACATTCACTCATCATATCGTTCAATCACAGAGCCTTCATTGCGTTTCGTAGATGAAATTGCGAAGGGGGCGAAGGAACGTAATCACTCATTGACGATTTTGATTCCACAATTCGTGCCTCGTCACGGTTGGCAAAATGCGTTGCACAATCAAAATAGTTTGCGTTTGCGTACAGCCTTGGCTTCACGTGACGTGACTGTGTCAACATACTACTTCCACCTAAAGGAATAGTTGTTGTTGAAATAGATATATGAATTAGCCTCAGTCGACTGTGTGTCGGCTGGGGCTTTTTTATGCAACAAATAAGAATTGTGTCTAAATCGGTGAAAAACGTGTCGAAATCTGCAAAAAACGGGTGAAGGAGAATAAACACTGAAATGGTGGGCTTCGTTACGAGTTCAAACTGTGTCTAGACAGGGAATAATCGGGTGAAACAAACTGTGCCTAAACGGGCGAAAATCGTGTCTAGATGGGTGAAAAACAGGTGAAAGAAAATAAACGCTGAAATGGCGGGCTTTCGCCGACGTTCAAATTGTGTCTAGATGAACCGAAATCGGGTGAAGTGTCATCGCCCCGGCTGGAAACAAAATATAATAAACTGCTATCTTTGCGTGGTTGTGTTAATCTAGTGGAGGTAGCTTTGATTTAGGAAGCAATAATACGGAAAAGGGATAGAGATAATGGATTACACCGTTGATGATGTCCGTGAAGAATTAAAAAATATGCGTGCGCGTGTGCACCATGGTGAATTGTTTGATCACTTGGAACAGAAGTTGGTCGTTTGATTGACCAGTTTGATTACGACGCACCGACTGTTGTTGAGCAGCTTGATCCGGTAACAGCGACAGCGATTCATGAAAAAGTGTCTGATTGGCAAAATGCGTTGATTGCGGGACAACCGGTTGTCGTCACTGACCAAGAGTTGTTGGACGTGATGAGTGGGTTACGCCAAACTGATCCTGAATTGCGTGATAAGGGTGTCTTTTTCTTTATTAGTGATGCCTTGCAAGCAAATATCTTTACCGATGCACAAATTGTGATGATGACGCGCTACTTATTACAAGATTCAGTGTTGTTCTCACACATTGATGAGACTGATAATGACGGCATCTTCTTCCGTTCATTCGCGGTCTTCATTTTGTCGATGTTGAACTACGCAAATCGCAATAGTGAAGTTGAATTGTTTAGCGATGATTTGCACGAAATGCTTATTGATAACTTGGCAACGTACATTGCGCTAGAACATGATACGCGTGGTTTCGTCGAGGGTAAGGGCTGGGCCCACGCTTTCTTGCACATTGCGAACTTGTTGGATGAGCTGACGCATGATGATGCGGTGACGCGTGCGGATAAGGTATTCTTGTTAACGATTTTGATTGAACGAATCAAGCGGTTGGAAACGCCACTTGTCATGGGCGAAAATCGACGTATTGATAGCTATATCGTGACGTTGGTGAACTTGAATCCGTTGTATGAGCAATACTTTTTGAAGCAACTCAAGCAATGGCGTCAAGAAATGACGCGTCGCATGCAACCGGAAGTTGAAGCCGACTGGCACCGTATGTACAATCAACAACGCTTGCTACAAGGTTTGTTACTACGCGAAAAATTACCCAAAGAAATTTATGATTATCTTAACGAAGCACGCAATTTCCTAGCGTAATCGGTCCGGTTTACAGTTTCGTGTTATACTTAGGGTTCTAAATTCAATCAGTTTGACAGGGAGAACGACATGTCAGAAAAGCTAAACATTGCGATGTTCTTTGGTGGTAACTCATCAGAACACGACGTCTCAAAGCGCTCTGCTCGTAACATTTACGATGCAATGGACAAGGAAAAGTACAACGTAACTGTTTTCTTGATTTCAAAGGATGGTTACATGATCAACGCCGCTGATTCAAAGCGTGTGTTTGATGGTGAAGATGAAGACACTGTGGTAGCTGCAGCGAAGTCAAAGATGGATTTGACGAACCCATTGGCACCAATCGCCGTTTTGGGTGAAATGTCAGAAATCGATTTGTTCTACCCAGTTGTCCACGGTAACTTGGGTGAAGATGGTACTTTGCAAGCGTTGTTCCGTTTGTTGCAAAAGCCATATATCGGTGCTGGTACGGCTGCGTCAGCCATGTCATTCGACAAGGATTTGACGAAGCGTATCTTGAACCAAGCTGGCGTACGCAACACGAAGTACGTTTTGTTGACGGACCAAGATTACCAAAACTACACATACGAAGGTCTTGTAAAGGAACTTGGTACGGAAGTTTTGTTTGTTAAGGCTGCTAAGCAAGGATCATCAGTTGGTATTTCACGTGTAACAAACGCTGAAGAATTCGAAGCTGGTGTTAAGGATGCTTTGCAATACGACTACAAGGTATTGGTTGAAGCTGCTTTGAACAAGCCACGTGAGGTCTTCATTTCAATTTTGGGAAATGAGCAACCTCGTGCATCACGTTTGGGTGGTATCGTATTGCCTGAACAAGATGTTTGGTACGACTACAACAACAAGTTCGTTGACGCCTCAGGAATGGTCTTTGAATTGCCAGTTGAGTTGGGGGATGACCTAGAAAAGGAAATCACCGACATGGCATTGACGGCTTACAAGGCATTGGGTCTTGTTGGTTTGACGCGTATGGACTTCATGATTGATGCTGATGGTACACCATACTTGGGTGAGCCAAACACGTTGCCTGGATTTACAAACATTTCTTTGTATCCACAAATGTGGGAAGTTTCAGGCTTGAGCTACACGAACTTGATTGACGAAATCATTAACTATGGTTTGGCTGAATTCGAGCGTAACGCCAAGTTGTCATACGACTTCGTTTCATTGGGTGAAGAACACGTTGGTGAAAAGAAGTACAACGCCGAGCGCGCTAAGTAATAGATTTTGAGAACAATCAGCAATGGTTTCCGTTGCTGATTGTTTTTTATTTGTGACCTAGTCACCCCACTTTATAAACGGCAGTATTTAGCGTATAATTTATAGTAAGACAAATTGTGAAAAGGACGAAAAATGACTAAATCATTTACACCAACTTGGATGATTGATGCAATCTACCGTTTGACGCCAGAACAACTTCAGGCACAAGGTATTAAGGCAGTTTTGACTGACTTGGATAACACGTTGATTGCTTGGAATAACCCCGACGGAACGACTGAATTGCATGACTGGCTTGAGCGAATGAATGAAGCTGGCATCCCAGTAATGATTGTTTCAAATAACTCAGCTGAACGTATCGCACGTGTTGCTGAGCCATTGAATTTACCGTTTGTGTCACGTGCCCTAAAGCCGTTGACGCGTGGCTTGAATGAAGCCGTAACAAAGCTTAACTTGCAAAAGAACGACGTCGTGATGGTCGGTGACCAATTGTTGACGGATGTTTGGTCATCAAACAACCATGGCGTACGTAGCATCTTGGTCAAGCCTCTAATTGAGACTGACCAATGGAATACAAAGATTAACCGATTTTTTGAGAAGGGTGTAAAGAAGCGCATGCTAAAGGCGCACCCAGAACTACAATGGAGGACGACACTTGATTAGTGAAGCAGAAGTTCAAGGTTACTTGGCAGACGGATTGCGATGCATTGGATGTGGTGCGTTGATCCAAACTGAGCACAAGGGTGAATTGGGTTATGCCCCAATGTCAGCTTTGTTGAAGGGATTTGAAAACGAAGAAGTGTTGTGCCAACGCTGCTTCCGTTTGCGTCACTACAACGAAATCCAACCCGTTGATTTGACGGATGACGATTTCCGTTTGTTGTTGAACGAAATTTCAGCAACGGATTCATTGGTTGTTTACGTTATGGACGTGTTTGACTTCTCTGGCTCATTGATTCCAGGGTTGCACCGTTTCGTTGGTAACAACCCAGTTTTGCTAGTTGGTAACAAGGTCGACGTTTTGCCAAAGTCTTTGAAGCGTTCAAAGATTAAGGATTGGATGCGTCAACAAGCTAACATTGCTGGTTTGCGTCCCGTTGACGTCCAATTGACGTCAGGTAAGAGTGGTGATGATGTGCCAGCTTTGATGGACATGATTGAAAAGTACCGTGAAGGTCGCTCAGTTTATGTTGTTGGTGTTACCAACGTTGGTAAGTCAACGTTGATTAACCAAATCATCAAGGATGCAACGGGTGACAACAAGGATGTGATTACGACGTCACGTTTCCCAGGAACGACGTTGGATCGTATCGAGATTCCATTGGATGACGATACGTTTATCATCGACACACCAGGAATCATTCACCAAGACCAAATGGCGCACTACTTGACGCCAAAGGACTTGAAGTACGTTTCACCACAAAAGGAATTGAAGCCCAAGACTTACCAATTGAACCCACAACAAACATTGTTCATGGGCGCTTTGGCACGTTTCGACTTTATCCAAGGTGAGAAGGCTGGTATTACGGCTTACTTCGAGAACAACTTGATGATTCACCGTACGAAGTTGGAAAAGGCTGACGAATTCTACAGCAAGCACGCTGGTGAATTGTTGTTGCCACCAACGACGGAGAACTTGGACATGTTGCCACCATTGCAACGTCACGAGTTCAAGGTAACAGAGAAGACAGATATCGTGATTGATGGTTTGGGCTGGATTACAGTTCCTGCCAACACGGTGGTAGCAGGCTGGGCTCCTGAAGGGGTTTCAGTATTAACACGAAGGGCAATGATTTAATATGATTTCACTACGCGGAAAGCAAAAGCGTTACTTGCGCGCATCAGCACATGACATGCGTCCATTGTTTAGCATTGGTAAGCAAGGATTGACACAAAACTGGTTGGATCAACTAGAAGATGCCATCAACAAGCGTGAGTTGTTCAAGGTTAACATCTTGGCAAACTCAGACGTTGAAGTTGAATCTTTGAAGGAGTTCATCGAAGAAAACACGGACATCCAAGTTGTACAAACAATTGGACACACGTTGGTGTTGTTTGGTGAATCAGCTGACAAGGAAAACCGTCACTACTCAGTGGCTGTACAAAAGATTTAATATCACTCTCGAAACGGGGGTTCGGGCATGATTAATACAATCGAAAAAACCGTCACGCAAGCACAAGCTGAGCGTGCGTTTATCGGTGAAACAAAGAAAATTGGTATTTTGGGTGGGACGTTTAATCCGCCACACGTTGGTCACTTGGTCATTGCTGAACAGGTGGCAGATAAGCTTGGCTTAGACAAGGTATACTTTATGCCAAATGCTAAGCCACCGCACGTTGATGTGAAGCACGCCATCGATCCATTGCACCGTGCCAAGATGGTCCAAGCGGCCATTGCGGGTAACAGTCGCTTTGGCATTGAATTGCTTGAAGTACAACGCGGTGGCAAGAGCTACACCTACAACACAATGTTGCAACTGAAGGTGGAGCACCCAAACTACGAATACTATTTCATTATCGGTGGTGATGAAGTGGCGTACTTAAAGACATGGTATCGCATTGATGACTTGCTTAAGTTAGTTCACTTTGTTGGTGTTAATCGCCCAGGACAACCACGAGTAACGGATTATCCTGTTGAATGGGTTGAGGTACCAAACCTTGAATTTAGTTCAACGGATATTCGTAAGCGCATTGCTAATAAGCAAAGCGTGCGCTATTTGCTACCTGACATGGTAGCAGCCTATATTGTAGAAAAAGGGTTATACATGGATGACAAACGAGATGATTTATCGGGGCCGTTACTATAACGGTTCGCGTAAAAGCTTAGTTGAAGCAGCCCAAGCAGCGATGTCAGAGTACCGTTTCCAACACGTGTTGCGTGTTGAGGAAATGGCTGTGGCCTTGGCTGAAAAGTGGGGTGTTGATACAGAGAAAGCATCTGTGGCAGCCTTGACGCATGATTACGCCAAGGAACGCTCTGATGCTGATTTCTTGGCGAAGATTGCTGAAAAGCAATTGGACCCAGATTTGGTTAATTGGGGAAACAACGTTTGGCATGGTATCGTCGGGGCCGAGATGGTCAAGGACGAGCTAGGTATTGAAAACGAAGATATCCTGACAGCAATTCGTCAGCACACAACTGGTGCGCCATACATGACGACGCTGAGCCAAATTATCTACATGGCAGACTATATTGAGTCAGGTCGCGATTTCCCAGGTGTTGAAGAAGTTCGCACCTTGGCATTTGAAGACTTGGCAGCAAGTGTCGGGTGGCAAACGGGCCACACGCTTGCTTATTTAATTGAAAAGCAGGTTCCGGTTTATCCGGGCACGCTTTTGACATACAACGCATGGAGTGTGAAGTAATAATGGAAAGCAACGTAAACGAAATGTTGGAAGTGGCTGTTAAGGCTGCTGACCAAAAGCGCGCTGAAAACTTGGTCGCATTGGATATCCACGAGATTAGCTTGGTATCAGATGCATACTTGATTTTTGATGCCCCAACGCAACGTCAAGTTTTGGCGATTGTTGACGAAATTGAAGACAAGATGGCTGAAGCTGGCTTTGAGTTGAAGCGTCACGAAGGTCGTCGCGAAGGTGAATGGGTCTTGATGGACTTTGGTGATTTGTTTGTGCACGTCTTTAAGGACGACATGCGCCAATTCTACAACTTGGAAAAGTTGTGGGGTGCTGCACCTGAAATCGACATCGACCAATGGATCGTTAAGGAAGAATTCTAATGAATTACCAAACTTTTGCGAAGCTGTATGACGACTTGTTTGACGAAGCAGCCTACGCAGATTGGTTCCAATACGCAACCAAGTTCATTAAGAACAAGGATGGTAAGTTATTGGAGCTAGCCGGTGGTGCAGGACGCTTGGCGATTCAATTGAAGCAAGCTGGTTATGATGATATTTCAGTTTTGGACTTGTCTACTGAGATGTTGGCACTAGCTGCGCAACACGCCCAAGAAGCTGAATTGGACTTGCCGTTGATTGAAGGCGACATGCGTGAATGGTCAGACTTTGATGAGCGTTTTGCAACGATTACATCATTTGCGGATTCATTTAATTACTTGGCTAATGAAGACGAAACGTTGATGGCGTTCAAGCAAGTTGCTGAGCACTTGCAAGACGGTGGGCAATTCTTGTTTGATGTGATTTCACCATGGCAAACGGACGTTTATTATCCTGGTTATATGTATAACTGGCATGATGATGAAACGGCGTTTATGTGGTCATCATATGGGGTTGAAGAACAACCGCATACGGTGGAACATGAATTGACATTCTTTGTTTATAACGAAGACATTGATGGCTTCCAACAATTGCAAGAAGTACACACTGAACGCACATATTCTTTGGACACATACAAGCGTTTGTTGACTGAGGCTGGCTTCACAAACATTGAAGTGACGGCTGACTTTGGTCGAGCAGAGGTGACTGATGAGTCACCACGCTGGTTCTTTAACGCAACGAAAGCGTAATCTTTGGAGGACAACATGGAGGCAGTTGGATTAGTAACTGAATATAATCCATTCCATAATGGACATGCCTACCATGTCGCCCAAGCAAAGGAAGTTACTGGTGCTGACACAGTTGTGGCTGTCATGAGCGGTAACTATGTGCAACGTGGGTTACCCGCCATTTTCGATAAGTGGCGACGTACGGAATTAGCCTTAGCGGGTGGGGTCGATATCGTTTTTGAACTGCCCTTCGCTTTTGCTGTGCAACCCGCACATATTTTTGCACGTGGTGCCGTACAACTGCTAGCGGATGCCGGCGTTTCAAGTATCGTTTTTGGTGCCGAGCATGCTGAGTTGGATTTCTTAGCGCTCGCACAGCAGGCCCGTGACCGCTTGGTGGCGGATGAACATTTCTCAGCTGATTATTCACAAACCTATGCCACAGCATTTAATGATGTTCTGGCTGAGGTTGTTGGCTTCCGATTGACGGATCCGAATGACATGCTTGGGTTTGCTTACGCTACGGCCGTTATTGAACTTGGTTTAGCGGATAAGATTCGCCTACAACCGATTTAACGCATTAAAGCTGGGTATCATGATACGACGCTTTCGGATGATCACATTGCGAGTGCAACCGCGCTACGTGAGTTGATTAATCAGGAGGCACCTGCAGCTGAATTTGCTGACTATGTTTCGCAACCTGCAGCTGAATTGTTAGCACAAGGTGCGCAAACGGCTGATTGGTCTGAAACGTGGTATGATGCGCTGCGTTATAAGGTATTGACCACTCCAATCGACGAATTGGAAAACATTTATCAATTGACCGACGGGTTGGCCTACCGTCTTAAAGAAACCATTGAACGGGACACAACAGCTGACTATGAGACGTTTATGACAACGTTTAAGTCAAAGCGTTATACGCAGGCGCGCTTGCAACGCACGCTGTTGTACACTGTTTTGAATATAACGGATGCTGAGATGCAAACGGCGATGCAACGACCTTATTTGCGCATGTTAGGTGCAACAACGATCGGTCGCCGATATTTGAAGCAACAACGTGAGTCATTCACGTTGCCGTTGATACATAAAGTTGAGAAGGATGACCTGACTGGAATCTTAATGCTTGATTACCGAGCTGGTCGCTTGTATCAACAGTTCTCACGGACACGTCAGGACAAAGCGTCACCGCTAGATACGGGACGTATTCCAGTTTTTATAGAAAGAGGATAATCACATGAAGTGGCAATATGCTGAACTCCAAAAGTACAAGACTAAATCATTGCAATTCAGTGAGGTCGTTGATTTGAAGGAGCCTTTGTTGGCAACTTTTGGTGACGTTGTATTGGACGTTACACCGCTGACGGTTACTGGATTTGCGCAAGCTGATCGTGAAGATATCATTATTCACGCTAACGTGAATGGGAAGTTGGTGACGCCATCAACGCGTTCATTGACGCCGGTTGAAATGGATGTTGATTTCGATATCGATGAAGTTTACTTGCAAAACGAAGAGCACGCTGATCGTTACGAAATCGAAGACTCAGTTATTTTGATTGAAGATGGGTTGATTGATTTTGATCAAGCGTTGATGGAATACGTTGCTTTGTCAGTGCCACTTCAAGTCTTGACGGAAGAAGAGAAGGACCAACCAATGCCAGAAGGTAAGGGCTGGGCTGTCATTTCTGAAGACGATTTTGAACAAAAGCAAGAAGAAGCACCAGCACAAGCCAATACACCTTTGGCTGGCTTGGCAGATTTGTTCAAGGACGAAGATTAAAAAATGAACGCTTACCGGCGCTGAACCGGTGGGCGTTTTTGCACATTTTGATGGGGAAGGAAAGTTTGCATAATGGCTAAGCCAAAAGAAACACCAATGATGAAACAATATAACGAAATTAAGGCGCAATACCCTGATGCGTTTTTGTTTTATCGTCTAGGCGATTTTTATGAATTATTTAATGATGACGCGGTGTTAGGGTCACAACTTTTGGAGTTGACGTTGACACAACGTAATAAGAATTCTGCTGAACCAATTCCGATGGCGGGTGTGCCTCACCACGCCGCACAAAACTATATCGATATTCTGGTTGATAAGGGTTATAAGGTTGCCGTTGTTGAGCAAATGGAAAATCCGGCTGAAGCTGAGGGGATGGTTCGCCGTGAGGTTGTCCAACTGGTGACACCTGGAACACGTATGCGCAACACAGCGGATGCGGCTAAGGAAAACAACTACTTGGTTAGCTTATCAATGACGCCAGTTGGTGGCTTTGGACTGGCTTATGCGGACCTTTCAACTGGTGAAGTGAAGGCGACGTCGGTTTCAGCAACGAACGGCGTTTTGAATGAAATCAGCCGTTTGGAGACGAAGGAAATTGTGACGAACGCTGAGTTGCCCGATGAATTGATGGCCAACCTCACAAGTTTGGGTATCTTGGTTTCTAAGCAAGAAGAAGGGCCAGCCAACGCTGAAACGTCATATTTGACGCAACAGCTGGAAGTGCCAGAACAAAAAGAAGCGGCTGATATTTTGTTGGCTTATTTGTTCACAACGCAAAAGCGTTCATTGGATCACTTGCAGATGGCAACGCCTTATGAGATTGCGCAATACCTCAAGTTAGACCGTAATTCACGTGCTAACTTGGAATTGACGGTTAACTTGCGTACGCAACAACGTTCAGGCACACTTTTGTGGTTGTTGGATAATACCAAGACAGCGATGGGGGGGCGTGCATTGAAGCAATGGTTGGAGCAACCGTTGCTTGATCGCGAGACCATTGAAGCCCGCTATGACAAGATTGGTGAATTGTTAAAGGACTTCTTCTCACGCGCGGCTTTGCAAGAAACGTTGAAGTCTGTTTATGATTTGGAACGTTTGGCTGGCCGTGTCGCCTATGGTACGGCGAATGGTCGTGACTTATTGCAACTACGTAATTCATTGCGCCAAGTGCCGGATATTATGGTGACGCTTGGTGATTTAGACCCAGCTGTCTTTGGTGATTTGCTACGTCGCATGGATCCAGTGTCAGATATCGAAATCTTGATTTCAAAGGCGATTGCCGAGGAACCACCTATTTCAGTTACTGACGGTGGTGTGATTCGCTCAGGATACAACAGCCGTTTGGATGAGTACCGCGATGTGATGAAGGGCGGTAAGAAGTGGCTAGCCGAGCTGGAAGCCAAAGAACGTGAAGCCACTGGTATTAGTACATTAAAGATTGGTTTCAACAAGGTCTTTGGTTACTACATTGAAGTTACGAAGGCTAACATTGGTAAGCTTGACCCTGACCGTTACACGCGTAAGCAAACGTTGGCAAATGCCGAACGTTTCATCACGCCTGAATTGAAGGAACGCGAGCAGATCATTCTGGAAGCTGAAACAAAGTCGAGCGATTTGGAATACCAATTGTTCACCGAGGTACGTGACCAGATTAAGGACAACATTGCCCGTATTCAAAAGTTGGCGGCAACTTTGGCTGAACTGGACGTTTTGCAATCACTTGCGACGGTAGCTGAGCAGTACAAGTTCACCCGCCCAACCTTGGTTGATAGCCAAAAGTTGGTTATCAAGGATGGTCGCCACCCGGTTGTTGAAAAGGTGTTGGGCCACCAATCATACGTTGCTAACGACGTCTACATGGACGAAGACGAAACGATTATGCTGATTACTGGACCGAACATGTCTGGTAAGTCAACGTACATGCGCCAATTGGCCTTGACAGTCGTGATGGCACAAATTGGATCATATGTCCCTGCTAGTGAGGCGGAACTACCAATTTTCGACCAAATCTTTACCCGTATTGGGGCCGCCGATGATTTGATTTCTGGAAATTCAACGTTCATGGTTGAAATGGCCGAAGCCAATACAGCATTGCAAAATGCGACGAAGCGTTCACTGATTTTGTTTGATGAGTTGGGCCGCGGAACGGCAACGTATGACGGTATGGCTTTGGCACAAGCGATTATTGAGTATGTTCACAATAACACCAAGGCCAAGACGCTCTTCTCAACTCACTATCACGAATTGACGGCATTGTCAGATGAGCTTGATCATTTGCGCAATGTCCATGTTGGTGCAACGGAAGAGAATGGTGAATTGGTCTTTTCACACAAGGTTTTGACAGGTCCAGCTGACCAAAGTTACGGTATTAACGTGGCGAAGTTGGCTGGCTTGCCAGACTCATTGATTGCCCGGGCATCTGATATTTTGGCAAGTCTTGAAGCCCAAGATGTGACGATTTCAGAAACGTTAGTACAACCACAACCAGTATCAGCCAAGTTAGCTGAACTACCAGTTACGCCGACACCTGAGCCAGTTGTTGAAGAAGATACGCAGCTTGACTTGTTTGCGTTGGAACCAGCAGTTGATCCTGCGCTACAAGCCATTTTGGATGAAATTAAGCAAACCAACATCGCATGACGCCACTTGATGCGATGATGAAACTAAATGAGTGGCAAAAGCAAATGAAGTAATAAGAGGGCTGCGTTATGGCAGAAATTCATGAATTATCAGATATTTTAGCTAACCAAATTGCGGCCGGTGAGGTTATTGAACGACCTGCATCTGTTGTCAAAGAATTGGTTGAAAATGCAATTGATGCTAACAGTCATCAAATCGATGTGCTGGTTGAAGAGGCTGGTGTAAAGTCGATTCGCATTATTGACGATGGTGATGGTATTGAGGCTGATCAAGTTAAGAAAGCGTTCTTGCGTCATGCGACGTCTAAGATTACGTCACGTAATGATTTGTTCCGTGTGCACTCGTTGGGGTTCCGTGGTGAGGCGTTGCCATCAATCGCGTCAGTTGCGGATGTTGTCCTAGAAACGGCGACTGCTGATGCGCCACAAGGTACGCGTGTTCACTACAAGGGTGGGGAACTACTTGAAGAAGTCGGTACTGGGGCACGCAAGGGAACCGATATTACGGTGTCAGAGCTGTTCTTTAACACCCCAGCCCGTTTGAAGTACTTGAAGTCACAATCGACGGAATTAGCACAGATTGTGGATGTGATTAATCGTTTAGCGATGAGTTATCCTGATATTTCATTCCGTCTATCACACAACGGCAACGAAGTAATGCGTACAGCAGGTAACGGCAATCTACAACAGGTCATTGCTTCGATTTACGGTGTACAACAAGCCCGTAAGATGTTGGCGATTTAGGCTGAGGACAATGACTTTGAGTTGAACGGTTATATCTCACTGCCTGAATTGACGCGTGCTAATCGTTCATACATTTCAATTTTGATTAACGGACGTTATATCAAGAACTTCAACCTGAGTCGCGCTCTTGTTAAGGGGTATGGATCAAAGTTGATGGTCGGTCGTTTCCCAATTGCTGTTTTGCAAATTACGATGGATCCGCTATTGGTCGATGTGAACGTGCACCCACAAAAGCATGAAGTTCGTCTTTCTAAGGAAAGTCAGTTGATGGATTTGATTGAGCGGACAGTTAAGGAACGCTTTGCGAACCAGAATTTGATTCCGAACGCCTACGAAAACTATCTAGGCGAGGAGCAAAACGCAGCTGAAAATGACGAGGCGTTCTTGGCGCAGCTAAACGAATCGTCAAAGCCATATGTTAGCTCATATGCACCGGATACACCTGCCAATCACCCAGCCCCTATGTCGACAGCAGATTACGAAAAGCTGGCTGATAACTTCTCGGTTGATGATATTGCGCCAGTTGTTGTGCATAATGCAGATGAGCTTGATGGAACCGCGGTGAGTGAATTCGCTGAAAAGTATCAAGATGCCGATGCAGTTAACCCCTTTGATGAAGGGGGCGTGACGATGGCAGCTGAGCAAGAATCACTAGACCTGAAGGATGACACCATTACGGCGGTTGATGAGCACGGGCAAAGCTTCCCCAAGCTTGACTATATTGGTCAAATGCACGGTACGTTCTTGTTTGCACAATCTGAAGAAGGGTTGTACTTGATTGACCAACACGCTGCCCAAGAGCGTGTGAAATATGAGTACTACCGTGAAGAAATTGGTAAAGTCGGCATGGAAATGCAGAAGTTGCTGGTGCCAATCGTGTTGGAATATCCTAAGATCGATATCTTGAAGATTCAATCACACGAAGCCGAGCTAGCTAAGGTTGGGTTGCATTTGGAGCCATTTGGGGACGACGCGGTGATTGTCCGTGAACACCCGGGTTGGTTTGAGAAGGGACAAGAAGAAGATACGATTCGTGAAATGGTTGATTGGATTTTGCGTGATGGCAATCTAACGACTGCCCAGTTCCGTGAGCGTACGGCGATTATGATGGCCTGCAAGCGATCAATCAAGGCTAACTGGTCAATGAATGACTTCGAGGCCAAGGGCTTGATTGATCAATTGTCACACTCAGAGAACCCATACAACTGCCCACACGGACGCCCTGTTTTGGTAACGTTCTCAACTTTGGACATGCAAAAGATGTTTAAGCGTATTCAAGATTTACACGAATCTTGGATTGAATACGATAACCACCCCTTTTAATTTGAAAGTGTTTCGTATTCGCAATATACTTGTATCAACAAATACGAAATGACAGATTTTAAAAGAGGTAGATTATCATGAAGGCTCGTGTATTTTACGCTACAATTACTGGTAACAATGAAGATGTTGCGGACGTTATCATCGACACGTTCGAATCAGAAGGTGTTGAAGTGACGAAGGAAGACATCTCAATGATTGACCCACACGACATTTCAGCCGATGAGACTGACATCGTGGTGGTTGTACCTTACACGTTTGACAAGGGAACTGTTCCTGATGAGTCATTGGACTTCTTTGAGGACTTGGAAGACGCTGATTTGACTGGTATTGTCTATGGTGTTTCAGGTTCTGGTGATGACTTCTACGGTAAGGACTTTGCCGTTGCTATCGACAAGTTCGAAGCGCAGTTTGAGAAGTCAGGCGCTACTAAGGGTGCCGATGGTGTCAAGGTTAACTTGAGCCCTGATGTTGAAGCAACTGAAGAGTTGCAAGCATTCACGAAGGCTTTGATTGAAAAGGCTAACGCTTAATATAAACGATTATTAGAACCGGGAGTTGTCATGTTACAACTGCCGGTTTTATTATTTGACTTCACGGACAAAATTTGCTTCTTTAGACTTCGGAAACAAATCACAATTCAGCCATATATGACTTGTATGATATTTCTAAATTAGAGATAGTCATATGGGGGAAACATTATGGCAGATTATTCAGCAATGTCGACGGGTGTTGGAAAGTTGAACTATTCATTTTCAACATCTACTGCAGCCGAATTTGGCGTAAAAGTAGAAAACGCAAGCGGTCGTCCGAACCACTATCGCGAAGCACAAATTAAGCGCATTCAAGATCGTGTGGCAACTAAGCCAGATATCACGTTTGCGCGTTTGCGCGCTGATTTGAATTTGGAAACAGCTGATTTGCGTCAACTGGCGCGTGAAGCGGGTGTTGAACTACGATAATTAACTTAAAAATCCGATGTTTTTCTATCTGAAACATCGGATTTTTTATTTATTTATGAACGAAAAGTCGATATAAGAAACAAAAAATCGCGTTTTTACGAACAATGGCGTATAATAGGAACTATCTTAAAGAAAAACATCGTCAATGTACGGTTATTGGGGGGCTATCATGGCTAACTTTACATCAATGTCAACAGGGGTCGGACAATTAAACTATACCTTTGCAACGTCTGCAGCATCAGAATTTAGCGTGACGGTTGAAAACGAAAGTGCCCACAAGAGTGAGTATCGTGAGCGTCAAATCAAGCGTATTCAAGATCGTGTCGCCAACAAGCCAGGGATTTCATTTGGGCGACTACGTTCGGATTTACATTTGGAATCTTCTGAATTGCGTCAACTAGCGCGTGAGGCTGGCGTAACTTTGCAATAATTAACTAAATTTATTGAAACTCAAAAAGATTGGTAGCTGATACCAATCTTTTTGTTCGTTTAAAAATAATTTGCTGATGATTGACTTGTCCACAGACCTTTCTGGCACTAGAATAGACTGACTAAGAGAAACGAAAGGGGCACCTAATGAGTAAGCTAATACGGCGAGTCGTGCCGGCTGTCTTGGTAGGAGGTGTCGTAGCCGGTGGCTATTACGGGTACCAAGAGAACACGTTGAATATCCGCGGCACAATTCAACACGAAGAATTGAAGCAACGGGTTAAGGTGTCTAATGAGAAAATTAACCTATCTGATCGACAAGCTATTGTTAATCGGATGATGAAGGAAACCCACCGCGCTGAAGGCTTGCATAAACAAGGCTTTGTCAGCATGCCATCACTGGGAATTTTGCAACCAATCTTCGATAATGCATACAGTGAGGTTGGCTTAGATGCTGGGGCAAATTATGCGAATCGCACGGTTGATGATCCGGATGGTAAACAGGTGCCGCTTATGGGACAAGGGAATTACGGCTTAGCTAGTCACAATTTTAATGATGGTAAAACTGGCTTTTCTGCCTTGCAGGAAAGACTTAATCAGGATGCGCCTTACCTTGTTGATGGTGAACTGAAAGGGAGCGATTGGTTAAATGGCCAGCCAATATACATGGCAAACCGGTCAGGTATTTACGAATATAAGGTGACGAACCAAATCTTGGTAAATAAGGGAGATACCAACGTGTTGCGCCAAACACAATCACCGCAACTGACGATTATCAGTTGCTTATTTCCAAGTACGCAATATCGTATTATTACGAAAGCGTCATTGGATAAGTCGTGGGAATGGCACGATGCACCAGATAAGATCGTTCACTATTTTGACTTGACGGTCCAAAAGACTAATGCTCATGCGTCATGGTTTAATCCTGGCGAAGAAGAAGGCGTTAACTAATGATGCACCAACAGTTAAGGGTTTCATTTTTCGAGTTTTCGAGTATAATAAGTTAAGAATAAAGCGTTGACGAAGATAAGTCGTTGAACAAGATTGTTTATAGAGAGTTTGCCATCGGTGGGAGGCAGATAACGGTCGTTGAACGGTACTACTTCCAAGCGAACTGGTGAACCAGTTCCGTTTCCCGCGTTAAGGGACGATGAGGTGAGGGGGAACCCTCTCGAATTCGGGTGGTACCGCGTGCAAACGTCCCGTTACGACAAGTATAATTGTTGTAACGGGACGTTTTTGTTTTTCGCGCGTCAAGTCGCACGCAGATTAAATAGGAGATTACACAATATGGCAGATGTAAAGATTACATTCCCAGACGGTGCTGTGAAGGAATTCCCAGCTGGCGTAACGCCGTTGGAAATTGCTAACGGTATTTCAAAGTCATTGGCTAAGAAGTCTGTTTCAGGTAAGTTGAACGGTCACTACGTTGGTATGAACGATGGCATTCAAGAAGATGGTGCTTTCTCATTGATTACAAAGGATGATGCAGAAGGATTGCAATTGTTGCGTCACTCTGTTTCTCACTTGTTGGCACAAGCTTTGAACCGTTTGTACCCAGACCAAATTCACTACGGTGTTGGTCCAGCCATCGACAACGGTTTCTACTACGATACTGATAAGGTTGAGGGTAGCCAAATTTCAGCTGAGCAATTCCCTGAGATTGAAAAGATGATGAAGCAAATTGCTTCAGAAAACTTGCCAATTGTTTCTCGTGAGATTACGCGCGACGAAGCTTTGGAAATGTTCAAGAACGATCCATACAAGATTGAATTGATTAACGACTTGCCAGCCGATGAGCACATCTCAATTGCTGTGCAAGGTGAGCACGTTGAATTGGATCGTGGTGGTTTGGTACCATCAACGAACTGGATCAAGCACTTTAAGTTGACGTCAGTTGCTGGTGCTTACTGGCGTGGAAAGTCTTCAAACCCAATGTTGCAACGTATTTACGGAACGGCATTCTGGACGGCTGAAGACTTGGATGCTGAAATGAAGCGCCGTGAAGAAGCTAAGGAACGTGACCACCGTAAGATCGGTGCCGAGCAAGACTTGTTCTTCACGTCTCAAGAAGTTGGTGCTGGTTTGGCTGTTTGGATGCCAAACGGTGCTGCTATTCGTCGTACGTTGGAGCGTTACATTGTTGACCGTGAAGTGCAAGATGGTTACCAACACGTTTACACGCCAATCATGTCAAACTTGAACTTGTACAAGCAATCAGGTCACTGGGATCACTACCGCGATGACATGTTCCCACCTATGGATATGGGTGATGGCGAGTTCTTGGAATTGCGTCCAATGAACTGCCCATCTCACATCATGGTGTTTAAGCACAAGCCACGTTCATACCGTGAGTTGCCATTCCGAATTGCTGAATTGGGAATGATGCACCGTTACGAGAAGTCAGGTGCCTTGACTGGTTTGTCACGTGTTCGTGAAATGACGTTGAACGACGGTCACACGTTCGTTATGCCAGACCAAATCGAGGACGAGTTCAAGAAGATTTTGGGCTTGATGATCGACGTATACGCTGACTTTGATATCACGGATTACCGTTTCCGTTTGTCATACCGTGACCCTGAAAACACGGAAAAGTACTACGATGACGATGACATGTGGGACAAGGCACAAACGATGTTGAAGAAGGCCATGGACGACATGGAGTTGGATTACTTCGAAGCTGAAGGTGAAGCTGCGTTCTACGGACCAAAGTTGGACGTGCAAATCAAGACGGCTTTGGGTGGTGAAGAGACGTTGTCAACGATCCAATTGGACTTCTTGTTGCCTGAGCGTTTCGATGTTACTTACGTCGGACCAGATGGTGAATTGCACCGTCCAGTTATGATCCACCGTGGAATTATTTCTACGATGGAGCGCTTCACGGCTTACTTGACTGAAATGTACAAGGGTGCGTTCCCAACTTGGTTGGCACCACACCAAGTACGTATCATTCCTGTTAACCGCGATGCTCACGGTAAGTTCGCTAAGGACTTGGCTGATCGTTTGATCAAGCAAGGTATCCGTGCCGAATACGAAGACCGTAACGAGAAGTTGGGTTACTTGATTCGCGATGCTCAAACGTCTAAGGTTCCTTACACGTTGGTTATCGGTGATGAAGAAGTTAACAACAACACGGTTACAATTCGTCGCTTCGGTTCAACGGACACGAAGTCAAAGTCTGTTGATGCCTTTGAAGCAGAGTTGATGTCAGATATTGCACGTCACTCACGCGCAATGGAAACATTGGAAAAGGCCGTTAAGGGATAATAATTAACGATTAAAGACCTGATGTTAGGGAATTCCTGATGTCAGGTCTTTTTGGTTTGCAGTATGTAGTTTGTGCGAGTGTCCGACCTCTGGTCGGAGTGGCTGGGGGCTTCTTTTCACGCGGCTCTTATTCCTTCGCAGGAAGCCGCCTGATTTCCTGCGCGTGTCGAGACACGCTCCGGTCATGTCCGGTTCTATACGTGGGGCGCCCCCAGCCACAGCAGCCGAGATGTTCTAGTCTGACACGGATTTACATCTACCGGAAAACAAATAGGTGAACAGTTCAACCTGCGGTATTGTGGTGGATGACAATCAAACAATCAGAGTATTGCTTGGCTGCTGTGTTTGGCCCCGCCACGCGTATAGACACGTGCAGACCTTGACCCGCAGGTGTGGGTTCTTAGCGGGTTTCCCGCTCAGAGCCACGGGAGGTAAAGGCGTACGCGCCAACGGCGTGGACTCCGCTCCCTGCAGGTCATTGTCAGTGCGTGTTAGCGTGCTCTAGAAGGGGCCAAGCACTCCGGCCGTCAGGACGGACACTAACCACCAACTAACAAAACCTCAAACAAAAAAATGACTTTCTGAGTTGAATTGGTCTAGAAATTGGTCTATAATTGGTCTATACCAAAGATAAATAAAAACACAGAACGCATTTTTTAAGGGGAAATAAAATGAAGATTTTACAAGTTAAAGATCAACAAGCTGGTGGCCGCGCAGGGTACGAAGTATTCGCAGAGGCTGTTAAGAATGGCGCACAAGTTTTCGGGTTGGCGACTGGTTCAACGCCAATCTCAATTTATGATGAGTTGAAGGCCAGTGATTTGGATTTCTCTGATAAGATTTCAATCAACTTGGACGAATACAAGGGCTTGCCAGGGACGCACGAGCAAAGCTACCGTTACTTCATGAACGAGCACTTGTTCAACGCTAAGCCATTTAAGGAGAGTTACGTGCCGGACGGTATGGCTGATACCGAAACTGAGACGAAGCGTTACGAAGGTATCATTGATGCCAACCCAATCGATCTACAAATTTTGGGATTGGGTCAAAATGGTCATATCGGGTTCAACGAGCCTGGTACGCCATTTGACTCTTTGACGCACGAAGTAACGCTAACTGAGTCAACAATCGAAGCGAATGCACGTTTCTTCGAGAACGAAAACGAAGTGCCTCGCTACGCCTACTCAATGGGAATTGGTAGCATCATGAAGGCGAAGCAAATTTTGTTGGTTGCCTATGGTGCAGCGAAGGCGGATGCTGTGGCAGCTATGATCGAAGGACCTGTGACGGAGGAGATGCCTGCAAGTATCTTACAAAAGCATGCAAATGTCACAGTTATTATTGATGAAGCAGCTGGTGCAAAATTGACCAATCGTGAAGAAATTGTGCCGTTTGTGTAGGAAATCCGACTAATAGGAGAATAGGCAAGGTCATTGGTTGCAAACGTATACATGGGGTGTTATATTAATACTCGTAAAGCAGTGATGCTTTACACAACCAATTCTCTTTCTCTCTCTTAGCCGCTGTAACTTGCCAGTTATAGCGGCATTCTCTTTTTATGGGTATGTATTTTGCATACATTTTTAAAAATTCACTAAGACCGCTTAGGAATTTCGCATAAAAAGCTGTGTATTTTGCGATGCATAGCGTATACTAATCAGGTAATAATTAATAAAGAGGTATTATCACATGGCTTCAAAGACAGAATTGATCGACTTGGTTGCAGCACAAACTGAATTGCCAAAGTCAGAAACTGCTAAGACAGTTAACGCATTGTTGGACGTTATCAAGAACGAACTTGCTAAGGGCGAGAAGGTTGCTTTGGTAGGCTTCGGAACTTTCGAAGTTCGCGAGCGTGCAGCACGTAAGGGTCGCAACCCACAAACTGGTGCAGAAATTGAAATCGCAGCCGCAAAGGCACCTGCCTTCAAGGCTGGTAAGGACTTCAAGGAAGCCGTTAACAAGTAATCATTAGATTGCATAAATTAAACGCCGTACGATTTTAGTCGTACGGCGTTTTTTTGTACCTGATTTGCCACTAACAATTCCATAGACATAAAAATTTATGTTTGCTTTTAGCCCCCGTGAAGTATCGCCTAAGCTTGGACTCATATTATAAACCTTGTCAAAAAATAGATGGAGGATAGCGATATGACAGATCGTTATGAACAAAAGAAACAACGACCTTGGCTACAGTACGTCACGCTTGGAATTGCCACGTTAGCGATGGCGTTTAGTGCAATTGCAGCTTTTCACCCGTTTGGCATAGGCGAAACCAGTCGGCCAAATATGACCCAACAAAACGGCGGTTTTGGTGGCAATGGTGGTCCAATGGGTGGATATGGTAATCAATCACAGTCAAATTCAATCGATGATGCTGCAGCAAGCAGTGCAACGACGCAATGATAGGAGCGAGAAGTAACATGAATTTCGTAAAACGAGCAGGTATTACACTGTGGGCGCGAAAAGGACGGTCAGTATTGTTAGTCCTCACGTCAACAGTAATTTTAGCGTTTGTGATGGCTGGGTTGATTGTACAAAATGCGGCCTTGAAAGCAGCTACAAATGCAGCTAACTCAGTTGGATCAACAGTAACGCTATCGGCTAACCGAGAGAAAATGTTTGAGCAGATGAAGGCCGCGCAATCGTCGGCATCTTCTTCTAGTGATTCGTCATCTACAGACACGACAACGTCAATTACGATGCCAACGGCAACACTTTCAGAAGTTAAGAAGATTGCGGCCCTTTCAAATGTCGCTTCATACAACATTACGAACAGTGCCTCAGTAAACGCCTCAAGTTTTAAGGCGATTACAACCACATCAACGAATACGCCAATGGGTGGTGGTGATCGTGGTGGTATGATGGGCAACCAAAATTCAGGCGACATCCAAATCAACGGTGTGACGTCAACCACGTCAACGGCTTCATTTACAGACGGCACAGCTAAGATTGTGTCTGGACGTGGCATTAAAACAAGTGACCAAAACACCAATAATGTTGTCATTGCAAACGAATTGGCAACGGCCAACAACATTAAGGTTGGTGACACGTTAACTGTTAAGACGGCAGATGATGCGGCCACCGAAAAGAAGATCAAGGTTGTTGGAATCTACAAGTTGAAGACAACGACCGACGGATTCCAACGTGAAGACCCAGCGAACACGATTTATGGTTCATTCACATTGGCTAATGACATTAATGGCACACCAGATCAAGCATCAAACGTGACATTTACGATGGCTGAGCCTGCCAAAACAAATGCCTTTGTGAAGCAAGCCAAAAAGTTGATTGATACGTCAGAACTCACATTGACGTCTGATGCAAGTCAATACAAGACGGTAGCTGCAAGTATGAAGAACGTGGCGGCATTTGCCTCTAAGATTGTTTGGATTGTGTCAATTGCTGGTGTGCTTATTCTGGGATTGATTATTATTTTGATTACCCGTGAGCGTCGCCGCGAAATTGGTATCTTAGTATCAATCGGTGAGTCAAAGCCGAAGGTGGTTGCCCAATTGTTCACTGAAATGTTAGTCATTTTGGCGATTGCATTAGGTATTGCCACGGCGGCTGGTAACAGTGTGTCTGGCTTAGTTGGTAAGCAACTTGTGCAACAACAGACGACACAGCAAATGCAATCAGCGCGTGGTGGTATGCCAGGCGGTGGGCAAAACGGTCAACAAGGCGGCGCACCAGCAGGCAAGCCTAGCGGTGGTATGGGTGGTGGCCCAATGATGGGAGGCAGTTCAGCTGCTAAGAATGACCAGTTGGATGTTGCCATGACACCAGCAGCAATCGCAGAATTGGGCGGTGTTGCCTTCTTGATTGCTGTGCTTTCAGTGTCAGGGGCGGCCTTTAGCATCTTGCGTATGCGACCAAAGCAAATTTTGCAAGCTGATTAGTGAGGAAGAATAATGACGCTAGAAATTAAACATTTAACGCATTGGTACACGACGGCTGACAACGCCTTATACAAGGACGTTAATCTAACCTTCGAGAGTGGTAAATTTTACGCCATTGTCGGTGAATCTGGATCAGGTAAGACGACATTGCTGTCATTCTTGGCCGGATTAGATGTGCCACGTGAAGGTGACATCTTGGTTGATGGGGTATCGATTAAGAAGATTGGTTTAACTGCCTTTCGACAAAAGTACGTCTCTACAATTTTCCAGTCATATAATTTATTAACGACAATGACGGCATTTCAAAATGTCCAAACGGCGTTGGCAATTACGAAGTCAAAGCACGCGAACGACAAAGCTTATATTTTGGAGCAACTAGCGCGTGTTGGTATCGACGAAGAAAAAGCGCAAAAGAATGTGCAGCGCTTGTCCGGTGGTGAACAGCAGCGTGTTGCGATTGTTCGTGCTTTGCTAGTTGATGCACCAATCGTTGCAGCAGACGAAGCAACCGGGAATTTGGATCACGAGAATTCAGAAAAAATCGTGGCCCTCTTCGCGGAGTTGGCACATGAGTTTGGCAAGACGGTCATCTTGATTACACACGATCGTGAAGTTGCTAAGCAAGCAGATGAACAACTGTTGTTGAAGGACCACGTGTTTACGCCAATTACAGATTAAGTTAAGAACAGGCCGAGGAAAACAAACCTCGGCCTGTTTTGTGCTACACTAATCGTTAGATATCAATGAAAAGCGAGAAATGTGATGCAATTAACGGGTAATGATTTTATTGCAGCAATCAAAGATGAACAGTATGACGTGAAGTCGTTTACCGCGGCAGACCAAGCAACTGTTAATTTGGATGATTTATTTACATATACTGAAAAAGCATTGGCAGAGAGCAAACTTTTCAGCGCAGAGTTGCTTATCAGTGGGGATGAGCCCATTAGTCTGCGTTTGGAGACAGGTCTGATTAACTTGCCAATTCGCTATACGAATGCGATTAGCAAGATTGTGATTAACGATCCAGAGACTGAAGTAACGCTCTACATGATTGTGGAACACCCATTAGTAACCAAATCTGGCCTTCGTATCGAAACAGCGGCAACAGTTGCAGCTTTTTTGGATGATCCAGAAACGGTTGAAACGAAAATTGCTGCCTTCTTTGACAAAGAATTGACGGCAATTAATGAAGCGATTGAAGAGCAAAAGAACGCACCAGCTGAAGAGATAGAGGATGCTGAATAAGCGTTCTTGGGTTTGGGTTTTGAGATGAGGTATGAGTAACTATGGCACGAAAGAAGCGAATGAGTCGTAACAAGCGATTGGCAATCGTGTTGACGATTATTATTTTGTTTGTGTTGATTGCGCCCCAAATTATTCGGTATTATATGAATGTGGCTGACGCAAATGCAGCCGCTAAACAAGAAAAAGCTTACATTGCTAAGGTAGGTAAGCAACAAGAAACTTTAGGTGCTGACGATGCAGATAAACTGCCGGTTACTTCTCACTGGGATTTAAATGCTAAGGGTGAAATGAACGTTGTTGTTTCATCTAAGGCCATGAGTGAGACTGACGGGCGGGCATTAGTTTGGGTAAATAAGGCAGCTGACGTTTGGAATAAGGCACTGGGCGTTGACTTTATTCACGTCAATACCTCGAAGGCTGATCAAGAGGCGAACGTTGACCGGAATGTTTGGCCACACGATGCGGACTATCAATTGCTAGTCGGGTATAAAGATATTACAGATGAGTCAGGTAAGACTGATACAACTGTTTTGGCGACAACCACTGAGGCGGGTAATACGATGTGGATTTCAAAACAAGCGGCTAAGGTTTGGCTTGCAAAGTCAATCCAACGTGAAGACTACCTGTCGGGTGCAGTATATGGTCCGGTAACATCACGAGATATTGAGGCCTTGCACAACCAAGAAGCTGAGCATACAATTATTCACGAGTTCGGCCATGCACTTGCTTTGAAGCACCAAGGTCAAGCTGATGATTTGATGTCACCAATGGTGGGTATCAATGACTTGAGTAAGCCGAATAAAACGGAAGTAATGCAAGTTAAGACAATTCGTTACCTAGCAATGAATCCGGATTTGCTAAGTGAAGGATCGTACAACTCTGTTTTCCGAAAGTACTATCAACAACTTAATGGGCAAGATTTGCCGCAAGGTTTGGTTGTCTTGAACGACAGTCATGAATAAAGAAAAATAGATGTAGGAGTGATTCCATGAATCATAATGTTTTGTCAGCGCACAAAGTAATCGGGACAATTGTTGGGACGATTATTTTTGTGTTGTTGTTTAAATATGTTGCCTGGCCTTCAGGCGTTTCACATACAGATGTTACCTTGGCGCCGGCTTGGTTGGCGTTGATGTCAGCTATTTTTGGTCCAATCGCCGGATTTATTGTCGCGTTCGTCGGCCATTCTTTGACTGATTTGTCATCAGCTAACTTGGATTCAGTTTGGTGGACCTGGGCAATTGCTGATGGTATGTTTGGCTTCTTTATGGGACTTGCAACAACACGTATTGGCGTTTTTGTTGGTGAATTAACGTCACGTAAGTTAGTGTTGTTCAACATTTGGCAAGTCATCGCGAATGCGGTGGTTTGGTTGGTCATCGCACCACTTGGAGATCACTGGATTTACGGCACAACGCTTGGCAAGGCGTATGCGCAAGGCGGTATGGCGATGTTAGCCAATACCTTGGTGATTGCAATTCTTGGGTCACTATTTATTAAGATGTATCATAACTGGTTTGTTAAGTAGTCGGTCTGCTTTATTCATTATCGATTACGGCTAATGATTTTCTAAAATTAGCACAAATCAAAACGGCTGAGCCCTTATTCTTAAAGGGTTTAGCCGTTTTTTGATTGAACTGGTTCATGGTTTAAAGTTACAGATTGTGGTAAAATTTATGCATTGATAATGAATAAAAAGTGAGGTGCACCATGGGAAAGTTAATTGACGGCAAGCAAATTGCCAAGGACTTACGTGCAGCCGTTGCAGTTCAAACTGAAAAGTTGGCGACGCAAGGGATTACACCAGGGTTAGCTGTAATTTTGGTTGGGGATGACCCGGCCAGTGAGATTTACGTTCGCAACAAGGAACGTGCAGCTGGTAAGGTTGGTGTGAATGCACAAACGATTAAGTACCCGGCAGATGCTTCAGAAGCAGAGGTGCTCGCAAAAATTGCGGAACTGAACGCCGATGACAGTGTTGATGCTATTTTGGTACAAAGCCCAGTGCCATCACAAATTGATGAACACAAGGTGCAAGAGGCAATTGATCCACGTAAGGACGTGGACGGCTTCCACCCAGAAAACATTGGTCGCTTATACGCTAACCGTGAAGGCTACTACCCAGTTGCCAACACGCCACGTGGCATTATGACGATGTTGCATCACGAGGGTGTGGATGTGGCTGGTAAGCACGTTGTTGTCATTGGTCGTTCAATCTTAGTTGGCCGTCCAATGGCAGCCTTGCTACAAGGCGCTAACGCAACCGTGTCACTTTTGCATCGCTACACGCCAGCATCTTTGACGGAATTGCTAGTAAGTGAAGCTGATGTCGTGATTGTGGCAACCGGTGTGGCTGGCTTGATCAAGGGATCAGAGCTGAAGGCCGGTGCGGTTGTCATCGATGTCGGAATTAACCGTCTTGAAGATGGTTCATTGGTGGGAGATGTTGATTTTGCATCAGCTGAACCCGTGGCTAGCTTGATTACACCAGTCCCAGGTGGTGTCGGACCAATGACAATTGCAACGTTGCTACAAACGACGGTTGAACTTGCCGCACAACACCACGGGGTTGCATTGGAGGACCCATGGCAGACTATCTAACAGTATCGGCGTTGACGTCTTACTTAAAGCGTAAGTTCACAGCGGATCCCTATCTAAAGGAGGTCTACGTAACTGGTGAAATTTCCAATTATCGCCAACGTCCAGGTCACCAATACTTTTCATTGAAAGATGATGGGGCAGTGTTGAACGCAACCATGTTTAAGTTCGCTTTCCAAAAGTTACAGTTTAAACTGGAACCGGGGATGAAGGTGAACGCCGTTGGTCACATGGATTTGTATGGGCCCAACGGTTCTTATAGTTTGATTATTGATAAGCTGGAACCAGATGGGGTCGGCGCATTATATCAAGCGTATGAACAATTGAAAGCGAAGTTAGCTGAGGAAGGTTTGTTTAATCAATTACAACGACCAATCCCACGTTTTCCAAAGAAAATTGCGGTCATCACATCGCCAAGTGGTGCGGTTATTCGTGACATTATGACGACGGTACAACGACGTTATCCGATTGCTGAAATCGTACTTTATCCGGCGGTTGTGCAAGGCGATGGTGCGGTACCGTCGCTAACTGCTCAGATGACGGCTGTTGCTGAAGCTGGTGATTACGACGTTTTGATTATGGGTCGTGGTGGTGGCTCGATTGAAGATTTGTGGGCATTTAACGAAGAAGCTGTGGCTCGTCAAATGTTGACCATGCCAATGCCAATCATTAGTTCAGTTGGACACGAAACGGATACAACAATTGCCGACTTTATTGCTGATCAACGTGCGGCCACACCAACGGCAGCGGCCGAATTGGCAACGCCAGTTCCTTTGGCCGATTTGTGGCTAGGCATCCAACAAATGCAACAACGTTTGGTGAATCAAATGCAACGTCAAGTTGTTAATTCTCAAGAACGGTTACAACGTTTGCAAAACAGTTATGTGTTGACACAACCGGCTCGTCTGTATGAGGGTTACTTACAACGTTTGGACATTGCTCAGCAACGACTACAACAATCTGTTGTGACTTTGGTGACGCAACGTCGCCATCAATTCGATTTGATTGCACCACGTTTAACGAATGCGATGACGCGTCAAACGGAAAATGCGCAGCAACGGGTTGGCCGAGCTGCGGCAGGGTTGCAATTGGTTAGTCCATTGGCAATTTTAGCGCGTGGCTATAGTGTTGTTGAACAAGATGGACATATTCTGAACTCTGTGGCAGATGTCACGTTGCAAGAAGATGTTTTGATTCGCCTGTCAGATGGTGAAGTGACAGCAACGGTAACGAAAAAGGAAGAAACAGAATAATGGCAGAAAAGACATTTGAAGAAAACTTGGCAACGTTGGAACAAATCGTTGCCCGCTTGGAAAAGGGTGATGTGCCTTTGGAAGAAGCGTTAAAGGAGTTTGAGACCGGCGTCAAGTTGAGTCAAGAACTACAAAAAACACTACAAACGGCTGAACAAAGCTTGGCAAAGATTGTCAATGCAGATGGTTCAACCTCAGATTTTAACCCCGAGGCGTAGTATGAATTTAACAGAGTTTGCCAGTGAAGTTGTCCCAAAGATTGAAGAGACTTTGGCAACAGAATTGAAGCAAAGCACAACGGAAAAGACACTACGTGATGCTATGACCTATGCCGTAATGGCAGGTGGTAAGCGGTTGCGTCCGTTGTTGACGTTGGCAGTTGCCCAATCTTACGGCATGGGTGTGCCTGGATTGGTTCGCGCAGCGAGTGCGTTGGAATTAATTCACACGTACAGCTTGATTCACGATGATTTACCAGCGATGGATAATGATGATATGCGTCGTGGTAAGCCAACGACACACCGTCAGTTTGGTGAAGATGTCGCAATTCTAGCGGGTGATGCCTTGCAACCGTTGGCATATCAATGGTTGGCGAGTGATCCGTTATTAACCACGCCGCAAAAGGCTGAGTTGACTTTGCAATTAGCTTTGGCATCAGGTGCAAACGGTATGGTGGCCGGTCAAGTGATGGATATGGCGGCAACGAATGCTGATACAATCACACTTGATCAAGCAAAGGCAATTCATTACCGCAAGACCAGTGCGTTGATTGCCTATGCTGCCATTGCAGGTGGTATCATGGCCCACGCATCAGAAGCAGTCAAAGAACAACTTTGGAATTTTGGAATGGCTTATGGCCTTGCTTTCCAAATCAAGGATGACTTGGATGACCTTGGTCAGGACGATGATGAGGATAAGCAAGCATATCCAACGCTGCTTGGGGTGCAAGGCGCGATTGATGCTTTACGTGAGCAAGTTGCACTTGCCAATCAGGCGTTGCAAAAGTTTGGTGAACTAACAGGTAATGACATCACGCTGTTGGTATCATTTTTGGATTACTTTAACGAGACATTGGAGAAATAATAATGGCGATTGAGAAAGAACGAGTAGACGTTTTAGCAGTTCAACAAGGGCTTTTTACCTCACGTGAACAAGCTAAGCGTGCGATTATGGCTGGCGAAATTTTGGGAGAAAACGAGCAACGGATGGACAAGGCGGGGGAGAAGATTCCCGTGACAACTGAGTTGCACTTGAAGGGTGCTCCGATGCCGTATGTATCGCGTGGTGGCTTTAAGCTTGAAAAGGCTTTGGATGTTTTTGACATCTCAGTGGATGGCAAGACAGTCTTGGATATTGGTTCATCAACAGGTGGCTTTACTGATGTGTCATTGCAAAACGGGGCTAAGTTGGTTTACGCTCTGGATGTGGGAACAAACCAATTGGCCTGGAAGTTGCGTTCAGATGACCGTGTGGTTGTAATGGAAAATACCAACTTCCGCTACTCAGAATTGCAAGATTTCACGCAGGGTCAACCAGAAGTGGCAACGATTGATGTGTCATTCATTTCGTTGAACTTGATTTTGCCACCTCTTTCAAAGATTTTGACGCCGGGTGGTTCAGTCGCCACATTGATTAAGCCACAATTTGAGGCGGGTCGTGAAGCAATCGGTAAGCACGGTATCGTCAAGGATGCCGCAACACACTTGGCAGTTATTGATAAAGTTGCTGGCTACGCCAAAGCAGCTGGGTTCAGCATTGTTGGGTTAGACTATTCACCAATTAAGGGTGGATCAGGAAATATTGAATTCTTGGCCCACTTGGTCCTTGATGGTGGGGATAGCACGATGTCTGAAGCTGAACGTGAAGCGGTGGTAGCTGGTGCGCACGCACAATTGAATGCACGTCGTGAGGAAAAGACGGATGAGACGAAGTAAGCAAGAACGTCAACAAGCCATCAAGACGTTGATTAGCAACGAGCAAATTCAACGCCAAGAAGACTTGGTACGTAAATTGAATGAAGCTGGTTGGGAAGTCACGCAAGCAACAATTTCACGTGATATTACCGAAATGCAATTGGTAAAGGTGCCACTACCTGCTGGTGGATTTGCCTACGCTGTGATGTCAGGGGCTGACTATTTTGGTCAGCTTGGTCGTATTTTGCAAGAAACTACAACTGATGTCGCAACCCAAGGGAATATGATTATGATTAAGGTGGCGCCAGGAACTGGTCCTGCTCTGAAGACAGCCCTTGAAGAAGCTAATTTGCCAGAAGTATTTGGGCTAATCGGGGATGATGCAGGTGTTTTGGTCATCTTGCGCGAAGGTGAGCTTGCGAAGGACTTTGCGAATAAGTTGACGGCGCAAGCTTAGTCAACGGAAGAGGAGCATGCTATGCTACAAGAATTATCAATTCAAAATTTTGCGATTATTCCGAAGCTCAACATTAGCTTCCAACCTGGGATGACTGTTTTGACTGGTGAGACTGGGGCTGGAAAGTCAATTATCATTGATGCTGTGGGCTTACTAACTGGTGGCCGTGGTTCGCAAGACTTTATTCGTGAGGGCGCTGATAAGGCAGTCTTACAAGGGCTAATTGATGTGGAACCTGGCCAACCAATTGCACAACTGCTTGATGAGTTGGGGATTCCACTAGAGGACAACCAACTATTGATTCATCGTGAGTTGCACAAAAGTGGGCGCAATGTAATTCGAGTTAACGGTAGTTTGGTTAATGCCACAACGCTTAAGGAAATCGGGCAACACTTGGTTGATATTCACGGCCAGAATGAGCATCAAGAGTTGATGCAAGTTGAGCGTCATCTGGCCTTATTGGATGAGTATGGCAAGAAGACAATCGGCCCAGTGCATGAAAAGTACCGTTCAGCGTATGAAACCTACCGTAACCTGGAAAGTGCGTTCCACAAGCGTCAAGCTGATGAACAAGCTTGGGCGCAACGCCTCGACATGCTAAGTTTTCAAAGTAAGGAATTGGCGGATGCTAGTTTGGTCGAAGGCGAAGAAGAAATGTTGGAAGCTGAGTATCAGGAACTAACTAACTTCCAAGATGTTTTGGCGGCGTTGTCTAAGGCACATGAAGCTTTGGATGGCGACTGGGATAACAATGGACTAGAGACGATTTCTACCGCCATGAGCGCGATGGAAGATATCGAAGAATTGTCACCTAAGTACGCAGCGTTAACTGAGGCGGTTCGTGGCGCATATTACGAACTGCAGGAAGCGGCATCTGAGATTTTATCAGTCCGCGACGGTCTGGAGTTTGATGAAGAACGCCTACGCGAAGTTGATGATCGATTGAACTTGATTCGTTCGCTAGAGCGCAAGTATGGGGCCACGATTACCGACGTCTTGTTACACCAAGCTAAGGTTGATGCGGAATTGGCTGAAATGGGTGGTGGCGAGCAATCGGCGGCTGAGTTAGCCGAACAAGTTGAGGCTGCTGAACAAAAAGCCCGCACGTTAGCTGCGAAGCTACATGAACTGCGTCTTAAGGCGGCTAAGCAATTGGCGGCCAAGATTTATGAACAACTGAGTGATTTGTACATGGAGAAAGCAGTGTTCTCCGCGCACATCACAGAGTTGAAGGAACTGAATGCCGGTGGATTGGATGCAGTTGAATTCTACATCCAAACAAACCCGGGTGAGGGTGCTAAGCCGCTGGTAAAGATTGCTTCCGGTGGTGAGTTATCCCGAATGATGCTGGCGATGAAGACCATTTTTTCACGTGAGCAAGGCATTACATCGATTATCTTTGACGAAGTCGATACCGGTGTGTCTGGGCGTGTCGCCCAAGCCATTGCGGAGAAGATTGCGGTGATTGGTCGCTATTCACAAGTGCTAACGATTACACACTTGCCACAAGTGGCAGCAGTGGCTGATAACCATTACTTTATTGAAAAGCAAGTGGTTGGCGATCGCACAGAGACAAGTATTCACACACTTTCTGAGGAAGACCGCGTTAATGAAGTTGCCAGAATGTTGTCTGGGGATGAGTTAACTGAAGCGGCTAAGGAGAATGCTCGTGATTTGATTCAGCGAGCGGTTGCAAAGCGTAGTGAATAAAGCAACTGGTCATGTCGGAAGTTTTCGACCTCCGACATGACCAAGCCGCACCTGATAAACGACATTAACCAGGACTGTTAGGTCCTGGTTTTTTTAAATGCTAAACTTGCATGCTACTATAAAGTGACTAGAATAGAGATACGATTATTTTGAGAGTGAGGGTGAAGATATGCCGATAGTAGTGGGTAAATTAACACCACAGCAGATTGCACCTTTTGGACAACTGTTGAATATGTATGCGGACGCAGCTGAAGCTCGTGACAGATATAATGTGACAAGTGCGGACGCGCAGGGATTGTTATTTGTAACGGATGACGATACTGTAGAGGGAGCGGTAGTTTATCGTGTGCAAGATGGGGATGTGACCCTAATCAGCGCTCTAGGTTGGAAAGCAATCGACCGCTTGGCTTTGTTTGAACAGTTAATCACCTATTTCAGTAAGCAACGCATGAAGTCGTTAACGATAAAGGTGGCACCAAATCAGGCAAATAGTCCATTGTTAGCCGGGTTTAACCGCATTGCTGAGTTAACGTATCGGCACGATTTTTCATACCCAGTTGCGCTAGTGCTCGGTGGCGGCGGGGCGCATGGTGCATTTGAAGCAGGTGTGTTTGATGTGTTAAAGGCACGCGGTATTGTGCCGCAAGAAGTACTGGGTGTTTCGGTTGGGTCAATCAATGCGATGTCGTTTATGCATTTGAATAGCGATATTTCACACCACACTTGGGACACGTTAACGACAGATGTTGTGTATGAGGTTGATGAAGTCGGCGTTTCTAGAACTGATTTTACAAAGACGATTGCCACACACTTAGTCGGACGACACTATTTCAACAAAGAATTATTGCGTGAATTGATTTACCCGGTTGTTGTACATGAGTTGGCCACGCCGAGATTGGCAGAAATGACGCTGGTAGCGACGGAGTTTCCATTGCTAAAGGCTGCACCATATAGTGTGACGGATGACACCACAGCTGACGAACTGACCGATTGGATTTTGGCATCGAGTGCGTTTTACCCCGTTGTGTCACCAGTCATGATTAACGGGAAGCAGTACATTGATGGCGGTTACTCGAATAACTTGCCAATTAATATTGCGGCTGATCATGGTGCGAAGGAAATCTATGCGGTGTCAATCATGGATGGGGTGCCTGAAAATTGGGACCGTCCAGATGATGCGGTCGTTCATTTCATCCGGACGCCATGGCAGTTTGGACCGCTGCTCGACTTTTTCCCCGATTTAAGTGCGACTTACGTACGTCTAGGTGAAATTAGAACCCGCCAAGTACTTGGTGAACTAGGTGGCTACTATTATGCGTTACCGGCCGACGTTGATTTTAGCTGGCTGGGTGGTAGTCAATTGGTTAAGTGGTTGGCAACCAATCCGGTGACAGCGCCAATTGCAGCCCTTCTAACTGATTTGCCAGTCTGGCTGGCTTGGCAACAGTGGATTCGCCGTGATGCCGACCCAGAACAAAAGGAGACGCCAGCTGGTCAAGGGTTAGCGACGGTCGAACGATTAGCAAGATTGTTAGATGTTGATAAGTTGACGGAGTATGATTTGACGTCCTTTATCGAAGCAATTGTTAATGCCGGTAAGGAAAATCGTAATGTGCTACCGATGCCAACTGGCACGGTGAGTCGCACATATATCCTAGCTAATTTAGATGTCGTGCTAAGTGCCGTGTTGTTCTTGTTGTCTAAGTCGGAAAAAACGAGTAGAATATAAAATTGATTAGCTAGAGAAAAAGATAGGAGTAAGAGTACCATGAAGCGTGGCGTATTGATCGTACTATCGGGTCCGTCAGGTGTTGGTAAAGGGACTGTGCGAAAGGCTTTGTTTGAAGAAACAGACATCGACTTTCAATATTCAATCTCAATGACCACACGACACCCCCGAGCAGGTGAAGTAGACGGAGAGGATTATTTCTTCGTAACTCGTGAAGAGTTTGAGGCAGAAATCGCCAACGACGGTATGTTAGAGTACGCCGAGTACGTGGGAAACTACTATGGCACACCAAAGAGTTTTATTGAAAAGACTTTGGCAGCCGGCCGTGACGTCCTATTGGAAATCGATGTCCAAGGTGCTTTGCAAGTGAAGGAAAAGATGCCAGAAGGTGCTTACATCTTCTTGACGCCACCTGATCTTGGTGCATTGAAGGAACGTTTGATTGGTCGCGGTACTGAAGCGATGGAAGTTATCGACCGTCGTGTCTCTGCTGCAACTGCTGAAATTCGTATGATGGCTAACTATGATTATGCTGTCGTGAATGACGAAGTACCTTTGGCGGTTGACCGTATTAAGGATATTATCAAGGTTGAACGTTTGCGCGTTAACCGTGTGTTGCCAGAATATATTGCAATGATTGAGGAGCTAGAATCATGATTTTATACCCATCAGTTGATAAGTTGTTGGAACGTGTTGACTCACGTTACAAGTTGATTGCTTTGGGAGCTAAGCGCGCCCACGAGTTGGAGCAAGGTGCATTGCCAACGTTGGCTCACTTTGACTCAGTTAAGCCAATTGGCCAAGCGTTTGAAGAAATCGAAGCCGGTAACGTTGTTATCGACGAAGAAGCTACTAAGTTGGAAGCCGAGCACTTGGCTGACTAATAGCACTAAAAAAGGCCATCCATTAGTTTGGATGGTCTTTTTGTATAGTTAGGTACAAAAAAAGGTCGCGACATCCAATCGCTGAACTGAACCCCAAAAATTGGAGTGAAGTTTAAGCAGATAACTGGTCGGAAAGATTTCGGTATTGAACCGGAGTTTTTCCGGCCAGTTTTGTTTTTATCCGCTTGTTGTTGTAGTAATAGACATAGTTAGTTATGGCGGACTTTAATTCGTCATAGCTTTGATAGTGGTTGTTATGTACCGTTCCTACCTTCAAGATGTGGAAGATACTCTCAGCCATTGCGTTATCTAGGCATGTCGCTTTGCGACTCATGCTTTGGAACACACGGTTAGTCTTTAACCGTGATACATACTCATAATTTTGATACTGGAAACCTTGGTCAGAGTGAATTGTCATTCGATAATTCAACTCTGGTCTGTTTTCTAGCAGCTCATCTAACGGCTGTGTGACAAACTCGACGGTTGGATTTAAATCGATATTCCAAGTGAGAATTTCACCACTATAAACGTCGATATATGCAGTGAAATAAGCACGTTCTGCCATTGTGCCTGATCCCCAGCGAACTTCCGTGACGTCAGTGAGAACCTTCTGATATGGACGGTCCGTTGTGAACCGACGGTTAACACGATTTGGTGATATGTGACCAACAGTGCCAGCGTAAGAATTGTACTTCCGTGTTAAACGTTTGAAAGCAGTACAGAGAAGCCCATTGATCTTCATGATTTTCAGCACAACCTTATGGTTGGTATTGAAGCCACGATTACTAAGTTCTTGTGTGACACGACGATAACCGTAGTCGGGGTTATCGTCACGAATTGATGTAATCGCATCGATCAACTCACGTGGATACTCCTTGTACGCACGCTTGCACGAATCGTGATAACTACTGCTAGACATCTCAGCTACTTGAAGAAGCAACTTTAATTTGCACTTCAATTCTTGCCTTAGCACAGTGATTACTACCGCTTTGTCTTGGTTTGTAATTTTTTCTTTTCCTGTGCTAAGGCCTCTAGTTTTTCCAGATAGGCCACCTTGATGCGAAGTAGTTCGTTCTCTTCAAGCTTCTTAATCTTGTCGTGTTCTTGCTTATTCATGGTTTGGTTCCGCCTTCGTTTATCAGGTTTTAGACGACCGGATTCCAACGCGCGTTCCCACTGCCAAATTTGAGCAGGAGTCCGTATACGGAACTTCTTCGCTGCTACAGGTAGAGAAGCGTGATGTTCTAATCGCCATCTTATAACCTTGATTTTAAAGGAGTATGAATAGTTTGTCTTGCTTCGACTTGGATTATTAAGACCTTCGATCCCAAGCATCTTAATGTTGGTTAGCCAATTAAGAATGGTGGCGTCACCTTTGATTCCAAACTTCTTCCGTATCTGCTTAGGTGGCACGCCTTTCAGATACATACTAACTGCTTCAAGTTGTACTTCCTTTGAAAACATAACAAAACCCCGTAAGTTAGATTTACTCCAACTTACGGGGTTCAGTTCACGCGACCTTTTTATTATTGTTGATTCATTTGCTTTTGCTTCTTGCTGATAATTGATTGACGTACCGCGCTGATGATAGCAGGCAATGCCGTTACCACCAAGATACCGATAATAACCAATGAGAAGTGCTCGCTGACAAATGGAATACCACCGAAGTAGTAACCGGCTTCAACGGCGACAACAACCCAAATAGTTGCAGCGATAACTTCAAGCATCAAAAAGTTTTTGTACTTGAAGCCTGAAATGGCAGCCGTAAATGGCACCAAAGTACGAATGATTGGCAAGAAACGGCCCAAAATAACAGCCATCTTACCGTGCTTTACGAAGAAATCGTTTGCTTCCGCTAGGTGTTCGTCCTTAATAAAGCGACCAAGTAGCGGGTGTTTAACCAATTTCAACCCAACCGTGCGCCCCAAGAAGAAGTTCAATGAGTCACCAGATACAGCGGAAATCCAGAACATAATCATTAATACCCAGTGGTTAAGGATGCTACCATGCAATGCTGAAATTGATCCGGCTGCAAAAAGTAGTGAATCTCCAGGCAAGAACGGGAAGATAACTGATCCCGTTTCGATGAAGATGACAGCAAAAAGCGCGACGTATGACCAAATGCCCCATGCGTTAACCAGATTGTTCAAATGAACATCAAGGTGCAGGAACAAATCGATAATGTGCATCATAATATTTGTTTACTCCCAGTAATCTGTTTGAATGTCTGTTGACAACCAGACTTTAGTTTACCATGTTTTCAGGGGCAGTGTGAGTGGTCTTAATGTTTATGTTATAATACAAGCAGTGAATTTTAAGATTTAGAGGAGAATGAAGATATGGCATTGCCACAATTTGATTTGGCTGCAGTAGATGGCCCAGTTGCTGTTTTGGAAACGACAAAGGGTACGGTTAAGATTCAATTATTCCCAGCACAAGCACCTAAGACGGTAGAAAACTTCGTTGGTTTGATTGAAAAGGGTTACTACGATGGTATTATTTTCCACCGTGTAATCAGCGACTTCATGATTCAAGGTGGAGACCCTACTGGAACTGGTATGGGTGGTGAGTCACTTTGGGGCGATTCTTTCGAAGATGAATTCTCAGATGAAGTCTTTAACTTGCGTGGTGCTTTGTCTATGGCGAACGCTGGTCCAAACACAAACGGTTCACAATTCTTTATTGTGCAAGCTTCACGTGTACCAGCGAACATGTTGCGTCAACTAAAGGGACTTGTACCTGATGAAGTTGTGTCAGCATACGGTGAGCAAGGTGGTACGCCATGGCTAGACAAGCGTCACACTGTATTCGGCCACGTTATCGAAGGTATGGATGTTGTTGATGACATGGCTAAGGTTCGTGTTAACTACGCAGACAAGCCACTTGAAGACATCAAAATTATCAAGGCAACGATTGCATAATGTTGTCACTCGGGGAATCCCGAGATACATATAGTAAGGAAAACTAATTAGAGGAGGTTATTATGACTTATCATATTGGTGAGGTCGTACAAGGAACCGTTACAGGTATCCAACCATACGGGGCTTTTGTACAACTAGATGATCATACACAGGGACTAATACATATTTCAGAGTGTCGTTCAGCGTTTATTCGACATGTCGGGGACGAATTGCACGTTGGTCAGGTGATTGACGTGATGATTCTGGATGTCGATCAGTATAATGAAAAGATTTCGTTGTCTCGTCGTAGTGTGTTGGATGCTAATCAAAAGGTACGTACCGATCGTGAAAACCAACGTGTTGATAACTGGCATCATCATTACTGGACTAATCAACACTTAAATATCGGTTTTGATACGATTGCTGATAACCGTGATGATATGATTGCGGAAGCATTGCAACGTTTGAACGCACACGTTCACTAATTAAAGGGGGATGGCATAATGTCACTAATTGCAGGAACAGTTGTCTTTACTCGAAATGATCAATCATACTTCTTGGTGACTGATGAAGTACCAACGCCACGTTTCTATACCGTTAAGATGCACAAGCATGACGGTGATACTGCATTGGGTTCGCTATTAACGGGGATGAAGGATGAACTTGGCTTTGATATTGACAATCTTCGTCTAGGAGAATTGGCGGCGTGGCATGGTCAAGGTCTGGAGTCGGCGGAAGATTTAATTTCACTGTATACATTTGAACCAGTAGATGCGACACACTTCAATATGGATCGTCTTGGCTTACTTGGCTTACAGTTTATGAATGCGAAGGATGCAGCTGACTTACTGCGTAACGTCGATATGACAGGCGTTGCACGATTGGATTAAATTGGGGCTTGCATTTGTTTTAGATGTTCGGTATTATATTCAAGTTGAGTTTTTCAAACGAATCTAATTCGCATGCAAAACAATGCAAAATGAATTGAAATTGGTTGTTGACAATCATGAATCAATTCGATATGATATATAAGTTGCTTGCGACGGGAAATATGTTCAAACTGTGAATGAGTTGTTTAAACAATTTGAAATAAGTTGTTGACATCTGCTTCATGAGTTGGTAAGATATAAAACGTTGCTGATGAGCAATGTCGAGATAGTTCTTTGAAAACTGAATATCGTTTCGATGAAACAAATGTGTAGGGTCATCAAGCTAAGCTTGATGCAAAAACATTTGCGAAGTCAATTCGCTAGTAAATTCGTTTAACTTCTGTTAAACAACAAAAATTGAGTTATACTCAAACTTCAAATTGAGAGTTTGATCCTGGCTCAGGATGAACGCTGGCGGCGTGCCTAATACATGCAAGTCGAACGCTTTGTGGTTCAACTGATTTGAAGAGCTTGCTCAGATATGACGATGAACATTGCAAAGAGTGGCGAACGGGTGAGTAACACGTGGGAAACCTACCTCTTAGCAGGGGATAACATTTGGAAACAGATGCTAATACCGTATAACAATGACAACCGCATGGTTGTTATTTAAAAGATGGTTCTGCTATCACTAAGAGATGGTCCCGCGGTGCATTAGCTAGTTGGTAAGGTAATGGCTTACCAAGGCGATGATGCATAGCCGAGTTGAGAGACTGATCGGCCACAATGGGACTGAGACACGGCCCATACTCCTACGGGAGGCAGCAGTAGGGAATCTTCCACAATGGGCGAAAGCCTGATGGAGCAACGCCGCGTGTGTGATGAAGGGTTTCGGCTCGTAAAACACTGTTGTAAGAGAAGAATGACATTGAGAGTAACTGTTCAATGCGTGACGGTATCTTACCAGAAAGGAACGGCTAAATACGTGCCAGCAGCCGCGGTAATACGTATGTTCCAAGCGTTATCCGGATTTATTGGGCGTAAAGCGAGCGCAGACGGTTATTTAAGTCTGAAGTGAAAGCCCTCAGCTCAACTGAGGAATTGCTTTGGAAACTGGATGACTTGAGTGCAGTAGAGGAAAGTGGAACTCCATGTGTAGCGGTGAAATGCGTAGATATATGGAAGAACACCAGTGGCGAAGGCGGCTTTCTGGACTGTAACTGACGTTGAGGCTCGAAAGTGTGGGTAGCAAACAGGATTAGATACCCTGGTAGTCCACACCGTAAACGATGAGTGCTAGGTGTTTGAGGGTTTCCGCCCTTAAGTGCCGCAGCTAACGCATTAAGCACTCCGCCTGGGGAGTACGACCGCAAGGTTGAAACTCAAAGGAATTGACGGGGACCCGCACAAGCGGTGGAGCATGTGGTTTAATTCGAAGCAACGCGAAGAACCTTACCAGGTCTTGACATCCCTTGACAACTCCAGAGATGGAGTGTTCCCTTCGGGGACGAGGTGACAGGTGGTGCATGGTTGTCGTCAGCTCGTGTCGTGAGATGTTGGGTTAAGTCCCGCAACGAGCGCAACCCTTATTACTAGTTGCCAGCATTCAGTTGGGCACTCTAGTGAGACTGCCGGTGACAAACCGGAGGAAGGTGGGGATGACGTCAAATCATCATGCCCCTTATGACCTGGGCTACACACGTGCTACAATGGCGTATACAACGAGTTGCCAACCCGCGAGGGTGAGCTAATCTCTTAAAGTACGTCTCAGTTCGGATTGTAGGCTGCAACTCGCCTACATGAAGTCGGAATCGCTAGTAATCGCGGATCAGCACGCCGCGGTGAATACGTTCCCGGGTCTTGTACACACCGCCCGTCACACCATGAGAGTTTGTAACACCCAAAGCCGGTGGGGTAACCTTCGGGAGCCAGCCGTCTAAGGTGGGACAGATGATTAGGGTGAAGTCGTAACAAGGTAGCCGTAGGAGAACCTGCGGCTGGATCACCTCCTTTCTAAGGAAAATCGGAAACCTACACATTCACGAAACGATATTCAGTTTTGAGAGATTTATCTCTCTCGAAATTAGTTCTTTGAAAACTAAATCATAATTGTAAATTTTTAAATTCATTTAATATTGTTAATCAATATAAATTGAGCCGAAAAAATACACCGCGTAATTTTTTGAGTTTTTTAAATTAGTTTAAAATCGCTTGTGGCCTTGAGCCACATACTCAAACTTATATCATCAACGTCAGTTGATAGGTTAAGTTATTAAGGGCGCATGGTGGATGCCTTGGCACTAGGAGCCGATGAAGGACGGGACTAACACCGATATGCTTCGGGGAGCTGTAAGTAAGCTTTGATCCGGAGATTTCCGAATGGGGGAACCCAACTTGTTATGCAAGTTATCACCTAATGAATATATAGTTAGGTTGAAGGTAGACGTTGTGAACTGAAACATCTCATTAGCAACAGGAATAGAAAGAAAAATCGATACCGTCAGTAGCGGCGAGCGAAATCGGTAGAGCCCAAACCAAAGTGCTTGCACTTTGGGGTTGTAGGACTGACATTGTGGAGTTACAAAGTTAACATTTAGCAGAATCAGCTGGGAAGCTGAGCGAGACAGGGTGATAGCCCCGTATGTGAAAAGTGTTGACCTCCCGTCAGGATCCTGAGTACGGCCGGACACGTGAAATCCGGTCGGAATCCGCGAGGACCATCTCGCAAGGCTAAATACTCCCTAGTGACCGATAGTGAACCAGTACCGTGAGGGAAAGGTGAAAAGCACCCCGGAAGGGGAGTGAAAAAGTTCCTGAAACCATGTGCCTACAAGAAGTTAGAGCCCGTTAATGGGTGATAGCGTGCCTTTTGTAGAATGAACCGGCGAGTTACGATACCATGCAAGGTTAAGGTGGAAAGACCGGAGCCGTAGCGAAAGCGAGTCTGAAATGGGCGAATTAGTATGTTGTTGTAGACCCGAAACCAGGTGACCTACCCATGTCCAGGGTGAAGGTGCGGTAAAACGCACTGGAGGCCCGAACCCGTGCATGTTGAAAAATGCTGGGATGAGGTGTGGGTAGCGGTGAAATTCCAATCGAACTTGGAGATAGCTGGTTCTCTCCGAAATAGCTTTAGGGCTAGCCTCGGAATGTAGCGTGTTGGAGGTAGAGCACTGTTTTGGTGCGGGGCCCATCTCGGGTTACCAAATTAAGATAAACTCCGAATGCCAATCACGTATGTCCGGGAGTCAGACAGTGAGTGATAAGATCCATTGTCGAAAGGGGAACAGCCCAGATCGTCAGTTAAGGTCCCTAAGTGTGTGTTAAGTGGAAAAGGATGTGGAGTTGCATAGACAACTAGGATGTTGGCTTAGAAGCAGCCACCATTTAAAGAGTGCGTAATAGCTCACTAGTCGAGTGATTTGCGCCGAAAATGTACCGGGGCTAAACACACCACCGAAACTACGGGTGCCACGTAAGTGGCGCGATAGGAGAGCGTTCTAAGGGCGATGAAGTCAGACCGTGAGGACTGGTGGAGCGCTTAGAAGTGAGAATGCCGGTATGAGTAGCGAAAGACAGGTGAGAATCCTGTCCACCGTATGACTAAGGTTTCCTGGGGAAGGCTCGTCCTCCCAGGGTTAGTCGGGACCTAAGGCGAGGCCGAGAGGCGTAGTCGATGGATAACAGGTTGAGATTCCTGTACCAGGTGAACATGTTTGAACGATGGAGGGACGCAGAAGGCTAACGGATCCCAGCTGCTGGATATGCTGGGTTAAATAATAAGTCTTAGATCGAGTTAAATGCTTTATCTTTTAAGGACAAGTTATGATGAGGACCGAAATAAAGTAGGGAAGTCCGTGATGTCACGCTGCCGAGAAAAGCTTCTAGTTAGTGTTTACCTGCCCGTACCGCAAACCGACACAGGTAGTCGAGGAGAGCATCCTAAGGTGAGCGAGTGAACTCTCGTTAAGGAACTCGGCAAAATGACCCCGTAACTTCGGGAGAAGGGGTGCTCAGCGAAAGCTGAGCCGCAGTGAATAGGCCCAGGCGACTGTTTATCAAAAACACAGGTTTCTGCAAAATCGTAAGATGACGTATAGGGGCTGACGCCTGCCCGGTGCTGGAAGGTTAAAAGGAGTGCTTAGCTTCGGTGAAGGTACGAATTGAAGCCCCAGTAAACGGCGGCCGTAACTATAACGGTCCTAAGGTAGCGAAATTCCTTGTCGGGTAAGTTCCGACCCGCACGAAAGGCGTAACGATCTGGGCACTGTCTCAACGAGAGACTCGGTGAAATTTAAATACCCGTGAAGATGCGGGTTACCCGCGACAGGACGGAAAGACCCCATGGAGCTTTACTGTAGCTTGATATTGAGTGTTTGTGCAGCTTGTACAGCATAGGTAGGAGCCGTAGATACCGGGACGCTAGTTTCGGTGGAGGCGTCATTGGGATACTACCCTCGTTGTATGACCACTCTAACTCGCACCACTAAGCGTGGTGGAAGACAGTGTCTGGCAGGCAGTTTGACTGGGGCGGTCGCCTCCTAAAAGGTAACGGAGGCGCCCAAAGGTTCCCTCAGAATGGTTGGAAATCATTCGCAGAGTGTAAAGGCACAAGGGAGCTTGACTGTGAGACTTACCAGTCGAGCAGGTACGAAAGTAGGGCTTAGTGATCCGGTGGTTCCGCATGGAAGGGCCATCGCTCAACGGACAAAAGCTACCCTGGGGATAACAGGCTTATCTCCCCCAAGAGTCCACATCGACGGGGAGGTTTGGCACCTCGATGTCGGCTCATCGCATCCTGGGGCTGTAGTCGGTCCCAAGGGTTGGGCTGTTCGCCCATTAAAGCGGTACGCGAGCTGGGTTCAGAACGTCGTGAGACAGTTCGGTCCCTATCCGTCGCGGGCGTAGGAAATTTGAGAGGAGCTGCCCTTAGTACGAGAGGACCGGGGTGGACGTACCTCTGGTGTATCAGTTGTTCCGCCAGGAGCATCGCTGAGTAGCTATGTACGGATGAGATAAACGCTGAAAGCATCTAAGTGTGAAACTCGCCTCGAGATGAGATTTCCCATTCTTTATGAAGTAAGACCCCTCAGAGATGATGAGGTAGATAGGCTAGAAGTGGAAGTGCGGCGACGCATGGAGCGGACTAGTACTAATGGTTCGAGGACTTAACCAAGTTGAAAACGTGGTGTAAGGCTCAAACGAAGTTTGAATTTAACATTGACATTATGATTCAGTTTTGAGATAATTAATCTCGTAATGCTAATTAAATTAGTGCGTGTCGTGACGATGGCACTGAGGTCACACCTGTTCCCATACCGAACACAGAAGTTAAGCTCAGTAACGCCGAAAGTAGTTGGAGGATCGCTTCCTGCGAGGATAGGAAGTCGCGATGCATATGGACGTTTAGCTCAGCTGGGAGAGCACCTGCCTTACAAGCAGGGGGTCACAGGTTCGATCCCTGTAACGTCCATTGGGTCGTTAGCTCAGTTGGTAGAGCAGTGGACTTTTAATCCATGGGTCCAGGGTTCGAGCCCCTGACGACCCATTTGGGTGACATCTAAATATTCCGTTATCCGGTGAATTATTATTACGCCGACTTAGCTCAGTTGGTAGAGCATCGCTCTTGTAAAGCGAGGGTCGAAGGTTCGAGTCCTTTAGTCGGCATCATGCGAATATAGTTCAGTTGGTAGAACGCTACCTTGCCATGGTAGAGGTCGCGGGTTCGAATCCCGTTGTTCGCTTTTGCCGGCTTGGCGGAATAGGCAGACGCACAGGACTTAAAATCCTGCGATGGAAACATCGTACCGGTTCGATCCCGGTAGCCGGCACTTATTAATGGACTTATATGCTAATTGGATAAACACCCCGGCTACGAACCGGGTATTGCAGGTTCGAGTCCTGCTAGGTCCATTAACAAACGAAAGTTTGTTATTATAGTTTAATCGTTTCGGGACGTAGCTCAGCTTGGTAGAGCACCTGGTTTGGGACCAGGGGGTCGCAGGTTCGAATCCTGTCGTCCCGATTTATAACAGAATATGTTATAGTTCGCGGTGTAGCTCAGCTGGCTAGAGCGTCCGGTTCATACCCGGGAGGTCGAGGGTTCGATTCCCCCCGCCGCGATTGACTCAAATAACAAGGACCTTTAGCTCAGTTGGTTAGAGCAGACGGCTCATAACCGTCCGGTCGTTGGTTCGAGTCCAACAAGGTCCATTATAGACCTTAAGTCTTTATGGAGAATTACCCAAGTCTGGCTGAAGGGAACGGTCTTGAAAACCGTCAGGTCGTGAAAGCGGCGCGTGGGTTCGAATCCCACATTCTCCTTTGATGTTAAATCATCATTATTATTTATTATCGCGGGATGGAGCAGTCTGGTAGCTCGTCGGGCCCATAACCCGAAGGTCGTAGGTTCAAATCCTGCTCCCGCAATTGATTAACTTAGTTAATCATTAAAACAGAAATGTTTGGTCGCATGGTCTAGTTGGTTAGGACGTTCGCCTGTCACGCGAAAGATCACGGGTTCGAATCCCGTTGTGACCGTTATAATGGCTCGGTAGCTCAGTTGGTAGAGCATACGATTGAAGCTCGTAGTGTCGGGGGTTCGATTCCCTCCCGCGCCATTGCTCGGAAGAGCAAATTGAATTATTTTGCGGATGTAGTACAATGGCTAGTGCTCCAGCCTTCCAAGCTGGGAATGCGGGTTCGATTCCCGTCGTCCGCTTTTTTGTTTTATGGGACTGTAGCTCAGCTGGTTAGAGCGCACCCCTGATAAGGGTGAGGTCGGAGGTTCGAGTCCTCTCAGTCCCATGGTTGAAAGGTTCAACTTTTGACATGGGGACATACTCAAGAGGCTGAAGAGGCGCCCCTGCTAAGGGTGTAGGTCGGGAAACTGGCGCGAGGGTTCGAATCCCTCTGTCTCCGCTACTGATGGTAGATGCTTATCTACCATTTTTTATTTGCAATTAAATCGACTAAAGATTAGGTGTTATCTGTTTGTCAGATAACACCTTTTTTATTTGTTACAGTGTCGAGCCCAGTAGCTAAAGTGTATTCTCTATTTAAAAGAATGCTACAACGGCAATTGTTAGAAAATGAAATATTAGCATAAGCGACTTTTCCGAGTTTCAACAGATCATGATTAGTGGATTTAAAAACGGCGTGGTATAGGCGATTATCGTCATTTTATATACGAGAAATCGTTTGAAAGGTTAATAAGTACGGGTGTTGACTGTCAATACAGTGAGCTTGTTAGTATACCAAGAACCGATTATGCTGAATGTATCTTATGTAAGCAAGGGGAATAGATTATGAAGTTAGTATCGGGGAGCTTGAAGCGCCGACGTGAGCAGTTGGGAATCTCACAAGCAGAGGTTGCAGAAGGCATTTGCCACCAATCATTGTTGTCTCGTATCGAACGTACAGACGAAGTTTCCAACATGACGGTGTTGCAAAAGTTGTGTGAACGTTTGCAACTAAACGCAACAGATATCGCACAAATTAATGAAAGTGCATCAACACCCTTAAGCGTTGTGCGTCGCATGATTGAAAAAATCAAATTGAAGAAGCGGAGGAAGCCCTGCTTAATCCGGCGTTGACGACCCGAATCCCAATCTATGCAATTCCTGAGTTCAATGTCCTACGAGCACGTGTGGCTTTGTACCATGGGCAAGCGGCTGAGGCTATGCAACTGCTTCAAGTCGCACTAGGAGATGTTGATAAGTACCAGGTTGAACTGACAATCGAAATATTTACAGAAATGGGCGCAACTTGGACCGCACAGGATAAGAATGAATTAGCTGCGGAATGTTTTGAACGTGCGTGCGGATTAATTCGTCGATCATCTGTGGATACACAAGTAGCTATGGCATCGGTTATTACACATACATATCGCCATCAAGCAGAAATGTATCTTGTTAGTGGGTTTGCAGACAAAGCTTTAGAACGAGTAACGGAAGCGTTACAGTTACTACCAACAACCACAAATTACCACGAGATGGTTGCTTTGCAAACGCTTCGAATGAAATGTGCAGATGCCCTGGCGCTATCCAATGAAAAGAAAGAAGCGCAATTATTGGCTTATGCGGCGGCTGAGTTTTCAAAGGACATGACGTTGAAAGAAGATGTTCGCGGATATGGTGTCTTGCTGTAAGAAAAAAGGTGCTACATTATGTAGCACCTTTCAGAGTCATTACATTAATAACCACGTGTGACATCAACGAAGTTCGTCGTTAGTGGTTGACCTGCTAAAAAGTCAGGTAAATTCTTCATGAATAGTGGGAAAAGATTACCGGCACGACCTGATGACTCGTGTTCTGCCCAAGTTGTGTGCTGTGTCAGGAGCAAATTCTCGTGGTGCCAGAGTGGTGAATCATCTGGAATAGGCTCTACTTCTGTAACGTCCAAAGCAGCATAGTGAATGTCTTGCTTATCTAACGCATCAAGTAACGCAGCTTGATCGACAGTAGATCCACGGCCAACATTAACAAACAAAAACAGCTTCTTGAAGTGAGCAAATGTTTCTGCGTTAAAGAAATGCTTGGTTGCATCTGTACCTGGTAACACGCTGATGACGACGGCGACATCTGGTAGTGATGACAAGTCGTCGATGCTAAAGGTGGCGTCAAAGCCGTCTACGGGACGCCCAGATGTATTGACGCCATAGACTGGTGTGTCAAAGGCTGATAAGTAGCGCGCAATTTGTTGGCCGATGTGACCTGTTCCGAAAATGACGGTAGGGAGTTCAGAAAGCATGTATTGATCTGTGAATTCTTCCCAGTGATTACGGTTTTGATAGACGTTGAGGCCACGGGCAAAATGTATCATGTAGCCAACGGTAGATTGTGCAATCGGCACAGACTTTAAGCCACTAGCATTCGTTAAGAGAATCCCTTGTTCTGATAAATCCTTTAGTGGCATATAGTCGACGCCAGCAGACATCGTTTGAATCCACTTTAATTGGTTATTAGGCGTTGCTAGGATTTTTGGTCCCAAGGTGGCTGACCACCCATAGCTAATGGTGACGTTAGCCAAAGCATCATCACTAATTGTGTCTGGTGTTGTAACAGTCACGCCAAGTTCGGTTAGTTGCGCAATGTCAGCATCACGCAGTGGTTGAACGGCGAGTAATAGTTGAGACATAGTCTAGCCCTCCTGTGGTTATTTACGCTAAGTTTATGACAAAATATCAGTATCGTCTATTAATATACACGGATTACCTTTTTGGCGCACTAAAACATACTAAGGTAATAAGCAAGAAATGCAGCAAAAAAATCTGCATATCTTGCTTATTTTTTTGCATATTTTTTCTAATGGACCAGTTTACCTGGTCTAAAAAAATGTAGAAAGTTCCAGTGAACGGTACTAAGAACAATGATATAGAAGGGATACGGACGTATGGGAGTTAGCGATGTCTTACGAAAGTTTCTAAAAGATAATTACATGACGCAAAGAGAGTTTCGGTTGAAGAATAACCTGAAACTTTCCAAGAGTGGTTTGAACAATGCTGTTAAGTCGGTAGATTATCAGCCACGACCAGAGACTCTGAAGGAGTTAGCAGCAGCGATGGGTATGACGACTGACGAATTAATTAGGCAGGCCGAATGGTTTGATGAAAACCGATAATGAAAGATGGTGGGGAAGATGGGAAGAATCTCTGTAAACTCATTCTCAACGAGTGATGATTTTTTGAAAATGCCACGTGCATTGTGGCGCGAAGAAGCGTACAAATCACTCAGGCTTGAAGCAAAAGTTGCCTACGGACTTCTATATGACCGAATGGGTCTTTCATTCCGGAACTATATTGACGAAACGAAGACATTTGAAGAACGCACTCGGTTTGTTGATGATGATGGGAACCTCTTTGTTTATTGGGGAAATGATTCTTTAGAAGAATTTCTTGGTGTAAAGACCACAACCTTGATAAAGATTAAAAAAGAACTGGCCGATTGTGGATTAATTGAGGAAGTACGGAGTGGTTTAAATAAACCAAACCGAATTTACGTTAACGAATTAGTTATCCACAGGTTTGAGCCCAGTAATGACACGGAACTTCAAAATTTGAAACTCCGGACTTTCAAAAAACGAAACTCCGGAACTTCAAAAATTGAAAAACCGGACTTTCAAAATTTGAAACCTAGTTATACTGAGTCTATTTATACTGATCTTAATCAGACTGAACTAGTAAGCAATGATGATGATGAACTTAAAGGGCGCACACGCGCGCAGCGTGCAGTCCATGACGTGACCACAAAAACAGCAGCAGATGTTGATGTTTTGCTGATGAGCGAAGTTGAACTGAATGATTACGTGGATTATCTGAGTGACATGGTAGCCGAAGATCCGACAACTGCGTACCACGTTTTGTCGGCGGTTGCAGATGCTTACTGGCAGCTCTCAAGAGCTTTAGACGAGGGCAACTCAAACATGATTAATCAACAACTCTTGTATGGCCGGGAAAAAGTTGTATCCGAGGTGACGTTGAAATTATTTAGCAAACAGTTTGAATACACCCGTCAAAATTTGAAAGTGGAGAGCCAGTTTGTTGGTTACTTTAGAAAGGGTCTAGAAGATTCGGTCAACATCTTTTTGACACAGAATAATACAAAGAGGCGAGTTTAATACGAGGGGGTAGCAAGATGACTGTCTATATTGCGTTAGATTTCAGCAAACAGAAAATATTGTTTGCATCAGAAAGCCGTCCGGAATTGAATCGCATTTTGTTGGAGGAACAGGCTAAAACTAGGGTTGGTCAAGCCGTATGGCTTGGCAAAATGACGAAGGAAACATTTCTACAGATTTCGAATAGGATGCTGAAAAAACATGAGACATTCAGCGTTGCAGCTAAAGCATTAGGTGTGAGATATGGACTATGAAGAGATAGAACTAGAGTTATTCCCCTGTGAACACATCGAACAAATTGAACTGGATATATTTGGCGACGTCTTGGCAACTCATCGGGGAATCTGGGCTCGAAAAGTGCTAGAAGATGGTTTAGGTGAGTATGATATTGTGCTTCTTCCTAGGGAGGTTGAAGTGTTTGACTCTGACCTCGTAGTCGACAAACACGATAACATTTTCGCGATTGAGCGCAGCATACGTAAGACGTATTTTGCTGTTTCACGACAAGACTATATTGATGCTTTAAACCGGCATGGTGCACAGTTTGTTAAACCGTTGGGAACAACATTGCAGGAGTTGATGCAAGACAAATTGCATAGCTTGGTAACAACAGTGAATAATGCATACGATTATGAACACGAAGATGGTATTGAAAACGGAGGACTTAACAATGCAAGTTAATCAACACGTAGGGCGCGTATCGGTGTTACCAAAACTCACACACGTCGGTCAAAAAAATTTGTCGAAAGTAACATTTGGATTAGCAATTGATTCAGACATCAGCAAGGACAAGACGAATTTTTTGTACTACGAAGCCATTGGTAAAACAGCTGATTTGATCAATAAATTTGTCAAAACTAAGGGAACAATTTTAGAAATTTCGTTCGAAATTCAATCGCGGCAGTTCACCAATTCCAATGGCGAACAAAGAACCGTCTATGCAAATCTTGTGACACAATTTAAAGTTTGGGCCGCTCCTAAGGCAAAAGAAAAAGCTGTCGTTGATGATCCAACAAGCAATGAAAACTTTGCCCCGATTCAACAAGATTTTTCTATCCCGGATGACTTTATTGACTATGAACACTAGGGAGGCCACTCATGCAGAAAATTCAAGAACGTCCAGGTAAAGCACCAAAAATCGACCCCAGCCTTAAAGGAATTCGCAAGATTTGGAACCGATACAAGGTATGGAAATATGATTTTAAGTATGACTTTTACGACAAAATTCGGCGAAATATGGTGCTGATTTTTTTATCGTTCACAGTTGCTGGTATCGGTTTGATTGTTTATACAAACGTCACACCTCGTCCTAGTTCAGTTGCCAGCACACCCTTAAACAAAGCACAATCATTTGGACCATCAGGAAAAACAGCAACGCTTTTTTCTAAAACTTTCAATCCGGACAACAACACATTATTGCTTAAATTTGCTTTAGCCAATGGATCAGGCGACGTCGATTCTGCCGTTGACACACGAAATATTAAGTTGGATATTGAAGGAAATGGGACCGGAGATGCGACGATGCACATTATTCCGACGTCAAAAAATACCGTGGCAATTTTGTTCAACAACGTGAACCCCAACTTCCAAAGTGTGACAGTCAAAGTAGCCGACAAGCAAACAAATGCTTTGGCATCTAGTGCACCGGATACGGTCAGCGCGTTGTCATCAAGTCGAGCAGCCGAATCTTCAGCTAAGAAAAATGATGATGGTATTGCAACATTTATTGTTAACTCTGACAAGCTTAAGACGGACAAAACTTTGGTCAATATGAACCAAAAGAAATTGGCTCTTCTCCAGGTTAAGTCAGATATCACTGATCAAAAGAAGTTGTTGGCCGCCAATAATTCGGCAATCAAAAACGCTAACAAAGATATCAAAGAACTTCAGAAAGATATCACTTTCCAAAGTGCTCAAAAGCAAAACGCAACAGCTGATGAGCAACAAAAATATCAACAAACTATTGATAACGATCTGAACAAGATTCAAGATTTGACTCAGAAAATTGCCACAACGCGTGACACTATTCAAACAATCAATCAAAAAATTTCAAACCTTGAGTCACGTCAGAGTGCAATCAAAAATGGACAGGTAAATTTGCCAAAGCCATATTAATTTCGCATATGGGACGAGAATTTGTAACAAAATTAAGGCGTCAAAATGGCACTAAAATTGACGCCCGGACACCAAAAAAGGCGTCAAAAGCGCCAAAAAGTGACGCCCGACACCTGCAGGGTGGTCCCAAAAGAAATGCCCGCACAGCGGGGTTATCCCACGGTGTGGGATCATTTCCCCTTAACCTGTTATCAAATAAGTTTTTTTGCTACTTGAAAGGTGGTTAGCACATGAAAAAACAAATGGAAATTCATATTCGAGGGCTAAGCGAATTTACAATGCATCAACTTGATGAGCGAGCAAAAGAGTTTAATCTTTCGCGATCGGCGTTCGTCGTCATGCTTCTAGACGACTTCGCACATGACAACGCAGCGGCCAAAGGAATCGAACTTTCATCAAATCGTTTGGATAATATGGTTTCGGTTTTGAATACCCTCACCAAAACTTTTAACGGCAATAATTCTGAAATTGTTAAAGCATTGAATCATTTGTCAGATTCATTTGACACGCTCACTAAGCAAATTCAGGAAGAAGAACTCACGATTAATGCCAAGCTTGATGTTCTTCTGGATGATTAAAGAAGAAGAGGTTTAAACATGCGAAGACGTCGATGGCCCCTTGTCATACTTATTTTATTTTTCGCTGGTGGCCTCTGGTTATTCAACAATAGGGCAACTATTTTTGGTGGCGTTTTTACAAACACAGCGCCGACAATTAAAGCCCCAAATAATGATGTTCACTCAACGGAAATAACAAAGCAAAACCTTTCGTCTTTAAATTTTTCTGGAACTCAGGTGATATCAGTGAATGACAATCAACCCGATTTTACGGTCAAAGATTTATCGCTGTCCGAAGGCGCATGGCAAAAACTTCATCCAAGAGATTGGGAAGGTCGCGCCCAAGTGGCGAACGCAATGTTGAACAAAAGTCTTATGCCTTCCGTTCAACGGGAGCCACTAACTTTCAATCCCTCGGGATATCATGTCTATAAAAATTCTGATGGTGAGTACCTTTACAACAGGTCACATTTAATTGGATATCAGCTCACGGGCCTGAATAATGAGCCAAAAAATCTCGTGACTGGGACAAAATCGTTCAATGCACTTCACACGACTGATGATCAACAGTCAATGGAAAATTTTGAAAACGTAGTTGCTGAATATTTGAAAAAAGATTCACACCGATATGTCCGTTATCGTGTTACGCCTATTTACAGAAATGTGGAACAAGTACCAAGGGGTGTTGAGATGGAGGCTCAATCGGTTACAGACGATTCAATTAAATTTAACGTTTATGTTTTTAATGCTGAACCTGGATGGCAAATTAACTATCTTACCGGTTTGGCAGCTAAACAATAATCAACCCCGGCTCGTGCCGGGATACATATCATTTCATGATGGGGGGACTAGATATGTGCGAATTAAAGTTAAAAACAAAATTTAAAGTGGGAGATATGGTTCATTTGATTCCAACCACGTACCTAAAATATTTTGAAGACCACGGTGCAATGGATGGAAAAATTAAACGGGTTTTGTCATCGGTACATTCAGAATATGTTCCGGAGTACATTGTTGAAACCGAACAAGGATTATTAAATGTACCGGAGTATTCAATGTTCCTTATGCGTAGAGACCGAAGTAATACTCACCCGTTAACTCACCCGTTACAAGTTGAAACTAACACGTATGCAACAAAAGAAATTTTGCTTTTTTAAGATGGAGGACAGTCAAATGGATATTAAAAAAGAGCACAATCAAGCAAGGTTAAAATTTCAATCACGTCTGACTGAAATCACCGAACCATGGAAAGAAATTCCATCCAATGAAATTCCTGAGCCGTTAAAAGATTTCGCAAAATATCTTTTAGCAATCACTACTTTTTTAGGCGAAGACATTGATGCAAGCAATCAACGGAAAAACATATCGTTTAAAAGATCAGATGATATTTGGCTATTCACATTGCTAACAAATTGGATAGAAACTAACCCCGTCATTCCTGACCAGGACAAAAAAGAATATTCAGGGACTGTCGGCGCCATCAGATTGGCCATGCAATTTTTTGCTGTAAATGTCATTTTGGATATCAATAACACGGGCTTGTCAATTGAGCAGCTGTCAGAAAAGTTAAAGGGAACGGGCACTATCATGGCGGAACAATCAAAGATGGAACGTCGACTTCGTGATATCGAAAATGAGTTGGGATTTTTAGTAGCGTTAGGCGTTGAATCATCAACTATGCCCAAAGGTGACTTGCGTCATCTACCAACGGATTTGGATAGAGAGTCATTGTCGAATGAAATCTATAACACTTTTAAGAAACGTCGGGGGAATGATAAGGTGCTTTTGTCTCGTAAACGGAAAGACCAATTAAGGTGATTAACATGGCAGATTTCGATTTAAAAAGCATTATGACGCAGCTCAGGAATTTAGAATTTAATGAACCAACTTATAAGGCTGAAACAGTCGCGCCCGAAACAAATTTTGAACCTGTGTACGATCCTGTTGTGGACCATCCAAGGTATTATTGGATGGCTCAACTTTGCCATATACTAAGTAAAAACTTTGATCTTTCGTATGCTGCAATTGGTAGAATTTTGAATGAGCCTGAAGCAAATGTACGTCGCTGGATCAAAAAAGTTGCTCACGATTTCAATTCATTTTCGGAGATACAGGAGGCTTTTTCGTATGAAGACAGGTGGTAAAGCCAACTTTGCTGTTAACGAGCACGGCAACGGTATGGTTATCATGCCAATGCAATTTGTAACGGCTAAAACGGCAAACGCACGTGGCCAAAAATTTGCGGATTTGGTCGATTACAGTTTAAGGGACGAGGCTATTCTGAATGAGAATAACGTTCCTGTTGATAAAACCAACGGCGAAGAATTGACAATAGATATTTCGAACCAGCTATCACAAGAAGGTTATGCAACGCGTGCAGATGCCGTAACTGAAACATACCCGCTTTTCAATTCTGAAAAACTCAATTTAAACGATCATGATATTTCGGAGCTTAAAAAGGACTTGCAAACCGCTCAGGATAACGGGAACACACTTCATGAACATGCATTCTCAATCCGCGCAGATTGGCTGATTGAAAATGATTTGTACAATCCAGACACAAAAGAACTCGATCAAAACGCCTTGAAACAAGCTGAACAAAACATTGTAAATAGACTTTTCGAGAATGGACAGGATTTACCATTAGGGGAGAGCCCAGACGACGTTGTTTGGTTTGGCGTCATTCACCAAGATACAGATCACTTGAACATGCATTTATGGTATGTGAAAAAGTCCAAAGAAACTCGACCAGAAATGCTTCATTCCAAGACTGGTGAACCGAAAGGTGTTGTCAAACTATCTGAAAAGAATAGAGGACTTGCCGACTTCAGGCGGCATCTGATGAGTAAAGGGGTAAAAGAAAAACGTAATCAGGTTTATGAACGTGTTGATAATTTACGAACCAACATTCGTGAGAATTCATTGGAAGTTTTGGATTCGACCAATAAATATTACGAGGATTTACGAAAGATATATGTTTTACTGCCACAAGACTTACGCGGCAGGTGGAAAGTGGGAAATACAGATCAATTAGTTACGGACCCACAAAAAAGTCGAATGGCCGATGCTAATATACAAATGGAAAAGTTGATTAACAAGTTACTTACGGATGATTTAAAAGATGATTATGCTGCCTTCCAAAGGGAAAACAACCGTCTGAATCAGATGGCAACACGCGATAATGGACAAATTCACTCACAAAGCATTATCGCTATCAGTGAACGCAACGATAGACGTTTACGTAAAGAGATGGCCAATCGAATTTACCGACAATTCAATGAAAACTTCAAATCGGCTAATTCTGATTCATCGAATAATACTGACCTGGACAAAAATCGCCGGGCCAACTATGTTCGAGAAGCGGATGGTTCTTTCGAACGCATCAAATTTGATGCGTTATCAAGTGGACAGGGACCCCAGAAAACCGTTGTCACGGTCGTAGCGGCTAATTCACTTAACCGTATCGCAAATGGGCTTAAAAGGGGTGCTAGGCGCGATTTAGAGACAATGCATAGATTTATCCGACAACAAACACAACTAGAAAATATGACCATGACTGAAGCTGCCGAGCATGCGACTAAAGAACAATTACGTTCTGACAAAGGTTTTAGACGATAACATGTGTATTATTCTGGCTAAATGGGCTCTGATGTCAAGACTCCGGACCTCTTTTTAGAGCCCGCTAGGGCTCGTACCACGAAAATTTTTCAAAATGACCTGATTTCGTACAGATTTTGGGTCATTTTTTAATGGGGTCCAGGGGTTTTGCCCCTGTGCCTGCCGGAGGCTATGGAGTTACGGTGGTCTAGTTTGGATTTTGTTGAATTTCACAAGTCTGAGGGTATAGCAAATAAGCACTTGTCAGAGTGATTTTTGGACTTCACAAAGTCAGTGCTTGTAAACGCCGGTGTATAGGCAAATTTGTATAATCGCGTTTATGTCATCTAGAAATTGGTCTAGGCGGCATCACGGAGTGATATACGATTGTTGTTATACCAGTTGACGTACCATCCAACAGCGGCTTGCACATCAGCGATACTCTCGAAATCCTGTTGGTAGATCAGCTCCCTCTTGAGTAACGAGTGAAAACTTTCGATGCGGGCATTATCGTAAGGGTGCCCTTTACGGGAGTAAGAGTGCCTAATACCTATGGACTCCAGTGTATTTTCAAACAATTCGCTGGTATACTGGCTTCCCATATCGCTATGCACATACAGTGGTTTTTCACCTCGTCTTAGCGCCTTAACGATTACTGAGGTTGCTAGTTGAGCTGTCATCGTATCTGCGATTCGATACGACAGCACCTTACGGTCTTCCGGATCATATGCACTAGCCATGTAAACCCATGTCTTATCGGTCAACTGGATATACGTAATGTCAGTTGTAATTACGCCACTTAGGTCATCCAGATTGATAATGAGATTTGGCATCTGATCTTTGTCATTGACTGTTGTAGGCTTGTTATATCGCTTTTGCATACGCGATTTCAAGCCAGCTTCACTCATCAATTGCCATACAAAGCGGTCGCTGATTGCTAGTTTGAATAAGTCGCGCATGGTTTTAGCAATTCGTCGATAACCATAAATGCCTTTATTGGCTGTGTAAATTGATTCGACGGCAATTCTCAATTTGTTGTGTTGTATTTCTTGTGCGCTCGGCTCCCAATGGATCCAGTCAGAGTAAGTGGACATTGGAATTTTCAAAGCACTCAGAACGCGTGTGATGCGGTGCCCCTGTACCAAATTTTTGTGGATAATTGGTAAAACAACACTTCTACCGCGCAAAACTAATGTTTTGCCAGCAACACCGCCGCACGTTTTAAAATTTCGAGCTCTTCTTTCAAAATTGCGTTTTCCTTACGCAACTTCTTCAATTCATCAGCTGATATTGATTCGCCATTCACTTCTACAGGCGCATATTTTTTGACCCAATTCCGAATTGAAATCGGCTGAAGGACCGTATTCCTTGGATAATTCATCGGGCCGACGGCCCGCTTTAACCATCTCCACGATGGACTTTTTATCATAAGAGCAATGCGTTTAAATCGTGTAAACTAATCCTTGGTTCTCCCATCAAGAGAACTAAGCAGCGTAAGATCTAGACAGTCATCCGCTGCTACCCATAAAATTAGCAAGCCCCAGAAACTCAACGAAGTTTCTGGGGCTTTTACTATGCCTTGGATTCGATTCTTTTTTCCTTATTGTACCGGTAGTGATAATGATTTCCCTTTAAAGTTCGAGCACTCAGGCCAATGATTTCTGAAATTTCATCATCATTTTTACCGTTGTCTCGCTCAATCTTATATGCTGCATACCGAGCTTCATATGCCGCTTTAATTTTCATGCGACTTATTTCATTTTGGGCCTGTTGGGTTAAATGTTGTGTTCGTGCATCGGGTACGACTGACTTTTTCTTTGCCGGTTGTTCGATTCTGACGTCCATATTGATTGACGATGCAAAGTTGTAATTGATAGGTTCGAAAAATTTTGAATCACTCATATTAATTAACCCCCTTGGATTCATGCACGGATAAGATAATGTGACCAACGGAGTTACTTTTGGCATACTTCAACGCCCGATCACGGTTCGCCGTTTCGTACACACGAGTACCATTCTGTGTTTGCACAAACCAATATGGTTTAGTCACTGTTAATGGTGTGGTAATTAATTTTTGCCATTCTGTCTGATTCATCGTGTATCAAGCTCCTTTACGTAAAAATATGATCATTTCTCTCCAAAATTAAGTATAGAATCATACTTCAAATTATATCACTCGTTTCATAGGCCGATTAGTTATCTTGAGGCTTGGTAGCCTTAAGTGCTGGAATCAGCTTGTTTTGTTCTTTGGTTTGAATAATCAAAGAATAAGGGGCGTCATTATTAGTATGTGCCTCAATAATATTAATAATGGCAAAATAGCCAGCGATGATTATAAGCAGCGTAATCAGCACTGCCACCAATAAACCAAAGCGATACCATACCCAAGAGAACAGCAGTAGGGGCAAAATGAAATGAATGTGGCGAATAACGAATATCGAAAATGCAATCGCACCACCGACAGCAGCAGCTATGAATCGCCATGAAAAAAAGATAATGACTGCCATGATTATTAGAAATGCCATGATTTGTCCTCCATTAGGATATATGTATCCCGGACGCAGCCGGGGTTAAAACTTATTTTTCGCGCTTCTTCATACCAATCAATGACAAGCCACTCATTAGGAGCAGGGCGACTGCAACACCGTTAGTAGACTTTTGAGATGCCCCCGTTTCAGGCAACTTTACATCGAGTGGTAGTGGCTTAGGTGCAACGGAAGTCGATGACTTTGTAGGAGATAGGGTTCCCGTTGAATCGTCTTCGCGTTGTACACTGACTGGGAGCAAATCTGTGTCGTCGACATTCGTCTTCAGCACATTTGAATCTCCTGTAACCTGCTGATCCAGTTGATTATTGTTGGCTGATGTGTTGACTGTCTTGTTCGAAGCATTAATTGCATCTTGGGCAGCCTTTCCAGCAGAAGCAACTGCTTCATTGGCTTTGTCCAAGTCTTGCTGCGCCTTCAGTAGTGCACTCTTAGCACTTTCCAGCTCGTTTTGTGTTTTTTGTAGCACAATCTTTTGTACGCTTTGAGTAGCTAGAGCATCTTCAAGATTGTGTTTAGCGTTTGCAAGTGCTGTTTCATCCTCTTGCAATTGATCATTCGCCGCCTTCAAAGCTTGTTGACGAATAGCCAATTCTGTTTGTAATGCTTGGGTATCAGATACCAATGTAAGTTTTTTCTGTGCATTAGCTAAATTATCTTTAGCAATTACTAGTGCGTGGGTTGCTTCAGTAACTTTATTCTTGTCGGTTTCGATGGTCTTAAGTGTGTTTTGTAGCTTGGCCTTTGCCGTTTCAAGTTCTGAATTAGCTTGATTAGCTGCCTTGGTAGCCGCGTCCAAAGCGCTTTGTGCATCGCTATTAGCCTTAGCCGCCACTTCCACCAAAGCAGTAGCATTCTTGCTGTTTTCAGTATCCGCTTTTAATTGATTTTGCGCGTTAGCTAAGTTTGTTTTAGCTTGATTTACTACTGATTGTTGCTTTGCATAAGCTGGGTTAGCAATCCAGCCAGTGTTTTGGTTGACGTAAGGAGCGTCAGTTACCGTCATGTCACTACGTTGAACGGCATAAGGTGTCATAACATAAAAGTCCATTAGGAAGTCTACTTCAGGCGTCCAGTAAGCTCCAAAGGCATTTGTGTAGGCGGTGCTACCATACTCTTTGTTCGAGTCAATTAGCAGATTATCACGGTGTCCCCAATCTTGGGCACCATCTTGATAAGCCATGGCAGTTAGGGCATTCAAAACTTGAACCTTAGCTTCAAGCATCGTACGTGGGGTAGACTGTCCCATGCCTAGATTTTGCGCAATAGACACATGACCGCGATTATTGTCTGAGAAGTAAGAATCTGACGTGTAGTGGTTGTTCTTGGTATTAGCGGTTGCTAAACGCTTATTCATTTCGACGAGGGCCGCTGCTTGTGATGCGTTGGTGATGTGCAGGGGTGATAGTCCATTCTGAGCACGGAACCAATTAATTAGTGTCAATTCATAATTGGCCAGCTCTAGTTGTTGTGCATCGGTCATTCCTGAAACTGAAATGATATCAGAGGCATCCAATCCATTGCTACCATCATATGAATACCAATTTGAATAGAACGGATCATATTCGTGGGCATCTGCATTATCCGGCCTTACTAACTTATCCGGCAATTGGTTGACTTCTTGAATCGTGTTAGCGGCTGTAAGTGGTGACCCAGTCGCCGCAGGTGTTGCAACAGGAAGGGCAGCAATGCTAGTAGGTGTGTTATTCAACTTATTTTCTTCCTGGTTGAGTTTATCTTGCGCGGTATTGATTGCTTGTTTGTCTGAAGCAATTACTGAAGCAGCGTCATTTTGCAACGCATTTGCTTGATCTAGGGCAGCTTGTGTTTTATCGGCTGCCGACTTTGCAACTGCCTCAGATGAGTTGGCCAATGATGCATTGCTTGAAGCAACATTTACAGCTTGAGAATCGGTAACTGCTTGGTGATTACCCTTAGCCAAGGCGTCATTCGCTGAATTCAAAGCAGCGTTTGCACTATCAACGGCCGCAGACTTTTCAACGACAACTGAAGATGCTGAAGCAATTGCACTAGGTTGATTAGTGATTGCTGATTGAATTTCTTGAACACTGTTGCTTGCATTTACAACGGCAGTCTGGTCGCTACTTACAGTGTTTGAAGCAGTAGTAACATCACTTTGTGCAAGAGATACAGCATCATTTGCTGAACTTAACGCACTATTTGCTACGTCAGCATTTGATTGGGCTACCGCAACATTTGAGGTAGCGACTGAAACTGACGCTTGCTTATCCGCTACTTGTTGACCATCTGCTTCAGAAGAACGAGCATCATCCGCGGTTTGTAGTGCCCGATTTGATACGCTAGCGCTTGAAGGCATTGCAATTGAATAATGCTGATTGTCTGTTGATGCACTAGAAGTTGGTACTACCGATACAATTTCCTTTTGCGACACAGATGAAACGGTATCCGCGTTTGCTACCATTGTTGTCCCAGTTACTCCGGTAAACGCTACTACAGTTGAAACAACCCACATTTTACCTGACTTGTACATTTTCTTGTGCATAATACATACTCCATTCTTAAAACCTATATAAATGTATCCAATGGCGATCTTTTTATGGCAGCCACATTCCAAAAAGCAAAAATCTAATCAACAACGTTAATCAACTGGGGATATAACCAAGCAGTAATGACTTCACGATCTGTAAGGGGCGACCAAAAACTTTCGTCCATACTGATTTCTGGAAATCCTCCCGCTGTTAAGATGTCGTTAATGTCGTTAACTGGCCAGAGCTTACCGGTTAAGCCGTCAAATTGTTGTCGAGTCATTTCAATTTTTGGGCCAATCATCTTGCCCTCTACCTTGATAGGCTCATACTCGTCAGCGTCTTCCACCAACTCACCATCTTCGTTGAAGAAAGCATAATTCTTAATAATTAGTGCCACCATGAATTGTGATAGCTCAACAGCAACATTTCCGGGATTACTAACTTCGTAATTTTCAGTCTTTGACATATTGTTACCTCCGATAATTAACCATATTTTGCATAGCAGTCAGAAACCGTGACATAAAAATGTCATTATTCACTAACTGTTCACCAATGCTCTTTTTGATGTCTACACTCCGTAAGGATTTAGAGCAAAATTACATTGATGCTCATATATCTTTGTTTCAACTTTGATGAATCAAGTGGGACCTCATTGTTCTTTTCATCCAGTCCTAAGCCAACTTCAATTCCTTCATCGTTGAAATAAGGCTCTGATGTGATTTCGTACAGATTTTGGGTCATTTTTTAATGGGGTCCAGGGGTTTTGCCCCTGTGCCTGCCGGAGGCTATGGAGTTACGGTGGTCTAGTTTGGATTTTGTTGAATTTCACAAGTCTGAGGGTATAGCAAATAAGCACTTGTCAGAGTGATTTTTGGACTTCACAAAGTCAGTGCTTGTAAACGCCGGTGTATAGGCAAATTTGTATAATCGCGTTTATGTCATCTAGAAATTGGTCTAGGCGGCATCACGGAGTGATATACGATTGTTGTTATACCAGTTGACGTACCATCCAACAGCGGCTTGCACATCAGCGATACTCTCGAAATCCTGTTGGTAGATCAGCTCCCTCTTGAGTAACGAGTGAAAACTTTCGATGCGGGCATTATCGTAAGGGTGCCCTTTACGGGAGTAAGAGTGCCTAATACCTATGGACTCCAGTGTATTTTCAAACAATTCGCTGGTATACTGGCTTCCCATATCGCTATGCACATACAGTGGTTTTTCACCTCGTCTTAGCGCCTTAACGATTACTGAGGTTGCTAGTTGAGCTGTCATCGTATCTGCGATTCGATACGACAGCACCTTACGGTCTTCCGGATCATATGCACTAGCCATGTAAACCCATGTCTTATCGGTCAACTGGATATACGTAATGTCAGTTGTAATTACGCCACTTAGGTCATCCAGATTGATAATGAGATTTGGCATCTGATCTTTGTCATTGACTGTTGTAGGCTTGTTATATCGCTTTTGCATACGCGATTTCAAGCCAGCTTCACTCATCAATTGCCATACAAAGCGGTCGCTGATTGCTAGTTTGAATAAGTCGCGCATGGTTTTAGCAATTCGTCGATAACCATAAATGCCTTTATTGGCTGTGTAAATTGATTCGACGGCAATTCTCAATTTGTTGTGTTGTATTTCTTGTGCGCTCGGCTCCCAATGGATCCAGTCAGAGTAAGTGGACATTGGAATTTTCAAAGCACTCAGAACGCGTGTGATGCGGTGCCCCTGTACCAAATTTTTGTGGATAATTGGTAAAACAACACTTCTACCGCGCAAAACTAATGTTTTGCCAGCAACACCGCCGCACGTTTTAAAATTTCGAGCTCTTCTTTCAAAATTGCGTTTTCCTTACGCAACTTCTTCAATTCATCAGCTGATATTGATTCGCCATTCACTTCTACAGGCGCATATTTTTTGACCCAATTCCGAATTAAATCGGCTGAAGGACCGTATTCCTTGGATAATTCATCGGGCCGACGGCCCGCTTTAACCATCTCCACGATGGACTTTTTAAAGTCCTCTTCATAACGTGTAACCATAAATAAAAATACTCCTATGATGATATTTTACCAAACTAGAAAAACTAGTCCGGAATCTCATCATAAGAGCATAATGCTTAAATCCCACACCACCAGCAATCATTTCAATATCGTCTGTGAAAGCAGCAAACGCAAATCCTTGACCAATTGGTGCAAGGCTAGTAGATATGACAATGACTAGAGAAGTGGGAATATCTCCAAAATTCAAGTCATGCTCATAGAGCCTGATAACCATCGTTTGAATGCCATAACCTGTGTACTTAGCTACACTACTGGTTTCAATAAACAAACCGTCATCGCTTAATGAACTATTCGTTTCTTGCAATAACTTCTTTAGTACAAAGTAGTCATCAAATACCTTTTGAAAGTCATTATTTGTTACGATTCGACTGTTGATTCCTGATAAATCTTGCGATAGTTAGGGTCTTGTGCGATTTTTTGTAGGTTCTTAGTTACCTTGTCCATTATTTTTCTCCTTGATCATTTAGCTCAAGCGTTCCTAGTTGTCTATGCGTCTATCATTTTTGCTTTGTGTGCGTCGCGTGTACGTGTCATCGGATTTAATTATTCCCTGTTGCAACAATTCAAGTCTAAGCACGCGATCTTCATAAACTTCAGTGTGGATGCTTAAAAAACCATCTGGGGCGACACGACTGAATAGTCGTTTGAATCGCTGAACGGATTGTCTAACCATGTTTGTCCCTCGAAACTTTCTTGTGCAGTCGAAGTTGTTTCGGCCGAGTGTTTATCAATCGCTTCATCCAGCGGACTCCATTTTTCATATGTGGAGAACGGAGAGGAAAAACCGTATTTTCGATCCAACTCAACCAATTTATTCTCCAAGTTTTCCGTGCTTTCTTGGTTTCTGGCTTTTTGTTCTTCAGACAGGTTCTTTTCAACCTTTTTGACGTAACTCATATACGTGGTTAATGACCCAAAGTCATCATTAATCCGCTGCAATTGGTGACTAAATGTTTCTTGCTGCATTTCGGAAATTTTGTATTCGGCCTTGGCCAGTTCAGAAACGCCCACGGAATCTAGTTCATCCTGGTGGGCGATATACCAAATTTTTCTTGGTGATCCATGCAACCTTGTCTCACGATTGAACGAATCACGCAGTTCATCAGAGAAATCTGACAATAGTTTTCGCATATTTCGTAATCCTTTCTAAGGGCTATCACTGACTGGGACAAAATCACCACAGGCAATGGTGGATGCACTTTATAAACCATTCATTCTAGGTGCCAAGGGCTTTGTGCACTATTTATCGGGCATCTCATTCAGTAGTTAGCTAATTTGCGGTCTATTTTGGCGCCCACTTTCCATATGTATCCGTCCGTGAATGCGGGACGGGAAGTAAATCAGTTAGTATCCTTAAAACCTCCTTTAACTTTTCCCGGTCCTCTTTTGTGACCATCGTTGTTTCATTTTGACGAGTCTGCAAAACGATAGGCGGATTTCAAACGCAAGGTCGGCAAAGCCGAACGTAGTGGTGCCTTGCGTTTGAAACTAGAGTTACTTTGTGCGTTTAGCACTTAGTAACTCTGCCTGTCGTATTGTGGGATTGGCAAAAGGAAACGATGGGTAAAAAGTGGGCGGTGGAGGAGTTGATTTGACCCCCGCTTGCGGGGCCTGGGGTGTGGGGTGGTCAAATGTCAGCTCACATTTGACCGGATAAATTAGACATACTTCTCGGCAAGCAAGACAATATCTTCTGGTTCAAAAAAATCCGTGATAATACCTTGTGTACCGTCCCAACTAGTTAAAAACTTATCTGCTGAAACAGGGCGCTTATTGTGGTCTAAACGCCAGGAACGAATTGAAATGTACCCATCTTCGGGTTCCATATCGGCCCAGATGGCTATAGTCTCATTCACAATCATTGGTTCGGTCCCGTCTGACTTTAAAAATGCTTGGGCTTTTTCAAATAGGGTCTTGTTCATTTTTAGTTTCTCCGTTTTCTCCCGGCCTTTATGGTCGTTGCTTAATTTGTCATGTTGACGTGATAGCATTACGTCAAGGAAGTTCAGAACACAAGGGCGGCAAAGCCGTTTATATACCCTTGTGTTTTGAACTAGTGTGCTTTTACGCTTTAGCGTTTAGGCACACTCCTTGATGTATTGTTAGCTCGGCAATGTGACAAGCAACGATCATAAGGGCGGTGGTATGTAATTAGAACCCCAGTGGGGGCTGGGGGAATGAGGCAAAGCCTCCTATTGAATAATCCAGTTTCGTAATGAACCTTGTGTGATGATGGAAAGTTGGTTTAGAAAATTCACTAAGGGCATGCGAGACTCAAATTGTTCTGCTATTAAATTGGCAACGTAGTTATACTGAACGAACGACATTGCAAAATCGCTAGCTGTAAGTTTGAACGTCGTCTCAGTAAATAAATCACTTGAAAGGACAATTGAAACTGTGGACGCGGTATTAGTAACACGGAATGAAAAGTTTCCGCTTGGTGTTTGGACCGTCTTAATCATGCGCTTTCCCCCCAAAAAATGATGTTTCAAATATAATAATAATTCGGTGTAATTAACCTGGAGAAAATGGCGGAAATGAATGCGAAACAAATCCGATCCCGCTTGCGGGGCTGGGGTATTAGAAAAAAGGCCGAAGCCTTGTCCTTATGTTTCTAATCAAGAATTTCTGAATACGCTTGTTCAAACTGTGTTTTCAGTTCGCCGGTTGCGATATTCCATTTTTTAAAAACAGGTCATTCAATGACTCGTAGTTTTCTGAATAAATCTCCATGTATTCTTTGTTGCCTATCTCGTAGAAATGCCACAAATTGTGGTTTAATGCTGCAACCAATTCAGCCAGGTAAATGGGATTTTGGCTGTCATTAACAAACGCTTTTAACCGTCTAATTGTTTCTAAAATTTTCTTTCCACCGAAGCGGTTGGCGATGGCTAAATCCTCATAAACCGTTGTTTCTGTTTGTCGTCCAAATACTACTGCCATTTTAAAGTCCTCCTTATCTACTTAATCGTCACGTCTACACTGTGAAATGTGTTTCGACCGCCCAATAGGTGTGGATAGTTACCCACGGTTACTAGAACTTCTACACCTACTGGGAAGCTATCTAATTTAGCTCCGTTATTGGCCGTATACGTTCCGATGAAACCGGTTTCATCAGCAATCCTTACAAATCCACGTGCTAAATGACCTACTAATACGCCGTTGAACTGCACAAACATGTTTTCACCTTCAAAATACACATTGTTAATCATTGCAAAACCTCGCATTTCTTTTGTCCTGGGCCAAGCCTGATGCGGCTGGCCTATCTCGTTGAGACAGGATGTTTATTTCAGGTAACGGCGGTATTTGCAAAGCCGGCGCAGCCGAACGTAGTGATGCCTTGCAAATACTGCTAGAGGCACTTAGTGTGTAACACTTAGAGCCTCTGTTACCTGATATAAATTGATGGCTCATAAGAGAGGGGACAGACGTATTGGGCGCCCAGGCGGCGAATGCCGGCAGTATTTGATCCCCGCTTGCGGGGGCTGGGGTTTAGGGCAGAGCCACCCGTTGGGGTGGATGCCGACACATTTATTCAATTTCAATCTTTCGGCGTAACGTTAAACCATTTGCCGTTTTTAAATAAGTAGGCGTATTCAATCATGGCTCCTAAGTTATTCAACCATTCATCAATGCTTGAATAAATCACTGCGTCTACACCAGTTTCGCCTCTGTCTCGTCCGTAAAATCTTGAATAGTCGAACGATTGATACTCATCCTTGATACGTCGAACTTGCTCCGCTGGTAGTTTGGCAAGCTGTTCAGCGTATTCTGGAAGGTCTGGCATAAAATCAAAACCAAACAGTTTTACGCCCTCACTCGGTTCGATATAACGTCCAATGTAACTTGCGTCACCTAAATTGATTAAAGCCGTGGCTTTCTCCAATGAGTTGTAATAACTTTTTAGAGTTTTCAAAAGGTAATCAGGGTATCCGTCCCAATGGCTGTAAATCACCTTGACCGTCCCGCCTTTTTGCAATACGCCAACATTCGCACGTGTACTCATTCGTCGTCCTCCTTTGGGTTAAGTGTGAATTGCAAGCCGTTTTCTTTGGTAGTCTTAAATAACTCCAAATACTTAGGGTCTAACATTTGCTTAGATTTGTTTGTTTCTCGGACACTCCAAACGTGCTCCATTGCCTGATATTCATCAGGGGCAATTGTAGACGGCTTGACGGCCATATCCAGTAATAGCAAAGCTTGATAGAACAACTTAGGGCTTTCCTTTTGTAGGCTGGCGAGGGTGCTGTGAATGGTATTCACTAGGTTAATTGATACGCTTGCTTCTACAATTTCCTCGTAACCCTTTGAAAGCATTGCCTTGTAGTGCTTCTTTGGGACGCGGGTTTCCTTGTATTGGTAAGTCATATCAGAGATTGATTGGGACATCTTATCCAAAGTTAGCTTTGAAAAATCGTCGTAGTATTGTCGTGCCATGTTTCGACCTCCTAGTAGAATTGACCGTAAAATCGACGTAGCGTTTGCAAGTCTGATAGTGTTAGCCATGTTAGGAATTTCGACGCCTTACCGTGACGAGGGCGGGGGATACGGGTTGCAATCATCACCTTGTTACCCAACTTGCCCTCGTAATCTTCTTCGTAAAGTCCGACCTCAAACATGACTGGATTATTAGTGTTATCGACCAATAGGGCATAACCGTTTCCAAACGATAGCTTGACTGTTCCATGGCTCTCCAAAAAAGCCTTGGCTTGTTCAAGGAAATACTTATCCGACATTTTGTTGTGCTTCATACAGACGCACCTCCACATAATATTTTTGTCACCCTTGGCTTTGTACCGGCTACTGCCTGTTGTAGCTGGCTTATCTCGTTGAGACGTGAAATTTATTTCATGTAGCGGGTGAATTTGCAAGGACGGTGTAGCCGAACGAAGTGGTGCCTTGCAAATTCACCTAGAGACACTTAGCGTGCATCGCTTAGTGTCTCTGCTGCATGTTATAAATAATCGGCTCATAAGAGAGAAGACAGATATAACAGGTAGTCTGGCGCATGCCAGTTATCAGATCCCCACGTTTTCGTGGGGCCTGGGGTCGCATACATAATGGGTAACGAATATCATATGAAGTGATGAAGGAAATTTAAGCGGTGGTAAAATTAAAATGTGGCATTTTACTTATAAGTTATGTATGGTGTTGACTTAGAAACCGACAGGGGAGAAAAGCAGCAATGGTTGATTACGGAAGAATTTTGAAGGATTACATTGAGGATGAGTCAGATCAGTTTATATTACAATTCAATGGTTCGTGGGGTTCAGGCAAAACATACTTCATCGAAAAATTCATCGCAAAACAAAGAAATACCCACGAAATAGATGGCGGACATATTTATGTCAGTGTATCCGCTAATGGCGTGGGTAGTATTGAAGAGTTTAAACAGCGACTAACGGAAAAGCTCATAGCTGAGTTGATTAAAAATGATGACAGCACAAAAAAATTAGCGTTTAAAACGCTAACTATGGCAAGTAATATTTTGTCTTCAGACGGGTTGAATTTAATCTTAAGCATGGCGGGATCAGACAAAAAAATAGATGCAGCTAAAAACGTCGGGAAAAATGCGGTTAATAGCTTTGCAAATAAACTTCTGACAAAAATTTCCCAACAACGATTGGTACTCGTAGTCGATGATTTTGAAGAATCACTAATGTTGCCACCTCACGTGCAGTTTTAGGAGAATTATTAGAAAACTATGTTCACTTACAAGCTGCAAAAGTTATTCTGATTTCTTCTGAGCGAAACATTCTGAACGATTCCAAAAGTACGGGCGTGCAAAAAGACGTGGATTTAGAAACCAATCAAAATGATGCTGTCGCCCCATGGTTCCAAGAAGTGCGAGAAAAGTATATTGGGCGTTTAATACAGTACAGACCAACCTATAAAGCAACACTTAAATCCATTGCTAACGATATTTTAAACCGTCAACATGATGATTATTTTTCAAGGTATAGTGCAGCCATGGTGGCACCTTTGGAAAAGATAGGAGACAAGCTAGATGAATCTGATTTTTACGGACTAGATGGAGGGCAATTTTTTAAAGGTGAATTGTCAATTCAACCGGAACACTTGAGATAAATAATATTCTTTAGCCGATCTCCAGCCGAAAAGCTTTCGAGGTCGGCTATTAATTTGCTCAACCATTTGTTCAATGTATTCGTCTGAATAATCTTCGATTGCAGTCCCTTTAGGGACGTACTCACGGATTAGCCCATTTGTATTTTCGTTGGTCCCACGTTGCCATGGAGCGTGGGGATCAGGAAAGTAAAACTGGACATCGAATTTCTTTGTTATCTCATCTTGCGCACTGAATTCATTTCCGCGGTCTGGAGTTAAAGTCTGTATCTGACTAGTTGGAAGGGAATCTAGCATTGAACCTATGATTCTCATAACATCGACGGTTTTCTTTGATGCCGCTCGTTTTGAAAGTAATATTCTGGTCTTCCTATCAACCATTGTGACCAATACTTGACCGCCTTTACGGCCAATAACAGTGTCCAGTTCCCAATCTCCAATTCGAGAGCGACAACCTGCTTCTGCAGGTCGCTCGTCAATCGTATTTGGAATTCTAATCTTACCTCGACGCTCGACATGACCTTTAGTATGTCGAGTTTTTCCTCTATGCCGAAGCGCACGAGCAATGCCCCGAGCTTTGTGACTTTTCACCGGCTGGCCCAAGTTATCTCTATAAATCGCTCGGTAGATTGTATTTGCGCTAATAATCGTATGACCTTTTGATATCTTTAGTCGACCAGCTATCTGTTCAGGCGACCAATGTTTTTGATTAATTCCATATATAACTAGTTCTCGCAGTTCAGTGTTATCTAACTTTCGGTGTTTATGCGACTTCGTTCGAGCAAGCATGTGCTTTTGATCGGCATCCTCAGCTTCATAAGTTGAGCCAACACAGCGGGCAATCTCACGAGAGATTGTCGAAGCGCTTCTACCAATTTCTTTTGCAATGCTACGCATTGACAACCCTTCTCTGAGTAAAACTTCTATACGTCCGCGATCAAATGCGGTAAGCTGATGATAATGACTCATAATGTTTCCTCGCGTTCTGTATGTTCTAGACAAACTACATTTTACGCTGGTTCATTATGAGTCAGTTTTTATTTAGCTTAGTGTTGCACTTGAATTGTAAATTCAAGAACTTAAAAATTTAAGACATTCACAAAGGGCAATACACCAGTATGTTAGTTTTTTTAGGGAGGTCACCCGATACTCTGTTGATTTAGATAACGAGTTTGCTGTACTAGAACGATTGCAAACTCAGTATCTTCCTATAATTTTTACTATTTCAATACTTGATATAGAAGCACAAATTAACGGCAATAATATTGGCGAGCTGTTAATGGAAAACAGCACTTCAAAAAACAGCATTTCTAACGTGTCTGAGGCAAATGTCCCAGAACACAGGCTTTGGGATGCTTATGAAAAGATGGCTAGACCATTACTGTCAATACTTCACGGCGAGTCAGAAACCTTTTTCCGTCCTGGACAAAGGTCACTGCTTCCATCGTTGGAAAAGCCAATCCTTAATTATTTGATTCTAGGGCAAAGGGACGACACAAATGAAAAGTTCTTCAAAGAATTAGTTGATACGACAAGCAAAGATTTAGAAGCTGAACGAAATCGCGTTGATACTCTTTATTCAATTGGTCAAACCTGGTTTAAGGAAAATAATGATTCTGTTCTTATAGACGAAGAACGTAAAATACTATGTTCTTTCGAAAAGGAGTTATCTAGCAATACTTTGTCAATATATTCGACTCATGATTTCAACAAGTGGATTGAATTTTTGATAACAACAACCGGTACAGAAGCAAATGGATGGTTTTTATCTCCATACATATACGAATACCACCTATCGAGAATTTTTACAGAGCTCATGAATAAAGCTAAAAATGAAAATCACGATCCTAAACAGGTAATACCTTGGCCCCTATATGATGATATTCTTCCTGAAAGCGAAATTTCCAAAGTGAAAAAAATTTTTGAAGTGGCGTTGGACGTTTGGATACGTAGCCAGCCAAAAGACCCGGAAGAAAAGTTGCTCCAATTAATTTTAAGTTCTACAGGTCCATATCGAGACTATGACATGACTGTTGAACAAGTTGATTATCTTACTAAATCAATCAATAACAACCCGCAAAATTTTGATTTAGAATTTTATTGGAGAATTAGGTTTGCTTTTGATGAAACTACACTTTACGAAATCAAAAGTGGCAAACTTCCAAAATTGAAAGATGCAATTAAAAATCTAACTCTGGCTATGCATAATGCTTCGGAATACTTAGCAGCCATTGATAATACAAAAATTAAGCGTCAAAACATTGAGCGCGGACTTACTGGTAAGAATGGTCTTGAAACAATTTTGCACATATGACGACGTTACTATCTCGAATGAATATATTATTTTAAATTTAATTCCCACGTTCGGAAATTATGATAAAATCATAATAGAAAAAGGGGTAGTTTATAATGGTAAATTCAAAAAATAGAGATATTATCCGGCAAATTCGATTCTCAGATTTGGACGTGAACAATAATTTTTTTGACAGTCTAAGGGCGGACTATCCAAACTTTGACAACTGGTTTGAAAACCATGCTGATAGCCCTGCGTTTATAATCAATAATCAGACTGAGCTAAAGGCTTTTATTTACGTCAAACAAGAAGCCGGTGAACCAATTGATCTTTCAGCCGGTGAGTCGATGGATGGGACAGCTAGATTCAAAATTGGCACATTTAAAATCAATTCAACAGGTACCATTTTGGGTGATAAAATGCTTAGCTACGTTTTAAGACGTATGGTCGAGGGTGGCAGCAACGCTGAAGAAGTATACGTCACGGTATTTGCAGAAAAACAAGAGAAGTTAGTTCGCCTATTTGAGCGTTTTGGATTTATTTACCAAGGGAAAAAAGAAAACGGTGAGTCTGTGTATGTGAAGAGATTTAAACAACTTGTTGGAGAGCCCTACAAAGATTTTCCAATGGTCAACTTGACTGGTACACAACGCATTTTTAATTTAGGGATTTATCCAGAGTTTCACGATCTTTTCTTTAGCGAAGGTCACTCAATGAATGAAGTAACTAAAGTTGCTGATGAGGCTGTATCTAATACCGTTACCAAAACATACTTAAATATGATGCATTCGATGGACGAATTGGGGATTTCAAAGGGTGATATTCTAACCGTCTATAGGACAGGAGGAAATTACGCTGGTGTAATAACCTCGGTTGCAACAGTGGTTGATTACAAACGTATTTCAGATTTCGCCACATTCGACGAGTATAAAAAGTTCATCGGAGCAGGTACAGTATTTACCGATCAGCAAATTACTAATTTTTGGAAAACCAAAAAATTCCCATTCATGGTTAAGTTTGTATACGACTACTCAGTAAGTATTCCGCGTCCAAATTTGGATTGGTTAAGAAAAAACTTAAAAATTGAGCCAGAACCCTACTGGGGATTTTTTGAATTGAATAAACAACAATTCTCTCAAATTATTGGTAAAGGAGGAGATCGAGATGGACGCTTTGTTATCTATTAAGCCTGAGTTTGTCAATGAGATACGCCTTGGCAAGAAGAAATATGAATTCAGAAAAAGAATCTTCAAGAAACCAAACGTTGAAAAGGTAATTATCTATGAAAGTTCCCCTGTATCAAAGATAGTTGGAGAGTTCGCGATTACCAAAATTTTGGAAGAAAAGCCGGATGTTCTTTGGGAAAAAACAAAAAATCATTCCGGCATTACAAAGCGTTTTTTTGACCAATACTTTCATGGTAAAGAAACCGCGATTGCGATTGAATTTGAAAAATTTGAAGAATACTCAGAGCCTAAAACTTTAAATCAATTAGGATTAAAATCCGCGCCGCAGTCTTTTGTGTATATAGAAAAATAAATTATAAAAAGCGATTGACTTACATTTGTGTAGTCAATCGCTTTTTGTAATTTATATGCGAAGTTACTCAGCGTTGAATAAGTTCATTACAACGTATCCGTCTTTTTGTTGATAGTCCGTCAAGTATTGAATCTCGCGTTTCAATTCACGGCCTGTATACTTTCCATTAATCCATTCTCGCAAAATAATTGTGTCCCCAATCTGGTAATTACGATCATTGTATCGAATCTCAAAATTCTTACGTCCCGCTAATGCGGGTTCAAAATACTCAGGCAATATCTTTAATTCATGTGTTATCATAGTAGACCTCACTTTTGAAGATCAACAATCTGTTGCAACACGTCTACAACGTAAGCGGATGTACTCGTGTACCGGCGCTAATGTCAAGATTATAGACAGTTTTTTTCGGCACCGAGAGGTGCCGGTACCCCCCCCCCGGAATTTTTTCAGAACCCGGATTTCAGCCTAAAACGGCGTGATTTCTGGGTGTTTTTGTAGGTGGAGCAGGGCTCGGCCCCGCTGGTGAGAGAAAACAAGTGGTATAGATTGTGAACCGGCCGGATTTCACAAGTTGTAGCGTGCAGTAAATAAGCCTTCACAAGGCGAATTTTTGAAATTCACAAGTGACGGCTTATAAACGGCGTCGTACCGGCTAGTGCCGATAACCGAGATTAAGTAAATTAGACATTGGTCTATGCGGCTCGAAGCCACTCAGTGCGTGAATTAATACGTTCATAGTTGTACCAGTTCACGTACCATTTGACGGACGCCCTGACATCATCAATAGTCCTGTAGTCTTCGTGATAAATCAGCTCACGCTTGATGAGTGAATGGAAGCTCTCGATACGCGCGTTGTCCTAAGTATGCCCCTTGCGCGAGTAAGAATGAACTACCCCAGCGTTTTGTAACGTTCCTTCGAATAGACTAGAAGTGTATTGGCTTCCCATATCGCTATGAATCATCTTTGGTTTGCCGTTGGCGCTTAGAGCCTTAACGACAACAGATGTTGCGAATTTCTTGGTCATATCCGAGCTCAACCCATATGAGACGACTCGGCGGTTTTCGGAAACGTAGACTGTCGCCAAGTAAACCCAATCATGATTCATCAGTTGGATGTAAGTGCTGTCAGTCGTTAGAACCTCACTCAAATCATCCAATCCCTTCATGAGCTCCCAAACCAAACGATCGCCAACTTCAATGTGCAAAATGAACCGCAAAAATGCAGCGATGCGTCGGTAGCCGTAGATGCCACGATTGGTGTTGTAGATAGATTTAATTGCCGTTTTAAGAGCGTTGCGACGTGTTTCTGTTGACTAGGTTGCCAGTTTTTCCATTGATAATAAGTGCTTCGAGCTATGTTCAAAGCTGATAAAACGCTTGTTATGCGGTGTCCCATTGCGAGCGAACGGTCAATGATTTCCAGTCCTAACTCGCGATTTTGCGTTAGTTGTACTTCGAAAGCAACACCGCGGATCGTTTTAAAATCTCAAGTTCTTCGCGAAGTTTGGCGTTTTCCTTTTGTAAGGCGTTTACATCAGCTTGCGTCCATTTTTCTCCGTCCACTTCGTGGACCGTATACACCTTGACCCAGTTACGGATTGAGTCTACCGACGGTCCGTATTCAGCCGATAACTCAGTATATGAACGGCCTTGGTTGTGCATTTCAACTAAAGACTACTTAAATTCTTTTTTATATCGAATCATATTAAAAATTCTCCTATGCGATTAGTCTACAGGGCAGAAGAAAATCTGTCCGTAAAACTATCATAAGAGCAAAGAATTGTTAAGGGGTACACTGAAAACGGCGTTATTATTGGTGAATCTGAGATACCATTGCATAATCTATGGTGGGCCGCCATTAAATAGGTAATGTCGAATGGTATTGTATACTAACTTTGTAGCAAAATCAGATTAGAATTTGCGTTTCTATAAGTAAAGATTAACTCGTTTTTCATGACTGATAGCACACATGATTAACGGTTTTTTCTTTAAGAACACTATCTAACTAACGATGGCTCCAGTTGATTCATCAAACAAAACAGCTGTTATACTTAACCGTATACGATAGCGTATAACAGTACGTATACGGTTAAACATGTTTATTCATATGTGGATTTCTCATCTGATTTTCAGCCCGTACAGTACCCCATAACGCTAAATAAAAAAGGTAACTCAGAATTGGTATCTGGTTACCTTTTGTTGTATACTATGGATGTAGCAAAGTCCGAGAAGGCTTTGCGTTAGACGTTTAAGAAAAACGCTCGCTAATCTCGGTGACCAAACTTTCGATTAGCGGGTTTTTCTTTACAGTTTTTTGGATGGCCACGATTGTTAACCAAACGCCGTATGGCGAATGGGTTAAGCAATGTAGCTATAACATCAACAATGCGTAGAGCGACACGTGAACGTCGTTCTGGCGGGGCGGTACAAACCGCAATGATGCCGAAACCGATTAAAGAAAGAACCAGCACGGCTGCAATTAAAAGCATTATGAGTTACCTCACTTTCAAAAAGCAGCCTTCTCGAACTTTGGCAGCAGAACTTTGCTACGCAAATTATTATACAGGAACATTGGGCCTAGTGCTTAAGTTATTTAGGTTCATAATGGATCATGGTTGCCGGGTTAGTTTTTGAGTGTGTGGAGTGTTAAAGATTTAACATGTTGCGTTGACAGTGGCATAATTACGTTGCATCTAAAAAACACTCTACTCTCTATAAAAACTCGGTCGTAAACTGAGTTGTAAGTCCTTTATTTTGTGTGTCTGTAATATGTTATGCAAAATTATTACTCAATTAAATTGATGCGAATCGAGTATTTTATTGTTCACTAGTTCATATCCGGCTAGTGGACTTTTTTGTTTAAATCGTTATATTTTCAAGTACTCAAGTCAATACATATTAACTAGTATACGCAACAATATGCTTAATCGTATAATGTCAAGTATACGCAATAGTATACTTATAACTATAATTAAGCGTATACGTATAACAGAAAATATCATTTATCGTGTTAGATGCACAACAAAAAGCCGGGCGTTGATCCCGGCTTTTCAATCTGATTTTTAGATTTTATTTGTGCAAGTTACTTGCTTCAATGACGCCATCTAACAACTTGGTTACGTATGCTGACATTGATCGGAACCCATTTTGTTTTGCCAACTTGGTTAAATCTTTCTTCATTGATGGAGTCATTGTAATTGAAACGGAAGCTTTACGTTCAGCCTTTTGAGCGACCACCTTAGATGGATCAAATCCATCTGGCAACAATGATGATGAGGTATCTTCAGAAAACACTTCAGAAAACTGCTCCTTAGCAGCCTTATCATTTTCACGCATCGCATTATCAAATCGAGTTTTATTATCAATAGCCATCTTCTTTTTTCCTCCCAGTAAGTCGTATACGCAACATTATGTCCATAAGTATACGTAATAGTATGCTTAACATTATACGCTATCGTATACGTTTAATCATGTTTTTGCGTATATTATCAGACTTCATCCAGCATGACTGCATCTAAAAGTGCTTGAAATTCGGGCTCATATTGATCCACAAAGCCTTTATAAGAACGCAAATCTGCTGCTGTCATATCTACAATTGGTGTCTTAAATAACGTTGAAAGCTTAAACGGCTCACGCTTATTAAGCAATGCAACTGCGTTAGGTAGTTCACGCATAACTTCTTCAAAGGATTTAGAAGAATTGGTTTGTGGTTCAACTTTATTACCGACAAACAAAACCTTAGCAGTAATATCCGAAACGCCTGTACGAGGGTCAGTAGCATCTTCACGGAATACCTGCATACGCTGTTCAAATTGATTCTTTGATTGTTGGAACCCATATTCGGATGGTTCTAGTGGTACAACCACATAATCACTAACCGCAATCATATTCTTAGTTAACGTACCAAAATCAGGGTGCGTATCAATAATAATGAAATCAAATGTCTCCAATTCGTGACGGTTAGTGCGCATCCACTGAAGCATCTTATATTCACGATACATTTCAGGTTGTAGTAACGTTTCAATTTGATCCAAATCTGGTGAGGCCGGGAGAATGCATAGATTTTCATCAATCTTGCGAACCTCCGAATTGCCCATCATAATCGCATCAAATAATGTACGCTTCTTAGTCAAGAGATCAAATGTCGAACTCAAGTTTGCTTGATAATCTGCGTCGATAAGGAGCACTTTATGTCCTTGACGAGCCAACCAAGTTCCCCAGTTGTATGTTAGTGTAGTCTTTCCAACGCCACCCTTAGAAGCAGAAAAAGTAATAATTTTCATCGTAATTTACCATCCTATTTTGTAGTCTAATCTGTCAAAACGAAACTAACATGATGGTGATTTTCGGGTTACTCAACTTATTACAAATACTATTATATCGCTTATTTTCTAGTGCGTATACTATATAACATGTTTATGAGTATACCTTAACGTATACTTAACATTATACGTCACAGTATACTAATACGTATACTTCTAAACATGTTTATGAGTATAGTCATGCGTATACTGTATCACTTATTGTTTTAAATACACGTGGAAGTTAGTAATGACGGTTATTTTCCCGGAACAATCATTAAAATTTGTAGCATTCATTTTGCCTCTGGAGCATTGTTTCCAGGGGCTTTTTTCATTTCCGCCACTTTCATTTTTCACTACTAATCTTTTCTATACTGAAAATGTAAATCATTAAGGAAAGCAGGGGTCAATGACATGGCAACAAAAAAGCAAATTAAGAAATTGGAAGAACAAGTAGCAACAATGCAACTAAAGTTGCACCAAACCCAAAAGGAGTTGGAAGCAGCCAAGACGGAAGCTAAGGCCGAACTGGGAGAAAAGCTGATGAAGTACTTTGGTACAACTGACGTAACTCAAGCTACCGATTTATTGGCCGATATGCCAGCTTATGTCCCAGTTAAGGACGACAGTGATGCACCTAAGGTCACACATGACCAATCCGAACCAATGGTAGGAGGTAACAGCAATGGCGGTACTAACTAATGAGCAAAAGCAAGTGTTGAAGTCGTTACCAATTCAAGGATATTTAGATTGGCGTGGCATCGAATATAAGCAAACATCACGTCGTCAATTGGCGCTACTTGACCACGATAGTCTCGTGGTAGACATGTCCAAGAACTCCTTCTATTGGAATTCTCGTCAAGTTGGTGGTGATTTGGTGGCATTTATTAAAGAGTACAATCAGGTGGATTTGAAGACAGCATTTAAAGAACGATTAGCCTATGCCCGTTACTTACAAGGTGAAAACATTGACGTGAATGAGAAGTACCAGCGTCCGGCCGCCAAGTCGTACAATTTTGATTTCTCTAAGTGGCGTCTATCTAAAAATCAAGAGACGGCCAAGGCTTATCTCGTTGACGTTCGTATGTTGGATGCAACATTTGTTGAACGACTAGCAACGGCCGGATTCGTGCAACAGGGCGTGTCATACAAGGACAAGGCCACAGGAGAACGTGTGTCCGCACCAGTGATTTTTCCCTGGTTTGATTCAAATAATAAAGTCGTGGGTGCTGATATTCAGGGTACTGAAATCAACTTTGAAAAATTTGAGCATCGTGGCACTGAGAAACGTATTGCTGGTGGCTCGGACGAGGATAATTTTGGATTTAATTTTAAGTTCGGTGATGGTAGCGAAAAGCTTTACGTCTTTGAAACGCCAATTGACGCACTAAGTTATACGCAGCAAAACTTAAGCTCACTGGCTAAAGAGAATGCAACGATTTTGTCAATGTCAGGTCTCAAGCAGCATAAGGTCTGGTCAACAATGAATTGTATGTTCGAAACGTCTAATCGCACGCCGTCTGACTTAATTATTGCAACAGATAATGATCTGGCGGGTTATCAATTTGCGAAGCGCATGAACGCCGTTGAGTATGAAAACTTAAATATGATTCGACGCATTCCAGTTCAGGGGAAGGACTGGAATGAACAACTACAAGCCGGAAAACGTGGCTATCGAGATATGGACATGGCTGCAAGTGAGCGACGGTTAGCAACACTTGAGGCATATGCGGCACAAAATGCCGAGCTAAACGAAGCAAATAACGTTGATCGTTCAAAGTCTGTTCTGGTAGAAACTACCGCAGAAGCAAGGCAGCAAACTGATCAACTAAAGAAAGAAAAGACAGCAACGTTAGATACCCGACAAGTATCAACTGGACAACTGGGTAAGAGACATCGTACTGCTGCGTCACGTGCCGAACGTAAAGCAAAGATTCGTAAGCAAAATGAAACTATCATCCAAGATGCGCTTGCAAAAGTAAAAGCATATAAGGATGATCCCGGTGAAATTAAAAAGTATTTGGACTTTATCGCTATCGGCGGTAATTTTTCTCCCCGTAATTCAATATTAATTTATGCCCAAAACCATGAAGCAACACTCGTACGAGGCTACAAACAATGGGCAAAAGATGGTATTCAGGTTAATAAAGGCGAAAAAGGAATTAAAATTTTTGCTGCACCGACGCAACTGCGCACAATCATCGATGAAAAAGGGCAACCAATTTATTGGCGTGACGCCACCGATGCCCAAAAGAAGGCCGCTGAGGCAGGCCAACTTAAGACAACTTCATTGAACTACTATCCAATCGAAACAGTATTTGATGTTAAACAAACCAATGCAACGCTAGATCAATTACCAAAGCTATTGCCTAACCGCCCAATTGACCTTGCCACTGATCAATCTGTTGAACACTTAGAAAACGTCTACAACGCGCTAATTCAGTACGCAGGTGAACATGACGTTGTTGTTTATGACAAACAGACTGTGGCACCTTTACGTGACCAAATTAGCCATAAAGGGCAATTGGACAACAATGGCATTGCCAAAGGTGTATTCATGCGAAATCGGGACGAAAACGGGAAGCAAGCCATCTTGATTCGTGATGATTTGCCTTTGACTGACAAAATTGCAACGTTGGCTCATGAAGTTGGACACGCTGCATTGCATTCAACCGTAGAAGCCAGTCAATTGTCCCAGGGCGTTAAAGAAGTTCAAGCCGAAATGACAGCCTACGTCGTGCTAAAAAACATGGGAATCGAGCCTGGTGAGGTGAGCGAACGCTATATGAACTCATGGTTTTCTCGCAGTAAAGAGCTAAATCCCGCCCAAGCCATCAAAGGATCCGTTGCAACTCTTGAAGTCATCAACGAAAAGAATCATGCCTTTAATCTCGCGCATGGTGAACAAGGAAACCGTGTGAATGAGAACGTAACATTGGCCGACGTGAAGGTTGCAAAAATGCCTGAAGGTGGACCAAAAGACGTTGCGGATCCAAACCTTATTGTTGTTCGCCAACGAAAAGACAATGATGGTCACTTACACCTTGATTACTACACACCAAGGGCATTTGAACAAGCAAAGACTGACTATGCTAAAAAGCATGAAGCTGACGCGGATCGCAACTTTGAACAAATTATGGGTGAAGTGACGCGAGCTTCTACATCCGTCACAAATTTTTTAAGCGATCGACTTTCCAAAGGAGAATTGCAGTATCGAGAGCAGAGCCAAGCTCAGGTAATCAATCGAACGCAAAACAACAATTTGGTGCAAGATTCGCAAATTAAGCAACCAGTGCAATCAGCAGGAAGAGGTAGATAAATGACAGTCCAACGAATTACAGGACAAATTGCCACTATCGGCATTCACACAGGACGATATGCCCTTGAAATCGTACCGTTTGGTGACGGTGAACATCTTATGGGGTTAATGACGGCAGAACATTATCATGATTTGTTCCCGGCAGGTGACCCAGATTTAACCAGCCAATTCGAAATTGAAATCGAGGTTGATGATGAGACAGGCCAAATGTCCATTTTGTCCGTATTCGATTTAAACGCCGACGTTATTCCAGCAGCCGACGTATCCGAATACAACCAGATGGCAGAATTTGATTTACAAGGAGAAAAGCTAATGAATTTCAACAAACGTCAAAAGCAACGTCAAGCATTGTTAGACGGAATTGAAAAAGATAATACCGCTCAAGAAGCGATTGAGGAACAACTCGCTGAAGAAGCGAGTCTTACTAAGCAACGTATCGAAACTTATCAAAAAACTAGTGGTCTTGAAGTCCTATTCAACGATGCTGAAGTTGCATCGATTACAAATGCAGAATCAGATGGTGAACAACCCGGCCAAGATGATGCTCAATCAGAAGACAGCGAAAGTGCAACTGAACCAACAGGATTTAATTTAACGGTTGCTGCCCGCAAAGTGGGTGAGGAGGAATAAATGGCGAACGAGACAACATATTTAGAGCGGTTTACGGAGAACTTGACCTCAAAAGTTGCCTCAGATCCACAGAAGTACACCATATACGGTCGCGATAAAGAATTCCATCGTCTGTTGGTTATTCTGAATCAGGAAATTCAAAACTCTCCCGTATTGGTGGGTGAGGCTGGTGTTGGTAAATCGGCGATTGCAGAAATGCTGGCACTAGAGCTAGCGATTTAGCCTGAAAAATACGGTGTGCTCGGTGGTATGCAAATCTTGTCACTACAAATGGCAACACTTATGGGACAAAATGCCGGTGAATTCGCACAAAACTTTGAAGGCGTTTTGAAAGAGATATTGGCCAACCGTGACAAATACTTACTGTTCATTGATGAGGTCCATACAATTGTCGGCACAGGTTCTGCCAACGGATCGGCTGTCGATGCCGGTAACATGTTAAAACCAGCACTTGGACGTGGTGAAATCCGCGTAATCGGGGCTACAACGCTTCCAGAGTATCACGACTATATCGAGACAGATGCCGCGCTAACAAGACGATTCGCAGCGGTTCAGGTGGATGAGTTAACAGTTGAAGATACAACGGCGTTGTTAACTAAAATCAAGGGCCGTTTTGAGATGGCAAAAGGGATATCTATTCCTGATAATATTCTCCCTGAAATAACCCGCCTTGCTGGTCAATATGACACGACACGTTATTACCCTGAAAAAGCGATTATGTTACTGGATGCAGCCGTTTCAACTGCATCACTAGCTGGTAATGGCGAGTTAACGCTAAGCGAAGTTCGTTCAGTCATTAGTGACCAATTTGGCGTTCCACTGACGGTTCTCAATGAAGCAGCTGATACGCGCCTCCAATCACTAGAAGATAAGATTAAGAAACGCGTCATTGGCCAGGACGAGGCAATTCATCACACCGTTGGTCGTATTAGAGCACGTGAAGCTGGTCTGGGCGATATGAGTAAGCCATTATCAATTTGGTATGGAGGCCCAACTGGTGTTGGTAAAACTGAAACTGCTAAAGCAATTGCTGAAGGTTTGTTTGGTAGCGAAGAAGCGATGATTCGATTTGATATGTCTGAATTTAAGGCAGCTGATTCTAATCGCAATATTTACGAAAAATTCCGTTCACGCTTAACCCGTGAGGTGCAATTCAAGCCGTATTCACTATTACTGTTTGACGAAACTGAAAAGGCAGCATCCGACGTATTGGATCTTCTGTTACAGGTTTTGGACGATGGACGACTTACAGATGAGTACGGTCGAGTGATTAACTTCAAAGATACCATCATCTTATTCACATCCAACATCGGTCACAAGCTCATTGAAGAACGCAGTGCAAAATCTGAAGAGTTTCGCAAAGATAAGCGACGTAAGGCAACTTTTGAAGATGAGTATGAAATGGCTATGTTGGGGGCTAATCTACGTCAAGAATTTATTTCCCGGCTGGGCGCAAAGGTTATTTTTGAGCCACTAGATAAATCCGCAGTATTGCAGATTATCGACTTAAAACTATCCCGACTTGCTAAGCAAACTGAAGCATCAGGGTACCACTTAATTTATAAACCTGAAGAAGTCGCTCAACTTATCCCGACGTTCATGGATCATTATGAAGAAGATGGTTCAGGTCATCGGCTACCTTCTTGGCCAATTAATCAATTCATCATGGATGAGGGCTACCGTCCTAGTCGAGGCGTCCGTCCGATAGACGACACAATTTTCGAAGCCGTTGAGAGTGTTATAGCCGATGCCATTTTGTCAGACCGTATTTCTAACAAAAGTAATGGCAATACATTTATGTTCAGAGCCTTTGGTGTAGCACCGGACAAAACGCACCCACACGGAGACTGGCACGCTGTTTTCACCCAGTTTGATATGTCTAAAGGACAGTTAGAAAAGCTTGAGAAAGGAGAATTAAATGAGGTTCAAACTATTGCCGGATAAATGGCAGTATGAACGAGAACGCGCTGCCACGCGCCAAAATTATACGCGATTACGCGGACGATTCTGGTTTCAAGCGCTAGTCTTTATTGGGCGTACCATTCGAAACTTTATCTTTAGTTGGTTAATAGGCGTGCTCTTTAAAGTAAGCGGTTATATTGTTATCTCGATTGGCTATGTGATTTCTTCATTTATGCAACAGATACCTAACCCAGCACCTTTTAGTATGGATTATTTGGTTTTGTTGTTTTGGCAATCGGTTAGCGGGCCAGCCATCCTGGAGGATATTTCTATTGTCATTTGGTTGCCGATGATTTTAGTGTTTGGATTTTTGGAAATCCGCGCTTTAATTCGTGGGTGGGGGTGGCATCAACTATATACACCTAACACGCAAACAACCGCACGATTCGCTACTTTAGCTGAAATTGATGCTGTATACAAACTCATACCCGACCGCAATAAGTTCTATAAAGGGTCGCCTGGACAACCAATGGCTCACATTTCAGGATTATCAGCGGCGTTCTTATTAATTCATCCGTTGCTTTGGTTGAAACAAGTCATAGAAGCCGTCCTTTGGCTTGACCGTGAGGATTTTCCCGGTTGGTATGCAAACATCGTCCGGCCTCGATTGATGAGAAAGTTTCCCAAAGCATTTGAAAACCAGAAAACAGTCAAAGGTGGTTTTAGAGGTTATTACTTCATAGACTCCAAGCCTACCCACGGTAAAACAACTGGAGCTACTCGTTCAGGTAAGGACCAGATACGTGGATATATCTTGATAGATATCATTCGCCGAGCATTGGAACCGTGGAACATTGTGGATACCGACGCCAAAAACGAAGATGCCAAAATGTCATTTCGTGCATTACGTGAAGCTGGTTTTGACGTCTTAATGGTCAATATTGATGACGTTGACTGGTCTGAATCATTTAATCCTTTCCAAATTGCCATTGATTACATGCAAGATGGTGATATTGATTTAGCAAAAGATGAGGTAGCAAAGATTGTTCAAGTGGTTGGTAATGGATCAGGTGAGCAACAAGACGAAGTCTGGGATCAAGCAGCCCAATCAACGCAACAATCAATCATTCTGATTCTACTTTGGTTGGCACGAGAACATGATGATCCGTCTATTGCGACGCCAGCCGGTGTACCGGCATTTATTAATTCAGTGAATGCTTATTCAGATAAGGACAGCGATGGTCTCACTAAATTCTATGAAATGCTGCGTAAGCTGAATGAAATGTCAAAAGCCGAAGGCAAGGGTATTGATCCATTAGTCAATGAAATACTAATGACTGCTGGCTCATTTCTAGGATCAAGTGGTGAGACAAAAACGTCACTGATGTTCACGTTGCAAAATCGCATTTCCCTATACTCAAGTGAGACAATTGCGCGACTTACTTCTGAATCAACTATTCGTGTCATGGATGTTGGATTCCCTCGGATGCTCAAGCTCCATTTCACACCCGAATTTGCGGGATTAACAGCCGTATTCGAGCTGTATGACCGGGACAAAGAGAATCCGTCTAAGGCCCATGTGTTTTTCTACCGGTTGCAACATAACTTGAAGCATCCGATTCATTTGTTGAAAGATTGGAAAACACTCCCTAAGCCGACTGGACTTATTGAGACGGATCACTTAAAGGTATCACGTACTGGAACAATCCAATATCCGGTTCATGCACTTTTCCCAGAAAATTGGCGAATCAAGGTTCACTTTGACGAGCCAAATAATCCTCAGCATTTTAAAGATAGTGCAGTAGAGATTACAGGGGTAAAACGTGAGAAACGTAAAATTGGTGGGGCTGTGCGATTAGATCCATATTCAAAGCAGCCAATCATCCGTAATGTGATTCAAAAACAAATCAATCATCTTTGGAACGGTGCAAAGGCAACACTAGACTTACGTTATTCAGAAAAGCCTATGGCTGTGTTCTTAATTACTCCGCAAGACAACGACAACTATGCCGCTCTAGCGTCACTGTTCGTTTCTCAAGTGTTCTCAACAACCACTAGTCTGGCTACTAAGATGACTCGAAAGAAGTTGCCTGCTCCGATTATTTACAAGCTCAATGAATTCTCAATGTTTCCTCGTATTCCGGGCTTCAATAACTTGTTAACGCGTGGACTTACATATGGGCACATTGTTGACATGTATCTTCAAAACATGTCGCAACTAGAGAATCAATATTCTAAAAATGAAGCGAAAGAAATCGACGGAAACATGATGAACTGGTGGCACATTCAAACTCCGGAACAAGAAACCAATCAATTACTATCTGATCAACTTGGAAAGGTAGAAGTGGTTACTGAATCCGTTAACTCTCAAGTAGGGCACGATCGACAGGATAAAGGAAATCGACAAGCAACCATTCAGTCACGTCCTTTGTTGGATACTAAGGAACTGGCCGAGCTCGGACTTAATGAAATGATTGTTATTCGACTTGCTGCACGTAACGATCGACGTGGCCGTCGTGTTCGACCTTGGCCGATTTTCGATACTGAAGATACCTTGATGCCGAATGCTCGCGATTTGATCAGTAACGAATTCTCGTTGGATTACTACACAACAGACCTACGACTTAAGAATAAGAACGCTCACCTAGAGTACGAGGACTTGTTCAAGGACTTCCAGCCGTTCTATGAAGAACTTGCAGAAGAAGTAGGGGTGGATGCCCAAAACAAAAGGGGTAATTCACCGCTTGTTTCTACGCTCACTGAAGAACAAATGTATCAAAAGCTCCGTGAAATGGACGAGCAATCCAATATAGATCGTCCCGTATATGACCTGGAAGAACAGGCGGCATTTGACCAGTGGAAAACAGAATACGATAAGCATTTAGATGACCCAATTTTGGGCGAGGAACAGTTAGCTGATGCGGCATTTGTTGATATGTTTTATAGCACGTTGGCTGGTCTTCTAAAGCAAACGTACTACGCACATCGTTCAGCTGAAGTCGTTCGTATTCTAAATTCATTGTTGCCCAACGTTGCAAATCCATGGTTAGAGGGCGCTCCTGAAGAAAACAATTGGGCTTTCTTGGATAAGCTTTTAAACCACAATATGCATAAGCTTTGGTCGCTTGAAAAAACGATTCGTCAGTACGGACCGCATACCGACTCAGACGATAACTTAGATGAGGCGAATTTTGAGTCTTCTCCTGGAGCTTCGTTTGGCCAAACTTTCAACGAAAACTCATTGGACGAGGACAACAATGAATCAGAGCCAGATTATGACGAGGACGATTCTAAGTCGCCTTCAACACACAAATTTTTGGCAGATATTAAGGAAGGACAAGGATTACTTGGATGATCAATACAATTTTAGTATCGTTACCATCTTTGCCTAGTACAGGGCCAAATGCTGATTTCTATCAACAATGGTCCACGTACCTGCAAGCTGCTCCACGAGTATTGGTGGTAATGTACGCTACGTTAATGCATCTACTGGCAATGGGTGCATACTGGTTAGCAAATGGTATTTTTACAGCATGGAAGTCGGCCTGGAAGCTGATTGAGTTCAGTTCGATATTCACATCATCAGACGGGAAAACAGATATCACTAACGGGTTTAATTTGATTCGACTAATTCCTATATTTTTAACATTGGGATTAGTCATCATGGCTATTATGATGGCCATTAGTTTACTAATGTTTATCATTACTAATGGGGAACGTGGAAAAGATTGGCCGCGTGGTTTGATTCTCACCTTCTTCATTATTGGTCTAATGCCCACACTTTTGACAGGTGGTATGAAGATTGCGCAAGCAGCAAATGACACAATCATGACCACAAACGGCCAACAGAATGTATTGCTGCAACTTTGGAAAAACAACACTGTTGATTTGAATAGTGCGGCGACCCGTAATTTTAATACTGATGGTAATACACCAACATCAAAATTCAGCCCACTAATTAATCAGCAAACTAACAGAGCATTTAGTGATGAAAAGGCCGAAAAAATTGTGACAAATCCTGCATTTGCTACAGCAACGATGTCTGATGACACAAGTTTGAAGGGGTTGAACGATAATCAGAAAAAAGTATTTCAAAATGAATCAAGTCTATATGATGACACAATAGAGCCATTAGCCAAAGGTTCTTGGGCTACAGGCGGTGTATTTGATAATGTATATCCACGTATTAGAGTAAATTGGGCCGGATTGATTGCGGGACTGTTAGTGTTTGCAGTGACCGGAGCCATTGCCATCTATCAAATGCTATTGCGTGTCTGGCGTTTGGCATACTACACTCTAACAATTCTATATTTTGCGTTCCGAGATCTTTCTGGAAAGAAAGCTATGCAAATTCTTCACTTGATTGAAGGTAGTATCACTGGTATTGCGCTGTTACCACTTGGCTTAATTATGTTTTTTGCCTGGGTGTCTTACAGCATTCCTACAATTTCAGGTATGAATCTTGGTTGGTGGCCATTCACTATTCTCAGTGTTGCAGCTATGTTATCTGGCGCTCGCGGTCTAATGACTGGGTTCCAACTGGTCGATGAGTGGACTGGTATGCCTAGTGGTCAAGGTGCTGGTATGTTACAAGCTATTAATACTGCGGCTAATACTTTGAACGCATTGCGTGGCCTAACAGGAAGCGGTGCCCGACGAGCCCAAATTGAAGCGCAGCGAGAATCCGCTCGAGACACGGCTAATAAGTTGGCTAATGGTTCTCACCTCCAAAAAATTGGTGATATGGCCGGTAAAATGAGCGGTTTGAAAGACAATGCCAAGGATATTCCAGGTGCGGCAGTGAAAGCCTTGGGAGACAAATTAGCGGATGGCGTAAATAGCAAAGTAGACGATCTTAAGAAGGGATTCCAGTCTGGAAAAGATGGCGTTGACGATTTCGTAAATAAACACTCTGGATCAGACGGAGAAACACCGTCAAGTGAAGCAGCGTCTGGAGCAAGTGGTTCCGACAATGTACCATCTTCTACTGCAAGTGGCTATTCTTCTCCAAGTTCAGCACACGCTGACTTAACTCCAAGTTCTGAAAACACCTCAATGCAGTCGGCCGGTCCAAACGGCAGCGAAAGCAACGCGCGTTCTAACCAACTCGCATCGAATGCACCAGAATCTGTTGGTGCTACCCGCGTACCGATGTCAGGTGGCAATTTTGGAGCTTCTCATGGCACAAAGGCGATAAATAATCCAACTGCGGCAGGCAATTCTGTTGCGCCGAACTCACAGGGGTATACAACAAACTCAAACATTTCTGAAGGTACGGTACCAACCCAACCAAATGGAGGGAAGTTCACTCCATCAGAAAGTATAAACGCTGAATATGAGTTTAATAATTCGGATAACAATAGTGTACCTATGACGGAGATTTCTATCCCTGATGATGATTACTTCAATAGAGATATAAATCGTGTGCACATTACTGATAGTGATTTTGATATTGAAATGCCAGAAGAACCGTTAGAGTTCCACGCTTTTAGTCAAGACCACACTGATAATAAACTTTAATAATTGACTAGCGGATTGTGTTTAAAAGTAAGCACAATCCGCTATAATTTTATGTAAGGGGGAATATGCATATGTCTGATAACAAAAAACATAATAATCAAGGCCCATTAATATTTATCGGTATTGCAATTGGTATTGTCGCAATTTTGTTAGGTGTCCTGATTTATCAAAAACATGAATCGTCACCTGAAGTTCAAAGTCAAAAATCTTCAATTTCTTCAAGTAAAAAGAATGATAGTGAACAAGCCTCATTAAACAATTTAATGTCTAAAAAGGAAAAGCAATTTAGAAATGCTCCTAAAGGCAATTACCTTGTGTTAGGAACCCACGTATACAAAACGAATTGGTCAAAAGAACAATTAAAAGATTTTCTTACACAGAAAATTTCCGATTACGACCAATACAAATTAGATCCTTTTACAACTGACTTTGGAACAAATAAAGTAAAAATAGATATTGATAAAACTCAACCTGACGCCCGTGAATACCTGCAAAACCTGTTATCAAATTTAGATAACGAATATTTTACTTCCGCATATGCGGCATGGAAAAGTCACCCATACTCTACAACTACACTCGTAAAATAGTATTCCATACAAAAGCATCGACACGTATTTTTTGTCGATGCTTTTTTCATTTCCGCCACTTTATTTTTTATGTACTCAGCGCACCTACAATAAGACAGTAAACATAAATAGGTAAGGAGGAACATTCAATGGCGTCTGTAGATAAAGATTACAAGAGTTTCCAACCAGGACGAAATGTTTGGAAAAAGATGAGTCGATTTTTGTTTTTGAGTGCGGAGCGCATTGCTATCGCATTTGGCATGTTTGTGGCAAATTACATCATCGTTCGCGCCGTATTTCCATATACATTTCCGTGGCCAAAAGTTTTGTTCATCTTTCTTAGCGTTGTCGTGACGATATTCTTTTTACTCCCGGCACCAAGCAATCCAAGTCAAACCATGTTCTGGGAAGTTACATTGCGCCCAATTATTGGTTTCCTACGTCGTGGGAGAGAAGAGTCGTTAGTTATCGAACCGATGGATGATGACAGAAGGGAAAAGTGAAATGGCATATAAGAAAATTAAACAACCAAAAATCAAGCTTCCAACCGAGATTCACAACAAGCTAAAAACTCGTTCAAAGATCAATCTATACGAGTTCATTCCGTATTCAAAGCTAGTTGGTCCTGACAATCTCCTTGAACTCCGAGATAGCGGTAAGGGTATTACTTCAGACCCAACGGGTTATATGGACATGCTAACGATTTTAGGTAAGGATTTGTACTTTATGGATGGATCATCCGGGATTGATTTAACAGATATGATTCGAGGATTTGATGAGCTATTGACAACGTATGTTGGTGATTGGGATATTGTCATCGCTCAAATGCCAGCAGAAACATCAGTACAACAGGCATCCTGGGGTCGTGAGCTATCCAAAATTAACCAAGAGTTGAATAACGCACAGACTGAACGCGCTTATCAGCAAATTCTATCCCGCCGTGAAATTGCTTTGGGAGAAATTGCTATGGGGCAACAAGTTGAAGACATGGTGACTCATGAAGAGTATACAGCGTTCATTTATGGTGAAACTCAAGCAGAAACTCGTCAATTGCGTCAAGAGTTCCAAGACAAGGGTGGTGTGGCTATTCAAACCCGTCGCATGTCGAAGGAACGTAAGCAATCGTTACTGAAGCTGATTAATGATCCAACTATCAATATGTCTTTGAAGAAAGTGAGTGAGTATTAATGAAAAATTCAACACGCAGACGACTAGAAGCAGCCGGATATGATTTGGACTTTATTGCCGACGTTCAAAATGACGCTCCGATTATTTTTCACTCGGATTATTTCCAGTTGGACGGCGCCGTAGGCACGATCATTTCAATTGTTGACTATCCTAAGACCGAACAAGCCCAAGGATGGCTACGGTCGTTACTAGGATCACTTAACACGATTACCCAAATTAAGATTGGCACGGAAAATCGGGAGAAGATTCGTTCTGCTTTGGCTAAAGCTAAAAACGCCAGCATCAACATTGCTACCGATAAGTTTCAACCCGAAGAACGAAAAGTCGAAGCTCGTGACGAGGCTGCTGTGAATGGGCAAGATTTGGTTACAGTGACGGTCGGTAAAGAACACTATAAGCGTATTTACATTCGTATTATGATGGTTGATGTCACGCTTGAAGGACTCAAGCGTCGGTACGCAGACTTCAAGGATAAGTTAAGCGATTTCAAGCCTCACGTTTTTGCTGGTGAGATGCCTAACCATTTTCAAGAGTTCTTTGTCCCGGCTATGAAGGTTGAAAATCGAGCGCTACGTGATCGTGGATTTCCAATGAAGACATACGCGTTCGCGGGTACGTATATGTTTAATCAAACGTATTTAAATGACCCACGAGGGGGTTATATCGGTGTTACTTACCAAAATGGTGAGGTCATGTTTGACCCCTCATACACAGATGGTCAACGACGAATGACTGGGTACAACCTAATTGTGGGGGCTGAGCGTTCCGGTAAGAGTTCACTTGCAAAGAAACTTAGCCGCCAAGTTTTCGCTCGTGGAGATATTCTATGGATTTTTGACAAATCAAATGAATACCATCGTCTGGTTGATAGTATGCACGGCGTGCACTTGATTTTGGATGGTGGGTCAGACAAAGCCCAGCAAAACATTATCAATTTGTTCCATGTGTTCGGTACAGTGCTAGATGAGAATGGAAATATTGACGAATATCGTTCATTCCAACAACACATCGAGAAAGTTAAAACGTACTACGGGACAATTAACCCCGATGCAAGTGTCGCAGAGCTTAATCTACTGGGGTCACTTTTGATTGAGTTTTACCATGAACAGGGTATGTGGCCAAGTTCTCCAGATGAACACAAAGAAGATATCCGAGTTATCAACCTTGATCACTATCCAATTCTGGATGATTTTTTAAGTTTTCTTCACGGCACGACACTAATGAGCATGGATTTCAATCAAGAGGAGCGTACTAGGATTGACGCTATCCATTCGACATTTACGGCGTTGAAACAGCAGTATTCAACAATGGTCAATGGGGAAACAACGGTGCCCGACTTGTCTGGTGAACAAGTAATTCGATTTGATACATCAGGTTTGGCCAACCTGGATGACCGTGTGTACGCTGCCCAATACTTCAGTATTTTGTCGTTAATGAACGCGTACGTCATTATGAACGGGCGCGAACAACGCCAACGTTTGGAGCGCGGTGAATTTACTAAAGAGTCCGTTGCAGCTGGCACAGGCCCACAACCACGTTACTTTTGGTGGATTCAAGACGAAGCAGACGATATTTTCAACGCACGTAATTCGATGGGTGTTACCTTTGGTGACCGTATGCTGGCGCAACAAGCTAAAAACAACCTTGGTATCATTGCCATTTTCCCACGTCTGACAAACGTTGTTCCTGAAGGGACTATGGCTGATTTAGACGCATCACGTGCCATGAAGTCATTCTTCTCTCGGTTTCAAAATCACATGGTCTTCCGCCTATCTAAACAAGATAGCCAAAAGTTACGTAAAGTGATTAGCCCAGAAAACATTTCAGATTCTCAAATGAATCGTTTAACGCAGATTGCAAAAGGTGAGTTGTTACTAAGTATCGTTGGTTCGCAGGCATTGTTCGTCATGTCTACATTGTCCAAAGAAGAAGAACAACTATTTACAGGAGGTTTGTAATGGCCAAAAGCGACTCAAAGAAGCAGGACAAAATACGTAAGACAATTAGGCAACGTGTGTCAGAACGTGCAAAATCAGAAAGAGAACTATGGCGACCTTCTAACATTGCAAGGCAAGCCGAGCAAGATTGGCAATCAATCCTAGACTCAGATACCAATCCAACAAAGCAGGTTAATCCAGTAAGGCTAAAGCGAGCAAAAACTCGCTTTTTGACCTCTCTAACTATTGTGTTACTGTTCATTGCTTTCGTCTTATTCATTAATCTAATTTAGCCTTAGCACGCAGAAAGGAGATAACAATGGATACTGACCAAACTATAGATGATACGTTGCAGTCAGCAAATCGTGGTTATCAAACAATCAAAAATCTAAAGCGTTTAAAAAAATATGCTGGCTGGGTGACGGCAATTGTTGGACCGATTTTAGTTGCATTACTGGGATTTTTTCTGTTTATGGCGATCATAGCAAGTTTGCAGCAACAATCCTGTTTTACTTCGAATGCACCTTCAACTGAGAACGCAATTGGTGGTGACTGGAAAGACGCAAATTCTGCAACACACAAAGCTATGGCATACACAATCGATCAATTCAAAAACTTGGGTATGAGTGGCAATAACATTGCTGCCGCATTGGCCATCGGGTTACGTGAATCAAACTTTAATCCGGCAGCTGTTAATCCTTCGGGGGCGGTTAAAGGTATTTACCAGTGGGGAACGGGGGGAATTAACGGAAATCGCTACGGTAATACTGAAGACACTGTGGAAGGGCAAATTGGCTTGGCAGTCAAAGAACTACAAACCACGCATATCGCTACCCTGAATGCCATGAAAGATGCTGACCTTGATGGTTCATTAGAGGCTTGGGACGTTTACTTTGAGGGTGTTGGTAAGAATGACCCTCAACGAAAAGTAGCTCAAACTAAAGCTACGGCGTTGGAGATTCAAAAAGTCTTTAACCTTAACTTTGATGGACACATTGATTTGGGTAACAGTAACGCATTAACCGCGGCAGGTAATGATTTGCAAATGGCGGGGCTAATTCAGATTTATCCTTGTGTTCATCATCCGTTAGCGGTGCAACTTCAGGGTTACCTGTAACAGGTGAATATCGAATTACGGGTGGTTATCCAAACTATGATGGACAAACGGGAGCTGAACACTACGGTGTTGATTTTCAAACAGTTACTCACACCACGGATGGCCCAGAAAGTTACGTATATTCCGTATCAGACGGTGTAGTTGTACAAAAAGCATCAAGTGTGGTTGGTGGAAATTACGTAATCATTAAAAACTTAGATGGATCATACGCTTATTACGGGCACGCGCCAACACTTGAAGCCATCGTTGTTAACGTCGGTGATCAAGTTAAGAAAGGTCAACACATCTCTCACGAGGGGCAAACTGGTGAAGCAACTGGTATTCACGTTCACTTTGGTCTAAATACGAAGACAACAAGCTTTGGGCCACATGCGGACGGCATTGTTAGTCCAGGTACTTATTTAAAGGATCTACCCAAAGAGTTGATGGTACCAGATTCTAATACTGTTGTATCAAGTGACAAGATTTTTAAAACTTCTTCAGACAAAGGTGATAATCCGCTAATTGGACCAACACAAAACTGATTTTTCGTCCGGGCACCCGGGCATACATACACAAAGGAGATGCATTATATGACTAAACAAGTAAACACAAGTACTTTGAGATGGATGATAGCAGGTGTTGTTTTTCTGGCCACAATTGTTGGTCTAGTAGCTTGGCATACAAGCCAGGCTTACCCAGATACGTCCAATCCAGCCGCAGCCGTCCAAAAAATGGCAAACCAAAATAATGATTACGTTATTGTGTTTCATCGGACTGGATGTGCTGCATGTGAATCTGTTAAAAAACAAGTGGTTCGTTCCTTGAAAGCTAGCAACCAACGGTATGTCGTTGTTAATGCAGCACACTCTGATAATCAAACAAAAGATTTGATGACGAAGTTCGATATTGAACACACCCCAACGTTTGTTCAGATGCGGGGCAATCAGTTTGTGGCAAGTTATACTGGGACAAATTTACCCGAGATTAATAAGCTGTTTAATGCAATTCAAAAGTGAGGAAATATTATGGCACAGCAACATAATCGGTCCGTTCCATGGGCTAACATTATCACGGGCCTCGTAAGTCTAGTTTTAGTACTAACTGGATTAAACTGGTTCTCTCAAGCGCAAAAGCTGAGCAGTGACATTACGGATTCCAAACGCCAAGCCGCAAAACTCCTAAAACAAGCTGATGAAGCGAAATCCACTCCAGCGGATCAAAGCTTAGATACCAGTTCTTACGACTCAGCTACCAAGCATTATTTTGACGAAACTCAAAAATTCGCCCAAAAGAATCCGAGTGGCAATGCTCCAACTAATGATTTGAAGTACAGTACACCGCAAACCTATGACGTATTAGCATCAACGTTTATGGGGCCTGAAGGTGGCATGACATTTTCATATTCTGAGTTGAACTTGTCGTATAGTTCTCACAACGGCGCTATCGACGGATGGGGGCAAGTAACTATTCACCAATCTGCTGGTGATCAATCACAAGCACAAACATACGATGTTCACCTTACGCTGTCGAAAATGGATAAAAGTTATAGGGTAACCAGTATTATGCTAGGAAAGGTGGGTCAACAGAATGGTTAAGTCTAATAAGTCTAAAAATCATATTCTCCCGGCAATTATCCGAATGGTTGTTCTGATTATTGCGATAGGCGTTGCTGGTTTAGGTGCGGCAAACTTGGTCATTACCAAGTCAGCCGTTAATGATGTTCACGCTCAGCAAGCGCAGAATAAGAAAAAGCTTGTCAAGGCACTGATCCCAAAATCCAATGCTTAACAAGCTAAATAGCGCTACTACAACGGTTTTCTCAGCTATGACCACATATCATTCCCAAGCAGACTATAACGCCCGCAAAAGCCATGTTAAGGCGTATTTAACGGATGACGCTTATAAGAGTAACGATGGGTTTCAACTTGATCCTGACAAGCGGGTGGAACATTTGCAGTTAAACATGAGCTATGTGGACTCACAGTTCTTTCCAACAACGCCAATGGATCAACCTTCCGTAAGCGGTCAAGTATTTGTGCAATATTCAAGCTGGCACACCGATAAGCAACCACAAGATGGCTATGTTGTATATGATGCCACCTACGACACAGATCAAAATAAGTTCAGCGAAATTAAATACGTTGGTCAATATAACATTAGTCAAAATTCGGCGAATAACTAAGAAAAGTCCATCCGATTAGGGCGGACTTTTCATTTCCGTCATTTAGTTAAAATAAGCGTAATTCGTTCTAAACTAGTGGCGTTAATCCACGTTCTCTATTGAATTTATAAAATATTATTCGCATGAAATGAATGACTGAGAGGCAAATAAAATGATTGTAAATAAATTTCTCGAAAAAAATGCTATGCATATTATCCGTTTGGGAACTAGCACACAGCTTTTGATACTTGTTTTAGCTGCTGCAATTCCAAGCCTTAGAACATTTTTGCTAAACTTACTTTTTATTATTTCACTTATTTTCGCTGTTTTTGCGAATTTTATAATTCCTGTGCGCTCATCAATCACTATTCGCAAGTAACTCGTATGCAGCTTTTGCATCAGTTAAATTATCGTAATGATCCACAATGTGATATAGAATGTGCTTTTCATATTGCGGATGCGTAAATTGGTCGCGATTCATTTGCTCTGGATAAATTCGTTTCTCCACACGAGTGATTATATATTTATAAGAACCGGTGGAATAATTGTCCTTTGCCAACGTGATACAAGAATTGCCATCCTCAGTGTTTTTTTGGGCTAACTGGGTATATTCCCAGTATTGAGTTTGATTAAGTACATTAATGGTAGTCTCGTACCTAATCGAAATTAAAACTTTAAGTATTTGCCAACCAGTGTAAATCCATGTGATAAGGTAAAAAAATCCGTGTAGCGCTACGTTAAAACTGTAAAGAGAAATTCCAGACCCCGGGACAATAAAAAAATGTTGAGAATCATTCACTGATACATGAAGAAAAAATAGCATAATGAAAAGCCGCATGTAGTCATAAGTTATGAAATTTAACGCACGCTGGGCTACCAAGAAACTATTAAAGTGTTCCTCTGTGCCATCAGTATATTTGATGCCATTATGAAGGGCATGCTGATTAACACCCAGATAGTCCAGCATTGTAGTACTTTTCTCAAATCTCCAGTACGCCGCCCAGATAATTAATAAGCCAACAAATATGATAATCCACGCGTTTGAAATGCTCTCAATGATTAAGAGTAGGCTATGCAACACTGTTAGCCACGATTTTGGTATCAATTTTAGTAACAGGCCGAGTTTAAACACATTGAAATATATGCCGTTAGTGATTAAAAATATCCAAGCCCAGATTTCTATTCCAAAAAATCTTCTACGTTTAGTTATAGTATAAACTATTTTCTGAGAAACACTGTCAAACATAAATATGCTCCAATCCACACGAACGGTGAGTTGGAGCAAGCCAAATAATCTTGATTATGAGTGCCATTTTTGGTAGTATTGTCGCGTAATCAAGTGAGGTTATAGTCCAACTCTTACTGTCGAGACGCCAATCTATAACAGCGGTTCGAGTTGTTTTTGTTTTAGATAAGCACATTGTATCGCGTACTATTTACAAGTACAATGTTAGGCAAATCCACCTAGCGCAATTGCGTTGGGTGGATTTTTCAATTCCGCCATTTTGAACCATGACCAATTAGGCATCCTAAAATGAGTAAAACTAGTCGTTATTTTCATAGTTCAAAAGAGGAGGAACGAACATTGATTGAACAAAAAAACGCGTACGAAGTGGAAGCTGTTACTCTACGCTATTACACAACTGAATTGCCAGCCACGCCATTGAGTCCACGTATCAAGGACAGAATCTCCAACTTGATGTTCATGATTAAAAATCAGCCCAACCTGATTCTAATTGCACTGTTTTGGTTGGTAAAAAGTGCGATAGTTGCATTTCTATCCCTGATTAAATTTTTGTTGGCTTTCTTGACATACTGGATTAAGTGTACGATGTACATATTTATGCCAACTGTAATCATTGCCACTTATTTCAACAGGGATATTCAAAATCTTCAGAACACCTTCAGCAACATAGTGTCTTGCACCTTACTACTGGGTTTTGCTGCGACTATCTTCATCACGTTGTCTTTGGAGAGGGTTGGGTACATGACATTATTCGAAGAGTATTCGTTTAGTAAGTTCCCCATTATGACTTTTTGGGAACTAAAAGACAATCAATTCAAGGCACACAACATATATGCCAACCCAATGGGCTCAGGCAAACCTGGCTATACGTCAAAAACTGAATTTGTCTTAAACTCGGATCATGATTTATTAGTGGGCGATGATAAGCGACTTATTGATGCTTGGAGAAATAAGTTATTGAAGCTTAATCGTGACGCCAATTCAACTCCGTGGAAAGACTGGGAGAATGAGCATGCTGTCGCAATCCCAAGACAGGCTAAAACTATTTACTAAATGATTATTCGTTTTAAGCAAAAAATAGTCCGTTCCTGAAAGCAACGGACTATTTCCAAATTAAAAAGCGTGATATAAAGCTACAGATATTAAGTCTCGGACCACGCATAAAACCAAATTTTCATATTGACCTACCTTCTTTGGTTAACTGAAATTAGACTCGAAGTGGAGTAGCTGACAGGGACTTTTTGCCTCACAAAGATGGAATTCAATTAATGACGATAATTAGTGTGTGTAGAAATAACTTGGTCGGGAATTACAATAAAATCAGACCTTTTTTGAGTTCTTGGTACAAAAACAAGCATTGGATTATCAACGCTTTTTTGATAAAAATGCCCCGCAAGAAGAACGAGCAATTGTTCTCCGGTTTTAGCGGACTTACGGACCTTTTCAATATTTCTCATTCCCGAAAGCCTTTGTACACCAAAACGGACCTTAACGTTGCTGCCAAACCGGAATTCATACATATTAAAGCCGTTCCAAACGGTTTGATGCACAGTTGCCATACCTCTAAAGACACGGACTTGATCCACTGGAATTTTTTCTTGCAACTGCATATCAATTACGAAGTCGCCGAAGGTGGTATTTTTTAATTCAATACCTTGCACACCATTTCTAATATGATTGTTCTTGTCATAAGGTAACCACTCTACCGATTTGACAGGGTGGCTGTGCCAATCAATTTTTGCTTCAATATCGTCCTCGATGAATACAGACAAAGCATTTAACGTAAAAATTGAGTTCGCTCGTGAATGATATTCTTGAAGCGATACATTTTTGTTGCGTTCCTTTAAATTCTTTGATTTATCGGATTTATCATTTGACGTTGAATTATCCGATTTTGACTTAATATCCACAAAAGGCTGCTGTTTAAAACTTAAACTGTCATCCGTAGACGTGAGTACTCCATCTTCATGACGTACTTCCTTTTTGACTTTATTATATGCTTTGAGGTATTTGGCTAGATAAGCTTGGCATCCGAACTTGTGGTCGTTATCAGCTCCTGGAAAAGTTTTAAAATAAACTCTTTTGGGTGCGGCATTATACAGCCCAACTAGGAGCAATTTTACACCGCATTCAGGACAAATAAATTGATGTGTATCGTTGAATAACTGATTATTGTTTTGATGCATATTCCAAATTTTTGTAGCCACAGCAATATATGCTGGATTAGCTCCGGTATAAATAGCAAAGTCCATAAAAAATACGCTCCAATCCACACGAACTGTGAGTTGGAGCAAGCCAAGAAATCTTGATTGAGAGGTACAATGTTGGTAGCATTATTGCACAATCAAGTATGTTATAGCCCAACTCGTACTATCCAGACGCCAATCTAAGACAGGAGTTCGAGTTGTTTTTGTTATAGATAAACACATTGTACCGCCCAGTAATTGTGAGTGCAATATTGAGCAAGACCACCTAACGTAATAGCGTTGGGTGGTTTTTTCATTTCCGCCAATCCTCAAAATTTAAATAAAATTCTTTTTATGCTTGTTACATCAAATAATATGGATGAAAACAAATTATGCGTAAAAAGAAAGCCGAAAAACAAGAAGAAATCGCTGAATAAGAGTTGACCAAAAATATGGTCAATTTTCACAAAGAATATTCTAAAGATGAACAGAACCAAATCTTAGCTACTAACGCCCAAGGCATGACCCGAAAGGAAGTTGAGCGCATCTTTCTAGGCTCTTTTCCAGGTCGGCAACGGCATACCAATAAGCGCGATGTGAACGCCATGGCTCTGAGCCTACTTTGGCTACAAGGTTGGGATTTTCAAAACTTGCTAGGTATGCTCGAACGGCTAAACCTTTCAGATGTGACAATTGATTTAACCACGGCTCTGATGTCAATACTCCGGACCTCTTTTTCGAGCCCGTTAGAGATCGTACCCCGAAAATTTTTCACAATGGCCTGATTTCGTACAGATTTTGGGTCATTTTTTAATGGGGCCAAGTGTTTTCTCCCTGTGTCTGCCGGAGACTCTGTAATTACGGTGGTCTAGTTTGGATTTTGTTGAATTTCACAAGTCTGAGGGTATAGCAAATAAGCACTGATCAGAGTGATTTTTGGACTTCACAAAGTCAGTGCTTGTAAAAGCAGGTGTATAGGCAACTTTGTATAATCGTGTTTATGTCATCTAGAAATTGGTCTAGGCGGTATCACGGAGTGATATACGATTGTTGTTATACCAGTTGACGTACCATCCAACAGCGGCTTGCACATCAGCGATACTCTCGAAATCCTGTTGGTAGATCAGCTCCCGCTTGAGTAACGAGTGAAAACTTTCGATGCGGGCATTATCGTAAGGGTGCCCTTTACGGGAGTAAGAGTGCCTAATACCTATGGACTCCAGTGTATTTTCAAACAATTCGCTGGTATACTGGCTTCCCATATCGCTATGCACATACAGTGGTTTTTCACCTCGTCTTAGCGCCTTAACGATTACTGAGGTTGCTAGTTGAGCTGTCATTGTATCTGCGATTCGATACGACAGCACCTTACGGTCTTCCGGATCATATGCACTAGCCATGTAAACCCATGTCTTATCGGTCAACTGGATATACGTAATGTCAGTTGTAATTACGCCACTTAGGTCATCCAGATTGATAATCAGATTCGGCATCTGATCTTTGTCATTGACTGTTGTAGGCTTGTTATATCGCTTTTGCATACGCGATTTCAAGCCAGCTTCACTCGTCAATTGCCATACAAAGCGGTCGCTGATTGCTAGTTTGAATAAGTCGCGCATGGTTTTAGCAATTCGTCGATAACCATAAATGCCTTTATTGGCTGTGTAAATTGATTCGACGGCAATTCTCAATTTGTTGTGTTGTATTTCTTGTGCGCTCGGCTCCCAATGGAGCCCGTCAGAGTAAGTGGACATTGGAATTTTCAAAGCACTCAGAACGCGTGTGATGCGGTGTCCCTGTACCAAATTTTTGTGGATAATTGGCAAAACAACACTTCTACCGCGCAAAACTAATGTTTTGTCAGCAACACCGCCGCACGTTTTAAAATTTCGAGCTCTTCTTTCAAAATTGCGTTTTCCTTACGCAACTTCTTCAATTCATCAGCTGATATTGATTCGCCATTCACTTCTACAGGCGCATATTTTTTGACCCAATTCCGAATTGAATCGGCTGAAGGACCGTATTCCTTGGATAATTCATCGGGCCGACGGCCCGCTTTAACCATCTCCACGATGGACTTTTTAAAGTCCTCTTCATAACGTGTAACCATAAATAAAAATGCTCCTATGATGATATTTTACCAAACTAGAAAAACTAGTCCGGAATCTCATCATCATAAGAGCAAATAAAGATTTAAACACCACAATTTGGCTGCAAACAGTGGTGTTTTTTCATTTCCGCCATTTTTTATTTTGCCCCTTTCTCATCGCTAATATTAAAGGTGTCCTTAGGACAAATACGTATTTTCCAGGAGGTATTGCGATGAAAGCTATGCAAACAGCAATCGCAAATAATTGGCAGAAGCTATCAGCTTCAATTGGAGTTTCAACAACCGCGTTACTCGCACCAGTCGTGGCATCTGCGTCAGACTTGACCGATGTAACTAAAAACGCCGGTGGCTCAATGATGAATTACATCACTATTGGTGTCATCGTGGCCGGTGTCCTCGGTGCTGCAATTGGTATTTTGATGCACGCATCAGGAATCCAACTATTATCTCAAATGGGTACAAAACGAATTCTTGTTGGAATTGGTGCAATTGTTGGAATGCTTATGCTGGGGGCTTTCATTGGCTGGATTATCGGTGTGATGAACGGCGCCGGTGGAAGTATGACATGGCAGTGGCCATTTTAATTTAAAGAACAGAGGGCTAGATAATGTGGGGTAAGAAGAAAAAGACTTTTCTTAATCGTAATCCTTCAACTACTGTGGGGGACAATTATTTTGGAAGGTTTGCAAACGATGTCTTTGATCCGGATGCTGACGAGATTGTATCCGATATCGTGAACAAATTGGATGGCTTGATTGATTCATTTCCAGATATTTCCCTAACCAATTTGAATCAGTTAACAGAATCCATTAAGAACGATATCGTGAATCAAACTGGTAAACCTTTTCCCTTAGGAACAATTGAGTTCCTGAAGATTGATTCGGAGTCAGGCAAAGTAGTTGAGACTGGTCTTGAGTGGACAGATGCCATTATTTCGGTTGGTTCTGAAAACTTCGTAGTGGAAACACTGAAGTCAATCTTTAACAGCCAGTCAACCAGGATGAATGACGAAATTACATTTTCAGAATTAGCTAACGGTACCAATGAATTTATCGAAGCCGCAAAGAAATATGCACAAATGGCAGATGATGACTTGCCAAACGTGCCAACAGAAACCGACTACGATACAGCCGTCCGACAAAACGTGCCATTGAAGCTAGTCAGTCAAAAATTCATCCAAAAGGAACCTAAGTCTGATACCAATAAGCGTACCAGTGCAGAAATCTCAGAAACAGGGGCACGCACCTTCATCAAGTAGCGCCCCAAGTTCTGAATCTGTAGCAAGTCCATCATTGGCCAATTCACTAAGCAAGGCAGCATCATTTAATTCTGCACAAGCAAGTACGGTGGCCAGTGCAGGTAGCGAAGATACAAATCATGCTGAATTAAAGAAACCAAAATCTGGGTTCGTTCCAAAGCAAGTCAGTCATGAACGTTCTTTGAGCGCTTACCAACTACTTAATGGTATTCAAATCAACGTTCCGCAATTCAAACTTAATGAAAACGTCGGGACAGTTGGAAGTCCTGAGCAAGACAACTACGTAGCTGCCGCTCTAAACGCAGAGATGAATCAGGCCAATACCTTCTTGAAAGAAACTGGTAAGGCATTCACGGACGCAATTAAGGCTTCAGCTAGCCAGACATTGCAACGAGCTGAGACTCAACGATCGAATAAGATTAATGATTTAAAGTCCGTGGATGGAAGCGAATTAATTGCTCAAAAGCTAAATCGTGATTTAACTAAGAAGTATGATCAAAAGCTAATTGACGCCAGTAACCAAGCAGAAAGTAGTAAAGTTGCAGCTATTGAAGCTGAAAACAGGCGTCACGATGAAGAGTTAGCTCGAATTGAATCAAATTATCAAAACAGCTTATCTAATTTAGCGCTAACTAACAAAAACGAAAAAGAAGCTGAATTTAATAACCTGCTCCCAGTCCGACAGTCCGAGTGGCGTGATAACCAGGACAAAGAAATTGCTGAGTTCGTGGAGAATTTCGACATCCAGGTTTCAGCTAAGATTCGCCAATTTATCAACGAAAAATATGCTCAAGCTTCTAACGAAATGAAGGCAGCTTTCGAAGACCTAACTAAGCAACTAACGGACAAGCGAAGTGCATTGGTTAAGGAACATCAGGAAGCCCTGAACGCGAAGCAGAAAGCAGATGAGGCGTATACCAACCGTGAGGAAGTTCAGGACATAGAACAAAAGAATGAATCTCTTCGAAATTCACAACGCCAAATGATTGCAAACCATACTAAGGAACTGTCAAAAAAGGATGAGGAAATTGCAAAATTGAAAGATCAATTGGACGTAGCAAACGAATCTAAAGCGACTGCTGATGACACAGTCAAGCACCTTCAAGATGCTGCTAAAGCATCAAGTGAAGTGTTGGCATCTATTCCTGAAGCATTACTTAACAAAGACTCACAGCAGTCAAACTTAGATGATCTTCAAAAATTATTAGCACTAGTGGAGCAACGAAACCAACCGAAAAAGTCAAACGGATGGCGCAACGCATTTGTTGGTTTAGTCGCAACAGTAGCGTTAGGGAGTGCAGGGGCAGGTGGTTGGTATTACACCCAACAACTTGAATCTGATCATCAAGAGGATTTGAAGAAATTAAACGATTCAAATAAGCAAGCTCGTGCAGTGTTGGAAAAGAAGATTGTTGCTTTGGAGAAGAAAGAACAAAGCGCATCTTCCAACATGAATCAAGGAACTAGCCAGCAAGCTACTGACTCTCAGACACAACAGTCAGCGGCAACTACTGCGTCCCAGGTGACGCAAACAACCACTACAGGTGCAGTTCCTGTAAATGGACAAAATCAATCTGGAAACGTTGATAACCAACAAACAAAATAAAGCATTATTAATTGAAAGTAGGAGAAGATATGAGTAACAAAACTGATGCAACTAGCACCAAGATTTCACGCTCACAAGCGAAGCGTCTAGCGCGTAACGCCCGTTACGCACAAAGTCGCACGTATAAAGCATACAAGAGTAATGGCCGATGGGTTACGGCTGCTGCAGGAGCTGTGGTAGCTGCAGTCGGAGTTATGTCCATCGGTACATTGCATGTTAGTGCGGATTCGGTAGTAACCACAACAAGCGCAGATGCGACACAAACGGCAGGTGAAGCCTCAACGTCTTCTGGCACTGAAGGCTCATCAACGTCAGATGGCATTTCGGTTGAAGTACCGCACGATGAACTTGATTCTCAAGTTGCAGCCGCTTCCTCTGCCGGCGTTGTTGTAACTGAAAAGCCTGCTGTATCTTCAAGTGCAACAGGAATTTCAGAGGCAAACCAAGCTGAATCTGAAATTGCTTCAAGTTATGCGGATCAAACCAGTTCATTGTCTGCTGTGACATCATCACAGATTGCAAACAACAACGCATATAGTTCAGCAGTATCAGCAAGTAATGCGGCATCCAGTGCCGGTTCATCAGCTATTGATAACGCAAATCAAGCTCTGTCTGATGCTGCCAACAAGGCATCTGAAGCGGGCCTTACAGTGGATATCAATCAGGAAACAGTAAGCCCATCTTATGCGGCACCTGGAAATTCAGACGCTGCCGATATCACCAAGACAAATTCTGAAAATGTTGATATCTATCAAAGCGCTGTTAGCTCTGCCCCTAACCAAACGGCGAATGATGCCAGTGCAATTAACAGCGCCGTTGATTCCTACGTAGCAGCCTCAAACAGTGTAGCCGCTGAGAATGCTGCTATTGATGCTGAAAATGCCAAGCAAGTACAAGAGGCGCAAAATAATGGCGGTAAGACAATTGATACCGGTCACAATGGTATCTCGGTTGTCATTAACCAACAAACGGGCGACATTACTTTCATTGGTATCAAGACGGACGAAGATTTAGCGTGGGTGAAGTCCCGTGTCATCGTAGCGATTGACGCTCAAAAGGGCGCTCAAACTATGGATGGCAATTGGATTCCGATTAATCACATTGCTGGGGGTGCCTATCTAGGTGCACTAGTCGGTGGTACTCCAGACGATTCAGTCTATACTGCTGGAAGCGGTCACGCACACGACAATGTTAGTGATGATACATTCACGTTTGGAGACGGTGGTTTCTATATTGTACCGGTAACTGTCGGTGATATGGATACGCCGACCGGCCCAAATGCGGGGCCGATTGAACAGCACGTGACGATTACAACGGCTAATGGATCAGTTGATTACGGTCCTGTTTCAGGGCCTGGCGGTATTGATGGTAATACTGAGTCAAAAAACGACGTTGTGCACTGGTTTGATTGGACCAATCAAGTTCAAATCCACGCTTACGTCAACAAAGATAACGTGGACATTGGTACCAATGTAACGATTTTTGGTAATGCGACAACGTCGCCAAACGTTACACCAATGACACCACACGCTAAGGCTCCAGATAAGCCGCATCTAGCTGGTACAACATACATTGTTGAATCAACTACAAAGCCTATCAAGGCCGAGGATTTGCAGGCTGACTACCAACTTGTTGACTTGACGGTTAAACCGCAAAACAACAAGGATGATGATGTTAACGGGGACAATATTTCTGATTCCGGTAAGCTAATTCCAAAGGGATCAACAATTCATTATGCATTAGGTAATGATGCGTTGCCTGCACACCGTACCGATAATGTCACGTCATATGTTATTACTGATCCCTTGCCGGATTCAGTACACACAACGCAAGCCCAAGCTCAAGAAGCACTCAACAAGGCTGGATTGTCAGGTTTGTATACAGTTAAGGTGTCCGGCGGAACCAAGGACGGCGGTCAAACCGTTGTCTACACTGCAACGCAAAAGCTCTTGGATCTTATGAACGCAGATATGTCTACCGCATATCAACCAGCGACTGTTATTCTCGATGCAACTTCAACCAAGGATAATGCTCAGTTTATTAACACGTTCACTACGTCAATTAATGACTATCAGGTCACGTCTAATGAGGTGCCGAATTCAACACCTGATCCTAAGCCCCACAAGGAAGATTTGAACCTTGCAGGAGTCAATATCGACGGTAAGACTGTTCTCCCGGGTTCCACAAACGTCTACGGGCTATTGTGGGATTTGTCAGTATATGAGGGGATTACATCGAGTGACGATCAAATCGCTAAGGGATTCATGTACCTTGATGATTTCCCTGAGGAAGCCCTTAACGTTGATCCAAGCACATGGACGTTTACTGATTCAAACGGTAACGCCGTTAAGGGTCTGACCGCTACGGTTTACCAATCAGTCGCAGAAGCTCCGGCCAACGTTCAAGCCATGTTAAAGGCTAACAACATCATTCCTAAGGGGGCATTTGCGGTTATCTTGCCGGATGACGCAACATCATTTTACAAGGATTACGTTGAGGCAGGTTTGGACATTAACATTTACGCGCCGATGACGGTTAAGGATACTTTCCAAGGTGAGTATAAGAACACCGCCTACCAATTTGATTTCGGTAACGGCTATCAAACGGAGACTGTTACTAACAATGTGCCACCAATGAGCGCATCAAAAGACGTAGATGATCTTGATGGACATTCCATTGATGGTCAATCTGTAAATGTCGGGGACTACTTTAACTACGTCTTACATTCGCCTGAGATTCCTGCGACACAGGATGGATTAGGTGAGCCACTGTATCAGGCAGGGGGCTTTGATGCTCTTGATACAGAATTCGATGAGTACGCTGGTCAATATACGTTTGTTAACACCGTTCCAATCGAACTTACGACTGAACCTTCAGATTCTAGTCAAACAGCTCTGTGGAACGAACTGCATGGCAAGACGGTCAATGGCATCATTCCAGCAGGAACTGATTTATCAAAGTACGTTACTGTTACTTACGGTAACAAGGTTCTAGAAAAGAACGAAACGTTTGTTCACGACGTGACAGACGCTTCTGGTAAGGTATGGAAGGCTGGTGAGACTGTGCCAGCAGGAACCATTATCACGAACGTATTCTCTTGGGAATTCTCACAGGCTTTCTTGGATCAGCTCGTAACCACTTCTGGATTAAAGTACGATGTTAAGATTCAAGTGAAGCGCTTGAAGCCAACTGATGGCGATCTTGAACAAGGGGATCTTTACCTACAATGATGTCGAGTATGAAACGAATATCGTTCACACGAACACACCATTCACTCCGGAAACACCGGATACACCAGAAACGCCAAGAACGCCAGACACACCAGATAACCCTGGTACTCCAACAACTCCAATAACTCCTGTGAAGACGACTGCACCGGTCGCTCCACAAGCCACGATTCAACCGGCTACGCCTGTTTCTACAGCTGCAATGTTGCCTGAAACGGCCGCCAATGGAAAGACTCAATGGTCATTGGGATTGCTCGAACTGGGCATGCTGATTGCTGGAATCGGTAGTGTGGCATTGAAGCGTCGCAAGGACCAAGGCGCGGCCTAACAAGCTAATACTTGAATTTGCTAATATTTAAAAAAGAAGGCCGATACGAAAATTTCGTACCGGCTTTTTTACTCGTATGCTACATGTTATGCTGACGGATTCAATAAAGCATCATAACTCACCAAGAAATCAACTAGTAAGGCGAAATTATTGGATTTGGTGCATAATGTAAACTGAAGCATTGAGACCGAAACCTAACTTTGAACTTCGAGTTCGATACTAAAACTGGTCGTTTCATTCCTAAACAAGTTCGTTTGAAGTATGTTGAACTTAGAGTTCGTGCGTAGGAAATTGTATGTAATGGTATGGAACTGCTTCAACTTTAAAAATGCAGGTATTTGGTGAGGTTAAACATGAGAGTGGCACTTGGAATAGATGTTAGCAAGGCGAAATCTAATTTTGCAGTCGTGACTGAGACTGGAGAATTATTGGAGGAAGGTCAGTTTTCCAATTCACACGATGGGTTTGAAAAGTTGAACGATTTAATCATTCATCATCAAAGTTGTGAAATTATTTTCGAGGCAACTGGAGTTTATTCACGGCGAATGTGCTTCTATTTTGATAGGCAGAATATCAAGTACGTAATGATTAATCCGCTTAAAGCTAAGCGTTTAATGGATGAACTTCGTCCAACCAAGAACGACAGAATTGATGCTAAAAAATTAGCCATTCTACAACTTAAAAAACCTCAACCGTATGCCGTGAGGGTTGAGCGAACATATTCCGAATTGCAACATATGCAACGGTATTATCAGCAGATTGTAGCAGACCAAATCAAAATGGAAAATCGATTGGAAAGCGATATACAGGAGACATTTCCAGAAGTTGAAAATTTGTATACAGATAGCAAAGGGCTTAATTACTGGTTGTTAGTGAATTGTTTTCCTCATGCTGAGGTATTGAAAAAATTGACTCTCAAAGAGGCAATCCAAAGGTTTGAGAATGAGACAGGTTTGGTGGCCAACAAAACAAGGATCAGAAAAATTAAGCAAATGATGGAGTTGGCTAATCAAAGCGTCATTAGTGTAGATGATAATAGTTTTGTATGTGAAAAGGTTGTTTACGAGTCAGACGAGTTAATGAGACTGGAGCGCTTGAAAAGGGAGATTATCGAACAGATGGTCAACTTGGCAGCTGAACTTAGAGAATTTGAAATCTTAAAATCTATCCCTGGATTCGGAGAGACTACAGTTGTGCAATTAATTGGCGAGCTGGGGGATCTACGGCGTTTCAGTACGCCGGCAAAAGTAAATGCATTCGTTGGTATTGATCTTCAGTTCAGTGATTCTGGTAAGAAAAAAACGGCAGGTGTTATTACTAAGCGTGGAAACAGTTATGCCAGATCTATTTTGTATCGCGCGTTGTTAAATGTAATTGCAGTCGATCAGAAGAACGGAAAGCAGACATCAGTGTCAAGATGGTACCAACGAAGGAAACAGTTATTAATTCCAGCGAAGAAAGCTCCCAAGGCTCTAGCAATAGGGGGAATGGATAGACTGGTTCGAATGATACATCATATGGTATTGAATAATGAAATATTTGAGTTAAAGTAATAAGCTTTTTTAACGAATATACTTGACAAAATCAGGGGTCCATCGTTCAAAAATGTATTCGATTGACCTCGTTTTGGTGTGTCTTCAAGGCGTTGATTTATGTGGTTTCTTAGTATGTTGTGACACAAAATGCATAAAAATAATTCGAGTTGGGGATTGACTTACCGCAGGAAAGTTAGTGCCTTGTTATAATAACCTCACAGAAACAAAAGAGGATATTTATTATGATGAATTCACAAAACAAGACGCGTCGTTTGGTACTTACGGCTTTGTTTATTGCAATTATTTTGGTTCAATCAATTGTTCCTTGGTTGGGCTTGCTGTCAATTACCCCAGCAGCTGGTGTGGGGGTTCAAGTTCAAATTATTAGTGTGACAGTGGCAATCGGGGCCATGGTTCTCGGACCACGTGTTGGTGCGCTACTTGGATTCGTTTGGGGTGCTTACTCACTTTGGATGGCATGGTCAAACGTGCCCAGCATCGGAGGGATGATCTTCCGTAACCCAATCACGGCATTGTTACCTCGTATTTTGGTTGGCCTGATTGTTGGATTGATTTACTGGTACGTTGTTCGCAATCGTTCACTTGCACAACAAACGGGGTGGATCGTCTTCTTGGGTGGACTATCAGCTTTCTTGAACACATTCTTCGTTTTGCTTTCAACATGGATTGGCTTCTCAGTGATGCACACGACGTTCACTGGAATTCCAACCTCAGGATTGGCTAACTGGTTGATCTTTGGTGTTGCTGGCGTGAACGGGTTGGTTGAAATCGTTGTATCAGCCATCTTGGTACCGTTGATTGGTATGCCAGTATTGACGGTATTGAAGCGCTTAAATTAAATAGTAGACCGAAAAACTGGAACTGACTCTACGTCGGTTCCAGTTTTTTTGTTGATACTATGAACAAAGTATTAAGTCCCAATATATCAGTAGCATAAATCGGACCAGAACTGTACAATTAAAGAGTAAGTGAGCACTTATTAAGAGCTTGGGAAAGCAAATAATTTTTTGGAACAGTAGGAGGCAAGTTTTATGAACTTGATCGAAGGACTTTCCATTTTGGACCTGGCCCGAATCCAGTTCGCAATGACAACGATTTTTCACTTTTTCTTCGTGCCATTGTCAATTGGTTTGGGACTAGTTGTCGCCATCATGGAAACGATGTATGTGGTCAAAAAGGATGACCAATACAAGCGTATGGCAAAGTTCTGGGGAAAAATTTTCCTATTGAGTTTTGCGGTTGGAGTTGTTACGGGTATTATTCAGGAGTTCCAATTTGGAATGAATTGGTCACGTTACTCACGTTATGTTGGAGATATCTTCGGACCAGCTTTGGCTGTCGAGGCGTTGGTTGCGTTCTTTATGGAATCAACGTTCTTGGGCCTTTGGATGTTTGGTTGGGAACGCTTCAACAAGAAACTACACTTGGTCTTCATTTGGTTGACGACGCTAGGATCAGCTTTTTCAGCTTTGTGGATTCTGGCAGCCAACTCATTTATGCAAAACCCAGTTGGTTTCAAGGTTGATCACAAGTTCGACCGTGCTGTTTTGGTCGATTTCCCGGCCTTGCTACAAAATCACCAATTGTGGTTGGAGTTCCCACACGTTATTTTCGGAACATTCTTGACTGGATCATTTGTGGTCATTGGTGTATCAGCCTGGTCATTGTTGCGTAAGCCAAACAGCAACCTAGATTTCTTTAAGAAGTCAATTAAGGTTGCGGCAGTGGTAGCGTTGATTGGAACTGCAGGTATTGGTTTGACTGGTGATCGCCACTCACTATACTTGCAAGACGATCAACCAATGAAGTTTGCAGCAACAGAAGGTTTGGATGAAAACGTCGGTGGCAAGGATAAGCAAGAGCCATGGTCGGTTGTTGCATACACTAACCCAAAGACACATGAAGTGGAATGGTCATTGGACGTTCCGTATGTCTTGTCTATCTTGGCGCATCACTCATTGACTGGTGAAAATAAGGGATGGACAGAGATTAATAAGGAATTGCACGAGAAGTATGATGTGAAGTTTGGTCATGATATGAATTATTACTTGCCAAACAACACCATCTACTATGCCTTCCGTGTCATGGCGGTATCAGCTGGAGCGTTTGGTTTGCTGGCTGTTGTCGCATTGTGGGCCGTCCGTAAGAAGTCAAAGCTTGATATTACGAAGTATCGCTGGGCGCTTTGGATTTTCGGACTATCAATGTTCCTACCATTCTTGGCACAAACAGCTGGTTGGTTGATTACTGAGCTCGGTCGTGCACCATGGGTTGTTTATGGTGTGCTAACAATCGCAGATGCAGTGTCACCAAATGTGTCATTCGCCTCATTGTTAACGTCTAATATTTTGTACTTCGCAACATTTGCTGCGCTAGGTGGATTGATGTTCATGTTGGCGCGCCGTGTCATGATTGCGGGCCCAGATAGCGTTGATGATAAGCCAGAAGCGGAGGATGTTGATCCATTCTCAGCTGAAGCATTTGATGCAGGAAAGGAGGCATAATCATGACAGGATTTCAAATTCTATGGTTCGTATTGATTGCCATCTTGTTTGCAGGATTCTTCTTCCTTGAAGGATTTGACTTCGGGGTCGGGATGGCCTTGAAGGGCTTGGCTAAGAATGAACATGAAGAAGATGCCCTAATTGAATCAATCGGACCTCACTGGGATGGAAATGAAGTTTGGTTGATTACGGCCGGTGGTGCCATGTTCGCGGCAATGCCGTTCTGGTACGCATCGCTATTTTCAGGGTTCTACTTGATCCTGTTCGCAATTCTGATTGGCTTGATTTACCGAGGTGTCTCATTCGAGTTCCGAGAGCAAATGCGTACGGCAAAGTATCGTAATTTGTGGACAACAATCTCAGCTGTTGCAGCGTTGGTTGTACCATTCCTATTCGGCGTTTTGTTCACAGACGTCGTTCAAGGAATGCCATTGGACAAGGCTGGTGACATGTCAGCGACGTTCTTTGATTACTTCAACATTTTCTCAATCGTTGGTGGTGTTGCTGTTGCGTTGTTGTCATACATCCACGGACTAAATTACCTACGCTTAAAAATTGAAGAAGGTGAATTGCACGACCGTATTCAATCACAATTGAAGGTTTTGTACCCAGTGTTGTTGGTTGGTGAAGTTGCTTTTGCAATCACGTTGTTTATCTTCACAGATTTCTTTGCTAAGAAGCCGCTAATTACATTGGCATTCCTAGCAGTCATCGTTTTGTTGACGGTTATCGCTTGGGTAACTGGCTTGAAGCGTTCAAACGTTTGGTCATTTATCGCTTTGGGACTCACAATTATTTCAGTTGTGCTGTTGCTATTCACAGGATTGTTCCCACGTGTCATTGTTGGTGACAATCCAGCGATGTCATTGTTGTTGAAGAACGCGACTTCGACACCATACACGTTGAAGTGGATGACGATGATTGCCTTCACGGCTTTGCCAATTGTGTTGGCTTATCAAATTTGGAGCTTCTATATCTTCCGCAAGCGTATTGTTGTGAAGAAGGCAGCTTAACATAAAACAAACAGAGGGGATCAAGTGTGTGCTTGGTCCTCTTTATACATATTAGTTAGATGGAGAAAAGGCATTATGTTAGATAGAAGATTATTTAAGTTTCCTGGTGCTAGAAAAGCGTTGGGAATCTTGTCGGTGCTGACGTTGTTTCAGGCTTTAGCTATTATCGGTCAGGGACGCTTTTTAAGCGTTGCGATTACCGACTTGTGGCAAGGACATCAGTTAGGTGCAGTTGTGACACCAGTTTTGATTTTTGTGGGGGCGTACTTGATTCGTCAGTTAATGGGCGTCGCAAAACAATATGCCTTAGCACCATTTGCTGATGCCACAACGGCGTCATTGCAGACGCAACTCACAGAAAAGTATGCGGCACTTGGACCGCGCGTTGTCGCGAACCAAGGAACTGGTAAGTCCGTGACTTTGGCGGTAGAAGGTATTGACCAGGTCCATGATTATTTGACATTGGTGCTAGTTAAATTATTTGATATGAGTATTATTCCTTGGTTGATTTTGGCTTATGTTGCCATAATTAACTGGGAGCAAGCGGTCTTTTTGTTCTTCATTTATCCCGTTATTGTGTTATTTATGATTGTCTTGGGGATGGCAGCGCAAGCGAAAGCTGATCGTGAGTATGCTACTTTCAATCGCCTTTCTAATCATTTCGTTGACTCTTTGCGCGGTTTAACGACTTTGAAGCAATTAGGTTTGTCAAAGCAATACGCGAACAATATTTATGAAGTATCAGAAGACCACCGTAAAGCGACAATGAGCACGTTGAAGATTGCTATTCTATCGACATTTGCACTCGACTTCTTTACAACGCTTTCGATTGCGGTTGTGGCACTATTCCTTGGATTGGGATTAATGGATGGCACGATGACGTTATTGCCAGCTTTGACCATTTTGGTCTTAGCACCAGAATACTTCTTGCCTATTCGTAATTTTGCGAACGATTACCATGCCACGTTGAATGGAAAAAATGCGCTGGCTGATATTATGGCTTTGCTTGATCAACCAACAGCAAAAGACACGAATACTTATGAGGCAACTAGTCAACGTTGGCGTGAAAACGATGAACTACAGCTAACGAATGTTTCCTACACTTATCCAGAAGCGACTGAACCGGCCCTGCAGGGGATTAACCTAGATTTCAAAGGCTATGAGCGTGTGGCGCTGGTCGGAACATCTGGTTCAGGAAAATCAACGTTGCTTAATTTGATTGGTGGCTTCCTAAACGGTGAGGGTGATGTGTCATTAAACGGGCAACATTTACCACATTTGCAACAGCGTGCTTGGCAGGAACAAATCCAAGTCTTACCGCAACAACCGTATATTTTTCACGATACGTTGCGTCGTAATCTAGCGTTTTATGCGCCAGAGGCGACGGACGACAAAATTCGTGAGGCGATTGAAACGGTGGGCTTGTCAGCCTGGTTCGAAGCGCTACCAGAAGGGTTAGATACAATCATTGGTGAAGGTGCGATGCAGACTTCTGGTGGTCAAGCACAACGTATTGGTTTAGTGAGAATTATGCTTGACGATAATCGACGTGTGTTACTGTTGGATGAGCCAACGGCACACTTGGATATCGAGACTGAGGTGCGCTTAAAGGAAACGATGTTACCTTTGTTCGACAAGCGTTTAGTTATTTTTGCGACACACCGTTTGCACTGGTTAACTGAAATGGATTTGATTATCGTGATGCGCGATGGTCAAATTGTTGAACAAGGAACTTTGCCGGAGTTGATGGCTAATAAGGGGTACTTTGTTGAATTGCAAGCAGCGATGCGAGGTGCAGTACATGAATAAATTAATGAGTTTAATTAAAAACGATACCTGGGTTTTTCCATATTTAAAATCGTATAAAAAGTTGCTAGTCCTGATTATTTTCTTAGGATTTATGACAACATTTTCTGGTGCAGCCTTGATGTTCACATCAGGATTTTTGATTTCACGTTCGGCGCAAATGCCAGAAAATATCTTGATGGTTTATGTCCCAATCGTATTGACACGTGCGTTTGGAATTGGTCGTCCATCATTTAAGTACGCACAACGCTTGGTGTCACACAATTGGGTGCTACGAATTGTTTCAACATTCCGTCGCCGTTTGTACGAATTAGTTGAAACGGGAACGAAGTCGGTTTATGCGAAGTCACAAACTGGTGAAGTCCTAAATGTGTTAGCGAATGACTTGTTCAAAATTGAGAACTTCTATTTGCGTACGTTATTTCCAACGATAATTGGGTTAGTCATTTACGCACTGATCGGCATTGGAGTCGGTGTATTCGACTGGGGATTTGCCTTGGCGATTTTGCTTGTGTTAGCCATGACGACAATTTTAGCGCCGATGGTAACGCTGGCGGTGAATGGTGCTCGCGACTTTAAGCAACAACAATTAGAAGGACAACTTTATACGGATTTGACGGATACGGTTATGGGGTTGCAAGATTGGGTGCTAGCCGGTCGAACGGCTGAATTGGCTGATCGTCAGAAGCAAGATTTTGCGGCGATAAATAAAATTAAGGCGCAGCAAGCTCATTTTAATTGGTGGCGTGATTTTGGTGGAGCAATGGTTATTGGTGTGGTTGCTATCTTGCTGATGGTGTTTGCCACGTCACGATTTGGTGGTGATAGCTTTGGTGTGAATTGGATTGCTGCCTTTGTGCTGGCAATTTTTCCGGCTGAAGATGCGCTCACGACAATCAGTTCTGGTGTTGGTGAATGGCCACGTTATCAAGATTTAATTGTTCGACTTAATGAAATGGACAAAGAAGCAACCCAAGAAAATAGTGCGACAGTCACACAACAAGCAGCACCTGAGCAATCTGATATTATTTTCGATCACGTTTCGTTTGGCTATACAGATGAGCCGGTCTTGCAAGATTTGTCATTGCAGGTGCCAGCTGGTGAACGCTTGGCCATTTTGGGACAGTCTGGTGCCGGGAAAACGACCTTGTTGAAGCTGCTTTTGGGCGATGAGCAGCCAACAGCTGGTACAATTACAATTGGCGGTGTACGTGTAGACGCCTTAGCTGATACACGCGCATCAATAATTTCTGTGCTAGATCAACAGCCGTACTTATTTGCAAGTACGGTAGCAAATAACTTGCGCCTGGGTAACTTGCATGCGTCTGATGAACAACTGTGGGAAGTGCTAGAGAAAGTTAATTTGGCGACGCTAGTTCGTGGATTGCCAAATCAGTTAGAGACACCAATGACTGAAATGGGAAGCCGTTTTTCAGGTGGTGAACGTCAAAGATTTGCGTTGGCCCGAATTTTGCTACAAGATACCCCAATCGTGATTCTTGATGAGCCAACGGTGGCATTGGATCCAATCACTGAATTGCAAGTGTTGCAAACCATTTTTGCAACGTTGCAAGACAAGACTGTAATCTGGGTTACACACCACTTGACCGGAATTGAGCTGATTGATAAGGTTATTTTTGTGGAAAATAAAACGATTAGCATGGCGGGGGCACCGCAGGATTTGATGACAACTGAGCCACGCTTCCAACGTTTACTAGCGCTAGACCACGGTGATTTACCGATTAATTAGTATAATGAAGAAAGGAGATATGTGATGGCTAGGAAGAAAAAACAACAGTGGCGAAAGAAACTGCTTAAGATTTACCCATCACATTTCTTCGTAAAAAAAGGCCGGTTACAACGTGGTCGTGTTGTTTTGGTAGTTGCCCTTGTCGGTGGGCTGGCATTGTGGCAAACTGATATACAACATCAGCGTGTCGAAGCGACGACACCGATTAGTGAGTTACCACTTAATGAGCTCACGCACGAACAATTTATTGCTCGATTGGCACCAGAAGCGCAGAGCTTGCAAGCGCAATATGGTGTGAAAGCGTCGATAAGTATCGCCCAAGCTGCTTTGGAATCAGATTGGGGACGTTCAGAGCTAGCAGCGAAATACAATAATTTTTTTGGTGTAAAAGCCTCAGCAGGTATGCCAAGTGTTACACTATCTACTAAAGAGTTTGTTAACGATGAATGGGTTACTGTTAATGCTGCGTTTCGAACCTATGTCGATTGGCGTAGTTCGATGACTGATCATGCGTTGTTATTGGTTAACGGTACTTCCGATAATCCGCAACGTTACCAGGCGGTATTACAAGCGACCGACTATCAGACAGCAGCTTATGCATTGGTTAGTGGTGGGTATGCAACTGATCCCGGCTACGCTGAAAAAATCATTCGTATGATTGAAACTTATAACTTGAACCAATATGATGTAAATTAGCAAGAAATGAAGCGAGAAAAATTATGAGCCTTGAATTTTTACCAGGATCAACTTTAGGAATCCTTGGCGACGGTTTGACGAGCCGTACTTTGGCCCAAAGCGCCCACAACATGGGATATAATGTGGCTGCATACAGCACAAATCCGGATGCACCGGTTTTGGCTGAAGCAGACTATCGATTTGTTGAACAGGGCAATCAACAAACAGAATTTGAAAGTTTTATGGCATTGTCCTCGATGGTGACATATACGTCTTCATGGTTGCCAGCCAATATGATTACTGAATTGCAATCAGCCCGTTTGCCACAAGGCACGGAATTGCTGGAACTAACAGATGACCATGCGTTGGGACGCGCCTTTTCTGAAGCCCAATCATTCAACATCTTGCCATATGCAACGGTTAGTTCTTTGGACGAAGTTGCGCATGCAGCAGCTGAACTTGGTTATCCGGTTGTGGTTAAGCCAATTTTCAAGCATAAGCATCATGATGATACGGTCATTCTACGTGGCGACTGGGACTTAGGACTTGTCGCACCAATGATTGATGGTGGGACTCTAATCGTTGAAACGTGGCTCGATGATGCGCAAGAATTTGCGATGACGGCAGTTCGTGGTGTTACTGGCGAAATTAAGACATACCCATTACGTCAGACGATGGTTGCCCAACAACACTTGCGTCGTGCTTGGACGGTTGGTGATATTGCTGATGACCTCATGACGGTGATGCTTGGTGTGACAGAACGTGTTGGGGATGTGTTGCAGTTTATTGGGGCATACAATGTGGCATTTTTCTACAGTGCAACAGGTAACTTATACGTCCGTGATATTGCGGCTGGAATCCCACCAACAGCGACTTTGTATGATGCAACAACGAACGTACCGGTTGCTGAACAACATCTGCGCGCTATTACGGGTCAAGCGTTGACCGACGTCTTTATGTCGCAAGCGGCCGTTTATATGCCATTCACGACTGATCAAATTGATGCCTTGAGTCGTCACTGGGGCATCCAGTCAAATTGGAAGTTTGCCTTCTACCAAAACGAGATGATGTCGCCACAGGCGGGCCATGTTCTAGCTTGTGGTTCATCAGCGAACCAATTGTTTAATCAATTGCATGTCGCAGGCGTTTGGGAATTTGAAGAATAATGATAAGGAGAGCGATTACGGGAACGTAATCGCTCTTTTGTTTGTTGAAAAATTAAAAATTTTTAATAGAGGTTGATTTGAGACAAGTGTAAGATGTGAGAGTGAGGGGGAATCTACGATGAGAAAAATAATTAAAGGCACACTGACATTTATTGGTATTGTGATTACAATGATTTTGAGCGGACCTTTCTTCCAATCTGTTATCGACGACTACTATGATAAGCACTAGTAGAACTGATAGTTAATTTGAAAAGGAGTGATTTTTTAGAAATCACTCCTTTTTATTAGTTATTTACTCAAAATCGAAATAATAGATATGATAACTGTATTAGCCTGACGTTAATTTTTTGTTAGCATTAAATTATAGTGTTATGAGTGGAATTGTTAAGGGTATGAACTTCCATTTGAATAACTAAGTTTACAGGGGAGTATGGATTATGAGGGGATTTAAGCAACATAAAAAAATGTACAAAAGCGGTAAGTTTTGGGTGGTTGCTGGTCTAACCGTGGTATCACTGATAACGGCTAATGATACTAGTAAAGTTTTTGATTTATTTAGTGATCGATTGGGGAGTGTTTTTGCAGCCCAAACAAACTCTTCGGCGACCATTGATACGGTGACCGATGCTGACACGGCTACAGGCGGGAGTCGTACGGTTTCATGGAATGGGTCTAGTACTTGGAACTACAGCGACGTGACTGGGTTGGGGAGCTACAATGGGTCAACCTGGACAGCCGATCGTGCGTACGGAAGTACACTTTATAAGGATCCAGCGGGAGCTTATTACACAAAACTGGTGGCTAATGGTGCCAGTACTGCCGGTTATACCTATCTGACACGACAATTTGATGCAACAAAAACGTTTACCGTCACTGGGTATCTACACCCAAACGTCCGTGATGCTGATCAATTTATGCCACGTGATTATTCAGATTGGACTGGGTTGCTATTAACGCCAACTGACCCGGCTGAAGGCCCCTTTGGTGCCTTGCGAACAACTAACAGCTCGGGAACGTTGACTGCGACGCAGGGAAAGCAAAGTGGTGTTGCCGGAACGGCAACATATACCGACGGGTACAACCTATCTAACTGGAGCAGTACGATTAAGTATACGTTGACCTGGAACCCAACTGGTGGACCAAACGGTGGTCCATCAATTGTTGCCACAATGACAACGAATAAAACACAGAACAGTGAGTCTTCAAGCTGGACGGTTGATACAGCGAAGGCCAAGGTAACGCTTGCGCCGGCGACCGCTCTTACCGTTGGGTTGAATGCCATTAATGGACAGAATAAGAATGACCAATACGCATCATTTGATAGTATGTCGGGAACTTTATCGACGGGTACTACAACTGTTAAGTATGTTGACGCCAACGGGAACACAATCAAAGATCCAACGACGTTTGTGGCTGCGGTTGGGGATATCATTGGAATCAGCGGTCTGTCTTCCGGAGCCAAAGCGGGTACAGATGATATTGCTTTTGCCGCACCTACGATTCGTGGCTATACGGCAAGTAGTGCCAATGATGTGACTGTGTCGCAAACAGCTGGGAATAACGTTATTACCATTAAATATAAAGGAACCGTACAACAGGAAGCTATTGTTAATACGAACAAGCCTGAACTATGGAACGGCTCTTCAGCGATTACGTCATATTGGAACATCGACCAAACAAAGCCTCTTGGTGGTAGCTCGCTAGCAAGCAGCATTGTCGATGCTTCTTTGGTACGTTCAGGATATAACTATACTGTAACGGATCCCAATGGTAGTTCATATGCGACAATGTCAGCTGCTTATGCGGCGGCGACCAACGCTTGGGATAGTACATCTAATTCAGCTGGGGTCGCATCTGATGCATCGCCACAAAATTGGACAGTTAATTACTCGGCACAGTCTCAAACGGCCTACTTGTATACGCAAAATTATACGTACGATGGTAGTTCATACGTGACGTCTGGTGCGCCTTCATATATGCAAGGTATTTACGGTCCAACTGATGGGTCAGTTTCGTTCAATACAACTGATTTAGCCTTGGCAAAGTCGGGATACACCTACACGGTTCAAGGTCCGGATGGCGTAACTGAGTATTCAACGCTAGCTTCGGCTCAAGCAATTGAACGATTTGATAATACTAACAATAGTGGCAGTTCCGACGGTAGTTACCAAACCTTTACGGTAAACTACCGTCCGGTAACGCAAACCACGAGTTTGGTGGTTGATGGGTTGTCACCGATTAAGGCGGGATCAACTGTAGCTTCTTCAGTCGGCACAACCAGTGCCGCTTTGACGATACCATACACTGACGCATCACTTTCAAATGCTGGATACACGTATGTTGTTAAGGGTCCAAATGGTTCAACTTACAGCACGTTGTCTTCAGCGGTTGCAGCAAATTCAATTTATGATGCAACTAATAATTCTGGGGCTACTGACTCTTCAGCTCAGGTGTTCACGGTGAGTTATATTGGGCAAACGCAATCAGCGGTTATTAAGTATGATCCCAATGGTCCACTAAGTGCCGGTACAACATTTGCATCGACGAGTGGGGCAACCAATACCAGTATTTCGTTTGCAACTAACGACGGGGGGATGGTCCGAGCAGGATACACTTATACCGTTACCTATGCCGGATCGGACAAACCTGACTCGGTGGCATACACAACTTTGTCATCAGCATTGGCTGCTCACCCACGATATGACAGTACGGCATATACTGGCACAACCGATACTTCTTCACAAGCATTTATTGTGACCTATAAGACCAACCAGTACGCTAACTTGATTACAAGTGCGGTTGATACGTCAGGAAATTCACTATTGAATTATTCGGCAATCAGCGAAATTGCTAATGGACCGGCAAGTAGCACAGTTTCCTTCTCTAACAAGGACTCACAACTTGCAAAGAGTGGTTACACGTATGTTGTTCAGGTTTACGATCAAATGGGTTCGGCAGCCTCCCTGTTGGGAACATATACAACCTTGGCATCGGCTGTAGCTGCTCAAAAGTATGACAATACGCAAAATGCGACGAATGCCCGTACGGATGCATACCAGCAACAGTTTAAGGTAGTTTACTCACCAAGGACGGCCACGGTAACGTATAACTTTGTGGATCAAAGTGGCAAGATAATCAGTCCGGCTACTTCTGCAACTGGACCAGTAGGATCAAATATTCCAGATGGTTCAAAGACAATTCAAGGGTACACGCTAGTCAGTTCATCAGGTGACACTGATGGCAAATTTGACGACGATTTAATCTCAACAATTACTTATACGTATCAAGCACAATATCAGTCAGCTAATGTTGTTATTGATAGTTCATCACCAATAAAGGCGAATTCGGCTGTTGACTCTGCTGCTGGCGTGACGAGTGGGTCAATTTCATTTACAAAGACGGACTCTCAATTAGCAGTTAGTGGATACACGTACGTTGTGTATACGCCAAATGGATCAAGTTATGCGACGATTTCAGCCGCAACGGCAGCTAATAACTTGTATGACAATACGGAAAACGGCTCGGGGTCATCGGACTCTTCAGCGCAAAACTTCCGCGTGTCATACAAGGCGGACTATCAATCAGCCTATATTCGCGTACAACAGAATTCACCTATCAGTGCAGGCTCGATGATTGAGAGTATCACGGGTTTCACTGACAGTTCGATGACTTTCTCAAAAACGGATTCTAATTTGGTCGTATCTGGGTATACCTACCAAGTTGGGTATGGCCCAGATGCGTCACACACAACTTATTATTCAACGTTGGCAGAAGCGATGTCAGCCGCTGGTGGTAAGTTTGATTCAACCAATAACACGGCTTCGACCGATGCGGAAGCCCAACGTTTTGTCGTGAATTACATCCCAATGAGCCAGGCTGCAGTGATTAATGTATCAGCTGACTCACCGATCAGTGCAAATTCACAAGCTGTTATGTCAGCAAATGGGAAGACTGGTAGTACCATTAACTTCTTACCAAACGGATCATTTACGACGGCTGATTCACAATTGGCGGTATCCGGATACTCGTACACCGTAACTTATGGCAGTGATACAACTAGCTATGCAACACTTTCTGCAGCGGTATCGGCTCACAACAAGTACAATGCAAACAACACAACATCAGGTGTTTCTGATGCTGATCCGGATATGTTTACCGTCACATACTCAGCTAACGCTCAATCAGCTGTAATTGCAGTGACTTCAACGTCGCCAATTTCAGCCGGTAGCCTTGCCGGCTCTGCGAGTGGTTCAACGTCAGGCGCCATTAGTTTTGCAACGGACGACCAAGCTCTAGGTCAATTAGGATATACGTACACGGTCACTGGACCGGATGGTACGGTATACAGCAATTTGGCCTCAGCTCTGGCTAATAACGGCGTATATGATAATACAAATAATTCGGGTACAAGTGATACGGCTGTACAGAGCTTCATGGTTTCATATAAGGCGGCTTACCAAGAGGCACAGGTAATCTTGGACTCAACAGGGCCATATACGTCTCAATCTGTGGCTGCTAGCGCAAGCGGCGTTACTTCAGGCAGTTTGGGGTTCAGTATTTCAGATGGTGATTTGGTCTTGTCTGGTTATCATTACACTGTATGGGGTCGTTATGGTTCACGACAATATGCAACATTAAGTTCTGCGGTTGCCGCTGAAAGTTCCTTTGACAACACTGATAATGGTTCAGCCGTTACTGATAGAAGAATCCAAGGATTTTACGTCGTTTACACAGCTGATAGTCAATCAGCTGTTGTGCAAGTTGCAACCAATTCGCCAATTAATGCTGGGCAGACTATGGGTAGTGCAGCTGGTGTAACCAGTGGTAGCATGTCTTTTGCCGCGAATACAGAAAATAGCCTATATAGTCCGGGTTACCACTACACGGTAACGGGACCTGATGGTTCAACGTATAGCACGTTATCATCAGCGGTTGCCGCAAATAGCTTATTTGACAACACAACCAACACAGGTTCGATCGACGGTAGTGTGCATTCATTTATGGTGAGCTATACAGCTGACTCACAAATTGCCGTTTTGGCGGTGGATTCGGGTTCGCCAATTGAAAGAGGCAGTGTCATTGATTCCGTTCATGGAAAAACCGCTGGAGAAATCCCGTTCCGTGGGACAGACAGCCTGGTTAATAAGCCAGGTTATTCATATATTGTTTACTATGAAACTAACGGTGAGCGAAGTGAACCTTATGCAACGTTGTCAGCAGCACAGACTGACCATACGACGTTTGATAATACAAGTAATGACGGCACTAGCGATGCGGATATGCAATCGTTTATCATCAGCTACGTAGCGTTGAAGCAACAAGCCACAATTGTTGGGGATGCCAACTCACCAATTTATGCTGGTTATCAAGGTCCAACGACATCCGGAGTGACAAATGGTTCGATGGCTTTGCCACTAAGTGATGGTGATTTGTATGAACAAGGATATTCATACGTTGTTACCGGGCCAGATGGTTCTGAATATGCTACATTGTCAGCAGCATCGGTGGCTAATAATGCTTACGACAGTACTAACAATATTGGGAATTCTGATGCCGATATTCAGACGTTCACGGTTTCATATGTCGCACAGTATCAATCAGCTGCATTGATTGCAGGTTCTGCTTCGAACTTGCCGTCTAACGTTACGGCTGGATCAACTTTTGCTTCCTCTGCTGGTGTTACTAGTGGACGGGTATCATTTGCTACAACTGATGGTGACTTGGCTCGTTCAGGTTATCGTTATACGATTTCTACACCGGATGGTACAACATTTACAACGTTGTCTTCAGCACTCGCTGGTTCAACTGGATTGTATGATAATACGGCTAATGCCGGAGCATCCGATGCCTCGGCACAGCAATATATTGTCAATTATTTACCAGAAATTCAAACGGCTCGTGTGATAATTAGTGAAACAACTGGTGACGAGCATGCTGGAGAAGTACTTTCAGAATCAACGGGTAATACGAATGAAAAAATTTCATTTACACTACCTGATGGTTCGGATTTGAACGATACAAATTTGCAAAAATTGGAAATGACCAAAGGTTATACCTATACGGTTATAGTTGAGCATCCAAATGGAAGTACGTCTGGCCCATACGCAACGTTACAGGCTGCGTATGATGATAATCCTGTATACGACGATGATAAGAAAGGAATTACAACTTTCATTATTGTTCCTCAAGCCTCATATCAAGAGGCGGTGGTTAATATTGGCTCTGCTGGGGCACAATCAGCCTACGCAACGAGCGCTAGCGGTGTAACAAGTGGGGCAATTAATTTTGGCGACTTGGAATCTAGCTTGGCAGTGTCTGGTTACGGCTATACAGTAACAGTGACAGACGATGATGGTAATCGTATTGAATATGCAACGTTGTCAGCAGCTGTCGCAGCAGTTGGAAACTACGACAACACTGTGAATGGCTCAAACCAATCTGATAGTTCTGCACAAGCGTTTGATGTTAACTACACCGCTGATTATCAATCAGCTAATGTAACGTTCTCAGGTGCACCAATGTCATCAGTCGCCTTTGTTGGTGAGACAAGTGCAACGTTGGAGTCTACAAAGTTCACCGCTGATTCAGGTTACTACTTTGACGCTCAGCAACCATCATATTCAGGTGCAACAACAAGCGTTTCATCCGATGGTAAAGAGCTTTGGGTATCGTTTACGTACGACGACACAAATAACTCAGCAGCTTCTGATAGTGATCCACAAAACTTTGAATTTACGTTGCAACCGGCAACGCAACAAGGAAACATTACGTACTCATATTCAAATGCGGTTAGCGTGCCAAGTGATGCACCAGCAGATGAATCATTAAGTGGTAAAACTGGTCAACCACACTCAGGCACGATTAAGGCGCCATCAGGTTACTACATTGCAGCTATCAATGGTGATCAATATAATGTGACATACAATGATGCCGCCACAGAAGCCGAGTACACCTTGATTTGGGATGACACACCTAATGGAAATGTGGCGACAGATAGCGAACCACAAAATTTGGTGGTCATTTTTGCCCCTGGTAATCAAAGAGCAACGGTTAGTCAGACTATGCCAGATGGGACGAACACAACTGTTAACACCCAAAACGGTCGTACTGATAAGGACTATTCATACGAGTACACCGCTCCATCAGGATATTATGTGGCTGATGATGGTGTTACGACGGATAGCAAGGGTCTGATTACTGATGCTATCTCAACTGACGGCACAAAGGTGACGTTGACCGGAAAGTTTGATAATAACTACACACACTATGCGGATGAAAACGGGGGAACGGACCCTGAACCTCAGAACGCAACAATTAAACTAACGGCTTCTAAGCAGACCGTACAATTCCAAATTAATGTGCCTGATGGTGCCACGTCGGTTTCACCGGATACCAAGTCAACTGATGGGCTCACCGGTGGACAGATTGGTACACCAGCTGGTTACACGGATGCGGAATTGCAGAAGGATGGGTACACGTACACAGTTACGGGCCCAGATGGTGTTGTATATAACACAATGGCTGACGCATTAGCTGCGAACCCTAACTTCGATGAAACGAATAATGGGTCATCAGACACTGATGCTGAAATGCAACAATTTGTTGTCACATACAAGGCTGACCAACAAACAGCCACAATTACACAACAATACGCCGACGGTGCTGAGAACACTCCTGCGTTCCCACAAGCGAACCAAACATTGACGAATGGTACAGATCAAATCACGACTGGCACGATTACCGCGCCAAAGGGATATAAGATTGCTACTGTGCCACAAGTTACGGGGATGAGGATGGATTGGCAAATCGCAACAGATGGTTCTTCGGCAACGTATACCATCACGTTCGACGCGGTAGCTGATAATGACGGGGCCAGTCAAGCGGCAATTATCACCTATGTGCCAGTTGAACAACAAGTGCGGGTTGATTTGTACGACGAAGTTGGTCGTCCGTTAACCGATAGCCAAGGCAACAAACAATATGTTTTGACTGGTCAAACCAACAATAAGGTTGATTACACACAGATTGCACCAGAAGTACCAGGATATACGTTAACGTCAAACAGTCGAAATACTGCGTTGACATATGATAACGATTATAATACGACGCAAGTTGTCAAATATATCTATACCGATGTGACAGATCCAGTTGTAGCAAGCGACAAGGTTAAAAATACCATGACAGCTTCAACAACTGGTGCGCCTGCCACTGAGGCTGATTTCCTGAAGGCGATTAATTATGTTGCTAATACGAAGACTGAAAGTGATACTGTAACGGATAATCAACAAAATGTACCGGGTGACGGTATTACGATTTCGTCTGACTATGAGACGGTGCTTAGCCAATTAAAGGCTAGTGGCGGTGGGACTGCAACTGTAACAGTGACGGCGATGGATGCATCAGGAAATACGACTGATTGGACCGTCACACTGACGTTGATTGAAACAGCACCAGTATCAAAAGAAACATCGGTAGCTGATGCACAATCAGCGCTTGATAAGCTAGCGAGCGATCCAACAGCTGCTGTGGATGATGTTGCGACTGCCCAAAAGAATCTTGAAGATGCGATTAACGAGGCTAAACAAGAGCGAGCGACTGCAGAAGATGCAGCTAAGGCAGCTCAAGATGCAGCTAATGCTAGTGCTGAGTCTGCTAATCCAGAAGTCGCCAAGGCCCAGCAAGCGTTGCAAACTGCATTGGATGCAGCTGCAAATGACACGGGTACCACCCAGGCAATTGAGGAGGCGACAAGTGCATTGGATAATGCAGTAGCTCGGGCTGAAGCTTCTTCAGTAGATACTGCACCGGTTTCACAAGAACCAGGTGTGAAAGATGCTCAACAAAAGTTAAATAACTTGTTAGAGCCTAATAGTACTGCAACAACTGAGGATATTAAGCAAGCGACCCGCGCATTGGAAGATGCCGTTCAAACAGCTAAGGCGGAGCGAGACACAGCTAATACCGATGCAAATGACGTGCAAGACCAAGTAGCTGATACTAGCAGTCAAGCGGTGAAGGATGCGGTTCAAAAGTTGGAAGATTTGCAAACTCAGGCAGCAGCTGATGGCGCAACAACGGATCAGATTAAGACAGCCACGCAAGCTGTTGTTGATGCCGTCAAGAATGCCGCTCAGGAAGCCCTTGGCGCAAGTACAACACCAGTTACAAATGAACCAAGTGTTCAGGATGCAAAATCTGTGTTGGAAGAGGTGCTAAATGCTCCAAATAGCACACCAAAGCAAATTGTTGATGCAACAAATGCCTATGAGAAGGCGGTTGCTGATGCAAATCTAAATCGTGATGATGTAAACAAGGTGGCTGGGCAAGAGCTTGAGGAAGCGGCCGCTTCTGATCAAGCAACTGATAGCACCGTGCAAGATGCGCAAAAGAAGCTGGAACTGCACAGACAACAGCTAGAACGGAGGCAAATGCCACACTTGGTCAAACGGCACCAGTTTCTAATGAAACTGAGGTAAGTGATGCCGTACAGAATTTGCAAACAGTATTAGATGATTCAAAGGCAACAGCTGATCAAATTAAAGCGGCTACTAAGTTACTCCAAGATGCTGTGGACGATGCGAATACACAACGTAATGCGGCAAACAGCAATGCAGTATCTGCGATTAATGCAGCCAATGCATCAAACCAGGCTGATGAACCAGAAGTTCAAGCAGCTGTACAAAAGTTGCAAGATTTGATTGATCAAGCGGCCGGTGATTCTGCAGATGCGTTGACGCAGGATATTATTGATGCAACAAAGGCATTGCAAGATGTGGTTAATGCTGCAGCGACTTCACAAGAAGACGCGCGTCAAGCTGCTGAAACTGCGTTGGGTGATACTGCGCCAGTTTCAAACGAAGCGGCTACGTCAGCAGCGATTACAGACTTGAACACTGTTTTGAATGATCCTGCGGCTACAGTCACAGCGATTAAGGAAGCAATACAAGAACTGCTTAATGCAACTGCTACTGATAAGGCAGCGCGTAGTGATGCCAATAAGCAAGCTAACACGGCAATTAAATATGCTCAGGCCTCTAATCAAGCGGGTGAACCTGAGGTGATTATTGCCTTGCAAAAGCTAAAGGATGATCAAGCATTTGCAGCCAACGATTTGTCGACGGCGCTCACGCAAACGATTTTGGATGATATCCAAGCGTTAAAGCAGGCTGAGCAGACTGCTTTACAAAATCAAACTAACGCTCGTGCCCGTGCAGAGGAAGCAATGACAAATACGTCTGCTGTAACTAACGAATTTACCGTGCAAACTGCGTTGGATATTTTAAAGCAGGTTTTGAACGATCCAAGTTCTACGGTTGCAGAAATTGATAATGCAACGCAAGCACTTGCTGATGCAACAAACACGGCCAAGTCAGATCGTGATGCAGCTAATCAGAAGGCGGATACAGCAATTTCAAAGGCGCAGAACTCAAATCAAGGTGCGGAACAAACTGTTCAGGATGCAATTCGCGCTCTGCAAGAAATTCAGGAAGAGGCAGCGAATGACTCTGCAGATGCCTTGACTGCCGATATTCAACAAAAGATAGCGGAATTGCAAACAGCAGTGACAGCAGCAGCTAAGACCCAAGAAGAAGCACGTAACGCAGCCGACGATGCCAAGCAACAAACAGCGCCTGTAACCAATGAGCCAGCTGTACAAACAGCATTGGACGAGTTGAACGAGGTGTTGAATAATCCGGCATCAACGGCAGATGCAATTAAGCAAGCCACACAACAGTTACTGAATGCCACTGAAGATACTTTGGAAAATCGTGATGCAGCTAAGACGGATGCACAAAATGCGATTACTAACGCGTTAGGATCAGATCAGTCAGCTGAACCTGCTATCCAAGCGGCCATTAAGAATTTGCAAGATGTTATCAAGAACGCAAATGCTGATTCGCCTGATGCGTTGACAGAAGATATTAAAGCTGCCCAAAAGGCGTTGGAAGATGCGATGTCGGGTGCTGACACCAAGCAACAAGCAGCTCGTGATGCGGCGCAAGACTTGATTGGCAAGACGGCGCCAGTTTCAAACGAGGTAGCAACGGCTCAAGCCCGTAACGCATTAGAGTCTGTATTAGCTAATACATTGGCAACAGCAAACGATATTGAAGAAGCTACCCAGACTTTACAGGAAGCATTAGCAGCTGATAATGAAAAGCGTGATAGTGCAACAACGACTGGTAATCAGGTAATTGAAACAACTAATGCGGGAGCAACATCTAATGAGCCACTGGTGCAAAAGGCATTGGCTGAATTGCAAAATGTTATTGATGAAGCAGCAATGGATACATCAAACGCGCTGACTAAGGATATTCAAGCCGCAATTGATGCCTTAAACGCCGCTAACGATACAGCGAAAGTTAATCAAGCAACTGCTCGAGAGGCAGCAGACAGTGCTATCTCACAAACAGCGCCGGTATCAAACGAATCAGCAGTGAAGGAAGCGCAAGACAAACTACAGAGCTTGCTCAATGATCCTACATCAACGGCTAAGGATATTGAGCAAGCAACAAAGACACTGATTACAGCAACTACAACAGCTAAGAGCTTGCGTGATGACGCCAATGATACGGCTGAAACAACAATTGACGGTGTACAAAATGATGATGTTGCTAATGAACCTAGTGTTCAAGCCGCAACTGACCGTTTGCGTGATGTCATGAATGAGGCAGCTGCTAATAACGAGAATGATTTGACGGTCGATATTCAACGAGCAACTGATGACCTGAAGACTGCCATTACTGCCGCTAACACAAGTCGTCAAACAGCGGTTGATGCAGCCGAAACATTACTTCAACAAACAGCACCATTATCAAATGAATCGGCAGTTAGTCAAGCGGCAGATATGCTTAATGATTTGTTGAATGCTCTCAAGGATGATGAAGTTTCAAATGATCCAACAACCGCCGAACTTGAAGCGGCTACCAAGGACTTACAGGACGCACTGCAAGCAGAGGGTCAGAAGCGTACAACAGCTAATAACGCAGCTGAAACAGCGATTGACCAAGCCAAGCAGGCAAAGGTCGTGGGTGATTTGGCCGTACAAGATGCGCTAAAACACTTACAAGACGTGATGAATAATGCGGCTAATGATAATCCAGAGGCCTTGACGGCGGACATTGAGTCAGCCACAAAGGCATTACAGGATGCCGTCAGTGTAGCTGAGTCTGATCGTGATGAAGCAGTACAGGACGCCAATGACTTAATTGCGAAGACCACACCTGTTTCAAACGAGTCAAACGTAGCAGAGGCCTTGCAAAACTTGCAGGATGCGTTGAATGGTGCAACAACTGGTGACGAGATTCGAGAGGCCGAAGCTAAGTTGCAAGATGCCTTGGATACGGCAAACGCAGCCCGTACGACAGCAAATGACGCTGCCGATAAAGCCATCTCCGACGCTAACAACTCGCAAGTTGTGAATGATTCCGCTGTGCAGGATGCATTGAAGCACCTGCAAGAGGTAATGGGGGATGCGGCAAACGATGATCCAAAGGCCTTGACGGCGGACATTGAAGCAGCTATCAAGGCTTTGCAAGATGCGGTAACGGCAACAACGAGTGACCGTGATTCAGCAGTAACGGATGCGAATAACTTAATTAGTAAGACGGCACCCGTTTCGAATGAACCAGGTGTGGCAACAGCATTGCAAGCACTACGTGATGCAGTGAAGACTGGTACAGCGGCTGAAATCCGAGAGGCAACTGCCAAGTTGCAGGATGCCTTGGATGCGGCAAACGCAGCTCGTAACACATCCAATGACGCTGGCAAGCAAGCAATCACTGATGCGAACGCTTCAGCGGTCGCCAATGATCCATCGGTCGCAGAGGCCACGCAACACTTGCAGGATGTGATGACTAATGCAGCTAATGATGATCCAAAGGCCTTGACGGCGGACATCGAAGCAGCTATCAGTGCTTTGCAAGATGCGGTAACGGCAACAACGAGTGACCGTGATTTAGCAGTAACGGATGCTAATAACCTAATTAGTAAGACGGCACCCGTTTCGAATGAACCAGGTGTGGCAACCGCGTTGCAAGCACTACGTGATGCAGTGAATACTGGTACAGGGGCTGAAATCCGAGAGGCAACTGCCAAGTTGCAGGATGCTTTGGATGCGGCAAACACAGCTCGTAACACAGCTAATGATGCTGGCAAGCAAGCAATCACTGATCCGAACGCTTCAGCGGTCGCCACTGATCCAGCGGTCGCAGCGGCCATGCAACACTTGCAAGATGTGATGACTAATGCAGCTAATGATGATCCGAAGGCCTTGACGGCGGACATCGAAGCGGCTATCAAGGCTTTGCAAGATGCGGTAACAGCAGCAACGAGTGACCGTGATTTAGCAGTAACGGATGCTAATAACCTAATTAGTAAGACGGCACCTGTTTCGAATGAACCAGGTGTGGCAACAGCAATGCAAGCACTACGTGATGCAGTGAATACTGGTACAGCGGCTGAAATCCGAGAGGCAACAGCTAAGTTGCAGGATGCCGTGGATGCGACAACCGCAGCCCGTAACACAGCAAATGACGCTGGGAAGCAAGCAATCACTGATGCGAACGCTTCAGCGATCACCACTGATCCAGCGGTTATAGCAGCTATACGACACTTGCAAGATGTGATGACTAATGCAGCTAATGATAATCCAAAGGCATTGACGGCGGACATCGAAGCAGCTATCAAAGCTTTGCAAGATGCGGTAACTAATGCGAAAAACCAAGGAAGTGGGGAGCAACCAACGGATAACACACCAGGTGAAACTGAACCAGGAACACCTGAACCGGGTGCAACCTTGCCAGATCCAGGTACGCCTGTACCGGACCCTGGACAAACGCCTGAGACTGTCGATGTTATGCCATCGGTTCCCGATTCTGATGCGCCAATTCAACTCATTGAAAATAGTCAGCCGCAGATTGTAGCAAGTGCATTTGGACCAGGTTCGGTTCAATTACCATATACAGCGGCTGACGGCCAACGTCAGAACTGGCACATGGTATCGCTGGGAATCTACTTGTTCTCAACAATGTTCTTGCTTGGGGCTACTAAGCGCCGAAAGAATGAAGATAAAAACTAGCGGATAGTCTAATAGAAAAGGAGTGAACACACTGTACGGGATACAGCGTGTTCACTCCTTTTTGGTTGAAAAACGGCCAGTACAGAATGTGTACTGGCCGACTCTCATCTCAATATGCAATTAACCCATCATGACTTGGAACAATGTGATAAAGACACCAAGGAATGACAGAATCAACATCAAAATGACAAATCCTTGGATAACTTTTTGCATAGTAGACTTTTGCTTCTTCTTTGCCATGAAGTAATCCTCTTTTTCTTAATTATATCTATTGTACCAAGATTTTAGTTCAAATGTCACAGACGTTTAAATTCACGGTATAATATAATGATTGAAGAACGAAAAGGGGAAACAACGATATGCTTACAACGCTTGACTGGCCATTAACGGTTGCCTTAGCATTTGCGACATGGATTGCTTTGATTTTGTTTCATCGCTTGTTTCGCCGTTTGACTTGGCCAAAGTGGATGCGCCCGATTGACTTAGCGACTTTAGTTGCTTGGTGGGCTATTGAGGTCATTAGTTTCCAAGTGTGGCATCTATCTTTGTTACCACCGATTTTGTTTATGTTTGTTCTATGGGGCATTGGCTTGGCACTGTACCAAGGCTTTGTCCGTCAAACATTTGCGATGAAGACATTTTGGTTGATGTGGTGGCGCATTGTTGGACTAGGTAGTTTTGTAGCGTTGATTGGCTTGACCGTCTTCGCGTTCATTTTAACGAAATAGAGAGAAAAATAATTATGGAAAAGATTGATGGATACGTTAAGACTTGGAATGCTGACAAGGGATTTGGTTTTATTGAGTTGAAGGGTGAAGACGACGTGTTCGTTCACTTCTCAGCGATTGAAACACCACATGTTCGCGACTTAGAAGTCGGTGAACCAGTAAAGTTGGTCGTTGTACAAGGTGTACGTGGCCCACAAGCAGCAGCAGTTGAAGTTTGGAGCTCTGAGGAGAACTAACATGGCGGATGAATTTGAAGCAAAGTTTCGTGAAGAAGTCGTTTCAGAAGAAGAAGTTTATAATGGTCACATTATTCGAGTAGTTAATCAGACGGTTACGTTGCCTGATGGCCGTGAGTCTAAGCGCGAAGTGGTACATCACAGTGGTGCGATTGCAGTGCTTGCTTTGACAGATGACGATAAGATGATTTTGGAGCGTCAATGGCGTGCACCAGTTCAAAAGGTCACAACAGAAGTGCCGGCTGGCAAGGTGGATGGTCGTGATCATAATCCATTGGATACAGTTAACCGCGAGCTAAATGAAGAAACTCGTTTGACGGCTGGTAAAATTGAAAAGATTGCGGGCTTCTACACGTCGATTGGCTTTGCGGATGAATTCATGACGTTGTATTTAGCAACCCATTTAAAGCCAGTGACTGATGAATTGCCACAAGATGACGACGAGCAAATCGATTTGCTTTATGTTGATTTTGATGAAGCAACGCGATTGTTTGAAGCTGGTGAATTAGACGATGGTAAGACAGCAATGGCGTACCTTTACTGGAAGACGCTGCGTTTGGCAGGTAAAGCATAATGTTTGGATTCAAGCGTAAACGACAGGAAGAGACTCTGCCAGATGAAGATTATAGCTTTGCTGGTGAATTTGAAACCCCAGAGAACACGCAGGAACGCCTAAGCCGATTGCGCGGCGAGACTGAGCCAACCAACACACCACTTACGCGTGAAGAACACCGTTTGAGCGGTAAGGGTCGCTACGAATTAGATCCAGTAACTCGTCGTTTGACGGAAGCAGGTAAGACAGCGCGTTTGAAGCGTCGCTTAAACATCACGATGTTAGTTTTGGTCGTGTTAATTGTGGTGACATACCTGGTGTTGTTCCTACTATAGTATAGAAGTAAAAGTTGAAAGTGAGATTTTGAGAGATATGCGTTACGGTATTATTAATGCAATGGCCGAAGAAAAGGCAGCCCTAGTGGCAGCGATGACTGATGAGAAGCAATCAACTATCGCTGGTAAGTTGTTCCATCACGGTAAGATTGGCAACGTTGATGTCGTTGTTGTGGAGTCTGGTATTGGTAAGGTTGCATCAGCTTTGACGACGACTTTGTTGATTACCAACTTTGCAGTCGATGCAGTGATTAACTCAGGTTCTGCTGGTGCTTTGGGTGCGGATTTGCGTATCGGTGACGTTGTTGTTGCTAGCGAATTGGCTTACTCAGATGCAGACGCACGTGCCTTTGGTTACGATTATGGTCAAGTACCACAACAACCAGCTCGTTTTGTAACTGACGCAACGCTTTCAGCTGGTTTGGCTGAAGCTTATGGGGATGTCACAGATGTACGTTTGGTTCGCGGTTTGATTGTGACGAGCGATTTATTTATTTCAGGTGATGAGCAAAAGCAAAACATCTTGACGCACTTCCCAGAAGCCCAATCAGCTGAAATGGAGGGTGCCTCAATTGCCCAAGTAGCACACTACTTCGACGTACCATTTGCCGTTGTTCGTGCGATTTCAGACAATGCTAACGGTGAAGCTGGCCCAACGTTCGATGAGTTTATCATCGAAGCAGGTAAGCAATCAGCACAAGTGTTGATCGACTTCTTTAACAAGCAATAATGCAAGTTTCCTACTATAATATAGTCAGCAACAGGGAACAATAAAATTAACTTACAAAAAGTACACCTTTTTATTTCCCATTTAAATTTACTTCTGGTATTCTAATTACATTCAATAAGAGAATCACATAAACGAAGGAGCATCCGAATATGACTATCCGTGGAATTCACCACTTGACGACGATTACGTCAGATTCACCAAAAATTTTTGATTTCTTCTCAGGTGTTATGGGTCTTCACTTGATCAAGAAGACTGTTAACCAAGACGACGTACGTACGTACCACTTGTACTTTACTGATGACATGGGATCAGCTGGAACGGTTTTGACGTTCTTCGACTTCCCAGGTATCAACAAGGCCATCCACGGTACTGACGAAATTACGCGTACGGCTTTCCGTATCCCATCAGATGCATCATTCGATTACTGGATGAAGCGTTTTGACGAATACGGTGTTAAGCACGATGCTGAAACTCACGAAGAGTTCGGTGTTAAGTACTTGGACTTCGAAGACTTCGACGGACAATTGTACGCCTTGGAGTCAAACGAGAAGAACACGGGTACTTGGGCTGAAGGTACGCCATGGCAATACTCATCAGTTGAGCCAGAGCACGCTATCCTAGGTTTGGGTGCACAATTGTTGACAATCAACAACGAGAACGCAATGCACATGGTTTTGACGTCTGTATTGGGTGCTAAGGAAGTTGCTCGCGACGGCGATGACGTTTTGTACGAATTCGACAACGCTGGTTTCGGTGGTCAAGTTCACACGCGTTTGGTACGTTTGTTGCCACGGGGTTTGCAAGGTTACGGAAACGCTCACCACTTCGCTTTGGCAGTTGATGATGAAACGGCTTTGAACTTCTGGATCAACCGTTTGCGTCAATTGGGATTCCAAGACTCAGGCTTCGTGGATCGATTCTACTTCAAGTCAGAGTACTTCCGTCCAACACCAGGAATCTTGTTCGAAATCGCTACGAACGGACCAGGATTCTTGCAAGACGAGACGTACGAAGAGGCTGGACACCACTTGGAGTTGCCACCATTCTTGGAGAACATGCGTGATGAAATCGAAGCTGGTTTGATTCCATTTAACTCAGCTGAAGATGATTTGCCATCACCAGAAGTGTTCAAGAAGAACGTTTCTGATAACGCAGAAAACTAATTAATATGATTGAAGCAGGACGTAAGCAGCGCTTATGACCTGCTTCTTTTGTATCTGGACACTATTGCTTGTTAAAAGTTAGCGCTTACAGGTATAATGGAGACACAATTTGAACGGAGAATAGGACGATGGCCAAGAAAAAGTATAAGAACAACATTCGACACGCCTATGTATCAGGTGATCCTGATCTAGCACCATTGCTATTGCTACACGGTACTGGTGGAGATGAAACAGATTTGCTTGAAATTGCCGAATTTATGGCACCTGAAAACCCAAAGATTTCTATTCGTGGTCGTGTTAGTGAAAACGGCATGAATCGTTACTTTGAGCGCTACGAGGAAGGCGAGTTCAATCTCGAATCACTTCACGCAGAAACGGATTGGTTGGTTGATGCAGTTCATGAGCTATCTAAGCGCTACGAATTGCACGAAGAAGCCATGATTATGATGGGATTCTCAAATGGGGCGAACGTCGGGGCACACGCGATGATGGCTCGAGAAGACACGCCATGGAAGACAGCATTGTTGTTCCACGCGATGTCAGTTGAACGCTTGGGTGATGATATTCAAGATTTGACGGATTCACGTGTGTTTGCAACGTTCGGTGAGTTTGACCCAATCATTTCTGAGACAAACTTTGATATGTTGACTGAAGACTTGCGTAAGGGTGGGGCATTGTTGTCTACGTTTGCGACGAAGACGTCACACACAATGTCACAACCTGAAATGCAAGCTGCAAAGCTTTGGTTGGATGCCAACGACTTGTTGGACGTGGATGACGAGCCTGAGTGGCCAGCGTCATTAATGTACGGTGCGGACGAACATGACCACGGCCACGATCACGGCCATGATCATGGTCACGACCACCATCATCATGAGGAAGACGACCATGAGTGGCACTATCCTGACGGTCAACCAGCCGACGATGAAGATGTAGTGGAAAAGTTGCCCGAAGACTAGTAAACTTATTCACATAAGAACTAGTTAAGAGGAGATGTCACAATGGCATTTGAAACAACAGTAAAAGTACCTGGGGATTTAGTAACTTACCACTTTAATCCGCAACTAAAGAAGTATGCGTTGGGTGACACTGGCTTTGTGACTAACAACGCCGGTGCGTTCGTTATGCAACGTTCACTCGAGCCTGCTAAGGGCCTTGCCAACGCAATTAAGCTAAAGGTCGTTGTGAACAAGGACTTGACGGGGATGAAAATTAAGACGGTTAACCCAAATGGGGCAGCAACGGTTAATATTTTTGCCCGTAAAGACAACGAAGAAATGGTTGAGTTGTACCATTTCTACTTGAATGAGCTAGTTGATCGTGAAATTTTGACGGTTGACTAGGTTTGATAAGCGAAAAAGAGCATTCCGGTGCTATAGTCCCCTAGAGGTTGACGGAAGAAATAATATAAATTTCTTCCGTCAACTTCTAGGGGATTTTTCTATGCTTGAATTTACAATTCAAGTGCAACACTAAGCTAAATAAAAACTGACTCATAATGAACCAGCGTAAAATGTAGTTTGTCTAGAACATACAGAACGCGAGGAAACATTATGAGTCATTATCATCAGCTTACCGCATTTGATCGCGGACGTATAGAAGTTTTACTCAGAGAAGGGTTGTCAATGCGTAGCATTGCAAAAGAAATTGGTAGAAGCGCTTCGACAATCTCTCGTGAGATTGCCCGCTGTGTTGGCTCAACTTATGAAGCTGAGGATGCCGATCAAAAGCACATGCTTGCTCGAACGAAGTCGCATAAACACCGAAAGTTAGATAACACTGAACTGCGAGAACTAGTTATATATGGAATTAATCAAAAACATTGGTCGCCTGAACAGATAGCTGGTCGACTAAAGATATCAAAAGGTCATACGATTATTAGCGCAAATACAATCTACCGAGCGATTTATAGAGATAACTTGGGCCAGCCGGTGAAAAGTCACAAAGCTCGGGGCATTGCTCGTGCGCTTCGGCATAGAGGAAAAACTCGACATACTAAAGGTCATGTCGAGCGTCGAGGTAAGATTAGAATTCCAAATACGATTGACGAGCGACCTGCAGAAGCAGGTTGTCGCTCTCGAATTGGAGATTGGGAACTGGACACTGTTATTGGCCGTAAAGGCGGTCAAGTATTGGTCACAATGGTTGATAGGAAGACCAGAATATTACTTTCAAAACGAGCGGCATCAAAGAAAACCGTCGATGTTATGAGAATCATAGGTTCAATGCTAGATTCCCTTCCAACTAGTCAGATACAGACTTTAACTCCAGACCGCGGAAATGAATTCAGTGCGCAAGATGAGATAACAAAGAAATTCGATGTCCAGTTTTACTTTCCTGATCCCCACGCTCCATGGCAACGTGGGACCAACGAAAATACAAATGGGCTAATCCGTGAGTACGTCCCTAAAGGGACTGCAATCGAAGATTATTCAGACGAATACATTGAACAAATGGTTGAGCAAATTAATAGCCGACCTCGAAAGCTTTTCGGCTGGAGATCGGCTAAAGAATATTATTTATCTCAAGTGTTCCGGTTGAATTGACAATTCACCTGTCTAGATCAAAATATTCACCTAAAGAGAAATTGAAGATGATTGAATTGTATCAAAAGTCTTCTTTATCTATGAGAGCCTTCGCTTTATCGAATAATGTCGGGCTGAATGCATTGCATAACTGGTTGCGGTTATACGCTAATTTCGGTATGGAGGGGCTTAGCGAATCACAAGATAATCAAAAATATTCTAAGGAATTTAAGCGTAAAGTTGTGCAAGCTTACTTGTCTGGTGAAGGAACATTACGAGAATTGACACGACGATTCAAACTACGTAGTGATAGTCAAATATCTGATTGGGTTTCAAAGTATAATGGGAATCAAGAACTGCGTTCTTCAGGCGCAGGTACAAGGAGAGTTACCATGGCATCACGCAAGACAACATTCGAAGAGCGAGTTGAAATCGCAACATACGCAATCGAACACGACCGCAACTTCACCCATAGTTCAGAGGAGTTTAAAGTAAGCTACCAACAAGTCCGCTCATGGGTATTGAAGGTTGAAGCTGGTGGATTCGAAGCGTTGCGTGATGGCCGTGGTCGAAAGAAGACAGCAGACGAGTTATCAGAAATGGATAAGCTCGTTCTTGAGAATAAGCGTCTAAAGGCTGAGTTAAAGGCCCAACAGATGAAGTTAGACCTAGCAAAAAAATTACAAGAGATTCTAAGCAAAGGCAGGTAACTGTAAACCGGGTCGCTAACGTGCTGTTGTACGAAGCAATGCATGCACTTCATGAGGAAAATCCAGCGGCATATCCTATTTATCAATTAGCCGAGGCCGCCGAAGTATCTAAGCAAGCGTATTATAAGTGGCTTAGGCGGTCTGAAACGGCGAATGATCAACTAAACCAACTCGTGATGGAGAAAATCAGAGGCCTTGATGAAGCTCATAAGCACAACCTCGGGGTAAAGCGAATGACGATGTACATCAATCTTGATGAAGAAATTTCTCAACGTATCAACCACAAACGCGTTCGTCGTTTGATGCATATCGCCGGTATCCGTGCGGATATCCGAGAGAAGAAGCACAACCATATTAAGACAAATGAAATGTACATCACTGATAACGTGATGAATCAGGACTTTACTGCCTTAGCGCCTAATCAGAAGTGGGCAACTGATATGACTGAATTGCGCTACGGCGCAAACCTAGAACACACACTTAAACTTTCAGCCGTGATTGATTTATACGGTACGTACGTTCTTTCATTTAACGTAAGCGAAACAGAAACTTCAGCTGCAGCTGTCCAAACTTTTCAGCGCGCATATCGAATTAGCGGGCATCCACGACATGTTTTAGTGCATTCAGATCGTGGCGCAGCGTATACTTCTGGTGCTTTCAAAAACTATCTAAGGCGACACAACGCTCATCGCAGTATGTCTCGCCCGGGAACACCATACGACAACGCCATCATGGAGAAGTTTTGGAATGACTTCAAAGTCGAATGGTGGGATAAGCAACACAGGGCTCTGATGTCAAGACTCCGGACCTCTTTTTAGAGCCCGCTAGGGCTCGTACCACGAAAATTTTTCAAAATGACCTGATTTCGTACAGATTTTGGGTCATTTTTTAATGGGGTCCAGGGGTTTTGCCCCTGTGCCTGCCGGAGGCTATGGAGTTACGGTGGTCTAGTTTGGATTTTGTTGAATTTCACAAGTCTGAGGGTATAGCAAATAAGCACTTGTCAGAGTGATTTTTGGACTTCACAAAGTCAGTGCTTGTAAACGCCGGTGTATAGGCAAATTTGTATAATCGCGTTTATGTCATCTAGAAATTGGTCTAGGCGGCATCACGGAGTGATATACGATTGTTGTTATACCAGTTGACGTACCATCCAACAGCGGCTTGCACATCAGCGATACTCTCGAAATCCTGTTGGTAGATCAGCTCCCTCTTGAGTAACGAGTGAAAACTTTCGATGCGGGCATTATCGTAAGGGTGCCCTTTACGGGAGTAAGAGTGCCTAATACCTATGGACTCCAGTGTATTTTCAAACAATTCGCTGGTATACTGGCTTCCCATATCGCTATGCACATACAGTGGTTTTTCACCTCGTCTTAGCGCCTTAACGATTACTGAGGTTGCTAGTTGAGCTGTCATCGTATCTGCGATTCGATACGACAGCACCTTACGGTCTTCCGGATCATATGCACTAGCCATGTAAACCCATGTCTTATCGGTCAACTGGATATACGTAATGTCAGTTGTAATTACGCCACTTAGGTCATCCAGATTGATAATGAGATTTGGCATCTGATCTTTGTCATTGACTGTTGTAGGCTTGTTATATCGCTTTTGCATACGCGATTTCAAGCCAGCTTCACTCATCAATTGCCATACAAAGCGGTCGCTGATTGCTAGTTTGAATAAGTCGCGCATGGTTTTAGCAATTCGTCGATAACCATAAATGCCTTTATTGGCTGTGTAAATTGATTCGACGGCAATTCTCAATTTGTTGTGTTGTATTTCTTGTGCGCTCGGCTCCCAATGGATCCAGTCAGAGTAAGTGGACATTGGAATTTTCAAAGCACTCAGAACGCGTGTGATGCGGTGCCCCTGTACCAAATTTTTGTGGATAATTGGTAAAACAACACTTCTACCGCGCAAAACTAATGTTTTGCCAGCAACACCGCCGCACGTTTTAAAATTTCGAGCTCTTCTTTCAAAATTGCGTTTTCCTTACGCAACTTCTTCAATTCATCAGCTGATATTGATTCGCCATTCACTTCTACAGGCGCATATTTTTTGACCCAATTCCGAATTGAATCGGCTGAAGGACCGTATTCCTTGGATAATTCATCGGGCCGACGGCCCGCTTTAACCATCTCCACGATGGACTTTTTAAAGTCCTCTTCATAACGTGTAACCATAAATAAAAATACTCCTATGATGATATTTTACCAAACTAGAAAAACTAGTCCGGAATCTCATCATAAGAGCACAGTTTCACATTCAAGGAAGCAGTTAAGGCAATCAAAGCAGGAATTGATTACTTCAACTTGATTCGACGTTCGGAAACTATAAATGGCCATACCCCGGAAGAATTCCGGAATATGGCCATTTACGGCGGTGCGAGCGCCTAGTTAAATTTTATATTATTTCCACCGTCAACTTGACGGGGCCTAGTACACGGCATCTACGGAATGCTCTTTTTTATGTAGAAAATGTTAAGGAATCCTTTTGTTTAGGACTTTTCCGACAATCGACTTCATGCTAAAAGTTAACGAAAAATCGAATCGTTACTTTTATATTGTAACAATCGTGACACAAAAGGGATGAATAAACTAAATTTAAACCTGATTTTACGTAATCAGGCTTGAAAAATGGCGGAATTCAGCGATTGTTAACTGGTTAATAATGTTTTTTAAAAGACTATTCTAATCGACGTTTGACCACTTATTTTTAGTAATGTTACATAGATGTTACTTTGTAGGTCGGTTTGGGCAACCTTAACGTTACGTAATGACTTTGTTTTGTAACAAAACAGTCGCTCTGATTGATAAACTAATACATGTTGTTAAGAGATACAGGTGTCACACATTAGCGATGATCCTAATGGCGTGTACCTGATGGTTTATTGAAAAGATAGAGTTAATTAGAAGGAGAGTTTTTCCCCATGAATAAGAAGATGATTACTGCATTGACTGTTGCTGGTTTGGCTACGTTCGCTATGGCCGATAACGCATCTGCAGATACGTACACATTACAATCAGGTGACACGTTGTCACAAATTGCAGCTAACCACAACACGGCTGTTGACACTTTGGTTGCCAACAACAACATTGCTGACGCTAACGTAATCTTCGTTGGTCAACAAGTTGAAATTGACGGTGTTGCTTCAAACGCTTCATATGACGCAACGCAAGCTGATGTTGCTGCCGTTGTTGCCTCACAAGCACCTGTTACACAAGAAGTGTCATACACGGCACCTGTAACAACTGTTGATTACTCAGCACAATCACAAGCACCTGTTGCACAAGAAGTATCATACACAGCACCTGTTGCAACTACTACTACGACAACGACTGCTGCCGCTTCAGGTTCAACTTATGATCAATTTATCGCCGCTGGTGGTACTGACGCTTTGTGGACGGCTATCGTTATGCCTGAATCAGGTGGAAACCCAGATGCATCAAACGGTCAATACAAGGGATTGGGTCAAACGAACCAATCATGGGGAACGGGTAGCGTTTCTGACCAAACTGCAGGTATGTTGAACTACGCAACGTCACGTTACGGTTCAGTTGATTCAGCAATTGCCTTCCGTGCTGCTAACGGTTGGTGGTAAGATACTGCTTTAATTAAGAAAATACATCGATAACACAAAACCGCCACACTTCAAATTTGAAGTGTGGCGGTTATTTGTTTACTCTGCTTTGTCACAGCAGCTGTTGGTCTAAAACGCCTGACTTCAGTCAGACGTTTTAGACCAAAGACGCACCTGATAAGGGCGACTTGGTCACGTCGGAGGTTAAAACCTCCGACATTCTCAGTCTGCTTTATGTGTATCGGCAGCTGCCGGAAATGTCAGTCTGGCACCTTTAACAGGCCACATCCAGTACTTGTCGTTTGCGAGGAGCTGCATTTGTGCTGAATAAACATCAGTAGGTGTTGCAACCTGTGTGATGTCTGTCAGGTGGCTAAAATCGAAACGATTTGGCACCAATATTTGTGAGACAAGGTGACGGTCATCATCGATTAAAATACCTTCACCTTGATCATCATTTGCAAGAATAAGTAAACGTTCCATGATATGCTCCATTCTATGATTAGATGTCACGGAATAACTCTTGCCAAGCAGCTTTGTTTAACTTCGGCTTCTTACGTCGTGGTTGGCGTTCTTTTGGCACGTACGTTGCTTTCTTATACTGACGGACAATTTCAGCCTGTACATCTTTTTCCAATGGCAATTCGTTGGAAACAAAATCAACCGCGTCAATCGGGAAATCAGGATATGCGGTGTGGTTATCAATAAACCAGGCACGCATTTCTGAATTGAGGCCAGCATGACGTCGAATACGTTGCAATAGCTCGTCAAGGCCAAAGTCCAAATGGTGAATCTGGGTCTGCAATTGTCGCATCACGGCTTCTGGAATACCGATGTGGTCAGCAAAATGGGTGATGCCAAGCTTAATGAGCTTGCCATCCTCGTTTTGCAACACATATTGGTGCTTCAATCGGCGACCGCAGTCACAATATAACTGAGGTCCAGAATTACTGTCGTAGTTATCGTTATAGTTGTAGGCAACAAATTCCCAATTTTTACCATGGCCAACCAATTCTGGTCAACAAACAATGATGTATGTTGATAGCGAATGTGCTGTTTCAAGACAGCCTGCTGTTCGGTCGTTAAGTTACGCCATGTTTCTTGTCGTCGCTCACGAGTTAGCGCGACTTTTTTTGTTTTTGCAGTTGCCATTTGACGCTCCTTTCACGGTTAAATCGCATGACAACTATTATACGCTTGCTTAGTACCCAGCCTCAACTAGACGTTGATGCATGGCCCCGTATACACGTTCTACATCGCGTGATGTCCCACGTAGCTCGTAGTTAGCGATGACAGGTGCGTCAAACGCTTGGGCGTAACGTCGCGCGGTGAGAATATATTGGGCGTTGAAATTCTTATTGCCGGATCCAACGATGCCTAATAGTTGCTGCGCATTACCGCCAGCAGCAATTTGGTCATACAGGGCGTTGGTCATAATTTCATGGACGCCGTTATCTATCCCGTTGCCACCATCAAGGTAAGTAGGGACTAAAGCAAAATAGGGTGCGACCTCATCGGTATCAACACTTGCATCCGAAATTTCTATTGGTTCAAATTCAAGTTCACCTTGTTCGTGAGCGTAAGCCACAAGGTTTTTGACGAATGACCGCGTATTTCCGGAAATTGATATATACAAAAGACGAACTTTCATGATGTTTTCCTCATATGTTTCTTTACCATTTATTCCACTATACACTAGCACAATCACAAAAAACACACCCTTTTTGTACATAACGGAAAGTTATATTTAATGATTTTGTAATAATCTATTGGGAAGGCTGATATGGCGGTAAATGGCGCTGTCAAGCCTTTTTTTCTTCAAAAGTTACGCCTTGCATTCTGTTATGTACCTGACTATACTCAGAGACAGATATTAGCAAATGTCAGAAAATATAAAACCGAAAGATAAAGGTGAATACTATGCAAAACGTTACTGTATATACGAAGAACAACTGTGTGCAATGCATGATGACGAAGAAGACGTTGGCACAATACGGTGTCAGCTATGTTGAAAAGAACGTTGAGGAAGATGAAGCTGCATTGACTTTCTTGAAGGACCAAGGTTACCAAGCGGTACCAGTTGTGTTCACAAATGATGCTGAGCCAATCAAGGGGTTCCGACCTGACTTGTTGGCACAACTTGCCAAAGCAATGTAAAGACACAAACAGCTAGTCGTTGGCAATACTACCTAAACGTCGGTGCAGCCATGGGGGTTCCGCTTTACGTTAGGTAACACGGGGGAAATGATATGTCACTTGCTACTTTGGACCTAGATAAGGTCACGTATTTCGATTTAAATAATGAACTGAACATTCCTAAGGATAACAGTATCCAATTGGGAAAAGACAAGGAGGCTTTGGAAGCTTTCTTGGCAGAAAACGTTCGACCAAATACACTCCAATTTGATTCCCTTCGTGATCGATTCGATTACCTAATCGAACATGATTTTGTGGATCAAAAGATGCTGGACAGTTATTCATTTGCGTTCATTGAACGTTTGTATGACTACCTAAAGAGTCAAGATTTCCAATTTAAGTCTTTCATGGCTGCGTACAAGTTTTATGCGCAATATGCTGTAAAGACCAATGATGGTGATTATTATGTAGAGAACTACATTGATCGTGTTGCGATGAATGCCTTGTTCTACGGCGCTGGTAATGAAGAATTGGCAATGAACTTGGCCGATGAAATGATTCACCAACGTTACCAACCAGCCACTCCGTCGTTTTTGAATGCGGGTCGTTCACGACGTGGTGAGTTGGTGTCATGTTTTATTTTGCAAACGACTGATGACATGAATGCAATTGGGCGTGTCATTAATTCAGCCTTGCAATTATCAAAGATTGGCGGCGGGGTTGGTATCAACCTGTCAAACTTGCGTGAGGCGGGTGCACCAATCAAGGGAATTGCCAATGCAGCTTCGGGTGTCGTGCCGGTAATGAAGTTATTGGAAGATTCATTCTCATACTCAAACCAAATGGGACAACGTAACGGTGCCGGTGTGGCCTACTTGTCAGTGTTCCACCCTGATATCATGGGCTTCTTGGCAACTAAGAAGGAGAATGCGGATGAAAAGGTCCGTGTGAAGACATTGTCACTTGGGGTGACGGTGCCGGATAAGTTCTACGACTTGATTCGTTCGAACGCTGATATGTTCTTGTTCTCACCTTATGATGTTGAACGTGAATATGGTGAGCCGTTTAATTACGTTGATATCACGGCGGAGTACGACAACATGGTTCGTAATCCACGTATCAAGAAGACGAAGATTCGTGCACGCGACTTGGAAAATGAAATTTCAAAGATGCAACAAGAATCAGGTTATCCATACGTGATTAATATTGATACGGTGAATGCAGCAAATCCAGTTCACGGCAAGGTTGTGTCATCAAATCTTTGCTCAGAGATTTTGCAAGTGCAAAAGGCTTCTGAAATTGGTAATGACCAACAGTACTACAAGATGGGATCGGACGTTTCATGTAACTTGGGGTCAACGAACATTGTTAATATGATGGAAACGACTGATTTTGAGCGTTCAGTGGACACGATGGTTCGTGCGTTGACGTTTGTTTCTGACAATTCTAACTTGGATATTGTCCCTTCAGTCCAAAATGGAAATCGTGAATTGCACGCTGTTGGATTGGGTGCGATGGGATTGCACGCATTCTTTGCTAAGAATCACATGCACTATGGGGATGAAGAGGCAATTGACTTTACCAACGCCTACTTCTTGATGTTAAATTACTACACGTTGCTAGCGTCAAATAAGATTGCTAAAGAACGTGGTGAATCATTCTTCGAGTTTGAGAAGTCAGCTTATGCTGATGGATCATACTTCAATAAGTACTTGATGGCTGATTGGTCACCAAAGACTGATAAGGTTAAGGCTATTTTTGAGAAGCACCACTTCCCAACCAAGCACGATTGGGCAATGCTGAAGGAATTAATCCAAAAGCACGGCTTGTACAATGCTTATCGCATGGCGATTGCGCCAACGGGATCAATTTCATACGTTAATGATTCGACGGCATCTTTGCACCCAATCATTAACAAGATTGAGGAACGTCAAGAAAAGAAGATTGGTAAGATTTACTACCCAGCACCATACTTGGGTACGGATACATTGCCATACTACGAGTCAGCGTATAACTTGGATATGCGTAAGGTGATTGATGTTTATGCCACAGCACAACAACACATCGACCAAGGAATGGCCTTAACGTTGTTTATGCGTTCAACAATTCCAGCCGGCTTGTATGAGTGGAAGAATGGCCGTACTGATAAGATGACGACCCGTGATTTAAACATCTTGCGTATGTATGCTTATCACAAGGGCATCAAGTCAATTTACTACGTTCGAACTTACACTGATGACATGGAAGAATTCGGTGTGAACGAGTGTGAAAGCTGCTCAATCTGATTAATTGGAATTGCGCACACTAAAAAGGTAGAGCTGGTATAATCAACACCAGTAGTTCAGAAAACGGTCAGTGAGTGAATGACTTCCTGGCCGTTTTCGATTGAAGGAGAACATCGAATGACTGAAGGATATGTTGCAATCAACTGGAATAACGTTGAGGACGCAATCGACAAGGCAACTTGGGAAAAGTTGACTGAACAATTTTGGCTAGACACGCGTATTCCGTTGTCAAATGACTTGGATGACTGGCGTAAGATGGCGGAAAATGAACACTACTTGGTGGGGCACGTTTTTGGTGGTTTGACCCTGCTTGATACGCTCCAATCACAAGATGGTATGGCGTCATTGAAGAAGTCGGTTCGTACGCAACACGAAGAAGCAGTACTGAACAATATTGAGTTTATGGAATCCGTTCACGCGAAGTCATACTCATCAATTTTTGAAACGTTGAACACCCCAGCGGAAATTGAAGAGATTTTCGATTGGACAAATTCGAATGAATTCTTGCAATACAAGGCACAACGCATTAACCAAATTTATCAAACTGGGGATGACCTGCAAAAGAAGGTGGCGTCTGTATTCTTGGAAACGTTCTTGTTCTATTCAGGGTTCTACACGCCACTTTGGTACCTAGGCCACAACAAGTTGAACAACGTTGCTGAAATCATTAAGTTGATTTTGCGTGATGAATCCGTTCACGGCACTTACATTGGTTACAAGTTCCAATTAGGCTTCAATGAGTTGCCTGAAGACAAGCAAGAAGAAATGAAGATGTGGATGTACGACTTGTTGTTGGATTTGTACAACAACGAAGAAAACTACACGAAGCATCTATACGATGAAATCGGTTGGACAGAATCAGTGCTTACATTCTTGCGTTACAATGCAAACAAGGCATTGATGAATCTAGGTCAGGATCCACTATTCCCTGATGGGGCAGAAGATGTTAACCCAATTGTGATGAATGGTATTTCAACGACAACGTCTAACCACGACTTCTTCTCACAAGTCGGAAACGGTTACCGTTTGGGTCAAGTCGAAGTAATGGAAGACGATGACTACAACATTGGCTTGGATTAGGTTGCATTACAAAAATTAAAATGTTATCATAATTTTCAAGATGAAACGTTAGGTGGAAACAGTTATGTTTAAGACGACAGTACAATTGAATGGTTGGTGGCGCAGCTAACGCGTCCGAACTGTGGTTGAAGCAGATTCGGTACGTGCTCTTTTGGAGCGTAAGTATTGAGTCTGTGCCGACTGATTTCCGTTAACGAAAGGTCTGCACGGGTTACCGCGCAGGCCTTTCTTTTTACCGCGAAAGGGGCACGCAAGGTGACTCTTTCGCGGTTTTATTTTGCAATTATTTACGGGGTGAAGGTTATGAACAAGAAAGTATTGACTGCTGTTGGCTTATTAGCTGCAGTGCTTGTTGCAGCAGGGGTCCAAGAATCAATCGCGGAACATAAAGCAGCTAAGGTCCCAACAGTGGGCGTTTTGCAATTTATGTCACACCCAGCATTGGATGCGATTAATAAGGGTATCAAGGAAGGCTTGGCGGATAGTGGTTACACAGTGGGCAAGGATGTCAAAATTGATTTCCAAAATGCGCAAGGTGATCAATCTAACTTGAAGACGATGTCAACAAAGTTTGAGAACGAAGGTGCTGCTGTCTCAGTTGGAATTGCGACACCGGCAGCCGTTGCATTGGCCAATACAATTAATGATAAGCCGGTTGTTTTTTCGGCTTCAACGAACCCAATGAGTGCCAAGTTGGTCAAGAGCTACGAGAAGCCAGGAGGCAATGTCACGGGTGTTTCTGATCAGGCGCCACTTGAGGCCCAATTGAAGATGATGAAAGCATTTTTGCCGGACATGAAGACGCTGGGCGTTATCTACACATCATCAGATGACTCGGCCACGACTGAAGCCCGCAAGATGATTGCGCTGGCTGAGAAGGCGGGACTAAAGGTGAAGGCGTACTCAATCGCATCATCAAACGATTTGAATCAAACGTCACTACAAATGGTTGAAAATCATAACGTTGATGCGGTCTTTGTGCCGACGGATAACACGATTGCTGGGGCAATGACAACATTGATTAAGAACACGGATGCCGCTAAGGTGCCCGTGTTCCCAACGGTCGATACGATGGTTAAAGACGGTGGTGTGGCCGCTGAGTCAATCAACCAGAAAAACATCGGGGTGATGACCGGTAAGATGGTTGCAAAAATCTTGAAGGGTGCCAACCCTAAGACATTGCCAGTTGATTTTACCAAGACTGGTGAGTTGGTGGTAAACAAGGCGCAACTTGAGAAGTTAGGTTTGACGATGCCCAAGGGCTACGATAACGCGAAGTTCGTGAAGTAAGGAGAACGGTATGAATATTTTAGTTTCAGCGATTGGACAGGGACTTTTGTGGGCTACCCTTGGAATTGGATTGTTTTTAACTTTCCGTATCTTGGATTTTCCCGATATGACGGTTGAAGGGACCTTTCCACTAGGGGCCGCCACGGCGGTTACCTTGATTTCAAATGGTATGAACCCGGCTCTGGCTAGTTTAATTGCGGCTGGCGCTGGTGCATTAGCTGGTTTAGTTACTGGCTTAATTTACACCAAGGGTAAGGTGCCAATTTTGTTGGCTGGAATTTTGACAATGACGGCGGTTTACTCAATCAACCTACGCATCATGGGGCAAGCCAACCGCTCTTTGCTTGGTAAGGGAACGCTATTTTCTGCCGACTTTCTTGATTTCTTGCCTAAGAACTTCCCAACAGTGGTTGTTGGTTTGGTGATTATTATTGTGGTGACGGCAGCGACGGCCATTTTCTTGCAAACAGAACTTGGTCAAGCATTTATTGTAACCGGTGATAACCGTGCGATGGCACGTTCACTCGGTGTTAACACAGATAACATGACGATTATGGGGTTGATGATTTCTAACGGTTTGATTGGCTTGGGTGGTGCGCTGGTCGCGCAAAACAACGGCTTTGCGGACGTTAACATGGGAATTGGTATCATCGTCGTCGCCTTGGCGTCAATTATCATTGGTGAGGTTGTATTTACGGATCAAATGTCTTTGACGGACCGTTTGGTGACGATTGTCATTGGTTCTGTGCTTTACCGTTTCGTGTTGGTTATCGTGCTTTACCTGGGCTTCAACGCCAACGATTTGAACTTGTTTAGCGCTGTTGTCCTCGGTATTGCTTTGACGTTGCCACAACTTCGCAAGGTGTTGAAACTAGATAGCGTTTTGAAGAAGGGGGTTGCCTCACATGACTAAGACAAGTTTACGATTGGAAAATGCCACGGTGGTGGTTAACCAAGGCACACCTGAAGAAAAAACAATTTTGAATGATGTTTCATTGACGTTGAACGAAGGTGATTTTGTCACGGTGTTGGGATCTAACGGTGCTGGTAAGTCAACGTTGTTCAATGTTATCGCTGGCTCACTTGCATTGACGAGCGGGCACATTTACCTAGGTGATGAGGATGTCACGCGGTTGTCTGAAACGCAGCGCACGAAGTTTTTGGCACGTGTGTTCCAAGACCCTAAGTTGGGTACGGCACCTCGCATGACGGTGGCAGAGAACTTGTTGTTTGCGGAACGTCGCGGGTTGTCACGTCGTTTGAAGGGGCGCGGCTTGACCAAGGAAAAGTTGGCTGACTTTGCCAAGGTTGCTGCGACGATGGGAAATGGTTTGGATTCACGTCTAAACGTTGCCACGGGTGATTTGTCAGGTGGACAACGTCAAGCGCTATCGTTTTTAATGGCCACGCGTTTACGTCCGGAATTGTTGTTGCTCGATGAGCACACAGCGGCGTTGGACCCAAAGACGAGTGAGCAATTGATGGTCGTGACTGACCAACGCATTCGTGAGGATCATTTGACGGCTTTGATGATTACGCACCATTTGGAAGATGCGATTCAATACGGTAATCGTTTGATTATCATGTCAGCTGGTCAAATCTCACTAGATGTGTCAGGTGAAGAAAAGCAACAATTGACGGTTCCTGATTTGTTGGGGTACTTTAACCGTTATTAATCATAGTTTTACGAGGATGGCCCTGGGCTGTCCTCTTTTTTATTTGGGGTTAGGGTCGTGCTAGCGTACGAGCAAATGTCCGCGGGGGCTTTCTAGTAGCCGGTATCCTTCAAAGGATACCGGCTACACTTCCTTCACGGGACGAGTCCCGTTTCGGTCGCGACCAGATTTTTCTGAAGGACACGCCCACCCACCATGCCTCGTCACGCAAGCGACGACACAAAACACTAGACATATTCGCCCCATCACGGTGACAAAAGTGGTAAATTAAAAGGTGAGTTTTTTTACGGAGGTGTGAGATGAAAATTGATCGGACACGCTTGCTAACAGTTGGTCGGGCCGTGGTGGTCGGCATTCTGGTTGGTATCGTCGTCAGTACATTTCGTTGGCTGGTTGAGCTGATTTTAGATCAGTGGCGCCATGTTTATCATCAACTTGTTGTTTCACCAGATAAGGGCTTCTGGTTGGCCGGCACGATAATTGCCATGATTTATTTACATTCATTGTTGGCCAAATCATTAAAGGGGACCCTAACGTTAACGGGTCTGGTATTCCACAAGTTGAAGGACAGTTGGCGGGGCAGATGACAGTTAATCCGTTCTCTGTGTTGTGGCGCAAATTTTCCGCTGGACTATTAACCATTGGTTCAGGTGCAATGCTTGGACGCGAAGGACCATCTATTCAATTGGGTGCCGCGGTCGCCCAGTTATATGGTGAGAAGCGTGGCTTTGATTCACGTAACAACAAACTGATGATTGCAATGGGGGCTGCCGCGGGCTTGTCAGCTGCATTTGGTGCACCAGTTGCCGGTACGTTGTTTGTCCTTGAAGAGGTATATCGGACGTTCTCGATGCTGGTTTGGCTGGGTGCGTTGACGAGTGCTGTTGTGGCGGACATGGTTTCAGTTAATGTGTTCGGTTTAACGCCAGTGCTAAGTATGACTAAGCTGCATGACTTGCCACTAATGGACTATGCCTGGTTGCCTGTGTTGGGTATTTTATTGGGCTTGTTCGGATATGCTTATCAACGTGCGACTTTGTGGGCACCGAACATGTTCCGCTGGTTGAAGTGGTTGCCACGACACTATCATTTTATTGTCGTCTTCCTATTGTTAATTCCAGTTGGTATCTGGGCACCACAAGCCCTTGGTGGTGGTGCTAGTTTGATTTTGCACGATGCCAACTTTGTGCCAACTATTAGCGTCCTGGTTGGATTAATCGTCTTGCGCTTTGTTTACTCAACAATTGCGTTTGGTTCAGGTGTGCCAGGTGGTATCTTCTTGCCAATCTTAACGTTGGGTGCCTTGGCAGGGGCGTTGTTTGGCGCGGTACTTGTTCGTTTTGGCTTGCTTGCACCAGTCAATGTGATGAACATGATGATTGTCGGAATGGCGGGTTACTTTGCAAGTATTTCAAAAGCCCCATTTACAGCTATCGTACTGATTGCTGAAATGGTTGGGTCAATGACTCACCTAGTTGCCATGGCAATTGTGGCATTGATTGCCTATCTTGTCGTTGACTTTATGGGTGGTGAACCAATTTATGAGTCATTGTTGGCTCGCTTGCGTTTGCCAGATCAACTGTCTGCTTTGCGTGGCCGCCTTGAAGAAATGACGTTTGTCGTTGCACCGGGGAGTGCACTTGAAGATGCAGAAGTGCGTCAACTACAATTGCCACGTGGTGTTTTGATTCAACGTATTCGTCGTGGTAGTGAAGAACACTTGCCAAATGGTGATTTCATTTTACAAGTTGGCGATGAACTGTCATTGCTGACTGATGAGGCGCAATTCAAACAAGTTTGGACGGTTATGCAAGACTTGAATAAAGAAACGGAGGCACAACATGGATAAGCTATTTTGGCAACGTTTACTAGCTGTGGGCGTTGGTGGCTTTTTTGGTGGCGGACTGCGTGAGCTAATTGCTTTGCTTATTCAAGTGACCACTTTTCCATTATCAACGTTAGTTATCAATTTAACTGGGACGTTCTTATCCGCATTTCTGGTGGTGATTTGGTCCAAGAAAATTACCTTGGCCCAACCGGTTGCTGATTTTATTATGGTCGGTGTGTTGGGTGCCTACACAACGTATTCAACGGCCATTTTAGATATGGTTAAACATGGCTGGCTAATTGGTTTTGTATATATTGTCTTAAGCATTGTCGGTGGTGTATTGGTTGTGTATGCCGGTCGTGCGCTCGCTGAAAAGGTGGTGGCGTAATATGTTGATACAAATTGGACTAGCTGGTCTGGGCGCGGTGATTGGCTCGATGGGGCGATTTTCACTTTTGGAAATTGCACCTAAGGTATTTGGAACCGCCAGCGCCTGGATGGTGATGGTGATTAATTTGACGGCCGCATTTTTAATCGGTATTTTGTTTGGCATGCACTTACCATTGTTACAGAATACATTTTGGGCGACTGGGATCATGGGTGGCTACTCGACTTTCTCAACACCCATCGTTGAACTGGCTAATGGTTTGCCTAATCAATCAGAACGAACCCGTGTTTTGTTGAAAACCGTATTGGCCTTTGCTGGTGGTGTACCAGTATTGCTGATTGGCTTTTGGATAGGGTCGCTATTCTAATCGTTTCGTGTTAAATTGATAAACGACATATACAATTTTGGAGTTGGATATTATGAGTAAGATTGCAGTTTTAGTTGATAGTTCTAGTTATATTGCGCCAGCTGATTTGGCAGCGTTGAACATCTATCAAATCAATGACCCTATTATGATGGGGGAGCAAGTTTTTCATGAAAATGAGAGTTGGGCATCTCAAGAGGACTTTTACACATTTCAACGTACGGCGGATCCGGCTTTGACAACGTCTCAACCAGAAATTGGTGCGTTCATGGATAAGTTTGATGAATTGGCAGAAGCGGGCTATACGGATGTCATTGTTATCGTATTGTCATCAGGTATTTCAGGTGCCTTCTCGTCACTTGAAATCATTGGCTGGAACGGTAGATAACATTAAGGTTCACGTGTGGGATTCACAAATCGCGGCTAGCGGTGCGGGAAACCAAGCTAAGTTGGCGGCCGATATGGTAAAGGCTGATAAGAATGTGTCGGAAATTCTTGCTAGTTTGGAACAACTACGTGCGACAACGAAGGTATTGTTCGCTGTGGATGAAATTCGTCACTTGCAACGCACTGGTCGCATTTCTGGTGGTCAAGCAACATTGGGATCATTGCTGAACATCAAACCATTGCTAACCTTTGAAGATACGAAGATTATTGCTATTGGTAAGGAGCGTGCGATGAAGCGTGCCTGGAAGAAGATTGAGGCTGACTTTAAGGAAGTCCATGACAGTGTGGATTACAAGATTCGTGCCACGATTGTAGATGGTAACAACCCTGATTTAGCTGATCAATGGGCGGCTGATTTGACGGCACAGTTCCCGGATGTTGTTGTTGAGCGTAGTATCATTGGACCTTACATCGGGGTTCACACTGGTGAAAAAGCAATGGGACTCATCTGGGCCCAAGACTATAAAACATTAGAAAATTAATTAAAAGGTCTATACCAACTATTGTGTGGTATAGACCTTTTTAGCATTGTCAAAACAGGGTATGAGCGTAAAATAGATAGCATTGGTATACAAAATATCTTTAGGAATTATTAGTAGGGGATTTACAAATGAAAGACTATCTACAACGAATGGGTCGTTCATTGATGTTGCCTGTTTCAGTTTTGCCGGCTGCTGCTTTGTTGGTTGGTATCGGAAACTGGATTATGCGCATTGATGGTTCTGTCGCCCAATCGATTGGAAACTTTTTGGCAATTGCTGGTAACGGTGTCTTGGGACAATTGGCGTTGCTGTTCGCTGTCGGACTTGCGTTGGGTATGGTGCAAAAGAAGGAAGCTGGGGCCGTGGCCTTGGCTGCCGTCGTAGCATACGAGTTGCCAGTATTCTTGTTGGCGCCCGCGCAAATTGCCATGTTGACAAATGTCAAAGTCGGCCATGTTAATCCGGCATTTGAGGCGTTGGTAAATAACAATGTCTTACTTGGAATCGTGGCTGGACTAGTTGCGGCTGCTTTGTACAACCGCTTCAGTGAAGTTCGCTTGCCAACGGCGCTGGCGTTCTTTAGTGGTAAGCGTTCAGTGCCAATTATTTCTGCGGTGGCGATGTTGGTCATCTCAGTTGTGCTATTGTTTGTGTGGCCACCGGTTTACACAGGCTTGGTAACGTTTGCTAAGTTCATTTCAGGTCTTGGCTGGGTTGGTGCTGGTTTGTACGGATTCTTCAACCGTATGTTGATTCCAACGGGATTGCACCACGCGTTGAACTCTGTCTTCTGGTTTAATATTGCTGGTATTAATGACATTGGAAATTACTGGGCGTCAACTGGTACCAAGGGAATCACTGGTATGTATCAAGCTGGCTTCTTCCCAGTGATGATGTTCGGGTTGCCTGCTGGTGCGTTTGCGATTTATCGCCAAGCACGTCCAGCCCAAAAGAAGCGTGTTGGCTCATTGATGTTGGCCGCTGGAATTGCTGCCTTCTTTACCGGTGTAACGGAACCATTGGAATTCTCATTCATGTTCGTGGCATGGCCTTTGTACGTTATCCACGCTATTTTGATGGGATTGTCATTGGCAATCGCTGCGTTCTTCCACTGGACCTCAGGATTTACGTTCTCAGGTGGATTGGTCGATTACGTTTTGAGTTTCTCAATGCCTTTGGCTAACAAGCCTTACATGTTGCTTGTGCAAGGGCTCGTGTTTGCTGTTTTGTATTATGCAATCTTTACGTTTGCGATTAAGAAGTTCAACTTGATGACACCTGGTCGTGATCCTAAGGATGACGACGATGCAGCTAACAATGTTCAAGTGGGTAAGGCTGCAACGGTTGGTGGCGAAGACAAGTATCTCCGTACGGCACGTATGGTTTGGTCAGCACTTGGTGGGGATTCTTCTGCTAAGGAAAACTTGACGTACCTTTACAACTGCACGACACGTTTGCGTTACAAGATGACAGATACGTCATTGGCTGACGTGGATGCCTTGAAGAAGACACCTGGTGTTATGGGTGTTAACGTTTTGGATGATCACCAAATTCACATTGTTATCGGTCCGGATGTGCAATTCGTTGCCGATAACGTTGAGAAGATTTACAACGGTGAAATTTCATCTAAGTTGGAGAATCCATTGTCTGCTGACGAAGCAAAGCCAGTAGATGATGCACCAGCTGGTAAGGAAGAAAACTTCTTTGCCGTTGCTAATGGATCATTGCTTCACCTTGAGCACGTTCAAGATGAAACGTTCGCGTCAAAGATGATGGGTGATGGTTTCGCAATTGAACCATCTGATAACAACATTACCGCACCATTGGATGCTGAAGTGACGATGGTTGCACCTACGAAGCACGCCATTGGGTTGCGCACAGAAAGTGGTTTGGAAGTGTTGGTTCACATGGGAATTAACACCGTTGAAATGAACGGAGAACCATTTGATGTGAAGGTGTCAGTTGGCGATAAGGTTAAGCACGGTGACTTACTTGCAACAATGGACATCGAAGCGGTTAAGGCAGCCGGCAAGCTAGCCACGACGATGGTTATCTTCATGGGCTTGGCTGAAAACGCTGCGGTTAAGGTAGATGACGAAGATATCTTTGATGGTATCGGCGGCAACTATGTTGGACGCGTTATCTTTTAATCACATATAATCAAGGAAGCTCGAACGAACTGTTCGGGCTTTTTTACTGAAATAAAAGTAAGCACTTTTTGTTGAACGTATGTTCCGTGGGTGGTACACTCAAACATGAGCATACGGGCACGATTGTGCAGAGAAATAATTATATAGAGAGATTTGTTTAGAAGGTAAAACGAATGAGCTTAATTAATCGTGAACGAATAAATGAAATTCGACAGGCAAATGACATTCCTGTCCGGGAGTTAGCTAACATCGGCATTAGCCGAAACCGTTACTACCGTTATTTGAATGAAGAAAACGATTTGCCTGCTGAAGGGTTCATTTCGTTGATGAGTCATTTGCTTTTAACGGGTGCCGAAATTAATACGGAATTGGTTAACGGACAAGACACAGTTGAAGGGTTGATGTATGAGTTGCTGGATGCAAATCGAAAGCGTGATCCTGAGACGATTAAGGAAGTTAGTCGACGTAGCTATCAACTCTTCCGTAACACTATGGCGCGTGGCTTTTTGCGTGTGGCCAGCTTGGCTGATGTGCTTCATGCGCGTTTGATTCCTGATGAGCATGCGCAAATCGCCCAACAAATTTTGATTGATTCATTTGAAGCTGTTAAGATTTGGCGCGAAATGGACGTGGCCCTATTGTATCCGGTAATCGCTGAAGTTGAGCAAAAAGATGCTTTTAACTATTTGTCAGTTATTTGGCAAAAAGAATGGCCTCACGGTACGATGGAGCGCCTAAATGCAACGACGGCTCGTTATTTAATTGAGCTACTTAAGGCAAATGAATTTGATTTAGAAACGTTCAAACAAGTGGCTGATTGGATGGCAAACCAAGCTAAGAGTGCGATGAGCTTCGCTTGGTGGGCGACTGTGATTAGTCAATTGGAGAACCACGAATGGGATGCAGTGAAGCAACAAGTTGCGAATGCTGCAGCTATTGGCATGGCTGATATGGCCGATTTAGCTGAAGAATTGGTAACGGTTTGGTATCAACGTGCTGAAAATAGGTAAAAAGAAAAGGAGAGCGTGAACTGAACCCCAAAAATTGGAGTGAAGTTTAAGCGGCTAACTGGTCGGAAAGATTTCGGTATTGAACCGGAGTTCTTCCGGCCAGTTTTGTTTTTATCCGCTTATTGTTGTAGTAATAGACATAGTTAGTTATGGCGGACTTTAATTCGTCATAACTTTGATAGTGGTTGTTATGTACCGTTCCTACCTTCAAGATGTGGAAGATACTCTCAGCCATTGCGTTATCTAGGCATGTCGCTTTGCGACTCATGCTTTGGAACACACGGTTAGTCTTTAGCCGTGATACATACTCATAATTTTGATATTGGAAACCTTGGTCAGAGTGAATTGTCATTCGATAATTCAATTCTGGCCTATTTTGTAGAAGCTCATCTAATGGCTTTGTGACGAACTCGACAGTTGGATGAATATCGATATTCCAAGTGAGAATCTCACCACTATAAACATCAATATAGGCGGTGAAATAAGCACGTTCAGCCATCGTGCCTGATCCCCAACGGACTTCAGTGACGTCGGTGAGAACCTTCTGATATGGTCGATCCGTTGTGAACCGACGGTTTACACGATTCGGTGAGATATGTCCGACAGTGCCGGCGTAAGAATTGTACTTCCGTGTCAGACGGTTGAAAGCAGTACAGAGAAGCCCGTTCATCTTCATAATTTTCAGCACAACCTTATGGTTGGTGTTGAAGCCACGATTACGAAGCTCTTGTGTGACACGACGGTAACCGTAGTCCGGGTTGTCATCACGAATTGATATAATCTCATCAATTAACTCACGTGGATACTCCTTGTACGCACGCTTGCACGCGTCATGATAACTACTGCTAGACATCTCGGCTACTTGAAGAAGCAGCTTCAACTTGCACTTCAACTCTCCTTAGCACAGTGATTACTACCGCTTTGTCTTGGTTTGTAATTTCTTCTTTTCCTGAGCTAAGGCCTCGAGTTTTTCCAAGTAGGCTACCTTAATTCGAAGTAGTTCATTCTCTTCTTCGAGCTTCTTGATCTTGTCGTGTTCTTGCTTATTCATAGTTCGTTTCCGCCTTCGTTTATCAGGTTTTAGCCGACCAGACTCCAACGCACGTTCCCACTGCCAAATCAACGAAGGGCTAGTCACCCTGAACTTTCTCGCTGCTACAGGATAAGACGCGTGATGTGTAAGTCGCCAATTAATTACCTTGATTTTAAAGGAATACGGATAACTTGTCTGCTTTCTATGGGAATCTTTAATTCCATATACTCCGTCACGTTTTATGGAGTCCACCCAGATTCCAAGCGTTGATGATCCCTTAATTCCGAATTTCTTGCGTATTTCAACAGTCGGTACACCTTTGAGGTACAGAGAAACTGCTTCTATTTGAATTTCTTTTGAAAACATACAAAAACCCCATGAGTTAGATTTGCTCCAACTCATGGGGTTCAGTTCAGCGAACGGTTGTTCACTCTCCTTTTACTTTTGTTTACTTATTAGCGATTACTTCGATGTGGTTACCCTCAAAATCATCGAGATGGAAAATGATGTGACGACCATCTTCTGATTCAGTTGCTGGCTTTGCTTGGGTGACGTAGTAATTGATGAAGTGGTTTTCAACCGTTTCCTTGTGGTCACGAACCGTCACTTGAACCGTAATTGGGTCAGCGTCTGGATCTTCTTCAAACACAATTGATTGTTGGTCGAAGTAAAGGTGGCGTGACTCATTTTCACCAAATTCAGTTGGCAAATCAAACACTTCACGGTAAAAACGAACCGCACGAGCAACACTTTTACTTGGAATACGAAGGGGGGTAAACTTACGAACGCGCATTTAAAAAACTTCCTTTTTTATTTTCATTATACGCTGTGACTGATAAAAATTACATTTTTGGAAAAAACGGCCTTTGCGCCTCCTTTATTAATGGAGGTGCGACGATATGTTACGAACAATCAAGTCAGTTGCTGAATTAGGGCAATATTTGGCCAGAAAATATGGGAATCAACCGCAGGAAAGCTGCTGGTTAATTGCCGTTAATACACAAATGCGCGTACTTGATATTCAACAAGTGGCGCAGGGAACGTTGGATGGCGTGTCGATTCATCCACGTGACATTTTTAGGCGTTTGGTGGCCTTGAACGCCTATGGCTTTATTTTGGTCCACAATCATCCTAGTGGACATTTGAAAGCCTCATTGGCCGATCGTCTTTTTATGCGCCAGCTTGCGTATTGCAGTACGATGATGCAGTTACATTTTTTTGATTTTATGATTATTGGATTGGACGGTTTTATGAGCTTAAGAGCGACAGGGGAACTGCCAAAAATCAGCCTTGAAAGCCTGTATGATTTATGGACGGATGCTAACAAGTTGTGATACACTAAATAAGAAATTAATGTGGCGTTTTTATGTAGTGCCATACGATGAATGATAATAAAAATTAGTAAAGAAAAGGGATAAAAGCCGTGTTTTCATTTGGAACTCGAAATGTCGGAATCGACCTAGGAACTGCCAACACGTTGGTATACATTGAAGGTAAGGGAATTGTATTGCGCGAGCCATCAGTAGTTGCGCGCAACACAAAGACGAACGAGGTTGTTGCCGTTGGTGCGGCCGCTCGTGATATGTTGGGTCGTACGCCTGGTTCAATCAAGGCTATCCGCCCAATGCGCGATGGTGTGATTGCTGACTACGAAACAACTGTTGCTATGTTGAAGTACTACCTAGGTAAGGCTTTGGGTGGTCGTGGCTCAAAGCCATATGTTACTATCGGTGTACCATCTGGTGTAACGGCTGTTGAGCGTCGTGCAGTTATTGATGCTGCACGTGTCGCTGGTGCGCGTGACGCCTACGTTATTGAAGAACCATTCGCAGCAGCTGTTGGTGCTGGTTTGCCAGTTATGGAGCCAACTGGATCAATGGTTGTTGACCTTGGTGGTGGAACGACTGACGTTGCCACGATTTCATTGGGTGGTATCGTATCATCACGTTCAATCCGTATGGCTGGTGATAAGCTTGATGAAGCTATCATGTCATACATCCGCCAAAAGTACTCAGTATTGATTGGTGAGCAAACGGCAGAACGTTTGAAGATGGAAGTTGGATCAGCTGATGTTGAAGCTGCCAAGGACATGGAAGGTACAACGGCTCGCGGTCGTGACTTGGTAACTGGTTTGCCAAAGACGATCGATATCGAAGCGACTGATGTTGCCGAAGCTATCAAGGATGTCATTGCTGAAATCATCGTTGCTATTAAGGAAACGTTGGAAGAGACGTCTCCAGAAATTGCAGCTGACGTTATCGACCACGGTATCGTTTTGACTGGTGGTGGTGCTATGTTGAAGCACCTTGATGAAGTAATTGCTGAAGCAACTAAGGTGCCAGTATTCGTTGCACCAGAGCCATTGGATGCAGTTGTCATCGGTACTGGTGAAGCGTTGAAGTCAATCGATGTTTTGAAGAACAACTAATCAATTTTAACGATAACGCCGCACCATTCGGTGTGGCGTTATTTGTTAGCAAAACTGACGAAAGGCATGTTTGATATGAAGAATATCTTAACTTCACGACGTTTGGTTGTAGCGGTTATCGTTGCAATCGTGACAATCGGTGTGATTGTCATTAGTTCGCGAGCACAAAACTCTCAAAAAGAACCTTCTTTGCCAACGCGTGTTGTGTCCGACGTTTCAGGTTGGGTATCAAGTGTTGTCAGTTCACCAGTTAAAGCAGTTAGCGGTGGATATGAGGCAGTCTCAGGGTTGCTAAACACATACAAAGAAAATCAAGCATTAACTGAAAAAGTTGATGATTTAGCACAAGCGAAGGTGCAATTGCAAACGTTGCAAGCCGAAAATCGTGCATTGAAGGATCAATTGCAAATTGAAAACACGTTGACCGACTATAAGGTTGTTAATGCGGTTGTTATTTCACGTTCACCAAGTAATTGGCAATCACAATTGATTGTTAACAAAGGATCAAATGCAGGCATCAAGAAGGGTATGTCTGTGATGGGTTCTGGTGGTTTGATTGGTCGCGTCTCTGAGGTGAATACAACGAACGCGAAGGTTGAGTTGTTATCTGATGACAGCCAAGTTGCGGATCGTTTTGCAATCCGTGTGGCCAACAAGAACGGCGATGTTGTTGACGGTATCGTTACCAGCTTCAATCAAGAAAAGAACCTGATTGTGATGGGACAAATTACATCAGATGTCGCTTTGGAAAAGGGTGATCTTGTAACGACTAGTGGTTTGGGTGGTGTTACGCCAGCCGGCCTTTACGTTGGTAAGGTACAAAAGATCAGCCAAGATGACTACGGTCTATCAAAGAAGATTTACATTAAGCCAGCAACTGACTTTAATAATATTCCGGTTGTTAGTGTGGCTATTCCACAACAATAACAAAAAAGACGTCACACTCTGCAATAACGCAGGGTGTGACGTCTTTCTATTTGTCTTGATAATATAGGACATGGCGCCCGTTCAAAGGCTGTAAATGACGATTATTATGGTCATAGTGAACATGGAATTCAGCTAACTGTGCCGCTGAAATTGTCATTGGTTGTTCTAATACATACCAGTCAACATTTTCAGATAGTGGCGGCGTCGTTAGGGATCCGATGTAATGATAGTATGACCGGTTAGTTGGTAATAGGTCAGTGACTTCACATGAGAAAACCGACTCATCATTAATGCGGTTTAAAATACTAGCAAACGTTTCTGATGGGGCACCTAGGCGTAAGAAGACGCCGATAACTGCTAAACGCCCGTCAGCAGCTTCGTGCACAAAATGAATTTCACCATCATATGCCTGGCCGTCGAGGGTATGCTCGCTGGGCGCGTGGACGTGAAACTGTTGCAAACGGAACGGACGATTAGCGATTATCGCTGTTCCTGTTAGCCCGACCTCTAAACCTTGTCCGGTGTCACGGACATAATTGGCGTTAAGATCATAGTACAATTCTAATGAGGCAGGGTAGTCAATACTATCAGCGGTTTTGCTTACAATGGCGATTGGCGATTGCATTAAACCAGCTGTCATTGACCAAGACTCCTGCGCATCATAATTGAGTTTTTGCATGAATCTAGTCCCTTCTGAAGTGTCTCTCTCTCCTCAGAACACTTTTAGTTTATCAGCAGTCCGAAAAAATGGCTAGGGGGTTTTTAAGAGACGGGCAATAAATGTGACATTTTGTTGACGTTCGACAATCGGTAGGGATAATATAGTAGAAGCTACAAACAATCGTAGTGCTTAATGGAGAAGATAAATGTTGAAATACGTGCACACCTCTTGGTTACATTTTGTCCTGGTGTATGTCGCAATCATGCTAGATGGGGGGATTGCGCTGTACTTTGCACCAGTGCTATTTAAAATGCCGATGTCGGCCAGTCCATACTTATCATTGATTGTCATGATGATGCCGGTGCTGACCGGAACGGTTACGCAAATGAAGGAACGCAGTTTATATATTGCGGCCTTCCTAGGCGGCTTGCTGTTTGATATTTTTTATTCGGGTTTGATTGGTATTTCAATGATTGGTTTCCCGTTGACGGTTTGGCTAGCCAGCGAGTTACAACGATACCTACCAACATCATTTATTTCGTCAGTTGCCGTCTGGTTTGTGTCGATGAGCATGTATTTGGTGTTTGATTACGCTGGATTCGGTATCATCAACTTAACGAACTTGAACATTCCGGATTTTATTATTTTCCACATGTTCCCAACGCTAATTGTCAATCTATTGTTGTTGGTTTTGGTATACGGGTTGCTGAACTACTGGTACCACGCAACCCGTCAGCCAGATATCTCAGCATATAATGTTGACGATAGTGACTTGAATGGGCGTATGCCATCATTAAATTCAAAGTCACGATCACGTTCGATTCGTTAGTCCGGTTTGAAACTGTTGACTTACGACACTAATTACTTTAAAGTAATCCCATAAAGATTTGATTGGACGAGTAGTCTAACGTCGGTGCTAAGAGAGTTGCGCAGAAGCTGGGAAGCAACCATCGGCCTAGATGAACCACACCCATGATTATCGATACATCACAAAATGTATCCGGATCGCCTCGTTATAGGCGCGCGCCTGGTTTAATCAGGGGCTAGAGTGTTGGTTGGTAACAACTAACAAAATTGAGGTGGAACCACGATTTTTATCGTCCTCAAGTAACCTATTTTGGGTTGCTTGAGGACTTTTTTATTGCAGGAAATGGAGTACAAGGTATGGATTACATGATGCAAATTATGCCAAGTTTGCTGGATGGACTTAAGATGACCATCGGTGTCTTCGCATTAACTTTAATTGGATCAGTGCCGTTGGGAATTTTGGTGGCATTGGCATTGAAATCGGATATTTTCTTGTTGCGCTGGGTAACGAATGGTTATATCTGGGTGATGCGTGGCACGCCATTGTTGCTTCAAATTGTGTTTGTCTACTATGGGTTGAGTTTAGCTCACATTGTGACATTCCCACGCTTTGAAGCTGCAGTCATCACATTTATTATTAACTATGCTGCGTACTTCGCTGAGATTTTCCGTGGAGGGCTACAAAGCATTCCGCAAGGACAATATGATGGCGCAAAAGTACTTGGTCTAACCCGCTGGCAAACGATGCGCAAGATTGTTTTGCCACAAGTGGTTAAGATTGTGATGCCATCGGTTGGAAACGAAGTGGTAACGTTGGTTAAGGATACGTCTTTGGTCTACGTTATCGGTTTGGGCGACTTGATGCGTGCTGGTAATATTGCGGCGTCACGTGACGTTACGTTGGCACCCTATCTACTAGTCGGTTTGCTATATTTGATTTTGACGGCAGTCGCAACCGTGTTGCTACGTCGCATTGAAACGAATATGAACTACTATCGTTAAGGAGTAAGAAGAATGCTAGAAATTAAAAACTTAGCTAAGTCATATGACACGCGCACGATTTTTAAGAACATGAATCTTACAGTTAACGACGGTGAGGTTTTGAGTATTGTTGGTCCTTCAGGTATTGGTAAGACAACGTTCTTGCGAATTGTTGCTGGTCTACTACCCGCAGATCAAGGTGAGTTGATTCTGAACGGTGAGTCGCTTGATTTAACTGGTGAACGCACCGGCGCCCAAGTTGGGGTTATTTTCCAAGACTTTAATTTGTTTCCACAATATACCGTGAAGGAAAATGTGATGTTGGCGCCACAAATGGTGCACAATGAGTCAAAGGCTGAGGCTGCCGAAAATGCAGACCGCTTGCTAGCGGATTTGGGATTGACGGCCCAAGCAGACCAATATCCATTCCAGTTGTCTGGTGGACAAAAGCAACGTGTTGCCATCGCACGTGCATTGGCGATGAAGCCTGGTATTTTGGCATATGATGAACCAACATCTGGTTTGGATGCTGAATCAACGGAACGTGTTATTGCAGTGATTAAGCAGTTGCAAGCGCAAGGTGTGACGCAATTGATTGTTACCCACGATTTGCCATTTGCTGAGGCCGTGGCTGATAAGACCTTTGATTTTGGGACGGATGTTGAACGATAGGGGGCTGTCGCAATGAAAAAGAAGATTAACTGGCGCCGACAGATTATCGGTAACGGAATTGTGCTGGCAGTGTTAGCGTTGCTGGTTGGATTTGTTTGGTATCGCACGACGCACGCACAAGACACTTGGCGCCAAATGACGGCTGACAAAACCGTTGTTGTTGGTTTGGACGATACGTATGTGCCAATGGGCTTCCGTGACAAGTCAGGTAAGTTGGTTGGGTACGACGTTGATTTGGCACGTGCAACATTCAAGAAGTTGGGTCTAAAGGTTAAGTTCCAAGCAATTGACTGGTCAATGAAGGAAACTGAACTTGATACGGGGCACATTGATATGATTTGGAATGGTTACACGATTACACCAGCCCGTGCTAAGAAGGTTGCCTTTTCAGTACCATATCACAACGATTTACAAGTGTTGGTCACGATGAAGCGTGATCAAATTAACACGATTAAGGATATGGCCGGTAAGACGCTAGCTGCGCAAACTGGTTCGGCTGGACTAACGTTGTTTAACGACAAGCCAAAGGTGTTGAAGAGTTTCCTTGGGTCAGCACCCGTGCAATATGACACTTTTGATAAGGCGTTGAACGACTTGCAAGTTGGCCGAGTGAATGCGGTATTGATTGATTTAGATTATGCCCGCTATTACGTTGCGCACGAGTCAAATCCAGCCGAGTTCAAGGTCATCAAGACTGGTTACGGACAAGACGCTTATGGTATCGGTTTCCGTAAGGGTGATGTAACGTTGCGTGAAAAGGTTAACGGTGTGATTAATGAGTTCAAGAAGGACGGCACACTGGACAAGATTTCTGAGCGCTACTTTGGCACGAAGAACGCAGATTAATTGATTTAGGAGACAACCTCGTGATGGGGTTGTCTTTTTTGTTTGTGCGAAAGTGGCGACAAAAATTACGAACAATAATTACTTAACATCATCAACCAAAAAATTCCAACCGTATTCGAAACGATTCAACAACTTTTGCAGGACGAAGTTAACGTTTGAAAAACGAATGTTCGGTTGAATGAAATTTTAACCAGCTGAAAGTGGGTTGTATCAAATCGGCTTGTCCGTAAGCTTAGTTGTGTAACCAAATCACTTCGGATGGCTAAAAGGAGAAGTTTTAATCATGAAGACGACGTTTGACACAGTTGCTGATGCATTGACCGTATTGCGCCAAGGGGGCGTTATCATCTTGGCGGATGATGAGAGCCGTGAAAATGAAGGGGATCTTGTTGCGCTTGCACAAGATATTACGCCGGAAACGGTACACATGATGTTGCGTGAAGCCGCTGGCTTGATGTGCACGCCAGTTGGGCCTGAAATTGCAGAGCGTTTGGGATTCACAGATATGGTGGCGGAATCAACTGACCCACACCAAACGCCGTTCACGTACACGGTTGATGGTACGTTTGAAGCGACTGGTGTGACAACGGGTGTATCAGCGATGGATCGTGCTGCAACGATTCGCCAAATTGCGAACCCAATGGCTACCCGCGCTGACTTTAACGCACCTGGTCACACGCAACCTTTGACGGCCAAGGAAGGTGGTTTGGCAACGCGTATTGGGCACACAGAAGCCGCCGTTGATCTGGCACGTTTGGTTGGGTCAGAACCAGCTGCCGTTATTATTGAAGTTTTGAAGGAAGACGGTACGATGGCTCGTCGTGATGATTTGTTTGCGATGTCTGAACGATTGGATATCCCCTTTATTACAATCGAACAAATTAGTGCTTACATGACGGTGCCAGCTGTCTAATTAAAATGATGAGAGGTTCGGATTTACATCCGGACCTCTTTTTTCGGCAAAAGCATCAGGTTAAACGGGAATGTTTGTTTAATTTTGTGAAGAAAACGATTAAACACGAATATTTATTTTTCATTTGTATTACTTCGTGAATAAAAACTGTACATTTAGAATAAACGGTGGTTAAATCATCTTGTAAATACGAACGAAAAAGAATAGGGAGAACATAATGAATCGTGTTTCAGTAATAATGGGATCGATATCAGATTGGCCAACGATGAAAGAAGCGGTAGCAATTCTGGAACAATTTGATGTAACAGTCGAAACACATATCATTTCAGCTCATCGGATGCCGACTGAGATGGCAACGTACGCGGCTAATGCTCGCGAAGCTGGGGTGGATGTGATTATTGCCGGTGCTGGTGGCGCAGCTCACTTACCGGGGATGGTCGCTGCACAAACCACATTGCCTGTTATTGGGGTGCCAATGAAGACGAAAACGTTAAATGGTGTTGATTTATTATTGAGTATCGTACAAATGCCCGCAGGCGTGCCGGTTGGCACGGTTGCTATTGGTGAAGCGGGCGCCAAAAACGCCGCTTACTATGCACTTCAAATTCTTTCAATTACAAATCAAACGTTGGTGACAGAACTTGAAACATTCCGTGAGCAGCAAGCCCAAAAAGCACGCGAGAGTGAGGCAAAGTTACATGACTAAAACAATTTTGCCACCAGCGATGCTCGGAATTGTGGGTGGTGGCCAGCTTGGGCAAATGATGGCCTTAGCGGCTAAGCCAATGGGATATCGCGTAGTGGTGCTGGACCCGCAGATTAACGCACCAGCTGCCCAAATTGCAGACCAGCAGTTGGTTGCGAACTACGATGATGAATCTGCGCTACGCAATTTGGCGGACATTGCCGATGTCATTACGTATGAATTTGAAAATGTCAGTCAAGAAGCGTTGGCAAATGCAGTGCCAGCTAAGCAGTTGCCACAAGGGACACAACTGCTGCACATCACAGCTAACCGCTTGCGTGAAAAAACATTTATCGCGGAATTGGGATTGCCCGTTGCGCCATTCGCGGCCGTCGATAATGTCGTTGCCTTGGATGCGAGTTGCCACAAAGTATCGTTGCCAGCGATTTTGAAAACGGTTGAAGGCGGTTATGACGGCCATGGTCAGTGGGACATTCCAAATCAGGAAGCTTTGGCAAACTTATTGGCACACTGGGATGTGCCGGTTAACACGCCGATGATTTTGGAAAAGCAGGTGACATTTGATCGCGAACTAAGTGTGATGGTTGCCCGTGATATTTCGGGTGATATTAGAACTTGGCCTGTGACGGTCAATGAACATCAGAATCACATTTTGCATGTGTCAGCTGCACCGGCGTCATTATCAGACAAAATTGCGGATGAAATTGCCCACATTGCCAAAACGTTAGCGAACGCATTGAATCTTGTTGGCGTACTTGGCATTGAAATGTTTGTGGCTGGGGATCAAGTTTATGTAAATGAATTAGCACCTCGGCCACATAATTCAGGTCACTTCACTATTGAAGCAACTAATGTGTCGCAATTTGAAGGCCATGTGCGGAGCGTACTTGGTCTGCCGATTCCAGAAATTAAGCAGTGGGCACCAGCGATGATGCTGAACTTATTGGGGGATGATATCAATCGCGCGCGCCGTGAATTAGTCGACCATCCTGACTGGCATATACATGATTACGGGAAAGATGACGTTAAGCCGGGCCGCAAGATGGGGCATATCACGGTGACGGGATTACGAGAAATGAAGGCATTACGTGCATGGGGGCATCAAAAGGGATGATTACACAAGAAGCGTTGTTAGCAACAGGTAAAGCAAAGGCTGTTTATGCAACTAGCAACCCGCAAATCCTTTGGTTACATAGTTTGGATCAAGCGACAGCATTGAACGGTAAGCAAAAAGAACATATTCCGGATAAGGGACGTTTGACGACACAAATTAGTGGCTTGTTATTCGAGATGCTAAATCGAGCTGGTATTAAGACACATTATCTGTCACCAGTTGATGAGACGGATATTTTGGTCACGCGTCTGACGATGGTGCCGATTGAGGTTGTGGTTCGAAACTTTGCGGCGGGTCACTTTGCTTCACGTTTTGATGTTAAACCGATGACACCACTTGTTCCGGTGGTTGAAGAGTATTACTACAAGCGTGATGACTTAGATGATCCGGCGCTAAATGCATCTCAAGCGGTGGCGTTAAAGCTAGCGACACCGGCACAATTGGCAGAGATTTCTGACATTACGGCGCGTGTCAATCAATTGCTGACCGAGAAGTTTAAAACAATTGGGATTACATTACTCGATTTCAAAATTGAATTTGGCTTAGATGACCAAGGCGCGTTGGTCTTGGGGGATGAATTGTCACCAGATAATATGCGCTTGATTGACGATGCAACGGGTACTTCGCTTGATAAGGATGTTTTCCGACGTGGCGAAGGCGACTTGCGTGATGGATATGAAATTGTATTGCACCGTTTGAATGAAACAAAAGGAGAATAACCCATGTTTTTAGCTAAGATTTACGTCACATACAAGCCCTCAATTCTTGATCCACAAGGTGAGGTGATCAAATCAGCTTTGCACCGCATGAATTTTGAAACGGTTGAAACTGTGACGCAAGGTAAGTATTTTGAAGTCACAATGAACAACGATGATGAGGCAGCGGCTTACGATGAAGCAGTGGCTTATACGGAAGCGCTTCTGATTAATCCAAACACTGAAACGTATCGAATTGACTTGCTTAAGTCAGTGGAGGCGTAAACATGAAAGCAGCGGTGGTTCGTTTTCCAGGCTCAAATTGTGATTTTGATATGTATTATGCCTTGCAAGATTTTGGCGTGGACGTAGCGTTTGTCGATGAAAAAGCAACGTCACTAGCAGGTTTTGATGCCATCTTCCTTCCTGGCGGATTTTCATATGGTGACTATCTCCGTACTGGGGCAGTTGCCCGCTTCGCACCTGTGATGGACGCTGTTCGAACAGCAGCTGATGACCACAAATTGGTGGTTGGTATCTGCAACGGCTTCCAAATTTTGACTGAAGCTGGCTTATTGCCAGGACAACTCATGATGAATGAACACCCCGGCTTCATTTGTGATGAAGTGCCACTCGAAATCGTGAATCAAACTTCACGCTTTTCGAAGGCGTATGAGACGCAAACGGTGACATTGCCAGTTGCCCACGGGGAAGGTCGTTATGTTGCTGATGAAGCAACATTAGAAGAGTTACGCGACAATAACCAAATCATCTTTAAGTATCGAACAAATGTTAACGGTTCGATGGAGCAAATTGCTGGCATTTCAAACCAAAATGGTAATGTATTCGGCATGATGCCACACCCAGAGCGAGCAGTCGATGCATTGCTTGGTAACACAGATGGTCAGGCATTTTTCAAAAGTTTGTTAACCCCAATTATGACGGAGGCATTGGTAACCGAATGACAACAGCAACAACCACATATGAACCAACCGCAGAAATGGTTCGTGATGAAAAAATTTATCTTGCGTGGGGTCTAACGGAGACAGAGTACGACTTGATTGTCGCCAAGTTGGATCGACTACCAAATTACACAGAAGCTGGCTTGTTTTCCGCCATGTGGTCAGAACACGTGTCATACAAAAAGTCTAAGCCGGTTCTACGTACTTTCTGGTCACGTAATGAACGTGTCTTGCAAGGCCCAGGTGAAGGTGCCGGAATTTTAGATATTGGGGATGGCCAAGCAGTCGTTTTCAAGGCAGAATCTCATAACCATCCATCAGCTGTTGAACCTTATGAAGGAGCTGCAACTGGGGTCGGTGGTATTTTACGTGATATTTTCTCGATGGGGGCGCAACCGGTTGCTGTCTTGGATAGTTTGCGTTTCGGTGAACTCGATAATGCCACGACTAAGCATCTATTAGACGGTGTAATTGACGGTATTGCTGGCTATGGAAATGCCATTGGCATTCCAACGGTTGGCGGTGAAATCGGGTTTGATGCTGTTTATCAAGGTAATCCACTAGTTAACGTGATGGCCGTTGGTGTGATTGACCAAGCAGCCATGCAAGTTGGTCGTGCTGAGGGAATCGGCAATACAGTCATGTACGTCGGTGCCAAAACAGGTCGTGATGGTATTCATGGGGCAACTTTTGCGTCAGCCGAATTTTCTTCAGATGAAGATCAAAATCGCTCAGCGGTCCAAGTTGGTGATCCGTTCATGGAAAAGCTAGTTATGGATGCCACGTTAAAGGCGATTCGTGAACATGGTGATGATATTGTCGGCGTGCAAGACATGGGCGCCGCTGGACTAGTGTCATCTTCAGCTGAGATGGCTGGTAAGGCTGGCATGGGGATGCAGTTGAACCTGGACCTCGTACCACAGCGTGAAGCCGGCATGACACCGTATGAATTGATGTTGTCAGAATCACAAGAACGTATGCTGTTGGTTGTGGCGGCTGGCCATGAAGCTGAAGTACAAGCAGTCTTTGAGGCGGCTGGCCTTGATGCGGTTGCCATTGGGACGGTGACAGATACTGGCCGTTACGAATTGCTTTGGCATGGTGACGTGGCAGCTGATGTGCCCGTTGATTTTCTAACAACGGCACCGAAACAAGATATGCCACAAGCAACGCCAGCTCGTTTAAACGAACCAAGCGCTGATTTTGTACCTGGCGATGTTGATGGTGCAGCCACGCTTAATGAGTTGTTACAACAACCTACAATCGCATCTAAAGCATCCTTGTTCCGTCATTTTGACAGCATGGTGCGTGCAGATACGGTGGTGAAACCCGGTGGGGATGCCGCGGTTGTCCGCTTGCGTGGCACGAAGAAAGCGTTAGCAATGACGACTGACGTGAACAGTCGTTTCACCTACCTAGATCCCTTCGTTGGTGGTCAGTTGGCGGTTGCCGAAGCAGCCGGTAATGTGGTTGCGACTGGGGCACAACCAATTGGTATTACAGATTGCCTGAACTTTGGTAATCCAGATGATCCGGAAATTTATTATGAGCTAGCCCAGTCAGTGGCTGGTATTAATCAAATGGCCAAGCAACTAAACACACCGGTTATCTCTGGAAATGTGTCGCTTTATAACGAAACTGACGGGCAGGCAATTTACCCAACACCAATGATTGGGATGGTTGGCCTGCACGAAGATGTGAAAGCAATTACGACGATTAGCTTTAAAAATGCAGGCGACGTTATTTATGTTCTTGGTGAAACGGCAGCCGACTTTAATGGATCAGAATTGCAAAAGTTGGTAACTGGTGGGATTGCTGGTCGCTTGCGTCAATTTGATATGACGGCCATTCAAGATACCCAAACTAAGCTACTAACGGCCATTGCTGATGGTCAAGTGGCAAGTGCCCACGACATCGCCGAAGGTGGCTTAGGGGTTGCGTTGGCAGAAAGTACCTTCAAGACACCGTTTGGAGTGACTGTGACGTGGCAAGCGCCATCGGCTTGGTTGTTCAGCGAAACGCCTGGTCGCTTTGTGGTCTCAGTACCAGCAGACAAGGCAATTGCATTTGAAGAATTGATGGGCGCGACGGCTACAAAGTTAGGTATCGTTACGACCGGCGATGTACTGTCAATTGAAACTGCGACAGAAGAATTAAAGCTCGCAAAAAGAACATTGCAAGAGAACTATGAGGAGGCCATCACATGGCAACGCAACCAGTGAGTGAGAATCGATCACTGAATGAAGAATGTGGCATTTTTGGTGTTTGGGGACATCAATCAGCTGCGGATTTAACATACTATGGGTTGCATGCTTTGCAACACCGTGGTCAAGAAGGAGCCGGTATTGTTGCTAACAAGCAAGGACGTTTATGGCAAGAACGAGGCCTTGGTTTGCTGAGCGATGTATTCAGTGACCCAAGCCGCTTGCAACATTTGCAAGGCCAGTCAGCTATTGGTCACGTTCGCTATGCAACAGCCGGTTCAGGTGGCATTGAAAATATTCAACCGTTGATGGTGAACTTTTCAGATATGCAATTATCACTGGCTCACAACGGTAACATAACAAACGCCTTGTCGTTACGCCGTTCATTGGAACAAAACGGGGCGATTTTCCAATCGTCATCGGATACAGAAGTCTTGTTGCATTTGATTCGTCGTTCATCAGCACCAACTTTCTATGACAAGTTGAAAGATGCGTTGCGGACGGTTCGTGGTGGGTTTGCCTTTTTGCTCCTGACACCAACGGCGATGTATGCAGCTCTTGATCCGCACGGTTTCCGTCCGTTTGTGGTTGGGCAAATGCCAGACGGACAGTACATTGTGACGAGTGAAACGGCAGCTTTGAATGCGGTTGGCGCAACATTTATTCGTGATGTGCAACCGGGCGAGCTAATTACGATTGATCAACACGGGTTGAAAATTGATCACTACACGACCAACACTGACTTGCATATTGATGCGATGGAATACATTTATTTTGCGCGACCAGATTCAGATATTTATGGCGTGAATGTGCACACAGCTCGTAAGCGTATGGGGCGGTTGCTGGCTGCCGAACAACCAGTCGAAGCTGATTTGGTTGTTGGTGTACCAAATTCTTCTTTGTCCGCTGCCATGGGCTTTGCGGAGGCGGCTGGTTTGCCGAATGAAATGGGTTTGGTTAAGAATCAATACATCGCCCGCACGTTTATCGAACCAACACAGGAGCGTCGTGAACGTGCCGTGCGAATGAAGTTAAGTGCCGTACCGTCAGTTGTAGCGGGCAAGCGTGTAGTGTTGGTAGATGACTCAATTGTCCGAGGAACAACGTCTAAATTTATCGTCTGGATGCTACGTGAAGCCGGGGCGAGCGAGGTTCACATTCGGATTGCTTCCCCAGCCTTCAAGTACCCATCATTCTATGGTGTGGATATGCAGACGACGGAAGAACTGTTGGCTGCAAATTATTCGATGACGGAAATGCAGGAAATGCTAGGCGTTGACTCATTGGCCTTTTTGTCAGTCGATGGCTTAGTTGAAGCGATTGATTTGCCTTATGAAGGAAATGGCACTGGCTTAACGACAGCCTATTTTGATGGTCACTATCCATCACCAATTTATGATTATGAGCCAACCTTGGCGGATGCGAAGGCCGACGGATTGGTTGATTTTCAACCTGAGCCAACGACGACGTATCATCCAAACCAAGTGGCGTCCTTGCAAAAACAACAATTACAAGATGCACAAACAGTCGGTTAATTCATTGGGGGAGTTATGACAAATCAAAATGCATATGCGAATGCTGGTGTTGATGTTGCCGCTGGTGAACAAGCCGTCGATTTGATGGGCCAGGCAGTGTCAGCGACGTATACGCCACAAGTCCTCGGTGGTATTGGTGGCTTTGGAGCAGCGTTTGCCTTAGGAAAGTCGTATCGTGATCCGGTTTTGATTTCGGGCACAGATGGTGTTGGGACGAAATTGCTCTTAGCAATTGCAGCTGATAAGCACGATACCATCGGGCAAGATTTAGTGGCAATGGTCATGAACGATATCTTGGCGCAGGGGGCTAAGCCACTTTTTCTGCTGGATTATCTGGCGATCGCTAAGATGACACCAGAGAAAGTTGCGACCATTGTGACGGGGATTGCCAAAGCAACCCAAGCAGTCGGGGCAGCTTTGATTGGTGGTGAATCAGCTGAGTTGCCAGGAATGTATGCGCCGAATCACTACGATTTGGCGGCATTTGGTGTTGGGGTTGTCGAGCGTGATGAGATGCTGAATCCAACCGATGTGGCAGCCGGGGATGTGTTGATTGGCTTACCATCAAGTGGCATTCATTCTAACGGTTATACGTTGGTTCGCGAAGTCTTTGGAATTCATCAAGAAGCAGATTTTCTTAATTTACCAACCCGCTTACAAGACGCATTACTGAAGCCAACCGTGCTATACGCGCCGGCCGTCCTACCTTTACTGGCACAAAAGCTGGTTGTCAGCATGGCGCATATTACGGGTGGTGGTATCGTTGGTAATTTGCCACGTGCCTACAACGACCACGTTACCGCTAGCTTGCGTTGGGGGTCATGGCCAATTCTGCCGATTTTCACGGAAATTCAAACACGTGGTGAGTTGACGGCAACGGACATGTTGGAGACGTTCAACCTTGGTTTAGGCATGATTTTGATTGTGAAACCAGACCAGGTGGATGTAGCAATGACCATGTTGCAAGATGCTAATCACCCAGCGTTTATCATTGGTGAAATGGTCCCACGCAAGTCGCAACCAATTATCTGGCAAGGAGCACGACCATGGTGAAAAAGCCTAAGCTCGCTGTCTTCGCGTCAGGTACTGGCTCAAATTTGGCAGCGCTGTTAAAAGCTGCCAAAGCTGGCACACTCGGTGGCGATATTGTGCGAGTCGTTGTAGATCGCAAAAAAGCAGGAGCGATTGCTATCGCCGAGGCGGCCAATGTGCCGCTATTGCAAATTCGCTACCCAGCTTTTGCGTCACGAGAAGAGGCCGAGCAAGAAATTGTGAAGACATTACAAGCAGATGGCGTGACTGGCATTTTGCTTGCTGGCTATATGAGAATTTTGACGCCATACATTGTTCAAGCGTTTGAACAGCGTATTTTAAACATTCACCCAGCGTTATTGCCAAGTTTTCCAGGTAATAATGCGATTGAAGATGCTTGGCACGCCGGGGTTAAAGTGACTGGCGTGACAATTCATTACGTTGATACTGGCGTTGACTCAGGGCAAATTATTGCGCAGACGCCAGTCCTTATTTCAGAAGACGAAACAATTGATGAACTGACTGAACGTATTCACGACGCGGAACATCAGTTGTATCCAGATACTGTTGCAAAGTTAATTAAAGAAGGAGCATTTCAAGCATGACACGAGCACTACTAAGCGTTTCAGATAAGGCCGGTTTGGCGGAGTTCGCCAAGGGACTAGTTGCATTGGGCTATGAGTTGGTTTCAACAGGTGGCACATTGGCAGCGTTGCAGGTGGCTGGTTTGCCAGTGACGCCAATTGATGAAGTAACGCAATTCCCTGAAATGCTCGATGGACGTGTGAAGACATTACACCCACGTGTCCATGCTGGATTGTTAGCCAAGCGTGACAATCCTGCTCACATGGCAACGCTGGCCGAACATGACATTACGCCAATTGATTTGGTTGTGGTGAATTTGTACCCGTTCAAGGAAACGATTCAAAAGCCAGGCGTGACATTGGCGGATGCCATTGAGAATATTGATATTGGTGGCCCATCAATGTTGCGTTCAGCGGCGAAAAATTATGCGGCTGTATTGCCAGTTGTTGATCCAACTGACTATGATGCTGTGCTTGAAAAGCTGCAAACCAACACGATTGATGATGCGTTCCGTCGTCAACTAGGTGCTAAGGTTTTCCGTCACACGGCAGCATATGATGCCTTGATTGCCGACTATTTGACGGATGAAGAATTTCCAGCTCAAAAGACGGTAACCTACGAGCTATTTGAGCCGTTGCGTTACGGTGAAAATAGTCACCAACAAGCGGCTGCATACCGCGATGCATTGCCAACGGCGTACTCGGTTTTGTCTGCTGATATTTTGCACGGTAAGCAATTGTCATATAACAATATTCGTGATGCTGATGCGGCCTTGCGTATTATTGCTGAGTTTGATGAGCCAACTGTTGTGACGGTTAAGCACATGAATCCAGCTGGAATTGGACAAGGAACGACGATTGAAACAGCCTGGGATGCTGCGTTTGCTGCTGATGACATCTCTATTTTTGGTGGCATCGTCGCTCTGAACCGTGAAGTTGATTTGGCAACTGCTGAAAAGATGCACCAAATTTTCTTGGAAATTATCATTGCGCCAAGCTTTACGCCTGAAGCGTACGATGTGTTGGCTAAGAAGAAGAATTTGCGTTTGTTGACAGTGCCGTTCACAACGGATGTCCCACAAGCGGTTGAATTGACAGCTGTCCTTGGTGGTGTCGTGATGCAAGAGCGTGACCTAGTATCTGAAACGTTGGCTGATTTCGAAGTGGTTGGTAATGTGCAACCCACGTCAGCCCAACTTGAAGCGATGATTTTTGCCCAAAAGGCGGTCAAGCACGTGAAGTCAAACGCGATTGTGGTTGCCCAAAAGGGACAAACGCTTGGCGTTGGGGCGGGCCAACCAAATCGTATCGATTCAGTTAAGATGGCGATTACGAAGGCAAGTGAAAAGCCTGGCTTTGAAAATGCGGTTTTGGCATCGGACGCCTTCTTCCCAATGGACGACTCAGTAACCTACGCAGCTGAACATGGGATTACGGCAATTGTGGAACCCGGTGGCTCAATCAAGGATCAAGCGTCAATTGATAAGGCCAACGAGCTTGGTATTGCATTGGTATTTTCTGGCACGCGCCACTTTAAGCACTAGGAGAGAAACATGGCGAAGTTGATGGTAATTGGGTCTGGGGCCCGCGAGCATGCGTTAGCAGAAACATTTCTGCGGAGTGCTGATGTTGAAGAAGTTATTGTGGTGCCCGGTAATGCGGGGATGCAGTCAGTAGGTATTCGGACAATCAATCACGATATGATGGATGTCGCTGGATTGCGGGACCTAGCAGAGCAAGAAGCGGTTGATTTGACGTTTGTTGGTTCAGAAGCGCCACTGATTGCTGGTGTGGTCGACGTTTTTCAAACAGCAGGGCTAAAGATTTTTGGTCCCACACAACAAGCTGCGCAGTTAGAAGGTTCAAAGCAATTTGCCAAGGACGTCATGGCGCAAGCAGGGGTGCCAACCGCTACGTCAGTGATGGTTACCGATGAGTCTAGCGCATTGCAGGCGCTAAAAAACTTTGACTTGCCACTTGTCATTAAGCAAGATGGTTTAGCAGCCGGCAAGGGCGTGGTGATTTGTCGTGACCGTGAAGATGCTGAAACGATGATTCAACTCGCGTATGAACGTCAGGCGGATGCGCCGTTGGTCATTGAGTCATATATGGCGGGGGTGGAGTTTTCAATATTTAGTTTAGTTGGCCCCAATGGAGTCATTCACGCCCCAATTGCGCAAGATCATAAGCGCCGTTTTGACAATGATCAAGGTCTAAATACTGGTGGTATGGGTGCCTATTCGCCAGTTCGCTGGGTTTCAGATGAGATTGTGCAAGAAGCCATTCGAACATTGGTGTTACCAACATTGGCCACGATGGCAGCGCGCGCGATGCCGTTCACGGGTGTGTTGTACACAGGCGTGATGCTGACTGATGATGGTCCTAAAGTCGTTGAATATAATGTGCGCTTCGGTGATCCGGAGGCTCAGGTTGTTTTGCCACAGCTACAAAGTGATTTTTATGAACTTATTTCGACATTATTGGCTGGTGAACAACCGAAGGCAATCTGGCAACAGGATGACGTGTATGTTGGCGTCGTGCTGGTGAACCCAAGTTATCCTTCAACAACTACTGAGCATATCGACCTACCATCATTTTCAATTGCTGATATCAACACATTTTATGCGGGTGTGACGCGAAATGATGATAAACTAATAAGTAATGGTGGTCGTATCGCCACGGTTGTCGGTCATGCAGCGACGACGTCACAGGCGCAAGAGATGGTGTACGAGGCAATTGATGCGACACAAACAACATTAGCTTATCGCCATGATATTGGTTATCAGGCGGTTCGAAGAAATAAGGTGGTATCTGGGGATGCAAACTGATATTGAAATTGCACAAGCGGCTGAAGTTTGGCCGATTGAAAAAATTGCAGAGAAGGCTGGCTTGACGGCAGCTGAATGGGAACCATACGGTCGTGATAAAGCCAAGATTGAAATCGATGAAACTGACCGACAAAATGATTTGGGTAAGTTGATTTTGGTGACGTCAATTAACCCAACGCCAGCTGGTGAGGGTAAGTCAACGGTGACGGTTGGCTTGGCTGATGCGCTAAGCTTGGCTGGTAAGAAGACGATGGTTGCGTTGCGTGAACCGTCACTTGGACCAGTTATGGGCTTGAAGGGTGGTGCTACTGGTGGTGGATACGCCCAAGTTGTCCCAATGGCTGACATAAACTTGCACTTTACGGGTGATTTCCATGCTTTGACAAGTGCCCACAACACGTTGGCCGCCGTTATCGATAACAGCATCTACCAAGGAAATCCTTTGAACATTGACCCACGTCGCTTGCTTTGGAAGCGCGCTTTGGATGTTAATGATCGTGCTTTGCGCCACATTACAATTGGTTTGGGTGGTCCAACTTCTGGAGTGCCGCGTGAAGATGGTTTTGATATCACGGTTGCTTCTGAATTGATGGCTATTTTGACGTTGTCACATGATTTGATGGATATGAAGGCGCGTATTGAGCGCATCGTTATCGGTTACACGTACGACAAGGAACCTGTGACAGTTAAGGACTTGGGTGTTGCTGGTGCGTTGACGACGTTGCTGAAGGATGCGATTAAGCCAAACTTGGTTCAAACGCTTGCCCACACGCCAACGTTGATTCACGGAGGTCCATTTGCCAATATTGCGCAAGGAACCAACTCAATTCGCGCAACTAAGACAGCCCTACAATTGGCGGACTACGTTGTCACTGAAGCTGGTTTCGGGGCTGACTTGGGTGGTGAGAAGTTCTTGGACTTCAAGGTGCCATTGTTGGGTAAGACACCGGACGCAATTGTCATTGTGGCGACGGTACGTGCGTTGAAGATGCACGGCGGTTTGCCTAAGACGGAATTGACAGAACCTAATCTTGACGCTTTGTCAGCCGGCTTGGCTAATTTGGGACAACACTTGCAGAGTATGTCACGTTACGGCGTGCCAGTTGTTGTTCCCGTTAACCGCTTTGTGAGTGACACACCTGAAGAAATCGAGATGGTTGAGAATTACGTTCGTGAGCGTGGTGCTGAGGCGTACATGGCTGACGTTTGGGCGCAAGGCGGTGCTGGTGCGCCAGAGTTGGCGCAAGCAGTTATCGCAGCAACTGAGCAAGAAAGCCACTTTACGCCATTGTATGCACCTGAAGATGATGCTGTTACAAAAATCGAAAAGATTGTGCAAACAATTTACGGCGGTGCTGGTGTTGAATTGTCAGATAAGGCTACTAAGCAATTACGTGAGTTTGCAAAGCGTGGTTGGGATAAGATGCCAGTTATCATGGCGAAGACGCAATACTCATTGAGTGATGATGCGAAGAAGTTGGGTGCACCAGCGGACTTTAAGATTCATGTGCGTGAGTTTGTGCCTAAGTTAGGAGCTGGCTTCTTGGTTGCCTTGACTGGTTCAATTTTGACGATGCCGGGATTGCCAAGTCACCCAGCAGCATATGATATTGACATTGATGAAAACGGTCAGATTACTGGCTTGTTCTAAAATTGCATAATAAAAAAGCCGATCTAACTGATCGGCTTTTTGTATGCAATGATGTCGTTGTAAGCCCCCATTTTAATGAAACCAAGCTTTTCCAAGACGCGCTGTGAAGCGACGTTATCAACAAATGTTTCAGCTAGTAGAGTTGTTGAGTTCGGTAGTGCTGCAATAAAGCTATCTAAGGCTTGGGTAATAATGCCGTGGCCTGTAAACCGGCTATCTAAGAAATAGGCCAGGTCATACTCATTAGGGATGAAGTCACCGTTTTCAGAAACCCGGGCGTAGGTGATAATGCTACCGATAATTTGAGATTTGTACACGATTGCAGCCTGGAATGGCTGATATAAATCCGTTTCAAACATCATGCGACGTTGCTGTGTGTCTGCATTAGGCAACCCAGCGCCTTGCATAATTTCAGGTTGTGCGATTAATTTTTCATAGGCATCGAAGTCTGTCGATTGCCAAGAGCGTAATGTGATTTTAGCCATTTTTTAGAACCATGAAGTACTGAATCCGTTCATACGGTAGGCACGTGGTGCGTACTTACTGTAAAATTGGGCAGCGAGCTGTAGCCAAGCAATCGCGAGTAACCACCCGGCTACAGCGTCGGAAAATGTGTAGTTAGTTGAGAGAACTGTGCCGATAAAGGTGAGAATCCAACCTGTTAAAATGATAATTTGACCAGCAATTTGACGTGGAAAAGATTTCAACTCTGGCACAATAATCTTGCTGAGAAAGAAATAAAGTAATGTGACGAAAAAGATAGTATGGGCTGGGAATTGTGTTGCCTGGCCAGCTAGGCGATGGGGGAAGATTAACGAGAAGAGGTTAATCAACAATGACCCGCTGATGGTCGTTAGCACAATCCATGCGGCTGGGATTTTGAATTTAAATCCCCAAAGCAAAAAAGCAAGTACAAAGATGACCAAGCCAAACAATAAGCCGTGACTAAATAAAACAAATGGTTTAGTTAGTACCGACAATGACGCAGGCGCCATGCTATCTAAAAAGTTCTGCTCAGCTGAATCGATTAAAGTGAGCAGCGAAGCACCAAGAAAAGTGCTAATGGTTAGAAGTAAGAAAGCCATTATACTTATTATTAATATAATGAGCCGGCTTTTAGAGGGCTTAATAATCATGATATTCGTCAACTCCTTTAACAACCAATGTGGTTAACTAACTTTTCATATATCGTATCATCAGTGTTTTTAAAAAGGGTGTGATAAAGTTTTACGCTTAAGCGGTATTTAAGAAGTTTTTAGGGTTAGATTGCGAGTTGGGTTGACGATGTCTGAAAACACGCTTATACTTAGTCTCATAAATTAAATATGACATAGAGGTCGCAACCAACATGAGTGATCAACCAAGTCGGCAGACAAGGCGGTTGATTTAAAGGGGCGGTTGCCGAAATGTGTTTTCACGGCGGTGAAACATGTTGGTCCTTACGTGAACAACGGAAGGACTGTCGCAGCAAAATTCGTCGGCTGCGGAGCGCTATCGACAACACTAATGATTTCAAACGAGGTCCCTAGTTTATGCGATGGTATGAACTGGGGACTTTTTTCGTTCTCACGAGTGCGATTAGGCCTCTCTATATAGGAGGAATTATGTCAGATAATCAACAGAATCAAGGGACGCTGAAGCGCACGATGAAGACGCGTCACCTGTCAATGATTGCCCTTGGTGGGACAATCGGTACTGGTTTGTTCGTTGCCTCAGGTGCAACGGTTGCACAAGCTGGACCATTCGGATCCCTTACTGCTTATGCGGTTATTGGTTTGATGGTTTACTTCTTGATGACCAGTTTGGGTGAAATGGCGACTTACATGCCAGTTTCAGGCTCATTCTCAACGTTCGCCGATCGTTTCGTTGATCCTGCTTTCGGTTTTGCCATGGGTTGGAATTATTGGTTTAATTGGGCAATTACGGTTGCGGTTGAAGCGGCAACGGTCGGTGTGGTCATGGGCTACTGGTTGCCAAATGTCCCAAGTTGGATTTGGTCAGCGCTAGTGTTGCTCTTGATTACGGTCATCAACCTAATGTCAGCTAAGTCATACGCTGAAACTGAGTTCTGGATGGCAACAATTAAGGTTGTTGCGGTAGTCGCATTCTTGGTCATCGGAGTTGCAACAATCTTCGGTATCATGGCTTATCACCCAGATGTACCACGTAACTTGTCAGCTGGCGGTAACCACGGATTCGTCGGTGGTGTTGGTGGTATGCTAGCCGTCTTCATGGTGGCTGGTTTCTCATTCCAAGGAACTGAGATGGTTGGTATTACGGCTGGTGAGTCAGAAACACCAGAAACGTCAGTGCCAACGGCTATCAAGCAAGTCTTCTGGCGTATCCTTTTGTTCTATATCCTTGCCATCTTCATTATTGGGGCATTGATTTACTACAAGGATCCAAACTTGCTCCGTTCAAGTGAAACAAACATTGCGGTCTCACCATTTACGTTGGTCTTTAAGCAAGCTGGATTGGCAGCTGCTGCTTCAATTATGAACGCCGTTATCTTGACATCAGTTATTTCTTCAGCCAACTCAGGTGTTTACGCTTCAACGCGTATGCTGTACGCCATGGCCGTTGAAGGAAAGGCGCCAAAGCTATTCGCACGCGTTAACATCAACACAGGTATTCCAGTACCGGCCTTGTTGGCAACGGTAGCCGTTGGATTGTTGACGTTCGTCACGTCTGTTTTTGGAACTGGTATCTACTATTACTTGGTGGCTGCTTCAGGTTTGACTGGTTTCATCGCTTGGATTGGTATCGCAATTTCACACTATCGTTTCCGTCGTGCCTTTGTGGCACAAGGCCGTGATGAAGAAGCTCCGCTACCATGCTAAGTGGTTCCCAGTTGGTCCAATTTTGGCATTGGTTTTGTCAATCGTTGTTGTTGTTGGACAAGACTTGGCATCATTCCAAGGACCAATTTCACACTGGAACTGGTCAGGAATTATCACAACGTACATGTCACTACCATTGTTTATTGGTTTGTACCTTGGATACAAGATTAAGCACAAGACAAAGTTGCGTAAGTTGACGGAAGTTGATTTGGATACGGACGCACGACAATAATAATGTTAAAAAACACACAAGCTGTAAGCTTGTGTGTTTTTTGTTTGAATATTGGAACAGATAAGAAACAAAAATTGTGTACAAAAAAAGTGAAAAATAGTACAATTAACATCAGTTAGATAGATACACTATCAACACAAAACGAAGGAGATTTTTCAGATCATGAAGAAGACCAAGATTGTTTCAACGCTTGGACCAGCTAGTTCTGACGTCGAGACTATTACTAAGTTGATCGAGTCAGGTGCAAACGTTGTACGTTTCAACTTCTCACACGGAGACCACGAAGAGCACTTGGGTCGTATGAACGCTGTGCGCGAAGCCGAGAAGATTTCAGGTAAGACTGTAGGATTCTTGTTGGACACTAAGGGTGCCGAAATCCGTACGACTGTTCAAGAGCCAGGTAAGATTGAGTTCAACATCGGTGATGTTGTTCGCATCTCAATGGATGCTTCTCTTGAAGGTACTAAGGAAAAGGTTGCCGTAACTTACCCTGGTTTGTTCGACGACGTTAAGGTTGGCGGACACGTTTTGTTCGACGACGGTAAGATCGACATGTTGATCACTGAAAAGGACGAAGCTAACCGCGAATTGGTTACTGAAGTTCAAAACCACGGTTTGTTGGGATCACGTAAGGGTGTTAACGCACCTGGTGTTTCAATCAACTTGCCAGGTATCACTGAAAAGGATGCCGATGACATCCGCTTCGGTTTGGAACAAGGTATCCAATACATCGCCGCTTCATTCGTACGTAAGCCTTCAGACGTTGAAGACATCCGTGCTTTGTTGGTAGAAGCTGGTAAGGAAGATGTTATGATCTTCCCTAAGATCGAATCACAAGAAGGTATCGACAACTTCGCCGAAATCTTGAAGGTTTCTGATGGTTTGATGATTGCTCGTGGAGACATGGGTGTTGAAATTCCAGCAGAAAACGTTCCTTTGGTACAAAAGGACTTGATCCGCATGATGAACGCTGCCGGTAAGCCAGTTATTACTGCTACTGACATGTTGGACTCAATGCAAGAGAACCCACGCCCAACGCGTGCCGAAGCTTCCGACGTTGCCAACGCCGTATTTGACGGAACTGACGCAACTATGTTGTCAGGTGAGTCAGCTAACGGTGCTTACCCAGTTGCTGCTGTTGCTACTATGGCACGCATCGACGAGAAGGCAGAAACTGCTTTGGCAGCAAACGGCCGTCACGTAAACAACTTCGACGCATCAGACGTTACTGAATCAGTTGCTGCTGCTGTTGCTACGGCTGCAGAAAACTTGAACGTTAAGGCTATCGTTGCTGCAACGACTTCAGGTTACACGGCAAAGATGATCTCAAAGTACCGTCCTAACGCTGACATCTTGGCATTGACGTTCGACGAGCGTGTACAACGTTCATTGACGATTTACTGGGGTGTTCAACCAATGATCTCAGAAGCAGTGGACAACACTGATGCTTTGATCGAATTGGCTAAGAAGGAAGTTGTTGCTGCAGGTTTGGCAGAAAAGGGTGATACTATCATCGTTACTGCAGGTATTCCTGTAACGACTTCAGGTACGACTAACTTGATGACGATTGTTACGGTCGACTAATTATTAGTTGTGTTAATTAAGAACGAGAGATACATTGTATCTCTCGTTTTTTTGTTGTCGCGATAAGCAAAGAAGCGGGTTAAAGCAGACAACATTTTTAGGCAACTTTATGTTATTCTGTTGTTAAGACTATAACGAAGTGATGAGGAAGTGCTGATGAGTTGGCAAGAAATAATTGTTGAGACACAAACTGAGGCTGTTGAAGCTGTCAGCAATATTTTGATGGAAGCCGGGGCAGAAGGTATCCAAATCGATGATGCGGCAGATGTGAACAGCTATGAACCTGCTGATGCCACTGTATGGGTCGATTGGGATGTTGTTGAGCACCGCGAATCAGGTGCGACGGTCGCTGGCTATTTTGCAGAAGATGTTAATTTGCCTGAGGTGATTAACGATGTGCAAATGCGTGTGAACCAATTGGCATCATTTGGACTTGATGCAACACCAGGTAAGGTAACAACGAGTGCAGTTAAGGATGAAGACTGGGCTACTGAATGGCAAAAGTACTACCACCCAGTTCGTGTGACACGTCATTTGACAGTCGTGCCTAAGTGGGAAGAATACCAACCAGCCCAAGAAGGCGAAAAAGTGATTGTTTTGGACCCTGGGATGGCCTTTGGAACTGGTACCCACCCAACGACACGTTTGATGATGCAAGCACTTGAAATCGTCGTACGTGGCGGTGAACGTTTGCTGGACGTTGGAACTGGTTCAGGTGTGCTTGGTATTGCGGCAAAGTTGTTGGGGGCTGATAAGGTGCTAGGTACGGATATTGATGAAGTGGCTGTGCGATCAGCTCAAGGTAATTTGGATTTGAATCCTGTTGCCTCAGATATCCAAGTGATGGCAAGTGACTTGCTAAGCGATGTACCGGCCCAAGAATTTGATATTGTTGTGGCTAACATGTTGGCTGAAGTGCTTGTACCATTGATTCCACAAGTTGATAGCGTTTTGCGTCCAGGTGGTAAGTTCTTGTTATCAGGTATTTACGAAGACAAGGCGCAAACGATTATTGCGAAGTTGGAAGAGAATGGCTATGCGCTCGACGAGACGATGAAGCTTGGTGAATGGTATGGTTTGATTGCTCACCGTAAAAGCGAGGACGAATAATGCAACGTTATTTTTTGACTGAAGCGCCAGCCGGTCAAGAATTTATTTTGCCAGAAGATGTGCAACATCATTTAATGACCGTCCTTCGTGGCAAGGAAGGGACACAGGCAGAATTTGTGTATCCTGATCAACAAACCATGGTGGTGGCTGAAGTGATTCAGGTTGCTGATGAAATGACAACGATGCGTGTCGTTGAAGAGGTGGCAACTGATGTTGAATTGCCGGTGGAGACGACAATCATTCTTGGCTTAGCTAAGGGTGATAAACCTGAATTGGTTGTTCAAAAAGCGACCGAATTAGGCGTTCACCACGTCATTATCGTGGAGACGGATTGGTCAGTGGTCCATTGGGGGATGAAAGCTGATAAGAAGCTTGCGCGATTGCAAAAGATTGCCCAAGGTGCTGCTGAACAATCACACCGACTACGTGTGCCAGATGTGACGTATGTTGAAAAACTACGTGATTTGGATCTGCCGGATGATATGGTTAAGATCGTTGCCTGGGAAGAGAGTGCCAAGCAGGGCGAAACAGCGCAACTGGTGGCCCAGTTTAGTCACTTGAACGTGGGCGACAAAATTGCCTTTTTGGTTGGACCTGAAGGTGGGTTAAAGGAAAGTGAGTTAGACTTGCTAACGAATACGTTTGGCTTTGTGCCTGCAGGGCTTGGGCCGCGCATTTTGCGTGCCGAGACCGCACCGCTCTATGCGCTAAGTGCATTGGGCTATGCACTTGAGTTAGCACGTTAGAATTTTTAAGGTTAACATCGTTGCAGGGATGTTAAAAGGGGAATTGATATGAAGCGTTTGAAAGAAGCGTTGGATTGGCGGTTCTGGATTTGGATGCCAATCTTGGGGTTGTTAGTACCGTTTGCAATTAACGAATCACCGTTAACGGCGAATGTTAAAATTATTTTTTCATTGTTTGTGGCAAACATGATTTTCAGTGCTATTGCAGGAGCTTTCTTGCGTAAGCGCGGTGCTTTCTGGTACTTGATGTTTGTGTGGCCAGTGGTGTTCTTGGTGTCAGTTTGGCTACATCTGAACTCAGCGATGTATGGCTACTATTTGGCAGCCCTTTATTTCGTTATTGAGTTGTTCGCCTTTACACGTGGACAGGAAGAAGAAATCGACATCGAGGATCAAATTCCAGTTGATGGCGGTTTCCGCGAAATTTAAATAGATTTTAAAAGCGCGACCTTGGTTTTAAGGTCGCGCTTTTTGTGTGGTTTGGGTGCTAAGTGGGGATTACACCCTATGATGTCATGGGGTGTAATGAACGAAACAATGCTCTGATGGCGTCAGTGGGGATGCCACCCACTTTTTGTTCAAATCCCCACCACTTTCCACCACCTAATCTTCCCACCCACCGTTCCCCACCTCCCACCATCTCCATAACTAAGTTGTTAACCGTTGGTATATCAAGGATTTGACCTTATAACCTTAAAAAATTCTTCATTTTCTAAAGTTATTCGAAAACTTGTAAAGTGACTGTTAAAAAGGAGCGTCAGGGCCGGTGTAATAGGCTTTTGAACCCTAAAATACACCATATATCCCAGTGGTAGAACGTGGGGGCAGGTGGTGGAAGGTGGGAGATTGTGGTAAATTAAATGTATTGAAATGTCGACTATTCTCAATACGCCACAGCATCTGAAATTGCTGAATAATTTGAAAGGGGGTATCGCCGATGTTCATGGGAACTTACCAACACACGTTGGATACTAAGAACCGGTTGATTATCCCCGCAAAATTCCGCAATCAGTTGGGTGAATCCTTTGTGATTACACGTTGGATGGATCACTCATTGCGTGCCTACACGATGCAAGGCTGGGAAGATTTTTCAACTAAGATTAACGCATTGCCAGAAACAAATGCCAAGGCGCGCCAATTTAAGCGTTTCGTCTTCGGTGGGGCAACAGAAGTTGAATTCGACAAGCAAGGTCGTGTGAATCTATCACCAACCTTGCGCGAATACGCAAATATCGATAAGGATGTCACGGTCTTCGGTTTGGGTGATGATACGTTCGAACTTTGGAGTGCCGAGAAGTGGCAAGCTTACGAAGAAGAAACTGCAGAGAATTTTGATGATATTGCTGATGGATTGGAAGACCTGGGCTTCTAACAGCAAATTGATACGAACTAGAAAGGTCGAACAGGCAATTACATATGACGGAGTTCAATCACGTAACCGTATTGCTTAACGAAGCAATTGATAATTTAAATGTTAAGCCAGACGGAACATATGTTGATGCGACGTTGGGTGGCGGTGGTCATTCACAGTTGTTGGCAAGTCGTTTGACTACCGGAAAGCTTTGGTCATTTGATCAAGACATTACGGCAATTAACTACAACAAAGAACATTTGGCCACTGAGTTGTCTGAAGGTAAAGTTGCCTTCATTCAAAATAACTTCCGTAACTTGCGTGACGCACTTGCTGAAGTTGGGGTCACTGAAATTGATGGTATCGTCTACGATTTGGGTGTGTCATCACCACAATTCGACGACGGACAACGTGGTTTTTCATATAACTATGATGCACCACTTGATATGCGCATGAATCAATCACAAGAATTGACAGCGCGTACGGTAGTTAACGAGTGGGATTTCCACGACTTGCTACGCATCTTGTCACGTTACGGTGAAGAAAAATTCGCTAAGCAAATTGCACGTGCAATTGAGCGCCAACGTGAAGTTAAACCAATTGAAACCACATTTGAATTGGTTGAGGTCATCAAGTCAGCAATTCCTGCAGCGGCTCGTCGAACAGGAGGTCATCCGGCCAAGCGTTCATTCCAAGCCATTCGAATTGCCGTGAATGATGAATTGGGAGTGGTCGAAGAATCACTCGCACAAGCTTTGGATATGTTGAAGGTTGGTGGTCGTATTTCGGTCATTACTTTCCATTCGCTTGAAGATCGCCTCGTTAAGACGATGTTTAAGGAAAAGACGGCAGTTCCTGAATTGCCAGCTGGCTTGCCAATCATTCCGGATGAGATGCAACCTGATTATAAACTCGTGACGCGTAAGCCAATCTTACCTTCAGAAGAAGAAATGGCTAACAATCACCGCGCTCATTCAGCAAAGTTGCGCGTCATCGAACGACTACGATAGCATATGCCGCCCATGATGGACGGTGAAGAAAGGATCTGAACATCATGGATGCAATGCCAAACTACACGCACACAACGTCGCCTCGCAAAGTTGATCAACCACAACAACGCCCACACGTTCGTGTCGTTAAGCGTAAGTTGGAAAAGCCAGGCTTTAACGCCATTGACATCGCCTTTTGCGTGGCAACTGCATTTGTTGTTGTCTTTATGGCGATGGTTGTCGTACACACGTCAAACCGTGCAGCAACAGCAAACTCACAACTGGCAACAACGTCAGCTTCCCTTGAAAAGGTACGTAATCAAAACAATGATTTGAAGCAAGAAGTGAGTGATTTGACGAGCCCAAGTCGTTTGAACGATATTGCGGCTAAGAACGGATTGACGCTTCAAAACCAAAACATAAGGAACGTGAAGTAGCATGGTGAAGAAACAGCGGATGCCAAAACGTAACCAATCGGATAAAAACAGTCGTATTACAGGCTTTGTGCTAGTAAGTACCATGTTGCTGATTTTGGTTGTGTTGGGGGTCCGTTTTTCTTATGTTGCCATCACAAAAGACGTGAAGGGGCATAAGTTAAACGAAGCCGCTCAACAAGTTTACCGAAGTCAGAATTCAGTTCAGCCTAAGCGTGGTGAGATATTTGACTCAGTTGGGAATGTGCTAGCTGAAAACGCAACGACCTATACTTTAGCTGCAGTCATTGATGACACGCAAAAAACAAGCAAAGGAAAGCCAGCCTATGTTGCCCCAAGTCAAGATGAAAAGGTAGCTAAGCAGCTAGCAGGCATCTTGGGTGGTGATCCAAAAACTTATGTGACGACCTTGGAAAAGGGACGCAAAAATAAGTTGAAGCAGGTTCAATTTGGCTCACGTGGACTAAAGTTAGATTCTCAAACGTATAAGAAAATCAATAAATTGAAGATACCGGGTATCACCTTTACAAACAGTGCGTCACGTTTCTATCCAAACGGGGTCTTTGCGTCAAATGTCATCGGTTATACGAGTGAAAAAACGGATGACAAGACTGGTGCACAAAGCATTGTTGGCTTGATGGGAATCGAACAAAAGTACAATAAACAACTCTCTGGTAAGAAAGGTGTTAAGACAACTTCGGCTGATGATACAGATTCGAGTGTCTCAAAGAAAGACCAATCCGTAAAAAACGGGTATGATATTTATACAACCATAAATACAAAGTTGCAGACGACGCTCGAAGAGAAGATGCAATATTTGTATGATGATATGAAGCCTAAGTCAGCGTTGGCGATTGTACTGGATACGAAGACGGGTAATATTGTTGCGACCACGCAACGTCCTTCATTCAACGCGACTACCGGTGAAGGTATCGGCGATTACTGGACAAATGAGATTTCAGGTTCTGTTTATGAACCGGGATCTGTTATGAAGGGAATCACCTTGGCAGCAGCAATCGACACTAACAATTGGGATGGTGATGCGTATTATCAATCTGGAACCCTGAAGATTGGTGATAAGAGCGTTACTGACTGGAATAACGGTCAAGGTTGGGGCACGATTACGTATGCACGTGGAATTGCGGAATCTTCAAACGTCGCGATGGCGTTGACCGAGCAAAAGATGGGTGCTGAAACATGGCACAAGTACATTAATAAGTTCCGCTTCCTACAGTCTACGGATTCTGATTTACCAAGCGAAGAAACTGGTTTGATGCAGTTTAAGTATCCAATCGAACAAGCGAACACCTCTTACGGACAAGCTATTTCGGTAACACCTTTGCAAATGGTACAGGCCTATACAGCGATTGCTGGTAATGGTGAAGAAATCAAGCCGAACCTTGTTGAAAAGGTTGTTGATCCCAATACCAAAAAGGTGATTTACCAGGCTAAGCGCAAGGTTGTTGCAAAGCCAATTAAGAAATCAACAGCTGAGGCAACGCGTAAGCAATTGGAAGATGTTATTTACTCTGAGTATGGTTTGGGTCAAGCTTATGCAATCCCAGATGTTCGAACGACGGGTAAGTCTGGAACGGCGCAAATTGCGACGTCGACCGGTTATTCATCACCTGGGGATAATACGCACGAAATCCATTCATGGATGGGAATGGCACCATCAGATGATCCACGCTATTTGATGTACATTGTGACCAAGGAACCACAGCAGAACACACAAAACATTGCGACGGATATGTCTAATATGTTCGTGACGGTGATGCAACAAGCACTGACAATGTCTGATTCTGATAACAAGGTTGTTGTCAGTGAAGACCAGCAAGTGACGGTCCCAACGGTTGTTGGTGGATCAACCAATGAAGCAGAAAAAGAAGTTGAAGCAACTAATTTGACGCCAATTGTGATGGGTGACGGTGCGACTGTCAAAAAGCAGACGCCGGCTGGTGGTCAAAAGTCATTGACGAATCAGCGTGTGTTCTTGAACACTGGTAAAAATATTGCAGTGCCAAATATGCATGGCTGGTCAAAGTCTGATGTGTTAGCTTGGGCAAAGCTAGCTGATATCAAGCCGATTATTAAGGGTGATGGTTTTGTGGCGACACAATCAATTACACCAGGTACTCAGTTAGCAGATGGCTATCATGAAATAACGGTTGAATTTAAAAACGCGAAAGCGGAATAAATAAGGGTTTATAAGAGAGGAGAAGTCAAATGTCGACTTTGTTACTCGGACTATTGATGGGGTTGATCGCAACAATCATCGTAGTACCGCGTTTGAGGAATTGGTTTAAGAAAATTAAGGTGCAACAATTAGTGATGCGTACTGGTGAAAATGGACCAGATCACGCAGCTAAGGCTGGAACACCTACGATGGGTGGGGCTGGATTTATTCCGGTTGTGATTATCGGTTTCATTATCTTAGCGTTTGCGACAGGTGCGAATGCATCAACAGGTTGGGCAACATTAATCGCCATTATTGTGTTTGCCTTGGTTGGTGCCTTTGATGATAGTATCAAGGTCTTTAATCACCGCGATGAAGGACTTCGCTTCTTGCCAAAGCTATTCTCACAAATCGCTGCTGCGTTACTAGCGGTTGCAGTGCTATTCTTAGGCCACTTTGACTTCACGTTGGATTTGCCATTTAACTTGGGTAGCATCAACAGCATTATTGTTTATACGTTGTTCACGATTTTTTGGCTTGTTGGTTGGTCAAATGCCACCAACTTGACAGATGGGTTGGACGGCTTAGCATCTGGTACGGCGATTATTGCATACGTTGCATACTTGATTATCGCGTTCGTCCAAGGTGACATGACAATGGTGTTGTTGGATGCGTTGATGATTGGGGCATTGCTTGGCTTCTTGGTCTTTAACCACTATCCAGCATCAATCTTCATGGGTGATACTGGTTCATTGGCATTGGGCGCCGGTTTGGCGATGAACTCACTTGTCTTGCACCACGAATGGTCATTGTTGTTGATTGGTTTCGTCTTCATGGTCGAAACGTTGACCGTTATGATTTAAGTCACAAGTTATCACTTCTTTAAGAAGCGTATTTTCTTGATGACACCAATTCACCACAGTTTCGAAAAGGGTGGCTTGACTGGTAATACAGATAAGCCATGGAACGAGTGGCAAGTTGATACATTCTTCTGGGCAGTTGGACTGATTGCGGCGGTTTTGTATCTTGTGATTTTTAAGTAAATCATCATTCACTAAAACACATATAAAGTCGTTATAAGACTTTTTGCATTATGCAAACGCGCGGGGAACGCCCCGTATACATAACTTTTAAAGGGGATCTGATCATGAGTAAGCATGTTTTGGTAATTGGCTTTGCACGTTCTGGGGCAGCCGTTGCGTCTTTGTTGTTGAACGAAGGTGCGCAAGTGACAGTTTCAGACCCAAAATTGGATTTGACGGATGAACGCGTGGTTGCTTTGCAAGCACAAGGCGTTGTGTTTACAACGGAACAAACTGTCGAGTTGCTAGCTGACGTCGACCTAATTGTTAAGAATCCTGGAATTCCATACCGTATTCCAGTTTTGGCAGCTGCACAGGAGGCTGGTATTCCAATTTTCGTTGAAGTTGCAATGGCTCAACGATACATCAAGGGAACTTGGATCGCATTAACGGGTTCAAATGGTAAGACAACCACGACTGAGATGATTGCAGCTGTGCTACGTACGCAAGCAGATGATGAGCATGCAGTTGTTGTTGCCGGAAATATTGGGACGCCAGTGAGTGAGGTTGCCCCAACGTTGCGTGCGACCGATACACTTGTCACAGAGCTCTCATCATTCCAATTGATGGGGATGCCAACGGCTAAGCCAAATATTGCGATTATCACAAACATTTTTGCATCTCACTTGGATTACCACGGCACACGCGAAAACTATGTTGCCGCTAAGATGGGTATCACAAAGAATTAAACAGCCGACGATTTCTTGGTTATCAATGTTGACCGCGAAGAATGGGTTGAATTGTCAAAGCAAACTGCAGCGACGGTTGTCCCAGTTTCACGTCAAAACGTGAGTCAAGAAGGTGCTTACGAACTAGATGGTACGTTGTACTTCCGTGGTGAAGCTATCATGCAAGCTAACCAACTCGGCGTACCAGGCGATCACAACGTCGAAAACGCGTTGGTTGCGATTGCTGTTGGTAAGTTGATGAATGTGCCAAGCAATCAAATTGCGATGACATTGCGTCAATTTGGTGGTGTTGAGCACCGTTTGCAATATGTTGGCACGTTTGAAGGACGTCAAGTTTATAACGATTTAAAGGCGACTGATATTGAGGCAACGGAAATGGCGCTATCAGGATTTAAGGCGCCAGTTGTTTTGCTAGCCGGTGGTCTAGATCGTGGTGACGACCAAATGCGATTGCTTGAAGAAATGAAGCCACACGTAAAGGCTTTGGTAGTCTTTGGTCAAACGGCAGATAAGGTTGCAGCAGTCGGTGAAGCGCTCGGTATTGAAGTGGTTCATGCAGAGGATGCACCTCATGCAGTTGAACCGGCTTTCGAATTGAGTGAGCCAGGTGACATTATTTTGCTTTCACCAGCTGCAGCATCATGGGATCAATTCCCTAATTTTGAAACACGTGGTGATTTGTTCGTGGCAGCCGTTAAGGCTCACAGCGAAGGAAAGTAGAGGAGATAGATATGCGTATTGTTGTTTCAGGTGGTGGAACTGGGGGACACATTTACCCAGCGCTAGCAACGGTTAAGCAATTGAAGCAATTGGAACCAGATACCGAAGTGTTGTATATCGGTGGTGAACGCGGTTTAGAAAAGTCAATCGTGCCAGAAGCAGGATTCGATTTTAAGGCTTTGGCCGTGCAAGGGTTCAGTCGCTCATTGTCACTTGATAATGTGAAGACGGTCTATCTTTTCTTGACGGCTACTCGCAAGGCTAAGAAGATGCTGGAAGAATTTAAGCCGGATGTTGTGGTTGGAACTGGTGGTTATGTTTCTGGTCCAGTGCTATACGCAGCGCAACAACTTAAGATTCCAACGGTTATTCACGAGCAAAACTCTGTTGTGGGTGTCACAAACAAGTTTTTGGCGCGTCATGTGACGAAGGTCGGCGTTGCCTTTCCGGCGGCACTATCAGCCTTTAAGGGTGGTTTAGCAACAGTTGTTGGTAATCCGCGTGCCCAAGAAGTCGTTGATGGCGAAGGTTCATTTGATTGGGACACGTTGCATTTGTCTGCAGACAAGCCAACGGTATTGATCTTTGGTGGTTCACAAGGGGCGCTGAAGTTGAACAAGGCCATGGTTGCGGGGATGTCAAAGTTTGCTAACCGGCCATACCAAGTTATCTTCGTTACTGGTGGCAAGCGCTATGACGACGTACAAGCAGATCTACGTGCAGGTGGCGTCGTACCAGCTGAAAATGTTGCTGTTGTACCGTACATCGGTAACATGCCACAATTGATGCCAGTTGTGGATTTGGTCGTTGGGCGTGCCGGTGCCACGAGTTTGGCTGAACAAACGGCATTGGGAAAGCCAATGGTTTTGATCCCAAGCCCATATGTGACGAATGATCACCAAACAAAGAACGCCCGTAGCTTAGTTGAAGCTGGTGCAGCAGAAATGATTACGGAAGAATCATTGTCAGGCACAACGTTGTTTGGCACAATCGATCACTTGATGACGCACGACGATCAACGTGCAGCGATGGCTAAGGCAGCTAAGGAATTAGGTGTACCTGACGCAGCGGATCAATTCATCAAGTTGATTAAGACAGTTATTAAATAATGACCTAACGATTGGAAAGGGGGCATATGATGGCCGATGAAAATGAATCAAAGCCTAAAGGGGCAAAGTCTAGTGATATTCAAGCGCATTTAGATGCATTGTTGTCGGAAGATGACTGGTCATCATTGCCTACGCGCCAATCGCAAGAGAAAAAGGCTCGTCGTGAGTTAAAACTACCCCGTCGCTTACGTGAAACGTTTGCTGAAGAACCTGAGGATTTAGTGGCGGAAAGCTTTGAACCAGCTGTAGAATCCGAACCAATTCTCTTTCCTTACGAGCGAGGCGCCATTCTATCAGCGACGGCACTAACGGTGTTGGCGGGTGTCTTAATTTACTTGATGTCCCCACTAAGTCAAGTGAATCACTATAAGGTGGTGGGTTCAGAGAGTCTTAGTAAAAAAGCGGTATTAGATGCGGCCCAGTTGAAAACCGGACAACCACTTTTGACGACACTTCATCAAGCTGATTACTTCAGTAAAATGGCTGCCCAACGCAATCCACAAATTTCAGGACTCAAGTTCGAGTTGGTTTCTGATAACACCATTGAAATTAAGGTCAACGAAATTGTGAAAGTTGGGTATGTGAAGGCAGATACACATTACTATCCAATTTTGGAAAACGGTAAGATGTTAACGAGCGCCGAGGCGGATCAACCGGTTGGTGGCTTGCCACTTTACGACAATTTCACCTCAGTTGCTGATTTAAAATTAGTTTTAGCTGAGTTTGGTAAGCTACCTTTGGCCTTGCGACGGTCAGTTTCTGAAATTGTTTGGTCACCGACTAAGCAAAACAATCAACGCCTTGAGCTGTACATGAATGATGGCAATGAAGTTTTGATTAGTGCGAATGACCTCGCAAGCAAACTAAAATATTATCCAGCCATGGCAGCATCGCTGGATAATAAAACCGGAATTGCTGACTTACAAGTCGGTGCATATTTCACACCATACGGACAATAATAAAACTAAGATTTTTTTTGCAAACAAAAACGGGATAATCCCGCAAGAGGTCTGGAAGAACCCTTATAAAGTATGGTATTATCTTAAAGAATTGTTTATTTATTTAAACATCAACTGATTGGCAGTTAAGGAGGTACTCAAATGGCCAACCACGGGTTAATAGTTGGTCTCGATGTCGGGACAAACACGATAAAAGTGCTAGCGGCGGATGTTCGAGATCAGCAAGCTAACATTGTGGCGGTTGGTCGTTCGATTGCCCACGGCGTTAAGCGCGGTGTTGTTGTGGATATTGAAGCAACAGCTAATGATATTCGACAAGCAGTTGCACAAATCAATGAGCAAACCAGCACGCCAGTTACAGAAGTTGTGGCTAGCTTGCCTGCAAGTAATATTCAAATTCAAAATGTTAGTGGTACGGTAACGGTAAAAGATAGTCAGCATATTTCTTATGAAGACGTTTCAGCAGCTGTAAAAGAAGCTGTTAAAGTTAATGTGCCAAACGATCGTGAAATTGTTGAACTATTGCCAACTGAATTTATCGTAGATGATTTTGATGGTATTCAAGATCCCAACGATATGGTGGGGATGCGTCTAGAAATGAAGGCAGTTGCCTACACAGCGCCTCGCAATGTGATGGGGAACTTGCGACTGGCAATTGCTAAAGCTGGATTACAATTACGCGACTTCGTGTTGACGCCACTTGCTTATAGCAAGACGATTTTGGATGACGGACAACAAGAATTTGGCACAATCATTTTGGATATGGGTGCGGGTCACACAACGGCAACCGTTGTCCATGATCATCAATTAAAGTTCTTATCAACTTTCCCAGCTGGAAGTGATAATATCTCACGCGATATTAGCGCTGTTTTGGAAGTTGGGTTGCACGATGCGGACATGTTGAAGCTTGATTCTGGTTTGGCACTTTCAAGTATGGCTCGTGAAGATAATAAGCTCGTTATCAAGAAGGTTAGTTCAGAAGAAACTGAACAAATCTCTGAGGTATTGTTGGCACAAATTATTGAAGCGCGTCTCATGCAAATTTTGGATAAGCTTGGCGAGAAGCTACAACTTGTTGGTGCGTTTGAATTGCCTGGTGGCATTGTTGTTACTGGTGGTGGTGCCGCATTACGTGGTACAACTGAAGCAATTCGTAGTGTCTATAATGTGCAAGTTAAGCCATTTTCACCAACTGATATTGGGCTACGTCACCCCGGTTATGCCGGAGCGTGGGCATTGGTTCACTATGCTGCACAACAATCACCAATTCAATTGATTGTTAAGGAGGCCTTGTACGGCTTGCCATTGACAGTTGTTGGGCAACCAACGATTGCGGTAGCAGCACCAGTGCAAAAGCCAACGACAAATCGCCGACCTGCGCGACCTGAAAGTCAAGCGGTTGTAGAACCATCAGTTAATGACACAGATGATGTCAATTATGATGAAGAAGAGAAGCCTAAGAAGAAGGGTGCATTGCTCAACTTCTTCAAGGAATTCTTCGACTAAACAAAAAAGAAAAGATAAGTGAGAAAAAGGAGCTCGTTATGGATTTCCAAATGGATATGAACCAAGAGTACGGCGCAACGATTAAAGTAATTGGTGTCGGTGGTGGTGGTGGAAACGCCGTTAACCAAATGGTGAATGACGGTGTTGAAGGTGTTGAGTTTATCGTAGCCAACACTGATGCCCAAGCGTTGGAGCGTTCAGCTGCAGAAAACAAGATTCAAATCGGTGCTAAGGCAACTCGTGGTTTGGGTGCTGGAGCTCGTCCAGAGGTTGGTGAGGCTGCTGCTAAGGAAAGCGAGCAAGAAATTGCTGATGCTTTGGCCGGTGCAGACATGGTCTTCGTTACTGCTGGAATGGGTGGTGGTACTGGTACTGGTGCCGCGCCAGTTATTGCTAAGATTGCCAAGGACTCAGGTGCTTTGACGATTGGTGTTGTAACACGTCCATTCTCATTTGAAGGTCCAAAGCGTGGTAAGTCAGCCGCCGAAGGTTTGGCTAAGTTGAAGGAAAACGTTGATACGTTGATTGTTATCGCGAACAACAACTTGCTACAAATTGTTGATAAGAAGGCACCTATTATGGAAGCTTTCAAGATGGTTGACGATGTCTTGTTGCAAGGTGTCTCAGGTATTTCAGACTTGATTACTAAGCCTGGTATCATCAACTTGGACTTCGCCGATGTTAAGACAGCCATGGCTGGTCAAGGTACTGCTTTGATGGGTATTGGTTCAGCATCTGGTGAGAACCGCGCTGCTGAAGCAACACGCAAGGCAATTGCCTCACCATTGTTGGAAGCTAAGATTGAAGGCGCAACAAACGTTTTGCTTTCAGTTAAGGGTGGCGCAGACATGTCATTGTTCGAAGCGCAAGAAGCTTCAGAGACGATTGCACAAGCTGCTGGAACAGATATTGACATTATCTTCGGTACAACGATTGATATGGAAATGGAAGGCGAGTTGGTTGTGACGGTTATTGCAACTGGTATTGATCGTCCAGCAACGCCACGTCCAGAAATCAACTTGGGCGCAGCCAACACGGCTAGCCCATTTGAAGCAGTGTCTGAGCCGGTAGCACCTGTGCAACAACAAACCGCACCGGTTCAACCACAACAACCAGTGAACACTGATCCTTTTGCTGACTGGAACGTGACGGCTGAGCCTACACAACAAGCAACCCCTGCACAAGCTGCACCGGTTGAACCAGTTCAACCGCTTTCATCAGAAAACACTGCTGCTGACGAAGAAATTGAGCGTCCAGCTTACTTTAACTGGATGAAGCGCGGCGAAAAGTAAGGAGACTACCGATGGCTTTTGAGAATTTTAGGAACTTCTTCATGGGATCAGATAGTGATTATTACTATGAAGAAGAAGAGGCACCGGAAGAGCAATACGTGCAAGAACCTGCACAACAAACAACGTCAAAGACTAAGGCTAACAATGCAAATGCAACACGTCCAACGGCTGCGCGTCGTCCGAATGTATTGCCAATGGATGGCTCACGTCCAGGTGAGACATCAAAAATTGCATTGTATGAGCCACGTACGTACGCTGATGCCCAAACAATTGCGACGCAATTGTTGGCTGGTGAAGCGGTTATCGTAAACCTAGGTTCAATTGATGAAAACACAGGCAAGCGTGTGCTTGACTACTTAGGTGGAACGGCCTTTGCTGTTGACGGTATCATTGAACGTGTTGGTGAGCGTATCTTCCTTGCTACGCCTCATAATTTTGAGATTTCAGGAACGATTTCTCAAAATTTGGGACAACAATTTAATTAATAGGTGACCAAATGTTAACACTCATTTTATCGTTATTGATGTTGGTCTTGCGTGCCATGGAGTTCGTAATCTTGATTTGGGTGCTGATGTCATGGTTACCCGGGGCACAACAATCAGCCTTGGGACAATTGCTAGGTCGTATTGCCGGAATCGTTGTTGATCCGATTCGTCGTGTGATGCCTCGTACGGGAATTATCGACTTTACTCCTTTGATTGGTTTGCTACTTTTGCAAGCTGCTCAAGTAGGCCTACGCGCAATTGCACAAGCATTCTAGAGAAATAAAAATATGGCAGATAATGTATCACAACATTTCCGCCCGAGCGAAGCTACATTTATTGATGTGGCACAAGGCTTAATTCGTCAGGCATTGGATGAGTATCGTCCAGTACTGACGAATTTTTTGAACCCGCGGCAGAGATATATTTTGGAGACGTTGGTTAACCAGCATGATGAGTTAAAGATTGCTCACTCTGGTGGCTACACCGACGCCGAAAGTGCACGGTCTTTGATTGCACCGGATTATTACGATGTACAACAGGACGATTTTGAAATTGCTGCAATCCGCATCAACTATCCAACCAAGTTTGCTGAACTACATCACAGTACTGTACTTGGTACACTGATTAATAACGGGTTATCTCGAGACAGTTTCGGGGACATTATTAGTAGTGAAGATGGTGATTGGCAAATTGTTGCAACGGAACAGATGGCGCGGTTTATTACGTCATCACTGGATCACGTCGGTAAAACAAAGGTTCGTTTTGAACCAATGATGCTAGCTGATATCGTCACACCGCAAGAGGAATGGGATGAAATCAATACAACTGTGTCATCGCTTCGACTAGATACTATAGTGGCTAATGGGTATAATGTATCTAGAACGCATGCTAAAGAATTAGTTGAGCGTGGCATGGTCCGAGTTAACTGGACCGAAATTGACCGACCAGACTTTATGTTGGCGGTTAACGATTTAATTTCAGTGCGCCGGTTCGGTCGCATGAAATTGCTAGCTGAAAATGGTATAACAAAAAAAGATAAATGGCGTGTCACATTGGCCGTCATTAAGAAATAGATTGGAGAACGATCATGGCATTGACCCCACAAGAGATTTACGCTAAGGAATTTAACACAAAGAGTAACAAGTGGTATGACAAGGCTGAAGTAACGGCTTTCTTGGACCAAATCGTAACGGACTACGATGGTTTGCTACAAGAGAACCAAACTTTGAAGACGCAATTGGCTGAAGCAGACGCTAATGCTAAGCAAGTTGAAGAGATGAAGCAATCTGTTAACTCATCAATTTTGATTGCGCAAGAAGCAGCTGACCGTTTGAAGAAGCAAACTGAAGCAGAAGCTGAGGCAACGTTGCAACAAGCGCAAGCTGAAGCACAAAAGATTGTTATGGAAGCTAACGCTAAGGCCAACTCATTGTTGACTGAATCTCAATCAAAGAACGAAGCATTGGTTGCTGAGCACGATGCTTTGAACAAGGAGATGGGTGCATTTAAGGCTAAGATTGAGGGCATGTTGAATGCACAATTGGACTTGGTAAAGACTGACGATTGGGCCGCATTCCAACAACCTGCTGCATTCCAACAACCACAATCAGCTGCACCAGCTGCCCCAGAGTCAGCTGCGGCACAAGCTAGTTCAGAGGTAGAAACGGTTGTTATCTTCCCTGAATCAAACGAAAACGAAGAAAACTTCTTGAATAAGGACTAATTTTTCGTTATCATGTAATCATGGTTTCTTGACCAAACGGCAAGATGTATTCCAAACAGCGACCTAGGATTTACCCGGTGAGAGCCTAGGATGGTTACGCAGCTTGTTTATCAGCAAGAATGATTTTTTAAATACACAGAAGAGGCGGCTTTTTGCCGTGAATTCGGGTGGTACCACGTTGACATGACGTCCCGCATTGGCTATTTGGCCGATGCGGGATTTTTTAGTTTCAGGGTAAGCCGCATGTCAACGCGGTAGCACTTGAATTGAACAGAAAGGATTGCGCTTTTATGAAGATGAAGCAAACCTTGAACCTAGGAAAGACGAAGTTCCCAATGCGTGGTAACCTACCACAAACTGAGCTACAACGTGAAAACATCTGGTTCGAGAACAAGGTCTATGAGCAACGTCAAAAGATGAACGAAGGTAAGCCATCATTTATGCTTCACGATGGCCCTCCATATGCTAACGGAAACATTCACATCGGACACGCGATGAACAAGATTTCTAAGGATATCATCGTTCGTTACAAGTCAATGAATGGTTTCTACGCACCATTTGTCCCTGGTTGGGATACGCACGGTTTGCCAATTGAACAACAATTGACGAAGGCTGGTAAGGATCGTAAGGCGGTTGGCCCAGTTATCTGGCGTAAGATGGCCGAAGAATTTGCACGCAAGCAAGTTAAGACGCAAATGGCTGACTTCAAGCGTTTGGGAATTTCAGCTGACTGGGATAACCCATACTTGACGTTGTTGCCTGAATTCGAAGCTGCACAATTGCGCGTCTTCGGTGAGATGGCCAAGAAGAACTTGATTTACCGTGGTAAGAAGCCTGTCTTCTGGTCATGGTCATCAGAATCTGCTTTGGCAATGGCTGAAATCGAATACCACGACATCGAGTCAGACACGGCGTTCTTCTCAGAGCGCGTTAAGGACGGTAAGGGCTTGTTGGATAACGACACGTACTTCATCGCCTGGACGACGACACCTTGGACGGTACCAGCTTCACAAGCTTTGGCTTTGAATGCTGATTTTGAATACTCACAAATCCAACCAAAGGGTTCAGACAAGAAGTACATTGTCGCCTCAGCTTTGTTGGGTGCCGTTGCGCCTAAGTTCGGCTGGGACGAGTACGAAGTTGTTGCAACCTTTACTGGTAAGGAACTTGAAATGGTGACGACTGAGCACCCATTCATGGACCGCGAGATTTTGGTTGTTAACGCTGATTACGTTACGGCAGATGCCGGTACTGGTGCGGTTCACACGGCCCCAGGATTTGGTGAAGATGACTTTGCTACCGGTCAACGTTACAACATGCCAGTTATCATGAACGTTGATGACCAAGGTAAGATGACCGCTGAAGCTGGTCCTGACTTTGAAGGTGTCTTCTATCAAGATGCTGATAAAGTTGCCTTGCAAAAGCTTGAAGAAGCTGATGCGTTGATCTTGCACGAACCAGTTGTTCACAGCTACCCATTTGACTGGCGTACTAAGAAGCCAGTTATCTTCCGTGCTGTGCCACAATGGTTCGCTTCAATCGATAGCTTCCGTCAAGACATTTTGGACGCATTGGACGATGTGACGTTCCAACCAGAATGGGGTAAGAAGCGTTTGTACAACATGATCCGCGACCGTGACGACTGGGTTATCTCACGTCAACGTGTTTGGGGTGTGCCATTGCCAATCTTCTATGCTGAAGATGGTACGGCAATTGTTGATCCTGAAATCATCGACCACATCGCTGACTTGGTAGCCGAGCATGGTTCAAACGTTTGGTTCGAACGTGAGGCCAAGGACTTGTTGCCAGAAGGTTACTCAAACGAGCACTCACCAAATGGCGAATTTACCAAGGAAACGGACATCATGGACGTTTGGTTCGAATTCAGGAACTTCACACCAAGGTGTTATGGCAACGCGTCCAAACCTAAGCTTCCCAGAAGATTTGGTTTTGGAAGGTTCTGACCAATATCGTGGTTGGTTCAACTCATCATTGATCACTGGTGTTGCCGTAACTGGTAAGGCCCCTTACAAGTCAGTCTTGTCACAAGGATTCGTCTTGGATGGAAACGGTGAGAAGATGTCTAAGTCATTGGGTAACATCATTTCACCTAACGAAGTGGTGAAGGAGATGGGTGCTGAAATTATCCGTTTGTGGGTAACGTCAGTTGATTCATCAGCCGATGTTCGTGTATCAATGGACTTGTTGTCACAAACGTCTGAGACATACCGTAAGATCCGTAACACGATGCGTTTCTTGTTGGCTAACACGTCAGACTTTGATCCAAAGGCTGACACGGTTGACTTCGATGACTTGGTTGCAGCTGATCAATACTTCTATGCCCGCTTTAACAAGTTGGTTGCCGACATTAAGGCTGCCTACGACGCATATGACTTCCAAGCAGTGAACAAGTTGGTTATCAACTTTATTAACGTTGACTTGTCAGCGTTCTACTTGGACTTCGCTAAGGACATCTTGTATGTTGAAGCACCTAAGGGACACGCCCGTTTGTCATTGCAAACGGTCTTGTACAAGGTCTTGGTAGACTTGGACAAGTTGTTGTTACCAATCTTGCCACACACGGCTGAAGAAATCTTCGAGTATCTAGAGCACGAAGAAGGCGACTTTGCATACTTGACTGAGATGCCAGTTGTTGAAGACATTGCTAACGCTGACGAATTGATGGCTAAGTGGTCACAATTCATGACGTTGCGTGATGCCGTAAACAAGGCTCTTGAAGTTGCCCGTGATGCCAAGTTGATTGGTAAGCCAGCCGAAGCAGCGGTAACGTTGTTCTTGACTGACGACCAAAAGGCTTGGTTGGATTCATTGGGACAAGATGTTCGCGTCTTGTTGCTTGTTTCTCAATTGCACGTGGCATCAGCTGATGAAGCTGGTGATGCAACGGACTTTGATGGTTACAAGATTGCGGTTGCTCACGCAGAAGGTGAAGAGTCACCACGTGATCGTATGTACCACACTGATTTGGGCGCAGATCCTGACTTCCCAATGTTGTCAGCACACGAAGCACAAATCGTCCGCGAGAACTTCCCTGAGGCTTTGACTGAAGGTTTGGAGTAATCACGGTTACACACTAAAAATATAATATCGATAACAGGAAAACGCCGGGAGATTTTTGTCTCTCGGCGTTTTTACGTCTATAATGGAGGATATATAGTTTATGGTTTGTGTCGACGCGTTGCGTCGAGTGGCTGGGGGCTTCTTTAGGCCCGCTAAACCGGACATGTCAAAACCGTGGGAGGCGGAGCCCACTGCGTTGCAGCGTACACCTTTACCCTCCGTAATACTAAGGGGTAAAACCCCTAAGTATTACCCCCACAGGTTTAGCCATGTCCGGTTCTATACGCGGGGCGCCCCCAGCCACAGCAACCGAGATGTTCTTGTCTGTTTGAGAATTACATCTGCCGGAAACCCATTGGGAGAGCTGTTCACTCTGCAGGTCATGGTCTGGACGTGTTAGCGTGCCTAAAGAAGGGGCCAAGCACTCCGGCCGTCAGGACGGACACTCACCACTACATAAATACATAACCAATCAAAGAGAAGGAGACCAACGCATGACGAAGCTATACTTCATCCGCCACGGTAAAACAGAATGGAACGCAGAAGGCCGTTTTCAAGGAGCGGGTGGTGATTCACCATTGTTGCCTGAATCATACGACCAAATTAAGATGCTCGGCAACCACTTGAAGGATATTGAATTTGCACACGCCTTTTCAAGTCCGATCAAGCGTGCCCGCATCACAGCCGAAGAAACGTTGGCAATGCTTAACAAGCGCCCTGAATTGACGTTTATGGACGGCTTGAAGGAGTTTTCATTCGGTGTTTGGGAAGGCATGAGCTTCGGTGAAGTGCAAGAGGGTTGGTATGACATGTACGATGCTTCTCGTAACCACCCAGAGAAGTTCGATGCAAGTCAAGTTGAAGGAGCTGAGTCATTCGAAAGTGTTCAAAAGCGTTTCCGTGAGGCGGTTGAAGAAGCTGTCGCAACATATGGCGGTGAAGATGTGAATTTGGTCTTCTTTAGCCACGGCGCTGCGTTGACGACGGGAATGGGTGGTCTAACTGGCATTCCATTGGCTGATTTACGTGCACGAGGTGGCTTGGGTAACACAAGTACATCTATCCTAGAAACGCATGATGGTCACACGTTTACGGAAATTTCACGAAATGATACAAGTTATTTGGGCGTCGCAAGTGATGCCTCAAATACAATTTAAAGAGAAGAAGGATTTTTAAGATGACGCAACCAGAAAATGCAGCACAAGCAGATATCGCTCGCTTGGTAAGTGAGATTAACGCTAACCCAGACAACTGGCAAGCCTATGCAGACTTGGTGGCTGTTTTGGTTGCCACGGAAAATCTTGTGGAAGCTGAAGAATTGGCTTTGAAGAGTTTGGGATTGTTCCAAGCTAACGATGAAGCCTTGCAAAATTTACTTTACGCGGCTGGAAATGTTTACTACGTTGCCGGTGACTACGCGCGTGCGAATGAGTTTTTCGCTAAGATTACTGATTTGGATATTTTGCATGATGCAACGGTTATGCAAGCCCAAGCATGGTATGCACAAAATCAATTCCAAAAGGCATTGGTATTTGCGTTGACGGCAGTAGAGCAACAACCAGAAGACGTTGCCGCCCAAGTGCTACTGGGTAACATTTGGCTTGGTTTGCAAAACATGGATAAGGCAACGGCTGCATTTAATGACGCTATCCATGTGGACCCAATGAGTTTTGATGCTAATTTCGGTCGTGGGATTATCGCAATCGTTGATGGTGACCGTGAAAATCAATGGTCAGCTACGGCTGAAATGATTGATATGGAACGATATCGCGCTCAAGCCCAACGATTGGATGAAATCGTACAACTACTATCAGGGAGTCGTGTAGATGAGTCAGAGTCAAACTAGTTTGTTCGATGGCCCAGCGGCATCGGATGAAACGCCGACTGTCACTGGGCAAGTGAAGAATATTCTGTTTGCTGCCCAAGATTCTTTTTATAAAGTCATGATTATCGAAGTAGCCGAACAAAACTTCGATTATGATGATACTGAATTAACGGTGACTGGTAGTTTTGGTGATATACAAATTGGGGCTAGTTATGAGTTTAAGGGTCGGTTAACGACGCACGCACGTTATGGGGTCCAGTTCGCGGCTCAAAACTATCAACGTCAGGCGGCAAGTACAACGTCTGGTTTGGTTGCTTATTTATCAGGTGACCAATTTCCAGGGGTTGGAAAGGCGACAGCCACGAAAATTGTTGACGACCTTGGGATTGAAGCGATTGATAAGATCTTGGAATCGCCAGACATCTTGATTGAAACCGGTATTTCAACCAAATTGCAAGAAGTCATCGTGAAGCAGTTGCAACAATCGGACGGTATGGAACGCGCTATCATCGCGCTTAACGATTACGGTTTTGGCTCAGCCCTTGCAACTGTGATTTACCAAAAGTATCAGCAGCAAACTTTACAGATTTTAAAAACAAACCCTTATCAAATGGTCATCGATATTGAGGGCGTTTCATTTGCTCGTATCGATCGATTAGCAGCCCAGCAGGGAATTGATGCGTTAGATGCACGTCGCATTCAAGCGGGTGTTATTTCCGCAATCAACCAGGCAACATTTGAGTCTGGTGATACCTTTATGCAAGTTGAAGCGTTGCTACAAACCACGCAACAAATTCTTGAACGTTCTCAAAATGCACGCATTGATCCAGCGCTGATTAAGCGAGCGCTATTAACTTTGACGTCAGATGGTATCGTGATTGCTGACGGGCAGAACTTGTACATTAAGGCGTTGTTTGAGGCTGAACGTGAAATCGCGCAACGCATGGTGCGCTTAAGCAAAACGAAGAATAGTGAATACAAGCGCGCTGATGTTGTTAAACAACTGGCTGAAGTTGAGGAAGAGAATCCATTTCCGTATGACGATGTGCAGCGTGATGCGATGATTGCGGCTTTGATGAGTAATCTCTTTATCCTGACGGGTGGACCCGGTACAGGAAAGACGACCATTATTAATGGTGTTGTGGCGACCTTGAAAAAGTTGTTGCAAGACGAAGGAATGAAGTGGGATGAAATTAGTGAGAGTATTCGTTTAGCGGCGCCAACTGGTCGTGCAGCCAAGCGACTTTCTGAATCTACCGGTATGCCGGCTTCGACAATTCACCGTTTGCTAGGCATCACTGGTCGTGAGAACACGGACGACATTGATATTGAGGAACTAAGCGGTCGTCTGCTGGTGATTGATGAGATGTCGATGGTGGATACGCAACTATTCGATTTATTGTTACGTGCGATTCCAAATGGCATGCAAGTTATTTTGGTTGGCGATAAGGATCAGTTGCCTTCTGTCGGTCCTGGTCGTGTTTTCTACGACTTGTTGGCTAGTGGACTGTTGAATTATCGTGAGTTGGAAACGATTCACCGTCAAGGTAAGGGATCAACAATTATTGAGCTGGCGAGCTCAGTGAAGAGTGGTGTCTTGCCAGTGAACTTTACCGAGCGCCAGCCTGACCGATCATTTTTCCCAGCGCAAACAAATCAAGTGCCACGAATGGTTGAACAGATTGCCACGAGTTGGAAGGAACGCGGGAATTCGGTTGCTGATATGCAAATTCTAGCGCCAATGTATCGCACGCCAGCTGGTGTACACAATCTAAATGCCGTGGCACAAGAAATCTTCAATCCAATGACGGCCAAGAAGCGTGAAATTCATATGAAGCTGGGCGAGTTGGAATTTAACTTCCGCGTTGGTGACAAGGTTATGCAGACGGCTAATGATCCGGAGCATAATGTGTTTAATGGTGACATTGGTTATATCACGTCAATTATGCTGGCGAAGGACAAAAGCAACGAAGATAACACGGACAACATCACAGTGGCGTTTGATACCGGCGAGGTTGAATACACCCGCCAGAATTGGAATCAGTTGACGTTAGCGTACGCAACGACGATTCACAAGGCGCAAGGTGCTGAGTATAAGTTGGTTATCATGCCACTCGTGAATGCGTTTAGTCGTATGCTACAACGTAATTTGCTATATACCGGGTTAACACGTGCTAGTGAATCGTTGGTCCTGATTGGCGATGTGAGCGCTTATCAACGCGCAGCCGAAACTGAGGGTGTTAATCGACACACGACGTTGCAAGAACGACTACAACAAGCACAAGATGGACAGTTGCCAGATGTGCCGGACGATGACAAATCATTGGCAGCCGTAAATGCGATTAATCAAAAACCAGTAGCAGTTGTACCGTTAGATGAAGAAAATGCGACCATCGATGACGCACCAGTGGTTGATGAAATCGTGCAAGCAGTCGCAGAAGATGATGACGATTTGCTAACGATTGCGAAGATTATGGACGAATCCATCGACCCAAATGTGGGGATGGCAGACATGACGCCATACGACTTCATGCCTTAATAAGGATGTAACGGTAGCGCGTCACTAACATTGTGCTATAATCTACTAGTCAAGCACTAGTGAATTGTGCTAAAATTAAGCGATAAATTTTCGAATGAAAAGGGGTTTCTGAAATGTCAGGACACAGTAAGTGGCATAACATTCAAGGACGTAAGAACGCCCAAGACGCAAAGCGTGGTAAGATCTTCCAAAAGCTTGCCCGCGATTTGTACACGGCAGCTAAGGCTGGCGGTGTAGATCCAGACTCAAACGCTTCATTGCGTTTGGTTATCGACAAGGCTAAGGCAGCTAACATGCCTAAGGATAACATCCAACGTGCCTTGGATAAGGCTTCTGGTGCCGGTGGCGCTAACTACCAAGAGTTGACGTACGAAGGTTACGGACCAGCTGGTGTAGCCGTTTTGGTTCAAGCTTTGACTGATAACATCAACCGTACGGCTGCTTCAGTTCGTTCAACGTTTAAGCACTTCGGTGGTGAATTGGGAACGACTGGATCAGTTTCATTCCAATTCGACCGTAAGGGTTACATTGAAATCGAGCGTACTGAAGACAACGATATCGATGAAGATCAATTGTTTGAGGACATGTTGGAGGCTGGTGCCGAAGATATGAAGACTTACGATGACCAATTCGAAATCTACACGGACCCTAAGTCATTCCCAGAAGTACGTGATGCTTTGGAAGCAAAGGGTTACACTTTGGTCAACGACGAAGTTACGATGGTTGCACAAAACCCAATGGCAGTGCCTGAGGATAAGCAAGCATCATTGGTTAGCTTGGTTGATGAACTTGAAGAAAACGATGACGTACAAGCTGTCTTCACGACTGCTGAGTAATCATCTCATGAAAAACCGACCAATTATTGGTCGGTTTTTTTGTAGGCGCAAAAGTTGACGATGTGAACAAAAAGCGATAAAGTAGTAAACAATTATTAATAACTTGAGTCGTTAACGTGTTTCGCCACAGACTCGGAACAAAACGTGCCTGGTATAGCTATATGCCTGACACGGTTAACGACGCCGAGAGTAGTTACTTTTGGCGTCGTTTTCTTTTCCTGTATCATTTGGCGAACCGTAATGATACGGGATTTTTTTTAGGAGAGATAAGCATGTTAGAACGCTTTTTTAAGCTGTCAGAGAACAATACGACAGTTCGAACAGAAGTGATTGCCGGTATTACAACATTCGTTGCGATGGCGTACATCATTTTCTTGAATCCGTCAGTATTGTCTATGACGGGAATGCCAAGTCAAGGAGTTTTCTTGGCAACTATTTTGACGGCCGTTGTGGGAACCCTTATCACGGGACTTTTTGCTAACTTGCCATATGCCTTGGCACCATCAATTGGTATGCAAGCCATGTTCACGTACACGATTGTTTTCGGACTCGGGTACACGTGGAAGCAAGCATTGGGAATGGTGTTCTTGGTCGGCTTGGTTGACGTGATTATCACGTTGACGAAGGTTCGATCAATGATTGTTAAGGCTATTCCTGATCAATTGAAGCACGCTATTGCGGCTGGTATCGGTTTGTTTATCGCCTACATTGGGTTGAAGAACGCAGGATTCTTGAACTTCTTGGTCGATCCACAAAACATCATGACATTGAACAATAAGCCATTTACTGAAGGTGGTGGTGCTAAGGTTATTGAGAGCATTACAGCGAATGGTGGGACGACGCCATCAATCTCAACGTTCTCAGAGCCAGCAGTATTGTTGGGCTTGATTGGTTTGATTATTTTGGTATTGTTGGTTGTCGCTAACGTACCAGGTGCCTTCTTGCTTTCTGTTTTGATTACGACCGTTATTGGTATCCCAATGGGTGTGACAAACACGCACATTGATGCTATGGCGTCATTCTCATCAACATTCCACGACTTTGGTTCAATCTTCGGCCAAGCCCTTGGACCTGATGGATTGTGGTCAATGTTCACGTCACCAAAGCACGTTCTGATTGTCGTTTTGACGGTCTTCTCAATGGGATTGTCAGGTTTGTTTGATGCCATCGGAACATTTATTGGAACTGGTATGACGACTGGTATCTTCTCTGAAGCTGACCAAAAGGAGTTCTACGAAGGTAAGGGCTTCAAGTCAAAGATGGATCGTGGTTTGGTTGCTGATACGTTTGCAACGATGTTTGCGGGTATCTTTGGAACATCAAACACGACGACATTTATTGAAGCGTCAGCCGGAATCAAGGCTGGTGGACGTACTGGTTTGACATCAGTCGTCATTTCAATTGGTTTCTTGCTTGCTATTATTGCAGCGCCATTGGTTAATGTGATTCCATCTGCTGCAACGGCACCAATTTTGGTTGTGGTTGGTATTATGATGATGAATGAGTTTAAGTTGATTACATGGGATGATATTGAAATTGCCATTCCGGCATTCTTCACATCAGCCTTCATGGCCTTCTCATACTCAATCTCATACGGTATTGCTGCCGGATTTATTTTCTACGTTTTGATCAAGAGTGTGAAGCGTAAGTTCAACCAAATTAGCCCAATTTTGTGGGTTGTCACTATTCTGTTCTTGCTTAACTTCATTTCGTTGGCAATTAATTAATAAACAATATTTAACGCGTGATGCCTTGTGTATCACGCGTTTTTTGTTTTCATCGAATTTATGAAATAAAACAAGTCGGAAAATAATTGGAAAAATGGGTCGTTTTTCACTCTTTCTTTTCGAAGGAGGTGAATGAGACATGAGCGTTCAAAAACAATTTGCTTCGTTGGTACAAACTGCTGCTCAGGTACGCGCTAGTGACTTATACGTTATGCCGGGTGAAGATGGCTATCGAGTGTTTTGTTACACGGCAACCGGTATTCAACCATTAGCATCTCTAACCTTGGCTAATGGTGAAGCTTTGATTCGCCACATTAAATTCGAAGCCCGGATGGATATTAGTGAAACACGACGTCCGCAGCTTGGTCGATGGCGTTATTTGCTGGACCAAGAACAATTGTATTTACGAATATCTAGTGTGGGCGATTTTTTGAATCGGGAATCTATTGTTGTGCGGTTGATTTTTGCTGTTGATGACCAGCATATTCAGTTAACGTCCCAAAGTGATGTAGTCGCCGTTGGTGAGGCAATGACGAGTGGTGCTGGTCTGATTTTGTTGGCCGGCCAGATGGGGTCAGGAAAAACAACGACGCTCCATTATTTAGCCTATCGATATTTGACTGAGAAAATGGTGCTGACGATTGAGGATCCAGTTGAAGTGGTGCAACCAAACTTTTTGCAATTGCAGGTGAACAAGGCAGCTCAGATGGATTATCCGGATTTGTTGAAGCTGGCCTTACGCCATCATCCGGATGTGATGATTATTGGTGAAATCCGAGACGCCCAAACGGCGCAAATTGTGGTTGAAGCAGCTCTGAGTGGCCATTTAGTTATCAGTACGATTCATGCGATGTCGCATCTGGGCATTTGGCATCGATTACGTGATTTTGGTGTACCAACCGGGACGTTGCGCCAAGTGTTAGCCGGGCTGGTTTATCAAAAGTTGGTTTTGACTGACGAAGGAGTTGCCGCCGACTTAGCGGTATTAACGGGTGATGTATTGCAAGAAAGGGTGGCTGAGTGGCATGCAGAATAAGCGGTGGCCTAAATCAGCCCAGGTTGATTTTTTTGAGACGCTGGCACAATTGATTGCTGTTGGGTATGACTTGGAAAAGGCACTGGTATCACTGCAATCCTTGTTGCCTAAGTTGCGTCAGGATTTGCAAGTTATCGTCGGCGGTTTGCGAGAAGGCCGCCATTTTTATCGGTTAATTACCCCCTACGTTCGGTCGGAAATTCGTCGTGAACTAGCTTTTGCGGTAGTACACGGTAATTTGATGGACATATTAGCTGAAATCGGCAGCCGTGAACGCCGCCGGATGCAACAAATTCAAAAGTTACGCCAACTATTGTTGTATCCGGTTATGCTATTCGGTTTGTTGGCTGTGATATTTGCAGTTTTTATTCAGTTCCTTTTGCCGGAGTTTACGAATATGGGGATGGCGTTGCCGACGTTTCCTGGACTGCCAGTTGTGATATTTGCAATGACGTTTGTGCTAATTGTCGTAGGTGTTGCGGGCTTATCCTGGTGGCGGCGCCATTCTTGGCTGCAGAGATTAGTTGCGATTAGGCGTTTGCCCTTAATTGGTCCGGTCATGCGTTTGAGTTTGGATTACCAAATTTCATTACAGTTGGGATTGCTGTTGACGAGTGGTGTGAGCTTTTCGGTAATCGTGAAGCGCTTTGCAAGTTTAGATGAAGGTGGCGTTCTGAAAGATGTCAGTCGGCTGGCCGAAAAGTCACTCACGGCTGGAGAAAGCATTGCTGAATTTGTCAGGAAAGTACCACTGTTGCCTCGTGAGAGCGAACTGCTATTTTCAAAAGGCAAGCAGCAGCATGAAATCGGTCAAGAGTTTCAACTACTGGCTGAGCGGAAATTTGAATTATTAGAACGGCAAATTAGTCGTTATTTATTGATTATTCAGCCATTATGTTTTGGCGTAATCGGCTTAGTTGTCGTCGGCTTATATTTATTGATGTTAATGCCGATGTATCAAAATATGGGGGAATTAATGACATGGTAAAGCAAAGCAAGCGTAAAGGGTTTACATTGATCGAAGTTGTCACGACTGTTTTTATCATTGGTCTGTTGGTATTGATAGTCTTACCAAATGTTAACCATGTGCGTGCATTCGCGGAACGTAAGCAACAAACAGCGTTGGTACAAACTGTCCAAACACAAGTTGACTTATATCGTAATGAAAACGGCAGTGCGCCAGCAAGCTTGAAGGATTTAGCGGATAAGGAATATTTATCTGAGGGTCAATTGGCACAAGTTGATAAGGCCGCCATTACATTGAAGGGAGATCGAGTTGTTGCTGGTAAGAAGTAGACCCGCATTTACTTTAATCGAAAGTATTGTTGTGTTGGGAATTATCAGTGCATTAGTAACCGGCTTTTCAGTATTGAAAAGGCCTGAAACACAGACCTGGTCAAAATTTGAACGTGAATTCAGCGAAGCATTCATGCTTGCTCGGCAAAAGCAGGTTGGCTTAAATGAGACGTTCTACATCAAAGTGCGAGAGAACTATATAGATGTTGATGGCCAAGTTGTCCGGACACCAACAAATTGGATTGGTGGTAGAAAGACGGTTCGCTGCCAAGTTTTCACGATGGCACCGGGGAGCTTTTCGTTTTATAACAAAGAAACGATGCGTCGACGGAACGTGGTCTTTCAACTAGGAGGTGGCACTTTTCATGTTCAGACTTAAGGGAACGTTACTGTCAGAAGCGCTCGTATCGTTACTGCTGGTGACGATGACAACTTGGTTAATCGTGACAACTATGCAGTACTTCAACAGCCTACAGACTAAGGAAGAAGCCCAAATGAAAGCGGCACGACGACAATACTATGAGGAACAGCGCCGATGGCTCGACGACACGGATTCACCATAGCTGAAACGCTTGTGGCGTTACTTGTGTTCAGTTTGGTATTAAGTATATTAAGCTTAGTAGCGACAAATTTAACGCGTTACTATCAGAGTAGTCAAAATCAGCAACGTGAAGCGCAAGTCGCCCGGGCGATTATGTCGTTGGAAGTGCCAGACACGAGGCTGACGCTAACAGAATGTTTCAAACGTCAATTGGTTCTGTACAGTAAAACGAGGGATACCAAATATTATTTGGACGTCAGGCATAAGGCGCTTGGCCTGTATACGCGTCAAGGTGGCAACATGAAGTACATCAATCAGGTCAAACGGGTTAATTTTGTGCAACTGTCCAGGCAACGTGTGCAAGCGATGATTGAATTTGAAGAAGGAACTACCGTGACACAGGAGATAACGTTTTATGAAGGAGCGGCGGGGTAGTTTATTAGCCCACACGTTGATGATGATGCTACTTTTCTTGAGTGGGTTTACGGTTTGGGTGATGGGACAAACTCGGCAACAGCAAGCACGTCATTTGGTGATTATGAATTGGACGAGGCGGCAAGAAGCGTTGCGTTTCTTGATGGAAAACCCGGAAGCCCCTGTAGAGCCACAAAATACGATAAACTATCCAGCGGTGATTGAACGAGATGATTGCAAAGAAGTGGTGCTGGTGGCCGAAAATCATCGGGTTGTGATGCCAAGATATCGTCCTGTAAAGCCCTAGAATTGTTGAGAAACAGCTAAAACCTGCTACACTGTTATTTAGTATAAAAAAGAGGTGAGCGCATGTTTGAGACAATCGAAAACGCAGTAAAGCATTTACAGGCAGCACAAAAGGAAATTGCTGATGCCTTGGATATGGCATCAATTGAAGCTTTGGTTGTGATGATTGAAGTGATGTTGAACCAAGAGGATGAAGAGTGGGCAACGTTGTCAGAAGAACGACGCACGGCGATTGTGGCGATGATTGATGATGCAGCATTTGATAGCATGACAGTAGAATTGAAGCGCCAAGTGTTGCAATTGCTTTTGGTTGCGACGATGCGTGAAGATGGTTTGCAAGCGAACTATCAAGTGACACCAGATGCGATCGGTATGTGGGTTGGTTTCTTGGCTGAGCAATTTACGGCGAAGAACGCGGCAACAAAGCTACTTGATTTGACGGTTGGAACTGGAAACTTGTTGGCAACAGTGCAACAAGTCCTTGTCCAACAAGGGAATGCGTTGACAATTAATGGTGTCGAAAATGACGATACGATGTTGACCGTTGCCAGCGGTATGGCAGCTTTGCTTGGCTTTGACTGGCAACTAACATTGGCTGACGCGGTGGCAAGTGAGCTACCAACTAATCAAGATGTTGTTGTGGCCGACTTACCAGTCGGTTACTATCCAGCTGAAGTGCCAAGTCACTTTGCGACGACGGCTGAGGATGGCTTGACTTATGTTCACCATTTGTTGATTGAACAAGCCGTTAATGCTTTGCGCCCCGGTGGATTGGCAGCCATCATTGTGCCAGCAAATCTATTTGAGACCGAACAAGCACAATCATTGCTGAAGTACTTGCAATCAGAAAACGTGTACTTCCAAGCTTTGTTGCAATTCCCAGACAAGTTGTTTGCGAACAAGGCGGCTGCAAAGGCGATCCTTGTTTTGCAACGTGCGGGTGGGGATGCTATCCAAGCAACGCCAGTTATGTTGGCAAAGACACCTGAATTGGCTAACGTTGCAGAGAACAAAGATTTCGTGACAGAGATGACTGCGTGGATGACTGCGAACCACATGCTACATGCGTAGTCGTACGACTGACACACGTCCGAAATAGTTGACAAGATATTCATAAGAAATTGTGATATACTAATCTGCAGATATTGAACAATTCCGTTTGGAAAAGAGGAGACAAGTACACATGGCTAAGACTATGGCGATTAATGCCGGTTCATCATCATTGAAGTTTCAATTGATTGAGATGCCAGCAGAAAAGGTAATTGCAAAGGGACAAGTTGAACGAATTGGTTTGAGCGATTCAATTTTCACGTTGAAGTTCAACGGTGAGAAGTTTGAGTTGATTCAAGACATCGACAACCACGAGGCTGCCATTAACTTGCTATTGGAACAACTTAAGGAACACGAAGTCATTGCTGACTTGAACGAAATCACAGGTGTTGGACACCGTGTCGTTGCCGGTGGTGAGTGGTTTAACCACTCAGTTATCGTTGATGACGAAGTGTTGAACAAGATTGATCGTTTGGCTGCTTATGCACCATTGCACAACCCAGCCAACGCTATGGGAATCCGTGTATTCCAAAAGTTGTTGCCAAACGCCACGTCAGTAGCTGTATTTGACACTGCATTCCACCAAACGATGCCACGTAAGAACTACTTGTACGCATTGCCATACGAGTACTACACGAAGTATGGTGCACGTAAGTACGGTGCTCACGGAACATCACACCGTTACGTTGCAGCTCGCACTGCCGAAATCTTGGGTAAGCCATTGGAAGACTTGAAGATTGTGACATTGCACTTGGGTGCTGGTGCCTCAATTACGGCTATCAAGGATGGTAAGTCATTGGATACGTCAATGGGATTCACGCCATTGGCTGGTGTTATGATGGCTACGCGTTCAGGTGATGTTGATCCTTCATTGGTTTACTACATCCAAGAGCGCGAAGGTTTGACTAACGACGAAATGCTTAACATCTTGAACAAGAAGTCAGGTTTGTTGGGTGTGTCAACGTTGTCAGCTGACATGCGTGACTTGAAGGCTGTTCGTGATACTAACGAGCACGCTGAATTGGCTATCCAAATGTTCGTTGACCGTGTTGTTCGCTACATCGGTCAATACTACATGGAGCTTGAAGGACTTGATGCTATCGTCTTTACGGCTGGTATCGGTGAAAATGCCGATGACTTGCGTTCAGAAATCATCAAGCGCTTGAACTTCATGGGTATCAAGATGAACGAAGAGCAAAACAAGCAACGAGATGACGAGATGATTATCTCAACGGACGACTCTTCAGTTAAGGTTTTGAAGGTCGCAACCGACGAAGAAATCATGATTGCTCGCGACGTTGAAACGTTGAAGAACGAACAATAATAAGAATGTAAAAGGTGAGTCTGACATTTGTGTCGGACTCACCTTTTTGCATGCACTAAAAATCAAACGGCATAGCGTGCTCTAATGAGGATGCTATGCCGTTTTTGTTTACTCCGTGAAAAGGATATTAAAAATATTGGTGATTGTATTTTTAGATAAATTAAAAAGAGTTAAAAGGCGTTATTCACAACGCCCTTTAAAGCGGTTATGAACAGAGAATACAATCCACTTGTTATTGTATGAGGAAGGAAACAGGAGGATGTCAGAATGAAAAGAAAACTACAACTTGCATTAGCAGTCGCGCTAGCTATTGGTGTCAGCCAAGTCGGTACGACGGCTTTTGCAGACAATAGTGCCCTTGGAGTCGATCCAATTTTTCCAGAGAGTCAAATTGATCCTAAGACAGGTTACTATGATTTGAACGTGCAGCCTGGTCAACAACAAGATTTGCAAATGACTTTGATGAACGGTGGCTCAAAACCACTACGTGTTCACATCAGTGCTAATCCTGCTTCGACCAATGATAACGGGGTTATTGAATACGGCAAGAATAAGATTAAGGTTGATTCTTCGTTAAAAGCTAATGTCGGCAAGATGATTACGCTTCCCAAAGAAGTAACTATTCCAGCTAATTCAACAACAACAGTTACCGCTAAGTTGGCGGTCCAACCCGAACACTTTGATGGTATTGCTGTTGGTGGTCTTTCATTTGTAACAGATCCAGATAAGGGGCAGCAAAAAGCGACTGGTGTACAAATTCGTAACCGTTATGCCTATAACATTGGTGTTGTGTTGCATGAGTCACCTGATACAGTAAAACCAAACTTGCACATTCACCAAGTGCGTGCGGCGTTGGTTAACTATCACACAGCCGTCTTGGCAAGGTTGCAAAATGATAAGCCTTCATTTATCACTGGCATGAATTCACATGCAATTGTTTACAACGCTAAGACACATAAGCGTATCTTGACTGAAGACAAAAAAGATCAAAAGGTAGCACCAAATTCACACTTTGACTACACGATGATGTTCGCAGATGGTCAAAAATTAGCGCCAGGTAAATATGTGGCTGACATTAATTTGAAGGCTAATGAAGGTCACTGGCACTTTAAGCAAAGCTTTGATGTCTCAGGACAAAAGGCACACGCCATTAATAAGCAAAACGTAACGGTTAGTCATTTTGCTTGGTGGCAAACACTTCTACTCTTGTTGGCATTCTTGTTATTAGTATTGTTGATTACCTACTTAGTACGACGTAATCGAAAGCAAGCCGCTGAACTACGCCGTCTAAAGAATGGTGTACGTGAGGTGAGTGATAATGAAAAAAATTAAGACATTAAGTTCGATTAGTTTGGTTACGACGTTATTAGGATTAGGCATGCCGTTGTTAAATCCTATTTCTACAATTAATGCGAATGAGATGGGGGAAATGCAAATGGGCGCTCCGATTGATCTAGATGTTCCAACACCGAACGTTGAAGATTTCAATAATGAGAACGCTACTGCAAAAACAAATAATACGATGAGCATTCAGGCATGGCCAACGCCAACTTATAACAGTACAGACCATAGTTGGCACTTTTTGAATGGAGAGGGTTCAGTATATGGTTCTGCATCGGCTGCATTTAAACGTGCGATAAGTACAAAAGAAAACTTTACTATTGAAGCAGATTCGTTCATAACTTCTGATTCACAGTGGAAATACTCTACAGACACTATTGGCATAGTACTGTCAACAGCGTCATCAGATAAATTAGCTGAGTCTCAAACTGACGGTCAAAAAAGTAAAGCTGGATATGCAAATCCTGATGTGGCATGGCAAACTATGATTGGTTCGCAACCATTTGTTGATTGGACAGACAATTGGTTGTTAAAGAAATCATCCCACCGAGAATTCATACGTCGAACCATTAAGGGAGCACAAAGGCAGCTAGATGGGAAAGATTTTGGTCAAGATCCCAGCACAGCCGGACCGCTTGATTCAACTTACTCTGTAACCTATGATGCTGGTACACGAGAACTGACGTACAAGACGAAGCGAGGTGCACAGGCAACTGATACATTGCCAGATGGTATTAATGAATTATATGTGGGATTTTTGTCTGATATTCAAGGATCTGGTGAGCACGATGTCACAAGAATGCAGTTAAAAAATGTCAGCATCTTATGTTAAAACGCACACGACTGTTCATTTTGTGAATAAAGATGATTCCACTAAATCCCTTGGTAAGGATACAACAATTAATGGAATTGTTGGTCAAGATTTATCAATTTCAGGAAACGCTGTGAATGCTAATGGTTATTATTGGACGGCACCAAATATTAAACACGCAACGTTAAGTGATGGGCCAGAAGATAAAGCAGCCCGTACGATATTGACTAAGCCGTTGGTGACTATGCCTAAGGATAGTAAAGATGATACTCCCAATGTAATCAATGTAGTATACAGCCGGCCTGTGGGGACTTTGCCATATGAAATTGTTGACGATGATGATCCGCACTCAGCAGTAAATTCTAAAGGCACCATTCCCTTAAAAGTTAATAGTCGTTACGATTACACGCTGTCATCTATTGTAAATGATGTAGATATTCCAGATGGTACTTATCCCGTTTCGTTAAAGAATTAGACGGGTATAGTAACGGAAAATTCAGATAATCAAGTTACGAATGACGCGGTAATTATACACGTTAAGCATAGTCTACAAAAGGTAACAACAGAGTTTACGCGTAATATCCACTTCGTTGGACCAAATGGAATGAAAGGGTTACCCCAGGACGTTAGTCAAAATCCGGAAATTACAATGCATAAAGACGCGGTTGATGGCCATATAGTGGATGCCCAGGGTGGATTTAATCCAGTTAATGTTCCTAATTTGGAAGCAAATGGGTATGGCATTATCAGCGTCAAAGATTTAGCGGGACATGATTTAGGAGACCATCTTTCTAATAATGTATTTACATGGGATGACGTTGTTAAAGATAGCCGGGCAGACGTAACTGTTACGGTCACCTATGGCAAGGTTACGAAAGTGATTGCGCCAGATTTTGATTTTGGAAAAATCCAAATGGGAAGTCCCGAATTCTATGGTGAAAAGCCAAAAAATGTTGAAAAAATAACTGGAGATTTAAGAGTCATAAACAGTGTAAATCCAGATGCAAAGTGGTACCTGAAAGCTAAAATTGAGAACGACTTTATGCCAGGAACACCATCTATTACTTTGTACAATGCAGATCAAGTAAAACAATATACAAGAACAATTGATAGTCAGAGTAAAGATATTTATAACTCCACGGACTGGAACAATGCACCTGATCAGCCTGGCGTATGGGTTTTGATTCAAGGGGGAATGGAAGCTCATATGCCCGAAATTGCTCAGTTAAACACCTCTAATTTGCAAAAAGCTAATTTAGATTTTAGTAAGAATGAGCAAGAATTCCACGGAACAATTACTTGGCAGCTAGATACGGTACCAGTGTCATGAATGATTTTTCAGCATCGGGGCGCCATGCTCCACCGAAGAAGAACGTGACGCATTATGTAGTTAATATATAAGAGGAAGAAGGTCATTCTAATGAAGAAGACAGTATTTTTGGCCACTACCGCCGTTTTAGGTGGATTGTTGGCATCGACAGTTGCATTTGCGGATACACCTGCAAATCAATCAACATATTCTGACGCAACTACTGGAAAGAGTACGGCGAATGTTACGCTGACAAAGCCTGACAAGAATCCAGTGCAACCCAATGTGCCAGGTAAGCCAGATAACCCTTCTGATGGAAACCCGGGAAATACCAACACGGCTGATTTAATGTTGAAATATGTTTCACACTTTGATTTTGGATCTAAAGAATTGTCTGCGCAATCTTCAAAGGCGCCTGTGAAAACAATTGGTTTGGTTGACGCGAACGGGAAAGCAACCAATGAAAAGACTGTTCCATATGCAAAAGTATCTGATACGCGTGGAACTGCTGAAGGTTGGCAATTGAAGGTAAAGCAAGATGCAGAATTCCAGAATGCAGCTAAAACAAACAAGATTAATGGTGCACAAATTAATATTGCTACCGTAACACCAGTAGATGGTACAGGGGTTACAACGACTGATGTCCAAGGAAAGTCACAAACTATTGATCAAACTACAGGTGATGCGATTATCATGTCAACAACTGGCGCTCACCACTTTGGTGAGTATTCAGCCATGTTCGGTAACCCTACTGAAACAGGTGACACAACAGATGGTGTTCAATTGCTAATCCCTGGTAACTCAGCTTTGGCTGATGATTATTCAACTACATTGACGTGGACGCTTGAGTCTGTCCCTGCTAAAAATTAATTTATAGATATTGAGGTATATTTAAAATGAAGAAGACAGTATTTTTGACCACAACAGCCGTATTGGCTAGCTTGATGGCTTCATCAGTTGCACTTGCTGCGCAATATCCTGCAAAGCAAGGTGATCCGGATGCCTCAACTGCACAAACGAAGGCAACGGTAACATTTGTTGCCCCTAAGGAAAACCCAGATAAGCCAGTAGCCCCTGGAACTGACCCAGACAATCCAAACCCTGTGACACCTAATCAACCTGATAATCCGGGAAACACGTCAAAGGCAGACTTGAAATTGGTTTGGGCACCGGATCTTGATTTTGGATCAAAGAACGAAATTAAGTCTATGACGCAAGTATTGGACGCAAAAAAGATTCCAATGAGTGATACAAACTACGGGCCTGCTTATGTTCAAGTTTCAGACGAAGGTGGTAAGGCTGAAGGTTGGAATGTAACTGTTAAGCAAGATGATGAGTTCAAGACATCAGATAATGATGTTTTGACGGGCGCATTTTTGACCTTCGCTAACCCGGCTGTTTCAATGTCTACCACTAAGGGAGGCAACGCTAAGTTTGACGGTGTTAAGGGATATGGAATTACTAAGTTGTTAACTACTGGAGACAGCTTAGTAATGGATGCTGCCAAGGGCACCATGCCTGGTAACTACTTTGCCACTTTCAATGGTAAGGATGATTCAACAATGAAGGACGATGTTCCAACGTACGATGGTGTTAAGTTGACTGTTCCTGGTGGTTCTGCATTGGCCAAGCAATACAACACGACACTAACTTGGACATTAAATAATGTTCCAGCAACGCAAACACCAGCAACGCCAGCTGCTAAGTAATTTAACGCTAATATAAGTGAAACCGATATTTCACACCTAACACAAGAAACGACCAACCTCGCAAATCGCGAGGTTGGTCGTTTTTTATATTTTAAATCCGACAAATCGGAAAAACGCGCAACGACTTTCGCGGATATTTTTTGATTACTCAAAAAAATAATCTTCTTATCACGTCGTATCTACTCCATTCTAAGACAGTTATTCCGAACAATGCTGGCTTTGCTAAACTTCTATGTGTAAGGAAGAGGAGGAAAGAGACATGAAGAGAAAGCTACAAATTGCATTAGCGACTGCGTTGACATTCGGCATGAGTCAAGTTGCAACAACTGCCTTTGCTGATAATAGTGCCCTCGGCGTTGATCCAATTTTCCCAGCATCACAAATTGATACAAAGACTGGTTATTACGACTTGAAGGTCGAACCGGGACAAGAACAAAACCTAGAGATGACATTGATGAATGACGGTGATAAGCCAATGCTTGTTCACATGAGTGCTAATCCGGCATCCACTAATGATAATGGGGTCATCGAATATGGTAAGAACAAGATTAAAGTAGACGAATCAATGACAGCCAACGTCGGTAGCATGATTACCGTACCAAAGAGTGTGACCATTCCAGCACACGGTACCATCAAAGTAAGCGCCAAGTTGTTGGTTCAAAGCCAACGGTTTAACGGTATCGCAGTGGGGGGTATCTCATTTGTGACCGACCCAGAAGCCGGTAAAACACAAAATAGTGGGGTGCAAATTCGCAATCGTTACGCCTACGACATGGGTGTTGTGCTACACGAATCAGACGACGCGGTAACACCAAACTTGCGTATGCATCAGGTTCAGCCAGCAACGGTGAACTATCACACGGCTATCTTGGCCCGCCTGCAAAACGATCAACCGGCATTCATCACTGACATGAAGTCGCATGCGGTGGTTTACACGGCTAAGGATCACAAGCAAGTGCTATCTGGGGATAAAAAGAATCAAAAGGTCGCACCTAATAGTCACTTCGACTACACGATGATGATGGCGGACGGACAAAAATTGCAGCCAGGTAAGTATGTGGCCGATATCGACTTAACGGCTAAGCAAGGTCACTGGCATTTCAAACAAACGTTTGTTGTGGCAGCTGATCAAGCCCGCGCTATGAACCAACGTAATGTCACAATCAGCCACTGGGCATGTTGGCAAATCGCTTTGATGATTTTGGCAGTCATTCTCTTGATTTTGCTAATCATCTTCTTAGTACGACGCGATCGCAAGCGCACAGCTGAGTTGCGCCGATTGCAAATGAGCGTTAGTGAGGTAACCAACAATGAGGGTAATCAAAACTAATAACTTAATAAAGCCACTGATTGTGCTGATCGGCGTTGCGGCAACTTTGAGTATGTCGGTGGAAATGGCATTCGCGGATGACAAAACCTTGCAGCCTGGCTCACATATCACTGCAGGCAATACGACACCTGATGCCTCACAATTTGACGGTGACCACTCAGTTACAAACACAGCGAAGGGAACGAACTTCGGTATCAACCCCTTTCCAAAGCCCTACTATAATACGAAAGATAAGCGTTGGACGTTCATCAACGCGGAATCGTCAATTAGTGGTGCTGGATCAGCGGCATTCGAGCGCCCGCTGAGTTTAAAAAGCAACTTTGACATTGAGACAACCGCAAAAATGACGTCAGATGGTGAAAAGAATTGGTGGGGGATGACCACAACTTGGCCAAATGAAAAGTTCTCAACGGGATTCGTCGGCCTTGTGCTATCGACTGCGAAGGCCAGCGAGTTCTCACAATCACAAAAAATCGGTGATTACAAAATGGGTGACATGTGGGGCATGGGGAGTCGTGCTGGTTACGCCCTAGAAAATGTTGCTTGGCAGTTAGCGCTAGGAACGCAAGCTCGAGCTGATAATCGTGGTACGCAAGACATTTTGCGACAAAGCGTGTCAGGTGCGACAAACCCGTTGGGTGATGTACGACGTGAAAATGGCGCGGTAAATAGTACGTATACGGCACATTATGATGCACAGTTAAGACGACTAAGTGTTACGACAGATAAAGGGTTATCAAAAACCGTTGCGATTCCCAATGACATTAATCGTCTTTACGTTGGTCAAATCGCGACGATTAACGGCAATGCATTCGGTGATCGCATTTCGGTTACGCTCTCTGAAATTTCAGGAACGTACGATACAACAACGACGACAGTACATTTTGTCGACAAAGATGGTAATCAACTTGCTGACGATGCGCAAATTGACAGCATCATCGGTGCAAAGATTTCGGTCTCTGGAAACGGTGAAGAAAATTGGGTTGCACCAAGCATCCCCCACGCCACCCTAGCTGGCACAGCTACCGACCGCACCATCACAACAACTGAAGACACCTCAAAAAATGTCATCACAGTTCGTTATGATGCGGTATCTGGTAAGTTACCTGTCCAACTGGTCGATGATACCGACCCTAACAACAAGTTGGCCGATGCGACGATGCCGGTAGTGATTGGGCAAGACTTCAACTACGCAATCACAGATTTAAAGAACCTAGTGCCGGCAAACACGCACATCGTCCACTTGGAAAATAACGTTGGGACCGTTACGGCAGACGATCAAAATAATGTGACGAACCAACCGGTCATCATTCACGTGGCCCATGATACAAGTGACGAACAAGTAACGTACAAGCGCACGGTTCACTATCAAGGATTGCCAGCTGCACAGTTACCAAAGGATAACGTGCAAAGCATTCAACTCACACGAACAACTGATAAATACACAGGTCAGGTGAAGTTGGAAACGCCGGCTGCTTGGCAAGACGTGAAGACGCCGGAAGTTAAAGGATATACACCAGATGTGACAACGGTTCATTGGGACAGCATTGATCAAAACGCTGCTGAAACGTTGGACAAAACAGTCACTTACAAGGGCATGTTCAAAGTATTTGCGCCAGACGAGATGGATTTTGGCACGATTACAGTTGGCGATAAGTATTACCAAAGAAACGCCACGAAGCATGCCAAGAGCGTGCACGGCAGCCTATATGTTGCCCACACAGATGCAACCATGGCCAACCGCAACTGGCGACTAACTGCCAAGTTGGATCAAGATTTCATGGTCGGCAAGCCAACATTGGAGCTAGCAGGTGGACAATTCACAATCAACAGTGAGTACGAAACAGAAATTGCCAATCAGTCAAACGAATCGACCGATGGCATTACTGAAACAACGATTAATGATGCTAACCCGGGCATGGTTGGACTGCGATTTGAAAAGCCAGCGCAACAAGCTCAAGCGGGAAAAGATTATCACGGCACAATTACTTGGACATTAGGAACGGTACCGGAATAAATGACAATTTGGCTGAAAGCGGGTTACCATGCCCCGCCAAGCAAGACATGGTAATGAGAAAAATTTTGGGATTTTTGATATTTAAGGAAAGAGGGAACTATCATGAAGAAGACTGTATTTTTGGCAACGACGGCAATTTTGGGAACGTTGATGGCATCATCAACTGCATTTGCAGCAACGTACACGGACAACACGGCAAAGACTGATGCCAAGGTTGCCTTCCAAGCACCTAAGGAAAACCCAGACAAGCCAGTAACGCCTGGTACGGATCCAGAAAACCCAGACACACCTGACCAACCAGGTAACAACGGAAACGATTCAAAGGCCTTATTGAAGTTGGTTTGGGCAACGGACTTTGACTTTGATTCACACACGATCAGCTCAAAGCAAGAATCATACGCTGCTAAGCAATTGGCAACTAAGAATGGCAAGTTCATTCCAGCTTATACTGAAGTTTCAGACAAGCGTGCCGTCCAAACTGGTTGGAACTTGTCAGTTAAGCAAGACAGCGATTTCACCGGAACTAAGGGTTCAACTTTGAAGGGAGCCCAACTGAAGCTTGCTGACCCTGCTGTGTCTGAATTGGCAAACGGTGATACTTCAACGATTACCCACCAAGCCAACACATTGTCTGATCAAAACAGCACGGTTATGGATGCTAAGCAAGGCACGATGCCTGGTAACTACTTCGCATCATTCCAAGGAACGGCTAACACAACGAATCACACTGATGATGGTGTATCCTTGACGGTCCCAGCCAACGCTGCTTTGGCTGACACGTACACAACAACTTTGACTTGGACGTTGAGCAACGCACCTGAAGCTTAAGCACAAATATGAATAGTACAAAAAGACCTGATATTACTGAATTAGGTCTTTTTTCAATCTTTCTTCACGAGGTTATATGACGCCGTGTGCTACTATTTCAAGTAAATTAGCGCAAGTAGGGGAGTTTCGTGATGGAATGGTTATTGGGAAAACGCGAATATAAGAAGTTACAACTGTTCCGCTTTTTATACCAAAGCAGTGGCAGTTTTATGACGTTAGCAGAAATTGAGACCCGTTTTGGGTGGTCAAAGTACATGACCGAAACGTTAGTCACGGAACTGATTGCGGATGAAAAAGAAAACCATATTCCTCGTCACATCCAACTGGTGTACGATGCCGATACACGCATCATTCATTGGTTGCCTGGCTACAGCGTGAGTCTAGTCAGAATGGAGCGTAAGTACACGCTAGAGTCGCATGCTTTCCAACTATTGATTGCGACGTTAAAGGATCGGCCGTTTTCATTAAATGAGATTGCCAAAAAATCGGGTGTGAATTTAAATCATTTGAACGAAGACAAGCACGAATTAAATAAACGTCTGGGTGCGAGTGGGGTTCGTCTAAATTCAGCGAATCGACTTGAAGGAAATGAAACCGTGTTGCGCATCATGTATGAGCGGTTAATTTTCGGTGCGACGGATACAGTCGATGATTTGGGAAATTATTTCGACGAAGAAACCATGCAATGCGTCCAACGAATTATCGGTTACTATGAGTTTTCACAAAATAAAAAACTCTCAGTCCGGCGCAAATACATTATGGCGATTACCGTTGCGGTTTGGGTCGCACGTATGGGCGTTGCCTGTTTCATCCCCCGCGACAATGACTTTGATGTCCTAGTTGATACGCCCGATTTTAATCCACAAATGGCAGCGGTGTATGACAAAGTAAAGCAAATGGCGGAAAGGTTTACCAACATCACGCCTGGCCATTTAAACCGGGAAATCCGATACGGCATGACCGCATTGATTAGTAATGGTTTTTTGCAGACAAGCTTGGTAGCAAATGCGGACCGTCACTATTTCCGTTTCTACAACGGCATTATCGACATCATCAAGCAGCAGTATTTGCGTCAGTTTAGAACGCTGATGCCGGCGGACACAGAGGATGATATTAAGACTAATCTTGACCGAGCAATGATTGCGGTTTATTTCTTATACAAAATTGATTATCGCGGGCATGACGATCAGATGCCACGACATTCCTTGCTACCAGAGTATGAGCTTTTTACTGAACAAGTGTTTGATGGGATACGAGAACATTTTGGGGTTGAAAGTCATGAGATACGTTCACGATTATTTGCGATGTTTTACAATGTCTTTTTGCATGCCATCAGTCGTGATGTGATGATTCCGAAGATGACGATTATGCTTGAATTTGATAATCCGGGATTACAACAAGAAATTGAGTCATTGCTACGCCGTCGATATGAGTTGAACATTGATTATATTGAGGATCCAACGATTGCAGACGCTGTGTTGGCCGACCATTTGATGCCACTGGCACCGAACAAGCGTTTATTTATTTGGCAAATGCCACCATCATTTGCTGAATTAGATGTGTTCATGCATGAAGCGGTGAAACTAACGATGACAAGATTTAAAAATCAACGTGACTCAGAATAAAAATTGGCTAAGACAGTGATGTCTTGGCCTTTTTAATTGGTGTAAAACCAAAGGAAATATAAAGCGTATCGGGCGTCATTAGGGGGATTTGCCTAAGTTTGGTAAAATAGAGTGAGCAAATTTTAGACTTATTGAATATAGAGACCAGATGAAAGGAAAATATTACATGTATGCACAAGTGATTGTCGATGTACCGGCAATGCAGACTAATCAGCCCTATACCTATCGGATTCCGGCTGAGTTGGCAGATATTGTCGTTGATGGTATGCGCGTTGTCGTACCATTTGGCCGTGGGAATCGTTTGATTCAGGGATTCGTCGTCGGCATCATTAACGAAGCTGAAGACTCTGACAAGTTGAAAGACATTGATAGCGTTGTGGAACTAACGCCGGTGCTGAATGATGAGCTCTTGCAACTTGGCGGCTGGCTAGCGGAAACGAATTTTTCATTCCGCATTAGTGTTTTGCAAACAATGTTACCTAACGTGATGCGCGCCAAGTATTCGAAGACGTTACAACTGGTTGACCCGGATGCGATTACGGATGATGCAGCCGTTGCGTTGCTATTTGCGGATCGTTCTGAAATTCCGTTTGACGAACATGAAATTGAACCAGCGCTATTGCCTAAATTGCAGCGTTTACAACGACAAGGTGTTTTGCAAGTTGGGTACGTCGTGGACAACCGTGCCACTGCTAAAACCGTGTTGGCGATGAAGCCAACCCAAGACGCTGACTTTTACGATAATGAACGTCGTCAGTTACGTAAGACGGCGGTTAAGCAAGCGCGCTTGTTGACCTTTTTGATGACGGCGCCACGTGACTTTATGCCAATTAAGACTGTTATTGATGAACAACATCTTGATTATCCAACGATTAAAAAAGCTGAGGAACAGGGCTGGATTACGCGTGCCGAAATTGAAGAATATCGATTGCCACGTTTGAGCAGCCCAGTAGCTGCAACGGAAGCTTTGACGTTAAACCCAGAGCAAGAAGTTGCTTATGATGCCATTACGGCTAGCTTGAATAAAGCTGAGAATCAGACCTTTTTGCTAGAAGGTATTACCGGTTCAGGAAAAACCGAGGTGTACTTGCAAAGCATTGCCCATACGTTGGCCAATGGTAAAACAGCCTTGATGTTGGTGCCAGAAATTACGTTGACGCCACAAATGGTGCGCCGTGTGAAGGGACGTTTTGGCGACAATGTGGCGGTGATGCACTCAGGTTTGTCAGATGGCGAACGTTATGATGAGTGGCGTCGTGTCGAGCGTCATGAAGTGCAGGTAGTGGTGGGTGCACGCTCAGCTATTTTTGCACCATTAGAAAACATAGGCCTAATCGTCATCGATGAAGAGCACGAAGCAACTTATAAGCAAGAAGAGAATCCACGTTATCACGCCCGCGATGTTGCGCTGTGGCGTGCCGAGTATCACAATGCAACGGTTGTATTGGGGTCAGCGACACCGTCATTGGAAAGTCGCGCCCGTGCGCAACGCGGTGTCTACACATTGCTAACGTTGACGGAGCGTGCGTTGCACAATCCGTTGCCAAAGGCGGAAGTTGTGGACATGCGTGAAGCAATGAAGGCGGGTGGGGATGATATTTTCTCACCACAATTATTGACGCAACTCCGCGACCGCATGGACAAGCAGGAACAAAGTGTCCTGATGTTGAATCGACGTGGCTATGCCAACTTCATGATGTGTCGTAACTGTGGTTATACGCCACGTTGTGTGAACTGTGATTTGGCTTTGACGGTGCACAAGGACACAGGCCGTTTGGAATGCCACTACTGCGGCTACAGCGAACCAATTCCAACGACTTGTGCCAACTGTGGTTCTGACCGTATCCGTCCTTATGGTACGGGTACGCAAAAGGTTGAAGAAGAGTTGCAACGCATTATGCCTGATGCACGCATTATCCGTATGGACGTCGATACTACGCGTCGTAAGGGTGCCACTGACAAGATGTTGAATGATTTTGGTGAGAAGAAGGCGGATATCCTATTGGGTACCCAAATGATCGCCAAAGGTCTGGATTTTCCAGATGTCACGTTGGTTGGTGTGCTAAACGCTGACACCACACTTGGGTTGCCGGATTATCGCGCTTCTGAACGTACTTTCCAACTACTTACTCAAGTGGCTGGTCGTGCAGGGCGTGCTGATAAGGAAGGTGAAGTGGTGATCCAAACCTTTAACCCTGATCACTATGCCATTCAGTTGGCCAAGACGCAGGACTATGAGTCATTCTACAAACAAGAAATGAATCTACGTCATACTTGGCAGTACGCACCGTACTTCTACACGGTGCAAATTAAGATTGCCCATGAACGTCAAGATGAGGCGGCCAAGGTTGCCTATCAGACAGCGAACTGGCTCAAGCGCCATTTGGCGTCTGACTCAGTTTTGCTTGGTCCTTCGACCGGTGCAATCGCACGTTTGAAGAATAAGTACTACTACCGTATGGTGATTAAGTTTAAGCATGATGATGGGTTAGAAGAAGCGTTAACGGAACTTGTTTCGGCCGGACAACGACTACAAAAACAAGGTGTCACCTTAACGATTGACCGTGACCCTGTGAACTTCATTTAGAACATAAAAGAGGCGCTTTTATGCGCCTCATACATATAAAAAGGAGACTGGCAACATGACAACTAAGATTGTATTTATGGGAACCCCAAACTTTTCTGTGCCAATTTTGAATGCATTGATTGCAAATGATGACTACGAGGTTGCGGCTGTAATGACGCAACCAGATCGTCCAGTTGGTCGTAAGCGTGTAATGACGCCAACGCCAGTAAAGGAAGCCGCCGTTGCCGCAGGCATTAAGGTCTTGCAACCTGAAAAGCTTTCTGGTTCGGAGGAAATGGCAGAAGTCATTGCGATGCAACCAGATTTGTTGATTACGGCAGCTTATGGTCAATTCTTGCCAACCAAGTTGTTGGAAGCAGCACAAATTGCTGCGATTAACGTTCACGCATCATTGCTACCAAAGTATCGTGGTGGCGCACCTATTCACTACGCTGTGCTTAACGGCGATGCTGAGACAGGTGTCTCAATCATGTACATGGTGAAGAAGATGGACGCCGGTGATGTGATTTCACGTGCGACGTTGCCTATCTTGGATGACGATAACACAGGAACATTGTTTGATAAGTTGAGCCTATTGGGACGGGACTTGTTGCTGGAAACGTTGCCTAAGTTGATTGCCGGAGATGTACAACCTGAGCCTCAAGCCGAAGAAGACGTGACGTTCTCACCAAACATTTCACCAGAACAGGAAATTTTGGATTTCAGCCGCTCAGCACGTGAGATTTCACAACCATGTGCGTGGCTTGTACCCATTCCCAATCGCCCACACCACGATTAACGGCGTACGCACGAAGATTTAGCGTACCCACTTGGTTGACGAAACAACAACGGCACCAGCCGGAACGGTTGTTAAGAAGGGCAAGCATGATTTGTGGCTAGCTGCTGGCGATGGCAACATCATTGCAATTGATGAGTTGCAACCAGCTGGTAAGCCGAAGATGGACGTAACGGCGTACTTAAATGGACACGCTAAGTTCGAAGAAGGAGACATGGTGATTACCGATGAGCAAGGGAAGTAGTAACAAAGTTGCCGAATGGGAGCTGCACAATGCACGTGCCATGGCCATTCGAACACTTGAGAAGATTCGTAATGGTGCCTATTCAAATTTGCAGTTGAACAATACGGTTAAGCAAGCTGAATTGGATGAACGTGATGTTCACTTGATGACAACGATGGTTTACGGTGTTATTCAACGTCGCATGACTTTGGAGTACTGGTTGAAGCCATTCGTGAAGAAGCCAGAAAAGTTGGACCCATGGGTTCGCGAGTTGTTGTACGTGTCTTTGTTCCAAATGAAGTTCTTGGACAAGGTGCCAAATCACGCAATCTTTGATGAAGCAATTAATATTGCGAAGCGTCGTGGCCACGATGGGGTGCGTAAGTTTGTCACAGGTGTGCTTCACGCGATTGACCGTGAAGGTGTGCGCTCATTTGACGAAATTACCGACAAGGTTGAACGTTTGTCTGTTGAAGCATCATTACCAACTTGGTTGATTAACCAATTGACAGAAGAGTTGGGCTGGGAGAAGGCGTCACGTATTGCGATGGCAATCAACGATGCACCTGCGCAATCAGCGCGTGTAAACTTGGCGGTCACGACAGTTGCCGATGCAACGAAGATTCTGGAAGAAGAAGGCTTTACGGTGACACCATCAAAGGTAACACCAGATGCTTTGCTTCTAGCTGGTGGTCACGTTGCTAGTTCACAAGCTTTCAAGGATGGGTTGGTTACGTTGCAAGACGAATTTGCCATGTTGATGGCACCTAGTTTGGACATCCAACCCGATGATCAAGTTTTGGATGCAGCGGCTGCGCCTGGTGGTAAGACGACGCAAATTGCGACTTATTTGAATGCCGCTGAGGGTGGTCACGTCGAAGCGCTTGATATCCACGATCACAAGGTTGGGTTGATTAACCAAAACGCAGAACGTTTGCACGTGGCTGATCGTATCAATGCTCGTACGTTGGATGCCCGTAAGGTTGATGAAGCATTTACAGACGGTCAATTCGACCGTATTTTGGTTGACGCACCTTGTTCAGGCTTTGGCCTATTGCGTCGTAAGCCTGAAATTCGATACGATAAGAGTATTGAAGATAGCTTGAGCTTGCAAAAGATTCAATTGGGTATCTTGGAAGCGGCTGCACCTAAGCTAAAGGCTGGTGGACGTATGGTTTACGGTACTTGCACGATTTTGCGTTCAGAAAACGAAGATGTCGTTGATATGTTCTTGGCTGAGCACCCAGATTTCGAATTGGTACCAACGTACACAGCTTACGATTTGGATGCTCGTGACGATCGTGGTATGGTCCACATGTTCCCAGATGATTTTGAATCTGACGGTTTCTTCATTGCAACGTTGCAAAAGAAGCAAGCCTAATCAACAAGTAACCGCTGAAAGGAAGGCTTATTTTTATGAAAATTGCGTATGCGTCCGATACTGGTCGTGTTCGTGCCGACAATCAGGATTACGTGGGCGTCTTTATCAATGAAGCTGGTGCACAGCTGGCAATCGTTGCTGATGGCGTTGGAGGCGAGAACGGTGGGGATGTTGCTGCGACCATGGCGGTTTCGCACATTGGTAATGAGTGGCAACAAACTGACATTCATGATATTGTCGCGGCTCGTAACTGGCTACAAAGCCAGGCGGCCCAAGAAAATGAAACAATTTTAACGACGTCCAATCGTTACCGAACGTTGCGTGGTATGGCAACGACTTTGGTGATTGCCGTCATATTGGTAGACCAATTAGTGATTGCTAATTTGGGTGACTCACGTGCTTATCTCATTCGAGACGGTCAATTGCGTCAACTCACGGTTGATCATAATTTGGCAAGTGAATTGGTTCGTCGCGGTGCGATTACTGAGGACGAGGCAGTTAAGCACCCTGGTCGCCACGTGATTACCCGCCAATTAGGGGTCACTGAAGAGGCAGAACCGGATGTGTTTGAATTTGCAACTCGCCCAGGCGATATGTTGGTTTTAACAACTGACGGGATGCCTAAGCACGTGTCGGATGAGGAAATCTTGGCGAAGATTAACGACGCACCGACAATCACTGACGCAGTTGCTGAATTGATCAGTGCAACGAATGAAGCTGGTGGATCAGACAATGTCACAGTCTTGATCGGCCGACAAGAAAGTGAGGCACGCTAACATGGAAATGAATCAAATGATTGGCGGACGTTACCGAATTGTCGAACCATTAGGCGAAGGTGGGATGGCGAACGTTTATCGCGCCCATGACATTATTCTTGATCGTGATGTGTCAATTAAATTAATGCGGCTTGATATGCGCGATAACGAGGCGGTACGTCGTCGGTTTGAAAATGAAATTTCAGCGACAACGGCTTTGGTGCATTCAAACATTATTCAAGTGTACGATTACGGTGAAGATGGTGGTTCACAATATTTGGTAACCGAATATGTTGAAGGAATGGATTTGAAGCGCTACATCGCTGAACGCCAACCAATTCCGGTGACTCGTGTCATTGAAATTATGAGCGACATCTTGTCAGGTGTTGCTGAAGCGCATAAAAACGGCATTGTGCACCGTGACCTAAAGCCACAAAATATCTTGATTGACCTAAATGGACAAGCGAAGATTACCGACTTTGGGATTGCCCGTGCACAGACGTCATTCGGTATGACGCAGACGAATACAGCAATTGGTTCAGTGCACTACATGGCGCCTGAACAGGTAAAGGGTGATATTGCGACTGTTCGAAGCGACATTTATTCGCTTGGAATTATGTTGTATGAAATGCTAACAGGACATGTACCGTTTGACGGTGAAACAGCTGTTGCGGTCGCTGTTAAGCACACCCAAGAGCCAATGCCGTCAATCCGTGATTTCGACCCACGTATGCCACAGGCCCTTGAAAACGTTATTCTCAAGGCGACGGCTAAGAATCCACTTAGTCGTTATGCATCTGCAACTGAGATGGCTAGTGATTTGGCGACAGCGTTATCACCTAATCGCGTGGATGAGGCGCGCTGGGTTGATCCAAATGAAGATGCCGCCGATGGGGCAACAAAGGTTGTGCCATTAGCGCAAATCCAAGATATGGCAGCTAAGCGACCAAAGGCAACTGCTGAAACCGATGATCAATTGACTGCCAAGGCGGCGGCACTGCCTGAAACAACAGGCACGCCAAAAACGAAGCGTTCACCATGGCGTTTCGTGTGGCTCGTGCTTGGCTTCGTCGTGGCAATGGTCGTCGGTCTAGCAATTTACGGCGCAATGCAACCAAGTAAGGTGCACGTGCCTAATTTGCGCGGCTTAACCCAAGCTGCTGCCAAGCAAACCCTTGAGGACAATAACTTGAAGCTCGGTGATGTGACGACAACCAACTCGTCAACCATTGCTCGGGGTAAGGTGGTACGCTCAACGCCTTCAGCTGATAAGACGGTAGAAGCTGGTAAGAAGGTAGATTTGGTCGTGTCCAAGGGGGTTGCTAAGGTTCGCTTTGGTGATTACGTCAACGAGAAGTACACGACGGTTGCTGAAAATCTAAAGAATAAGGGCTATACAGTTGAGCAAACTGAGGTCGCTGATGATACGATTCCAGCCGGTTACATCGTATCGCAAAATATCGATGCCGAAGATAAGGTTGTGCCATCAAAGACAACTGTCAAATTCAAGGTATCAACTGGGGTAAGCCGTTACACTGTTCCCGACTTTAGCGGTAAGACGCGTGGAACGGTTGATGCGTGGGCTCATGAAAACGGCATCAGTGTCACATATAACGAGATTTATTCAGACAGTATGAGTAAGGATCAAATTGTGGCCCAATCTATCACCCCAGGAACGAAGATTACATCTAATGAAATGCTGTTGATTTACATTTCGAAGGGACAGAACCCTGATGCTGTGTCATCAAGTTCGTCATCGTCTTCATCTAGTTCATCATCATCGTCTTCATCAAGCTCGTCATCTTCATCAAGTAGTAGTTCGAGTTCATCAAGCGCATCAAGCTCGGCAAATGAATCTGCTACTCGTCAATAAGCGTAGATAATATAGGAGAGTAAATGGCAAACTATCATGGACAAATTCAATTAGCGTTGGCAGGTTTTTATGACGTGTTAACTGATGACGGAGAACTATTCCGTACACGAGCACGTGGTAATTTCCGTAAACGTGACATGAAGCCTTTAGTTGGTGACTGGGTAACTTTTAGTGCCGATAGTCAGTCTGAAGGATATATTTTGGATATTGATGAGCGTGATAACAGTTTGGTACGCCCACCAGTCGCTAATGTTGATCAAGCGATTGTTGTGACGGCAGTTAAGATGCCCGATTGGTCAAGTAATTTGCTTGATCGTCAACTGGTCGCACTTGAAGAAAAAGATATTGAACCGGTTATTTATTTCACTAAGACCGACTTGCTTAATGAACAAGAAATGGCTGAAATGGTGACGGTTGCTGATGGTTATCGCCAAGCTGGTTATCAAGTGATTTTGCCAGAAAAGGCCTTTGACGAGCCAAGCTTGACGGCTGTTAAAGACATGCTGAGCGATAAGTTGTCAGTTGTTATGGGACAAACTGGTGCTGGTAAGAGCACGTTGCTTAACCACATTGCACCGGAATTGGACCTAGCAACAGGTGAAGTTTCACAAGCGTTGAGTCGTGGACGTCACACGACCCGTCAGGTTGGCTTGATTAAGCTGTTTGGTGGTTTTGTGGCTGATACGCCAGGATTTTCAGCATTTGAAGTGTTCGACATGGAAGCACGTGATTTGACACGTTACTTCCGCGAATTTAATGAATTATCACCGAACTGCCGTTTCCGAGGATGTGTTCACTTGAACGAACCTGGTTGCGCAGTGAAGGAAGCATTGGCGGCTGGTCAAATCATGCAATCACGTTACGACAACTACAAGTTGTTTTACGATTTGATTGAGGGTCGCCGCCCGGTTTATAATAAACACGATAAGAAGCACTAGAAAAATACGAGGTTTTTTGAGATGACGATTAAGGTAGCACCATCAATTTTGTCTGCAGATTACATTAATTTGCAAAAGGACATCGAGTTGATTGAATCTGCTGGGGCAGAATTTGTTCACATCGATGTTATGGATGGTATGTTTGTACCATCAATTTCTTACGGTCCAGCGTGGGTTAAGGCTTTGCGTCCTGTAACCGACATGGTCTTGGATGTTCACTTGATGGTTGAGCAACCAGAACGCTACATTAACGTTTTTGCTGAAGCTGGTTCAGATATTATCGGTGTGCACTACGAAGCAACGCCACACATTCACCGAGCTTTGCAACAAATCAAGAACCACGGTATCAAGGCTGAAGTTGTTATCAACCCTGGTACGTCAGTGGCTGCTATCGAGCCTGTTTTGCACATGGTTGACCAAGTTTTGGTGATGACGGTTAACCCTGGTTTCGGTGGACAAAAGTTCTTGCCTGAGACGTTGGAGAAGATTGCCCGTTTGGCTGAAATCAAGCGTGAAAAGGGTTATGACTACGACATCGAAATCGATGGTGGTGCCAACGACGAAACGACTAAGTTGGCCTACGAAGCTGGGGCAACTGTTGCCGTTGCTGGTTCATACGTCTTTGACAAGGTTGACCCAGCAGCTAAGATTGCCCGTTTGAAGGAAGTGACGTCAGACTAATGGAACGCTTGCGCTTACTAGTCGGTGGCCCAATCTCGGAATGGCCGGATGAACTCGCACAGGGAACGTTAGCCGGTCCATGGGCGGCTGCTGATCGTGGCGCACATCGTTTGTTAGCCTTAGGTCATGTACCCGTGCTGACGGTTGGCGATTTTGACTCGATGACACCGAGCGAACGTGAACAAACGTTGGCGCAGCTGCCTCGGGTTGTGAGCGCCAAGCCGGAAAAGGACGAGACGGACACGGAATTGCTACTAGATATTGTTGAACGAGAGCTAGCCCCTGACCTGATTGAAATATATGGGGCAACGGGTGGCCGTCTCGATCAGTTACTGTCTAATATCTGGATTTTTACGCAGCCACGTTTTCAACAATTGGCAACGAAAGTCGTTTTGATTGATCGGACAAATCGCGTGTCGTTCTATTTACCTGGCACACACACGATTACGCACACACCGGGTATGAAATATTTGGGATTTATGCCACTAACGCCAGTTACAGGCTTGACTTTAATTGATGAAAAGTACAAACTAACTAACTGGCAAGGTAATCCATTCTCGTTCTCATCGAATGAATTTGACGGCGACGTTAATCATTTTTCGTTTGAGTCGGGGATGGTTGCGGTCATTGAAAGTCGGGACTTGACTGGTCAAACAGGCGATTAATTCGCAATTCCGACACAGTTTAATCGTGTAAAGTAAAAATACTTTACACAAAACCCTTGCACATCGAGTAAGGGTTTGATATTATTATTCAAGTAAATAAAAGCACTGAATTAAAAGAGCTTAAGATTGGAGGATAAACATATGGCAGTTGATGCAGTCAACGGAAAGCGTACTCGCTTCGGTAACCAACGTTCACACGCCCTTAACTCAAGCCGTCGTAGCTGGAAGCCAAACTTGCAAAAGGTGACGGTTAAGATTAACGGTTCAGCACCTAAGAAGGTGTACTTGTCAGCTCGTACTTTGAAGGCTGGTTTGAAGAACGGTTCAATTGAGCGTGTTTAATAGATAAAGCTACCGTTTACGGTGGCTTTTTTCTTTATACACGGTATTTGTTCAGGGTATAACGAAATTGGCTATAAGGACCTATTTCTACGCTACGATATGGTAGAATAGATATAGTTTTATACGGAGGTCATACAAGATGGCAGTTAAGATTCAAACAACGCAAGGTGCAATTGAAATCGAAAACGAGGTCATTGCGACAATCGTTGGGGGCGCAGCTACTGACAACTATGGTGTTGTTGGTATGGCCAGCCAAAACCCACTACGCGATGGTGTTAACCAAATTTTGAATGGCGACAACTTTTCAAAGGGTGTCGTTGTTCGTCAACAAGATAACGGCGTTGTTGTCGACGTCCACATCATTGTTGGGTACGGTATGAAAATTTCTGAAATTTCAAAGAGCGTCCAAGCTCGTGTAAAAAACGATTTGAATGTCATGCTTGGTATTGTTGCTAGCGAAGTTAATGTAACGGTACAAGGCGTGCGCATGCTAGGAGACTAAAAACCTAGTTATAAGGAGTTGAGAAAAGTGGAAGTTGTAACGACTATTACCAACGTTGAATTTGGTAAGATGATCAACGCGGCAGCGGATGCGCTGAAGAATAACGCGGAAAAAATTAATAAATTGAATGTGTTCCCAGTCCCAGATGGTGACACAGGAACAAACATGACGTTGTCAATGGCAAGTGGTGCTGAGTACGAACGTAACGAAACGGACACGCACTTGGGAGCCTTGGCACAAGCAACGTCAAAGGGCTTGCTAATGGGAGCTCGTGGTAACTCAGGTGTTATCTTGTCACAAATCTTCCGTGGATTTGCGGCTAAGATTGCCGACAAGGAGACGTTGTCAGCTCGTGATTTGGCTGACGCCTTGATGGGTGGTGCTGAGACGGCTTATAAGGCTGTTATGAAGCCAACTGAAGGAACAATCCTAACAGTTATCCGCGAAGCCGCTGCTGCAGCTAACCGTGCGGCAAAGGAGTCAGATGACGCAGTTGTTGTCATGAAGGAAACTTTGGACGCTGCTGAAAAGGCTTTGGCATCTACGCCTGACTTGTTGCCTGTTTTGAAGGAAGTCGGTGTTGTTGACTCAGGTGGTCAAGGACTTGTTATCGTTTTGGAAGCTTTCTACGCCGTTTTGTCAGGTGAAGAAATCACGACTGAAATTGATAACGCTGCTTTGGACGCGATGGTGATGTCTTTGCACAACGCCGGTGTTCAAGGTGACTTGAACCCTGAAGATATCCAATTCGGATACTGCACGGAAATCATGGTTGATATTGCAAAGGGAACGACTTACGATCAAGAATTTGATTACGACAAGTTCTACGAGCACTTGGCAGCCATGGGTGACTCATTGTTGGTTATCAACGATGATGAAGTTGTAAAGGTGCACGTGCACACTGAAGACCCAGGTGAAGTTATCAACTGGGGAACACACTTCGGTTCATTGCGTAAGGTTAAGGTTGATAACATGCGTGATCAACAAGCTGAAGCTGCTGCTGCGGCTGAAGCCCAAAAGGAAGCTGAGGCAAAGGCTGAAGCTGAAAAGCCTGCAGTTGATTTGGCAGTTATTACGACGGCTACTGGTGAGGGAATCAAGGAATTGTTTGCTTCATCAGGTGCAACGATTGTCATTGATGCTGAGCAAGCACCATCTACACAAGACTTGGTGAATGCCGTTAAGGAAAGTGGCGCTAAGGAAGCGTTGATTTTGCCTAACGACAGTAACATCTTCATGGCCGCTGACCAAGCAGTTGAAATTGCTGACGTACCAGTTAAGGTTGTGCGTACGCGTACAATCCAACAAGGTTTGACGGCGCTTGTTTTGGGTTACAACCCTGAAGGAACGCTCGAAGACAACGCTGAAGCAATGACTGCTGCTTTGGGTGATGTGAAGTCTGGTGCCGTAACGACGTCTGTCCGCGACACGACGTTGAACGGTTTGGAGATTCACTCAGGTGACGCAATTGGTTTGTTTGACGGCGAAATCGTCGTATCAGTACCAAATGCTGATATCCACCAAGCTGCAGTTGAATTGCTAGGTAAGATGATTGACGAGGATTTAGAACTTGTGACGGTATACTACGGTCAAGAGTCATCTGAAGACGATGCTAACAAGCTTGAAGAAGCTGGTTTGGCAATCGACGAAGATTTGGAATTCGAGATTCACGATGGTGGCCAGCCATTGTACCCAATCTTGATGTCAGTCGAGTAAAAGACTAAATACGAAAGCGCCAACACGCTCGGGATTCCGAATGTGTTGGCGCTTTTTTGCATAGCATTTAGTGTGATGTTAGTGTCGACGCGTTGCGTCGAGACCTGGGCCTGGGGAATTTCTCCGACAAAGATTTTCTGCGGGACACGCCCAACCGCGAGCACTGCCCGTGGCTCCCTTGCCGGTCGCATGCACCAAACTGGAAACTTGGTATTTTGGTGCATAGACGGGCAGCGGTCGGGTCGGGCTTCTCTGTCCCACAGAAAATCGCTCCGAAATTCCCCAGGCCCAGGTCAGCAGTCAAGTTGTTCTTGTCTATCTTCGAGTTACATCCACGGTTCAATGAATAGGGAAAACTACTTCTTACAAGTTTAACCCCGGATTAAAGGAGATGTTGCTCAGCTAACAACTCTTCAATCCAAGTGCCTTTGATTTTCTTGTTAAGAGCAAGTTTAACGAGCTTTGGCATGTGTAGGTCCATCTCGTCGAGCTTCTTCTTATCTGACATGTAGTAGAAAGCTTTTAGTAATTCGCGAATGTCGAATACTGAACCGTAGACCTCGGGAACTGCACGATCAACGTCCATTAATGTATAAACGGCTTCCATGGCCGTGCGAATTGAGTATTCGGTCGTAAAGACGGTGTCACGACTAGGTGATTCAGCGAAGTTACCAATGAAAGCCAAATTTTCTAAATCGTTAGGCACAACGGCCGGGCGATCGCCGGCCTCACGTGGCATGAAGTATGACGTGATGAATGGCATGTACACCGGAACCGTATTGACGTTTTCTTGCTTAGCCAGTTCTTTGATTTTGACTTCGGGCACGCCAAGGTGGTAGAGCAATTCTTGTGTGATTTCCTCACCAGTTGCTTCCACAATTGTCTTATCAACATAGTTTCCCTTGGTATCAGAGTACAAACCGTAAATCCAAACCACCGTCTCATTTTCTTTTTGGGTCTTGAAATGAGGTTGGCGGTGAATCGTGAAACTCATCATCCAATTTGAATCAGTGATGGTGATGATGCCACCAGTGTTAACCTTGTGATCGTGGAGACTGCGGTTTGTGAGCCGTTCAATGTAAGGTTCGATTTCAGGCACCTTGATAGTTGCTGTTGCTGAAACAAACCAGCTACGGTCCGGCAGGTTCTCGCAAAAGACTTCAGGATGACCAAATTCATCAGACTGGGCAGCGAGTTTTTGCCACAAGCGCCAGCTACCACCGAGTGCCTTTGAAACCGGTGCTGCTTGATGGTGTGAACCGTAAGTTGAACTCTCAGTGATTGAACCGTTCGTGACAAAGACCAAATCGTCAGCTGTTAACGGAATTGTTTTCTCCGTGCCATCAATTGTCACCGAAAGCTCTTTAGCAGTCTTTTTATCTGCTTGTACATCAACAATGACATTTGTGACTTGGGCGTTGTAGATGAAGTTTACGCCATGTGACTCCAGGTACTTGATGATTGGCAAAACCATGGAATCATACTGGTTGTACTTGTTGAATTTCAACGCAGTGAAGTCAGGTAGCCCATCAATATGGTGAATGAAGCGCATCGCGTAACGACGCATTTCGACCGCCGAGTGCCATTTTTCGAAGGCGAACATAGTTGCCCAGTAACTCCAAAAATTACTCTCGAAAAAATCAGGCGTGAAGAAATCTTCAAGCGTTTGACGCCCCAACTTTGATTTAGGCGTCATGACAAGCTTTACGAGTTCCATTGCTTTGTCATCAAGTTCGTACTTACCGTCGGTTGGCACGCGTTGACCGCGCTTGTAAATGAGACGTGTGTTAGATGAGTTGGGATCATCTTGGTCTAGCCAATAAAACTCATCTAAGTATGAGGCACCTTCGATTTCCAAAGACGGAATCGAACGATACATGTCCCACATCGTTTCGAAGTGATTTTCCATTTCACGACCACCACGAATTACAAAGCCGACGTTCGGACGGTTGTCACCATCGAGTGAACCACCGGGGATGGAGAGTTCTTCGTAGATGTGAATTTGATTGCCAGGCACTTGAGCATCACGAACCAAAAAGACCGCTGCAGCTAGACCAGCCAAGCCACCACCGACAATGTGAGCGGACTTCGTATCAGCATCAGCCGGCTTACGTGGTCGCGCGAATGCTTCATAGTTACCATTTGAATATCGCATATATATCCTCCATAAATTTCACTGTGCATACAATGGGTTGTATGCAGTCAGTGTACGTAAACGTCATAACGTTTCCATAACTTATCGGGGAAAGTTGTATGAAGCAAGCTGTGCTGGCTTTCAAAGCTATTTATGGGCAAGTTGGAAACAGCCTCACCTTGATTTTAAAGTTCGTTGTGTTGTTTGCAGAAATTCTGACCATGCAAAGTCTAAACCCGATATTCAGTAAAACCTAATTTTGCGGTATAATGTTACATCAGAAAGGAAGGTGTTAAGCATGGCTAGTTTATTAGATTTAGTTGATGAGCTTGATGGTGTTGGTCCAAAGCGTGTGCAAGCGCTGAATAAATTGGGCATCTTCACAATCGATGACTTACTCGGCTACTATCCAATGCGCTATAACGACTTAGCGATGAAAACGCCTGCCGAAACGCAAGATGGCGAAAAAGTAACGTTTAAAGGCGTTGTGACATCGCCGCCCGTGGTTAACCGCTTCGGGTATAAGAAGACACGTACAAGCTTCCGTTTGACGGTTGAACATGACACAATCATGGTGTCGTTTTTCAATCAACCATGGATTGGTAAAAATCTTGAAATCGGCCAAGAAGTTGCGGTGCATGGCACGTATGACAAAACGCGTCAAAGTCTATCTGGCATTAAATTAATGTCACGTAATGGTGATGATGAAATGGAAGCTGTTTATCCATCATCAAAGGAAATCAAGGCCAAGACAATTAAAGATTTGATTATCCAAGCTTTGGGCAAGTATGGCGAATTATTACGCACAGACATCGTGCCAAGTAATTTGCGCACCCGGTATAAGCTCATGAATCATCATGACACGGTGTTTGGTATGCATGCGCCAACTGATGGTCAGGTTGCGACTGAAGCACGTCGCAGTGCGTCATTTGAAGAGTTTTTTGTCTTTCAAATGCGCCTGCAAGTAATCAAGTCGATGGACCGCGATAACCGTGGCCGCGCGATTGCATTTAATAATGATGAGCTAAAGGCGTTTATTGCGACGTTGCCATTTGAACTAACGGATGCTCAAAAGCGTGTGGTGAATGAAATTGTGCGTGATATGAAGCGTCCAATTCACATGAATCGTTTGCTACAGGGAGATGTTGGTTCTGGTAAAACGGTCGTGGCGGCCTTGGCCATGTATGCAGCGATTACTGCCGGGATGCAAGCGACCTTGATGGCACCGACTGAAATTTTGGCGCAACAACATGCGAAAACAATTGGCAACTTTTTCGATCCTGAAAAGGTCCGCGTTGAACTGCTAACAGGGTCAACTAAGGCTGCTGCTCGTCGCCAAATTTTGGAAGATTTGGAAAATGGCGATATCGACATTTTGATCGGAACCCACGCTTTGATTTAACCGGACATCGCGTTTAGAAATCTTGGCTTGGCGGTTATCGATGAGCAGCACCGTTTCGGTGTACAACAACGTGCAACGTTACGTGAAATCGGCATGAATCCCGATATTCTGGCAATGACAGCGACGCCAATTCCACGAACGCTGGCGATTACAGCGTATGGTGAGATGGACGTTTCTATCATTGACCAATTACCAGCCGGTCGTAAGCAAATTAAGACGTACTGGCTACGTAGTAATGAAATGGAGAAAACCATTGCGTTTATTAAGTCACAGCTGCAAGAAGGGGCCCAGGCTTATGTTGTCACGCCGTTGATTGAAGAGTCGGAAACGTTGGATGTGCAAAATGCTGAAGCGGTGTATGCTGAATTGTCTGAGTACTTTTCACCAACGTATAAGGTTGGCTTGTTGCACGGCCGTTTATCAAATCAAGAAAAAGAAGATGTGATGGCCGCCTTTAAGGCGAATGAGTTCCAAGTGTTGGTTTCAACTACGGTTATCGAAGTCGGTGTTGACGTACCGAATTCAACGGTTATGCTGATTTTGGATGCTGACCGATTTGGATTGTCGCAGCTACACCAACTGCGCGGGCGCGTTGGACGAGGCAGCCGTCAGTCATACACATTCCTAATTAGTGATCCGAAAACCCAATACGGGATTGATCGCATGGAAGCGATGGTGGGAACAACTGATGGTTTCGTGCTCGCCCAAAAGGATTTGGAACTTCGTGGAGCTGGTGATATTCTTGGTAATCGTCAATCTGGCGTGCCTGAATTCCGTGTCGGTGATCCCGTTGCGGATTTGGCGATGATGACCGTTGCACAAGAGGAAGCGATTGAGATTGTTTCTAAGCCTGATTGGGATAAAGATCCGGAATTGGCCCCGTTGGCTGACATGCTGTCAGAAACAATGGCGCGATATCGTAATTTTGATTAAAAAAGATACGCCTTTTACTTTTACCCACTCCTAAAAGTGTGTTAGATTTGTTCTAGCATTTATTTTAGTAATTATTTTTTGAATTCGAGAGGGATTTAATGATGTTTAAGATTGCCATTGACGCAATGGGTGGTGATAACGCCCCTGAAGCAATCGTTGCTGGTGTTGAACTAGCGCGTGACCAAATGCCAGACACAGAGTTTTTGTTGTTTGGTCAATTGGATAAGGTAAAGCCTTTCGTTAAGAACGAAGAGCGTTTGACGTTGGTCCAGGCTGATGAAGTTATTGCTATGGCTGATGAGCCAGTTAAGTCAATCCGTCGTAAGAAGCAAAGTTCATTGGTTTTGGCTGCGCAAGCCGTTAAGAATGGTGATGCTGATGCTGTCTTCTCAGCTGGTAACACTGGTGCTTTGTTGGCAGCCGGTATCTTTATCGTTGGTCGTATCAAGGGAATTGATCGTCCAGCTTTGATGACGGCTTTGCCAGCCTTTGATGGTCCTCACGATGCCTTCGTGATGATGGACATGGGTGCTAATGCTGAAAACCGTCCAGCTCACTTGTACCAATATGGTGTGTTGGGTTCATTCTATGCCCACGAAATTTTGGGTTACGACCAACCCCGTGTTGGTTTGTTGAACAACGGAACTGAAGAAGACAAGGGTGACCAAGTCCACAAGGAAGCTCACCAATTGTTGCGTTATGGCTCAGACAAGAATTTGTTGAACTTCGTTGGAAACGTTGAGGCACGTGACGTTTTGCAAGGACCTGCTGATGTTGTGATTGCTGATGGTTTCTCAGGAAACGCAACTTTGAAGTCAATCGAAGGTACAGCATTGTCAATGTTGAAGTTGATCAAGGATACCATCATGAACGGTAGCTTGAAGACGAAGATGGCTGGTGCCATGTTGAAGCCAGCGTTGAAGGGTATCCAATCACGTTTGGACTACTCACAACACGGTGGTGCCGTTGTTATCGGTGTTAACGCACCCGTTGTTAAGACGCACGGTTCAGCTGGTCCTGATGCCGTTGCCAACACGATGAAGCAAATCCACACGATGTTGGAAGCTGATTTGGTTGGTAAGGTACAGCAATTCGTTGCTGACCATAAGGAAGATTTGTCTGCTCGTCCAGAGAATGAAGTGGACGGTTCGGCCGAATAGCGTTACACTAATTAACGTTAAATATGCGAATAGGAAACGGAATAATGGAACGACAAGAAATCATGGATAAGGTTATCGAATTGGTTGCGGACCACTTTGAGTTGGACCCAGCTAAGGTAACCGGTGAATTGAACTTTTTGACTGATATTGATGCTGATTTAATTGACTTTGTTGAATTGGTTTTGGAGATGGAAGACGAATTTGGTGCAGAAATCTCTGACGAAGACGCTGAAAAGTTGATTACGATCAACGATACTGTTGATTACATCGCAGCACGCGTTTAATATTTGTAAACTAAAGGCAAGGACACTTCGAGTGTTCATTGAACTGAACCCCGTAAGTTGGAGTAAATCTAACTTACGGGGTTTTGTTATGTTTTCAAAGGAAGTACAACTTGAAGCAGTTAGTATGTATCTGAAAGGCGTGCCACCTAAGCAGATACGGAAGAAGTTTGGAATCAAAGGTGACGCCACCATTCTTAATTGGCTAACCAACATTAAGATGCTTGGGATCGAAGGTCTTAATAATCCAAGTCGAAGCAAGACAAACTATTCATACTCCTTTAAAATCAAGGTTATAAGATGGCGATTAGAACATCACGCTTCTCTACCTGTAGCAGCGAAGAAGTTCCGTATACGGACTCCTGCTCAAATTTGGCAGTGGGAACGCGCGTTGGAATCCGGTCGTCTAAAACCTGATAAACGAAGGCGGAACCAAACCATGAATAAGCAAGAACACGACAAGATTAAGAAGCTTGAAGAAGAGAACGAACTACTTCGCATCAAGGTGGCCTATCTGGAAAAACTAGAGGCCTTAGCACAGGAAAAGAAAAAATTACAAACCAAGACAAAGCGGTAGTAATCACTGTGCTAAGGCAAGAATTGAAGTGCAAATTAAAGTTGCTTCTTCAAGTAGCTGAGATGTCTAGCAGTAGTTATCACGATTCGTGCAAGCGTGCGTACAAGGAGTATCCACGTGAGTTGATCGATGCGATTACATCAATTCGTGACGATAACCCCGACTACGGTTATCGTCGTGTCACACAAGAACTTAGTAATCGTGGCTTCAATACCAACCATAAGGTTGTGCTGAAAATCATGAAGATCAATGGGCTTCTCTGTACTGCTTTCAAACGTTTAACACGGAAGTACAATTCTTACGCTGGCACTGTTGGTCACATATCACCAAATCGTGTTAACCGTCGGTTCACAACGGACCGTCCATATCAGAAGGTTCTCACTGACGTCACGGAAGTTCGCTGGGGATCAGGCACAATGGCAGAACGTGCTTATTTCACTGCATATATCGACGTTTATAGTGGTGAAATTCTCACTTGGAATATCGATTTAAATCCAACCGTCGAGTTTGTCACACAGCCGTTAGATGAGCTGCTAGAAAACAGACCAGAGTTGAATTATCGAATGACAATTCACTCTGACCAAGGTTTCCAGTATCAAAATTATGAGTATGTATCACGGTTAAAGACTAACCGTGTGTTCCAAAGCATGAGTCGCAAAGCGACATGCCTAGATAACGCAATGGCTGAGAGTATCTTCCACATCTTGAAGGTAGGAACGGTACATAACAACCACTATCAAAGCTATGACGAATTAAAGTCCGCCATAACTAACTATGTCTATTACTACAACAACAAGCGGATAAAAACAAAACTGGCCGGAAAAACTCCGGTTCAATACCGAAATCTTTCCGACCAGTTATCTGCTTAAACTTCACTCCAATTTTTGGGGTTCAGTTCACCTTGCCTTTTTTCAATCTTGTGACACAACAAAAAACGTCGTTATACCAACGGTTTCTCTGGTATAATTGACTAGTATATCTAGAAAGGACGGCTTATGTTTAAACAACTTCAAGCAGAATTAGCTCTTGCCCATAATATCCATTTTAATGACGTGTCATTATTGGAGGAGGCACTAACACAAGCAAACTATATTAACGAACATCCAAATTACACTGGTCGCGATTACCAACGCCTAGAATTCCTTGGGGATGCGGTTATGCAACAATCAACGGCGGTGTACTTGTTCAAGCGTTATCCAGATTGGGATGAAGGTCGATTGACAGAGTTGCGAATTTCTATGGTCCAAACTCGCGCTTTTGCAGCTTTGTCACGTGAGTTGCATCTTGATCAATATGTCCAACTGGGACGTGGTGAAGAACTGTCCGGCGCACGAAACCGTGATTCATTGCTCGAAGATTTGTGGGAAGCATTTATTGGCGCCTTGTACCTGGACCAGGGTCAAGAGGTTGTCATGAACTTTCTTGGTGAAATTATGTTCACGAAGATTGATGAAGGGTTCTACGATCAATTCGTCGATTACAAGTCTAAGTTGCAAGAACACTTGCAACGTCATGGTAGCGTAAAGATTGCTTACACAAAGATATCTGAACGCCCAGTTGAGAACAATGAACAAATCTTTACGGTTGAGGTATCGGTCAACGAGCAAGCGTTGGCGACTGGAGAGGGAAAGTCAACGAAGGAAGCCGAAAAGGCAGCCGCTCGTGCAGCTTATCAAACTTTGACGAAGAACTAGGGAATCGGTATGAAATTAAAAACATTGGAGATTGGTGGATTTAAATCATTTGCCGATCGTACCAAGATTGAATTTATGCCAGGAATCACAGGGGTTGTTGGACCGAATGGTTCTGGTAAATCAAACATCATCGAATCGATTCGCTGGGTTATGGGTGAACAATCTGCCAAAGGATTGCGTGGTGACAAAATGTCTGACGTCATCTTTGGCGGAACGGCACAACGCGCGCCACTTAACCGTGCGGAAGTGTCGATTACATTCGACAACACCGACCATTATTTGAATTCAGAATATTCTGAAATTCGAATTACCCGTACGCTCTACCGAAATGGTGATTCACGTTACCAAATTAACGGTACGACAGTACGTTTGAAGGATATCCATGAGTTGTTCATGGATTCTGGATTGGGACGCGAAAGTTTCTCAATCATTTCGCAGGGCCGTGTGGAGAGCATTTTTAGTGCTAAGCCTGAAGACCGACGAACGATTATTGAAGATGTCGCAGGTGTTTATAAGTACAAGCAAAACAAGGACAAGGCTGAAAAAGAACTGACTGGCGTCCAAGAAAATTTGAATCGTGTCCAAGATATTTTGTATGAATTGGAAGGACGCGTTGAGCCATTGGCTGAGCAATCAGCGAAGGCGCAAGATTATCTTGAAACCAAGAAGCAATTTGATAAGTTGGACCAATCACGATTGGTATTGGAACTAACTGATTGGTACAATGAGCAAACTGAAATCGCCCGTGAGTTGGCTGGGGCTGAACAAGCTAGTGATGAACAAGCAAAAGTTGTGAAGCAACAGACGGACTCGTTGACGGCGATGAAGGATGAGCGCACACAAGCAGAAACAGCCCGCCAAGAAGCGCAAGACAAGTTGCTGGCGTTGACGACTGCGGTTGAGCAATTGAGCGGTGAGCAAAAGTTGCAAGCTGAGCGTTCAGCAAATCGTTCAAATGCGACACGTGAATTAAAGGCACAAATTGCACAGGTTGAATCGCGTTTGGCTGATTTGAAGGTCACGGAAGCAACACGTCAAAAGAAGGTGGCTAGTCAAAAAGAAACCGCAGACGAATTACGTTTGCAGATTACTGAATTGACAGCCTCACATCCACGCCAACAAGAAGCGGCGGTTAGTGAGGAAATCGAGCAAGTTCGTGCGAACTTGGTTGATGCGATGCAGGCGTTGACGACGGCGAAGAATCAGCAGTCATACTTGGCGCAAGAACATGAACGTAATGATGCTGAATCGGCACGTTTGCAACAACGTAGTACGTTGCTAGATGAACAAATTGCAACTGCAACAGCTAACGTGACGGATGCTCAAGCCGAGGTTGACGAAGCAACGGCTGTTTTGGCAGATGCCCAAGCTGAGTTCGTTCGCTTGCAAAACGCTGGTAAGGATCTTGAAGCGAAAAGTCAGGCGCAACGCCAGGAATGGTTTAGCAAGATGGAAGAGGATCAACGATTGTCAACGCGTTTGCAATCGTTGAGTCGCTTGTCAGAAAACTATGATGGCTATTTCCAAGGTGTGCGTAACTTGATGAAGGCCAAGGATAATTTCCGAGGCATTCATGGGGTTTTGGCTGAATTGATTTCAGTTGAAGCACCTCACCAAACGGCGATTGAAACAGCCCTTGGTGGTGCGTTGCAAAACGTGGTTGTGACTGGTGAACAAGTTGGTAAGCAAGCTATCCGCTACTTGACGGAACATCGTTTAGGGCGTGTCACATTCTTGCCATTGTCAACGATTCGTTCACGTGAATTGCAACAGGGACAAGTTGAGACTGCACAAAACCAACCTGGTTTTATCGGCATTGCGGCTGACTTGGTGAAGACGGATGTCACATATAACACGGTTGTGAAAAACTTGTTGGGTACGACGGTGATTGCTAAGTCGATGGACGAGGCAGTGCCGATGGCTCGCGCATTGCAACAACGTGTCCGCATTGTAACTCTTGATGGTCAAGTGATGAACGCCGGTGGATCAATGACTGGTGGGGCAAATCGTAACCAAGGTAACGGATTGCTTTCACAACAAAACGAAGTGGAAACACTGACGGCGCAAGTTGCGACGTTGCATGATGAAACGGCGGTTTTGGAACGCCAGGTTCGTGAAATTGATGCGGAGTTGCAAAATGTAACGACGGCATTTAACGAGCAACAAGCTAAGGTGCTAACGGCTAATGAACGTGCCCAACAAGCAACAGCTAAGTTACAAGTTGCTGAAGAACGTTTGGCCCAAGTGCAAAAAGAGAAGACAGCCTTGAGTTATGAGTTTAATGTTTCAAACTCAGGCACGGCTGATCACGAAACAATGGTTGCTGAGAATGCGTCTGAAGTTACTGACTTAACGGACAAGCAAGCTAAGTTGCAAGCGCAATTAACTGAATTGACCGATGAACGTACGGAATTGTTAGCCCGCATTTCAGATGCTGATACTGAGTTGACGGAATTGCGTGCTGAGCTGGCAACAGCCCAAGCAAATGTGCAAGCCGCCCAAGTGCGTCACGAAGATATTGTTGAACAAATTGAAGCCGAACAAGCCCGTTTGAACAATTATCAACAACAAATGACTGATTTAACGTCTGATCAAAGCGACGTGCAACAACGTTTGTCAGCTGAATTGGCAACGGCCAACACTGACAAGGAAGCAACCACTAATTTGTTGGCTGAATTGACGGACAAGCTGGCTGATTTGAATGAACGTATCAATGTGGCCGAGGGGATGCTTGTCCAAGCACAAGAAGCCCAAACTGATGCCATGTCAACGCTAAGTAAGTTGAGCGGGCGTCAAGGAGAGTTGCGTGCTGCGATTCAAAATGGCGAGCGTGCACTGGAAGAAACGTATGACACGTCATTTGAGTTTGCGAAGGCTGAAATGTCTGATATGCCAATTGACAGCATTCGAACACAATTGAAGTTGTTGAAACAAGGCTTGGCTGAAATCGGAAACGTTAACTTGAACGCAATTGAAGAGTATGCTGAAGTTAAGGAGCGTTATGACTTCTTGACGCAACAACAAACTGATTTGATTGACGCCCAAGATAACCTCCGCCAAACGATGTCAGAGATGGATGAAGAAGTTGAAACGCGCTTCAAGGAAACGTTTGATGCAATTGCAGCGCACTTCTCAGAAATCTTCGTTAAGATGTTTGGTGGTGGTCAAGCAAAGCTCGAACTCACTGACCCAGAACACCTGTTATCCACAGGGGTTGATATTAAGGCTCAGCCACCTGGCAAGAAATTCCAGCAAATGAGTCTTTTGTCTGGTGGTGAGAAGGCGCTAACGGCGATTAGCTTGCTGTTTGCAATTCTTGAAGTTCGTCCTGTACCGTTTGCGGTTTTGGATGAAACGGAAGCCGCGCTTGATGAAGCCAACGTTGACCGTTTTGCACATTATTTGCATGAAGTTAATGATCGTACCCAATTTATTGTGATTACTCACCGTAAGGGTACGATGACGAATGCCGATGTGCTATACGGTGTTACTATGCAAGAACCAGGTGTCTCAACGATGGTATCGGTTAACTTGCAAGAGCTAGACAATACGCTAGCAGAAAATTAATGGGGAAATGAACAATGGGATTGTTTGATTTTTTTAAGAAAAAGCCTGAAACCCCAACTGTCAAAGTTGAAGTGTTGTACCCAAGCACATGGGAAAATGGAGAAGCACCAGCTGAGCCAACAACACTAGCGGCTGAAGTGTTGCAACCAACTGCCGATCAAGCGGTTGAGATTGTGTTGCCTACACATGAGGAGGTCGCACCTGTTGTGGCTGAACCAGAAGCTGAAACGGAAACAGTTGAACCGGTTGTAGAACCAGAGGTTGTTTCTGAGGCTGAAGCGCCAGTTACTGAAGTGACTTCGGAAACTAACTTGGATGAGGGCTTGACGAAGACACGTAAGACTTGGTCGGAGCGTTGGAATGCCTTTATGGCCAACTTCCGTTCAGTTGACGAGGATTTCTTCGAAGATTTGGAAGAAACGTTGATTGGGGCTGACGTCGGTGCCGCAACAGCGTTGCAATTGACGGATGAGTTGCGCGATGAAGTTAAGTTGAAGAACGCCAAGAGCAAGGCCGATATTTCACGTGTCATCGTTGATAAGTTGGTTGATCATTATCGTTCACAAGGTGTTAATGAAGATGCATCAATGCACTTCGCTCCTGAAGGCCCAACGGTTATTTTGTTCGTTGGTGTTAACGGGGTTGGTAAGACGACGACGATTGGTAAGATGTCTGCTCGTTATAAGGCTGAAGGCAAGAAGGTATTGTTAGCAGCTGCGGATACATTCCGTGCTGGTGCCACACAACAATTGCAAGCCTGGGGTGAGCGTAATGATATCCCAGTTGTCGCTGGTGAGCCAAATGCTGATCCGGCCTCAGTTGTGTACGACGGTGTGAAGACAGCTATTGAGACAAACGCTGATGTGTTGTTTGTTGATACGGCTGGTCGTTTGCAAAATAACGTGAACTTGATGCAAGAGTTGGCTAAGATGAAGCGCATTATCACGCGTGAGTTGCCAAATGAGCCACAAGAAGTTTTGTTGGCTTTGGATGCGACAACAGGTCAAAACGCTTTGCAACAAGCACGCTTGTTCAAGGATTCAACTGATGTGACGGGAATCGTTTTGACGAAGCTTGATGGTACTGCCAAGGGTGGTATTATCCTGCCAATTCGAAACGAGCTACACTTGCCGGTTAAGTGGGTTGGACTTGGTGAACAAGTTGGTGACTTGCAACCGTTTGACGCCGATGACTTTGCCAAGAGTTTGTTTGGTAGTTTGTTGGAGGATGAGAAGTAATGGAGCTAGAAAAGAACACGCGCTTGAATGCCTTGTTTGATTTCTATCAACCATTGCTGACGTCTAAGCAAAACGACTATTTGCAGTTGTACTACGCTGATGATTATTCGCTAGGTGAGATTGCTGAAGAATTTGAGGTCTCACGCCAAGCCGTGTATGATAATCTAAAGCGCAGCACACAATTGCTGGAAGATTATGAAACCAAGCTACACTTGTTTGCCGATTATCTTCAGCGCCAAGCTGCGGCCGAGCAATTAAACGACTATATTCAAGAAAAGTATCCCAATGATGCTGAGCTAACTCATTTAGCTGAGCGTTTGGTGACATTAGAAGAGGAGTAAACCATGGCCTTTGAAGGTTTGACGGAGCGATTGCAAAATGCCTTGAGCGGATTGCGTCGCAAGGGAAAGGTGACAGATGCGGACTTGCGCGAGACAATGCGCGAGATTCGTCTAGCATTGTTGGAAGCCGACGTTAACTTCACGGTTGTTAAGGACTTTGTTCGTAACGTTCGTGAAAAAGCGGCTGGTGCTAAGGTGTTGGATGGGTTAAATCCTGCCCAACAAATTGTGTCAATTGTTAATGATGAATTGACTGCCATGATGGGTGAGTCAGATGTGCCATTGAACGTATCTGACAAGATTCCAACGGTTATCATGATGGTTGGTTTGCAAGGAGCTGGTAAGACGACTACGGCCGGAAAGCTAGCTTTGAAGTTGAAGAACGAGAAGAACGCACGTCCATTGATGATTGCAGCCGACGTTTACCGTCCCGCTGCCATTGATCAATTGAAGACGTTGGGTGAGCAAATTGATGTGCCTGTTTTTGAAATGGGAACAGACGCTGATCCACGTGAAATCGTGCGCCAAGGTTTGGCCAAGGCGGCTGAATTGAAGTCAGATTACGTCTTCATTGACGCGGCTGGTCGTTTGCAAATCGACGAAGCGTTGATGCAAGAGTTGGCTGACGTTAAGGAAATCGCTAACCCAGATGAAATCTTGTTGGTTGTCGATGCCATGACTGGACAAAACGCAGTGGAAACGGCTGAAGGCTTTAACGAGCGCTTAGACGTTACTGGTGTTGTTTTGACCAAGTTGGATGGTGATACACGTGGTGGAGCGGCTTTGTCAATTCGTGCCGTTACGGGTAAGCCAATCAAGTTCGTCGGTCAAGGTGAGAAGATGGCTGATTTGGATGTCTTCTATCCAGATCGTATGGCCAGCCGTATCCTTGGTATGGGTGACTTGTTGACGTTGATTGAAAAGGCCCAAAAGGACTTTGACGAAAAGCAAGCAGCCGAGACAATGGAAAAGATGAAGTCAAACACGTTTGACTTTAACGACTTCATTGCCCAAATGGATCAAGTGCAAAACATGGGACCAATCGAAGACTTGTTGAAGATGATTCCAGGTATGGCTAATAATCCAGCTTTGGCCAACGTAAAGGTTGACCCTAAGGATATGGCGCACATTAAGGCCATTGTGATGTCAATGACACCTGCTGAGCGTGAGAACCCAGATTTGTTGAACCCATCACGTCGTCGTCGTTTGGCGGCTGGTGCTGGGCGTCCAGTTGTTGAAGTTAACCGTTTGATTAAGCAATTCAATGAAATGAAGAAGATGATGAGCGGTATGATGAACGGTAACATGGCCGGCATGGAACAAATGATGGGTGCCATGGGTGGCGGCATGCCAGGAATGCCAGGTGGAATGCCTGGTATGGGCGGTGGCCTAAAGGGCAAGATGGCAAACATGGCGATGAAGCAAATGGCTCGTCGTATTCAAAAGAATAAGAAGAAGCGTCGTTAATTATGGGTCGTTATTTACTAGATGATAAGACGAAAGCCATGAACGTAAAGTACCAATCTGAAAAGAAGGGTGCCGTTTCAAAGGCTGATAAGGTAGCTATGTTGCGTGAGCAAATGCTAGCTAAGAAGAATAAGAAGTAATCAATTAGGTCGGAGATTATATCTCTGGCCTTTTTTGTCGGCGTTTTGTTCAGAAAATCGTTACAGTTTCATCCTGAAAATATCGCACCTATCAGCGATACTATAAACATCGATCACCCGCTAGCGACGAAATAAACTCATGCGCATGGGTTTGTTTCACTTATTGTGATCACAATTTGCAAAAGGCTCAATTGTCGCGACGGTGATAATCGGGTCTTTTATTTTTTGAAAACGTTTTCAAAAATTCATAAATTAAGTGATTTACATTAACGCTTTAGAAAAGCAATCGTCGTTATCTAGTTGTAAACTAACTGTAATAAATAAAGTTAGGACATATCTAGGGGGAATACGATTATGGAAACACGTGTCACACATGCTCGGCGCACGCGAACGATTGCTACGGCGCTAGTATTGGTGTTTGGTTTGTTGCTATTTGCTGGTGTTGTAACAGCGTTGGAAACAACAGCTATTGCTGCACAACAAAGTAGTGATTTGGTTACATCTGAAGTATTAACGACAATGTCGACCTCAGAAGTAACGGCTGAACAAGTTATTGCAAAATAAGCTAGATAGGCTCAGGCGACTGAGCTTATTTTTTTGAAATGGTACGTGCGTATGAAACAAAAGATACAATTGAAGGAAGCAAGCAGGTGGTTTAGCATGGGGCTGCTTTTGGGGATGGTAGGCGTTGGACTGACAATTGGCGGGTTAGAAATTAAAGAGCGCCGTGCGGAGGCACAACGAGTAACTGTCACCCATGATGAAAAAAAGGCTTTGCCGATTAAAATTGGTTCCGCGCAACCGCTAAAATTAGCCGATACACCAGTTAAAGTTGATCCAAATGTTCAACATTTGACGATGGAACAACGTATCGCCTTGATGATGTTATCTGCTGGGGTAACCGTGGGTGATGATACGAAGCTATATGCATCGCCCCAGGGGAATGGTGAGACTTGGCTGCTTGACGGCGACGGCAATAAACTCATCACCTTAAAATTTATTGACGGAACAAAACGATCGGTAACGTTTATGGATGGTCGAACGGTGGATGTCGATCTGAATCAAGCGTACACGTCGTTGCATGCGACGCAAGCTTATCGTGATTTAACTGATAATATTATCGTTGAATAGCTGAAAGTGGTTGTTTTCTATTTAAATTTTTCACAGAGTGCGCTAAAATATTAACCTATTGCAAGTGAAGTAGCGCCTCGAGACCGCCAAAACGTTGATTTTTGAAGAAATTTCAACGTGTAAAGGAAAAACACTTTACAGGCACTCGAGAAACTGTTATTATAATTCTTGTAGAAAAACAACTGGAGGAAAATAAACATGGCTGTTAAGATTTCGTTTGAAGCGCATGGGTTCAAAGAAGCGCCCATTCTACCGTGTGGTAGTTGCTGACTCACGTTCACCACGTGATGGTCGATTCATCGAAACTGTTGGTACGTACAACCCATTGGTTGAGCCTGCCGAAGTTAAGTTGAACGAAGAATTGGTATTGTCATGGTTGAACAACGGTGCTCAACCATCAGATACTGTTAAGAACTTGTTGTCTAACGCAGGCATCATGAAGAAGTTCCACGAAGCTAAGTTCTCAAAGTAATTTGAGTGCTGTCAGACCGGCGTTTACGCCAGTTATGGGGACTGATGGGACCAACAATTTGAAACCTTCAGTTCGCTTGGAACTTTTTGAGCTAGTCTTTCTTGGACTAGCTCTTTTTTAAAATATAATCATAAAAGTAATGCTTATTATGAGATGCTTTTGCTTTTCGTCGCTTTTGGTAAGCTCATTAGCACTTTAAATGCGTGAAATATGGTAGTATGGGGTATATTTGTATACGAGGATGGGACATGAAACGGGTTATCAAATTTTACGAAATAATGAGGGTTGGGATGACACGCCCCGTTCGAGTCGAAGCTGAAGATCATAAACAGTATGTAATGAAATATATTCATGACGATTATGATGGTAAGTTTTTGTTTAACGAACTTGTTGCGGGTCGTCTTGCTAAGTTGTTGGGGTTGCCTATACCTGATTTCGATGTAGGTCTCCTACCTACATCGTTAGTAGAAGAAACCACGGAGTTAAAAGATGTTAACGCAGTCCGTGGCGCCGTGAACTGAACCCCATGAGTTGGAGCAAATCTAACTCATGGGGTTTTTGTATGTTTTCAAAAGAAATTCAAATAGAAGCAGTTTCTCTGTACCTCAAAGGTGTACCGACTGTTGAAATACGCAAGAAATTCGGAATTAAGGGATCATCAACGCTTGGAATCTGGGTGGACTCCATAAAACGTGACGGAGTATATGGAATTAAAGATTCCCATAGAAAGCAGACAAGTTATCCGTATTCCGGCTCTGATGTCAAGACTCCGGACCTCTTTTTAGAGCCCGCTAGGGCTCGTACCACGAAAATTTTTCAAAATGACCTGATTTCGTACAGATTTTGGGTCATTTTTTAATGGGGTCCGGGGTTTTGCCCCTGTGCCTGCCGGAGGCTATGGAGTTACGGTGGTCTAGTTTGGATTTTGTTGAATTTCACAAGTCTGAGGGTATAGCAAATAAGCACTTGTCAGAGTGATTTTTGGACTTCACAAAGTCAGTGCTTGTAAACGCCGGTGTATAGGCAAATTTGTATAATCGCGTTTATGTCATCTAGAAATTGGTCTAGGCGGCATCACGGAGTGATATACGATTGTTGTTATACCAGTTGACGTACCATCCAACAGCGGCTTGCACATCAGCGATACTCTCGAAATCCTGTTGGTAGATCAGCTCCCTCTTGAGTAACGAGTGAAAACTTTCGATGCGGGCATTATCGTAAGGGTGCCCTTTACGGGAGTAAGAGTGCCTAATACCTATGGACTCCAGTGTATTTTCAAACAATTCGCTGGTATACTGGCTTCCCATATCGCTATGCACATACAGTGGTTTTTCACCTCGTCTTAGCGCCTTAACGATTACTGAGGTTGCTAGTTGAGCTGTCATCGTATCTGCAATTCGATACGACAGCACCTTACGGTCTTCCGGATCATATGCACTAGCCATGTAAACCCATGTCTTATCGGTCAACTGGATATACGTAATGTCAGTTGTAATTACGCCACTTAGGTCATCCAGATTGATAATGAGATTTGGCATCTGATCTTTGTCATTGACTGTTGTAGGCTTGTTATATCGCTTTTGCATACGCGATTTCAAGCCAGCTTCACTCATCAATTGCCATACAAAGCGGTCGCTGATTGCTAGTTTGAATAAGTCGCGCATGGTTTTAGCAATTCGTCGATAACCATAAATGCCTTTATTGGCTGTGTAAATTGATTCGACGGCAATTCTCAATTTGTTGTGTTGTATTTCTTGTGCGCTCGGCTCCCAATGGATCCAGTCAGAGTAAGTGGACATTGGAATTTTCAAAGCACTCAGAACGCGTGTGATGCGGTGCCCCTGTACCAAATTTTTGTGGATAATTGGAATTGAATTGGCTGAAGGACCGTATTCCTTGGATAATTCATCGGGCCGACGGCCCGCTTTAACCATCTCCACGATGGACTTTTTAAAGTCCTCTTCATAACCTGTAACCATAAATAAAAATACTCCTATGATGATATTTTACCAAACTAGAAAAACTAGTCCGGAATCTCATCATAAGAGCAAACTTAATTTTTTCTTTTTCTAGTTTTCCTCTCGGTACCAATCCTATTGCCCGAATTGAGGCTAAATTTTCGGTAGGTGTAAAATGTACTAAGTTCTGTATTCCACGTTCATAAAAAAATTTTTTTATTTGATCTCTATTTACCATTTTCGTTCCATTTATTATTAAAACAAGCTCTGTTGTTTTTGTTGATAGTGCTTAAATTTATCGTGTTCCGCTTCCAAAATCGATCCATATAGTTGAGGCATCAATAAAGGATTATTAACAAAAAATAGTATTTCGGAATTAGTTATTCCTGCACGACGCAAACTCACAAATATAGCAGCTGATCTAGCTTGAGTATTAAAAGGCCCCTTAACTTTGTCGTATGCAATTTTCTGGTTAAATTCAATATCCGTAAAAGTATCATATTCAAGAAGTTGTTCAGACAAATCTTGATTTTGAACTAGTGCTTTTAAGTAAAGTGAATCATAAAACATAGATTTAGGTTCTAAAGGCCATTCTTTCCCAGCATATTCGAATCCGGTTAAAGCGGACTTTTCCATCCTAATTCTTCTTTTAGCTTCCACCGGAGACAAATTTAATATTCCTTGAACCTTCTCTTTATTATTTCCAAATTGCTTACTAGATTGAAACGCGTTCTCAATCACAATTCCATCCACCGTTAAATTAAACGCACTAAGTTTTGTAGCAAAATCAAAATTGTCAGATTTTGTTGATATTTCTAAAACTTTTTTACTTGGGTAGATTTCATTAACCGCACTTCGTAACGAAATTGATGATTTTTGTTTTTGTTTCCAGTTTAATCCCATATACCAAACAAAATCGATTACCTCCTCACCATAAGGCAAATTTTTATTCAATTGCCAATTATCCACCGAAAAAAAAACTACTCGTCTTCCTTTCGCTTCATTATTACCCATCTACAGCACTCTTCCTTTCTATGCTTGCGTTTATGATTTATACAGTTTAGCAGTTTTATTTTTATTAAAAGCATCGTCCCGCCCAAAAGTGCTTCTATAATGAATTAATCACAAAGAGGCCATCTTTTATGAACTTGAAAAATGATTTCTCAAGTTTATAAATAAAACATTTCTCCTATATTACACGTTCCTTAAAGTCCGTCATACATTTTTGGTGATTCATGATGACTACAACGAAAAACGAGGCACATTGTGCCTCGTTTTTCGTTGCTAAGCTATTGTCTCTGAAAAATTAGACAACCCCATAACTGTAATTTGTACATGTACAGACTGTTCTATTTCATTTAGATACTGTTTAAGTTGTTCAAAATCCACCTGATATTCTTCTTCATGTACCGTAACAACATTAATTTTTTCAATTTGAAAGTTTTTAACTGCAGTCTGAATATCAAAGACAATACCTTTCAAATAATTCTTCAAAGATGTTTCTCTCGCATAGTCAAATGTAATAGTTTTCGTGGGTATGCCATCTACTTCAAAATCGAACACTTCATCATTGTTAAAAGCCCCCCTAGCTGTCGACCTTTCTCTCTTAAGTCCAGCCGCTTTAACCTGTTTGCTTAACAAAGACTTAGCACGTTGTGGGGTAATTCTAGATGCAGGCGCTTTATCGTAGTATAGATATAAATCCACAATCTCGTCCACATCATTTTTCAAATCAGCATTTTCAGATTCAACAGTATTTACGGAATCAAATCTAAACTCATTAGCAAACGATTGAGTTCGTAATGTCAAGAAATCAGGATCGGAAATTCTGTCCATTAAAAACCTGTTATTATCCAGAGACCCCTCATCAAAGGTGAATTCATATTCCAAAGAATCCATTACCATTGCAAAATAATCTTTATCGTACTCATCATCAAAAGTGCTAACTCTTCTCGAATTCTTAATCTTAAAGAACTGCGCCAATTTCAAATCTGGAACATGAATGGCCACACCAACAATTATATTTTCAGCTCGAACCAGGTTAGGTGTGTAACGTAGCACACTGTATTTAATTTGTGTCATCGCATTATACCTTTCCTTTCCAATCCAAACCTGTTTTCAACACATTTTCTAAATCTTCCGCATGCTCATATTGAAAAACCAGAAACTCTTCCATCGCTGCTAGATCATCATCAGATATCCCCCAATCATCAGGTATATCTTTCAATACATCTAACACATCTTCTCTATCTAAGCTTTTCCAACGTGCCGCAATTGAATAAAATGGCGCTGAAACACCAATTTTGTCCAGCAAAATTTTATACAAACTACCTTCAAACTCCGGTAACAAAGGTTGAGGAACAATTTCATCCTGTTTCAACGAAATAGCATTCCAAAGTTGTCCAATGCGAAATACGTGTGTATGGTCCAAAATCATAAGCTTCTTTGTATTTTCGTCAACAAACCAATTCCCCGTATTTTCACCACGATCGGAATTATTTACCAATTGATCAAAAAAGAAAATCTTTGCAAAGTCGCTATTATTTCGAACACGCTCTAGCATTTTCCCATTAATAAGGGTAATACCTCTACGATATTCAGATAAGAAAACGGTGAACTGAACCCCAAAAATTGGAGTGAAGTTTAAGCGGCTAACTGGTCGGAAAGATTTCGGTATTGAACCGGAGTTCTTCCGGCCAGTTTTGTTTTTATCCGCTTATTGTTGTAGTAATAGACATAGTTAGTTATGGCGGACTTTAATTCGTCATAACTTTGATAGTGGTTGTTATGTACCGTTCCTACCTTCAAGATGTGGAAGATACTCTCAGCCATTGCGTTATCTAGGCATGTCGCTTTGCGACTCATGCTTTGGAACACACGGTTAGTCTTTAGCCGTGATACATACTCATAATTTTGATATTGGAAACCTTGGTCAGAGTGAATTGTCATTCGATAATTCAATTCTGGCCTATTTTGTAGAAGCTCATCTAATGGCTTTGTGACGAACTCGACAGTTGGATGAATATCGATATTCCAAGTGAGAATCTCACCACTATAAACATCAATATAGGCGGTGAAATAAGCACGTTCAGCCATCGTGCCTGATCCCCAACGGACTTCAGTGACGTCGGTGAGAACCTTCTGATATGGTCGATCCGTTGTGAACCGACGGTTTACACGATTCGGTGAGATATGTCCGACAGTGCCGGCGTAAGAATTGTACTTCCGTGTCAGACGGTTGAAAGCAGTACAGAGAAGCCCGTTCATCTTCATAATTTTCAGCACAACCTTATGGTTGGTGTTGAAGCCACGATTACGAAGCTCTTGTGTGACACGACGGTAACCGTAGTCCGGGTTGTCATCACGAATTGATATAATCTCATCAATTAACTCACGTGGATACTCCTTGTACGCACGCTTGCACGCGTCATGATAACTACTGCTAGACATCTCGGCTACTTGAAGAAGCAGCTTCAACTTGCACTTCAACTCTTGCCTTAGCACAGTGATTACTACCGCTTTGTCTTGGTTTGTAATTTCTTCTTTTCCTGAGCTAAGGCCTCGAGTTTTTCCAAGTAGGCTACCTTAATTCGAAGTAGTTCATTCTCTTCTTCGAGCTTCTTGATCTTGTCGTGTTCTTGCTTATTCATAGTTCGTTTCCGCCTTCGTTTATCAGGTTTTAGCCGACCAGACTCCAACGCACGTTCCCACTGCCAAATCAACGAAGGGCTAGTCACCCTGAACTTTCTCGCTGCTACAGGATAAGACGCGTGATGTGTAAGTCGCCAATTAATTACCTTGATTTTAAAGGATGCTCTTATGATGAGATTCCGGACTAGTTTTTCTAGTTTGGTAAAATATCATCATAGGAGTATTTTTATTTATGGTTACACGTTATGAAGAGGACTTTAAAAAGTCCATCGTGGAGATGGTTAAAGCGGGCCGTCGGCCCGATGAATTATCCAAGGAATACGGTCCTTCAGCCGATTCAATTCGGAATTGGGTCAAAAAATATGCGCCTGTAGAAGTGAATGGCGAATCAATATCAGCTGATGAATTGAAGAAGTTGCGTAAGGAAAACGCAATTTTGAAAGAAGAGCTCGAAATTTTAAAACGTGCGGCGGTGTTGCTGGCAAAACATTAGTTTTGCGCGGTAGAAGTGTTGTTTTACCAATTATCCACAAAAATTTGGTACAGGGGCACCGCATCACACGCGTTCTGAGTGCTTTGAAAATTCCAATGTCCACTTACTCTGACTGGATCCATTGGGAGCCGAGCGCACAAGAAATACAACACAACAAATTGAGAATTGCCGTCGAATCAATTTACACAGCCAATAAAGGCATTTATGGTTATCGACGAATTGCTAAAACCATGCGCGACTTATTCAAACTAGCAATCAGCGACCGCTTTGTATGGCAATTGATGAGTGAAGCTGGCTTGAAATCGCGTATGCAAAAGCGATATAACAAGCCTACAACAGTCAATGACAAAGATCAGATGCCAAATCTCATTATCAATCTGGATGACCTAAGTGGCGTAATTACAACTGACATTACGTATATCCAGTTGACCGATAAGACATGGGTTTACATGGCTAGTGCATATGATCCGGAAGACCGTAAGGTGCTGTCGTATCGAATCGCAGATACGATGACAGCTCAACTAGCAACCTCAGTAATCGTTAAGGCGCTAAGACGAGGTGAAAAACCACTGTATGTGCATAGCGATATGGGAAGCCAGTATACCAGCGAATTATTTGAAAATACACTGGAGTCCATAGGTATTAGGCACTCTTACTCCCGTAAAGGGCACCCTTACGATAATGCCCGCATCGAAAGTTTTCACTCGTTACTCAAGAGGGAGCTGATCTACCAACAGGATTTCGAGAGTATCGCTGATGTGCAAGCCGCTGTTGGATGGTACGTCAACTGGTATAACAACAATCGTATATCACTCCGTGATGCCGCCTAGACCAATTTCTAGATGATATAAACGCGATTATACAAATTTGCCTATACACCGGCGTTTACAAGCACTGACTTTGTGAAGTCCAAAAATCACTCTGACCAGTGCTTATTTGCTATACCCTCAGACTTGTGAAATTCAACAAAATCCAAACTAGACCACCGTAACTCCATAGCCTCCGGCAGGCACAGGGGCAAAACCCCTGGACCCCATTAAAAAATGACCCAAAATCTGTACGAAATCAGGTCATTTTGAAAAATTTTCGTGGTACGAGCCCTAGCGGGCTCTAAAAAGAGGTCCGGAGTCTTGACATCAGAGCCCACCATCAATTGACGAGCAAACGCAAAAGTCAATTGATGACATCATCAAGGCTGGTCAAGACAACAAGAAGGCTGAATTGGAAGCCAAGACGAAGGAAACGCAAGCTAAGGCCGATGCCGACGCTAAGATTACAGCAGCGAACGCCGAAGCTGAAGCAAACAACAAGATAAACGCGTCAATTAACGACCAAACGATTGCTTACATGGAGGCGCAAGCTCGCTTGAAGCACGGTTGGGTCACGGTTCAAACGAATGATGCCATGGTTGATGCAACAGGTAACTAACGATGGGATTCTTTATTTTTAGAATTATTTTAGCGATTGCTATTATTGCAGCATCATATATGGGGTACAAGGCCTATGAAGCATACAAGCATGATCAAAACCCAAAAGATAAGCACCATCATGAGGATGATATATAGTAAAAACCCGATGCATTTTGCGGCATCGGGTTTTTGTTTACCATTCAGTTGTCGTGTCATTAAACGTATCAATGTGAAGTCCGTCTTCGTCAAGTTGCCAAGTGGTAACCGAACCGTTTTCGGGCTCAACGCCTTTGTATTCAGACCCGGCGAAACGGTTGGTCAGGTTAATCAACAAAATACCGTGAACTACCAGCAAGATGTTATCGCCATCTTTGTGAGTTTGTAGTAGGGTATCAAGACCGTTATTAATTCGCGTCCAAAACATGTTGGCATCTTCAGCATCGCCAGCTGGGTCAGCCTCACGGAAAGCATTCATTAGTTCGCTGCTGTCCATGCTTTGAATCAAATCACCGTAAGTTGTATCAGCAGGCAAACCAAGTACGTTAGCTAACTCATGGCCAGCTTCAACGCCAGATAGTCCGTCAAAAGAACCGAAGAATTGTTCACGGAAATCAGGTAGTTCAACCAAATCCTGGCTGTCACCAGTTAGATTGGCATCCATCACATAACGAGCGGTTTGTGCCGCACGGGCTAGGTCTGAAGAGTAGACGCCATCAAAGTGAACGTGACGCAGACGCTCGCCAGCAGCCTGTCCATCTGCAATCCCTTTTTCCGTTAGCGGTGCGTTGGTCCAGCCTTGCATACGACGATACTTGTTTAGATAAGTTTGGCCGTGACGAACCATATAGACATTAATACTCATAAAATTATCCCCCGTTTGTATGCCTCTAGTTTAGCAAATATGACAGGATTATTCTTGTTTAGTTGGGACAAAAATTAAGGTATACTAGAAGTTAGCAAATTAACCGAAAACTTTACTGTAATGAGTAAAGATGAAACTAACAGTAAGAGGAAGACTGATATTATGGCTTTGTACAAAGTAGGAACAATCGTTAATACACACGGTATCCGTGGTGAAGTCCGTGTGATTGCAACGACTGACTTTCCGGAAGAACGTTTCCAAAAGGGTAGCAAGCTAATCATCGATGGCAAGACACCAGTTGAAGTTGAGATTGCAACGGTTCGTAACCACAAGCAATTTGTCTTGTTGTCATTCAAGGATTTGCAAAACATTAACTTGGTTGAGCAATACAAGACGCACGACTTGATGGTGCCTGAAGAAGCACTTCAAGATTTGGCAGATGATGAATATTACTACCACGAAATCGTTGGTTTGGATGTCGTGGATAACGCAACCGGTAAGACGCTTGGTAAGGTAGCTGAAATCATGGAGTTGCCAGCCAACGACGTATGGGTCGTGAAGGCCAAGGGACAAGATGATATTTTCTTGCCATACATTGAAAACGTTGTGACTGAAATTGATCTTGATGCAGGTGTTGCTAAGGTCAACATGCTTGAGGAAATTTAATCATGCGCATTGATGTTTTAAGTTTATTCCCAAATATGTTTACGCCGATGCGTGAATCAATTATCGGTAAGACGATTGAGCGTGGCTTGGTGGACTTCAAAGTGACGGACTTCCGTGACTTTACGGACAACAAGCACAACAAGGTTGATGACGAAATTTATGGTGGTGGTCAAGGTATGTTGTTGATGCCACAGCCTATTTTCGACGCGATGGATGCCATTGAATCAGAGGCTGGTTCACGTGGCCGTGTTATTTTGATGGACCCAGCTGGTAAGACATTCAACCAAGAAATGGCTGAAGAACTTTCTAAGGAAGACCACTTAACCTTTATCGCTGGTCACTACGAAGGGTACGATGAACGTATTCGTGATTTGGTGACTGACGAAATTTCACTTGGTGACTTTGTGTTAACCGGTGGTGAACTTGGTGCGATGGTGGTCATCGATGCGACAGTTCGCTTGTTGGATGAAGCGTTGGGTGATCAAATGTCAGCCGTTGATGATTTATTCTCAACTGGCTTGCTTGAGTATCCGCAATACACACGTCCTGCCGATTTCCGTGGCATGAAGGTGCCTGATGTGTTGATGTCAGGTCACCACGCTAATATTGCAAAGTGGAAGAAGAAGGAGGCCTTGCGCCGCACGTACCTTCGTCGCCCAGATTTGCTTGAAAATTACGACTTTACGAAGGAAGAGCGCCAATTGCTCAACGAAGTAAAGGACGAAGAAGCGAATAAGTAGGATTAAGACTTGTTAAAGGACACCAGAGATGATATTATTATTTCTGGTGTTTTATTCACCAAAAAATAAACCCGATAATCCGCTGGCCAGGTGGTGAAATGATTGTCGACTAGGAGATTTGATTATGCGTCAAAACGCTTTGCTAGAAAAGTTGGTTGCTGATCAATTGCGTACGGACATTCCTGAGTTCCGTGCCGGTGATTCAGTTCGTGTCCACGCTCGAATCGTTGAAGGTTCACGTGAGCGTGTGCAAATGTTCGAAGGTGTTGTTATCAAGCGTAAGGGTACTGGCATCCAAGCTACGTACACTGTTCGTAAGATTTCTAACGGTGTTGGTGTGGAGCGTACGTTCCCATTGCACTCACCACGTGTTGACAAGATCGAAGTGACTCGTCACGGTCGTGTACGTCGCGCTAAGTTGTACTACTTGCGTGCATTGCACGGTAAGGCTGCTCGTATCCGCGAAGCACGCCGTGCCTAATGACATTACGTCATTAAGCAATAAGAAAGCTGATTCCGTTTGGAATCAGCTTTTTTTGTTGCGCTTATGGATATTTAATTAGTAAAACGTTTAATGATAAAAATATAATTTTATTAGGGTTAATTTCATAATTTGTTATGAAAAAGGCGTGAAATAGTGTAAACTATAACGAGTGATATTTTCTATAAGGATTGGGTTTTCATATAATGAGCGAGCAAAAAACAAAGAAGCAAAAGCGAAGCATTGGGCTTGGCTGGCGCATTTTGTTAGGGCTGGTTGTCGGAATTATTTTGGGCGTTATTTTCTACCAAAATAAGACGGCGATTACGGCCATGCAAAACATCGGATCAATGTTTATTGGATTGATTCAAATGATTGTGTTGCCAATTGTTTTGTCTAGTTTGACAGCTGGTATTGCCAAGATGGGTGATATGCACAAGCTAGGTCGTATTGGTGGTAAGACAATTATCTACTTCGAAGTATTGTCAACGTTGGCAATTGTCATTGGTTTGCTGGCTGGAAATATTTTCCAACCAGGTGCCCATGTTGATATCCACAATTTGCAAGCATCAAACATCAGTTCATACTTGAGTTCCGCTAAGGAAGCTGGAGAACACGGTGTTTGGGCGACGTTGATGGATATTATTCCAACGAACTTCTTTGGCTCATTGGCTGAAGACAAGATGTTGCAAGTTATCTTCTTCGCTGTATTCTTTGGTCTGGGTACGGCGGCCATCGGTCCTAAGGGTCAAATTATTATTGATTTCTTGGACGCTGTTGCCGAGGTTATGTTTAAGGTGACAAACTGGGTCATGCAAGTTGCGCCAATTGGTGTTGGTGCCTTGATTGGGGCAACGGTTGCCCAAATGGGTGTTAGCTCATTGGGGTCACTCGGGTTCTTTATCTTCATCGCCTACATCACGATGATTTTCTTCATTTTGGTTGTTTTGGGTGGTGTCTTGCACTTCTTCGGTGTCAACATTTGGACATTGATCAAGGTGTTGAAGGAAGAAATCATTCTGGCGTTCACGACTGCCTCTTCAGAAGCGACTTTGCCACGTATTGTGTCAAAGATGGAGAAGTTTGGGGTTAGCCAAGGTGTTGTCTCATTCGTTGTGCCAACTGGCTATACGTTTAACTTGGATGGATCAGCCATCTACCAAGCGTTGGGTGCATTGTTTATGGCCCAAGCATATGGTATTCACTTGTCTGTTCAACACCAATTGACATTATTGGTCGTGTTGATGATTACCTCAAAGGGCATGGCAGGTGTGCCAGGAGCATCATTCGTGGTGTTGTTGGCAACTGTTTCAACGATTGGGGTGCCAGTACAAGGTTTGGCCTTTATTGCCGGTATTGATCGTTTGGTCGACATGGGTCGTACAGTGGTTAACGTTGTTGGTAACTCAGCTGCCTCAATCGTTATTTCAAAGTCAGAAAAGGATTTTGATGAAGAAAAGAGCTTGCGATATGTCGCAGCAATGAACGACTAAAAGTGATGACGGAACCTTGCAGATGCAAGGTTCCGTTTTTGCGATTTTGAAGTGTTTCAATATGTTGTCAAACCTGACATCTAGTGTGGTCTAACCGTGAAAACTGTGTGATAATATAGGGACGATTAAAAAACGACGTAAGGAGGCGGCACTTGTGAACATTGCACGTGTACGTGAGTATGGACTAAAGGCAATTGTCTTCGTAACAGCATCGGTTTTGGTTGCTATTTCGATGAATAATTTCTTTATCCCAAATAATATCTTCTCCGGCGGATTTAACGGAGTTGCACAGCTGCTGAGTTTGTTCTTCAAAGCAGTATTTGGTATCCACGTTGAAGTTGGAGCCATTATCATGGCCGTTAATATCCCGTTAGCCATTGCTGGTTGGATTTACGCTGGACGAGAATTTACGATTCTATCATTTTTGAATAACTTCTTTGCGTCGTTCATGCAAATTATGTTGCCAAAGCAAACGCTGGTTGCACATGAGCCGATTTTGGCTGGTTTGTTTGGGGGGCTGCTACTAGGGGTGGCGATCGGTATCACATTTAAGTTGGGATTCTCAACCGGTGGTATGGATATTGTGGCGATGATTGTTCAAAAGACGACAGGAAAGTCAATTGGGTTCATCAACCTGTTTATTAACGGGTTTGTTGTTGTCATCGCGGGTTCATTTATTGGCTGGCAAAACGCGATGTACACGATTATTGGTATCTATGCGACGTCGGTTGCGGTTGATTCAATTCACACACGTCACCAAAAGTTGACGGCATTCATTGTCACGAAGCGTTCTGACGAAGTGGTCAAAGCGCTACAAGAAGATTTGATTCGTGGTATTACGATTTTGCCTTCAGTGGGGGCTTACACACGTGAACCAAAAACAACGTTGATGATGGTTTTGTCACGTTATGAATTAACTGAGATGGAGCGTTTAACGAAGTCGGTTGATCCAGATGCCTTTATCAATATTGTTAATACCGTCAACGTTTCAAACAACTTCTGGAACGAGGATTTGCAAAGTCAAATTCGCCGTGAGCGACTAGCGGCACAAGCACAAATTACCGGGGCATTGAATTTGGATGCTGAGGCTGATAAGCTAATGAATAAGTAGAAAAGAAAGAGGACATAATAATGCCATTTGTACACGTAGAATTGGTTGAAGGTCGTTCAGACGAACAATTGAAGGCTATGATGGCTGACATCACTGCAGCTGTCGAAAAGAACACTGGGGCACCACGCGAGGCCATTAAGGTAATCGTTAACGAAATGCGCGCTGACCGTTTCATGGACGGCGGTACTTTGCGTTCTGAAAAGTAATTGCGTACAATAAGAGAGGTGGTTTTAAAAACCATCTCTCTTTTTTTACGCAGCGGGGATGCGTAAGTAATAAACGAATTATTAGGAGCTTTTATGGCTGATCAATTTATCATGGCCCTTGATCAAGGGACCACAAGTACGCGTGCCATTTTGTTTGACGAAACAGGTACGGCCATTGCAACGGCACAAAAAGAGTTGCCACAAATCTTTAAGCAACCAGGTTGGGTCGAACATGATGCAATGACTATCTGGGATGACGCTCGTCAAGTAATGGCCGAAGTTGTCATTAAGGCTAACATTCCGCCTTATAAGGTTGCTGGAATTGGTGTGACGAATCAACGTGAAACAACGGTGATTTGGGACCGTTTGACGGGTGAGCCAATTGCACCAGCTGTTGTTTGGCAGTCAAAGCAGAGTGACGCGATTGCTGAACAACTTAAGGCGGATGGATTGACGGACTGGGTCTACGAGAAGACTGGTCTTTGGATTGATGCGTACTTCTCTGCAACGAAGATTATGTGGTTGCTTGATAATGTACCAGGTGCTCGTGAGCGTGCAGAACGTGGCGAATTGTTATTTGGTACGATTGATAGCTGGCTATTGTATAAGTTGACGAATGGTGCGGTCCACGCAACGGATTACTCAAACGCATCACGTACAATGTTATTCAACATTCATACGTTGTCATGGGATCAAGACTTGTTGGACAAGTTCAATATTCCAGCAAGTATGTTGCCTGACGTCAAGGATTCATCTGGTGTATTCGGATACACGGCAGATTATGCTTTCTTTGGTATTCAAGTACCAGTTGCCGGAATTGCCGGTGACCAACAGGCCGCTTTATTTGGACACAAGGCGTTTAAAGCAGGTGATGTTAAGAATACTTTTGGGACGGGTTCATTCATTGTGATGAATACTGGGGATGATATTGCGACATCAAAGAATGGGTTGTTGACGACGATTGGGTATGGATTGGATGGTAAGGTAACGTACGCCTTGGAAGGATCAGTCTTTATTGCTGGGGCCGCTATTCAATGGCTTCGCGATGGCTTGGAATTGATTAAGAGCGCCAAGGAGACGGCTGACTTGGCCGAGGTAGCTCGCGAACAACATCCTGAACCAATTTACCTTGTGCCGGCTTTCAGTGGCCTAGGTGCGCCATATTGGGACCAAAACGTCCGTGGCGCGATGTTTGGTTTGACGCGTGCAACGACAAAGGGAGATGTTGTTCGTGCGACGCTGGAGTCGTTGGCCTACCAAACGCGTGATGTGCTAGATGCTATGCAAACTGATACTGGTTTGACCGTTGGTAGTTTGGTAATTGATGGTGGGGCGGCAGCAAATAACTACCTACAACAATTCCAAGCAGATTTGATTAACGTACCGGTTCGTCGTCCAAAGCAGCTTGAAACGACGGCCCTTGGTGCTGCATATCTTGCGGGCTTAGGCGTTGGTTACTGGGAATCAATGGATGCACTACCAGAACAAGCAGCAACCGAGATGAAAGAACCGCTAACAGAACGCCAAACTGAAATGGTGACTGCTTACGCGGGATGGCAACGAGCAGTCAAAGCCGCACGTATGTTCCCTTTGAACTAAACTAAATGCAACGTAAACTTGATAAGTTTGTAAATAAATAATTTCAAAGTATATATACGTTGCAATACAAATGAAATAATGAAAATGACGATTAGGACAATCTGCCTGTGACACAGGTGGTGTTCAAATCGTCATTTTTATTTGTATTAGTGCGGGTTTGCCTGTGACACATTTTGATCGGTGACGGTTATCTTAAATTTTACTAAAACATAGATTTTGTATTTGACATGCTAAAGTGTGAATTTTTGCATCCGAACATAAGTTCCCCACATTTTGATGGGAAAATAGGGTATTATAGAGTAGTCGAGATATTATTTAAAACTTTCTTAACATTTTTTTGTAGACAAGAGTATATAAGGCAGAGTGGTAATGTCGGAGGCCTTGACCTCAGACGTGACCAACAGCTGCTGTGATAAATCCTGAGAGGAGTAGTTCATATGGGACAAGTATCAACTAAAGCAATCGTTGCTGGTGTGGCAGGCGCTCTGGGTGTTGTTGCAACAACGCAAGTGCCAATGGTACAAGCAGCGGTTGATCAATTAGCGAACATCGCAACTGATTCAGAGCACGTTGCGACGACACATGAAGCATCAACAGTGGTGGACAATGATGATAAGCAAGTGACGACGAAGTCAGATGTTGTTCGTGACAAGGTATTGGCAACAGCGCCAAAGATTTCTTTGCGTGCAGTTGCCAACGTGGCACCGGTGGCGCCAGCAACTGACAAAGTGGGAGATGTCGAGTTGCTAGCTAATTCGGAGGCTGAAGCACCATCATCAGCGACGGCAGTTTACACGCCAGCCGAGTCTTCAGCTGCGACAAGTGCAGCGGTGACACCAGCTGAGCAAGCCGTTGTGTCAGAAGCTGAGGCAACGACAGAGAAGCCCGCTGATACAATCACGTATACGATTAAGGATGGCGACACGCTTGGCCAATTGGCCGCCCAATATGGTGTTTCAGTAGCAGATATTCAAGCTTTGAACCCTGATGTTGATGTGACAATGTTGCAAATTGGGCAAACTGTCTACATTCCATCAACCGGTACTGTGAGTGCCGCACCAGCCTCTGTTGCTGCATCAGAGGCACCATCTGTTGCTAGCGTAGCGCCGTCAGAAGCGCCAACTGTCGCTGAGTCATCAGTCGTTTCTCAAACGTCAGTTGCCTCAGAAGCCCCAGCGGTTTCAGAAGCCTCAGTCGCACCAGTTGAGTCATCAGTTGTAAGTGAAGCCCCCGTCATTGCCTCAGAGGCGCCGGTTGAAACACCAGCGACATCTGTCGCAACTACAGAGACGTCGGTTGCACCATCAGAAGCAGCGTCGGTTACATCAGAAGCACCAGCTTCTGATTATGTGAACGCACCAGCAACGGTTCAAGGTGGTTTGACGGCATCACAACGCACGGCAATTGTTAACGCCGCGTTGAAGTACGCTGGGCAAGATATTCCGTACGTATGGGGTGGAAAGACACCGGCCGGATTTGATTGCTCAGGTTTGGCGGCTTGGGTATTCAATGATGCGGGACTAAACCTGCCATCATACACAGTATCAGAAGAAGCATACGTTTCAACGACTGATGTGAAGACACCAGCTGACGTCATGGCCACTGCACAACCAGGAGATTTGTTGTTCTGGGGTGATCACGGTTCTTCATGGCACGTGGCGATTTATATCGGTAATGGTCAATATGTTGCCGCACCGGCGCCTGGTTATAACGTCCGTGTTGAAAACGTGACGGCTGGATTCATGCCTGCCTTTGTTGGTTCATATAACGTTTAAATTTAAAAACACAGATGAGTATTAAGCATCTGTGTTTTTTTGTGCACCAAAAAAGCCGTTAGCGCAGCGCTAACGGCTTTTCAATCGTTACTTAACAGTTGCATCAAGTTCAGCCAAACGGGCGTCAATCGTCGCTAGGACTGCTTGACGGTTGGCCTCGTCCTCAAGGTCAAATTGTTGCAAGTCGATCTTAATCTTTGGTGAAGCGTCATATTCTTCATACCACTTTTGGTATGCGCTCCACATCTTGAAGTAGTAGCTACGCAATTCGTCGTTGTCTTCGAATTGCTCGTAGTCACGACCACGCTTCTTAATACGGTACAAAATCGTGTCAAAGTCAGCATCGGCGAAAACCATCAAGTCAGGGCGACCCTTTTGCATCGTTTGAATTTCAGCCATCATGTTGTTCAACAACGTCATGTAAACATCAAGTTCGGCGTCTGAAATGTTACCTTCGCGGTGGTTCTCTTGTGTGAAGAGGGCGTCTTCATAAATTGAACGATCAAGGACATTGTTGTCGTCGGTCAAGGCCTTCTTAATCATCGCAAATCGCTTGTTCAAGAAGTAAATTTGCAATAGGAAACCGTATTGCTTTGGATCAGCGTAGTATAGGGGCAAAACCGGGTTTTCGCCAACTGGCTCGAAGAATGCTTGCGTCCCCAAATGCTTTGCAATCAAATCAGTCAATGTCGTCTTACCAACACCAATCATACCTGCCGTGATAATCACCATGGTAGTCCTTCTTCCTTCAGAATTTTGTTTCAAGAATCGTCAACTACAGCATAAGCTGCGTTGAATAACTGATAACTATCTTAGCCAAAATATGAATTTAATTCAACGTCTTGACAAATAAAAAAAGAATGCCAAGGCGGGACGAATCCCACCACTTAGGCATTCTTTGGAAAGTGAACAAAATATGTCTATTTTGTGTCGAAGATATCGTTCGGATTTAGTCCTTCTTTGCGGCCAAAGCATCACGGATTTCTTGCAAAACACCAAGCTCCGTTTCGATGGTTGCTTCTTCCTCTTCTTCAACTTCCTTAGACGTCAATGCTTGTGCCTTACGGATAGCCTTCAAAATCAAGAAGACGGCAAAACTAGTCAACAAGAACGTAATCAATGTTGAGATGAAAGCACCAATCTTGATGTCGGCAGATCCCACATGCCAAACAATGGCAGAAAATGAGATTGAACCCGTCACAATACCAACAAGTGGCATAATCAAATCATCAACAACTGACTTAACAACAGTTTGGAAAGCGGCACCCATGATGAAGGCGACAGCTAGGTCCATAACGTTTCCACGCATAATAAAGTCGCGGAACTCATTAATAAAATTACGCATCTGAATACTCTCCTATATTCCTTTTGTTACCTTGATTATAACTGTTTCGGAAATGTGACAGCAAGCAATAGCATTTGAAAAACAAAGTAAAAATCAGATAATTATTCACGAATTCGCAATAAGCGTTTGCCTTTATTTGTTACAATAGGGGGTAAAGACACGGGGGATAATATAGATGGTATATAAAATGTTAGTTTCAGACTTAGATGAGACGTTGTTGAATGATGATGGTACCGTCCATGAAGCCAATTTGGCAGCAATCAAGCAAGCTGTGGCGGCTGGATTTAAGTTTGTGCCCAACACGGGTCGTTCATTCAAATCAGTCCAAGAATTACTCAAGACATTGGGACTTTACGACCAAGCCGGACAATATGTTATCTCTTACAACGGGGCGGCAATTGTTGAAAATAAGGACAATCAAGTCTTATTGACGCGTGGCATGGATCTTGCACTTGCTGAAAAGATTTTCAAGGCTGGCTTGGTGAATGAGACAGTCGATGTCCACGTTTACACGGTAGATACATTGTTCATTTACAACATCTCACCAACTGATAAGCAATACATGGCTGAGCGTGGTGTGCCGTACGAATTGATGGCAACGGATGACCTGTCATTCTTGGCGAACGAACAACCTGTGATGAAGGTGATTTTTGAGCACCCAGATGAGGCTGTGCGCGAGCAAATTCGTGATGCAGTGCTAGCGGCTGTTGGTGCTGACCAAGTTGAAGCCACTTTCTCATCATCACGTTATGTTGAATTCAACAAGAAGGGTGTTGATAAGGGATCGGCATCGTTGTTGTTGGGTGAGAAGCTAGGTATTGCTCGTGATGAAATTATCGCCGCTGGTGACAACAATAATGATTTGAAGATGCTGACAGCAGTTGGACTAGGTGTCAGTGTTGCGAATGGTATTCCAGCAATCAAGGAAGCCGCTGATGTTGTGACGACAAAGACGAACAACGAGGGTGCGATTGCTGAAATTCTTGAAAAATACGTACTGTAAGGATAGGTAAATAATGGGATTAGCGTTGCAGATTGGAACAAGCATAATTACGGTGCTACTTTTTGTCGGGCTGGCAGCAGTCGCGAAAATAATGGCGTGGCCCCTCTGGGTGTCGATCCCAGTATTCTTGCTCCTGTTCGTCTTAATGACAGTTGTGATGTCATGGTTGACGGTAACGTTGCGATTAAAGGCGGAAAAAAAGGAGGAAGAGGCGAATAATGACTAAAACACATAACTGGATTGGTGACATCATCACGGGCTTGATTTGGATTGTCGTGGGTATCTTGTTGGACTTCGCGATTCAGGTTGCAGGGATGTACAGTGCACGTAGTATGGCGAGTTTGCTGCACGTTTCGCCTAATAGTGCTGGACCAATCATGACGATGGTGCTGTTCTTGGCGGTGTTTACTACAATCGTTGTAGTAGTCGTCGGTTACGGCGTTCGACAACGTTCACCGAAGCTAGGCCTGCACAAATTCAATGCGCATAAAGCGAATTGGATTTGGCGTGGCTATCTGATGATTATTGGTGCAGGAATACTGACGGTATTCTTACAATATATTTTTGCTGGTGGTTTCCAAACGGCAACGAATCAACAGGCACTTGAAAAAATGGCCAGCACAGGTGGCACGAATTTGGTGTTTGTCATTTTGTTGGCGGTAGTTGTGGCACCTCTCGTAGAGGAATTAATCTTCCGTGGTATCGTTCTGAACTACTTCTTTAAGGACGGACCTTGGTGGTTAAACGTGGTAATTTCAGGCGTGTTGTTCGGTTATTTCCACGTCTTCCAGGATTTCCAAATCTTTGCCCTCATTCAATATTCATTGATGGGAATTGCGTTAGCAGTGGTTTATAAGAAGACAAAACAGATTCAGTATTCGATGATGACGCACATGCTTAATAATGCGATTGCATCATTGTCATTAATCTCGATGGCGTTTCATTAATCGTTACACCGTGTGTTTCGAAAATGCAACATAAAAGGTGTCATGGAAGCTCCCTTAATCAGTGCATATCCGCTTGTTTTTCGATAAACTAATACTTGTAATTAGTAAGTATGCGAATATAAATAAGCACGGAAAGAGGATTTGGCACATGGCATTCATGGTTAACTTGAAGGAAGTTTACATCGACCCAGCAGACGTTGAGGCTTACTTGACGGAAATCGCTAACCTTTGGCAAGGTGAAGAAGACAACTACGAGAACGAAGCTGTAACGTCACAAATCATGGACTTTGTTTACAACAAGGACACGGATGACGCGCACTTTACGTTTAATAAGGCTGACAACGAGTTGGTTATGCGTAAGGGTAAGGACTTTTACCAATTGATTCGCCAAATTCGTACGAAGGTTGATTCAGAAGTGCCTGCCGATGTTACGCCATTGGTCGCACAAACAATCAACCAAAACGTTCAACAAAACTTGCGTATGCGTATGCAAATGCAATCTGGACCTTTTGCTCAAACGACGTCACGCGGTTACATCGCCCGTCAAGAAGCTGAAGGCAACAACTAATAGAAGAGGGACCGGCAGCTTTGTCGGTCCTTTTTTTGACCAATAAACCTGAAATTATTCTAAGATTAAATCAAAAGATGAGGTGATGAAGATGTATATTGAACTTGATGACTATGCAACGAACCGTGTGATGAACAATTTTGATCCGGAGACTCAAGTGATTTTGTTTGCGGTTGAAGACGGGATTAGCCCATACAATGACCCGCTAGATGTCACAATGGAAACAAGCTTTACAATCAATATCGTTAACAAGGATGTGCCATACCAACGCTGGTTTGATATGCCTTTGGAAACGAGCTTGGGTACCTGGTACATCAAGAGTACGTCAAAGTCTTTGCTGGCTGAAAACATGCAACTTCGGAAGAAGAACAACTTTGGTGGCTTGGCACTTGATTCAAATGAACAAGGTCGTTTGGTTGAAAGTGTGGCAGTTAAGGATGCAACTGGCGTTGATATTGCCGCATACGATGCTAATCAAAACGGACCAGAATATAAGTAAAGCGGATAGTTTTGACGGGTATTTTTGATATAAATTGGTTATAATGTTTTTAATCTAATTGGGGAATAATGTGGAGGAAAACATAATGACTGAATACTTACATGTCGCCTTTGGTTCAAAGGCAGTGTTGCAAAATGTGCGTAACGAACACTTGGATCACAAGTTGTTGATGATGGTTGATGACGAAGATAAGTCTCGCTATCAGCTGCTTGAAAAGACAACGAATAAGAAGTCAATTTTCGCAATGCCAACGACGTATGAAATCCTTGCTAGTCGTGGTGAAACGAGTGACATTCGTGGTTGGATGAATTTTACGTTCATCACATTAAATGACGCAGAGCGTGATAACTTCATTCGCCGTTATAATGCGTATGAAGAGGGGATGGATGAGCACGGTTTCATTAGCTCATTCTTGTTGCAACGTAACGATAATCAACATCAACTTGTGATGCTATCGACGTGGAATATGAAGTCTGACTGGGAGCTATGGCACGCCAAGAACGACTTCCCACTTCGTCAATATGAGAGTTCAAACAGTTTGTATGGTTTGATGCGTAAGCAATACAGCTTCGCGGCGTTCTCAAAGCAAAATATGTAAATAATCTATTCAATAACAGGATAATTTGATATAGTTATACTGTTATTGATATGCCGCCGTGGCGGAACTGGCAGACGCGCACCGTTCAGGTCGGTGTGAGAGCAATCTCGTGCAGGTTCGATTCCTGTCGGCGGCATACAAAAAGGATGATTCTCATACTTGAGAATCATCCTTTTTTGTTAATTAGTTGAGGCCTTCAGCGTGCTTGCTGGTTAACTTGAAATTACCTGATGCGCTTTTCGCAAAAGTAAGCGTCACAGATTTCGTGTTCTTATCATTATGCCAAGTTGCCACGCGCGTCGTTGGCGATGTATCGGTGTCATCTTTTTGTTCGTTTGGTTTGCCGAGCATGTCGCGAATGTCTTGATAAGTGTCACCGCCACGACCGGTTTTGCTATCGCCAACCGTTAGATTATCAAAGTCGATGCGCGTCCAATCAAATCCATCAGCCTGTTTATCGTTAATGTGTACAGACAAATGCTTGCTTTCGTGGCTGATTGAATTGCCATAATAGTTTTGGTTAATGCTGACCAATCCGATGCCTAATAGGCTCAGTAATGCCGTAATAATAGGCAATGTCTTATCGCCGTGCCGATCGAGCCAAAGGACGAATAATGCGGATGCAAATGCGATAATATCGATAACTAAGCCAACATGGTTGATAACTGGAATCCACGATAGCAATATGCCAATGAATGCAAGCGTTAATGCGGCTATTTTTGCTTTAAAGTAAGGTTGTTTCCCCGTCATAAAAATGAAGTCTCCTTTTCTATCTACAATAGCGTAGTTGTCGATTGATTACCGACGTGTTTTTTTCGTGCTAATCAGGAACTGGCGACTAATCAAAGTTTGTTTCAAGTCGTTTGTCTGATATGATTAAGAAAAGAAGCGAGGGTGGGCTATGAATCGTAAAATAATTGAAAAAGGGTACGCCATCATCCTTGACTTAGCGATGTTGGTGTTAGGTATTGTGATGATTGGGTTCTTTTTGAAGGAGCTCTGGGAATTAGTCACGATGCTGATGCATGTCGATTTGGCCACAGATTTCTTCGGTGTGGCAGAACGCATCTTGGAGACATTCTTGTTCTTCGAGTTTGTGGTGTTAACACGTGAGTACTTTATCCAAGATCGGATTTCTTTGCAGAACTTTATGTATATTGGGATTACGGCGTTGCTCCGAAATCTCTTGGTTTACCATGCCGATACGATTGGCATTTTGATTCAAGCAGCAGCGATTGCGATTTTGATTCTAGTGTTAGTTGTCTACCGCTGGTCGCGTCGTTATTTGGCAGATTTAGCACATCGTGAGGAGCGTGAAGAGATGGTGTTTGCTGAAGAGCATCCCGACGCAACGAAGTAGGTCTATGACCTACTTTTTTTGTCATGACAAGAGTTGTCGATTGCACGTATAATAGGATAAGGTGCTTTCGAGAGGATGAGAAAAATGCTGGATTTAGATAAAATTCCAAAAAAGACTTTAAGAAGAAGCAAGTGGATAACGGTTCTGATACTGTTCTTGGCGATTGGGTTTACGCCAACTTATCTAGACAGTATTTCGAACGTGTTAGTCTTCGCGTTCTTGGTAAGCATGGTTACTAAGCCGGCCTTTGTGTTTCGTTGGCTACTACCACTAATGCTAATTGGTGTTGTTTGGGCCATTCCGGGAATTGGCTGGCCAGTACAACTTGTGCTATCAGGTGTTGTTTTGGGTGCCCGTCAAGTCGTGTTTATGCCAATGAAACAAACAAAGGAACGAATTACGTCAGCCAAGCAAAAGCTAACAATCAATACTGATAACTTGTCGAAGCGTGACGTCAGTGTATTTAAAGCAACGTTCAATCGAACGTTAGCCAGTGTCGATCACGTGGAAGAATTGTTGCAGTTAACAACGGGATTGCGTAAAATTGCGGTTGAAACTGATGTGATGCGGTTTGCACGCGGCATTCTGAAAGAATTAGCTGACGATCCGACGCAATTAACGGAAGCAGATGAGTTTGTGTATACCCATTTGCCAAACATGGAACAAATTCTGGTCACGTATCAAGAAATTGCGAACCATGAAATGATTGACGAGTCGGACAAAGCACACTTGAAAGCGGCGCGTGAAGTGTTGCGCCAACTTGCTGACCAAATTCAACAAGACTACCGTTTAATCACACGAGATGACTTAAATTCACTTCGCGATCAAATCGATGTGGCGAAGCGAACGATGGGGGATAAAAAATGACAGAAGAAGTAATGACAAAAGAGACGGTGGCAACACCGGAGTTAACGGATACGTTGACTTCTGAGGAGAAATCAAAGGCCTTGCAATTGGCCCAAACATTGGACGTTGCAACAAGTGATTCAGTGTTAACTTATGGTGCGGATGCACAAAAGAATCTATCAGCCTTCTCACAAGGGGTACTGGATAAGGTTCAAAATCAAGACGTGGGACCAATTGGTGACTCACTCACTGAGTTGATGAATACATTGAATCAAGCCAGTCCAGATGATTTGCGTCCTGAAAAGCAAGGATTCTTTGCTCGTATCTTTAACCGTGTCCAAAAGTCAGTCTATGAGATGACGGCTAAGTACCAACGGATTGGTGCCCAAGTTGATAATGTGGCTGCCCGTTTGGATCGCCACAAGGATTCATTGTTGGCTGATAACAAGATGTTGGATGGCTTGTTCCAAGAAAATCTTGATTTCTTTAACCAATTGAATGTTTATATTGGTGGTGCGGAGATGAAGTTGAGCGATGTGCGACAACGTGAATTGCCAGCTGCTCAAGAAAAGGCACGCCAAACGAACAACCAACTTGATGTTCAAAAGGTGCAAGATTTAGTGCAATTTGAGCAACGTTTGGAAAAGCGTAACAATGATTTGAAGTTGACCCGCCAAATTGCGTTGCAACAGGCACCACAAATTCGATTAATCCAATCAACGAATCAAGTATTGGCAGAAAAGATTCAAGCGTCTGTTTCGACGGCTATTCCATTGTGGAAGAATCAAGTTGCAATTGCTTTGACGTTGTTGAAGCAAAAGAATGCGGTTATTGCACAACGCGCGGTGGCGGATACGACCAACGAATTGTTGCGTGCCAATGCTGATATGCTCCACCAAAGTGCGGTTGAAACGGCAAAGGAGAACGAGCGTGGTGTTGTTGATATCGAAACACTCCAAGAAACGCAAAACAGCTTGATTGCAACAATTAAGAGACAATGCAAATTCAACGTGACGGCCGTGCTAAGCGTGCGGATGCTGAGCAGCAAATGCAAGTGATGGAGAATGAGTTGAAGGAAAAGTTGTTAGGGATGGCCGAAAACCAAGGTCGCAAAGACATTAATTAAAAAAATTTTTTCGCGGGCATTTTTATAAATGTCCGCGTTTTTTGTCATGATAAATTCACGTTTTCAGCTGAATTTCAGGCGTTAGGAAATATATACAAAAAGATTTGATAACTGTATTGTTTCGTGCATTAACCCCATTAAATCAATAGCGAACATGTAAACTCGGCCTTAATCGTTTTTTAATAAATTGTGGCCGTAAGCGCCGGTTTGACTGTCATATTTCTGTAATTTATTCGCAATTTTTCGTAAAAATGGGGGTTACATGTTCACATATTCGCGGTTATAATAGGAGCCATAGGTAGCAGTAACGCCGTAGAAGCCGGAAGGAGGCACATATGGTCACGTTATACACATCACCTAGTTGCACATCATGCCGCAAAGCGCGTGCATGGCTCGAAGAAAACGCCATTCCCTATACTGAGCGTAATGTCTTCAAGGAGCCATTGAGCCGAGATGAGATTAAGAACATCCTTCGCATGACGGAAGATGGCACTGAAGAAATCATCTCAACCCGATCAAAGCTATTTGCTGAATTGGATGTGAAGCTAGATGACTTGTCATTGAGTCAATTAATTGAAATGATTCAACAGCAACCTGCGCTATTGAAGCGCCCATTAATGATTGATGAAAAGCGTATGCAGGTTGGTTACAACGAAGATGAGATTCGTCGCTTCTTGCCACACGAGGTTCGCCAACAAGAACTTAAGCGAGCAACCCTTATGGTGGATTTGTAACATCCTAACCCATACATAGAAAATGAGGCTGCTGGATGTGGCCTCTTTTTTAGCCCAAATTGGTGGTTAAAACACTAATATATCGACTATTAATCAGTAACTTTGTTATAATGGCTTACAAAGATAAGTTCCCGAATAACGGGAAGGGAAGGGGTGCCCAATTATGGAAATGGAACGCATTAATGAGGATACAATTCGAGTTGTGGTGACGAACGACGACCTCGCAGAACGCAGTATCTCAGTGATCGATTTGCTGGGCAACCAGGAAGAAATTGAACGTTTCTTCTACAATATCTTGGAAGAAGTTGATGTTGAGCATGATTTTGAAAACAATGAGGCTGTCACTTTCCAAGTATTGCCAAACCGAAATGGCTTGGAGTTGTTTATTTCTAAGAACATTGGTGATAAGGCCATGATGGATGGGGTTATCAACTCAATGTTTGGAAATCGCGATGCGGGCGATGTAAACGATGATGTTTCAGACAGTTTGTTGGAGCAACTACTTGATAACGATGGTACAAGCGATCGTAAGCCAAAGGCTAACAGCCGTGCCCGTGCTGAAGAACAAGCTGCCAACCAAATGGTTAATGCAGCTCGTGAATTGGCACGTGACAAGCAAGGTCGTCGTCAAGTTATCTTGAAGTTCAACGACTTTGAAGCTATTATCCAATTCGCTAAGATGATGCAAGAAGAAGTCGGTGATTCAAAGGTTATCGAATACAACAAGGCATATTACCTTGAGTTGTCATTCGATGATTTAGTTTCACAAACTGGTCTGCAAGACATCACCGCGGTAGCACGTGAGTATGGTGAAGTAACGCCGGTAGCAGCCGAAGTGCTTGCAGAACACGGACGTACGATTTTCGCTGAAAACGCATTGACGCAAGTGTTGTCATACTTTAACTAGAATAAAGCCCAAAAGCACACAATCGATTTTTCGGTTGTGTGCTTTTTTGTCGTGCGCTGGGGGTGTGGCCTCTTAGCGGGTTTCCCGCTTAGAGACACGAGGAGGTATAGGTATACGCGCCATCGGCGTGGACTCCGCTCCCCACAGGTCATGGTCCACTTGGGTTAGCGAAAAGCCATGACCGGAGCGTGTCTCGACACGCGTAGGAAATCAGGCGGCTTCCTGTGAAGGCATAAGAGCCGCGTGAAAAGAAGGGGCAGGTCACTCCGGCCGTCAGGACGGACACTTACCACCAAATAAAACACCACAAACCAAAACCATTGACCATATACAAATCTTATAAATTAACGAAAAAGAATTACGTCAAAAAACTAGTTTGTTGCAAAAGTTTTACAAATTAAAAGGTGGTCAATGTATCAAATGATTATGTGCCCTATTTGGCAGAAAACGCTTTCATTGTTGCTGTTTTGGGATTGTTAATAAAAAAACTTACAACTTAATCACAGACTATAACCGTCAGAATTCATACTTTAGTCTTTTTGTTCGAAACTTTTACAAAATATATCTGTAATATAGTTGTTACAACGAAGCAGTAAATTGTGAATGTAAACGCTTACATAAATTTATTTGCGACGTTGGGTTTTCACTTTATGTAACCGACTAGGGGGATATTATGGGACTAAAGTTGAATGATGATTTCTTGTGGGGTGGCGCAATTGCTGCCCACCAAGCCGAGGGTGCTTGGAACGTTGGTGGTAAGGGTGTCTCAATTGCAGACATCTTGACTGCCGGCGCTCACGAGAAGCCACGTGAAATCACAGATGGTGTGATCGAGGGATTGAATTATCCTAACCATCACGGTATCTACTTCTATGATACTTACAAGGCGGACTTGGCTTTGATGGCCGAGATGGGCTTTAAGGCATTCCGTACTTCGATTGCTTGGACGCGTATTTTCCCAAATGGTGATGACGCAGCGCCAAACGAAGAAGGATTGCAATTCTACGATGATATGTTTGATGAAATGAATCGTCTTGGAATTGAGCCAGTTATCACATTGAACCACTTTGAGATGCCATATCACTTGGTAACGGAATACGGTGGTTGGTCTGATCGTCGTTTGATTGATTTCTTCGTAAAGTATGCCGAGACAGTTTTCACTCGCTATAAGGACAAGGTGAAGTACTGGATGACGCACAACGAAATTTCAAATCAAGCTAACTTGACTGACGAAACGATGGGCGAATTCATGATCTGGACGAATTCAGGTTTGAAGTTCCCAGAAGGTACGCCAGCCGAAGAAAAGTTGGCAGCGATGGTTCAAGCCGGTCACTACGAATTGGTAGCCAGTGCTAAGGCTGTTCAAATCGGACATGCAATCAATCCTGATTTCGTAATCGGCGGTATGTTGAACGTTGCACCGTTGTACCCAGCCTCATCAAAGCCAGCTGATATGTTGGCGGTACAAAAGGCCCGTCAAGCACGTGACTGGTTCTCAGATGTTCACGTTCGTGGTGAGTATCCAGCCGAATTTGAAGCCTTTGCAAAGCGTACGGGGATGCGCCCTGATATCACTGAAGAAGATCGCGAAGCACTTCGCGCCGGAACGGTTGATTACTTGGCCATTTCTTACTACAACTCATTTGTGATTAAGGCGACATCAGATGACGATGCCGAATTCGATAACCTGCATGGTTACGAAATCGTGCCAAATCCTGAAGTACAAGTTTCAGATTGGGGTTGGGCAATTGACCCACAAGGTTTGCGTTACACGTTGAACGAATTAAACGACTTGTACCCAGGTTTGCCAATCATGATTGTCGAAAACGGCTTTGGGGCTTACGACGAAGTAGTTGATGGTAAGGTTCATGACCAATACCGTATTGATTACTTGAAGGCGCACGTTGCTGAAGTTGAAAAGGCAGTTGTGATGGATGGTATCCCAGTAATCGGTTACCTATCATGGGGACCAATTGACATTGTGTCAGCAGGTACTGGTGAAATGAGTAAGCGTTACGGTTACATTTATGTTGACTTGGATGACATGGGCGAAGGTTCGGGTGAGCGTTTGCGCAAGGATTCATTTGATTGGTATAAGCAAGTAATCGCCTCACATGGTGTGGACTTGTAATTTAATTCTAAAAAATTTTTATTAAAGGTATTTCTGGAGGAAATAATTATGGCAGACAAGACAATTATGTTGGCATGTGCGGCAGGAATGTCAACTTCAATGTTGGTTAAGCGTATGCAAGATGCAGCTAAGGCTGAAGGTAAGGACTACGAGATTTTTGCAAAGTCAACGTCAGATATTGACGCAGAATTGGCATCAGATCACAAGCCTGACGTATTGTTGCTTGGACCTCAAGTCGGTTACTTGAAGAACGATGTTAAGAAGAAGACTGACGAAGCTGGTATTCCAATGGATGTTATCAACATGATGGACTACGGCATGATGAAGGGTGACAAGGTTTTGGCAGCAGCCGAAGCAATGATGTAACACGATTTGAGCAGTAACAAATGACGGTTTGACTGACTGGTAGCGTAATGACCAGTCAGTCATTAGCATATGGGGGAATAATTATGGATGACGCACGTATGGAAGTCGTAATGGGCTTGATCATGCACGGTGGAAACGCTAAGGGACAAGCATACCAAGCAATTCAATTTGCGAAGGAACACAAGTACGACGAAGCGGAAGAAGCTTTGAAGGCAGCTAACGAAGAATTGAAGGCTGCCCACGACGTTCAAACTGACATGTTGACTAAGGAAGCACAAGGGGAGCACACCGAAGTTGACTTGTACATGGTTCACGGACAAGACCACTTGATGAACGCAATTACGTTCCGTGACATGGCTGTTGAGTTGATTGAATTGATGAAGCGCGTCGATGCTTTGGAGGGTAAGTAATGGTCAAAGGCTATAAAATGCCTGACGGGTTCCTGTGGGGAGCGGCTGTTGCGGCTCACCAACTAGAAGGTGCCTGGGATGTGGATGATAAAGGGGTGTCAATCGCGGACGTTATGCTGGCTGGTAAGCACGGTGTGGCACGTGAGGTGACGGATGAAGTATTGCCAGATGGTAACTATCCAAACCACCGCGGCATTGACTTCTACCACACGTACCCAGAAGACTTTAAGTTGATGAAGGAACTTGGGCTGAAGGCATTCCGTACGTCAATTGCTTGGACACGTATCTACCCAAATGGTGATGATGTGTTGCCTAGCGAAGAAGGATTGCGTTACTACGACAAGATGATTGATGCGATGATCGAAAATGATATCGTGCCTGTCTTGACGTTGAGTCACTTTGAAATGCCACTTCACTTGGTAACGGAGTACGGTGGTTTCCGTAACCGTCAAGTAATCGACTTCTTTGTGAAGTTTGCGGACACGGTTATTCGTCGTTATGGCGACCGTGTTAAGTACTGGATGACGTTTAACGAAATCAACAACCAAACATCATGGATGGATCCACACCCAATGTTGCAAAACTCAGGGTTGAAGGATTACAGCGAAGATGAAGCGCAAGAGTTGATGTATCAAGCATCACACTACGAATTGTTGGCATCAGCTTTGGTAACGAAGCGTGCCCACGAAATCGCCCGTGAAAAGGGTTGCGAGTTGTTGGTTGGGGACATGATTGCCATGAACCCAGTTTATCCAGCGTCATCCAAGCCAGAAGATATTTTGATGGCTGAGCGTGCGATGCAAACCCGTTATTTCTGGGGTGATGTGCACGCCAACGGTAAGTATCCAAACTGGTTGAAGAAGTTCTGGGCGCACAAGGGCTTCAAGATTGATATTACGCCGGAAGATGAAAAGATTTTGGCAGAGAATACAGTCGATTATGTTGCTTTCTCATACTACATGTCATGGACGGTTTCAGATACCGGTGATGAGTGGTTGGAATACGATGAAGAAGCAAACCACGGCGACAACCCATTCTTGCAAAAGTCAGATTGGGGTTGGCAAATCGACCCAGTTGGTGTCCGTTGGGCCATGAACTGGATGTGGGATCGTTGGCAAAAGCCAATGTTCATCGTTGAAAATGGTTTTGGTGCTTATGACAAGTTGGAAGAGAACGGCCAAGTCCACGACGACTACCGTATTGCCTACTTCCAAGGTCATATTGAATCAATGGAACGTGCTGTTGTCTTAGACGGTATTCCGTTGATTGGTTACTTGCCGTGGTCAGGAATTGATATCGTCTCAGCCTCAACGGGTGAAATGTTGAAGCGTTATGGCTTCATCTACGTTGATTTGGATGACATGGGTCAAGGATCAGGTAAGCGATACCGCAAGGATTCGTTCAAGTGGTATCAACAAGTGATTGCCTCAAATGGAGAGGATTTGGGGTAATCCTTAAAGAGGATTGGTGTTAACTATCGGTTTTAAAAATTTAACTATATTATTCATAGAATGAGGATAACAACATGAATACATTTATTAATGAAAAGTTGTTGCCGCCGGTAATGAAATTCGTTAACACGAAGGCGGTTACAGCGATTAAGAATGGTATGCTTTACCCAATTCCATTCATCGTTATTGGAGCTATTTTCTTGATTTTGGGACAATTCCCATATCAACCAATTGCGGATTACTTGGATAAGATTGGCCTAGGACCTATCTTCCTGCAAGCAAACAACGCATCATTTGGAATCATGGCTTTGTTTGCCGTATTCGGAATCGCCTACTCATGGGTTCGCGATGAAGGATACGAAGGTGTGTCAGCTGGTTTGTTGGCCGTTGTTGTCGACATCTTGTTGCAACCAGACACAATTAAGTCAGTAACGAACATTGCTGACCCTGACAAGACGTCAACTGCTTGGCAAGTTTCAGGTGTTATCTATAAGGCTTGGCTTGGTGGTAAGGGAATGATCGTTGCCATCATTGTTGGCTTGCTTGTTGGTTGGGGTTACTCATGGTTCATGAAGAAGGGCTTCACAATCAAGTTGCCAGAACAAGTGCCAGCTAACGTTGCAGCATCATTTACGGCTTTGTTGCCAGGTGCTGCTATCGTAACGATTGCAACTGCTGTATACGGAATCTTCAAGTTGGGATTCAACACGACTTTGGTAGAGTGGATTTACACGACGATCCAAACACCTTTGCAACACGCAACTGACGGACCTTTGGGTGTCGTAGTTGTTGCCTTCTTGCCAGTGTTCTTGTGGTTCTTCGGTGTCCACGGTGCAACCATCGTTGGTGGTATCATGACACCATTGCTATTGGCTAACAACGCTGACAACTTGGCTTTGTACAAGGCTGGAAAGTTGACGTTGGAGAACGGTGGTCACATCGTTACGCAAGCCTTCATGGACCAATTTATCACGGTTACTGGTTCAGGTATGACGATTGGTTTGGTTGTGTTCATGTTGGTACGCGCCAAGTCAGTTCAAATGAAGACGTTGGGTAAGTTGGAAATCGTTCCCGCTTTGTTCAACATTAACGAACCAATTTTGTTCGGTTTGCCATTGGTATTGAACCCATTGCTAGCCGTGCCATTTATCTTGACGCCGCTCATCTCAGGATTCGCTACTTACTTTGCAATTTACTTCGGTATCATCCCACCATTTAACGGAATGTATGTTCCTTGGACGACACCAGCCATTATTTCTGGTTTGATTGTCGGTGGATGGCAAGGTGCTTTGTGGCAAGCTTTGATGCTTGTGATGACTGGATTCACTTACTTGCCATTTGCTCGTAAGTACGACAAGGTCTTGCTTGCTGAGGAGCAAGGTGATGCTGAGCCATCAGCTGAAGATATTGAAAAGTTGGAAGAAGCAACTAACTAATCAATATGATTAAAGATTAAGACTTGTAGGTCAGATGACTTACAGGTCTTTTCTTTTTGAGAAAATAAATTGGAAAAAATGGGCAGTCGCGCCTCTTTATTATTAGGAGGACTGCACGAATGTTTATAGCAAAGAAACAAGGGTCGAACGAGCTTGTAAAAGCTGATGTGGCAGTAAAGACGGCTGTTTATGTTTGTCCCGGTTGCGGCGGCGAGGTACAGGTCAAACAAGGGATGCTCTTATGATGAGATTCCGGACTAGTTTTTCTAGTTTGGTAAAATATCATCATAGGAGTATTTTTATTTATGGTTACACGTTATGAAGAGGACTTTAAAAAGTCCATCGTGGAGATGGTTAAAGCGGGCCGTCGGCCCGATGAATTATCCAAGGAATACGGTCCTTCAGCCGATTTAATTCGGAATTGGGTCAAAAAATATGCGCCTGTAGAAGTGAATGGCGAATCAATATCAGCTGATGAATTGAAGAAGTTGCGTAAGGAAAACGCAATTTTGAAAGAAGAGCTCGAAATTTTAAAACGTGCGGCGGTGTTGCTGGCAAAACATTAGTTTTGCGCGGTAGAAGTGTTGTTTTACCAATTATCCACAAAAATTTGGTACAGGGGCACCGCATCACACGCGTTCTGAGTGCTTTGAAAATTCCAATGTCCACTTACTCTGACTGGATCCATTGGGAGCCGAGCGCACAAGAAATACAACACAACAAATTGAGAATTGCCGTCGAATCAATTTACACAGCCAATAAAGGCATTTATGGTTATCGACGAATTGCTAAAACCATGCGCGACTTATTCAAACTAGCAATCAGCGACCGCTTTGTATGGCAATTGATGAGTGAAGCTGGCTTGAAAGCGCGTATGCAAAAGCGATATAACAAGCCTACAACAGTCAATGACAAAGATCAGATGCCAAATCTCATTATCAATCTGGATGACCTAAGTGGCGTAATTACAACTGACATTACGTATATCCAGTTGACCGATAAGACATGGGTTTACATGGCTAGTGCATATGATCCGGAAGACCGTAAGGTGCTGTCGTATCGAATCGCAGATACGATGACAGCTCAACTAGCAACCTCAGTAATCGTTAAGGCGCTAAGACGAGGTGAAAAACCACTGTATGTGCATAGCGATATGGGAAGCCAGTATACCAGCGAATTGTTTGAAAATACACTGGAGTCCATAGGTATTAGGCACTCTTACTCCCGTAAAGGGCACCCTTACGATAATGCCCGCATCGAAAGTTTTCACTCGTTACTCAAGAGGGAGCTGATCTACCAACAGGATTTCGAGAGTATCGCTGATGTGCAAGCCGCTGTTGGATGGTACGTCAACTGGTATAACAACAATCGTATATCACTCCGTGATGCCGCCTAGACCAATTTCTAGATGATATAAACGCGATTATACAAATTTGCCTATACACCGGCGTTTACAAGCACTGACTTTGTGAAGTCCAAAAATCACTCTGACAAGTGCTTATTTGCTATACCCTCAGACTTGTGAAATTCAACAAAATCCAAACTAGACCACCGTAACTCCATAGCCTCCGGCAGGCACAGGGGCAAAACCCCTGGACCCCATTAAAAAATGACCCAAAATCTGTACGAAATCAGGTCATTTTGAAAAATTTTCGTGGTACGAGCCCTAGCGGGCTCTAAAAAGAGGTCCGGAGTCTTGACATCAGAGCCGGACAATTAAAACGCCTCATTTTTCACACGTGACTTTACGTGATTGCCAATCGTTGGCCGAAGGCGAGTCTAGTGAGCATTTATTAGGAAAATTACAGTTGGCTGACTTTTTCGAAAATCTTGGTGGCGTGGTTGAAATGGAAGTGTGGTTACCTGAGATTAAGCAACGGCCGGATTTGGTCGTGAGTTTCGATAATGTGAAAATTGCAGTTGAGTTTCAGTGTGCACCAATCACGGCACAACGTGTTTCGGAACGAACACGTGGATTTGAGACGTTAGGTATGGATGTCGTGTGGGCATTAGGCCCCACGTATCAACGGAAGAAACTGCAACAGGCGACTTGGGCGAAGTTTGCGCGTATGCGTGATGGCCGCTTACAAGTGGCATTTTGGCGGCCGAAAAAACAACGGGTTGAATGGCAGGAATGGTGGCGTCTTGATTGTCGTAATCGGGTGCGTGAGCAAGATGCTGGTGATCCGTATCGCCAACTTTTGAAATTGCAGCAACTAGTGACGCAGCGTTCCGAAGTTAGTCGGCGTTGGCAAAAACAGTTATATCGCCAAGGTCGGAGTCTAGTGGGTATGCCATGGATTTGTCATCGATTGCAGGCAATGCCAGGTGGCGCGCGGGCATCGCAGTGGGAACTATCATTGGGAGTGCTGTTGGCATTGGAAAAAGGTCCCAAAACTGTGGGACAGTTACAAGCGGTACTAATGAAGTGCGCATGGTTCAAGTTTGGTGCCACTGAAAAACCAGCCATCGTTGGTTTGTGGCTGAGTCGATTGATTGCCGAGTGGCAGGCAGAAGGCGTGATTACGCAAGACGACAACCGGGTATGGTTAAATCAAATGGCAGACTGGTATGCAGATTATCAGCATAAATTATCAGTATTGGATTAGTATCTCCGTTACCACGTGCAACTTCGGAACCCAAAGTGTAGAATAACAACTATAAAGTAGCGTGACCAAGTCGGCCTTATCAGGTGCGTCTTAGACCAACCGCTGCTGTGAAAAATTGAAATGAGGTTAGCTATTATGGCAAAAGAATTACCATTGCGCGAAGAGTTGCCTGAGTCAATGACTTGGGACCTATCAACAATCTTTGCCTCTGACGAAGCGTGGGAAGATGCCTTCGCAGATTTGGAAGACCGTCTTGAATCAGCGGAGTTCTTTGCAGCGAACGTGACGAATTCTGCAACGGACTTGTACAATGCGTTGCAATACGGCTTGGGCTTGATGCAAGATTTGGAAAAGTTGTATGTATATGCCTCAATGAAGTCTGACCAAGACACGGCTAACACGTTCTATCAAGGTTTGAACAACATGGCTGAGTCGTTGGCTGCCCGCGTGTCAGCTGCGATTGCTTTTTTTGACCCAGCCGTTTTGAGCTTGTCAGAAGAGGAATTGTCAGAGTTCTTTGTAGCTGAACCTAAGTTGCAAGCCTACAAGCACTACTTTGACAGCATTTTGACGCAACAAGGTCACGTTTTGCCAACTGAACAAGAGTCACTTTTGGCAGCTGCAGGTGATGTCTTTGGTGCATCGCAACGTACCTTCGGTGTGTTGGATAACGCAGATATTTCATTCGAAGCCGTTGAAAATGAAGACGGTGAAATGGAAACATTGTCTAATGGTGTTTACTCACGTTTGTTGGAATCAACGAAGCCCGAAATCCGTAAGAATGCGTTCCAAACATTCTACAAGTCATACATGGCTTTGGAGAATACATTTGCTTCATTGATTGGTAACCACGTAAAGGGTCAAAACTTCATGGCAGCTGCACACCATTATGACAATGCGCGTGAAGCAGCGTTGGCTGGTAACCACGTGCCTGAAGTGGTATATGATACGTTGGTTGCTGAGGTTAATAAGGCATTGCCATTGCTCCACCGCTATGTTGGCTTGCGTAAGAAGTTGTTGGGCTTGGACGAGCTACACTCATATGATCTTTACACACCAATTTTGGGTGAGCCAGATTATGATATTGACTATGAGTCAGCTAAGGCTGAGGCGTTGCAAGCCTTGGCACCATTGGGGGATGATTACCTTGATATTGTGAACAAGGCCTTTGATAGTCGCTGGATTGATGTGATTGAAAACAAGGGTAAGCGTTCTGGTGCTTATTCAGGTGGGTCATACGACACAAACCCATTCATTTTGTTGAACTGGGTCGACAATTTGAGTAACTTGAGCACGCTTGTTCACGAAATGGGCCACTCAGTGCACTCATACTACACGCGTCAAAACCAACCATATCACTATGGTGACTACCCAATTTTCTTGGCTGAAATTGCGTCAACGACGAATGAGAATTTGTTGACGGATTACTTGTTGAAGACGATTGATGACAAGAAGCTACGTGCATACATTTTGAATCAATACTTGGATGGCGTGAAGGGAACGGTCTTCCGTCAAACCCAATTTGCTGAATTTGAGCAATGGATGCACGTAACAGACGCCGAAGGAACACCTTTGACAGCTGATGTTTTGGACGAAGCGTATGGTGAAATGAACCGTCGTTACTATGGCCCAGAATTGACGTTTGATGAAGAGATTGCCCACGAATGGGAACGAATTCCACACTTCTACTACAATTTCTACGTCTTCCAATACGCAACTGGCTTTGCGGCTGCAACGGCCATGGCAGACAAGATTTTGACTGAAGGTGAGCCTGCGGTCGTGGCTTACAAGGAATACTTGCAAGCTGGTTCATCAGCATTCCCAATTGATGTAATGAAGAAGGCTGGTTTGGACATGACCAAGCCAGATTACCTCCGGGATACATTCAAGGTCTTCGAAGAACGTTTGAACGAGTTCGAAGCGCTAGTTAATGAATTGGCATAAGAAGTAAAAAAGACGCTGACTTCAAATTTATGAAGTCAGCGTCTTTTAATTAACTGTTCTTACTTAAACAATGTCCACCACAAAGTTGAGGCGAGGATACCACCGGCGATAGGTGCCAAAACGGCAACCCATGCGTACTCCCAGTGTGATGATCCCTTAAACTTCAATGGCAACAAGGCGTGAACCAAACGTGGACCAAAGTCACGCGCAGGGTTCAAACCAGGACCGGTTGCACCACCCAATGATGTAACCAGCGTTGCAACGAGGACACCCAATGCCAAACCGGCAATCCCCTTGTATTCAGCTGATGACGTAATTCCCAAAGCAGCGAAGACCAAAACGAATGTTCCAACAAATTCGTTGATGAATCCGTTGAAGCGTGAGTTAGCAGCGTCAGTCGTTGAGAATGGGGCGAAGACCGCGTCAACGTTTGTCGTCAAATCGAAGTATGGCTTGTAGGCAGCGACAACCAATAGTTGACCGAACATAGCACCCAAAATTTGGGCGATGATGTAAGGCAAAACTTCTGACCATGGGAAGTCACCAACAACAGCCAATGCCAACGTAAAGGCAGGGTTGATTTGAGCTGAGAAAGCACCGAAAGCCATAGCTGGGATGGCAACACCGGCTCCGTAACCAACGGCGATGTTCAACCAACCAGTTTCAGCTCCCTTTGTATTCTTCAACTCAGTATTGGCAACTGATCCGTTACCCAACAAAACCAAGAACGCTGTTCCGAAGAACTCGGCGAACAAACGTACGACTAATGAGTGGTCCATAATTCCTCCAAATGTGAAAATAATTTTTAACTGTTTAACCAGAACAAATGTTTGCACATTGCTGTGCACAAACGAACGCTTACCAATTTATCAAAAAAATCTGTGCAGTTCAATGTTTTTTAAGGGTTTTTAACTCGTTTGTAACGTTTTTATGCCGTATGTGATAGAGTCTATGAACAATATAAGAAACATTTTGATTAGAAGCCTAATCCATACACAATACAGCCGTATATCATTAAAATCAGTTTCATTGAAAGAAAGCGCTTAAACAGTTAGAATAGGACCTATAAAGGAACTTGGAGGAATAACTATGACAGCAGGTCAAATCGCATTGATTATCATTGCGGTGGCGGTAATGTTGTTGGTCTTGTTTATCGGGCTATTCTTGGTGCGATTGACACGAACTTTGGGGGTCATCACGCGTGATGTGGATATCATTGCACGTGAGGCAAACGACATTTTAGCTAACGCAAATACATTGTTGAATGATGTTAATGGCAAGGTAGCGACAATTGATCCGGCTTTCCAAGCAGTAGCAGATTTGGGGACGTCTGTGTCTGAGTTGAATGCGGCAACGCACAACTTGACGGGGAAGGTTAAGTCAACGGCTGCTTCACGTGGGGCCGGTGTTGCGTCAGCGTTTTCAGCGGTTAATGGATTCCGCAAGGCGCGTAAGGCACAATCATCAACGACAAAGTAATCATATATAAACCAGGAGGGTATTAACCATGTCTAAGGGAAAAGGATTTTTGGCAGGATTGTTGTTTAGTGGTGTAGCAGCTGCGGCTGGATATGCCTACTTCAAGAGCTTGTCACCAGCAGAACAAGAAAAGTTGAAGGCTAAGGTTGACGACATCGTTGTTGATGTTCGCGACAAGGCTGTTGATTACACATATGCAGCAACTGATGCGGTGGCATCAGTTCGTGATCGCGCTGACGATTTCGTTGCCGAGAAGGGCCTGGATGGCAAGGTTGCTGACTTGAAGGCGCAAGCTGATGAGAAGACGGCTGGCTTGCGTGCAAAGGCCGATGAGCTTAAGGCCCAAGCAGATGAAAAGACAGCAGGCTTGCGTGCGAAGGCTGATGATTTGAAGGCCCAAGCACAAGACTTGGCTGACCAAGCAAAGTCAAAGGCGAGCGAAGTGAAGGATCAAGTCCGTGCTAAGGTAGCACCTGAACTTGAAGATGAAATATTGATATTGTCTTGGATCCAACAGCGCCTTCATTGTCAGAGGCCTTTGAAGATTTGGAAGAACCAGTTGCGGTTGAAGAAGCAAAGCAAGTAACGGCTGAAGTTTTGGAACCCGAAGGTGGTTTGTCTGAAACAAACAAGAAGGGCTTGTCAGAAGAAGCTTAATCATATGAAAAAAGAGGAACGTGAACTGAACCCCAAAAATTGGAGTGAAGTTTAAGCGGCTAACTGGTCGGAAAGATTTCGGTATTGAACCGGAGTTCTTCCGGCCAGTTTTGTTTTTATCCGCTTATTGTTGTAGTAATAGACATAGTTAGTTATGGCGGACTTTAATTCGTCATAACTTTGATAGTGGTTGTTATGTACCGTTCCTACCTTCAAGATGTGGAAGATACTCTCAGCCATTGCGTTATCTAGGCATGTCGCTTTGCGACTCATGCTTTGGAACACACGGTTAGTCTTTAGCCGTGATACATACTCATAATTTTGATATTGGAAACCTTGGTCAGAGTGAATTGTCATTCGATAATTCAATTCTGGCCTATTTTGTAGAAGCTCATCTAATGGCTTTGTGACGAACTCGACAGTTGGATGAATATCGATATTCCAAGTGAGAATCTCACCACTATAAACATCAATATAGGCGGTGAAATAAGCACGTTCAGCCATCGTGCCTGATCCCCAACGGACTTCAGTGACGTCGGTGAGAACCTTCTGATATGGTCGATCCGTTGTGAACCGACGGTTTACACGATTCGGTGAGATATGTCCGACAGTGCCGGCGTAAGAATTGTACTTCCGTGTCAGACGGTTGAAAGCAGTACAGAGAAGCCCGTTCATCTTCATAATTTTCAGCACAACCTTATGGTTGGTGTTGAAGCCACGATTACGAAGCTCTTGTGTGACACGACGGTAACCGTAGTCCGGGTTGTCATCACGAATTGATATAATCTCATCAATTAACTCACGTGGATACTCCTTGTACGCACGCTTGCACGCGTCATGATAACTACTGCTAGACATCTCGGCTACTTGAAGAAGCAGCTTCAACTTGCACTTCAACTCTTGCCTTAGCACAGTGATTACTACCGCTTTGTCTTGGTTTGTAATTTCTTCTTTTCCTGAGCTAAGGCCTCGAGTTTTTCCAAGTAGGCTACCTTAATTCGAAGTAGTTCATTCTCTTCTTCGAGCTTCTTGATCTTGTCGTGTTCTTGCTTATTCATAGTTCGTTTCCGCCTTCGTTTATCAGGTTTTAGCCGACCAGACTCCAACGCACGTTCCCACTGCCAAATCAACGAAGGGCTAGTCACCCTGAACTTTTTCGCTGCTACAGGATAAGACGCGTGATGTGTAAGTCGCCAATTAATTACCTTGATTTTAAAGGAATACGGATAACTTGTCTGCTTTCTATGGGAATCTTTAATTCCATATACTCCGTCACGTTTTATGGAGTCCACCCAGATTCCAAGCGTTGATGATCCCTTAATTCCGAATTTCTTGCGTATTTCAACAGTCGGTACACCTTTGAGGTACAGAGAAACTGCTTCTATTTGAATTTCTTTTGAAAACATACAAAAACCCCATGAGTTAGATTTGCTCCAACTCATGGGGTTCAGTTCAACGACTGTTGAGTCGTTCCTCTTTTTTGTAGTCATTATTGCTTCGTTGAATCACGATCAACGTAACCGTGTGGCAAGATGATGTTCTTAACAGCCAATTCTTCACGGTTCATCAACTTCGTCAACATACGCATAGCAACGGCACCAAGGTCGTAGATGGGTTGCGTGATTGAAGACATTTGTGGACGCGTCATAACGGCCAACTTTGAGTTGTTGTTTGTAATCAACTCAAAGTCTTCGGGCATCTTAACACCAGCATCAGTCATTGCGTTCAACAAGCCGGCAGCCATTTCGTCGTTAACAACGACAGCGGCTGTTGCCTTGGCATCGCGAACCATTTCGGCCATTTGGTAACCTGATTGATAGTCATAATCACCTTGGATAACAAGTGATTCGTCGTAGTCGACCCCAGCGACAGCCAGAGCATTCATGTAACCCTTCAACTTGTACTCGCGGTTGATGCCGTGATCCAAACTTCCAGTTACAAAGGCAACCCGCTTGTGGCCGTTCTTCAACAACTTGGTCGTTGCTTCGCCGATGGCACTTGTGTAGTCAATGTTGACAGAAGGTTGAGCAGTCACGTCATCAACTGAACCGGCCAAGACAATTGGCACATCAGCCTTAGCGAATTCCTTGCGGATATCATCGTCAATCAAGTTACCCATGAAGATAATACCGTCAACTTGCTTACTCAATAGGTTTTCCAAAACTTGCAATTCCTTGGTATCAGATTCATCTGAGTTAGCCAAAATGATTTGGTAGTGGTACATGGCAGCAACGTCATCGATTCCACGGGCCAATTCGGCGAAGTAGTGGTCGGTCACGTCGGGAATTACGACACCGATTGTGGTCGTACGACGTGAGGCCAAACCACGAGCAACGGCGTTTGGTCGGTAACCAAGTCGTTCGATAACGGCTTCAACCTTTTCTTTCGTTTCTTGCTTAACGTTGGCATTGCCATTGACAACACGTGAAACGGTTGCCATTGAGACTTTCGCTTCGCGGGCCACGTCATAAATCGTGATGGTCTGCTTTTCCATGCTGATGCTCCTTTATAGTTCTCTCATACAGAATTTTTGTCGTTTTCATACCTTTTCAGTCGTTTACCGAGTTGCATATCTGCAACCGGTTACAAGGTTATTGTATCATGCTTTCATAAAATGTTTTCATGAGAACATTCAATATATCACAAGTTAATAGTTTAGCATAAATAATCGGTCTGTTGCGTCATTTTCTGAAAATGAGTGTACAATGATAGAAAAGTGAAACAAGAGGGGATTTCAGATGACTGAACAACTTACAAAAATCCAATCATGGTTGAATGACAATGAATTGGACGTCGCCTACTTCTCAGATTTTCATTCAATTGCCTATTTGACGGGCTTTGAATTGACCCAATCGAACGTGTTTTGGCGTTGGTTGTCTTTCCACAAGATGAGCCATTTATTTTTGCGCCAGCACTTGAAGTCGAGGCGGTTAAGGGTGCGGGTTGGACGCACCCGGTTTATGGTTACCAAGACCACGAGCAACCATACCAAATGATTGCCAACTATATTAAGCAACACACAACGCATGCGACAAATTGGGCCGTTGAAAAGGCCCAAATGACGTTGGACCGTGCTGCTTTGTTGCAAACTGCTGTACCAGAAGCTAAGTTTGTGGCTGATTTGTCCCCATTGATGACTGAAATGCACTTGATTAAGACACCGGACGAAATCGTTAAGATGCACAAGGCTGGTGATGATGCGGACCGTGCCTTTGAATTCGCCTTTGCTGCTTTGCAGGAAGGTGTATCAGAACTTCAAGTGATGGCCAAGTTGGAATATGACTTGAAGTCAATGGGGGTTGTGGGGATGTCATTTGAGACGTTGGTTCAATTCGGTGCGCACGCAGCCGAACCACACGGTGACACTGGTTCAACCTTGTTGAAGGCTGGCGATTTGGCTTTGTTTGACTTGGGAACGATTTACGAGGGCTATGTTTCAGACGCAACGCGTACGGTGGCCTACAAGTCAGTTTCTAATCACCAACGCGACGTGTATAACGTTGTCTTGGAAGCCCAATTGGCTGCCCAATCACAAGCAAAGCCTGGTATGACAGCTGGGGAGTTGGATGCGATTGCCCGTGATATTATCACCAAGGCTGGTTATGGCGAGTACTTCGTGCACCGTCTTGGCCACGGTATTGGCTCATCAGTCCACGAGTCGATTCAAATTGCGACTGGCAATGATTTGATTTTGCAACCAGGTATGGCCTTCTCGATTGAGCCAGGTATCTACATCCCTGGTGACTTGGGTATTCGTATTGAGGACTCAGTTGTCATGACGGAGACCGGTGCTGATTTATTCACGCACTCATCAAAGGAATTGCGTATTATTGATTAAACAAAATAGGATGGTATCTCGATTTTCTCAAGATACCATCCTATTTTTTAGTGCCAATTATTAATGATTGCTTCGGCGTTTTCTTCAGTGTCGGCAACTTCAGAACGTGTCTTTTCAGCCTTCAACAAAGGCAACAAAGCTTCTTGACGAGCGCTGTGCTTAATCACCCAAACCAAGAAAAGAGGTTGTTCGAACAGCCAAACGATGTGACGGGCTGAGTAGGTGGTCGTTTGACCAGTTACTGGGTTTGGCTTAACCGGTGCGACTAGTTCTGGTGTGACAGCTGCTAAAGCATCAGCCTCAGTATCGAATGTTTCCTCAATCTTCTTACGGAGATCCTTCTTGAATGCGTCGTACTTTACGCGGTTCTTTTGCTTGTTTGGGTAATCAACACCCCACAACTTTACGATGTCGAGGATGTCTGTCAAATTATACGTGGCCATGTATTTGCTCACTCTCTATTAATTAGTAAACTAAGCATACCACATTAGGCAGGGTCTAGTTTGATAATCATCTTATGAATCTTGTGACCAGTAGTGGCTAATTCAATTGTTGCATCGACATCTCCGTCAGGTGCAAAACTGTCGGAAAAATCACCATGGAAGGTGACGTGTGCTAGGACTTCATCGTTTAAAGGTTCGACGGAGTGAATACTTGTTTGGACGTTATGTGCAAAGAAGTATTGCTTAAAATAGCTTTGAATGTCAGGCAACCCGACACTGATTTGCTTTGAAGCAACATCAGAGACAATGGCGTCTGGCGCAAATAGGGAGACATAACTCCCGTCCAAATCATTCAGATAACTGATGACTTGGTACATAGGTGTAGATGCTGACATGAAGGTGCTTCTTTCTAATTAGACTATAACTCATTATCTGCTTATAAAATGTGGGCGTCAAACGGAATGACCACTAAAATTTGCCACTTCCAAAAAATAAGCGTAAAGTGGATAAGTCGTCTTTCTTAGGCGACACTTTTGTTAATGACAACAAAAGGGCACTTATTTGTTTAATTTTGAAAGTAGAGGTTTTTATGAATTCCGGAAAAACCAAGATCTTTAACCAGTCATTTCTTGAAATTGCGCTGATTAACTTCCTAGTTTTGATGACGTTTTACAGTTTGATTGTTGCCGTTGGGCCATATGCAGTCGATGTGCTCCATCTATCAACAGCAAGTAGTGGTTTGCTAGTTGGTATCGTGGTTATTGGCTCACTCGTTATGCGTATGATGTCTGGTGCGGTGCTCGCACGCTTTTCAACCAAGACGATGATGATGGTCGGCGCGTTTGTGCTGATTCCTAGTATGCTGGCTTATCATGTCGCAACGTCAATGATTTCATTATTGGTACTACGTTTTGTTCAAGGAATGATGATTGGGCTCATTGGGACGGTTACGAATACAGCAGTTGTGTTTGTTGTACCGGAAGAGCGTCGCAGTGAAGGAATTTCATATTTCTCATTGAGCACAGTTATTGCCACGGCAATGGGCCCATTCTTGGGATTGGCCTTAAGCAAGATTGGCTACGGTTTCTTGTTTAACATTGAAACTGTCATTGCTGTGTTAGCTTTTTTGGCAACGATTTTGATTCACAAACAAGCCGTTGATATTAAGGCTCACACGGTTAAAAAGGTTGAAACGGCTGATAAGCCAACAGGCCTTAAGAAGTTTTTAGAGCCTAAGGCAGTGCCGTTGGCAATCGCGCTATTCATTGCCACGTTGACGTATTCAGCCATCCAAAGTTACTTGAGTTTCTTTATGAAGGCGCAACATATGTCTTCCGTGACTGAGTACTTCTTCTTGATTTACGCGGCGGTGATTTTCATTAGCCGACCATTTACGGGCCGTTTGGCTGATGAAAAGAACGAAAACTACATCATCTACCCAGGCTTGATTTTGCTAGCGATCGGTTTTGTACTATTGAGTCATGTCACAAATGTTTGGGTATTCGTATTGGCTGCGATTTTCATCGGGGTTGGTTTTGGAAACTTCCAATCAGCCGCTCAAGCAACAATTGCGAAGATTGTGCCACCTGAGCGTATGTCATATGCAACGTCGACCTACTTCATTTTCTTTGATTTGGCTTTTGGTGTTGGACCTTACTTGCTTGGTTTGATTGAACCAAGCATTGGCTTTGTCGGATTGTATGAGTTGATGATTGCCTTTGCGATTATCGCCTTGGTTTGGTACTTCTTAGTGCACGGTCGCCACGTTAAGCGATAATCACTATTAAAACATTAGCGAAAACTTGAAAAATCTGCTACATTAGATAGAGATAAGATTCGAGTTTATAACGACAAAAAAGACGCACCACGCAGATCACTTCCGGTCTGTGTGGTGCGTCTTTTTGTGTGGTTTTGACGTTTTTGTGAATTAAGTGAACGTTTTGTGAATTTAAGGGTTGTCACGTGAATTAAGGAACTAATCGCCGTATTCTATTGTTACAAATTAGTTACGGAGCAATTTTTAGAAGAGGTGGGGACAATGGAAAAAGTGACTAGGTTATTTAGAGGGGCAATGTTAGCGACTGTAATCGTACCCTTTGCCGGTCTACTTACATTACCAACAACACAAAGTGTTTCAGCTGCAGATTATGGGGTAAAAATCTCAAATGGGGCGCAAGTACTATCAAACATTGACGGCACAGTAACGTTTGCAGGTGGGACTGTAAAACAAACCAAAACAGCAGATGGCCAAGTCAATCTCTATTTGAATGGCGTGACCTTGAATCAAAATGGCGATGGTACGTCGATTGCTTCAACTGGCAATCAACAAACACACCTTTACTTCGAAGGTGATAAGCCTTCAGTTGTAGAAGGTGCGTTGCAAGGAATCACCACAGTAACTGGAACGGCCAACTTGTTGGGTGGTTCTCGTGATGCATTGGCTGTCTACGCAGAAGACATGCCGGGCATGGCTAGTGTGATGCAACTTGAAGGTAATTTTGCTAAGCCAGTGACCTTGACACGCAAGGAGGGTAGCAAGACTGCACCAACTATCACGCTTGGAAAAGAAGATGGCACCCGTTTGAATCAATTGATTTTGGCGGGCAAGGCAACTGATAGCGCTATTGGTGGAAATGCCATCATTTATAATCCTGAACGCGTTTTGTCAGGCGATTTGGATAAAATTGTTGGGCCGACATCATGGCGTGTCGATTACGATCAAAACGATACAGACTGGAGCGATGCAGCAAATTACAGCACCCGCCCATTGTCTTTGAAGGGGCCAAATGGTGAAACGGCAACCCGAATTGAAGTTTCAAGTCTGCCGTTGTCATTTAAGGCAAACAATTTGGCTGTGGTGAATTCGACTAAGTTAGCAACTGATACGATTAACCCAACCGATTTGTACACCGCAGGTAATGGGCAACCGGTGACAGTATCACTTAGCCAAAACGGGACAGATTATACGAACTTTAACGGTGGCCAATTGGCCGCGGGTGAGTATGACGTGAAGGTTAGCCAACCAGCAAACGTTGATAAGGGTGTGTTTGGTAGTGAAGCGACTGGCCAATTGGTCGTACAAACGGCGTCAACACCAGCACCAAATAATGGTGGCGGAACTACGCCAACACCAACACCGGCGCCAAGTACACCGGTGACACCAACAGTTGTGGCACCGACTGCAACGCCGGTGACGCCAGTTGTACCGACGGTCGTGTTCGTATCAACACCGGCAGCAACCACAACGGCTACGCCAACAGCAACGCCAGCAAAGCAAGTACCGGCGGCCGCTAATGCAACGTTGCATCACGGATCAGTTAACGATCCGCTACACGGGCCATTGGAAGTGGACATGCCAGTGAAGTCAAAGACGACAGCTAAGGCACCAGCTAAGGCACCAGCTAAGGAAGCTAAGCATGAAAACGCTTTTCTAAAGCGGGCAGCGGGCTTGAGTACGCAAGCAGTAGTGGCTATTTGGTCAGTCGCTGTATTGGTATTTGTCGGATTGGTTTATCTTGGTATGCGTTGGGCTAAGCAAGCACAGGTTGTCGAAGTAGATAACGATTCAGAAGAGAAGTAAATAGATGAAAAAGCATGCTGATGACGGCATGCTTTTTTTGCCCGGTTAGTGATTTTAAGGCAAAAATCATTCTAAAAATGCCCACGCTTAACAACCGTAAACGTCCATCTGACCTGGTATTCTGGCACTGGAAAGGGAGAATATTACAAATTTGTGATGTTGTCTTGCTTAGAAAGTATTGTTTGGGGAAATAACAATGGAAAAAACAAAGGAAAAAAAGAAAAGGCTGGAAAATAGCAAGTTCTGGGTCGCGGCCGGACTGACCGCCGTTGCCGTCGGTGGCGTGACGACAGTCGAACCGCAATTCTGGGACTTTATTGATGATGCCATGCATCAGACCTACGCCGCCACGGTCAATTCAACAAAGACGATTGACCAGGTGACGGATGCAGATGCCGAAGATCCAAATTCTCAGCGAACGGTTACTTGGGGCGCAACCAAGGTTTGGGATAATAGTTTGGTAACTGGGTTGGGGGATTATAACGGTGCTACTTGGGCGGCAGATCGAAATTACAACAATAACCAACGCATTAATGATCCAGTGGGCGCTTATTACACTAAGTTGGTTGCAAACGGAAAAGCGACAGGTGGATATACCTATTTGAACCGTCAATTTGATGCAACAAAACCATTTACGATAGATGGGTACCTACATCCTGGTTTGGCTGGAAGTAATATTAATTTGGCACGGGATTATTCAGATTGGACGGGGTTGCTGTTGACGCCAACCGATCCTGAAAATATTGCATCATCGTATAACCTAAAGACAAATGGCGGAAGCGGACTGGGTATTCAAGGCGTCGCAAATGCCTTTGCGCTTGGAATTGATTTTAATCAAAATACCGGCTATAAAGACCCAGCCGGAGGACCATTTGGTGCGCTTCGTACGACTGATGCCAGCGGTAACCTGACTACACCGGGAACTAAGTTGTACACGTCAGGTTATGACTTGGCCCAATGGCGCAATACAGTCAAGTTCACGCTGAGCTGGAATCCAACTGGCGGTCCTAATGGTGGGCCGTCAATCGTAGCGACACTGGAAACGACGAACACATCAAATAGCACCAGCGCCCCTAAGACGTGGACAGTTGACACTGCGGCTGCTGGTGTCACATTGGCGGCGCCTAAAGCTCTGACGCTGGGATTGAATGCTATTAACGGAGATAATGCACAAGACCAATATGCATCAATTGACAATGTCTCAGGAACGTTTGCGACTGGAACAACAACTGTTAACTATGTTGATACAGCTGGCAAGACGATCAAGGACCCAACAACATTTATTGCGAATGTTAGTGAAACAGTCGGTATCACGAGTTTATCTTCAGGGGTTGATACTGCAGATTATGGTTTCCAAGCGCCAACAATTAAAGGCTATAACGTTAGTTCTGCAAGTAAGGTTGTGAAGGTTTCACAAGACGCAAGTAAAAACGTTATCACGATTACCTATGCCGAAAAGCCAACGCAACAGGCCAACATTCAAACGAACGCGCCGGCGCTTTGGAATGGGTCATCGACGATTGCTTCTTATACAACGAAGCAACAAGATATGCCACTGGGAAACTCGGGTAGCTTGGCGACGAGTATTACTGATGCTAGCTTGGCACGTTCGGGTTACAGCTACTATGTGACAGGTCCGAGTGGTTCAAGCTATACAACAATGGCATCAGCATCGGCAGCTGCTACAAACGTTTGGGACAGTACAGCGAATGCCGTCGGCTCAGCTGATGCGACACCACAAAATTGGACAGTTAACTACGTAGCCAACCCGCAACAAGCCAATTTATATGTGCAATATTTTGCACCATCAAGTGGCGCCTGGGTTTCTTCAGGAAGTAGTTCGTTATATGCATCAGCGGTTGGTTCCACAGGTGGCAGCATCTCATTTACCACAACTGATTCGCAGATTACTGCAGCATCTGGGTATCGTTATGTCATCTATGGACCGGATAATTCGTCTTATACGACGTTGAGCGCAGCACAGTCAGCATACAGTTTTGATAGTACGAATAACACGACAACTGATGCGTCAGCACAAAACTTTTGGTTGTATTACTATCCAGCGATGCAATTTACAAGTTTGGTAGTTGATGCAAATTCGCCGGTGAATGCCGCATCTGTTTTGGCTTCCTCATATGGATACACCAACACGGCGTTGGCATTGCCATACACCGATGCTTCACTGTCTGCGCAGGGTTACTCTTATGTTGTGAAAGGGCCAAATGGTTCAGAGTACAGCAATTTGTCAGCAGCGATGTCGGCCAACGCAATGTACGATGCGACAACTAATCCATCAAACACGGATAGTTCGGCACAAGTATTCACAGTCAGTTATGTGCCACAGTATCAAGCGGCGCAAATTCAATATGCCACTAATGGTCCAGTGAGTGCGGGGGCCGTTCTGGCTTCAACAGCTGGTACGACAAATAATGCGATTAGTTTTGCGGCATCAGATGGTGATTTGGCGCGCGTTGGTTACACGTACACAGTGACTTATCCAGGTGATAGTGTTTCATATGCGACGTTGTCAGCTGCCTTGGTCGCCCATGGTAAGTACGACGATACATCAAACGGTGGTGCGTCGGATGCTAGTGGCCAAGTGTTCACGGTTAATTACAAGACGAACCAGTATGCTGTCTTACAGACAACACCAACAGACACGTCAAGTCATTCAGTTTTGAGCTATTCAGCGGTCAGTGAAATCAGCAAATGGGCCAGCAAGCAGTGCTATCTCATTTAGTACCACGGACTCACAATTGGCTCGCAGTGGGTACACGTATTCAGTTGTTGTTAAAACAATTGATTCAGCGGGTTCAATTATCGGTAGCGTGCTGGCTTCTTATACGACATTGGCTTCAGCGTTAGCTGCGCAAAAGTATGACAATAATTCAAATGCAACCAACGCAACAGTCGATGCACAACGTCAATTGTTTGTGGTTGTTTATTCGCCACAAACGGCAACGGTGACGTATCACTATGTTGATGAAAATGGGACAAAAATTGTTGAACCGGTGACGGCATCAGGCGTTGTTGGGGCAACAATTGATGATCGTTCAATGGTCATCCCCGGTTACACCCTAATCGGACCTGACGCTTCGATTTCAGATGCAGATGGGGTTTATGATGCCAAGCGAACATCAACGGTAACGTACGTTTATCGTGCGAACCACCAAGAAGCTACGTTGTCGGTGGATAGTGCATCCCCAACGGCGGCAAATTCGGCTATTACGTCGGCAAGTGGCGTGACGAGTGGTAGTATTTCGTTCAACGTAACGGACGCGCAATTAGCAAAAACAGGGTACACCTACACGATTATCGGGCCAACTGGTAGTTCTTATGCTAATTTGACGGCTGCCTTGGCCTCTAATGCCTTGTATGACAACACGACAAATGGATCCGCTACGACTGATTCATCAGCCCAAGCCTTCCGCGTACTTTATAAGGCAAATGTGCAATCGGCCCAAATTACGGTCCAAGAAGGTTCACCAATTAGCGGTGGTGCTTCACTGGATGCCATTACCGGTGTCACGAGTGGTGCGATGTCCTTCAAGGTGAACGACACGACGTTGCCGGTATCTGGTTACACGTATCGTGTTGGGGTTGGCTATGACACGTCAAATATTACGTGGTATGCGACGTTGTCAGAGGCCCTATCCGCAAATGCCATCTTTGACAACACTGACAACACTGGTACAACGGATACGAAGGCGCAGTTCTTCTACGTCTCATATGCACCGATGAGTCAGGCGGCGACAGTCGCTGTGACCAGTGATTCGCCAATCAGTGCTGGTTCGACAGTACTATCAGCCGCTGGTTCGACTGGGTCAGCGATTTCGTTTGCATCGAATTCGTCTTATGCAACGCTGGATTCACAATTAGCTAAGTCAGGTTACACCTACACAGTGACGTATGGCAGTGATACGACGGCGTACACAACGTTGTCATCAGCGTTGGCTGCTCACAACAAGTACAACAGCAACAACACAACGTCAGGTACTAGCGATGCTAATCCGGACGTGTTTACGGTGAGCTATAAGGCGGATTCGCAAACAGCTATTTTGGCTGTGACGAGCAATTCACCAGTTGCATCTGGTTCGATTGCCGATTCAGCTTCCGGTGTTACAGCGGGCAGTTTGGCGTTCACGATGACCGATTCAGGTTTGGCTAAGCGCGGATATACGTACACGGTGACCGGGCCGGATGGCAGTGTTTACAGTAACTTGAGTGCTGCTGTGGCAGCTAATTCATTGTTTGATGACACAAATAATCCAGTTTCTGGTTCAAGTGACACGGCTATTCAAAGTTTCTTAGTGTCGTATAAGGCTGATTATCAGACAGCAGAAGTCGTTCTGGGTGAGTCGGGTCCTTATACGTCGGACTCAGTCTTTGCAACGACTTCAGGAGTAACGTCTGGTTCACTGTCATTTAACATTACGGATGCTGATTTGGTGCTTTCAGGTTATCACTATGTGGTTTGGGGCAAGTATGCAACAAGTTCATATGCAACTTTAAGTTCAGCGCTGGCAGCTGAAACGCACTTTGACAATACACCAAACGGTTCAGCAGCTTCAGATAGCCGGGCCCAACAATTCGTGGTTATCTACACGGCGGATTCACAAACGGCGAATATTGTTGTTGATACAACATCCCCAATTAGTGCGGGACAAACAGTGACGTCAGCGGCTGGTACGACTAGTGCAGCAATTGCGTTTGCTGATACGGCCGATAGTGATCTGTACGTGCAAGGTTATCACTACACGGTAATGGGACCAGATGGGTCGATTTACAGTGATTTGGCAACTGCCATCGCGGCAAATAGCTTGTATGACAACACCACTAACACGGGTGCAACAGATGCGAGCGCACAAAACTTCACAGTAACTTACACGGCCGACACCCAATGGGCGTCGTTGGCTGTGACGGATGATTCACCAATTCACGCCGGTTCAGTGATTGGATCGTTGTCTGGTAAGACGGCCACAAATATTCCGTTTGATGGGTCGGATGCAGCGTTGGCTGTATCAGGTTATACCTATCAAGTCCAAGGGCCAAACGGGGCGTGGTATGACACGCTAGCTGAAGCGCAAAGTGATAATACGACCTTTGATAACACGAGCAATGCCAGTGATTTAGATGCCGAGGCACAGATGTTCTTGGTAAGTTACACGGCGATGAGCCAAGCTGCAACAATTGTTGGGGCAGCGGATTCGCCAATTAGCGCTGGTATGGCGATTGAAAGTGCCGCCGGTGTCACAAGCGGTGCAATCAAATTCACAAACAACGACAGTACCTTGAGCCGTAGTGGATACAGCTATGTGGTCTACATGGGATCTGCCAGTGGTACAACGTATAGCACGTTGTCAGCAGCCATGGCCGCGAATAGTTTGTATAACGACACCAATACGACAGCTTCAGATGCTGATCCACAAGTATTTACCGTTTCTTATGTGGCCAACTATCAATCTGCTAACTTGGTGATTGGTGGGGCTACTGAAACTAGCAGTGGTGTGACGCTTGACTCGGCAGCTGGTGTGACGAGTGGCCGTGTATCATTTGCAACGACAGATTCAGCGTTGGCCTTAAGTGGTTATACGTACACGATTCAAACACCAAATGGGACAGTCTTTGACACATTGTCAGCTGCTGTCGCGGGATCACAAGGGTTGTACGACAATACAACGAATACCGGAACTTCAGACGCAACACCGCAGACCTTTACAGTTGTGTATGCTGCAATCACGCAAACGGCTGAAGTGGTTGTTGGTGAGACGAGTGATATTTACTCAGGTCAAGTGTTGGCAAAGGTGACTGGTGATACTGGCGCCGCTTTGGGGCTAACATTGACCGATGCTGATTTGGCTAACATGGAGATGACCCATGGCTATACCTACACGGTAACGGTCCAAAATGCGGATGGCACCATGGTTGTTGATGCAGATGGTAATCCAGTGCATTACGCAACATTGGCGGATGCGGTGGCTGCAAATAATTTCTTTGATGCGGTTAATACTGGCGTTAAGAAGTTTATCTTGAACCCCGTCGCTTCGTATCAAGAGAGTACGTTGACAGTGACGAGTGAATCACCAGTTTCGGCAGGTGTGGCTGTTGAAACGGCTAGTGGTGTGACCGATGGCAAGTTGAGTTTCGCGATGACTGATTCGAGTCTTGCGCTTTCGGGTTACACATACACAGTGACGGTCGTGAATGCGGACGGCACACGAGATACGTACAATACGTTGTCAGCAGCGGTGTCAGCCGTTTCAAGTTACGATAGTACGATTAACGGTAGTGGATCAACTGATTCAAGCGCACAAGCCTTTGAAGTCAGTTACAAGGCTGATTACCAATCAGCGAATGTGAACTTTGCGACAGCTGACGGTGATAAACCAATGCCATCAATTGCAATTGCTGGTGTCACAAGTGGTGCTTACACGTCAACTTACACGGCGGCTGATGGGTATTACTTTGTTACTTCAGGTCAACCAAGTGGGGTTAGTGTGGCTGCAGATGGTCGAACGGCAACATTGACGTTTAACTATGACGATACGACTAACCCAAGTGCGGCTGATAGTTCTGCCCAAACCTTTAACTTGATGTTGGCTGAAGCAAGTCAGTCAGGTGAGATTAGCTACTCATATTCAAACGCTGTTGGTTCACCAACGGTGCCAGATGCGGTTGCAATCGCTGGCGTGACGGGTGACACAAAGTCTGGCACGATTACAGCACCGGAAGGGTATTACATTGTCTCGGTGACGGGTGATCAATATTCAGTGGTTTACACGGATGAGACTCACCAAGAAGCAACGTACTCAGTGATTTTGGATGACTCTGACAATGGAAACGAGACATCTGATGGGACGCCACAAAACTTGCTTGTTGTGCTAGCACCGAATAACCAAACTGCGACGGTTACTGAGGTGATGCCAACGGGGTCAAGTAGTGTTGTCGATACACAAAATGACCGTACGGCTGATTCATACAGTTACACTTATACAGCGCCGGCAGGTTATTACATTGCCAGTGATGGCGTGACGGCTGCTTCGGGCGTAACGGTGGTGATTAGTGCGGATGGGACAACAGTGACGCTGACGGGTACCTACGATAACTCGAAGGATTTGGATGAAGCGGGTACAGATAGTGACGTTCAAAATACGGTTATTACCTTGACGCAAGCGACGCAACTGGCTGAATTTAAGGTGGTTGTACCATCGTGGGCGAAGACAGTTTCAGCTAAGATGAATACGATTGAAGGTAAAACGGGCGAAACGATTACGGCACCAACTGGCTATACGGATGATGACTTGGCTACAGCTGGTTATACTTACTCAGTTAAGGGGCCAGATGGCACGATTTATGACACAATGGCTGAAGCGTTGGCCGCTAATGCTATCTTTGATGATAGTAACAATGGATCAGGCAGCGATGTCGAGACCCAAACCTTTGAAGTCACATACACGGCTCAGAATCAAACGGTTAAGATTTTGCAACAGTATGTCGATGGGACGACAAATGGGCCAGCGTATCCACAATCGGATCCAACCTTGAATGGTAAGACTGATCAACAAGTCACCGGCACAATTACGGCGCCAACCGGTTACGAAATTGTGGATATCACTGAAGTTGATGGCGTGACGTGGGAAATTGCGGCTGATAATTTGTCAGCAACCTACACGATTACGTATGACACGATTACTGAAGAAGCGCCAGCGACCCGGGCAATGCTTCGGGCAGCAACCGACGGGACGGTTAGTCAAGAATCAGTGGTCACGTATGGTCCGTTGGATCAAACAGTCAATGTGACTTTTAAGGATGAAGTTGGACGCATATTGACGTCTGATACTGGAAAGACTGGACACGCGCTAGAAGGTAAGACCAACGAAACAGTTGATTATGATGATGCATCGTTGGCGGCCGATAAGGTCATCGATGGCTATACCATTACTTCGGACACAACGGATACGGCAACTGATTACGATGACGACGCAGCGGTAGATCAGGATGTCACCTTGGTTTACCGTGATACGCAAGCCCCAGCTGTGACGACCACTAAGACAGAACTTGTTTCTTCGAAGGATGGGTTGCCAGCTGATGAAGCAGCCTTCTTGTCAGCGGTTGGGTATGCGACGACGGATAACCAACAATACGGCGACTCAACGGTTTCGACCGATTACGATTCTGTTATGAATGATGTGAAGGCTGACGGCAAGGCTCGTGAAGTGACGATTACGGTTAAGGATGCGACTGGTAATACAACCACAAAGACGGTGATGTTGACGGTGGTTGATACGGCACCGGTCTCACAAGAAACAGATGTCCAAACGGCACAGAAAAACTTGGATGATTTGGTGAGCGATCCGAATGCCAGTGATGCGGATGTTGCAACTGCTAAGGATGCACTTGAACAAGCTATCCAGGATGCAAAAACGCAACGTGATGATGCGAAGGATGCAGCGCAAACTGCATTGACGTCTAATGAAACCCAAGCAGTTGCGGATGATCCGGGTGTTGTCGAGGCGCAACAAGCTTTGCAAGATGCGATTGATAATGCCGATGCTGATAAGGGGACAACGGAAGCGATTACTGATGCGACGGCGGCCCTTGAAAATGCGGTCGCGCGTGCTGAAGCTGGTTCAGTTGATACCGCACCGGTTTCTCAAGAAGATGCAGTCAAGCAAGCGCAGTCTGCTTTGGATGATGTGTTGGATAATCCTGATGCAACAACTGATGAGGTGGATGCGGCTAAGCAAGTCCTTGAAGACGCAGTCGCACAGGCTAAGTCTGATCGTGCGGATGCGAATGCAACGGCTAATGATACTAAGACACAAGTGGCTGATAGCCAAGATGATGCTGTTAAGCAAGCAGTGGCTGATTTGACCGCCGTGCAGGATGCGGCGGCAAATGATGACGCGACAACGGCTGATATTGAGCAAGCGGTTCAAAAGGTCGTTGACGCCGTGAATGATGCGGCCCAAACTGCGTTGGATCAAGATGCGTCACCAGTTCAAAATGAATCAACGGTTAGCCGGGCTAAGGATAACCTGCAGGACGTCTTGGACAATTCAGATAGCACGCCACAAGAAATTGTTGATGCGACGAATGCGTATAACGAGGCTGTTGCTGATGCGAAGAGTGATCGTGATGATGCGACGTCTGCTGCGGAAGACCAAATTGCGACAACAAATAATTCTAATCAAGTGAACGATGCTTCGGTTATTGATGCGAAGAACAAGTTGCAAGATTTGTTGGATAAGGCGGCGACTGGGGATGCCGATGCCTTGACGGCTGATATTGAACAGGCGACCCAAGATTTGGCTGACGCGGTGGCAGCAGCTGGTGGTGCCCAAGAGGTGGCACGTGCGGCCGCTGATGAGGCGTTGACCAAGACTGCCCCAGTAACTTACGAACCAAACGTTCAAACTAAGATTGATGCATTGAATGATCTGTTAGCTGACCCAACATCAACCGCAGATCAAATTAATGATGCAACAGCGGCGCTTACGTCGGCTGTCAACACTGCAACCACGCAGCGTACGTCAGCTAACGATGATGCGGCCACAGCTATTTCACAGGCACAAAGTTCAAATCAGTCTGAAGAACCAGCTGTTCAGGCAGCTGAAAAAGCGTTGCAAAATCTGGTTGATCAGGCAAAGACTAACACAGCAGATGCGTTGACAGATGATATTCGTGATGCGATTAAGAATTGCAGGATGCAATCAGTCAAGCCGCGTCTGATCAGGAGGATGCGCGTGATGCTGCTCAAGATGCAATTACAGCTGCATCGCCGGTATCGAATGAAGCAGCGACAAAGGCAGCTTTGGATAATTTACAAGATGTGTTAGCTAATGAAAATGCGACGACAGCTGAAATTCAAGCCGCAACGCAAGCGGTAACGGCCGCAACTAAGACTGACAAGGCTGACCGTGATGCGATGAATACAAAGGCTGATGATGCGGTGACGGCAGCGCAAACGGGTAATCAAGCGACCGAGCCTGGTGTGATTGATGCGATTAAGACTTTGCAAGATCTACAGGCAAAGGCGGCAACTGATGATGCCGATGCCTTGACGGCCGATATCGAGCAAGCAATTTCGGATTTGGCGACTGCGCAAGAAACGGCGGCAGGTAACCAAGAAGATGCGCGTGATGCTGCTAAGGCGGCGATTGCTGAAACCGAACCAGTATCATATGAAGATACGGTTGCGACGGCTCGGAAGGCGTTGGACAAGTTGTTAGCTGACCCGGCATCTTCGACGCAAGATATTCAGAATGCAACCAAGGCTTTGACTGACGCAACGACGGCTGAGAAGGATAAGCGTGATGCGATTAATGACGAAGCGGATAGTTATATCACTGATGTGCAAAATTCTGCTCAAGCTAGTGAGCCAACGGTTGTAAGTGCGTTGAACGCGTTGCAAGAAATGCAGGCAGAAGCAGCGACTGATTCATCAGCAGCCTTGACGGCTGATATTGCAGAGAAATTGGCTGAATTGAAAACGGCAGTTAACCAGGCGGCAACAGCCCAAGATGCGGCCAAGGAAAAGGCGGCTGAGGCACTCAATGATTTGCAACCGGTATCAAATGAACCAGGTGTTGAAACGGCAAAGTCTGCGCTTGAAAAGGTGTTGGCAAACGAGACTGCAACAGCTCAGGAGATTACGGACGCAACACAAAAGCTGTTGAATGAAACGGCGGATGCCAAGGCGGACCGTGCTTCGGCAGAGACGGATGCGCAAAATACAATTACCAAGGCGATGAACAGTGAACAAAGTGAAGAGCCGGCCGTGCAAGATGCGATTGATTATTTGAATCAAGTGATGGCAGACGCCGCAAACGATTCACCAAATGCACTAACATCTGATATCGATGCTGCTCGTAAGGCACTTGATAATGCGTTGGCAGCAGCTCAAGCAGCTCAAGAGCAAGCTCGTAAGGATGCATCATCGGCAATTGCACAAGCGAGTCCGGTATCGCACGAGTTGGCAACGGCTCAGGCAATTAATTCGTTGAATGCGGTTCTTGCCAATCCAGATGCAACAGCATCGGAAATTACAGCAGCTACCGCAGCTCTTAATACGGCGACAACAGCTGATAAGGGGGACCGTGATGATGCGAATGCAGCCGGAACTCAAGCGATTGCGGATGCTCAAGGTTCTGATCAAGTGAACGAACCAGCGGTGAAATCGGCTTTGCAAGATTTGCAGTTAGTCATGTCGACGGCCACAACGGATACAGCGGACGCCTTATCACAAGATATCTTGGATGCTATCCAAAAATTGTCTGATGCGCGTGATGCGGCAGCTGCCAAACAAGACACTGCCCGGCAAGATGCGGCAGATGCGCTGGCCAAAACGGCACCACTTTCAAATGAAAAGCCAGTTGCTGATGCAGTGCGGGAGTTGAAGGATTTGTTGGCTAACCCAACATCCACGGCAGCTCAGATAGCAGATGCAACCCAAGCAGTGAAGAATGCAGTGAGTGAGGCACAACCAGACCGTGATGCTGCTAACACGGCAGCTGATGATGCGATTACGCAAGTGCCGAGTGATTTGGCAGATGAGCCGTCAGTTAGCGCTGCGGTCGCTAATTTGAAGAAGATTCAGCAACAGGCAGCAGCTGATAATCCAAATAGTTTAACAGCTGATATTAAGGCAGCGACGAAGGCGTTAGCTGATGCGATTAAGGCAGCTGATGTTAATCGAAATGCAGCTCGTGATGCTGCCGATAGTTTGCTTGGTAAGACAGCGCCGTTGTCTCATGAGCCGGCAGTGTCTAAGGCCAAGGAGGCTTTGCAAAAGTTGCTGGATGATCCAAACGCTATCACGACGGCCATTGAGAATGCAACGGCTGCGTTGCAAGATGCGCTTCAGAAGGATGGAGCTAGTCGTCAGTCAACTAACGCCGCTGCGGATAAGCTCATTGCGGAAGCGAAGAACCCGGCGTTTGCCAATAATGAAGCAGTTGCGCAAGCGATGCAGCGTTTACAAGCGGTTCAAGCAGCAGCAGCCCAAGATAGTGCATCTGATTTAACGGCCGATATTGCGGCTGCCATGACGGCATTGCAAAACGCTATCCAGGATGCGAATAATGCTTTGGATGCATTACGTCAAGCTGCTTCGGATTTGATTGCGCAAGCTAAGCCAGTTTCACATGAGGCTGATGTAGCGCCAAAGGTAGCAGCCTTGCAAAAGCTGTTGGATGATCCATCAGCGACGACGGACCAAATCCAGCAAGCGATGGACGACTTGAAAAATGCGACAACAATCGCCAAGAGTGACCGTGAAGCGGCCAACCAATCAGCACAAGATGCAATTGCTTCGGCTAACCAGTCAGCGGTATCTGGTGATCCGGCCGTTCAAGAAGCGTTGGCAAAGTTGCAAGCGATTATGTTGGCAGCCTCGAATGACAGTGCAACTGACTTAACGGCCGATATTTTGAAGGCGATGCAAGCTTTGCAAGATGCGGTACAAGCAGCGGAAAATCGCGCTGCAGTTGTTCAAACGACAGTGCCACCGACATCAGTGCAAACGGCGCCGATGTCAGTCATGGCGCCAATGAGTGGGGTGCTTGCTTACACAGCAAGTCCAGCGACTACTCAGACGGATCGTTTGTTGGCTGGCAGCACGGTAACGCGTTCGGGCATTTTGCCTTATACGGGTTACCATGATGATTGGTACTTAATGGCTCTTGGAATCTTTATGTTCTCGGCGAACTTGTTGCTTGTGGCAGCGCGTCGGAAGAAAGATGAAGAAGGGGCATAGGGAATGAAAAAGAGGCTTGGGACGAAATTTTGTCTCAAGCCTCTTTTGGTGTGGCGGAAAAATAAAAAAGTAGCACGTTTTTCAACGTACTACTTCAATCAAAGGAGCCAACGGGATTTGAACCCGTGCGCCGGCTCAACACCGGTTCGGCGGATTTCGAGTCCGCTGCATTACCACTCTGCCATAGCTCCATAACAATATTTAATATTATAAACATGATTTTTGATTGTTTCAAGTTGAATAAATGAAACAAAAAAGACACCCAGTAAACTGGATGTCTATCAAGATAGCCCATCAGGGAGTCGAACCCTGGATGCCGGTGTGAAAAACCGGAGTCTTAACCGCTTGACCAATGGGCCATGAAGATGTTGAATGCCTAATCGACAAAGGCAATAGCTCATCAGGGAGTCGAACCCTGGATGCCGGTGTGAAAAACCGGAGTCTTAACCGCTTGACCAATGAGCCATGAAATTGTTTGATGATTACTTCGTTAAAAGTAATAGCCCATCAGGGAGTCGAACCCTGGATGCCGGTGTGAAAAACCGGAGTCTTAACCGCTTGACCAATGGGCCATGAAACTTTGTTAATTGCTTACCGCTCTTAACAACAGATAATAATATACCAGATGGATATTTATCATGCAACACCTAATTTTAAAAAAGTCGACTTTTCTTCAAAAAGTGTCTCCCCTTGCACTAAATTCGTGTGTTCCGTACACTAAAAACAACGATTGGGGGCATGTGGGGATGGATGAATTATCGTGGGTGTTAGAAAAGAAAGAACAAGATAAATTAACATTACTGAATTATTTGGCGACGCGATCAGATAGTTTTTTACCAATTAAGCGAATTATGACTTCGTTGGGGTGGTCGCGGTATCGCACGCTGTCGACGATTGCGATGCTCTTCGATGATTTAGTGACCTATTTTCCGAATGAACCGACGGCATACCGGTATGATGACAAGCAAAAAGCAGTTATCGTTGATCGAATGGTGTTGGTGGATGTCAAAACGGTGGCATTTGATTATCGGCAGAAATCAGTGGTTTGGCAATTGTTGGGGGTCATATTCACGGGAACGTTTGATTCCTATGAACAGTTTGCTGAAACGTATCACACGAGTGTGCCAGTTGCGCGGGCTGCCAAAAGTAAAATCGCCACGGCCTTAAAGAAAGCAGATATCAGATTGACGTTGCACAATGGGCTGGTTGGTAATGAAATAACAATCCGCATCTTTTTCTTTGGGCTGATGCGACAAGCTTACGGTAATCATGAGATTCCGTTCCCGCCTGAAATGCGTGAGCGAACGGAACAATCGGTCTTGGCGATTGCTAATTTGTTTAATATTCCATTACGTGAAACGACGAAGCAGGCGATGCGAATGCAATTTACGGTCTGGTATTACCGTTTAGTTAATGATCACCATCTGATACCGGAAGAGATTCCAGCATTGTTAACAGATTCGGCAAAATGGGACGATGAACATCAAGCGACGCGCGCGGGCTTGATTGAGTTGATGAGTTCATTTGTCACTCTGCCAGAAGTTGTGTTGGAACGTGAAGCTGAGTTCGCAATCGCCAGCTTATATTCAACTGGGTTTGCGACGAGTGTACCGCTATCGTTATTGACGGAAATGGCACAGAAAAAGTTAGCACGATTTAAAACGATTATGAAGTCAGAATACCACGCGTTATTTAACCGGGAACTTTCGGAACGTATTTTGAATCGCGTGACATCGCAACTGTCGGCGACAAATATGCGTACGGCTTACTTTAGTGTGTATGGGTACCGGCCAACACCTGATTTAGATGTTGCACGCCGTGATTTTCCGATTCATACGGCCTTTGTGTTGCAAGTGTTGCACCGTCTTGCTGAGAAAATGGGGTTTGACGAGGTCGTCTTGGTTAATTCATTATTTGAAGAATACTTAGATGCGATGATTCGCAATTTATCAAAACACTCAATCTTGCCGACAATCGTTGTGGTGATTGATATGACAAATTTGCCGGCCCTTGAGGAGTTGATTGAAGACCGACTGAAGCGTTCGCCAATGATTAACGTGATTTTAGCGCATGAGTTTCGTCCAGATGCCGATTTTTACATATCAGATGTTGAAATATCACAATTCGGGGTAACACCAGGCTTCATTTGGACGCGCTTTCCTGATGAAACCATGTTTGCACAATTTATCGAACAAGCTGTATTACTTACAAAAGATAGATTTGAAGGTCAGTGATTATGTCACTGGCCTTTTTAGTATTCATAGGGGCTTACAAAGAAAAAGTAGAATTTTTTGAAAAAAACAGAAAAAGACGACGTGGTGAAGTTTGTTGTCATCCGATAAAGTTAAGCCCGTAAACGATTCCTATTTGTTGGACGGGAGGAGTGAGATGAGAATTGGAAGACTGATATTCGGCGTTATGCTGGGTGTCATAAGTATGTGGTTTAGTCATGATTTGCACGCTGCTGAGCATCAAGTGGAAACGATGCGCGAATTTGAGCAAGCTTGGCATTTGGATGAACCGGATCAAACAATCCGGTTGGAAGCGGATATTGTTGACGACCTTGCGACGGGATTAGAGCCACGGACACAGGATGTCACATTAATAGGCGATGGGTATGAATTAGCTTTTGCGCCTGAACAGAACAAGCCACCGGTTAGCCTAACGAGTTTGGGGGAGATTAAGTTAGCTGGGGAACTGTGGTTGTCAGGTGCCGATGAGACACCTTTAATTAACGCACGGCGGGTCAAGGCATTGCCTGACAGTAATGTGTCCATGAGTCCTGGTTACCAGGGTCGCATGGTAGTGGCTGACGAGGTCATTATCAACGGTCAATTTGTCTTACACGGGTCACACGGTGACATGATTACCGCACCGAATATTCAAATTGCATCAGATGGATTTGTCGAAGCCTTTGGTCAAACGGGCGGCCACGTTTTTGCGACAGACAGTGGGGGACAGTTAAGTGTAGCTTCGGGGGCACACGTTTCTGTATCTGTTCTACAGCAAAGCGATGGCCCAATTGTCGGTCCAATTGACATGGGCTTTGAACAAGTCGTTATTCAAGATGGTGCACAAGTTGATATTGCGAGTATCCAGCCAGCTTTACTTTGGCAACACGCGGATGCTGCAATGGTGACGGTTGAATCGGGTGGTCGACTACAATTGACCGGGTTGCAACAACAAGCCGTCGTTTATAAAAATCAAAACGGTGTGAGCGGTGGCGGATTGCAGGTAAAAAAGGCAGGACGATTATCTGTCACAGGATCGAACACCACCGCTTTAATTGAATTTTGCCAGCCGACGGTGCTTAAAATCGTCGCACCAGCTGAATTGGCTTTCGTTAATACACAGGAGAGGGGACTTGTGTATCAACGAAATCGCGGCACATTCGAACTACAACAGCTTATCGCACACAGTACAACGACTAGTTCGGTCGTAGCAGAATTTTCAATCCAATCATTGCGTGTGAAAGGACGAGGTAATGGCCAAACCGTTAGCGATCTACCATATGCGGTCTCGACGTGGGTAGACAGTCTAAACAAACTAAAGGCGCGGCCATTACCGGCTGAAGAACCAATGTCGCTGTCAATGACACCAGTCTCGTTTGGTAGTGTGTCAAAGTCATACGGTCAGGCAAGTCGAACAGCAGCACTGCCCGGCACAGGCATTTTGACAGTACAGGGGAGTATTTTGAAATCCTGGGCGGTGCAGCTTCGACTGGCGCGACCATTTACGAATTGGCTAACCGGACAAGTTGTTTCACCGCAGTTGATTGCGAATCAACAAATCATAACGGAATCGTTTCAAGAGATATTGAGTGGCAATGTGGGGCAGACGCATGCAACGCGTTTTGAGATGCAAATCGGTGACCACGATGTGATACCGATCGGCGACTATGACGCCGAGCTTGAGATTAAATTGGTCGCAGGACCGTAGAGATATAAGATGGGGGAATGTTACATGATGATGTTTAAATGCCGGGCAACGTTGGCAGTGTTGACAGTTGGGGTCACGATGCTGACTGGTGGATCGGTCTTTTCAGCTGAAAAGGATCAAACGGCAACTGTGCCAGCAACAGTTAGTTTTGCTGGGGCGGAAGAGCCGATTGCAATCGATCGCGTGAATCCAGCTGACGCGACAACCAAAGATCCGGCTGCACCGGCAAATATGCGCAAGGCGGGGATGCCGCTGACGATTGATTATGCGTCACCTTGGCGTTTCAAGACCCAGAAAGTGAGTTTGGTGGATCGCACTTATGTGGCCGAACGCGATTTGTTTGCTGGTAAAGAAGTTGCCAATCACGTGCAGGTTACTGATCAACGCGAGAAACTAGATGGCTGGGAATTGCAAATTCGCCAAGCGAAGCCGTTCACCCATACATCGGGTGCTGAGTTGAAGGGCGCAAAGTTGCATGTGGGGGCAACATCTGTGAAGTCAGCGGTTGAAGGGACTTTGGTGATGCCATCAAAGAGCGCAATTACGCTGAATGATGAGTTTGCCCGTTTAGCGAGTGCGAAAGCTGGGGATGGTTACGGGACCTCATCTTTGTCAATGGCGGATGTTAAGTTAACGGTGCCGGGTCAGGTAAAAAAGTTGGCCGGTAATTATTCAAGCGAGGTAGTTTATAAGCTCCTTGCAGCACCAACAGGAGCATAAAATAAGATGAAATTGGTTTGGGGAGTAGTTGTAATGATGTTGGCGGTGATGTTTGGGGAAACACCAGCGTCAGCGAATGAAATGCCGTTCGGCGTTCGCGTGATGGCAGTTGCTGAACAGCGTCCAGAAACGACGGGGTATTTCGACTTAGTTTTGGCACCTAATCAAGTGAAGGAAGTCCAAGTTTTATTGACGAACGAAACGGAGAAGCCACTCACGGTTGATATCACATCAGCCCAGGCGACCACTAATCGCAATGGGGTAGTCGATTATGAAACGGCGCAGTCAAAAACTTGGCAACAACTGGTTTCGGTGCCTAAAAGCATTACACTACCACCGCATGGACAAGAATTAGTAACAAGTACGATTCGTATGCCAAAAAACCAATTTGATGGGATAAAAGCAGGGGGCTTAACGTTCACTGAGCACAAAACACCAAATGATTCGGGGGAATCTGGTGTTCAAATTAAGCAGTCATATGCATATACGGTGGCCGTCTTAGTCCGGAATCACGAGGGGGATATCCCGGTTAAGATGAGTTCTGCGGGGGCAAAACTTAAAATGGTTGCTGGTGATAACATGTTACAAACGACGCTTGTAAATCCAATGCCGGCATTTCAACATGATATGCAGGTGCGGACACGTTTGTATCGGGGCGATAAGTTGATTTTGGATAAAACGCAAGCGGGGTTGCGTTTTGCACCAGATAGCCAGTATCAACACATGACAGTGCTTGATCAGTCATTAGCAGCCGGTCGGTATCGCGTGGTAACAGATGTGAAGACGGATCAAGGTAAGTGGCATTTCAATGATGGGGTGACCGTGACGGCTAAACAACAAGTCGGTGGGACGGTTGCCGAAGTGACACGGATGCCAATTTGGTTGAAGATTATGTTGGGCATTATCGGGGGATTGCTCATAATTATCCTTTGGCTAATCGTTTTGGTGCGACGTCGTCAGAAAAAATAGTAGATCATAGCGGTCGAGACACTCAGTGTCTTGGCCGCTTTTTTTGTTCACACAAATGAAATATTTGCCGTATTCTGTTCGGACTTTTAATGCTGTTTTGCCGTTGTTTTATTGCGCTGGTATCATATTCGTTTTTTATACTGGCGGTATCACAAGAAAATTAGAGTATTAGTGGGGATTTGAAATGAAATCAGATTTTAAAGGAGAGGTGCCACTGTTTAAAGCGGGCAGTGAAGGGACCCAAAAGAAATGGTTGATAAAGGGGATTGCAACCATCGCGATGCTAGGAGGGATTGCAGCAGCAAGTAACGCAAGCGGTGTTTCAGACAAAGTTGATGACATGTTCGAAGCGGCTGTTCACATGGCATTGGAGCCGGCGTCAGCAGCAACGGTTGCAAACACGACCATTGATAAGGCGACGGCGGTGCCAAGCCGTTCAACGACGTCAACTGGAAAAGAAACCGCCGATTATATCGTTAAGGGAAGTGCGAGCTATCAATCTAGTAATTCGAACAATGACTATTCGTGGTACAGCTTGTCGAATGGAAAACAGCAAACTGGGTTGGTTGTTTATAATACGGCGCTGGATACTAAGAACGACTTTACTGCCAGTGGGTCGTTTTACGTTGCAAATTATGGTGCAAATGCGGCTGATTACAACGGTATTCTATTGTCATCAATTTTGCCGGATACGCTTGGAAGCGGTACCGGTGGTGGAGGACTTGGAATTCAAGGAATTAAGAACGCCATTTCGTTTGGTATGGATATGTATTCAAACGTTAATGACTACAAAGACGCCAGTGGTACGTACCCGATGGTTGGTATTCGTACCACGGATTCAAGCGGTAATCTGACGCAAGCAACTGTGGATAGTTCATTGACGTCAGGAAGCGGTGTGTCAAGTTTGCCAGCCAGCAGTAAACCTGATGGTATTAACTCGGGAACAGGTGCCGCTTGGTCAGTAAAGTACACCGCCTCGACTAAAACATTGACGTTTAGTTTGGGAGGCAAAGTTACCAAGAGTATGACTATTAATACGACAACGATGCCGTATTTGTCATTTGCTCTAATTGGATCGGCTGGAGATAACACAACTGAAATGACGTCATCAATTCAGTCGGTATCAGGAACTAAGGCGTCAATGACAGTGCCAGTTACCTATAAAGACACGGCCGGTAATACGTTGTTGACTAGCACGAAATTGGACGTTGGTGACGGTCAGTCGGTTGGAATCAATGGTGCTTCTCCTAAAGCGTCAAGCGATACGTTTAGCTATGATGCACCAGCTGTGCCTGGTTACTACATTAAATCTGCAAATGATATTTCTGTTAAGGTCGGTTCGGGCACGACGCCATCTTTGAATTTGGTGTACGAAAAGTCGCCACAACAAGCCACAGTCACTAGGACTGGATTAAATGCGTCGAATGCGGTTAAAAATGGGACTACCGTCGCTGCAAGCGGTGTAACGAGTGGGGCGATTGCCATTGCAGATGCTAGCTTGGCGGTTGCCAGCTATAGTTATGTCGTGACTGCGCCAGATGGTAAGCAATACAGTACGATGAGTGAAGCACTAGCGGCTGGTACAAATGGTGTCTATGACAGCACAACTAACAGTTCGGGTGCTTCGGATGCAGCTGTACAAAGCTTCGGCGTTTCTTACTCAGCTTTGTCACAAAAGGCCAATTTTAGTTATTCAGGCGGTACGCCACTTTCTGGTGCGCCAACAGTTGCTTCGGGTGTAACGGATGGCTCATTGCCAGGTTCGTTATTTGTTTATGCGCCAAGTGGGTACCGTTTGGACAGTGTAAGTACAACGCTGGCTTCAGGAATTGGTGTGACTTATGCAACAACAATGCGTAGTGCCACGATTACGGGTACATTTGATGCCGATACAGCAACTGATCAGAACTCAACGATTGTGTTGAAGGCCGATAAGCAAACCGCGACATTGAAGCAGGTTGTTAATGCCAAAACATCGGATGTGGAGTCGGTAACCGGTGGCACTGACAGTAAAATTGCGTTTGGAGCAACCGATGCGACGCTGGCTAAGACAGGTTATACCTACAATGTTACTGGTGCGGATGGTAAAACGTATGACACGCTATCAGCGGCACTGGCAGCGACGCCTAATTACGATAATACGAGTAACGACGGTGATACAGACGCTAAGGCTCAAGTGTTCACGGTTAATTACACAGATACGCAAGCACCTACCATTTCGACAGGTAAGGATAGTTATCAAGTGACGACTGGCGCAGGGACGACGGCGGACAGTTTCTTGTCAGCGATTAACGCACAAGTAACTGATAACCAAATGGATGGGACCACGACACTGACATCAAACTACGCTGATGTTGTGAAGGATGAGCCAGGCACGTACACAGTGACGTTGACGGCAACTGATGCCACCGGCTTGAAGACGACGAAAACAATTACGGTCGTGGTAACGGAAACGTCACCATACGACCAAGAATTGGCTGTGTCATCAGCCGCCTCAAACTTGGAAACAATTTCTAACGATCCAACCAAGACAACGGCTGATGTGCAAACAGCCCAAAAGGCGTTGGATGATGCGATTGCAGCTGCCAAGAGTGACCGTGAAACAGCGAAGACAAACGCAGAAACAGCCGAGAAGAACGCGACTGAGCAAGGCGTCGCTGACGATAGCACGGTCATGGCAGCGCAAAAAGCGTTGGATGATGCGATTGCAGCAGCTGACAACAACACTGGGACAACGCAAGCGATTGTTGATGCGACAAATGCCTTAGATCGTGCCGTAGCGGTTGCCTCGGCAAAGGCAGTGGCGACTAATCCGGTTAGTCAAGAAACCGCCGTTGAGTCAGCCAAGGATAATTTGGACAAGGTATTGGCGAATTCAGCGTCGACAACTGAACAAATCATTGCGGCCCGTGATGCGTTGAAGGATGCGGTAAATGATGCACTGGAAGCTCGTAATAATGCGTTAACGGGTGCTGATACAGCAATAAATAACGCCGCATCATCAACGGCAGCACTTGATCCAGATGTCATCGCTGCGCAAAAGGCGTTGCAAGACGCCGTGGCTAGCGCTAATGCTGACACAGGCACGACGGATGCGGTGACCAAGGCGACCGAAGCCTTGAATAAGGCCGTGGCTGACGCTGAAGAAGGCCAAGAAGCTGCCCGTGCAGCCGCTGCTGCGGCGATTGCGGCGATGACACCGGTCTCTAACGAAGCGAATATCTTAGCTGCATATAAGTCACTTCAAGATATTTTGGATAACCAAAATGCAACCGCTGACGAAATTACCAATGCGACGACCGCTTTGGCAAACGCGACGGAAACTGAGAAGGACACCCGTGAGGATGCGGTTTCAGCTGCTAACACTGCCATTACGAATGCCCAGACAGGTGATAACGCGAATGATGAAGGCGTGAAGGAAGCAATTGAAAACCTACAAAATGTCATTGCCAATGCAACGGCTGAGACGGCAGCTGCTGATGGTAAGGTGCCTCTAACGGATGATATTGAAGCGGCGACGCAAGCACTTGCCCAAGCAATTTCTGATGCTGCGTCAGCGCGTGAGGATGCAGTGACGGCGGCCCAAGACATGATGAATGATACAGCGCCGGTTTCATTGGAACCTGATACAGCAACGGCTAAGGACGCGCTACAGAAGGTTTTGGATGATCCAAAGGCGACGGCAACCGACATTGAAGAAGCGATGCAAGACTTTAAGGATGCCATGGATATTGTGCGTGATGAGCGAACAGCAATCGATGGCGAGGCGACCTCTGCCATTACAACGGCTCAAAATTCGGATTATGCCGATGAAAAGGGCGTGCAGGATGCGATTGCGGCCTTAAAGGAAGCACAAGAAAATGCAGCGAACGATACTGGAACGACTGCTGACATCACCAACGCAATGAAGTCGTTGCAAGATGCGCTAGATGCAGCGAAGTCTGAGCAACAAAAGGCCATCGATGATGCGGAAGCGGTGGCAACGTCACCAGTAAGTCATGAGGCAGATGTTGTTGATGCGCAAAAGGCGCTTGACGACTTGATTGCTTCAGCTGAATCTGGTGGGGACGTGTCAATTGCGGATATTAATGACGCAGCTCAGGCACTACAAGATGCGGTCGACGCAGCTTCTGATGCACGTGACGATGCTAATGACGCGGCTGACCAAGCGGTGACTGACGCTGAAGCAACTAACCAAGCTGATGAGCAGAGTGTGCAAGATGCCATTCAAGCGTTGCGTGATTTGCAAGATGCCGCTAGTCAAGATGATGAAAATGCCCTAACGGCGGATATCGAAGCGGCAACCAAGGCCATCGCTGACGCTGTCGAAAAGGCTGCAGCTGATCAAGTGGCGGCACGTGATGCTGCTGGTAAGGTAGAGACAGCGCCGGTTTCGAATGAACAAGGTGTTAAGGACACCCAACAAGCATTGAATGATGTGCTTAACGATCCAGCATCGACGGTAGCAGAAATTGAAGCTGCCCAACAAGCACTTGAGGATGCTGTTAAGACAGCTCAGGATAATCGTGATGCGGCCAATAAAACGGCTGACAGTGTGATGGCCAATGCGCAAAGTGGCGATCAAGCTGGTGAGCCAGGCGTACAAGATGCCATCACAGCCTTGCAAGAATTGCAAAACAAGGCAGCAACAGATGACGCTGGGGCATTGACGGCCGATATCGAAGCGGCAACTAAGGCGGTGACGCAAGCAATTGCTGACGCCAAGGCTGCTCAAGATGCTGCTCGTGATGCAGCTGGTCAAGTTGAGACGGCACCAGTGTCAAATGAAGCGGGTGTTAAGGATGCCCAATCAGCTCTGGATAAGGTGCTGAACGATTCTAGTGCAACAGTCGAAGAGATTGAAGATGCGACAACGGCACTAGAAAATGCGGTGGATGCGGCCAATGAAGCCCGTAATTCTGCAAACACCAATGCCGATACAGCCATTTCACAAGCTCAAGGTACACCACAAATTAACGAACCTTCTGTGCAAGAGGCAGTTGAGAAGTTGCAAGAGTTGCAACAGAATGCGGCTAACGATTCAGCTTCCGCTTTGACACAAGACATTTTGGATGCCATTCAGGAACTTTCAGATACAGTTGCCGAAGCGGCACGTGATAAGCAAGAAGCTGTGCTGGCCGCTGAAAACGCGTTGAGCCAAACAAAGCCTGTTTCAAACGAATCGGCAACGGCTCAAGCAATTGCTGAGTTGCAAGCCTTGTTAGCTGATGATAATTCGACTGCTGAGGCGGTTCGTGACGCCACGAAGGCGTTGACTGCAGCGACTGCGAGCGATACGACCGAACGTAATGCGACGAACACTGATGCAGCGGATGCCATTTCGGCAGCCCAAGCGTCAACGGTTGCCACTGATGAATCAGTGTTGACGGCTATCCAGAATTTGAAGGATGCCCAAACTAAGGCAGCCAACGAAACGGTTGATGATGCTGGTCATGCCTGGGTGTCACAAGATATCGTGGATGCGATGCGCGCTTTGCAAGAGGCAGTGAGCGTTGCAGAACAAGCGCAAGACACAGCTCGTGACGAAGCATCGGCATCGATACAGGATGATAGCAAGACAAGCCCGGTAACGAATGAACCGTCTATCACGGATGCAAAGTCAGCTTTGCAAGATGTGATTAATGATCCAAACGCGACAGCAGCCGACTTGAACGATGCTATGGCGGCTTACCAAGATGTTATCGATCAAACGAAGACGCAACGTGACAACGCGAAGGACACTGCGACGGATGCCATTACGGCAGCGCAGAACAGCGATTTGTCAGCTGATCAAGGCGTGCAAGATGCGATTACCGCATTGCAAGACGTTATGAATCAAGCTGACGCAGATAGCGCTGATGCGTTGACAAGTGATATTCAAGACGCGATGAAGGCATTGCAAGATGCGCAAATTGCAGCGGTTGAATCACGCAATCAAGCAGCTGAACTTGCAGATCAGGTGAAGGGTCAAACGGCGCCGGTTTCACAAGAACCAGGTGTGCAACAGGCGGTCAGTGATTTGGATACATTGCTTAACGATTCAACTGCAACTGCGGACCAAATTAATAATGCCATTAAGTCATTGCAAGACGCCGTTGCGGAAGCGAACGATGAGCGCGATACAGTGAATCAGGCGGCAAATGATGCCGCCACAGCTGCTACGAATAGTGATCAGAGCCAATCACAAGCAGTTCAAGATGCGATTGCAGCATTGCAAGAGGCGCAAAAGAATGCTGCGGATGACCAAGGTACGAGTGAAGCGATTGCGACCGCAACAAAGCAACTGCAAGATGCGGTCGCTCAGGAAGCGGCGGACCAAGCGACTGAACGTGACAATGCTGCAGCTGCGATGGATGCAACAGCACCAGTTTCAAACGAAACAGCTGTGGCCACAGCGAAGAATGCATTGGAAGCGGTTTTGGGTGACCCTAAGTCAACGGCTGATGAGATTGCAGATGCAGTGAAGGCACTGACTGATGCAACGACGAGCGAAAAGGCGAACCGAGATACAGCTAACACAGCAGCGAACGACGCCATTACGAACGTGCCAGCCGAAGTGGCAAATGAGCCACAAGTTGCGGAAGCGGTCGATAATTTGCAACGATTGATGGATGAAGCCGCTAATGATTCAAGTGGTGCTTTGACAAAGGATATTGCTGCAGCGACTGAGGCGCTTGCTAAGGCCCAAAATGATGTTGTTGGTTACCGTGAACAAGCCCGTGATGCGGCCGCGGATGCGTTGACGCAGACAGCACTAGTCAGTCATGAGCCAGCCACGGCAGCAGCTATTGATGCGTTGAACGCCTTGATTAATGATCCAAACGCCAATTATGCAGACATTAAGCAAGCAACGGAAGACTTGTTGAAGCAAGTCGCTACGGATACACAAGAACGTGACGCAACGAGTGCTGCTGGAAATGCTTTGTTAGACCAAGCTGCGCAATCGGACTTGGCAAATGATCCATCGGTGGTTGAAGCTATGCATACGTTGCGTGATGCGATTGCAAATGCCGCGACCGATAGTAGCGATGACTTGACGGCTGATATTAAGGCAGCGATGCAAGCGTTAACTGATGCAATGACGTCACTAGTTGATGATGCACGCGAGCAAGCGCAACAAGCCATTGCAGATGCGAAGCCGGTTTCAAATGAGAAGGGTGTGGCTGATGCGATTAAGAAGTTGCAAACGTTGATTAATGATCCGAACGCCACACGGACGGCAATTGAAGCGGCGATGGACGCACTTAAAAATGCGGTTGAACCAGCTAAGGAAAGTCGTGAAAGTGCGAATAATCAAGCTGAGCAAGCCCTCCAAGCTGCGCAAAATAGTGCGGTTAGTGATGATCCCGCTGTTCAGGCAGCGATGCAACGTTTGCAAGATATTCTTGCAGCGGCGGCGACAGATAATCCGGATAATCTAACGGCAGATATTTTGGCAGCGATGCAGGCTTTGCAATCGGCAGTTGCAAAGGCGGAGGCAGCCCAAGCGACAACTAGCGCTGTGACAGCCCAAGCACCGGTACCAACGGCTGGTGGTCTAACGGATTCCTCAGTGCCAGCAGCAGTTGTCTCGTCGGCAACAGGAGAGGCACCGGCCACGCAAATGTTGTACGGCACGGCGCCAATTTATCAGAACGGTGGTTACCCAATCGTTGTTCCCGGCGTGCTACCATATACTGGGTATGAGGTAGGTAGTTCGTGGATATCTGGTGAAACGCCTGTAATGAGTCAGGTATTACCCTATCAAGCGACTGCGCCACGTACGTTGGCTGGCGATACTGAAGGGCGTCGAATTTTTGATCAAATTCGTCATCTAGATGGTCAACGCGTAAGTCGCGCTGGTCTTGATACAGCGATTGCCCATGAAAACAGATGGTTGCCAATTGGTATCTTCCTATTCTCATCAATCTTGCTGTTGCTTATCGCAAAGCGACGTAAGCAAGACGACAAGTAAGGTGTAAATTCTAGGAGAGTGATGTTTCTGAAAAATCAGAGATATCACTCTCTTTTTATTTGTGGTGGTCCTTCATGGTAAACTTAAATCAGATGACTTTTAACTAGATGCAAAAGGAGTGTCGACGAAATGTTTACTGATAAAAACATTGTGCTCATCGTCAGTGGGGGCGTTGCAGCATATAAGTCAGCCATTTTTGCCCGCTTGTTAATGAAGCAAGGGGCAAATGTAAAGGTCGTGATGACCCAGGCGGCAACTGAATTTGTAACCCCAAAAACATTTGAGGCACTAACGCAACACTCAGTTGTGACTGATTTGTTTGATGACCACAATGAAAGTATGATTGCGCACGTTAGCTTGGCTGACTGGGCGGATTATATTTTTGTCGTACCGGCGACTGCGAATATTTTGGCAAAGATGGCTGCGGGTATTGGGGATGACGCGGCAACGTCAGTGTTGTTGGCCCGCCACACGCCAGTGATTGTCGCACCGGCAATGAATGTCAATATGTATGAGAATCCAGCAACGCAACGTAACCTAAAGACGTTACGTGAAGATGGTGTCATCATCATTGAACCGGCTGAGGGGATGCTTGCTGAAGGATATGCCGGCAAGGGCCGTTTGCCTGAACCAGATGAAATTTTGGCGCTTGCTGATTTGAAGCTCCGTCAACAAACTGGTCGTTTGGCTGGTAAGAAAGTCGTTGTGTCGGCTGGTGGTACGGTGGAGCCGATTGATCCAGTTCGATTCATTACGAATCGTTCATCAGGTAAGATGGGTTATGCGTTGGCACAGGCAGCGGCTGAACAAGGTGCAGATGTGACACTTGTATCATCATCTGAGTTGCCAGCGCCGGTTGGCGTGGCGATGGTACCGGTGCAATCCGCCCGCGACTTGTTGGCAGCAATGACGGAGCGCTTTGAAGACACGGATGTTGCGATTATGGCGGCAGCGGTGTCTGACTACCGTGTTGCGACACCTGCCGATCAAAAGATGAAGAAAAACGCTGACCACGCTGGTTTGACGATAGATTTAGTTGAAAATCCAGATATTTTGGCGACTTTGGGACAACAAAAAACGACGCAATATTTGGTTGGCTTTGCCGCCGAAACGCAAGATTTGTTGACGTATGCGCAAAACAAGTTGGAAAAGAAGAATGCCGACATGTTGGTTGCGAACGACGTGTCTAAGGCGCAAGTTGGCTTCGGACATGACACAAACGAAGTGACGTTGTTGCAACGTGATGCTGCACCAGAAAAGCTACCGCTACAATCTAAGTTAGCTTTGGCCCGAGATATTATGAGTCGTATTGCAACGCAAGTGGAAGGAAAATAAGAAATGGCAGTAATTGGAATTGATAAGATGAGCTTTTTCTCACCCCACCAATACATCGATATGGTGGATTTGGCAAATGCTCGCAATGAAGAACCGGATAAGTATTTGATTGGTATTGGTGAAACTGAACAAGCGGTTGTGCCGCCAACTCAAGACGTGGTCACGATGGCAGCTAATGCGGCTGACCAATTGTTGACGGCGGAAGAGCGTACGGAAATTGACACGATTATTTTTGCTACTGAATCAGGAATTGATAATTCAAAGTCAGCCGCAGTTTATGTACAACGCTTGTTGGGTTTGAATGAATATGCACGCACGATTGAAATGAAGCAAGCTTGCTACGCTGGTACGTATGGTTTGATGCAAGCCCGTGACTACGTGGCCTTGCACCCAGGTTCAAAGGTGTTGGTCATGGCATCTGATATTGCCCGTTACGGTTTGCACACACCAGGTGAAGTCACGCAAGGTGCAGGTGCAGTTGCCATGTTGGTAACTGAAAATCCACGGATTCTTGAATTGAACCGCGATAACCAGTTTATGTCACGTGACGTGATGGACTTCTGGCGTCCAGTGTATGCCGAAGAAGCTTTGGTTGATGGTAAGTACTCAGCTGAAGTTTACCGTGAGTTCTTCCGTGATTTGTGGTCGCGTTACAAGGAGAAGACGGGACGTTCAATCAACGATTTCAAGGCATACGCATTCCACTTACCATTCACGAAGATGGGTTTAAAGGCATTGCGCGACATTTTGCCTGAGGCGGATGAAGCCAAGCAAGCCGACTTGTTGAATGAATTCGAAGCAAGTCGTGTGTACAACAAGCGCATTGGTAACTTGTACACGGGTTCAGTTTACTTGAGCTTGTATTCGTTGTTGGCCAATTCAGAAGAATTGGCTGCGGGAGACCGTTTGGGAATCTTCTCATACGGTTCTGGTGCTGAAGGTGAGTTCTATTCAGCTATCTTGCAACCTAACTTCCGTGATGGCTTGATCGCCGGTCAAATGGATGCTTTGTTTGAGAATCGTGAGTATTTGACGATTCCAGCATACGAAGAAGTCTTTATGGCTGGTTTGCACGGTTCAGAAGATCGTGAGTTTGATATTACGGCTGACCCAGCCAAGTTTGTGTTGGCTGGTTTGAAGGATCAACAGCGCCAATACGTGGCACACTAACTCCGAGAAAAAATCAATAATTATGCGTGGCTTCATCAAACGCGCTGGGTACACTAATCGCAAAGACTAGTACAGGGGGAAGTGCCTATGCAAGATTATGAGTTACAAGTTGGCGACTTGGCCCATTGCGATGAAGCAAAGGGCATTGACCGGCCATTCATTGGGAAAGTGGTACGCTGTGAGGGGCAGACGTATGACATGGAAGTGGTGTATATTCCGGATTTGACGCACGCCAATGCATCGTTGCTACACACGCAAGTTCAGGTGGCCAAAACGGCGTCAGCGCCATTTGCTAATAAGGCGGACGCACCATTTATGTAGTTGTTGCTTGTTCGCTATTCGTCAGGTAAAATTATTTAGTAAGACTAAATAATAAAAGTTAGATGAAGAGGGAATTTTATGAAGCGCGTCTACCTAGCCGGTCCATTTTTTGATGATGACCAAATTGATCGTATTGAACGTATGGAAAAGGCTCTAGCAGCCAATCCAACGGTTTCAGAGTTCTTCAGTCCACGTACTGAGCAACACGATGAATTTGAATTTGGTTCAAAGGAATGGGCAAAGGCAATTTACAAGGGTGATAAGGATCACTTGGATCCAGCCGAAGTTGTAATTGCTGTGATTGACTATGAGGGTGAGCACGTTGATCCAGGTACTGCCTGGGAGATTGGTTACTCAGAAGCAACGAAGAAGCCGGTTATCTTGGTCAAGGAAAAGGAAGGCGGCATCAACTTGATGATGTCAGTGCCAGCTCATGCCTTCATCACGGATGTTGCGGACGTTGCCACGTATGACTTTGATGCATTGCCATCAAACGAATGGGAAGGTAAGACTTTCTAATTCGGGTTTTACCTAAATAGAAGACCTAAATAAAACGGCACTCACAAAAAGTGGGTGCCGTTTTTTGCTCGAAATAAGGTAAACTGTTTTAAGACATTAAAAAGAGAAAGGACATGACAACATGCAAAAACTAGGCCGGTTAATGTTGGCATGGTTTACAAAGTTCTGGGTGCCGTTGGCGATCACTGTCGGGATGTTGGCGGTTGCGGTTTCCGTCACGACGGTGATGCTCTATAAGCAACAAATTACGGTGCAGATTCCAAACCTAACGCTGCGTGAAAATCGCGGGGTAACGAGTACGCCAATTTCAGTACTTAAGCAGGGTGAACACTTGCAGATTTTGCAAGAAAACGACGGTTGGTATCAAGTGCGTCGTGAAGATGAATCAACCGGTTGGGTAGCTAGTTGGTTGCTGGAACGCACCAAGCCGTTAGATAAGGTGACACCGTTGTCAGAGGCCACAATTGTTTTGGACCCTGGTCACGGAGGAAATGACCCTGGTGCGGAATCAAATAGTGGTAAGTTTGAAAAGACATATACATTGCTGTTAGCTCAGCAAGTGGCGAAAACGCTACGTGCAACTGGTGCGCGTGTCATCATGACGCGTGATAGCGATAAACTAGTGTATTTGTCACAAATTCCAAAGGTAGCTGAAAATGCGAACGCGGATGCATTTATCTCATTCCACTTCGACTCTGTCACTGAGGCAAATGGTGCAAGCGGTTATACAGCTTACTATTACCATAAGGAAAACGGATCGAAAGATTTGGCGCAAGCGCTTAATGATGCGATGAAACCGAACATGCCATTGGAAAACCGTGGTGTTGAAAAGGCGGAATACGTTGTTTTGATTGATAATAAAGTACCTGCTGCGTTGCTTGAGAATGGGTACATCAACTCAGACCGTGATTTCAAGAAAATCAAGAGTCCGTCTTATCGCAAGTTAATTGCGCAAGACGTTGCGCAAGGTTTGGAAACGTATTTTGACAATCGGGTAAAAACCGTTAATTAATCACAGGTTCTTAGGGGTTATTGATAGAATTATTCGCGAAATTTCGATACCATTTCTTTGATGGGGAATGTGTTTAGAAATGAGGCATTTAATATGACAGCGATCAATACTGATAACGAGATTGCAATGGAAGTCATGCGTCTAGCTGGCGTTGTGGATGAAATTGCTTATCATCTAACGAATGTGATGTTTGGGGATGACCCAGTGAATTTCGATAAGGCGGCAGTTACAGCAGCCTTAGGTGATCTAGGCATTCAATTGCGTAATTTTGTGGACGCTGAAGTTGGACAGACACAAGAACATAGTTTAACCACGTTGAAAAATCAAATTAATGATATGAGTGCTGCGTTCTTGCAATTTGATAATGCAGCTGACTGGCAGGCCGTTCCGGCAGTATCCAATCGCGTAACTGAAATGGAACGTTTATATGCCCGTCTAATGTGCTATACGGTGGCACCATAGACCTTGACGCAATTTACTTTCTATTGGATAATAAGTCCCATAGATAAACCGATGAGAAAGCAAACTTGTGGTTGGTAGAAGAAAGCGAGCAGGGTCTGGTGCAAGCCTGTGGTTACTGAAGCAAGGGGACACTTTTTAGGTCGCAGCAATGCGCGTGTTGCCACGTTACGGCATGAGACCAAATTCAAGGTGGTACCGCGCTAAAAGGCGCCCTTGACGATACATGAAGTGTCGTTGAGGGTGCCTTTTCGTTTTGCACCATCGGAAACATGAGAGGAATTTTAAACATGGCTAAGCAATCATTCCAAAAGCCAAAGGGAACTGCTGATTTGCTCCCTGGTGAATCATTGAAGTGGCACTACGTTGAAGAAACGGCGCGCCTTTTGTTCGGCGACTACCAATACTCAGAAGTGCGTACGCCAATTTTTGAAAGCTTTGATGTTTTTGCCCGTTCTGCTGGTGATACATCAGACGTTGTGACAAAGGAAATGTATGACTTCAAGGACAAGGGTGACCGTCACGTTGCTTTGCGTCCAGAAGGGACTGCCGGAGTTGTTCGTGCGTTTGTTGAAAACAAGTTGTTTGGACCTGAGCACCAAAAGCCATACAAGATGTTCTACATCGGACCAATGTTCCGTTACGAGCGTCCACAAGCTGGCCGTATGCGTCAATTCCACCAAATTGGTGTTGAAGCATTGGGTTCAGATTCACCTGCTTTGGATGCTGAAGTTATCGCAATGGCAGTTGATTTGTTCCAAACGTTGGGTGTGACAAACTTGAAGGTTAAGATTAACTCTTTGGGTGACAAGGAATCACGTGAAAACTACCGTAATGCTTTGATTGACTTCCTGAAGCCACACTTTGACGAGTTGTCTGCTGACTCACAAACGCGTTTGGAGAAGAACCCATTGCGTGTCTTGGATTCAAAGGATGAAAAGGATCAAGCAATTGTTGCTGATGCACCATCAATCTTGGATTACTTGACGGCAGATGCCCAAGCGCACTGGGAAAAGGTGCAAGCCTACCTTGAAGCAATGGGAATCGATTACGAAGTTGATGCCAACGTTGTGCGTGGGTTGGACTACTACAACCACACGATTTTCGAGGTTATGACACAATCAGCAGCGCTAGGTCGTGGTTGGACGACGATCACTGGTGGTGGTCGTTACAACGGTTTGGTTGAAGAGTTCGGCGGACCTGAAATGCCAGGTGTTGGATTTGGTATCGGACTTGAGCGTTTGATGTTGTTGCTTGAAGCCGAGGGTGCAACGTTACCTGAACAAGCACCATTGGATGTTTACGTTGCAAACATGGGTGAAGGTACTGATGTTGCGGCGATGCAAATGGTTCAAGCAGTTCGTTCATTTGGTTACAGCGCAGAACGCGATTACCAAGATCGTAAGCTAAAGGCCCAATTTAAGACAGCCGACAAGCTTGGTGCCAGCTTCATTATCACGATTGGTGAGCGTGAATTGGCTGAGCAAACGGCAAACTTGAAGAACATGACGACTGGTGAAGAAATCACGGTGAAGCTGGCTGAACTTTACACGGGTCTGCCAGAGTTTATTGAAGTTGAAGAAGACGTAGAAGAGGAAAACTAATTATGAAGCGTACTAACTATGCTGGCTTGATTGATGAAGCCTACCTTGATCAAACTGTCACGCTACAAGGATGGGTGCAAAAGCGCCGTGACTTGGGTGGTTTGATTTTCGTTGATTTGCGTGACCGTGAAGGTATTGTTCAACTGGCCTTCTCAGAAGAATTTGGTGCAGATGCTTTGGCAGTTGCTGAAAAGATGCGTTCAGAATTCGTTATCGAAGTTGAAGGTGTTGTTCGTTCACGTGCTGAAGGTGCGGTTAACGACAACTTGAAGTCAGGTAAGATTGAAGTGCAAGTTGCTAAGGCAACGATTTTGTCAGAAGCTAAGACGACGCCATTCTACATTGAAGACGACATCAACGTCTCAGACGAATTGCGTTTGAAGTACCGTTACTTGGATTTGCGTCGTCCAGAGATGCAAAAGAACTTGCGCATCCGTTCAAAGATTACGGCTGCTACGCACGAGTTCTTGGATGCCAACGGTTTCATCGACATCGAGACGCCATACTTGGCTAAGTCAACGCCAGAAGGAGCTCGTGACTACCTAGTACCATCACGTGTTTACCCTGGTTCATTCTACGCTTTGCCACAATCACCACAATTGTTTAAGCAATTGTTGATGGGGGCCGGCTTTGACCGTTACTACCAAGTTGCCCGTGCCTTCCGTGACGAAGATTTGCGTGGTGACCGTCAACCAGAATTTACGCAATTGGACGTTGAAACGTCATTTATGACGCAAGACGAAATCATGGCATTGGTTAACGAATGGGTTGCCGCTATCATGAAGAAGACGGTTGATGTTGATTTGGATACGGCGCAAATTCCAGTATTGGATTACGCTGATTCAATGAAGCGTTTCGGAACTGACAAGCCTGATATGCGTTTCGGTATGGAATTGCAAGATTTGTCAGCGTTGATGGCTGATTCAGAATTTGGTGTCTTTGCTAACGCGGTCAAGAACGGTGGCCAAGTAAAGGCAATCGTTGTCCCTGGTGGTGCTGATCACTACTCACGTAAGGACATTGATAAGATGGCCCAATACATCGAGCGTTTCGGTGCCAAGGGGTTGGCTTGGTTGAAGGTGACTGATGAAGGCATCACTGGCCCAATTGCTAAGTTCTTGACGACGAAGGGTGACGACTTGTTGGCCCAAACTGAAGCTAAGGCAGGCGACTTGATTTTGTTCGCGGCTGATTTAGAAGGTGTTGTTTCAGCAACGTTGGATGCTCTGCGTCGTATGACGGCTAAGGAAATGGACTTGATTGACAACAGCAAGTGGGCTTTCGCTTGGGTTGTTAACTGGCCATTGTTTGAGCACCAAGCTGAGGAAGATCGTTGGATTGCGGCGCACCACCCATTCACAATGCCAAACGAAGAAGATTTGCCATTGTTGGAGACGACGGAAGGTGCTCACCAAGCACACGCCCAATCATACGACCTTGTGTTGAACGGATACGAGTTGGGTTCAGGCTCAATCCGTATTCACCGCATGGACATTCAAGAAAAGATGTTGTCAGCACTTGGTTTCACCAAGGAAGCAGCGCACGACGCATTTGGCTTCTTGCTTGAAGGTATGGAATACGGCTTCCCACCAATGGGTGGAATCGCCCTAGGATTGGATCGTTTGGCTATGTTGTTGGCCGGACGTGACAACATCCGTGAAGTGATTGCGTTCCCTAAGAACTCAAAGGCGACTGAGCCAATGACGGAAGCACCAACGCCTGTTGCCAAGGCACAAATCGTTGATGACTTGGGCTTGACGGTACCGGTTTACGCCGATATCGAAGCGCCAAACATGTCAGAAGAATAATCAATTCTTAATCGAGCGAGATTGCAGTTTTCTGTAAACTCGCTCTTTTTTGTTCATAAACCTTCTTTATAATTTATTTGCGCTGGCATTTTCGTGATAAAATCATAAAGTACAAATTGAAAGAAGCGAGAAAATGGACCAGATAGAACAGTATTTTAATCGACACCAGTACTCAAGTCGCATTGGTAGTGCGATGGTATATGCAGTCGCATCAGCGATTGCGTTGAACTTTTTTTGGACGCCCGGACACATTTATTCTTCTGGATTTACAGGGCTAGCCCAGTTACTAAACACATTGCTTGAACGTTTTGTGGGCTGGCATGTGCCGGTTGGTGTCTTATTGGTGCTGATTAACGTGCCATTGATGATTACTGCCTACCGCGCAATTGGTAAGCGATTCGCGATGTTTACGGCATTAGCTTTGTTGCTGGCCGCAATTGCCATGCGTTTAGTTTCGCAACCAGAGCAATTGTGGACGCACGATCCACTTGTCATGGCCATCTTTGGTGGTGCTGTTAACGGATTCGGAACGGGATTAGCGCTACGTAATGGACTCTCAACTGGTGGATTAGATATTATTGGTATTCTGGTACGTCGCAAGACTGGCATGAAGATGGGAGCGGTGAACTTAACGTTTAACTTCTTCATCTTGTTGGCCTCAGGATTCTTGTTTGGTCCACAATATGCGTTGTATACCGGTATTGGTCTGGTTATCAACGCCCGCGTCATCGATTTGGTTTATACACGTCAACAAAAGATGCAAGTGATGATTGTGACAGAAAAGCCTGATTTGGTTATCGAAGCCATTCAGCGTGATATTCGTCGTGGTATTACGATTGTGCACCACGCTGAGGGTGGATATAACCATCACCACAAGGAAGTGTTGTTCACGGTTATCTCAATGTATGAACAATATGACCTACGTGATGCCATTTACGAGGTTGATCCACAAGCTTGGGCATCACTCTGGCGCATCGATCGCACGTTCGGTCGTTTCTACGAGCCAAAGTTATAAACTAACGGTTTGTTAGGTACAAAAAGCTTAGGTACAAACATTTTAGGTGAGACTAAGTGAAGAGTGATAACAAATCGTCAGCAGTTTTGTATAAAGCGTTGACAACAGGTTCAATTCTGGTAAACTATTAAAGAACAAAAGTGTGCGACATATATAAAAGTTGGAAACTTCACACGGGAAGGGAGGGTAAACATTATGGCAAAGACTGTTGTTCGTAAGAATGAGTCTCTTGATGATGCTCTCCGTCGCTTCAAGCGTGGTGTATCAAAGGATGGTACCTTGCAAGAGTACCGTAAGCGTGAGTTCTACATCAAGCCATCAGTACAACGTAAGTTGAAGGCTGAGGCTGCTCGTAAGCGCAAGAACAAGAAGAGCCGTTAATTCGACTCTTGCCGGGCTACCTGCTGGTGGTCCGGTTTTGTTTTATATTCAAGTAATTAAAGGAGATTATGATTATGAGTTTGTTGGAACAATTGACTAACGACATGAAGGAAGCAATGAAGGCTAAGGACAAGGTGACTTTGGGCGTTGTTCGTATGGTAAAGTCTTCTGTTTCTAACGAGCAAATCAAGTTGGGTCACGACTTGACTGCTGACGAAGAATTGGCTGTTTTGTCACGTGAGATGAAGCAACGTGTCGAAGAGTTGGAATCATACAAGGATGCTGATCGTGAAGATTTGGCTGAAGAAATCCAAGGTCAAATCGACGTTTTGAAGCGTTACATGCCTGAGCAAATGTCTGAAGAAGAAGTCGTTGCTGTTGTTAAGGAAACGATTGCTGAAGTCGGTGCATCATCAAAGGCTGATTTGGGTAAGGTAATGGGCGCTTTGATGCCTAAGGTTAAGGGTAAGGCTGACGGTAAGTTGGTTAACCAAACTGTTCAATCATTGTTGGGCTAATTTAGGTCGAACTCTGATACGGGGGATGCCCCCGATACATATATATTTGCGGTATAATAGTAACCGTAAGAGAATAATTCGAATTAGAGGGATTACATTTTTGGCAGCACAAGTTGAAAAAGTTTATCGTTTTGAAAATGCTGAGCAAGAAATTGGTTTGGTCGGCGCACAAGACAGTAATTTGAAGTTAATTGAAGAAGGCATGCATGTTGCATTGTCTGTGTTTGGGGACCAACTAACGATTAAGGGTGAAGCTGACGCCGTTGATGCTGCTGAGGCAATCATTGCTGAATTGGCCGCTTTGATTAAAAAGGGCGTGAAGCTAAACGCAACTGATATCGTGTCAGCAATGAAGATGTCAGAACGTGGCACATTGGAATACTTTGGCGATATGTATACGGAAACGTTGATTCGTGATGCCAAAGGACACCCAGTTCGTGTTAAGAACTATGGTCAACGTCGCTACATCCAAGCCATTCGCAATAATGATATTACGTTTGGTATTGGACCAGCTGGTACTGGAAAGACGTATTTGGCTGTTGTCATGGCCGTGGCTGCTTTGAAGCGCGGTGATGTGGAGAAGATTATCATTACTCGTCCGGCTGTTGAAGCTGGTGAAAGTCTTGGTTTCTTGCCTGGTGATTTGAAGGAAAAGGTAGATCCTTACCTACGACCAATTTATGATGCGTTGCACGCTATTCTAGGTGCTGAGCACACGGAGCGTTTGATGGATCGTGGTACGATTGAAATTGCCCCATTGGCCTACATGCGTGGTCGTACGTTGGATAATGCCTTTATCATCTTGGATGAAGCGCAAAATACAACGCCACAACAAATGAAGATGTTCCTAACTCGTTTGGGATTTGGTTCGCACATGGTGGTGAACGGTGACGTCTCACAAATTGATTTGCCAAGTAAGGTGCGTTCAGGTTTGATTCAAGCCCGTCGTGTTTTGGTGAATGTGTCACATATCGAATTTATTGAGTTTGCGGCAGATGACGTTGTACGTCACCCAGTTGTCGGAGCGATTATTAATGCGTATGACGCCTTTGATGCAGCACAAGAAAAGGCAAAAGAAGCAAAAGAGAAGAAGGATTAAGATTATGGATTTGGCAATTATTGACCAATCAAAGCCCGGCGTTCCTGCCGAGCAAATTGAACTCGTTGAAAAGGTGTTGGACTATGCTGGTGAGTATATGAAGCTACCAGCAGATACCGAGATGTCAGTAACATTCGTTAACAATGACGAAATTCAACGTTACAACCGCGAATACCGTGGTTTGGACAAGCCGACTGACGTCATTTCATTCGCTATTGAAGAAGATGGTGATGACTTGCCATTGATGATGGATGAAGAAATGGCTGAAGATTTGGCTAAGAACATTGGTGACATTATCGTTTCTGTCGATAAGATTGGTGAACAAGCTGAATACTTGGAACACTCATATGAGCGTGAGCTAGGATTCTTGGTTGTACACGGATTCTTGCACTTGAATGGTTACGACCACATGCGCAGTGATGAAGACGAAAAGATTATGTTTGATTTGCAACGTGAGATTTTAGATAGTTATGGACTTACACGATAAGAAAAAGGCTGCTACACCAGAGCCACAAATTGAAAAAAATACGCACTTCCTCCAAGCCCTTGGTCATGCCTTAGAAGGTATTGGTCAACTTTTGGTTCGTGAACGAAACATGCGTTTTCATATTGTTGCGGCGATTGTAGTCTTACTTGTCGGCATCTATGTTAAACTAGGACGTTCAGATTGGTTGTGGATTTCAGTTGCCGTCTTTACGGTTATCATGGCTGAGTTCGTGAATACCATGGTCGAAGCAATCGTTGATTTGATTGTGGGTGAGCAATATCACCCGCTAGCTAAGGTGGCAAAGGACGTGGCGTCCGGTGCCGTATTGGCGGCGGTGGCTTTTGCCATTGTGATTGGTGTTTTGATTTTCCAACCCTACATCTTGCCAAACTTGCAGATGATTATTAAATAAGTTAGTTGTACGCGCGATGCGTGGATTATAGAAAGAATAGAGAATAATATACATGAGTGAACAAGGATTTAAGTCAGGTTTCGTTGCCCTAGTTGGTCGTCCAAACGTTGGTAAGTCAACGCTTTTGAACAAGATGATTGGTGAAAAGATTGCCATCATGTCACCAAAGGCACAAACGACACGTAACAAGATCCAAGGAATTTACACGACTGATGAAGGTCAAATTGTGTTCATGGACACACCGGGAATTCACAAGCCACACAACTCATTGGGTGACTTCATGGTGAAGACAGCGATGTCAGCTTTGCGTGAAGCTGACATGGTGTGGTTCTTGGTTAACGCCGACGAGCCACGTGGTGCCGGTGATGACTTCATTATCAACCGTTTGAAGGATACAAACACACCAGTTTACTTGATTATCAACAAGATTGATTTGGTAAACCCATCAGATTTGTTGGCAATCATTGCTGATTACAGCCAACAAATGGAATTTGCTGAAATCTTCCCAATTTCAGCTTTGAAGGGTGATGGTGTGCCTGAGTTGTTGGACTTTGCCATGGACAAGATGGAAGAAGGACCACAATACTATCCAGCTGACCAAATCACAGATCACCCAGAGCGTTTCATCATGAGTGAGTTGATTCGTGAGAAGGTCCTACAATTAACGCGTCAAGAAGTGCCACACTCAGTTGCCGTTGTGATTGATAAGATCGAACGTCAAGATGAGAACCACTTGCACGTGCAAGCCACGATTGTTGTTGAGCGTCCAACGCAAAAGAACATCGTTATCGGTAAGCAAGGTGCGATGATCAAGGAAATCGGTGTTCGTGCCCGTAAGGATATCGAACGCTTGCTTGGAGACAAGATTTTCTTGGAGACGTGGGTTAAGGTTGAAGAACGTTGGCGTGATAAGCCACAAGCCTTGCAAACTTATGGTTACAAGGAAGATTTAGATATTTAATGATGTGAAAAAGAGACTGACTAGTCTCTTTTTTATTAGGAGGCGGCATGGCGGAAGTATTTGAAGCGATTGTCATGTATCAACGTGACCACAAAGAAAAAGATTTGATGGTTAAAATGCTGACTAAAACGGCCGGCAAGCGCATGTTTTACATCAAAAATGGTAAATCAAAGCGCTATCAGTTTGCGGCAGATGTTCAACCAATGACGATTGCAACCTTCGAAGGCACCCTGAACCAAACGGGGTTGAGTTTCATCAATTCGGTGAAAGAGAGTCACCATTCGCGTGAGTTGATGATGGATGTCGAAAAGAATGCCTACATGACATACATTTTGGGATTGATTGACGCGGCCTTTGTGGACAATCAGCCAATCGAAAAATGGTTTAACTGGGCGAAACTGGCGTTGGAAAAGCTAGAAGAAGGACTCGACCCACAAGGTTTAGCGAATTACTTTGAAGTCCAGCTACTACCCGCATTTGGTCTAGATCCAACTTGGGGTGAATGCGCAGTCTGCGGTCGTCGTGATTTGCCACTTGATTTTTCTGAGAAATTGAATGGGACCATTTGCCAGATTCACTGGGACCAAGATGAAAATCGCATGAACGCAAATCCGCGGTCAGTTCGTATTTTGTCACAACTTGCCAAAGTTGACTTGAAGCAACTTGGCACGTTAAGTCTGAAGGCTGAAACAAAGCAAGATATGGCCCGTGTGATGGACAAGTTGTATGACGATCAAGTTGGGGTGCATTTGCGTGCAAAATCATTTATTCAACAGTTATCAGGCTGGCAAGCACGGCTAGCGACTCGCAATAATTCCGAGGGTCAAAATGAGACTTCTGCGGATTAATCACTTATAATAAATGTGTAGAAGAAAACGTTTTCAGATAGGAGATGGTTCTATGGACATTAATTTAGATGATTTGAAGGACAAGGCAGCTGACGCACTAGAAGGGGCTGACTTGAACGAGTTGAAGGATAAGGCCGGCGAGTTGCTCGGCGACAAGGCTGACATGCTAGATAACGTTGATATGGATGACGTGAAGGATAAGTTGTCAGGATTGCTTGGTAAAGAATAACAGTTAATTGACGACATGCTCAATTGGGTGTGTCGTCTTTTTTCGCATCCCGAACACCAACTAATTACAGTCCTGTGACATTATGCACAAACGATTAGTTAATGTGGTAATCTATTTCTTAGTGTTTTAGTTTTAGGGAGTAGTAGAAAGATGCAGAATTTGAAGCGAGCTTTGCGCGAGGCAACGTCACCAGCTAATATCCGGCGCGACTTAGCGCTAATGAATCGATTCCAGCGTGTGTACATGGTTGTCATCATGGCGGTCACGATTTGGGCGTTTGTTTACACGGGTGACTATTCATCATCAGGTTGGACGAGTTTGATTACCGGCCTTGTGTTGGCGTTCTATCTAATTATGCTAGCTAGTGGGCGTTTGACAAATTTCTTCTGGGGTTTGTTGACGAATGGTATTTGGCTGTTGATGTCAATTCACAATCACTTGGTTGGGGATATCTTGAACCAAGGATTCTTCTTTGTGATGCAATTCGTGGGGATGGCCGCTTGGTACAAGCAACTATCACAACAAGCTGATCATAGCCAAATTCAAGCTAAGCGTATTGGTCCGAAAATGATGGGGTGCCTAGTCGCAGGGGCAGTCGTCGTCTATGGCATTGTATTGACGGTTGCGAAGACAGCCCATGGCAATCAAGTTTACCTGGACTCATCACAACTACCACTTGGTATGCTGGCTCAAATTTTGGCAACGTATGGTTATTTGTCACAATGGATTGTCTGGTTGTTCGTTGATGCCGTGGGTTTGTTACTTTGGTGGAATCAAATTCAAGCCGGTGGTTCAGGTGCATTGGGGATGTTTGTCCTCATGATTGTGAAAACATTTAATGCGTTCTACGGCATGTACTTGTGGTCAAAGACTACTGAATATAAAGATTAATCGGCTCTACGATTTTTGGCGGTGTGAGAAATCATAACCGCTTTTTACGTTTTTTTCACCATAGCCTGTTTATATTACGCAATGAAATTTGCGGACGTTTTGTAACGATGATAAACTTAAAGTGTGGTCTATTAAAATACCAAAGCAGGTATTAATCACATGTTTTACATTGGACCAATCATCGGAATAATCGGCGTATTGTTGGCCGTTACACTTAAAAACCAAAACAAACAGCTTGGTCTAAAAGCACAAAGTGCCATCAGCTTTGTTGGTGGAGTTGTCATGCTTGGAATCGATTATGTGATTAATCCAGTTTTAACTAACGTCGATTTTGTTTTTCCTACCTTGTTCTTTGTAGGGGGCCTTACCTTGTTGGTTATCTCAATTGTCAAACCTAACAAAGGTTAGAAAGGGAGAACCTCAAACAAACGAACTCCCGATGATTTTATTAAAAATCAACTATTAATCATGACCGACTGGCAACATTTTGTTGTCAGTCTTTTTTTGATTTGGTCGGCGTCTGTTCACAATGACTAGCTATCATTATGTAAAATTAGGGATGCTAGTGGGAAAATGTGATGACAAAAAAATTTGATTTGAAGAAAGCCGAACAGGCGAAGTTGCAGTTGAGTGATCGCTACTACGCACAGCCAACAGTCAATCGACTGAACGGCTTAATTGATGCCGTTTTGGCGATTATAGCAACCATCATGGTGTTGGCATTGAGATTGCCAATAAAAGGGGCACATGATTGGACGACGATTCAACCCGTTCTGATTGGGATTGCGATATTTGTGGTGAGTTTTATCGTGGTGGTGAATCAATACGTGACGAACATGCGTATGTTTAATTTGATTCACAAAATTAATCCAGTTGGCATGTTGTTAGTCTTTAGCTGGTTAGTTGTGCTAGCGCTTTTGCCTTTTTTCACACGTTGGATGTTTGAGGATTGGCATAACCGGTATGCGGTGTTGGGGTACGGTATTATTTATGTCTTGGCAAGTGTGCTACAACAGACGTTATTACTGAATTTGGTTAAGACGAATTTTAATCCAGATGAAATGTCGACGGCAGCGAATAATTCATTGGCCCAGGTGTACTATTTCGCATTTAATAATCAAGCGCGCGTTACTGCTATCAGTGCGATTATCTTGCTAGTTGTCGCAACTATCTGGCCAACGTGGGGGTTCTGGTTGTTTATCTTGGTTCCGATAATTAGTTTCGTCCAGACAGTGTTCGAAGGTGAACTGAAGGACCGCATTAATGATCAAACAGCACGTTGGCAACCTGAAGAACAAGCCCACATGCAAGATATGTTGAACGCGGCTGACGAATCAATCAATGAAAAGTCGATGGCGATGCAAGAAAAAGTTTTGCAACGTTTATTCTGGCGTCGCTTGTCACCAGAAAAGCGCGCTGACGCACAAAAACGATTTGATGATTGGCGCGATGAACAACGCCGTGAGCAAGCTGAGGAACAAGCACAAGAAGCAGCTGAGCAAGCCCGTGAGCGTGCTCGAAAAGAAGCACATCGTCGTTCTTAATTAATCAGTCATGCGCGTTGACTTTTAAACGCTGAGTGATAAACTTATTACATGTAATAAGCGATGAAAGCAGAAGAATTGCGTGAACTCAGTCCAGCAAGTCACCGGTGATGTGAGGGTGATCTGAAAACGCGCAAGGGGCACTGCCGGAGCACAATTTAATCCAATGAAGCTGCTAGGAGTTTTCCTAGAAGTAGGGTGGAACCGCGAATTATCGTCCCTACATCAATCATTTTTAAAGGTGATTGGTGTAGGGCTTTTTATTTGCTCGAAGCCAACCACGAGAAAGGAATTTGTCAACATGAGTGCAAAAATGAGTGTGCAAGACATTATTTTGACGTTGCAAAAGTTCTGGGCTGATCAAGGCGCAATGCTAATGGAAGCCTACGATACAGAAAAGGGTGCTGGTACGATGAGCCCCTACACGTTCCTACGTGCCAATGGTCCTGAGCCATGGAACGCAGCTTACGTAGAGCCATCACGTCGTCCAGCTGATGGACGTTACGGGGATAACCCAAACCGTTTGTACCAACACCACCAATTCCAAGTGGTTATGAAGCCATCACCTGACAACATCCAAGAGTTGTACTTGGATTCTTTGAAGGCCTTGGGAATTGATCCTTTGGAACACGATATCCGCTTCGTTGAAGATAATTGGGAGAACCCTTCAATGGGTGCCGCTGGTATCGGTTGGGAAATCTGGTTGGATGGTATGGAAGTGACGCAATTTACGTACTTCCAACAAGTTGGTGGAATCCAAGTTGACGCCGTAACATCAGAAATCACATATGGTTTGGAGCGTTTGGCTTCATACATCCAAGACGTGCCAACGGTTTACGATTTGGAATGGGGTAACGGTGTCTTGTACGGAGATATCTTCAAGGAGCCTGAGTACGAGCACTCAGTTTACTCATTCGAAGAGTCAGACCAAGAAATGTTGTTGCGTCACTTTAACGAGTACGAAGCTGAAGCCAAGAAGGCCTTGGAAAAGGGCTTGGTTCACCCAGCATACGACTACATTTTGAAGTCATCACACACGTTTAACTTGTTGGACGCGCGTGGAACGGTTTCAGTTACTGAGCGTGCAAAGTACCTTTCACGTATCCGTAACATGGCCCGTTCAGTTGCGCGTGCCTTCATTGATGAGCGTAAGAAGCTTGGTTTCCCATTGTTGAAGGACGAAGCTTTGCGTGCGAAGTACTTGCCTGCAGATGAGGAGGAGAACTAAGATGGCTAACTTTTTGCTAGAAATTGGTTTGGAAGAAGTTCCTGCCCACTTGGTTACGCCCGCAATTAACCAATTGGTTGAGCGTGCCGAAAACTTTATGAAGGATGAGCGTTTGGCTTACGAGTCAATTAAGCCATTCTCAACGCCACGTCGTTTGGCAGTTTTGATTTCAGGTGTGGCCGAAAAGGCTGAAGACTTTACTGAAGAAGTAAAGGGACCTGCTAAGAAGGCTGCTTTGGACGCTGAAGGTAACTACTCAAAGGCTGCCCAAGGATTCGTACGTGGTCAAGGTATGACGACAGACGACATCACGTTCAAGGAATTTAACGGTAACGAATACGTTTACGTGACGAAGTTCGAAGCTGGTCAACCAGCTGCTGCTGTTTTGGCAGGCTTCAAGTCGGTTGTTGAGGCAATGACGTTCTCAACGACGATGAAGTGGGGCCGTCACACGTTCGAATACGTTCGTCCAATTCGTTGGATGGTTGCGTTGTTGGATGATCAAGTTGTGCCATTCGATATTTTGGGTGTTGCAACGGGTCGTTCATCACGTGGACACCGCTTCTTGGGTCACGATGTTGAAATCGCATCTGCTGACAAGTACGAAGAAGCGTTGACGTCTGTTTTCGTGCAAGCTGATGCTGAAGCACGTAAGGAAAACATCCGTGCACAAGTGCGCCAAATTGCCGCTGACAACAACTGGCAAGTGGTTGTTGACGATGATTTGCTTGAAGAAGTTAACAACATCGTTGAATACCCAACGGCCTTTGCTGGCGGCTTCGACGAAGGTTACTTGGAAGTTCCTGACGAAGTATTGATTACGTCAATGAAGGAGCACCAACGTTTCTTCCACGTTGTTGATGCTAACGGTGCTTTGTTGCCACACTTCATCTCAGTTCGTAACGGAAACGCTGAACACATCGACAACGTGATTGCCGGTAACGAGAAGGTGTTGGTTGCCCGTTTGGAAGACGCTAAGTTCTTCTACCACGAGGACCAAAAGCACGACATCGACTTCTACAACAACAAGTTGGAAGTTGTTTCATTCCACGCTAAGTTGGGATCAGTTGCTGCGCACACGCGTCGTGCCAAGGCATTGGCTGCTATCATTGCTAGTCGCTTGAACTTCTCAGCTGACCAACAAACGAAGTTGGCCCGCGCTGGTGAGATTTACAAGTTCGACTTGATGACTGGTATGGTCGGTGAGTTCGATGAATTGCAAGGTATCATGGGTGAGAAGTACGCCAACTTGTTTGGTGAAGACGCTGATGTGGCCCAAGCAATCCGTGAACACTACATGCCAATCTCAGCTGATGGTGAATTGCCAGCGTCAGATTTGGGTAAGGTTTTGGCTTTGGCTGACAAGCTGGATAGCTTGTTGTCATTCTTCGCTGGTGGCATGGTGCCATCAGGTTCAAACGACCCATACGCTTTGCGTCGTGCCGCTTCAGGTGTTGTGAACATCTTGGCTGACAACAAGTGGGAGTTGGATATTGACGGTATCTTGTCAGATTTGATCGATGACATCAATGCCGATGCTGCTAAGTTCGGTTTGCCAGAAGACGTGATGGCTGAGTTGCAAAACAATGTGGCTGCTGTTGTGAACTTCTTGACGGACCGTGTTGTGAAGGCGTTGCAAGATGATGGTGTTCGTCGTGACATCATCAACGCGGTAACGAAGAACGACTTTGCTGATACGACACAAATGTTCGAATCAGCCCAAGTTTTGGCAGCTCACGTGGCTGACGATAACTTCCGTGAAGGTGTTGAAGCTTTGACGCGTGTCATGCGCTTGACGACGAAGAACGCGACTGACGCTGTTGTTGATGTGACGTTGTTCGAGAACGATGCTGAAAAGGCTTTGTTCGAAGCTGTTTCACCAGTTGCTGAAGTTGCCGAAACGGATGCCAAGTTGGTTGCTTTGTTGAACTTGCAACCAGCCGTTGCAGCTTACTTCGACGAGACGATGGTCATGGTCGAAGATGAAGCGGTTAAGAACAACCGTTTGGCTACGTTGCACGCCGTTGCTAATGAAGCAACAAAGGTGGCTAACTTCCTCGAATTGGACGTTAAGTCAAATTAATTATTGATTAATGTGAAAGACCAGGCGCATTTTGTTGCCTGGTCTTTTTGTATTTATCAAAGTGGTTAGGATCGTTTGAAACACATTATCAAAATGTTAGTAATAGTATTACGATGAGAATTCGGTTAAAATATCTTTATAGTCATCGCGGACCAAATTGGTGGCCCGAGACGTATCTATTTATAAGAAAGTTGAGAAATACATGGAAGTTGGTATAGGTTATTGGATTGGTTTCTTCGCCTTTGTTTTGGTGATGTTGGCACTTGATTTGGGTGTCTTCCACAAGAACAATGAGGCACCAACCATGAAAGAATCATTGTTGTGGAGTGCCTTTTGGATTGGGCTAGCCTTCATTTTTGCAGGAGGCCTTTGGTTCTTCACCGGTGGTGATCATGCGCTTGATTTCGTGACGGCATATTTGCTTGAAAAGTCATTGAGTATTGATAACTTGTTTATCTTCATTTTGGTATTTGGCTTCTTCGGTATTGAATTGAAGTATCAACACCGTTTGCTATTCTGGGGTGTCTTTGGTGCCCTAGTGATGCGTGTGATTTTCATTTTTGGTGGCGCAGCCTTGCTACACCATTTCGCCTGGTTGATGTACATCTTCGGCGCGTTTTTGATTGTCACTGGTGTGAAGATGCTCTTCGAAAAGGAAGAAGCGCAAGATTTGAATGATAGTTTCATTATCAAGAGTTTGCGTAAGATTTTGCCATTGAAGGAAGATGTGGCCGAACCACATTTCTTGGTTAAGGAAAATGGTAAGCGCTACGCAACGCAATTCTTGTTGGCATTGTTGTTCATTGAAGCATCAGATTTGCTATTTGCCGTTGACTCAATTCCAGCTGTTTTGGCTGTTACGCAAGATACATTTATCGTCGTGACGTCAAACATTTTTGCGATTATGGGATTGCGTTCTTTGTACTTTGCATTGTCTGGTATTTTGCCAATGTTCCGTTACATTAAGTACGCGTTGGCGGTTATCTTGGCCTTTATTGGTGTCAAGATGGTCTTGAACGAATCAGCGAAGGCGTTCGATTGGCATTTCCACATCTCAAATGTGGTGTCATTGACGGTTATCGTTGGATTGTTAACACTATCAATTATTGCCTCAGTGATTGTATCGCGTGTACAAGAACGTCGTAAGTTTAAGGCTGAATAACAGCTTCTGGATCTACCTTTCGAGGTAGGTCCTTTTTTAATTCCACAAGCGATTTTTGCGCGTATACTGACGATATTAAATTTGTAGGGGATAAGAAAAATGACAAAGCAAATTATCACAACGACTAACGCACCAGCTGCAATCGGCCCATATTCACAAGCTGTTTTGACGAACGGAACGTTGTACGCTTCAGGACAAATCGGTTTGATTCCTAGCACCGGTGAATTTGCCGGGGAAACGATTTTGGCTCAAGCGACGCAAGTTTTTGAGAACATTGATGGTTTGTTGGCTGCGGCCGATATGACGCGAGCAGACATTGTTAAGGTGAGTGTTTACCTTGCTGATATGGCTGATTTTGCACCGGTGAATGAGTTGTACGCCGACTACTTTAGTGATGTTGACGCATTCCCAGCTCGTTCAGCTGTGGCAGTGGCAACGTTGCCAAAGAACGCCCGCATTGAAATTGAAGTAATTGCGAATAAATAGGTAACGAAAGCGTATGTGTCTGTTGATGCATACGCTTTTATGTTATAATGTAAGCGTTTACTAAAAAGATATATAATGAATGAAAGCGAGATCAACCATGGCATTGGAAAAGATTTTATTTGGTACTTATACGCGACGTGTTTCAAAGGGGATTTACGAAGCAGCATTGAACACGGAGACTGGTGAGTTGCAAGATGCCAAGTTGGTTGCTGAAGTTGGTTCACCAACATACCTTGCTTTGAGCAAGGCTAACAAGTTGTACGCGGTTGACAAGAACGGCGACCAAGGTGGTGTTGGTGTATTCGACTTTGCCAATGACGAAGCAACATTGACACAAGAGGTTTTGGCTGAAGGCGCTTCACCTGCGTACGTCGCTGTTGATGAAGCGCGTCAATTGTTGTACTCAGGTAACTACCACAAGGGTACGTTGGAAGTCTTCGCGATTGCAGGCGATGGGTCATTGACGTTGACTGATTCATTCCAATCAGAAGGATCAGGTCCACGCCCAGAGCAAGGCTCATCACACGTCCACTGGAACAACTTGACGCCAGACAACCGTGTGGCAGTCGTTGATTTGGGTGCCGACAAGGTGTTGACGTTTGATGTGTCTGACGAAGGTAAGTTGACGTTGGTTGCAACGCTTGAGACGGAAGCTGGCTTCGGTCCACGTCACTTGCGTTTTAGCCCAGACGGTCAATACGCATACTTGTTGGGTGAATTGTCATCAAAGTTGTCAGTTTTGAAGTACAACGCTGACGGATCATTCACATTGTTGCAAACTGTTTCAACGATTCCTGCTGATTGGACTGAGCACAACGGTGGTGCAGCTATCTACTTGTCAAACGATGGTAAGTTTGTGTACACGTCAAACCGTGGACACAACTCAATTGCGGTCTTTGCGGTTAAGGACGGCGGCGCATCAGTTGAACACATTCAATGGATTTCAACTGAGGGTGACTTCCCACGTGATTTCGCTTTGAACACAAGCAACGAGTTCTTGGTTGCAGCCAACCAAAACACAGATAACGTGACGGTTTACCGTCGCGATGCTGAGACTGGTGAATTGACGTTGTCACAAAAGGACTACGAAATTCCTGAAATCAGTACGTGTATTGTTCATCTAAGCTTGATACAATAAAGTCAGTTGCCAGCTGGTAACTGGCTTTTTATTTTTGGGGGATAGACTATATGAGCAACAACCAAAAACACCGGTCGATTTTGTATCGCTGGCTGTTAGATAATAAAATCATTTCAACGATGCTGGTTATTTTGCTGACGTTGGCCATTATTTATATGTTAAAGAAGGTTGATTTCATCTTTGCGCCAGTCGCTGGTTTGTTCGGCGCAGTGGGGGCACCGATTATTATCGCAGGTGTCTTTTACTACTTGCTAAATCCAATGGTTGATTGGGCCGAACGACGCTTTAAGTTACACCGCGCTGTGACAATTACGATTCAATTCGTTGTCTTGGCGCTGTTGATTATTTGGGGATTGGCCGTATTCATTCCGTGGATTACGGATCAGATTGCTGGATTGATTAAACACTGGCCAGAATACTGGCGCAGCATTGTTAAGACCGTTGATCATTTAACGTCAGATAAGCGATTCATGTCGGTCAATAAGTGGTTTAACGAGACGAATAATGACTTGACGACTTGGTTCAAAAACTATTCAGCTGAGTATGCAAGTAAGGGAATCAAGGGTGTTTCTTCAGTTGTTGGGACAGTAACAACGGTTGTCATCACCTTGTTAACGTTCCCATTCATGCTATTCTACTTGTTGAAGGATGGGCACCAAATGCCAGGCTACATGGCGAAGTTTTTGCCACCACAGGCACGACCATCTTTCCTGGAAACAATTGGTGAAATTAACAACCAAATTTCAAATTACATTCGTGGTCAATTGTCAGTTGCTTTTGCCGTTATGGTGATGTTTGCGATAGGCTATACGATTATTGGTTTGCCCTATGGCTGGTTAATTGCAATTGTTGCGGGCGTACTAAACTTGATTCCGTTCCTAGGATCGTTTTTGGCGATGGTGCCAGCAATTGTCGTTGGACTATTCGTTTCACCGATGATGTTAGTTTCAGTACTGGTGGTCTTTATGATTGAACAGACTTTGGAAGGTCGACTCATTACGCCAAAACTGCTTGGCAATTCGTTGCAGATTCACCCAGTAACGGTGTTGGTTATCCTGTTATCAGCCGGAAATATTTTCGGTTTGGTCGGTGTTATCTTCGGAATCCCGGGTTACGCCATTATGAAGGTGTTGTTGTATCGCTTGTACAAGTGGTGGCAAGAAAACTCCGGTCTATTTACGGAAGAAAACGAGTAAAGCATTTAATAAGGTTTACTAAGTATAGCGTGGTCATTTATCAGACCATGCTATACTTATTTTTGTATGCAATTAAACGCGTTGGGGGAGGGGAGCCTCCCCAGAATAGGAGATAATCATGAGCACGAATCACATCGTATTATTTGAGCCATTGATGCCAGCAAATACTGGAAACATTGCCCGTACCGCAACGGGAACTAACACAAAGCTTCACTTGATTGAACCTTTGGGATTCAAGTTGGACGACAAGCACGTTAAGCGCGCTGGATTGGACTACTGGGATACAGTTGATATTACAATCCACGAAAACTTGCCAGCCTTTATGGCTAGCTTGAAGGAGACGGACGAATTGTTCTTGATTTCAAAGTTCGCACCACGTGCTTATCACGAGGCTGATTACACAAACCCTGATCACGATTACTACTTCTTGTTTGGTAAGGAAACGACTGGTTTGCCAGAGCCATTTATGAAGCAACATCCTGAAAAGGCATTGCGTATCCCACAAAACGATGACCACATTCGTTCATTGAACTTGTCAAACACAGCCGCTATCGTTATCTATGAAACATTGCGCCAACAAGGGTTCCCAAACCTAGATTTGACGCACGAATACGACTACGACAAGTTGAAGTAAAAATAAATGAGTGTTTATTCACTTAAGAAGGGAGACTAATATGGCGGCGACAGCAAAAAAGCGTCCGACTACCAAGCGTAAAACAACGCCGAAAAAGTCGACGTCTGCCAAAAAGAAAAAAGCAACCCAACAGAATTGGTGGCTGGAACGAGGACCACAACTCATTGGTCTGTTTGCAACAATTCTGACAGTGATTGCCATTGCCAAGGTTGGTTTAGTTGGTAAGTTTTTGGCCAATATTATTCGCCTTGTAGTAGGTGGGTCTTACCAGTTCCTGTTACTGGTGCTTTTAATTCCGCTCCTCGTGGTTGTGGCTTATGGCCAGTGGCCAAAGCGTTTTAAGTGGCAACAATATGTTGGTTTCACCCTCTTTTATGTTGGTATCATGCTGGTTGGTTCAATCCTGCTGTTCGATAAAATGAATGTGCATGAAGCGTATGCGCAAACCATTCAAACATTAATCAACCAAGATATGAACAATAAGGCAGTCACAACCCCGGTTGGTGGTGGTTTAATTGGTGCCATGATTTATAGTGGCACATACATGGCGATGGCCGATTTTGGCTCATGGCTAGTGGCAGTCATTCTATTGATTGCTGGACCAGTGATGTTCTTCAATTTGCCAATTCGTGATGTTTTTGATAACTTCTTTAATCTGGCTGAAGGTGCGGGTGATTTGGTTCAAACGCAAGCTTCGACCGCCCATGAAAAGGTGACCGAATCAATTGAAAGTTTCCGCACACGTCAAAAGACGGCGATGCAAGAATTTTTCAATGAAGATCCATTTGCGCCAGAGGGTGACCGAGCGGCAAAGATGGCAGATATCTTACCGGAGGCATCTGCGTCGAATGAAGCGCCGATTAAGGCGAAGAAGGCTAAGACACCTACGACAGTTGTGGATGATGAACCTGAAATTGACGCAACGGCTACTGAATTTGTCATGCCAGAAATTGTAGCACCGGCGCCATTTAAGCCGGAAGCACCGGTCGATGAGGCGACATTTGCGGCAGCAGAGCCAGTGACGAATGAGTTCACACCGCTTCCTAGCGAAGATGATGCGCTAGTTGAAATGGCGTATGATCCAAGCTTTAATCCAGATGCTGTTATTCAAGCCCAAGACGCAGCGATTGAGCCGGTCGTTTATGGCGAGGATTTGCCAGATGATGAACTGTTGCCTGGTCAAGATGTGCCGTTGACGCACGCTGATATTCTTGGTCACAATGACGCGCAAACGTCACCAAAGACAACGGCACACCAATCAAATGTTGGCCACGTTGAACCGTCAACGATTTCAGAACCAACGGCCGACGTGGATGCGTCTGGCTTGGGTACCTTGATTGATGATAAGGATTACGTGTTGCCAACGACTGATTTGTTGCAACATATTGGTTCAACTGACCAGTCAGCTGAACGTGATGCGTTGAACGATAAGGCCCGTATCCTGCACGAAACGTTGAAGAGCTTTAACATTAATGCGACGGTCGAAAAGGTGGTCCTCGGACCAACAGTTACGCAATACGAAATCAAGCCAGCAGTTGGGGTGAAGGTGTCAAAGATTCAAAATCTTGCAGACGACTTGGCTTTGGCTTTGGCTGCTAAGTCATTACGTATTGAAGCACCGATTCCTGGTAAAAACGTCGTCGGAATCGAAGTCGCCAACGATCAACAAGCAACAGTTGGCTTCCGCGACATGGTGGAAGAGGCTGGCATCGATACGACGAAGCCATTGGTTGTCCCAATTGGTCGTGGTGTCACAAGTGGGGTTGTGAAACTTGATTTGACCAAGATGCCACACTTGCTGATTGCCGGTTCAACTGGTTCAGGTAAGTCGGTGGCCATTAACGGTATTTTGGCGTCAATTCTTTTGCAGGCCAAGCCATCACAAGTTCGTTTGATGTTGGTTGACCCAAAGAAGGTGGAATTGTCAGTGTATAACGACATTCCACACTTGATTACACCGGTTATCTCAGACCCTAAGAAGGCGTCACTTGGCTTGAAGAAGGTTGTCGCTGAAATGGATCGTCGTTTCAAGTTGCTGGCCGAAGAAGGGGTGCGTAACATCGATGGTTACAACCGCTTAGTCGAAAAGCGTAATGCAGCTGATTTAAGCACAGTGTTGCAAAAGATGCCATACTTGGTTGTCATTATTGACGAGTTGGCCGACTTGATGATGACGTCGGCCGTTTCTGGTGACGTTGAAAACTCAATTGTGCGTATTGCACAGTTGGGTCGCGCCGCTGGTATTCACATGATTGTTGCGACACAGCGTCCATCAGTTGATATCATCACCGGTTTGATTAAGGCGAACGTGCCATCTCGAATGGCGTTTGCCGTCTCATCTGGTGTTGATTCACGTACGATTTTGGATAGTAACGGTGCCGAAAAGCTATTGGGGCGTGGTGATATGCTATTTGCCCCAATTGGTTCAAACGGTCCACAACGTGTCCAAGGTGCCTTTTTGACTGACGAAGATGTTGAGTCATTGACGGACTTCATCAAGAATCAAGGAGAAGCCCAATATGATAAGAGCATGGAAGTGTCTGACGAAGAAGTGAACGCGATTGATAATCCTGGTTCAGAAGGTGATGAGCTAGATGAACGTTGGGATGACGTGCTTGAATTTATCTTGCGCGCTGGTGGCGCTTCAACGTCATCAATTCAACGCCACTTTGGCATGGGTTATAACCGTGCTGGTCGTATCATGGATGCGCTCACGGATCGTGGTTTGATTGGTGAGCAAAACGGGTCTAAGCCACGCGAGTTGAAGTTTACACCCGAAATGCTTGACCGCTTCCGCCGTGAAGCACTAAAATAACGCATACGATTAAATGAGATGGAGGCCGTCAGATGATTCGTTATGATTTAACAAATCCAGCAACGGACGTCGAATTGGTAGCAATGTACCGCGCTGATTTTGATGTCGATGTTGGTCGTCTATACACGTATGTGCCAGAGCTCAAGGGATTCCAATTGCACTATGACCACGACGTTGTGTTGTCACCTGCAGAGATGCGTGATGACGCTGACGTTCGTTTCTACTTGCAAGTTCATGGGCAAAACCCAACTGGACGCGCACGTATGGCAAATATTGATTTCCAACTTGTGCAACGAGATGAAATTAACTGGGCATAATGCCTAATGGAGGTCGCATTCCTTTCGGGGGATGCGACCTTTTTTATTTGAACTGTGACAGTATTTTTCTAACAAAAGAATAAAGTTAATACAATTATTCATAGGGCTTGGGTACAATGGTATTAACATGTCAGACAAATAGGGAGTAGTTTACATGATTGAATTAAAAAACCTGAACAAGCAGTTTGGTGATAAATTAGCAGTTCGGGATATGAATATGGTAATCAAGCCGGGTGAAGTTATGGGCTTGATTGGCCAAAATGGGGCGGGGAAAACAACCACGTTCCGCATGGTCTTGGATTTTATTGAGCCGACGAGTGGTGAAATCACTTGGGATGGTCACAAGATTACGTCAGCTGACAAGCAACGCATCGGCTTTTTGCCGGAAGAACGTGGCTTGTATCAAAAGTTAACGATTGAAGAACAAGTGATGTACTTTGCTGAGCTACACGGCATGAAACGTGCTGATGCGAAGGCGTCTTTGCAAGACTGGATGAAGCGTTTGGATGTCGTTGGTAAGACGACTGACAAAGTCCAAAAGCTCTCTAAGGGTAATGCGCAAAAGGTCCAGTTAATTTCGACCGTTATTTTCCACCCAGAATTTTTGATTTTGGATGAGCCGTTCACAGGGCTAGATCCGGTGAACACGGAATTGATGATGAACGAGATTAAGCACTTGAAGCAAGACGGCGCAATGATTATTTTCAGTTCGCACAATATGTCCGGAGTTGAAAAGTTATCTGACTACCTCACAATGTTGCGTCATGGCGAAACGGTTTTGAGTGGTGCAACAAATGAGATTCGTGAATCATTTGGGCGTACAGAAATCTATATTGAGTCACCAGTGTCAGATGCGGATTTGTTGGCAATTGATGGTGTGGTGTCAGTGGAGCCGCAAGGTATTGGTCGTCAGGTACTTTTGACGGACGCTGAAGTTGGTCGCCAAGTGTTTAGCACAGTGGCACAAGATGGTTATGTGCCAGTGTTTGCCCAAACGGCGCCAACCCTTGATGAGATTTTCCGTCGTGAAGTGCAAGGAGGTGGCGTAAATGACTAGTCGACAATTATTCTTAGTAGCTCGCCAAACCTACCTAACGCGTATTAAGTCATTTGGTTATTGGGCATTAGTCTTGGCACCGGTATTGATTGTGGGTGTTATCGCAGGAATCACCTTTATCATTACGGCTACGCAAAGTCACAAGACACCGGTTGTTGGGGTGGTTAATCAACCAGCACTAACGACTTATTTGAAAAAAACAGATGGTCTGGGTGCAAAGGTAAAGTCAGTGGCTTCTGAGAAACAAGCTAAGACTGACTTACGCAAAGGTAAGCTTGATGCGTACTTGAAGGAGACTGGCGAGACAAAGTTCCAATTGGTTGCGTCAGCGGACGGTGAATCAGTTTCAGAAACGAAGTTGAAAGCCAACTTGACGAGCTTTTCAATGTTGAACACAGCGGCTGAAATCAACTTGTCAGGCGCGGATTTGCAAAAGTTGATGACGCCACCGGTGTTGAAGACCACGACGCAAAGTGACAAGGGGCAATCAGCGGGTGGTGCGGTTGCCAATTCTGCCAACACGGCTTTGGCATCGGCCATTGGTATTTTGATTTTCGTGTTCTTGACGTCATACATTAGTATGATTGCGCAAGAAATTGCTAATGAGAAGTCATCGCGTATCATGGAAATCTTGTTGGCTGCGACATCGCCAGCCGTGCAATTCTTCGGTAAGTTGAGTGGTATTGCCGGTTTGGCGTTGACACACGGTTTGTTGTATGTGATTGCCGGTTTGCTAGTTAACGTCTTTGCGCCACACTACAAGTACTTGAAGATGATTAAGGAATTGTTGGCAGGCGTTGATGCTGGCTTTGCCATTATGACCTTGCTAATCGCACTGGTTGCCATCTTTATGTACATGGTGCTTACAGCGATTGTTGCAGCAATGGTAAATGACTTGAGCCAGGTGCAACAAGCGGTCGCACCAATCACATACTTGGCGATGATTGGTTATGTGCTAACGTTTACGTTGTCAGGTCAACCAAACAATACGTTCTTGAACATCTTGTCATACGTGCCATTCATTTCACAAACGCTGATGCCAGCTCGTCTCGGTTTGCAATATGCGACGATGGGGGATGCCGCGATTGCGTTGGTACTTGAGGTGATTGTGTTGGTATTCATCAGCATGTTTGGCTTGCGTGTCTACAAGCGCAATGTGTTGACTTACAACGACGGTAATATCACGAAGGCGGCTTTGGCTAGTCTGAAGGGCTTGTTCGTTAAAACAAAAGACTAAACAAAAAACGTCGATGACCGATTATGGTCATCGACGTTTTTTCGTGAGCAGATTATTGCTTCAATTGCTCTTCTTCCTTCTTACCCAAGAAACGATCCTTTTGATCATCCTTAACTTCGGGCATAACGAACAAGTCATCAAATTGCTTGCTCAATTCATCTGTACGCTTAGTTTGCAATGGCATTTAGCTTTCCCCCATCAAATATCGTTGCCAATAGTATACCACGTTTACCTGGGGGCTTGTCGTCAAAATAAATTCATTTTTTTGCCGTTAGATAGGCGTCACTTTTGTTTATGATAGAGGGGCAAAAGTGATTTCATGGGGGTAGGAAAAATGCAGATTCACGTTGCAAAAACAGGAAATAATCATCACGACGGGACAGCAGAACGTCCGTTGTTGACGATTAATCACGCTGCGCAAATTGCGCAACCAGGTGACACGGTCATCGTTCACGAGGGGGAATACCGTGAATGGGTGAATCCAAAGAATGCTGGGTTAAGCGACCGACGCCGCATTGTTTATCAAGCAGCGCCACGCGAAAAGGTGGTTATCAAGGGCTCAGAAGTGGTTACTGAGTGGGAAGAGATTGCTGGTTCGGTCTATAAGGCAATCGTGGATAACAAGGTGTTTGGCGAGTTCAATCCGTTTGACGATGAGCTAAATGGGGATTGGCTCATTTCAAATTTGAACCGCAAGACGCACACGGCGGACATTTATATTGATGGGGTTTCAATGTACGAAGCGCAATCATTGGCTGAGGTTGATGCTGGTGAAGAGCGTAATCACGTGCATGATTTTATGACCGATGAGGAAATTGCGGAACCGTATCCAGCGCGTACCAAGTACAAGTGGTTTGCGGAAGTGACAGATGACGTCACAACCATCTATGCGAATTTTCATGACATTAAGCCGTCAGAGCATTTGATTGAAATGAACGTGCGTCCATATGTGTTCTATCCAAGCCAAATTGGCCGTAATTACATCACGGTGCGTGGTTTCGAAATGGCTCAAGCGGCAACACCTTGGACGCCACCGACTGCAGAGCAACCTGGCTTGATTGGTGCGCATTGGAGCAAGGGTTGGATTATCGAGAATAATCGCATCCACGATGCTAAGACCAGTGGTATTTCGCTTGGTAAGGAACGTGCATCAGGCGATAACTACTACACGCATCGTCGCGATAAGCCAGGCTACCAATATCAATTGGAAACGGTGTTTGAAGCAATTAATAATCATGGTTGGCGCAAGGAAACAATTGGGTCACACATTGTCCGAAACAATGAGATTTATGACTGTGGTCAAAATGGTATCGTGGGCCACTTAGGTTGTGTCTTCTCAACGATTGCAGATAATCATATCTACAACATTGGCTTGAAGCGTGAATACCACGGCTGGGAAGTTGCTGGCATTAAGTTGCACGCTGCGATTGATGTGCAACTGACGCATAATCACATTCACAATACGGTTTTGGGAACGTGGTTGGATTGGCAGACGCAAGGTACGCGCATTAACCGTAACGTTTATCACCACAATAATCGTGACTTCTTCGTTGAAGTGAGCCACGGACCATTCATGGTTGATCATAATGTCTTCGGTTCTGAAAATGCGGTTGATGAATTTGCCCAAGGTGGCGCGTTCGTCAATAACCTGATTGCTGGTGCGATGAAGCGTCAAAAGGTCCTTAACCGTACGACGCCATATCACACACCACATTCAACTCAGATTGCTGGCTACGCTTGTGTGTATGGTGGGGATGACCGTTTTTATAACAACGTGTTTATTGGAACACCAAACAAGGCGTGGGAAGTGCAAGGTACGGCCCAATTCGCCGAAGCGCCAACAACGCTTGAGGCGTACATTGATGCGGTACACATGACGCGCCCAACTGATATTGAGCAATTCGAAACCGTTGAGCAACCGATGTATGTGTCACATAACGTTTATTTGAACGGTGCCCGTGCAACGACTGCGGAAAAGACAAACGTGATTGACGAAATGAACCCACACTTTGATGTGGTGAAGCAAGGTGAGGCTTATTACCTAGAATTGTCGGTACCAGAGTCAGTGACGAATTTTGTCGCGCCAACCCAGACGTCAGAAACGTTGGGCAAGGTACGCTTGGTAGATGCGGAGTTTGAACAACCAGATGGATCCGACTATGTCTTGAATGAAGATTTGGTTGGTGACAAAATCGAACGTGAATTAGCCGGACCAGTTGGTAACTTAGTCGTCGGTGAAAACCGTATTCGCATTTGGTAATAATGAGAACGTTTTCAAGTTCATAAATAATTCAAAAACGAACCGTAATATACAACTTCGGAAGCAATTATTTATTTAAAGGGGAAAGAACAGATGAAGTTCGCACAACAAGCATCACTTGCGATTGCAGGTACGGTATCAGGATTGTGGTTGATGGCCGAAGAGGGATTGGCTGCAACGACAGCAACAACAATGGCACCATCTTCAACCGAGACAGTCGAAGTGATTGCTGGATTGTTGATGACGTCACTAGCCGTAATGATTTACGTCTACAAGACAAAGTAAACCCTTAAGCCACTAGGAAGTGAGAGATTTCCTAGTGGCTTTTTTGTGCAGTTTTTAGTTGGTAGTGAGTGTCGACGCGTTGCGTCGAGGCATGGCAGTTCGGGACTATCTAGTAGCCGGCTTACATCCTTCAAAGGATGCCGGCTACACTTCCTTTACGGAGCGAGCTCCGTTACGGTCGCGGCCATTTCAAATTGGGGCAACCGAATGGCGCGGACGCCATTCAGCGGGACAAATAATTCTCCCTAATCCTTCTAATCCTGAGGGGCTTATCTGAATAGCGCCGGCCATGCGGCATGTTGCCCTGATTTGAACGCTCCGATAGTCCCGAACTGCCATGCTAGCAGCCAAGATATACTAGTCTGTTTGTGATTTACATCTACCGGAAAACAAATGGGTGAACTGTTCACCTTGAAATAACACGGTGGATGAAAATCAAACAATCAAAGTATTACTTGGCTGCTGTGACCTGCCCCGCCGAGCGTATAGACCCAAGTGGACCTTGACCCGTGGGTGTGGGTTCTTAGCGGGTTTCCCGCTTAGAGCCACGAGGAGGTAAAGGTGTACGCTGCAACGCAGTGGACTCCGCTCCCCACAGGTCATGGTCCGCTTGGGTTAGCGAACCTACAGAAGGGGCAGGTCACTCCGGCCGATAGGACGGACACAGACCACAAACTACTTAACCGAACCCAATCTCCGGGGTTAAATTAAACCGAATTTCGGCGTATAATGAAGTAAATACTATTTGAAAGGAAAAGCGAATGGCGTCAGAACATATTGAACAAAAACTTGCGCTATTACCAGATTTGCCCGGCTCATACCAAATGAAGGATGTGAATGGGAAAATCATTTATGTTGGTAAGGCCAAGAACCTAAAAAACCGTGTGCGTTCTTACTTTAAAAGTGAACACACTGGTAAGACAGCCCAGCTGGTTGAGAATATTGCGGACTTTGATTTCATTGTCACGAGTTCTGAAAAGGAATCATTGTTGCTTGAAATCACGTTGATTCAAAAGTATCAGCCGTACTATAACATTCGCTTGAAGCGTGGAACTGGCTACCCTTACATCAAGATTACCCACGAATCAGATCCAAAGCTTGAATTGGCCAACGACGTCAAAGAAGACGGTGCCCAATACTTTGGCCCCTATCCAAACGTGTACGCCGCGCAGGAAACCTTGCATTTCTTGCAAAAGGTTTATCCATTACGTCGTTGTAACGGATACCAAGGACGTCCATGTTTGTATGCCAACATGGGTCAATGCTTGGGTCCTTGCTATCGTAAGGTGCCATTCACGGAGTACTTGGATCAAATCAAGAAGATTCAACGCTTCTTGGATGGGGATACAAAGGAAGTGACGAAGGTCTTGCAAGGCAAGATGGCTGACGCGGCTGAAAAGCTTGAGTTTGAGCGTGCCGCCGATTTGCGTGATCAATTGAAGTTCATTGAGACAACTGTTGAAAAGCAAAAGATTATCTCAAAGGATGGTACGCCACGTGACTTGTTCAATTTCTATATGGACAAGGGGTGGCTATCTGTACAAGTATTCTTTATTCGCCAAGCGCGTTTGATGAAACGTGAGAAGCGCACCTTTGCCATAGTTGATTCCGCTGAAGAAGAATTGACGAGTTTTATTTTGCAGTTCTACAACCGTAAGAATGCCGTGTTGCCAAAGGAAATTTTGGTGCCGGCGGGGGTGGATAAGCAAATTATCTCTGAAGTGTTGAATGTGCCCGTGCGCACACCGCAACGTGGGGAAAAGCGTGACTTGCTTGATTTGGCGGAAAAGAATGCCAAAATCGTGTTGGATGAAAAGTTCCGTTTGATGGAGATGAATGAGTCGAAGACGAACGGGGCGATGCAAGAAATTGCGGACGCGTTAGGCCTTGACCACGTTCACCGTATTGAGGCGTTTGACCACTCACACACCCAAGGTGAAGAAATGGTTTCGGCCATGGTTGTCTTTGAAGACGGAGTGCCAAACAAGAATAAGTACCGCAAGTACAAGACCAAGACGGTTGATCACGCGGATGAACGCGCCGAAACGATGGAAGTTATTCGTCGTCGCTACACGCGCTTGCTTAAGGAACATGCTGAGATGCCAGAGTTGATTTTGATGGATGGTGGCGTTATTCAGTTGAATGCTGCCCGTGAAGTCATTGAAGATGAACTTGGTTTGGCGATTCCGGTTGCGGCGATGGTTAAGAATGACCAACACAAGACGGCTGACTTGTTGCGTGAAGAGGGTGAGCCACACGTTAATTTGGATCCAAAATCGCAAGGATTCTTCCTACTGCAACGTATTCAAGATGAAGTGCACCGCTTTGCCATCACGTTCCACCGTCAACTCCGCTCAAAGAGTTCTTTGGGATCGAAGTTGGATGAAATTGCCGGTGTGGGACCAAAGACACGTCAGAAGTTGTTGACTAAGTTTGGGTCACTTAAGAAGATTGCCAATGCGTCGATTGAAGAACTGCGCGAAGTCGGTGTTTCCGAGAAGGTAGCCAACGCTATTAAGATTTCACTGCAAGCAATTCAACACAGTGATGATTAAAGGTGGTCAAACTGAGCTAAGTACTGTAAAATGATAAGCGTCAAATTGCGCTTATATTTTAAGAGCTTTAATAAAGAAAGTGAGGTCATAAACGATGGCGTTTGTCGACCAAGTTAAAATTTTTGTAAAGGCCGGTAAGGGTGGCGATGGTGCCGTTTCTTTCCGACACGAAAAGTACATCAACATGGGTGGTCCTTTTGGAGGTGACGGTGGTCACGGTGGATCTGTTGTGATGGAAGTGGATGAAGGACTACGTACCTTGATGGATTTCCGTTACAAGCGCCACTTTAAGGCCACGCCAGGTGGTAACGGTGCCACAAAGGGAATGACTGGAAAGTCAGCCGATGATTTGATTATCAAGGTCCCACAAGGAACAACGATTACTGATGCTGAGACGGGTCGCGTTATTGGTGACTTGACTGAGCAAGGTCAACGATTGGTCGTGGCTCAAGGTGGACGTGGCGGACGTGGTAACATGCGTTTCGCTTCATCAACGAACCCTGCTCCTGAAATTGCCGAAAATGGTGAGCCAGGAGAAGAATTGGACATTGCCCTTGAATTGAAGGTTTTGGCCGATGTTGGGTTGGTTGGTTTCCCATCTGTTGGAAAGTCAACGTTGTTGTCAGTTGTAACGGCTGCTAAGCCAAAGGTTGCGGCTTACCACTTTACGACGCTGGTTCCTAACTTGGGAATGGTGCGTTTGGAAGATGGTCGTGATTTTGTTATGGCTGACTTGCCTGGATTGATTGAAGGCGCCTCACAAGGTGTCGGTTTGGGAATCCAATTCCTTCGCCACGTTGAGCGTACGCGTGTTATCATGCACATGATTGATATGTCAGGTATCGATCCAGAAGAAGATCCATACGAAAACTACGTTAAGATTAATACTGAGTTGGCCGAGTACGATCCAGCACTGTTGGAGCGTCCACAAATCATCGTGCCAACGAAGATGGATATGCCAGACGCCGAAGAGACATTGGCAGAATTCAAGAAGAAGTTAGCTGCTGATCCAGATGTCCCAGAAGATGTCGAGATTATGCCAATTTCATCATTGACGCGTCAAGGTTTGGAACCATTGATGCAACGTACAGCCGACTTGTTGGATGAGACACCTGCCTTTATTCCTAAGGGTATGGAACCTGATGAAAACGAGACTGCTTTGTACGAGTTCACCGAAGACCGTACGCCATTTGAAATCGATCGTGATGAAGATGGTACTTGGATTTTTTACGGTGATGAAATCGAACGTTTGTTCAAGCGTACGAACACGAACTACACGGAATCAATGATGCGTTTTGCACGTCAATTGCGCTTCATGGGTGTCGACGAAGCCTTGCGTGATGCAGGTGCTCGTGGTGGTGACACGGTTCAAATTTTGGACTTTGCTTTCGAATTCGAAGAGTAAAATCAAAAGTCAGATGCTTGCATCTGGCTTTTTGTGTGAAAAGGAGAAAATGATGGCCGGAAATCAAACTGAACACGTCAGCAATCCAGATCAGTATGTCACGATTGCGGCGGATGAATATACTTGGGAACAAGTCATTAAAAAGTCTCGTTTTATCGTTAATATGGCGCGTGTGACTTCTGAAGAAGAGGCGCGCGAATTTATTGACCGCATTAACAAAGAGCACAATAAAGCCACTCACAACGTTTGGTCATACATGTTGGGTGACCGTGACCAAGTGCAACGTTATTCTGATGATGGTGAACCAGCTGGTACTGCCGGAGTCCCAATGCTAGAAGTGTTGAAGAACAACGAAGTGCACGACGTCGCAGCTGTCGTGACGCGTTACTTTGGTGGTATTAAGTTGGGCGCCGGTGGTTTGGTACGTGCGTATGCGGGTACGGTTGCTGGTGGCATTGCAGAACTTGGCTTGGTGCAACGTATTCAACGTCACAAGATGTCGTTGCGCATTGATTATAAGAATTATGAGCCGCTAAAATATTGGCTCGAGCAACATGAATATGTTATTTTGGATACACAATATGATACTGGTGTGACGTTGGTCGTGCCGGTATCTGATGAAGATATGACGAGTTTCGAGACTGACGTGACTGATTTGCTATCAGGTCAAGTGACGGTTGAAGTCGGGGATGTCGATTTGTTTGAGGTGCCGTACGAAAAGCGTGTCACTGCACAAACGTCGTCACTAAAGTGAACGTTAAAGTTTGGCTAGCTTTAATGTTGACGTCGTATACTTAAAAATATGATGTTTTAAAGGATTGGTGAGAAATGTGAAGCGGGGCATAGTTGAAATTCATATATTGGTGGCACTGTTCATGCTGACAGTGTGGCTGTTTCCGACGAATTTCATGTTTTTAATATGGAATGTCTTTTTAGCGTTAATCCCGTTTGATTTATCGCTGTTAATTAAAAATCGCCAACTAAAGCGTTGGATGGTGGTTGTGCTAACGTTGGTTTGGCTAATTTTCTTTCCAAATACCATGTATATGCTGACGGACTTCAGTCATTTGTCATCGATCGGGACAGGATTGATGACCGAGACACAGTTCTTCAACTATGCGCTGTTGGCTAGTGGTGTGATGATTGGTACGCTATTGGGTGTTTCATCTGCACATATCATGGCGGTACGTTTTCTTGGTGAAGATGCCAGAATTGAGGCGGTGGCATTTTATGCCGTGTTATCACTGGTATCGGCATTTGGAATTTATCTTGGCCGATTCTTGCGTCTGAACTCATGGGATCTTGTGACTAATGGTCACTCAGTTATCCAGGAAGTCACACAAGCCTTTACCATGCACAGTTTTGTCTTTGTGATGTCATTCGGGGCTTTGCAGTTGGCATTGTTGTTGATGTACCACATTCTTAGAAAAATGAAGTAAAAAATAAGGTCGATGATACTCAATCTTGAGTAACATCGACCTTTATTTTTTAGTCGTTGACGTCATCATCGTGACGCAAGAAACGTGTATTGGTACCGAAGATAATGGCGTTAACCACAATCAAAGCGGCGCTAACCATGAAAATACCGTTGTAATCAAAGTATGTTGCAACTAGCGTACCAAGCATTGGTCCGGCAACCGCACCAAGTGATTGGAATGACTGGTTGTACGCAAAGATACGTGAGGTGATTTCACGTGGTGTTGACTTCGACAGCATCGTTTGCACGGCAGGCAACATCGTCGCATCAGAAATACCAATCATGAAACGTAGGATGACCAATTGCCATACTGCCGTCACAAAGCCGGTTGGTAGCATAAAGATGAACGCTAATGCAAAACCAATCATAATCATGCGATTTGTCCCAATTCGATCCCCGATGCGACCGAAGCGCGGTGCGGCAATCATCGTCGCAATTCCAGGCATCGCCGCAACCAAGCCGGCTAAGAAGGTTGTGCTTGATGCACCGTGGTTAAGTTCGCGGACGAACAAGGCCACAATTGGACTGATTGATTGGTTGACCATTTGAATAATCAACGTGGTGGTGAATAGGACAATGGTAAGCTTTGGAAACTTCAACATTTGGAAGACTTCCTTACGAGATGGCGAAGCGCCACGCTCGATTGGTGTGAATTCTTCCTTGACCATTGTCAGTGTTAGGGTGAAAACAAGTAGGAAAATAATACCAGTAATAACAAATGAAATACGGTAGCTAACCAATGAAGCTAGCACACCCCCGAGGAACGGTCCTAACAAGTTTCCACCGGTCACACCAGTAACCAGCAGACCCAAAGCATAGCCGGAGCGTTCCTTTGGTGTTTGCGTGGCAATCATGGCGTTTGCATTTGAAATGAAACCACCAAACAATCCTTGCAAGGCTCGCAAGAAAATCAATTGCCAAATATTCTGTGCTGCTCCCATGAGCAAGAACACAATCGCCATTCCTAATGAAGCACGGAGCAACATTAGCTTACGGCCTTTACTGTCAGCGAGCTTACCCCAAAATGGTGAGACAATGGCCGTCATCAAAAAGGTAATCGCAAAGGCGGCACCACTGTAGAACGTCAATTGGTTCTTAGTGAAGTGCCCCAACGTGTCGACGTAAAGGGAGAGGAATGGCATGACTTCACTGAAGCCAATTCCGGTCATGAAAACCCCAAACCAAAGGACGTACAAATTACGTTGCCAGGTAGGGAGACCAGAAAGTCGTCGCTGAATCATGATGACCTCCTCAATCGCTATTTATTTTTTACAAGTAACTATTGTACGCTCATTTTTCGGAATAATCACGCAGTTTGCTGGCCGTTAAACTGTTAACCGAACGTAAAATCATATTAAAACTATTTTATTCGTATCTAGGGCTTGCAATCTGTCATAAGTCGTGTAGTATATTCAACAATAACTTTTTCAAAAAAGACATTTTTGTCCTTGCAGATTTAATTGCTGGAAAATGGCCAGCGAGTTTCTACCGCCTACCTAAAGTGGCGACAATCCGCAAATGACTAACAAGAGAAAACCCTCTTCGTAAGCATTTGTGGATCACTGTATCCAGAAATGCTTTTTTGTTACACAAAATTCGGAGGTTCTCATGTCACACTTTTCAGCCACAAATAAGTTCGTTCCTATGGGATTGACGTTTGATGACGTTCAATTGGTAAACAACACCACTAACGGTTTATCACAAAGCGATATTTCTTTGGCAACGACGCTAACACCAACTTTGCACCTCAACATCCCCATGTTGTCAGCGGCAATGGATACGGTAACTGAAGCCCGTTTGGCAACACAATTGGCTTTGCTTGGTGGTATGGGTGTCGTTCACAAGAACATGTTGATTGCTGACCAAGCAGCTGAAGTTGCTAAGGTCAAGGCAGCCGAAATCGATGCAGCCCGTTACCCACAAGCAGCGGTTGATTATAATGGTCGCTTGTTAGTGGCTGGTGCGGTTGGTGTGACGTCAGACACAGTGACGCGTGTTGGTGCCTTGGTCGACGCTGGTGTCGATGCAATCGTGCTTGATTCTGCTCACGGTCACTCAGAAGGTGTGTTGCGTAAGGTTAGCGAAGTGCGTGCTGCATTCCCAGAATTGAACATCATCGCTGGAAATATCGCAACTAAGGCTGGCGCCGCTGCCTTGTACGATGCGGGTGCCGACGTCGTTAAGGTTGGTATTGGACCTGGTTCAATTTGCACGACGCGTGTTGTGGCTGGTGTAGGTGTCCCACAAATTTCTGCTATTGCTGACGCCGCTGAAGTGGCCAAGCGATATGGCAAGGCAATCATCGCTGACGGTGGTATTAAGGATGCTGGTGATGTTGTGAAGGCTTTGGCGTCTGGTGGTAACGCGGTAATGCTTGGTTCAATGCTTGCCGGTACCTTGGAAGCGCCTGGGGAAGTCTTTACTGATGAACAAACAGGTCACCAATACAAGTCATACCGAGGCATGGGTTCAATTGCTGCGATGGAAAACGGTTCAAAGGATCGTTACTTCCAAGGTGAAGTTAATGAAGCCAACAAGATGGTGCCAGAGGGTATCGAAGCACGTACAGTTTACAAGGGTGCGTTGACGGATGTATTGAACAACGTGCTGGTTGGCGTTCGACGTGGCATGGTAAATGCTGGTGCAACAACGATTGATGAAATGGTCAACCAAGGACACTTGGCTAATATGAAGGAAGCGGTTGATTACACGCGCTTGCCACAAGTACCACGCATCGTTGTCGCACAAGCCTAGGGGGAGAGTTTAAACATGATGGAAACAGAAGTAGCTGGATTGAGTTTGGATCAAGTATTGTTGGTACCAAGTGAATCAAACGTTTTGCCAAACGCCGTGTCATTGGCGACGAATTTGTCAGCTGATGTGCAAGAGGCTTTGCCGGTGATTGGGGCGCCAGCAATGACTGATTTGGGGATGGCACAAGCATTTGCTGCAAACGGTGCACTGGCAGTCTTGCCAGCTGGGGGAACGCAATTACAATATGTACAAGCGATGGTCGCTGATGATGAAGTGACACTTGTTGGGGTCGAAGTTTTAAATGAAGTTGATGCGTTTGAGACGGCCGTTATGCTCCACGCAGCTGGTGCAAAGCTAATTGATTTCGTATTGGATGACAATCTTGACCAAGCAATCGACACATTGCGTTTGTTGGCGCAACAAGTCCCACCATTGACGATTATGGCTGGACCAGTTGCTGATGCCGAGACAGCCCACCGATTGTTTGAAACAGGCATCGATTTGGTTAAGGTCGCACCTTTGCCAGGTCAACCAGTTTATACGGTCACGACAACGATGGCAGTTGCTGAAGTTGCGAGTGAATTTGATGCTGGCGTTGTTTTGGGCGCTGGTATTCGCTACTCAGGTGATATCGTAAAGGCCTTGGCTGCTGGTGCAGTGGCTGTTATGGTCGACACAGATATTATTGGTGATACACCTGCTGATGATTTGTTCCAAATTGCTGGTGGTCTCCGTTCAGGCATGGGCTACACTGGTTCAGCAACGATTGATGATTTGCGCCTTAACGCACAATTTGTCCAAATCACAGCGGCTGGTTTGGCTGAAAGTCACCCACACGATGTGGAGTTGACAAAGTCAGCACCGAACTACGCCAAGCAATAGAACAGTTAAACCGAAAGTGCGGCTTGCCGCACTTTTCTTGTATACATAGGGGTAATGAAATGACAGTAACGGCAGATTGGCATATCACGAATGCCAAAGTCCTTGATGTTTTTAATCAAAAATTTGTTGAGACAGATCTTTGGGTAACTGGTGACAAAATTGTTTTCTTGGGTACACCAATTGACGGTATTGCAACTCAAACGTATGATGCGCAAGGTCAGTACCTGATTCCAGGCTTGATTGATGCACACATGCACGTTGAAAGTACGACTTTGGCGCCGACAACTTTGGCGAGCGTCTTTATGGACCGCGGCATTACCCGGGCTTTCATTGATCCGCATGAGATTGCAAGTGTTGCTGGTGCACCAGCTATTCAATACATGTTGGATGAAGCTGGTCGTACACCGTTTCACTACCATGTGATGCTGCCGTCATCAGTGCCGGCCACCAATTTCGAACGAACTGGGGCAGCATTGCATGCGGCTGACTTGAAGCCGTTTTATGATCATCCAGATGTCGGCGGGTTGGCCGAGGTGATGGATTATCCAGCAGTGGCGAATGCAGATCCAGATATGATGCAGAAAATTGCCGATGCGTTGGCTGCACATAAAACGGTTGATGGACACGGCGCTGGTCTAACGTCTGAGCAAATTGCGGATTACTGTAATGTAGGTATTGATACTGATCACGAAGCGGTTAATGCACAAGAAGCTGCTGAACGAGCAGCACTAGGCATGCACATCTTGATTCGCGAGGGCACGGTCGAACAAGATGAATTGGCAATTTTGCCAGCGATTAATGCGCAAAATCAACGGCAATTCTCATTTGCAACTGACGACAAGACAGCAGTGGATATTGCAGAAAATGGTGGGGTTGATCACAGCGTACGTGTTGCGATGAACGCGGGGATGTCGCCAGAGTTAGCCCTAACCATGGCGACATTGAATGCTGCTGAAGCACATCACCTCACTAATGTTGGTGCGTTAACGGCAGGGTATGTGGCTGACTTAGTTGTGGTGAGTGACTTAAAGACGCTGAAGCCAACGCGTACAATGGTCAATGGTGAATGGATCGATGAGCATGAACCGGTGCAACCACGACCATTCGCAACTAACTTGATGAATGTTTCATTGGTTGAAGCTGATTTGGTATTGCCACTAAAGACGGGCCGTGCTCACGTTATAGACGTGAAGCCTTTTCATATTGATACAGAACACAGCATTGTTGATGTACCAATGAATGAGGCGCATGAATTTGTCCCAAATGCAGAATTTGCAAAGATTACGGTGGCAGAACGTTACCATGATTTGGGTAATGGGGTTGGTATTATTCGCGGTCTGGGTATTCGTGAAGGTGCCGTTGGGACAACCTTCTCAAATGATTCGCATAATGTGGTGATTGCTGGGGCTAGTGATGAAGCGATTGTTCAGGCAGCTGATGCGTTACGTGAAATTGGTGGTGGTATGGTTGTTGTTGACGGCCAGGGGGGTGTTACGGCATTGCCACTTGAAATTGGTGGCTTAATGACAACGGCATCGGTTGAAACGACGGTTGCCAAGACCCGCGAACTACATGCTAAGATTTCGCAACTTTGCAATGTTGACTTTGACGTTTTCCAAACATTGTCATTTATGGCATTGCCAGTTATTCCAAGTTTGAAGATTACGGATCAAGGATTGTTTGATTTTGACACATGGTCATTCATCGGTATTGATGCTGAATAGAAAATGATGGTAAACAAAAATGGACCGAGTCGGGAAGACTTGGTCCATTTTTGCTGTAGGTTTATAAGAGATATGTTAATTGAGTAGATTCGCTTGGGAAAGCAAAATCAATCGCCATGTGGGTGACGAATCAACTTGCAGAATTACATGGGTTTGTAATTCGGTTAACATCAAGTCGATATACTTATAATAGCCACCACTTGTGAACGAATTGTGAAAGAAAACTAGGAATAATAGTTTTGACTAACTAAAAGTATTTTCGGTGTGTCATATTTGATACAACAACATTCGGATTATGATGCCAAGTTGGCGCAACACCTTTAAACTGTTGGATTTGTATCTTCTTGTTCGGGAAAACTTAATTTCTGGTACAATATGAATTAAGTAAATGAACAGGGAGAAGATAGATGTACGAGTATTTGAATGGTGTGATTACTGATATTGCGCCAAATTACATCGTTGTGGAAGTTGGTGGCGTTGGCTATCGCGTCTTAGTTGCCAATCCATACGCTTTTCCATTGAATGAATTAGAACGCGTTTACGTTGAACAAATTATTCGTGAAAATGAGCAATCGTTGTATGGCTTTATTACGGCTGATGAAAAATTGCTATTTCAAAAGCTATTAAACGTGTCGGGTATCGGGCCGAAGTCAGCCTTGGCTATTTTAGCAAATGCTGACCATAGTGGTTTGGTAAGCGCAATTGCCAATAACGACGTGAACTTCTTGATTAAGTTTCCAGGAATTGGTAAGAAGACGGCGCAACAAATCATCTTGGATTTGCAAAACAAGCTCGGTGATTTGCCATTTAATGATGATGCTGATCTTGGTTTGATTTTGCCAACGCAACCAGCTAATGACGACAACCCAGAGCTGACGGATGCTTTGTTGGCGCTTGAAGCGCTTGGTTATGCGAAGAAAGATGTTAATAAGGTTGAAAAGGCACTGGCTAAAGAAGCACCAATGGATACGGCGGCGTATGTCAGTGCAGGTTTGAAGTTACTACAATAATAGGCCGAAAGGAGGCTGTTAGATGGCTGACGATATTTTACGTGACACGGCGGCTGATTTCGGTGAGGAAATGATTGAAAAGTCACTTCGCCCATCAACGTTGAGTGAGTACATTGGTCAAGAACCATTGAAGGCTCGTTTGCAAGTTTATATTCAAGCGGCGCGCCAACGTGAAGAGCCACTTGACCACGTTTTACTATATGGGCCACCCGGACTAGGTAAGACGACATTGGCGATGGTAATTGCGAATGAAATGGGCGTGGGTTTGCGTACCACGTCAGGACCGGCGATTGAAAAGTCGGGTGATTTGTTGGCCTTGCTAAACGAATTACAACCGGGCGATGTGTTGTTTATTGATGAAATTCACCGTATGCCTAAGACAGTTGAGGAAATGCTTTATTCAGCGATGGAAGATTTCTACGTCGACATTATTGCTGGTGAAGGACCAACTGCCCGACCAATTCACTTCCCATTGCCACCATTCACATTGATTGGTGCAACAACGCGTGCTGGTATGTTGTCACAACCGTTGCGTGATCGCTTTGGTATTGTGGAACACATGGCGTATTACACAACAAGTGAGTTAGCAGAGATTATTCAACGATCAGCTGATATCTTTAATACGACGATTAAAGAGTCGGGTGCGATTGAATTAGCACGCCGATCACGTGGTACGCCACGTGTCGCAAATCGTTTGCTTCGTCGTGTGCGTGACTTCGCAATGGTGAAGCAACGTGATGACATCGATGACGCAATGGTTAACTTCTCGTTGGATTTGTTGAAGGTTGATAGTGCCGGATTAGATGAAGTTGACCACAAGATTTTGCGCACAATGATTGAGTACTATCAAGGTGGCCCGGTGGGTGTGAATACCATTGCAGCTAATATTGGTGAAGAAGTTGATACGATTGAATCAATGTATGAGCCGTACTTGCTGCAAATTGGTTTCTTGCAACGTACACCGCGCGGACGTGTGGTGACGCAAGTAGCGTATGAACACTTAGGACTACCGTTTGTTGAGAAGAAGGGTTAATTGAGATGACAGAACAACACTATACACTTGAAGATTTTGATTATGATTTGCCACATGAGTTGATTGCACAAACGCCATTGAAGCAACGCGATGGGTCACGTTTGTTGGAATTGAATGCAGAAACGGGTGAAGTACACGATCGACACTTCTATGATATTTTGGATTACTTAAATCCTGGGGATGCGTTGGTTATGAATAACTCACGTGTTTTGCCAGCACGTCTTTATGGTGAGCGCCCAGGAACTGGTGGTCACGTAGAAGTTTTGTTGTTGCGCCAAGATCATGGTGATGTCTGGGAGACGTTGGTAAAGCCAGCTAAGAAGTACCCAGTCGGTCAGGAAATTGTCTTTGGTGACGGTGCGTTGAAGGCAGTGGTTACTGAAGAACTTGAACACGGTGGCCGTATGATTGAGTTCAAGTACGATGGTATCTTCTTGGAGATTTTGGAATCACTTGGTGAAATGCCCTTGCCACCATATATTAAAGAGAAGCTAGATGATAAGGAACGTTATCAAACGGTCTACTCAAAGGTTAATGGATCAGCTGCAGCACCAACGGCTGGGTTGCACTGGACACCAGAGCTATTGCAAAAGGCTGCTGATAAGGGTGTTAAGTTAGTTGAATTGACGTTGCACGTTGGTTTGGGAACGTTCCGTCCAGTTGAAGAGGAGAACATCGAGGATCACAAGATGCACTCAGAGTTCTACCAATTGTCAGCTGAGGCAGCCCAAACGCTGAACGACGTGAAGGCCAATGGTGGGCGTATTGTGGCAACCGGTACGACATCTATCCGTACTCTTGAGACAATTGGTTCAAAGTTTAATGGTGAACTACGCGAAGATTTAGGTTGGACGGATATCTTTATCAAGCCTGGTTATAAGTGGACGGTCGTTGATGCGTTCATTACAAACTTCCACTTGCCAAAGTCAACTTTGGTGATGTTGGTTGCAGCATTTACGGGTCGTGAGAACATCTTGAATGCCTACCAACACGCTATTTCTGAAGGATATCGCTTCTTTAGTTTTGGGGATGCGATGTACGTTCACAAGTAGAAAATAAAACGAATTCAAACTTCTTTTAAAAAAGGGGTTGACGATTCATGAATGGATGTGTAATATATATTATGTTGTTGAGGCAACAAGTTATATAAAAGCATTCATGCGGATGTAGTACAATGGCTAGTGCTCCAGCCTTCCAAGCTGGGAATGCGGGTTCGATTCCCGTCGTCCGCTTTGTAGATCATTGAAAACTGAATATCGTTTCGATGAAACAAATGTGTAGGGTCATCAAGCTAAGCTTGATGCAAAAACATTTGCGAAGTCAATTCGCTAGTAAATTCGTTTAACTTCTGTTAAACAACAAAAATTGAGTTATACTCAAACTTCAAATTGAGAGTTTGATCCTGGCTCAGGATGAACGCTGGCGGCGTGCCTAATACATGCAAGTCGAACGCTTTGTGGTTCAACTGATTTGAAGAGCTTGCTCAGATATGACGATGGACATTGCAAAGAGTGGCGAACGGGTGAGTAACACGTGGGAAACCTACCTCTTAGCAGGGGATAACATTTGGAAACAGATGCTAATACCGTATAACAATGACAACCGCATGGTTGTTATTTAAAAGATGGTTCTGCTATCACTAAGAGATGGTCCCGCGGTGCATTAGCTAGTTGGTAAGGTAATGGCTTACCAAGGCGATGATGCATAGCCGAGTTGAGAGACTGATCGGCCACAATGGGACTGAGACACGGCCCATACTCCTACGGGAGGCAGCAGTAGGGAATCTTCCACAATGGGCGAAAGCCTGATGGAGCAACGCCGCGTGTGTGATGAAGGGTTTCGGCTCGTAAAACACTGTTGTAAGAGAAGAATGACATTGAGAGTAACTGTTCAATGTGTGACGGTATCTTACCAGAAAGGAACGGCTAAATACGTGCCAGCAGCCGCGGTAATACGTATGTTCCAAGCGTTATCCGGATTTATTGGGCGTAAAGCGAGCGCAGACGGTTATTTAAGTCTGAAGTGAAAGCCCTCAGCTCAACTGAGGAATTGCTTTGGAAACTGGATGACTTGAGTGCAGTAGAGGAAAGTGGAACTCCATGTGTAGCGGTGAAATGCGTAGATATATGGAAGAACACCAGTGGCGAAGGCGGCTTTCTGGACTGTAACTGACGTTGAGGCTCGAAAGTGTGGGTAGCAAACAGGATTAGATACCCTGGTAGTCCACACCGTAAACGATGAGTGCTAGGTGTTTGAGGGTTTCCGCCCTTAAGTGCCGTAGCTAACGCATTAAGCACTCCGCCTGGGGAGTACGACCGCAAGGTTGAAACTCAAAGGAATTGACGGGGACCCGCACAAGCGGTGGAGCATGTGGTTTAATTCGAAGCAACGCGAAGAACCTTACCAGGTCTTGACATCCCTTGACAACTCCAGAGATGGAGCGTTCCCTTCGGGGACAAGGTGACAGGTGGTGCATGGTTGTCGTCAGCTCGTGTCGTGAGATGTTGGGTTAAGTCCCGCAACGAGCGCAACCCTTATTACTAGTTGCCAGCATTTAGTTGGGCACTCTAGTGAGACTGCCGGTGACAAACCGGAGGAAGGTGGGGATGACGTCAAATCATCATGCCCCTTATGACCTGGGCTACACACGTGCTACAATGGCGTATACAACGAGTTGCCAACCCGCGAGGGTGAGCTAATCTCTTAAAGTACGTCTCAGTTCGGATTGTAGGCTGCAACTCGCCTACATGAAGTCGGAATCGCTAGTAATCGCGGATCAGCACGCCGCGGTGAATACGTTCCCGGGTCTTGTACACACCGCCCGTCACACCATGAGAGTTTGTAACACCCAAAGCCGGTGGGGTAACCTTCGGGAGCCAGCCGTCTAAGGTGGGACAGATGATTAGGGTGAAGTCGTAACAAGGTAGCCGTAGGAGAACCTGCGGCTGGATCACCTCCTTTCTAAGGAAAATCGGAAACCTACACATTCACGAAACGATATTCAGTTTTGAGTGACTTACACTCAATTAAATACATCATGGGGAATTAGCTCAGCTGGGAGAGCACCTGCTTTGCAAGCAGGGGGTCATCGGTTCGATCCCGATATTCTCCATTGAAACCTACGGGTTTCAATATTAGATCTTTGAAAACTGAATCATAATTGTAAATTTTTAAATTCATTTAATATTGTTAATCAATATAAATTGAGCCGAAAAAATACACCGCGTAATTTTTTGAGTTTTTTAAATTAGTTTAAAATCGCTTGTGGCCTTGAGCCACATACTCAAACTTATATCATCAACGTCAGTTGATAGGTTAAGTTATTAAGGGCGCATGGTGGATGCCTTGGCACTAGGAGCCGATGAAGGACGGGACTAACACCGATATGCTTCGGGGAGCTGTAAGTAAGCTTTGATCCGGAGATTTCCGAATGGGGGAACCCAACTTGTTATGCAAGTTATCACCTAATGAATATATAGTTAGGTTGAAGGTAGACGTTGTGAACTGAAACATCTCATTAGCAACAGGAATAGAAAGAAAAATCGATACCGTCAGTAGCGGCGAGCGAAATCGGTAGAGCCCAAACCAAAGTGCTTGCACTTTGGGGTTGTAGGACTGACATTGTGGAGTTACAAAGTTAACATTTAGCAGAATCAGCTGGGAAGCTGAGCGAGACAGGGTGACAGCCCCGTATGCGAAAAGTGTTGACCTCCCGTCAGGATCCTGAGTACGGCCGGACACGTGAAATCCGGTCGGAATCCGCGAGGACCATCTCGCAAGGCTAAATACTCCCTAGTGACCGATAGTGAACCAGTACCGTGAGGGAAAGGTGAAAAGCACCCCGGAAGGGGAGTGAAAAAGTTCCTGAAACCATGTGCCTACAAGAAGTTAGAGCCCGTTAATGGGTGATAGCGTGCCTTTTGTAGAATGAACCGGCGAGTTACGATACCATGCAAGGTTAAGGTGGAAAGACCGGAGCCGTAGCGAAAGCGAGTCTGAAATGGGCGAATTAGTATGTTGTTGTAGACCCGAAACCAGGTGACCTACCCATGTCCAGGGTGAAGGTGCGGTAAAACGCACTGGAGGCCCGAACCCGTGCATGTTGAAAAATGCTGGGATGAGGTGTGGGTAGCGGTGAAATTCCAATCGAACTTGGAGATAGCTGGTTCTCTCCGAAATAGCTTTAGGGCTAGCCTCGGAATGTAGCGTGTTGGAGGTAGAGCACTGTTTTGGTGCGGGGCCCATCTCGGGTTACCAAATTAAGATAAACTCCGAATGCCAATCACGTATGTCCGGGAGTCAGACAGTGAGTGATAAGATCCATTGTCGAAAGGGGAACAGCCCAGATCGTCAGTTAAGGTCCCTAAGTGTGTGTTAAGTGGAAAAGGATGTGGAGTTGCATAGACAACTAGGATGTTGGCTTAGAAGCAGCCACCATTTAAAGAGTGCGTAATAGCTCACTAGTCGAGTGATTCTGCGCCGAAAATGTACCGGGGCTAAACACACCACCGAAACTACGGGTGCCACGTAAGTGGCGCGATAGGAGAGCGTTCTAAGGGCGATGAAGTCAGACCGTGAGGACTGGTGGAGCGCTTAGAAGTGAGAATGCCGGTATGAGTAGCGAAAGACAGGTGAGAATCCTGTCCACCGTATGACTAAGGTTTCCTGGGGAAGGCTCGTCCTCCCAGGGTTAGTCGGGACCTAAGGCGAGGCCGAGAGGCGTAGTCGATGGATAACAGGTTGAGATTCCTGTACCAGGTGAACATGTTTGAACGATGGAGGGACGCAGAAGGCTAACGGATCCCAGCTGCTGGATATGCTGGGTTAAATAATGAGTCTTAGATCGAGTTAAATGCTTTATCTTTTAAGGACAAGTTATGATGAGGACCGAAATAAAGTAGGGAAGTCCGTGATGTCACGCTGCCGAGAAAAGCTTCTAGTTAGTGTTTACCTGCCCGTACCGCAAACCGACACAGGTAGTCGAGGAGAGCATCCTAAGGTGAGCGAGTGAACTCTCGTTAAGGAACTCGGCAAAATGACCCCGTAACTTCGGGAGAAGGGGTGCTCAGCGAAAGCTGAGCCGCAGTGAATAGGCCCAGGCGACTGTTTATCAAAAACACAGGTTTCTGCAAAATCGTAAGATGACGTATAGGGGCTGACGCCTGCCCGGTGCTGGAAGGTTAAAAGGAGTGCTTAGCTTCGGCGAAGGTACGAATTGAAGCCCCAGTAAACGGCGGCCGTAACTATAACGGTCCTAAGGTAGCGAAATTCCTTGTCGGGTAAGTTCCGACCCGCACGAAAGGCGTAACGATCTGGGCACTGTCTCAACGAGAGACTCGGTGAAATTTAAATACCCGTGAAGATGCGGGTTACCCGCGACAGGACGGAAAGACCCCATGGAGCTTTACTGTAGCTTGATATTGAGTGTTTGTGCAGCTTGTACAGCATAGGTAGGAGCCGTAGATACCGGGACGCTAGTTTCGGTGGAGGCGTCATTGGGATACTACCCTCGTTGTATGACCACTCTAACTCGCACCACTAAGCGTGGTGGAAGACAGTGTCTGGCAGGCAGTTTGACTGGGGCGGTCGCCTCCTAAAAGGTAACGGAGGCGCCCAAAGGTTCCCTCAGAATGGTTGGAAATCATTCGCAGAGTGTAAAGGCACAAGGGAGCTTGACTGTGAGACTTACCAGTCGAGCAGGTACGAAAGTAGGGCTTAGTGATCCGGTGGTTCCGCATGGAAGGGCCATCGCTCAACGGACAAAAGCTACCCTGGGGATAACAGGCTTATCTCCCCCAAGAGTCCACATCGACGGGGAGGTTTGGCACCTCGATGTCGGCTCATCGCATCCTGGGGCTGTAGTCGGTCCCAAGGGTTGGGCTGTTCGCCCATTAAAGCGGTACGCGAGCTGGGTTCAGAACGTCGTGAGACAGTTCGGTCCCTATCCGTCGCGGGCGTAGGAAATTTGAGAGGAGCTGCCCTTAGTACGAGAGGACCGGGGTGGACGTACCTCTGGTGTATCAGTTGTTCCGCCAGGAGCATCGCTGAGTAGCTATGTACGGATGAGATAAACGCTGAAAGCATCTAAGTGTGAAACTCGCCTCGAGATGAGATTTCCCATTCTTTATGAAGTAAGACCCCTCAGAGATGATGAGGTAGATAGGCTAGAAGTGGAAGTGCGGCGACGCATGGAGCGGACTAGTACTAATGGTTCGAGGACTTAACCAAGTTGAAAACGTGGTGTAAGGCTCAAACGAAGTTTGATTTACAAATTATGATTCAGTTTTGAGAGAGCTAATATTTTCTCAATTAAATACCGTGTCGTGACGATGGCATTGAGGCCACACCTGTTCCCATACCGAACACAGAAGTTAAGCTCAATAGCGCCGAAAGTAGTTGGAGGATCGCTTCCTGCGAGGATAGGACGTCGCGATGCACATGGACGTTTAGCTCAGCTGGGAGAGCACCTGCCTTACAAGCAGGGGGTCACAGGTTCGATCCCTGTAACGTCCATCCTAACCACCAGTTATCTGGTGGTTTTTTTGTACCATCAAACATCACAGTTTACACATAAAGTTCATTTATTCTGGAAATTGCGCCTAAGACGGGCGTTCTTTCTGATATAATAGTTCTTAGTTAGTTTTTATTTACCGCTTTAGTTAGCGGGTGAAAATAGTATGCTAGCACATTTAACAGATGTGTCAGGAAGGAAGTCGAAACATGTCAGATTATGCTGTGAAGTACGAATTGCTTCACGTTGAAAAGCATACTGGTGCACGTTTGGGTAAGATTACAACGCCACACGGTGAAGTAATGACCCCAATGTTCATGCCAGTTGGTACACAAGCAACCGTTAAAAATGTCTCACCTCGTGAATTGAAGGAGATCAAGTCTCAATTCATTTTGTCTAACACATACCACTTGTGGGTACGTCCTGGTGATGAATTGATTGCTGAAGCTGGTGGCTTGCACAAGTTTATGAATTGGGATGGCCCAATTTTGACTGATTCTGGTGGTTTCCAAGTTTGGTCATTGTCAGAGCGTAACAACATTAAGGAAGAGGGAGTTACTTTCCGTAACCACGTCAATGGTGAAGAAATGTTCCTTTCTCCAGAAGTTGCGATGCGAATCCAAAACAACTTGGGTTCTGACGTGATGATGCAATTGGATGAAGCGATTCCATACTTCGAAACGTATGACTACGTGAAGAACTCAGTTGAGCGTACTTCACGCTGGGCTGAGCGTGCGATGGCAGCGCACCGTCGTCCTGAGGATCAAGCATTGTTTGGTATCGTGCAAGGTGCTGGTTTTCGTGAACTACGTAAGCAATCAGCCCGTGATTTGGTATCACTTGATTTGCCTGGTTATGCGGTTGGTGGTTTGTCAGTTGGTGAAACGAAGGAAGAAATGAACCGTGTACTAGACTTCACGGTGCCATTCTTGCCTGAGAACAAGCCACGTTACTTGATGGGTGTGGCAGCACCAGACTCATTGATTGACGGTGCTATCCGTGGTATCGACATGTTTGATTCAGTTTTGCCAACGCGTATTGCGCGTAAGGGAACTTTGATGACATCTAAGGGTCGTATCGTGATTACGAACTCAAAGTACAAGAATGACTTCTCTTTGATTGACCCCGAGACGGAAGACTACGGTTCACAAAACTTTACCAAGGCTTACTTGCACCACTTGTTTAAGGCTGATGAGTTGTATGCACAAAACATCGCCTCAGTGCACAATTTGCGTTACTTGTTGAAGCTGATGGAAGACATGCGCCAAGCAATTGCGGAAGATCGACTACTTGAGTTCCGTGAAGAGGTTATGGCTAACTACGGTTATAACAACGCAAACGCCCGTCTGTTCTAATTACTGTTATTAAAATTTTAGGAGATTTACTACTATGTCAATGAACATTTTGATTTTGATTGTCTTCGTGGCAGCCATGTACTTTATCATGATTCGTCCTCAACAAAAGGCACAAAAGACGCGTCAAGAGATGATTAACAACGTACAACCAGGTGCTGAAGTGGTTACTATCGGTGGTTTGCACGGTAAGATTGCTGCTGTTAACAAGGAAGCTAAGACTTTCGACTTGGATGCTGAAGGTGTTATCTTGGTATTCGAGTTGTCAGCTATCCGCCAAGTTGTTAAGGCTGCTGAAGCTAAGACTGAAGCTGTTGAAGCACCAGTTGCTGAAGAAGTTAAGGCCGACGAGACAGCTTCAGAAGACGAAAAGTAATTTTTTAGAATTCGAGTTGCAGGGTGCAGCTTGAATTCTTTTTATTAGCTCGGAAGAAAGGAGATTATCATGGCTGATTTGCTAGAGATACCAGTACATTTAAAAACAGATCGACAAATTATTCACGTGGATATGGATGCGTTTTATGCCCAAGTGGAAATCCGTGATAATCCCGCTCTTGCAAATGTGCCATTAATTTTGGCGCATGACCCGCGTAAGAATGGTGGCCGTGGTGTGGTGGCGACAGCTAACTATGTTGCACGAAAGTTAGGTGTCCATTCAGCGATGAGTGCAGCTGAAGCATTACGATTAGCGCCAAACGCAACATTCTTGGATCCTAACTTTGAAAAATATCGTGCTGTGTCACAACAGGTTCATGATATTTTTCATCGTTATACAGATAAGGTTGAACCTATAGCGTTCGATGAGGCTTATTTGGATGTGACCGAGAATAAAACGGGACATACGAATGCGGTGGCGCTGGCTCATGAGTTGCAACAAACGATTTTTGCAGAATTGTCGTTGACGAGTTCAGTTGGGATTTCATTCAATAAATTCTTAGCGAAGTTATCTTCTGAGCATAACAAGCCGGTTGGCCTCACAGTTGTCCGTGAGGCGGATATTCGGCCATTTTTAGATGCGCTACCAATTGAAGACGTGCGTGGCGTGGGAGAGAAAACAGCCATAAAGATGCACGAACTTGGTGTGGATACGGGGCGTGACTTATACGAGATGGATCAAACAACATTAACCCAGCACTTCGGTCGGATGGGTTATGATTTTTACCGGCGTATTCGTGGCGTTGATGACCGTCCGGTTGAATGGCAACGTGAGCGTAAGTCGATTGGTAAAGAACACACGTACGGGCCATTTTTGGACACTGAGGAGCAGATTGAGGCGGAGTTTAAACGATTAGCCGAGCGACTAGAACAGTCGCTTAAACGACGCGGTATGCACGGTAAAACACTGGTCTTGAAAGTACGTGACGAAGATTTTGACACAGAGACACGTCGCTTTACACAGACGGACTTCTTGCCAAATGATGCCACAGAATTTGTGCGATTAGCACAAGACATTTGGGAAGAATTAGGTGGGTATCAAAAGCCGATTCGCTTGCTTGGCTTAACGATGACGAATCTGGCGCCGTTGACGTTTGAAAATATTCCGTTGAATCTGTATGATAACTAACCACAACGCGTTTTTACGGCCATTTTCTGCTATACTAATAAAAGCAACGTAAGTAAACTAGATAGAATAGAGAAAGCAACATGACAGCGCAAACAGCAATTTTAGCGCAAATTAAGGCGGCGGATACAATCATTATTCACCGTCATCAACGTCCAGACCCCGACGCATTTGGTTCACAACTTGGTCTTGCTGAATTGATTAAGACATCATTCCCGAATAAGCATGTCCACGTTGTGGGGAAGCAAGTGCCTAGCTCGGCTTGGATGGGTGACATGGAAGATATTCCAGACTCACTTTACGATAACGCCTTAGTTATTGTTACCGATACGGCTAATGAACCACGTATTGATGACCGCCGTTTTGATTACGGTAAGACGTTAGTTAAGATTGACCACCACCCAAATGAAGACCCATATGCAGATTTTAATTGGGTTGAAGAGGGTGCGTCATCAACATCAGCTTTGATTTACGCCTTCTACAAGGAATTTGAAGACGAATTGAAGTTGTCTGATGCGGGTGCGTCATATTTGTATGCTGGAATTGTCGGCGATACAGGCCGCTTTTTGTATGCAACAAAGTCTGAAACGATGCAGGTTGTGGCAGATTTGATGAAATACGATTTTGATTGGTTCGAGATTAACCAACGAATGGATACGATTTCACTTGAAGCTGCCCGTGCATCAGCTTACGTTTATAGCAATATGGTCATGACTGAAAATGGCTTTAACTATATTATTTTGACGAATGAAGTCGTAGAGAGTTTCAATCTTGGCGAATTTGGTACCGCATTTATCGTGCCATTGCTAGGAAAGATTAACACGGCGAAGGCCTGGGCTGTTTTTGAGCAGCAAGATGAAGGGTACTTCCGCGTACGACTCCGTTCACGTAACACGGTGATTAACGAAATTGCTAAGCGTCACGGCGGTGGTGGACACAAGTTCGCCTCTGGTGCCTTAGCAAAGGATATGGATGAAATTAACGATATCATTCGTGAAGCCGATCAAACATTGAAGGAGCAAACAGAAGCATAATGGCGAAGTTTACTGACTACAACCTACGATCAGAAATTTACACAGCGTTGGAAGAAATTCGTTTCACAACGCCTACAAAGGTGCAAGAACGCTTGATTCCAGTTGTCATGCAAGGACGTTCAGTCGTTGGACAATCACAAACGGGATCTGGTAAGACACACACATTTTTGATTCCTATTTTCCAAAAGTACGACCCATCAATTCAAAAGGTGCAAGCCGTTATTACAACGCCTTCACGTGAATTGGCGCAACAAATCTATGCAGCGGCAAAGCAATTGGGCACTGGTTTCCCAGTTGACCAACAACCACGCATTGGTTTGTACGTTGGTGGTACTGACAAGGCGCGTCAATTGCATCAATTGGAAAGCTCACAACCACAAATCGTTATCGGAACACCTGGTCGTATCAAGGACTTGTACACGGCTGGGGCATTGGATATCCACACGGCAGACACATTGGTTGTCGACGAAGCGGATATGACGATGGACTTGGGATTCTTGCCTGAAGTTGACGCAATCGCTGGTGCAATGCCAGAAGACTTGCAAATGTTGGTCTTCTCAGCAACAATTCCACAAAAGTTGCAACCGTTCTTGAAGAAGTACCTCACAAACCCAGTTATCGAAGAAATCCCAACGGAAACGGTTATCGCTCCAACTATCACGAATTTGTTGGTTGGTACGAAGGGAATGAAGAAGGACGACTTGGTTTACGAGTTGTTGACGATGGGTAACCCATACATGGCTTTGGTCTTCACGAACACGAAGGAACGTGCCCGTGAGTTGACCAAGTCATTGCGTAACCGTGGTTTGAAGGTTGCTGAAATTCACGGTGGTATCCAACCACGTGAACGTAAGCGTACCATGCAACAAATCCAACACTTGGATTACCAATACGTGGTTGCCACTGACTTGGCTGCTCGTGGTATTGATATTCCTGGTGTATCATTGATCATTAACGATGGTATTCCTACTGAATTGGAATTCTTCGTGCACCGTGTTGGTCGTACTGGCCGTAACGGTATGGAAGGAACAGCGATTACGATTTACAACCCTGATGAGGAAGATCGCGTGCAAGCGGTTGAAGCCATGGGAGTTGAATTCGAGCCAATGACGTACTCACATGGTGAGTTGAAACCTGGTTACGACCGTCGTCGTCGTAAGCAACGTTCAAAGTCAACGGTTAAGCTTGACCCAACGATGATCGGAATGGTCAAGAAGAAGAAGAAGAACGTTAAGCCTGGTTACAAGCGTCAAATTAAGGCAGCGATTGCCCGCGACGCAAAGTACAAGAAGCGTCTCGAAGAGCGTCAATCACTCCGCGCCGCTAAAAAGGCGAAGAAGAAGGCGAACGAAAAGTAAGCCTTGTTCGTAGCCCGCCACAACCGAAGCGAGTCTATAAAAAAAGAAGTTCTGATTTGGCAATTTTAGCCGAATCAGAACTTTTTTATTTGTTAGAGCTGGCGGTTAATCCGTACCACTTAACGTACTGATAATGCCGTTCGACATAATGCCGTCCATTGTTGTGGCGACGGTTTCGATGGTCATGTCTTCATGACTCAACCAATAACGAATGAGACCGATGATGCCGTTTGCCATAAATTGTAGTGTCAATTCGCGCGAGTCGGTTGTTTCGTCAATGTTGACACCAAGGGCCGCTAAGCCGATCCGCGAGAAGTTACGCATATGAATAATTAATTGCGATTCAAAGGTTAAATCGCCGTTGGTACTAAGCATTGCACTGATAAACGGCGCATTATCTTTCAAAATACCTAGTAGTTCTAAACGATATGAGCTAAATTCTATTTGCGAGATCGATTTAATTTTACCGTTTAAGATGTTTTCATGCAGTGATGCTTCAATGCGGTCAAAAATCAATTTTTCCGTCTTTTCAATTAAGTCTAGCTTATCGTCGAAATAGCGATAAAATGTGCCACGATTGATTTGTGCACCGGTCGTGATGTCGTTAATCGTAATTTTTGACACATCTTTCTCCCGAACGAGTGCCACGAATGAGTCTAAAATTTGTTGCCGAGTTTGGTTTTTTTTGTGTTCGTACATCCTTTATTTACCTCAATTTCTAACAAATTAGGACACTGTGTTGAAAATGCAACATATCGTCGCAATTTGTGTCTGTTCGATAACTACCAGTAAGCATATACTACTCATTGTTCAAGAGCAACAGCGTGTCGCAAATTGAACAGCATGTTTAAAATTTGGTGGAAATAATGATGTAGGAGTTATTGATATGTTCAAGAATAAGTTTCACGTTATTGCGTTGGTTGTGGCCCTAGTGATGGGGGCATTGTTGATGGTTGCACAAATTCCGACGACGCACACGGCACCTAAAAATTTGCCAATTGCGATTGTCGATGCAGACAAGTCAACAACGAGTCAGGCAATTGTTAAGCAATTGACGAGTGTGACGACGACTGGTGGTGCGAATGCCACGACCATTAAGTGGACCGTTGTTAAAAGTGAGCAGGCTGTTAAGCAAGCGATGGATGATCAAAAGTATTATGGGGCTTTGGTTATCGAACCTAATTTCGCTCAAAATGTGATGACATTGGCGACACCAAACCCAACGAAGCCAGAAATGCGAATTATTGTAAATCAAGCCAAGAATGCAACGGCTGCAGCAGGTGTTCAGAATGCTTTGACGATGATGACAACTAAGGTTGGATCAGCAATGGGGACACAAGTGCTTGATAAAATGCAAGTGATGAATATGCCTGTGCCAGCCGCTACTGCTAAGGTGTTGGCCCAACCGGTTGCCGTATCAACAAAGGTGATGCACGCCACGACTAACAAGCCAACTGCCAGCACGGCATTTTTCCAACCAGTTTGGATGGGCGCTTTGTTGGGGTCAGTGATGCTACTCTTTGCACAAAAGGGGATTGCGACGGACGACTTTAAGCACGCTTGGCGCAACAAAGGAGTTGAAGTACTGGTCATGGCCGTCGTTGCCATTGCTTCTGGTTTCGGAACCACTGAATTTGCGCATGTTATTTTGAACTATAACTATGATAACTTTGTGACTGTTGCGTTTTATGCGTCACTTGCTTCGTTTGCATTCCAACTTTTGATGCTTGGTGTTATGTCATGGCTCGGCATGGCAGGTGTCCCGGTATTTGCCTTGTTGATGTTGTTTGCCGCACCACTTATGACGCTAGCACCAGAGATGTTGACACATTTCTACTCAGCATATGTTATGCCATGGTTGCCAATGCGCTTCTTGCTTGATGGTATGAAGGGCATCGTTTATTACAACGTGAACTTCTGGAATGGCAACACTCAAAATTTGCTTTGGCTAGCATTAATTGGGGCAGGATTGTTATTCACCTCAATCTATAAGCCAACCAAGCAAGCGATTGCTTAGATAATAAAATCAGAAGCGGCCGGATTACACCAGTCCCTGTCGGGTTGACAGATGAAATAATAAATTTGCATTTATGACATAAAGTCAGAAAAAACAATGGCCTCGTTCCGATATTCGTACGGTGTGAGGTCATTGTTTTTGGGCTGATAAATCTGATTAAAATAGTCAATATTACTTTGGTTCAAAGACCTGTTTTAATGCCACATTAAGTTTTTCGTAGTCTGCAAGTGAGAACTCAAGATAGATTTTTTCTAAGTACTGACCCTGGCCATCATCACGGTATACAACCTGCATATGATAGATTGGGCCGTTTACCTGGCTAATGTAATTATTAATTGCCTGTAGTAAATCGAATCCTTGAAAATAGTTATCTCTAGCAAATAAACGAGAGATATGAACGAATTTAGAATCATTTAATTTGGCTATCCGAACTGTATTTGTGGGGATGTTGTTCATTTCTTGATAGCTAGTTATTAATGATTTGAAATAATCCATCTAAATGACTCCTTATAGGTCGTAATAAAATATAAGCAACTATTTTTTTGAGTCCTTAGAAGCCAATACAACAATGACAATAATTGCAATTGCAGACGTTGACTTAACCAAAAAGTGCCATAATGAAGGCCAGGTAGGGTTTATAAAAATATCGATTAGGAAATCGATAACCAATATTAATGCCCAAAATAAGATGGGTTTCATTATTTTGCCCCTTTGGTTACGCGATATTCTTTGTATGTATAACCGATTAGGACGGCAACCCAAAATACGAGTAAATAGATTTTGCGGCAGTTAGTTAACTCGGTTATGCCTGGGAAAAAGAGACCCAAAATCAGCATTGCTAAAAACAAAGTACCCATGACTGTTGCGCTTTTACGTAAACTGTATATGAACCACATTTAACGACTCCTTTGTCTTGCTAAATCATACTTAAACAATATCAAAAGGAAGTAAAATGTAACTATGTATTAATTAACACGAAGTGAATAGAAAGTTATGCGTATAAAAAAGCACCGCGACTGCTCGCGGTGTTGAATGTCTAACTAAAGGGTGAAGAGTGACGCATAATTTGGTACGTTCGGTGGTTTGGCTTATGGTAGGTCTTGCTGATATTAGCGCTAATTGGCTTAGGCACATCGGTTAAATCGATCCAACGCGATGCTTTCACGTAAGAGCCTCGATGCTGCAAGACGATAATATTGTCTTTATGTGGTGAGTCAATCAAGTCCATTGTTACGCTTACAATTTCTGTGTTTTCACCAAACGGATCACTAATTGCTTCGGTCGCAAATTGTTTACCTGGTGTTGACCAGTGTTTTGGACCTGTTGCATATGAAGTTTTCATGGGTAAGAATGGATTAAATCGATCGATTAAACCGATTTGGAAATATCGCCCCATTGATAGCGTAATCAAAAATGCGGCAACAACGCTAACTATCAACCAAAATCCCAGTCGGTACCACTTTGAGTGCTTAATATTTGTGTCGATTTTGGTTGCAGTTTGGTATGCATCGGATTTGAAGAGTTCGCTGATTTCAACAGCGTATGCATCTGCTATTTCAATTAAAGTCATCAAACTAGGCGTATCTTTGTTATTCTCCCAACGCGAAATTGCCTGGCGCGTTACGTGTAATTTTTCGGCGGCTTGTTCTTGTGAGAGTTGATTCGCCAAGCGTAACTCTTTCAACTTTGTCCCTAGTTCCATAATGTCCTCCTGATATATCACTTACTGATTAACAGTCTGTCGGAATGACGCATATAGTACAAGCAAGTAATAAGTTACGTCGTTGACCAGCCTTGATTTGGCGCGGTTTTCGGATTACGATTAACCCAGTGAGGAAATGATATGAAATTTGTAATTGCACCAGATTCATTCAAAGAGAGCATGACAGCGAAAGCGGCGGCTGTAGCAATTCAGGCCGGTTTACAAAAGATTTTTCCAGATGCGGAATATGAATTAGTGCCAATGGCTGATGGCGGTGAAGGAACTGTTCAATCCCTTGTTGATGCAACGGAGGGCGAAATTATCACTGCCGATGTCCAAAGCCCATTGGACGAGACCGTTTCGGCCTTTTACGGTATTTTGGGTGACCAACAAACGGCTGTAATCGAAATGTCGGCCGCATCAGGTATTCAATTCGTGACGACAGAAACGAAGAACCCATTGATTACGACCACTTACGGTACGGGGCAATTGATTAAAGATGCGTTGGACCGTGGCATGCGTCGCTTCATTATTGGGCTGGGTGGCTCTGCTACTAACGACGGTGGTGCTGGCATGGCTGAAGCTTTGGGTGTTCGATTCCTTGATGCAAATGGGCAGCAAGTTGCTCGCGGTGGTGCGGCACTAGCAACGTTGCATGAGATTGATATGAGCAATCTTGATCCTCGTGTTGCCGAATCTGAATTTTTGATCGCGTCAGATGTTACTAATCCTTTGGTTGGTGAAACGGGTGCGTCAACGGTATTCGGACCGCAAAAAGGGGCCACACCAGCAATGGTTGCCGAATTGGATGCGGCTTTGACGAATTATGCCGTAGTTATTAAGTCCCAACTGGGCATTGATTTGGCTAACACACCAGGTGCTGGCGCTGCTGGCGGGCTGGGTGCTGGTATGTTGGCATTCACTCAGGCTAAGATGCAGTCAGGCATTAGCTTGGTTGTTGAAGCAACGGATTTGGTTGCTAAAGCTGCTAATATGGACGTTGCATTTGTTGGCGAAGGCGCAATTGATTTTCAAACCCAATATGGCAAGACCCCGATAGGTGCAGCGCAAGCAATCAAGCAAGCCGCACCAAATGCGAAGGTGATTGGGTTAGCTGGCTACGTTGGGGATGGCATTGAAGCATTGTATGAGTTGGGAATCGATGCCGTGTTCAGCATTGTGCCGGGTGCAGTCGATTTGCCAACAGCGATGAAGACCGGTGAGGCAAATCTAACCCGAACGGCTGAAAACATCGCCCGATTGCTAAATACCAAATAACTTTTACAAAAACATTTCAAGCAAACAAAAACGGTTATTAGAAGTTCTTAATATGTTACAATAATGAACAAGGACATATCATTTAAGGTTTGAGAGCCGGCAGAAACGTTGTGGATGATGTAAACAACGCTCAACCTTTTCTGATGCTACCTTCTAGCTGCTTGTGAAAACAAGCCGTGCGCCCGCGTTAACGGCATCCTAAGAGGTAATGATGCAGACCATCATTGCAAGCAGAGTGGTACCGCGTGTTAGCGTCTCTGTTATGCAATGGCGGTCTGTTTTTATTTAGATATTTATTTAAGTGAGGATTGGAAAGATGAAGCCATTATCATCAGCTGAGATTCGCGATATGTTTCTACGTTTCTTTGAGAGTAAGGGACACAGCATTGAGCCATCTCAATCATTGATTCCAAAGGATGATCCAACATTGTTGTGGATCAACTCAGGTGTCGCAACTTTGAAGAAGTACTTTGACGGTACGGTTGTACCTGATAACCGTCGTATTACGAATGCACAAAAGTCAATTCGTACGAACGACATTGAGAACGTTGGTCACACTGCTCGTCACCACACGTTGTTCGAAATGATGGGAAACTTCTCAATCGGTGACTACTTCAAGCCTGAAGTTATTCCTTGGGCATGGGAGTTGTTGACGAGCCCAGAGTGGTACGGCATGGAACCTGAAAAGTTGTATGTCACGGTTTACCCTAACGATGAAGAGGCAAAAGATATTTGGTTGAACGTGGTTGGTTTGCCAAAGGATCACTTGTACGAAGAGCCAGATAACTTCTGGGATATCGGTGAAGGACCATCAGGACCTGACACTGAAATCTTCTACGATCGCGGTGAAGAATTTAACTCAGACGATCCAAAGGAAAACTACCCTGGTGGTGAAAACGAGCGTTACTTGGAAATCTGGAACATCGTGTTCTCACAATTCAACCACTTGCCTGGTTTGACTGACAACAAGGACTATCCTGAGTTGCCACACAAGAACATTGATACGGGTATGGGACTAGAACGTGTTGTCTCAGTGTTCCAAAACGCTAAGACGAACTTTGAAACGGACTTGTTCTTGCCAATCATCCGTAAGACGGAAGAGATGTCAGGTCAATTCAAGTACGGCGAGGATCCTGAAAAGGACATCTCATTCAAGGTTATCGCTGACCACGCACGTGCCGTAACGTTCGCTATCGGTGATGGTGCTTTGCCATCAAACGAAGGTCGTGGTTACATTATCCGTCGTTTGCTACGTCGTGCTGTTTTGCACGGACGCAAGCTTGGTATCAGCAAGGTCTTCTTGAAGGACTTGGTACCAGTTGTCGGTGAGATCATGAAGTCATACTACCCAGAAGTTTTGGAGAATGCAGACTACATCGCTTCAGTTGTTGAAGCTGAAGAAGTTCGTTTCAACAAGACGTTGGCTGATGGTTTGTCATTGTTGGATGGTGTCATCGAAGAAGCTAAGGCTAACGGTGGTGTTATCGACGGTGCCGTTTCCTTCAAGATGTACGACACGTACGGATTCCCATATGAGTTGACGGAAGAATCAGCAGCTGATGCTGGTTTGACAGTTGATCGTGCTGGCTTCGATGCTGAGATGAAGGCGCAACAAGAACGTGCTCGTGCGGCTCGTGGTAACACAGCTTCAATGGGTGTTCAAAACGCTTTGTTGACGGACTTGAAGACGGAATCAAAGTACGTTGGTTGGTCAGAATTGACGGTCGATGCCGCTAAGTTGACGGACTTGATTGTTGATAACGAATTGGTTGACTCTGCTAAGGATGGCCAAGCTGAAGTTATCTTCGACGTAACGCCATTCTATGCTGAAATGGGTGGTCAGGTTGCTGACCGCGGTGTTGTCATCAACGCGGCTGGTGAAGTGGTTGCCGAAGTGGTTGACGTGCAAAACGCACCAAACGGACAACACTTGCACACGTTGAACGTTAACGCTGAAATCAAGGCTGGCGAGACTTACAAGCTTGAAGTGAACCGTGCTTACCACGCTGCTGTGTCAAAGAACCACACGGCCACGCACATGCTTGACCAAGCTTTGCGTAACATCTTGGGTGAGCACACGACACAAGCTGGGTCATTGGTCACTGAAGACGGATTGCGTTATGATTTTACTTACAACGGAGCTGTTTCAGCTGAAAAGTTGCAAGAAATCGAAGACTTGATCAACGAAATGATTATTGAAAACTTGCCAATTTCATGGGTTGAGACGGATATCGAATCAGCTAAGAAGTTGGGTGCTGTTGCCGTCTTTACTGAGAAGTATGGCGAGACAGTTCGTGTCGTTTCAATCGGTGATTTCAACGTCGAATTCGACGGTGGAACTCACGCAAACTCAACGGCTGAGTTGGGAATGTTTAAGATTGTGAGCGAGCAAGGTACTGGTGCCGGTGTTCGTCGTATCGAAGCCGTTACTGGTAAGGGTGCAATGGACTTGTTCAAGCAACATGATGCTTGGTTGAACGAAGCCATGGCACAAGTTAAGGCACCACAATTGTCAGAAGTTAACGACAAGATTGCTGCTTTGCAAGCGCAATTGAAGGATGCTGAGCGTCAAGTTGCATCATTGGAGCAAAAGTTGGCTAACCAAGCTGCTGATGCTGCCTTTAACGATGTTCAAACGGCCGGTAACTTCACGTTGATTGCAACGGAAATGGCTGTTGAATCAATGGATGCCTTGCGTGCAACGGCAGATAACTGGAAGCAAACAACACCATCAGACGTGCTTGTTTTGGCTGCTAACTTGGGTGAAAAGGTTAACCTATTGGTTGCCGCTTCACCTGACGCTATCGCAAAGGGTGTTAAGGCCGGTGATTTGATTAAGGCCATTGCACCTGCTGTCGGTGGTGGCGGTGGTGGTCGCCCAGACATGGCACAAGCTGGTGGTAAGAACCCCGCTGGTATTAAGGATGCCTTTGCACAAGCCACTGAATGGTTGGCTGCAAAGTAGCATTTGATTAGAGGATAATTCCTCAGAAGGAGGCTGCATATGAGTTCATTGGATAATACAGCTGTTTTTGATTTTGGAAACAACCAAGATCACGACGTGCGTAAGACGCTTGAAATTGTATACGCCGCATTGGAAGAAAAGGGTTATAACCCAATCAACCAAATCGTTGGTTACTTGATTTCAAACGATCCAGCGTACATTCCACGTGTTAATGATGCACGTAACTTGATTCGCAAGTTCGAACGTGATGAAATCATTGAAGCGCTTGTGAAGGATTACTTGGCTAAGTAGTCTGATTCAGAAAGGAATGGTCGATTAATAATGGGACGAATTATGGGACTTGATGTCGGGTCACGCACTGTTGGTGTGGCGGTATCTGATCTACTTGGTTGGACGGCACAAGGTGTTGAAATCATTCGCATTAACGAGGATGAAAAAGAGTTCGGTATCGACCGTATGAAGGAACTGGTAGCCCAATTTGAGCCAACTGGCTTTGTACTTGGTCTACCAAAGAACATGAATAATACATCTGGTCCGCGTGTTGAAGCAGCGCAAGCCTATGGTGAATTGCTAACGGAAACTTTCGGGTTACCAATCGATTTCCAGGACGAACGCTTGACGACGGTTGAGGCAGAACGTATGCTTGTTGAGGAAGCCGATGCGTCTCGTAAGAAGCGCAAGCAGGTGATTGATAAGTTGGCAGCTGCCTTGATTCTCCAAAACTATTTGGATCGCAAAGGCCCACTTGTAAAGTAAGAGGTAAATTGAGATGGACGAAGAGCAAGACATTATCACGTTGATCGATGACAATGGCGATGAGCAACTTTTCGAAGTGTTGTTCACGTTTAAGTCAGAAGATTACGGTAAGTCATACATCGTTTTGTACCCAGCTGGTGCAGGCGAAGACGAAGAAGTAGAGATGTTGGCATACATCTTTGACCCAGACGAGACTGCAGAGTCTACTGAGGGTGGTTTGACGCCAATCGAAGACGACGATGAGTGGTCAATGGTTGAAGAGCGTTTGAACCAATTCTTGGACGAACAAGAAGACTAATTTTAGTACAATTGATGGCCGGTGATGAATCGGCCATTTTTTGTTAAGTACGAAAGGAATGCAACATGAATGAAGCTGAATTGTTTATCTTGACTGACGAAGAAGGTAACGAGCACGAATTTATTGAGTTGTTCTCTTTTGATTCAGAAGACTTTGGTAAGTCATACATCATCCTTGGTCCTGCTGATGCAGCCATGGAAGGTGATGACGATGAAGAAGTTGGTATCATGCCATTCATCTACAACAAGGATGACGAAGAAGGTATGCTGCAACCAATCGAAACAGAAGAAGAGTTTGATATGGTTGAAGAAGTGATGAACACGATTTTCAACGATCCAAACTTGCAATAGAAATTATTTGCGACGAATTTTGCGATTCGTCGCATTTTTTTTGGACTTTTTGTCGGTTTTCGCCTCTTTATTACTGGAGGGGAAATAAATGACGACTTTAAAAGCACTTTATTATCGGTTCCAACACGTGATTTTCTTCTTTAGCGGGCTGGTGGCAGTGGGCATCGGCTTGATTATTTGGTGGCAGTGTTCACAGACAAAACCGGTCTTGCCTCGTGATGTTTCGCCGAGCATCGCGGCAGATCAATCTTCGCAAATAACAAGTAGTGTTAGTAGGTCAGCAAGTACAACAACCGCCAAAGTAGTGATTGATGTCAAAGGGGCCGTGTATCGACCGGGAGTTTATAAATTTAGTAATGGCCCTATTATGGCTGAGGTTCTAGAAAAAGCAGGTGGTACATTGCCGACGGTTGACCGAACGCGGTTGAATTTAGCGGCACCGTTAGCTAATGCTCAGGTATTATATGTGCCGAACGGAACGGAAGACGTCCCTGAGCAGTACCCGTTGCCTGGTCAAGCGACGGCAACGACTGCGACAAGTGGAGATGCAAGCAACGAGACGATCAATCTAAATACGGCGACGCTGGCAGAACTACAACAACTACCTGGCGTTGGCGCTAAGCGAGCACAGGACATTATTGACCAACGAGAAACGATGGGCGGTTTTAAAACGGTCGCTGATTTACAAGAAGTGTCCGGGATTGGTGAAAAAACGTTTGCGAAATTAGAACCATTGGTCACGGTGTAATGAACGGCTATTGGTTAGTGACTGGATTGCTAGTTGGCGCATTAAATGTCATGATTTGTCATCAATTTTGGTGGGCCGTGCCAATGTTTGCATGGTTGCTGATTTTATTGGTGACTCGTTTTAAAAAGCGAGTGTGGTTGACCGTTTTGATTATGGGAAGTTATGGAACGTTTTTTGGTACACATCAGATTCAACTGAATCAACTTGGCGACCAGCCAATCGGTGATGTTAAAACAACAGTTATGGTGCATCCAGACGAATTACATTTCACAGGTACGACAATTGCTGGCTTTGCTACATTGCCAAATAAAGAACGCGTTCGATTGACTTGGTTCTGTAAGGAAGAAAAACCGTTTCGTGAGTTACAACGGCGTCATGATGCCGTTGTGATATCGGGTAGCGGACGATACGAAAAGACTGCACCTCGACGTAATGCATACACTTTTGATCCAGTGGGGTATTGGCGAAGCCGTGGTATTATGCATCAGCTTGTTTTGACGCAAGGTGAGATAAAACGGGCTTATGTACCGACGAATGCGGGTGAATTCTTTGTAGGCCAAATTCGAACTTGGCATAGCAGGTTAGTGCAGTGGTTTGAACAGTTGCCGCCTGGTCTACGTGATTACGGTGAGACGTTGTTTCTTGGTTATACCCGCCGTGACTTTTACGATGATAATCTGGGCATTCAGAAAATGGGATTGGTTCATTTGTTTAGTATTTCCGGTTTTCAAGTGGCCGGTTTGTATGTGATTTGGCGTCGCATTGGCCGGTGGTTAGGTGTTACGCGCGAACGGTCGTTGTTAATTGTGCAAGTGCTTTTGTTGGGCTTGCTACTATTTGCTGGTGGCGTGCAATCATTAGTTCGAGCTGTTTTGTTGGCCCTGACCCAAGCGTGGCGAGAGTTGGGATGGTTACGGTTGTCAGCAGTCGATGCCTGGGGAATTGCACTACTGGGTGGCCTTATCTTAGAACCGGGTGTGTTGCATAACCTGGGTGGCCAACTGTCCTACTTGTTGACGTTTGGCTTGTTATGGCTTGAAGGTAAACCGGGATGGTGGCAATGTGTCTTCTTGTCGTTGCTAATTTTGCCGTTGTTGCTGTGGCACACATATGCTTGGCACCCAATTGGTATCTTAGCGAACTTGATTGCCATGCCACCGTTCACATGGCTTGTGATTCCCGTTTTAACCGTGGGCATACTTGCAGCGTGGTTGAATATTACGGTGCTAACTAACTGGTGTAATGCATTTATTGATGGGGTACGTTGGACGATTGCACAAACGGAAGGCTTGCCAGGTGAATTAACGTTTGGACAGCCACCGATGTTGTTATGCGCGATTGTTTTAATCGGCACGCTAGTTTGGTTGGCCGTTCGACGGCGATGGTTATTGGGCATTTTAGGCACTGTTTACGGCATTATGCTCTTGTTGCCTAATTTGCTGCCGGGCGGGTTTGCGACATTTGTGGATGTCGGTCAGGGCGATGCAACTATCATTAAACAACGCGCTAATCAAGTGATGATGGTTGACGTCGGGGGTAAGTTGCAGTTGCCTCAACCAGATTGGGCAGCACCCCGCAAGACGGATTTTCAAGCACAACAGTTGGCACAGTATCTAAAAGGTAACGGTATCACTAAAATTCAGCAGTTAGTGCTGACTCACAAGGATGTCGATCATATTGGTAACTTGCCGCATTTCCTGAAATTAGTGCGGGTTGAGATGATTTATGTACCGTTGGGGATGCAACAGACCGACGCATACAAACGATTGGTTGTACCTTATCTCGGAACGACTAAAGTGCGAGAAGTTCGCGTTGGTATGCGCCTAAATGAATGGACAACAGTACTGCATCCACTTGAAGCGGGAACTGGCGAGAATGAAGATTCGGTTGCATTGCTCGTGAACGTCGGTCCAAAGCAGCTAATGATGACAGGCGATTTGGACCAGGCCGGTGAGGAACGAATTATCCAGAACAACCAATTCCGACAAGTGGAACTTCTTAAGTTTGGGCACCACGGTTCAAAAACGAGTACCGCACCATCATTTGTGCAGGCGTTAAAGTCGCAAATTGGTATCGTTTCTGCGGGTGTGAATAATCGATTTGGGCACCCAAACAAAGAAACATTGGTCACGGCCAAACAGCAGGGTATGGTGGTGTTTAATACAGCCGAAAGTGGCATGTTACAGTACCGCTGGCGTGGAAATCGAGATTGGTGGCAAGCTGAAATCAAGTAGCTATTCACGTTCAGGAGGCAACATGATACAGTAGAGATACGATTAAAACGAGGAGGCGTGGGCATGGCTTATACGCTGAAAGATGTGCAACAAGATGTTGCAAAGCAAACATTACAGCCAATCTACCTCATTCAAGGTACGGACCAATATTTGCTTGATCAAGTTCGTGCGGCGTTTGTGAGTCTGATTCCGGACGAGGACCGCACGTTGAATTTGGCGCAATTTGATATGCGTGAAACGGCGTTAGGAATTGCAGTTGATGATGCACGGTCAGTGCCGTTTTTCGGTGACCGCCGCGTCGTGATTATCGATGATGCCTACTTCTTGACTGGGGAAATCCAAGGACAAAGGTTGAACACCACGTCGAAGACTTGTTGGCTTACGTTGAGCATCCCGAACCACAAACGGTCTTGGTGATTTTTGCGCCATACGAGAAGCTTGATAGTCGCAAGAAGATTGTTAAGTTGCTTAAAGAGAAAGCGGCGTATCTAGCATTTGGTGACTTAACTGAAAAAGATGTACGCAACATGATTAATGACAAGCTGCGCCAAGGTGGCTTTGAAATGTCTGGACCTGCCATGCAACTGCTAATTCGCTTGACGAACATGTCATTAACACAGATTATGTCTGAGCTTGATAAGTTGATGCTATATGCCTACGACACGAAGCAAATTGACGAACAAGCCGTTGATGCCTTGGTAACGCGTACGCTGAGCGAAAACATCTTCGACTTGATTAATGCGCTATTGAACCGTAAGCTAACGCGCGCAGTGGAGTTGTATCATGAATTGGTCGAGAGTGGTGAGGCACCATTGCGATTGCACGCAGCGTTGCTAGGACAATTCCGCTTGTTGTTGCAGGTGAAGTCATCGACTCAAAGTGAATCAGGTACGGCATCGATGTTGAAGGTAAATCCATACCGTGTGAAGCTTGGCCGTCAGACGGTCCGTCGTTTCAGTTATACCGCACTAGCTAAGGCTTATCTTGGGCTAGTTGATATGGAAGAACAGCTTAAATCAACGGCACGCGATCCTGAATTGCTCTTTGAATTATTCGTGTTGCGTTACCAAGCTGATATTGCCTAGGATTTCTACTTGCATCAAGTTAGAAAGTTTAGTATTATATTTGAAGTGCAAAAGCACACGACCTTTTACGATGTTTGACGGTTCACCGTCGTCCTACGTTGTTTTAGGCGACTATATATTAAGAAAGGTGGATATCCAACATGGCTATTTCTGCACAACGCAAGAATGAAATCATCAAGGAATTCGCACGTCACGAAGGTGATACTGGTTCAGTTGAAGTTCAAGTTGCAGTTTTGACTGCTGACATCAACGAATTGAACGCACACATGTCAGAGCACAAGCACGACTTCCACTCACAACGTGGGTTGATGAAGAAGATCGGTCACCGTCGTAACTTGTTGCGTTACTTGCGTGACAACGACGTTCAACGTTACCGTGAGTTGATCCAAAAGCTTGGATTGCGTCGTTAATTTTTACATTAACAACGTACGTTATTTTGACATTTATCATCGGAGGGAAAAGCGATGCCAATTATTGAGTCATCAATCCAACGTGCCCGCTTGAACAAGGTGCAACGCGAGCGTAACATCTCACAATTGAGTGCATACCGTACTGAAGTGAAGAAGTTCCGTAAGGCTGCTGAAGCTGGTGCAGACAACTTGCAAGAGTTGTTTGTTAACGCTACGTCAGCTATCGATCGTGCCGCATCAAAGGGCTTGATTGCTAAGAACAAGGCTTCACGTGACAAGTCACGTTTGGCAGCTTTGTTGAACAAGTAATTTATTACTTGCGATAGCAAACTGAAAAAAGACCAACATCTTTGGGTGTTGAACTGAACCCCATGAGTTGGAGCAAATCTAACTCATGGGGTTTTTGTATGTTTTCAAAAGAAATTCAAATAGAAGCAGTTTCTCTGTACCTCAAAGGTGTACCGACTGTTGAAATACGCAAGAAATTCGGAATTAAGGGATCATCAACGCTTGGAATCTGGGTGGACTCCATAAAACGTGACGGAGTATATGGAATTAAAGATTCCCATAGAAAGCAGACAAGTTATCCGTATTCCTTTAAAATCAAGGTAATTAATTGGCGACTTACACATCACGCGTCTTATCCTGTAGCAGCGAAAAAGTTCAGGGTGACTAGCCCTTCGTTGATTTGGCAGTGGGAACGTGCGTTGGAGTCTGGTCGGCTAAAACCTGATAAACGAAGGCGGAAACGAACTATGAATAAGCAAGAACACGACAAGATCAAGAAGCTCGAAGAAGAGAATGAACTACTTCGAATTAAGGTAGCCTACTTGGAAAAACTCGAGGCCTTAGCTCAGGAAAAGAAGAAATTACAAACCAAGACAAAGCGGTAGTAATCACTGTGCTAAGGCAAGAGTTGAAGTGCAAGTTGAAGCTGCTTCTTCAAGTAGCCGAGATGTCTAGCAGTAGTTATCATGACGCGTGCAAGCGTGCGTACAAGGAGTATCCACGTGAGTTAATTGATGAGATTATATCAATTCGTGATGACAACCCGGACTACGGTTACCGTCGTGTCACACAAGAGCTTCGTAATCGTGGCTTCAACACCAACCATAAGGTTGTGCTGAAAATTATGAAGATGAACGGGCTTCTCTGTACTGCTTTCAACCGTCTGACACGGAAGTACAATTCTTACGCCGGCACTGTCGGACATATCTCACCGAATCGTGTAAACCGTCGGTTCACAACGGATCGACCATATCAGAAGGTTCTCACCGACGTCACTGAAGTCCGTTGGGGATCAGGCACGATGGCTGAACGTGCTTATTTCACCGCCTATATTGATGTTTATAGTGGTGAGATTCTCACTTGGAATATCGATATTCATCCAACTGTCGAGTTCGTCACAAAGCCATTAGATGAGCTTCTACAAAATAGGCCAGAATTGAATTATCGAATGACAATTCACTCTGACCAAGGTTTCCAATATCAAAATTATGAGTATGTATCACGGCTAAAGACTAACCGTGTGTTCCAAAGCATGAGTCGCAAAGCGACATGCCTAGATAACGCAATGGCTGAGAGTATCTTCCACATCTTGAAGGTAGGAACGGTACATAACAACCACTATCAAAGTTATGACGAATTAAAGTCCGCCATAACTAACTATGTCTATTACTACAACAATAAGCGGATAAAAACAAAACTGGCCGGAAGAACTCCGGTTCAATACCGAAATCTTTCCGACCAGTTAGCCGCTTAAACTTCACTCCAATTTTTGGGGTTCAGTTCATGTTGGTCTTTTTTGTTGTCTACAGATATATAATAAGTTTGTAACATTAATATTAATGAGGGGGCCGTAGTTATTAAATTACGGTATGGGTAAATAGTATGAAAAATCAAATTGATAAGATGTCATGGGTGGTTCTGCCAGTGGCTGTTGTGTTGTTTGTTTTAAGTGTGATTTACCAAGGGTGGTTTAACGTTGCTTTCAATGTACTAATGTCGGTCATGTTTATATACGCGGCTAAGAAAAGTGGCCAGTCTTGGAACCTATTTGTAGGTGTTGTTTTTGGATTGTTGGCGTTGTTGGGCATATGGCAGGGGTTAAGATAATTATTGTTGGGCGATCAATCGCCTTTTTTGTTGCATGCATATAATCCAAAATATATTTTCTCGTTGTTGGTAGGGCAGGCATTGTGTGGTAAACTTGTAATAAATCATACAAACGTTTGGGTTGTGCTGACCCGTGAAATATAACGAGAATAGGAACATTATGGCTACGACATTAAGTATTATGCCGTTCGGTGGTGTACGTGAAAATGGAAAGAACATGTACGCAGTTACCGTCGGTGAAGACATTTTTATTTTGGATGCAGGGTTGAAGTACCCAGAAAGCGATTTGCTAGGAGTTGACGTTGTCATTCCTGACTTTGCCTACTTGGTAGAGAACGCAGATAAGATTGCCGGTGTCTTTTTGACACACGGACACGCGGATGCAATTGGTGCATTGCCTTACTTGTTGAGTGAGGTTAAAGTGCCGGTCTTCGGATCAGAACTAACGATTGAATTGGCTAAGTTGGCTGTGGAAGCAGAGCCTGAAGCAAAGGGGTTTGATGATTACCACGTGGTTCGTGGTAACTCAGAAGTATCATTTGGGGATGTGACCGTTTCATTCTTTGAGACGACACACACGATTCCAGAATCACTTGGAATTGTTATTGAGACGCCAGAAGGACAAGTCGTCTACACTGGTGATTTTAAGATTGATACAACGGCATTGCCATATTACCGTACTGATTTGGCGCGTTTGGCACAAATTGGTGCTAAGGGTGTTATCGCTTTGCTTGCTGATGCAGCAGGTACAGCTAGCTACGGTTTGGCAGCCCACGAATCTGAATTGGGTAGCTACGTTTTGGATACGTTCCGCGGTCACACTGAGGGTCGTATCATCGTTGCTGCGGTTGCTTCAAACATCCAACGTATCCAACAAGTTATCGACGCTGCCTTTAAGGTTGGTCGTAAGATTGTGATTTCTGGAAACGACTTGGAAAAGGTTGTTCGTACAGCTTTGCGTTTGAAGAAGTTGCACTTGCCAATGCCTGAAAATGAACTATTTGTTTCTTTGAAGAACTTGGGCAAGTTGGAGCCTAACGAGACAGTTATCCTTGAGACGGGTAAGATGGGTGAGCCAATTCGTCACTTGCAACGCATGGCGCAAGGTGATGATCGCAACATCCAAATCCAAGAAGGTGACTTGGTCTTCATTACGACGACACCTTCAACGGCTATGGAAGGTTACGTGGCACGTACGCGTGACATGTTGTTCCGTGCCGGTGCAACGGTTAAGCAAATTTCAACCGATAAGAAGTCTTCAGGTCATGCATCTAAGGAAGATTTCCAACTCTTGTTGAACTTGTTGAAGCCTAAGAATGTTATCCCTGTACAAGGTGAGTACCGCGTCTTGAACGCAGCTTACAAGGCTGCTGAACAAGTCGGTTACGATGATAACCACGTATTCTTGCTTGCTAAGGGTGACAATCTTCGCTGGGATGGTGAAGAAATGTACTTGGGTGGTTCAATCCAAGTTGGCTCAACGATGATCGACGGATCTGGTGTCGGTGATATCGGTTCTATTGTGTTGAACGACCGTCGCATCCTGTCAGAAGACGGTGTATTCATCGCCGTTGTGACGATTGATCGTAAGAAAAAGAAGATTATCTCAAAGCCGAAGATTGATTCACGTGGATTCGTTTATGTGAAGACATCACGTGATTTGATTCGCGAGGCTGGTGACTTGGTTGAAACGACCGTTGCTGAAGGCATCAAGAACGCCAAGGAATTCGACTGGGGTAACCTTAAGAACTCTGTTCGCGATGCATTGGGTAAGTTCTTGTACGAGCAAACACGTCGTAAGCCAGTGATTTTGCCAGTTATCATGGAAGCTAACCAAAACGGTCGTCGTCGCAAGCGTTCAGCAAGCAAGACGAACGCCAAGAAGGCTGATGCTCCTGAAGCAAACAAGTCACAAAAGCAAAATAACAAGCCAAAGAAGAAGCAGAACGCAAATGCTAATAAGCCGGCGCCTGCTAAGAATAATAATAATCAACCTGCTAAGCCAGCTGAAAACGGGGCGGAGGTCGCTAAGAAAAAGAAGCGTCGTCCACGTCGTCGCAAGCCAAAGGCAACGCAAGGTTCAGACTCAGCACCATCAGCTGAATAAAACACAAGCGTCGATTCTAACGGGTCGACGCTTGTTTGTTAGGAAGGATGCCTCATGAACGAAGAACAAACGCAACGTTACGAGCTGCTACTAGCAAAGGGAACAGAAGCGTATGAAAACCATGCATTCGGTCCAGCACTGGATGCATTTGACGAAGCATATGATTTGCAACAAACGCCAGAACTTAATCAATTGATTACGCGTGTGCTATTAGCGGATGGTCAATTCAAGACAGCGCAATTGTTTGCGGATGAATTCATTGATTCATATTTAGAAAGTGCCGAATTGGCTGAACTATATGTCACGGTGGCATTAAAGAATCAACAATTTATCGCAGCACGTGAATTTGTGACGTGGGTGGCGCCAAATGTTGCGACTGCATTAGTATCAGATATCGAAACTGCTGAAGAAACGTTTAGAACAGAACAAAAGGCGACGTTGAACACGATTGCACGTCAGTTCTATCACCTTAGTGACGGGGATGCCATTAATCAAAAGGAACGCCTAATTGCCGCTGACAAGTTACCGCTACGTGAGTACCTGGTTGGCGCACGATTTGCATTAGTTGACCCGTTCTTACCAGCGATTTCTCGCGTAACAGTTCTAGATAAGTTGCGTCGTTTGAAGGTGACCGAGTCGGTTGAGATGACGTGGTTAGATGAAACGACGATGACACTTGTGCCGAATGAGTTGCAGTCACTAGATGAAATGGCTCTTTTTCAAACGATTGTGTCGACATTATCGGGGTATGAACACGAAATTGGCCCAGCCACGGTACATGCGTTAGTTGAACAAGCGCGTTTGATGTTGATGATTGCTTATCCAGCAATTGATCGCGTTGTTGAGAACCCGCGCGCTTGGGCAGCTGGTTTAATGGCGGAGGCGATGGGTGAAAATGCCCCAGTGGAGCCGGTTGAACAACAATCTTGGCGGGCAAAATTAGGGCAAGAAATGATGGGATTAATGCCTTAAAAAAACTATTTTGAAATTGATAGTCGAATTTAGGTAAAAAATATTTACAAAAATCGCCAAGTTATATATAATAATTCCAGTCTCATATAGAGAAATTACAAAGATTTTCGCACCAAGTTGTTTTAGTTCTGTAAGGAATGTAGTATAATACTATTTAAGCAATAAGGGTTAGCCCATTTAAGGGCTAACATGCGAATATTAGGAGGACAAGCTTTTGGCTAAGGAAAATTTCGAGCGCACTAAGCCTCACGTTAACATTGGAACTATCGGTCACGTCGACCACGGTAAGACTACTTTGACTGCCGCTATCTCAAAGGTATTGGCTGACAAGGGATTGGCTGAGCAACAAGACTTTGCTGCTATCGACGCTGCTCCTGAAGAGCGTGAGCGTGGTATCACGATCAACACTGCTCACATCGAGTACGAGACGGAAGCTCGTCACTACGCCCACATCGACGCCCCTGGTCACGCGGACTACGTTAAGAACATGATCACTGGTGCTGCCCAAATGGACGGTGCTATCTTGGTTGTTGCTTCAACTGACGGTCCTATGCCACAAACTCGTGAGCACATCTTGTTGGCTCGCCAAGTTGGTGTTGACTACTTGGTTGTATTCTTGAACAAGGTTGACTTGGTTGACGACGAAGAGTTGATTGACTTGGTTGAAATGGAAGTTCGTGAATTGTTGTCAGAGTACGATTTCCCTGGGGACGATATTCCAGTTGTCCGTGGATCAGCTTTGAAGGCTTTGGAAGGTGACGCAGAACAAGTTAAGGTTATCGAAGAGTTGATGGACATCGTTGACTCATACATTCCTACTCCAGAGCGTGACACTGACAAGCCATTCTTGATGCCAGTCGAAGACGTATTTACGATCACTGGTCGTGGTACTGTTGCTTCAGGTCGTATCGACCGTGGAACTGTTAACTTGAACGATGAAGTTGAAATCGTTGGTTTGCACGAAGACGTTCGTAAGACTGTTGTTACTGGAATCGAAATGTTCCGTAAGTCAATGCAACAAGGTCAAGCTGGTGACAACATCGGTGCATTGTTGCGTGGTGTTGATCGTAAGGAAATCGAGCGTGGTCAAGTTTTGGCTAAGCCTGGTTCAATCCAAACGCACACTAAGTTCTTGGCCGAAGTTTATGTTTTGACTAAGGAAGAAGGAGGCCGTCACACGCCATTCTTCACTAACTACCGTCCACAATTCTACTTCCACACGACTGACGTTACGGGTGTAGTTCAATTGCCAGAAGGCGTTGAAATGGTTATGCCTGGTGACAACGTAACATTCGATATCGAATTGATCGCACCAGTTGCCATCGAAAAGGGATTGAAGTTTACGGTTCGTGAAGGTGGACGTACTGTCGGTGCCGGAACTGTTTCAGAAATCAAGGACTAATTTTACGGTTAACGTAAAATTTTCCAATGTAGCTTAGGCTGCTCAAAAAAGAGAGTTATGACATATTCGTATGTCATAACTCTCTTTTTGTTTATCACAGCAGCTTTTGGTCTTACGCCTGATAAGGGCGACTTGGTCACGTTGGAGGCCAAAAAACCTCCGACACTCTCAGTCTGCTTTACCTAGGCATATTGTTGGGACTTTCGTCTCGTGAATGGTATTCTGACGGTAAATACTAGGTACTGGGGGAAATGATCATGGCGAGACCAAAGACCAAAGCGGAGTTGTTAACTGCATCAGAACAGCAATTTGAGAAGATGTGGCAGTTAATTGATGCCATGTCGGATGAAGAACAAGCAGCCACCTTTGCATTTGGTGCAGAGATGGGTAAGGAAGCGCATTGGGGACGCGATAAGAATATCCGAGATGTGTTGGTTCATCTTTATGAATGGCACCAGCTACTACTGCGGTGGGTGAATGCCAATCTAAATGGTGATCAGCAACCATTCTTACCAGCGCCCTATAATTGGAAAACGTACGGTGAGATGAACGTTGGTTTCTGGGAAAAGCACCAAGCGACCACGTTAGCGGATGCGAAGGCCATGCTACATGATAGCCATGACAAAGTGATGGCACTTATAGCAGAGTTTTCTGACGAAGCATTGTTCACCAAACAATATTTCTCATGGACGGGTACCACGACGCTTGGTAGTTATTGTATTTCAGCCACAGTTGCACATTATGAGTGGGCAATAAAGAAGCTTAAAGCGCATAAGAAAACTTATCAGGCGTAATGACTGGTATGACAAGGCTCTTGGTATTCATATGAATTCAAGAGCCATTTTTCTGCAAATTTTGTTGCTCACGACCAACGCAAATGTGATAGAGTAGCTTATACACTTTTTTCAATGAAGAGGAGCTTTAAACAATGCAAATTTATTTGGCAGCACCATTCTTTAGTGATGAGCAAATTGATCGTGTCGCACGTATCGAGGCAGCCCTAGAGGCTAACCCAACGGTGACGGATTTCTACTCACCACGCCACCACCAAAAGACAGATAACCCAGAATACACGCCAGCATGGGCAGCAGAAGTATTCCGTCGTGATGTCACACAAGTGTTGGACGCTGACGCATTGGTTGTTGTTGCTGATTTCCGTGATGATGATGCTGATTCAGGTACAGCCTTTGAAGCAGGTATGGCATGGGCATTGAAGAAGCCAGTAATCATGGTCGAAGAGACGGACTACAAGACTAACTTGATGTTGACGGAATCGTTGACGGCCTTCGTTAACAAGGCTGAAGATTTGGCAACTTATGACTTTAAGAACTACCCAGAGTCAAAGTTTGAGGGTCAACTTTTCTAAGTTCGTTTTTGTCGGAAAAATGTCGTGTTTTGGCCTACATTTATTGCCAAATACCGGTTTTTCCGGTAGACTTATAAAGTATGTAAAGATAATATATGTCGTCGGTCTTTAACCGGTGACTATTGGAGGAATAAACATGGCAAACGCAGTTTTCACTAAGGGTGAAGGCAACAAGGGAACGATCAAGTTCGAAGTTCCTGTTGACGTATACGAAAAGGGTATCGACGCCGCATTTAACGACGTTAAGAAGCAAATTACGGTTCCTGGTTTCCGTAAGGGTAAGATGCCTAAGCAAGTCTTTTTCCAAATGTACGGTGAAGAGTCATTGTACCAAGACGCTTTGAACGTTGTATTGCCAGATGTATTTGCTGATGCAGTTGCTGAAGCAGGTGTTACGACTGTTGGTCAACCAAAGATCGACGCAGAGTCAATGAACAAGGGTGAAGCTTGGGTTTTGACTGCTGAAGTTGAATTGGCACCAGAAATCGAATTGGGCGAGTACAAGGGTGTTAAGGTTCCTGCATCAGACGTTACTGTTTCTGATGAAGAATTGGACGCTGAAATCACTCGTTTGCAAGAAGGTCAAGCAGAATTGGTTTTGGTTGACGCTCCTGCAAAGAACGGCGACACGGTTGTTATCGACTTCGTTGGTTCAGTTGACGGTGTTGAGTTCGACGGTGGAAAGGGTGAGAACTACCCACTTGAATTGGGTTCAGGCTCATTCATCCCTGGCTTCGAAGACCAATTGGTTGGTGCCAAGGCCGAAGACGTTGTTAACGTTAACGTAACGTTCCCAGAAGAATACCAAGCTGCTGACTTGGCAGGTAAGGACGCTTTGTTCGTTGTTACTGTGCACGAAGTTAAGGCTAAGGAAGTTCCAGCTTTGGACGACGAGTTCGCAAAGGACATCGACGAAGAAGTTGAAACTTTGGCAGAATTGAAGGACAAGGTTAAGGCTCGCTTGACGACTTCTAAGGAAGACGCAGCTAAGGATGCCAAGGAAGATGCAGCTATCGCAGCTGTTGTTGACAACGCATCTGTTGAAGGTGGTCAAATTCCTGACTCAATGATTCACGAAGACGTTCACCGTCAAATGAACCAATTCTTTGCTTCAATGCAACAACAAGGTATCTCACCAGAGTTGTACTACCAAATCACTGGTTCATCAGAAGATGATTTGCACAAGCAATACGAAGAAGGTGCTGAGCGTCGTGTAAAGACGAACTTGGTATTGGAAGCTATTGTTAAGGCAGAAAACATCAAGCCATCAGCTGACGATATTGCTGCTGAAGTAAAGTCATTGGCTGACCAATACGGTATGGACGAAGCTGCTGTTCGCGGTGCTTTGTCAGACGACATGTTGTCACACGACATTGCTATCAAGCAAGTTGTTGACATGATCGTTGATAACGCTGTTGAAGCTTAATTCAATTAAACGTTAAACAAAAGAGGTTAGACTTTTTCGAGTCTAACCTCTTTTTGCAGTGTTACACTATATAAGGTCTAAGAATATCGTATTAAAAAACACAAAATCTCTGGTACAATAGTAGGTAACTTACGTTTAGTCTAACGTTTAAAAACTTACAGGAGGTTGAACAGTGTTTAATACAACCGATAATTCAAACGGCATTGCCTACTGTTCATTCTGTGGTAAGGCTTCTACTGAAGTGAAGAAGCTTATCGCAGGGCCTGGCGTATACATTTGTAACGAATGTGTGGCTTTGGCACAAGATATTATTAATGAAGATTTGCAACAAGATGCATTGGAGCGCACATTGACTTTGAAAACACCACGTGAAATTGTCGATAACTTGAATTCTTATGTTATCGGACAAGACGAAGCTAAGCGTACTCTTGCAGTTGCCGTCTACAACCACTACAAGCGCGTTAACGCGATGTTGACGGGCGAAACTGGGGCTGAAGGTGTTGAACTGCAAAAGTCAAACATCGCCATGATTGGACCTACTGGGTCTGGTAAGACGTACATCGCACAATCAATGGCTAAGCTATTGAACGTGCCATTCGCAATTGCGGATGCCACGACTTTGACTGAAGCTGGATACGTCGGAGAAGACGTTGAAAACATTCTTTTGAAGTTGATCCAAGCCGCCGACTACGATGTCGAGCGTGCTGAAACTGGTATCATCTACATCGACGAAATTGACAAGATTGCCAAGAAGGCCGAAAACGTTTCAATTACCCGAGACGTTTCTGGTGAAGGTGTGCAACAAGCCCTTTTGAAGATGCTAGAAGGTACGATTGCTAACGTTCCACCTCAAGGAGGACGTAAGCACCCTAACCAAGAGTTCATCCAAATTGATACGACGAACATTTTGTTCATCGTCGGTGGTGCCTTTGCAGGTATTGAACAAATGGTTAAGGAGCGTGTTGGTGCGAAGGTTATTGGATTCGGAACGGATTCAAAGACGCAACAATTCAACACGTCAGACAAGTCAATCATGCAACAAGTTGTGCCTGAAGACTTGATGAGCTTTGGTTTGATTCCAGAATTCATTGGTCGTTTGCCAATTTTGACAGCTTTGGAAGAATTGACTGAAGATGACTTGGTTCGCATTTTGACAGAGCCTAAGAACGCTTTGGTTAAGCAATACCAAGCTTTGTTGGCCCTAGAAGGTGTTGCTTTGACGTTCACGCCTGAAGCTTTGAAGGCGATGGCCCACTTGGCTATCGAGCGTGAGACGGGAGCCCGTGGCTTGCGTTCAATCATCGAAGAAACGATGCGTGACGTGATGTTCGACGTGCCTTCACGTGATGACGTTAATGGCGTTATTATTACGGAAGGTGCCGTGTTGAACCACGAGCAACCTGAATTGGTCACTGAACAAGCATAATTAAACGGAGGATTTATCATGGAAGTACACAATGTCGAAATGGTAATGTCTGCCGTTCGTGCGAGCCAATACCCAACTGATGGGTTGCCAGAGGTGGCTTTTGTTGGTCGTTCAAACGTTGGCAAGTCATCATTGACGAACGTTTTGATTAACCGCAAGTCATTTGCTCGTACGTCATCACAACCAGGTAAGACGCAAACATTGAACTTCTACAAGGTAGAGGATCAAATTTTCTTCGTCGACGTGCCTGGTTACGGTTATGCCAAGGTGTCAAAGAAGGCCCGTGAAGAATTCGCTGTAATGATTGGTGAATACTTGCGTACACGTGAGCCTTTGAAGGGAATCGTACAACTGGTTGATGCCCGTCACATGCCTTCTAAGGAAGACATCGAGATGTACAACTGGTTGACTTCAGATGACATTGGTTTGCCAGTGCTTGTTGTTGCGACGAAGGCCGACAAGATTTCACGCGGTAAGTGGAACAAGGCTGAAGCTGACATCAAGCGTGGGTTGCAATTCAACCCCGATGTTTCTGACTTTGAGATTTTCTCATCAGAAACGAAGTATGGTAAGGACAATGTTTGGGATTGGCTAGAAGCTCGTATGCTAGATGGTACGGACTTCGATCCTGAAGATTACGAAGACTAATAATAAATAATTTTTGGAGCGTTGATTTTTCAACGCTTTTTTTATACCCGCGAAACACTAGTCAGGGCGCCGTATTTGAATGGATTTTTCAAAATATTTTGACTAGCGATATTTATTTGATTGGGATAGGTAGCTGATTAGGTTTATTGTAATTCTGTGTAAAACCTAAGCAGGTCACGAATTTAGTAAATATATCGAGGGGAGAAATATTTATGTTTATTAAGAATCGCAATTATAATCCAGAAACTGGCCGACGTGCTGCATCAACTCGGCTATATAAGGCAGGAAAGTTTATTATTTCTGGTATTGCAGGTTTGATGATATTCGGCGGTACAACCATTGTCGCTAATGCTGATAGTGTTACAGCGCAAACAAATTCGGAAATGGTTTAGCAAGACAATGTTAAGCCGGTCCAAAGTCAGACGAAGTTATCAGAAGCAACCACTACGGTTTTAAGTGCAGATGACAGCAATGCGTCAAGTGCCGCAGTGTCTTCCGCCGTAATCAGTAGTGCGGTTAGTTCAAGCTCGGCTGTTAGTCTAACTTCTTCAAATAATGCGGATACAAGTTCTGTAACAGTTGCAAGCAGTGTTGCAAGTATAAATAGTACTGCAGCTAATCAAACTAGTTTAGTAAACGAGTCAGCTTCATCTAGTGTCGTATCAAATGCAAGTCAGACAGTCTCCTCATCTAGCAGCGTTGCTTCCTCTGTTGTGCAGCCTAAAAGTGTCTCTTCAGATGTCGTGTCAGCAACGAGTTCAGCCTTGTCGCAATTAACGGCAGTCAAGGCAAGTGATGTACAAACAAAAACGGATATTCCGTCATTGGCCGAAGATAAGAATATCAAGACACACATGGACATGATTAATAATTTGATTTACTTGCCTTCATTCTGGCAATCAATGGGCATGAGCGTTACTCAGTGGGCGTCATATCAAAACCCGACAGAGTTGGCCAACGAAATGCGTCAATCTATGTTATTCCCAGAGGCAACAATCAAGGCGTTCATTAACTCACTCGTAACAGATTATAATTTCTGGTCTCAAATGCAAGTGAAGAATGTGACCGCCAAATTATTTGATTCGGGTTCATTGGTGCACTACTTTACAATGATGTATAAGAATGATGAAATCATCGCTTATCAAGGTACGAGTGGTGACGATGAGTGGCTGGACAATGCCAAGGGGATTACACAAACAGATACGGTTGAACAAGGAACGGCACAATGGTATTTCGATGCCATTCAACAAACGTATAACGCAAATCATGCAAAGAAGGTTTATGTGACGGGTCACTCAAAGGGTGGTAACAAGGCCATGTATGTTGGTGTTACACGTGGTGATCAAATCGAACACGTCTATGCTTTTGACGGTCAAGGGTTTGGTAAGGATTTCTTCCGCAAGTACTCAGACCAAATCGTTAAGAATCAAAGCAAGATTACCTTGATTTCTAATAGTGAAGACTACATCAATATTATGATGTGGCCAATTGCGGGTGAGAAAATTTACATCAAGTCACAGGCGACCTTTGGATTAGCAGATTTGCAAGCGTTGATCGGGTTGAAGAGTAATAACGTGTTTGGGTTGTTGAATGAAATCGGCCACAATATGCTGATGGACCGCTTTGGCGCTATCCACTCACCTGTTTCGATGCTGACTGTGGACGCCGCTACTAACACCGTGAAGATGGCGGATGCTACGTCGCAAAATGCAATGATTAGTATGTTGCATCAATTCGTGGAAACCGGCATGATGTATTTGGATAAGGACCAGTTGAATTATTTTGCTGAAAAGGCGGTTTCTTTGTTCATTTCGCCCGCGGGAGCTGTTCGCTTAGGCATTGATAAATTAGTAAAACCGGCAGGATTTGACTTCAATATGGGATTGACGGTTGCAGCCTTTATGCATGCGTTGACGCCATCTGAGTTGTTGTCAGTTGCTGAGTCTTTGCCAGAATTTGTTGCGAAGTTCTAGCTGAAAAGCCGTCATTATACCCGTGTCGATTATCGGCATGGGTATTTTTTGTATGTAAAATTGTTAGGTTGCAACCGTTTTCAGATACAAATCCGATGAATTAAGAGCTATTCTTTGTATTAATACTCACTCGGCGGTAATATTTAGGCATCGCTTAGGAGGGTATTTGAGTATGAATAAAGTAGTTAAGGGAGCAGCGCTTGCTTCAGCAAGTCTAATTTTGGGATCAATCGTGGTACCAACGGCAACGCAGGCCGCCACGTACAAGACAATCAACTGGACGGAGACGGCCGAAGTTGGCACGATGGATCAATCAAAGTCATCGGCCGCTGTTGATTTTGATGCGATGCAGGCCATTGGGGCCGGTTTGTACCGTAATGATAAGAACAGCACACCACAATTGGCGTTGGCTGAATCAGTTGAAAAGTCAGATGATGGTTTGACGTATACGTTCAAGCTACGTCCAAATTTGAAGTGGTCAAATGGGGATGCTTTGACAGCTAATGATTTCGTTTACGGTTGGCAACGTACTAACAATCCAAAGACGGCTTCAACGTATGCCTACCTATTTTCAGGTATTAAGGGCGCTGATGACATTCAATCAGGCAAGGATAAGAACTTGGATGATTTGGGCGTAAAGGCGCTGGACGACACGACTTTGGAAGTCACGCTAGAAAAGCCAATGCCACAGTTGGAATCAATTTTGACGATGGCACCATTCTTCCCACAAAATAAGGCCTTTGTTGAAAAAGCGGGTAGCAAGTATGGTACAACCGCTAAGTATACGTTGTCATCAGGACCATTCGTGATGAAGGATTGGAACGGCTCAAATAGCAAGTATACGTTGGTAAAAAACAAGCAATATTGGGACGCGAAGGCGGTTAAGACACCTAAGATTGTGGTGCAAGCTATCAAGGACCAGAATACTGGGTACAACTTGTATAAGGCCGGTAGCGTGGACTTCACGAACTTGTCACCTGACCAGGTGAATGCGTCAAAGAACTCAAAGGCTTACAAGGTGATTCCATCAGCGACGACTGCTTACTTGGAATTCAACCAAAAGGATAATCCAGTCTATAAGAACTTGAAGATTCGCCAAGCGATGTCATATGCTATTGATCGTAAGACCTTGGCAAATAAGATTTTGACGGGGACAGCTACGCCAGCAACGACTTTCACGGCAGCTAAGTTGGCCAAGGATCCGAATACGGGTGAAGATTTCGCCAAGTCAGCGGCTGTCCCCGGGGCAATTGCATATGACAAGACTAAGGCTAAGCAGTTGATGAAGGAAGGCCTCAAGGAGACTGGTAAAAAGAAGTTGTCTGTCCAATTGTTGGCTGATGACACAGACGCCTCAAAGCGTTTGGCCCAGTTTATTCAAGCGCAATGGCAAAAGTTGGATAACGTGAAGGTGACAATCAAGGTTGTGCCATTCAAGCAACGTTTGGCTTTGTCAGAAGCCAAGAAGTTCGAAGTTGTCATTGATCGTTGGGGCGCTGATTATGCGGATCCATCATCATTCTTGGATTTGGCAACGACTAATTCAGATTTCAATTACGGTAGCTGGAGCGACCAAGCGTATGATGATGCCGTGAATGCTGCAAAGACAACCGATGTGAATGATGTTAACAAGCGTTATGAAGACTACAAGACAGCTGAGCAACAGATTGAAAAGCAAGTTGGTGTCGCACCACTTTACTACCAATCATCAGCCACGTTGATGCGCCCATCAGTGAAGAATGTGGTGTTAAACCCAGTTGGGTCACCATATGACTGGAAGTGGGCCTACAAGAAGTAACTAGCTTTAAATGGTATACTGGTATCGAGAAGAGGGATTAGCTACCGTAGAAAGTAGGTAACGATAATGCAAGCGAAGCATGGTACACAAATTGTGGATGTGTGGCAAATTTCAGATGACATGACGCCAGCAGTTTGGGTGCAAGATGCATTCAAACAAGGACTTCTTCACTGGGATGCACGTGAAGAAAACACCTTGATGCTCAATGCGCCTTGGTCGGTTGCAATGGGGGCATGCGGTGACTTTTTGACGCGTGATGGTCAGGAATTGCGCATCGTGAATGAAAATGAATTCGAAAAAGATTATCAGGTAATCGATAATCAATAGCATCGACCGGAAAGCGCTGAAATATCAGCGCTTTTTTGCTATACTGGTAGTTATGAATAAACAAGAAGAGGAAAGACAACATGGCAGAAAAGACACGTTTTAAAGGCGAAATTCTAGGTAAAGAAATCACGATTACAGCGGCTGAATCACAAGCGCACATGAAGGCTGTTTTTGAATTGGCTAACCAACAATTGGACCAAATGAAGCAATTGGCACCCAAGTTGTCAGATGACCAACTCCTAACCTTGTTGGCTATCAACGCCTTGTCAGACCAATTGAAGATGCAAGCTGAGAAGGATCGCGCTGAATAATGAACTTGCTGTCAATTATTATTGCAGTATTGCTTCTGGCGGCGGTACTACGTGGCCGATACTTAGGTTTCGTCCGCAGTTTATTGTCATTGGGCGGTCGCTTTGTGGTTTATGCAGTAGCTGTCTTGATGTCACACCGCTTGGGAAGCTGGATTCATGAAACGTTTTTGATGTCCGTGCAAGCGCGTTGGGCCGCCAACGGTGTACCAGAACTTGTTTCGGACAAGGCTAATGAATTTCTGGCATCAGGGTTAGCGTTTGGGCTTATTATGGTGATTGGGACGTTCATCGTGCGTTCAATTGAGCGTAGTTTGCGTTTCATTAATAAAGTGCCTTTGCTTGGAACAATGAATCGTTTGGCTGGTATGCTTGTTTACGGCCTTTTAGTCTACGTTGAAATCTTCTTTGTTTTACAATTAACACAGACATGGGAAATCTCTTGGTACCACGATGCGATGGTTCAGTCACCTATCGCCCAATGGATTTTGAATCAGACACCTTACTTCTCAGATGCCATCTATCAATGGTGGATTCTCCAGTAGGGATTAATAAGAGATATTAGAGGTTAAGACACATGAATAAGAAAGTCTTAGCAACCCTTGAGTATGAAGCGGTAAAGGCCCAATTGCGACCATACCTCTCAACGGCTGCTGGTGAAAATGAGTTGCGCAACTTGTTGCCAACTGCAGATGCCAACGAAATGCAAACATGGTTGGCAGAAACGTCAGACGCAGCTAAGGTGCTACGCTGGCAAGGTGGGATTAATATTCCAAAGTTGGCGGATGTTAAGCCTCACATGCAACGTTTGAAGATTGATGCGTCATTGAGTGGGACAGAATTGGCGCAAGTCGGACGCGTGTTGTTTACAACTGGACAAATGCGTTTGTTCTTCGAAAACTTGGTTGAAGATCGCGGTGAGCCATTGGCTGCTTTGCGTCCTTATTACACGCGTTTGGTTGTCATGCAAGATTTGACACGTCGTGTGAATACGGCGATTGATGGGGATGGTCGTGTGACCGATGAAGCCTCACCAGAATTGCATCGTGTGCGCCAAGCCATTACGTCAACTGAAAATGCCATCCGTCAAAAGATGCAAGATTACACACGTGGTAAGTCAGCACAATACTTGTCTGACCCAATCGTGACAATCCGTAATGACCGCTATGTTATTCCAGTTAAGACGGAGTACCGTAGTCACTTCGGTGGTGTTGTGCACGACCAATCACAAACGGGGCAAACGTTGTACATCGAGCCTGGTGATGTGGTTGATATGAATAACCGATTGCGTGAGCACTACATCAAGGAGCGTCACGAAGAAGAGCGCGTTTTGGCAGAATTGTCAGCCATGTTGCGCCCTGAAGCTGACAACATTCAAAAGAATGCCGAAGTTTTGGGTCACTTGGACTTTGTGAACGCCAAGGCACGTTATGCTGCGGCAACAAAGTCACAAGAGCCTGAGTACAGCCCAGAAAACCATGTGCGTTTGTTGCAAGCACGTCACCCATTGTTGGACCCACAAAAGGCGGTGGCCAACGACATTATTATCGGTAAAGATTACAAGGCCATCATCGTCACGGGTCCTAACACCGGTGGTAAGACGATTACCTTGAAGACATTGGGCTTGTTGCAATTGATGGCCCAATCAGGGTTGTTCATTCCGGTTGCTGAGTACTCAACAGTTGGTTTGTTCAAGGAAGTCTTCGCGGACATTGGTGATGAGCAATCAATCGAGCAATCATTGTCAACGTTCTCATCACACATGGTCAACATTGTTGAAATCTTGAAGCAAATTGACGCTGATTCATTGGTGCTTTTCGACGAATTGGGTGCCGGAACTGATCCGCAAGAAGGAGCAGCTTTGGCCATGTCAATTTTGGATGCCGTGGGTGCCAAGGGTTCATATACTGTTGCCACGACTCACTATCCTGAGTTGAAGGTTTATGGCTACAACCGTGTCGATACTATCAACGCTTCAATGGAGTTTGACGTCGAAACGTTGCGTCCAACGTACAAGTTCTTGTTGGGTATTCCTGGTCGTTCAAACGCCTTGGAGATTTCTAAGCGTTTGGGCTTGGATCAAAGCATTATTGATGCCGCTGCCTCATTGACGACAGAAGATTCACAAGAATTGAACGATATGATTGCTGACTTGGTTGAACGTCGTAATGCCGTTTTGGCCCAACAAGTGCAATTGGCCCAACAAGTCATCGAAAATCGTCAAATGAAGAACGATTACGAGCAAAAGCTTGAAAAGATGGAAACCGAGAAGGCCCGCACGCTTGAAGAAGCCAAGAAGGAAGCGAACCACATCGTTGCCGATTTACGCAAGAAGGCTGATAAGATTATCGCTGATTTGCGTAAGATGCAACTTGATGGGGTGGCTGTTAAGGAAAACAAGTTGATGGATGCGAAGGGTGCCTTGAACGCGATGCGCCAAGAACCTTCAGCTGAAAACAACCGCGTTTTGCGTAAGGCTAAGAAGGCGAAGAGCCAAAACATTGAAGCCGGCGATACGGTTTTGGTGCGTGAGTACGGTCAACAAGGTACGGTTAAGCGCAAGCTCAAGGACGGCAAGTTTGAAGTCCAAATGGGTATCTTGAAGATGGTGCTTGCTGAAGACGAAATCGAGAAGCAAAACGTTGCCGAAGTGAAGTCAGAGCAAAAGGCTGCGCCAAAGCCCCGTGTTAACACCAGTAAGGCTGTTAACCGTGCGAACGCGTCAGCGACGCTTGATTTGCGTGGACAACGCTATGAAGCTGCGATGAGCGAACTGGATCAATTTATTGATCGCGCATTGCTAAACAACTTACCTTCCGTTGAAATTATTCACGGTAAGGGAACTGGTGCAATCCGCCAAGGTGTGCAAGAATACTTGCGTTCACACCGTGCCGTGAAGAACTTCAACTTCACAGGTCCTGATCAAGGTGCCACGTACGCTGAACTAGGTTAATAATAAATGAAGAAGGCTAGCAACGACTTGTTGCTAGCCTTTTTGCTATAATCAATTTAATGATGTGGGTGTGGTATTGAGGGCATTTGTATGGAATGGATATGGACAACGCAGGAACAGCATCGACTTTCTGTGTTTCGTTATATGGTTAGAAATAAAGTGACACGATTGTCTGACCTGATGGCAGAATTTAAATTTTCACGTTATATGGTGATTTCGGTAGTTGATCAATTGAATGAAGACATTGCAAAATTAACTGGTCAAACAGGTGTGTTGGATATTGAAAAAGGGAATGTGATTGTATTTGACGCGCCGTTAAATCTGCTACCGATAGACGAGTTGAAACAATATTATTTGTCAAAGTCAACCAGAGCACAGATTATTGAACACTTAATTGCCGAAGATTTTGAGTCGTGGGAAGACTTGGCATTTGATTTAGGAATTTCAACGCCCACTATCTATAAAGAAAGAACAATTGTGCAAGAAAATCTGGTAGTTCAGGGTATCGAAATAACCAAAGATTATCGATTAGTAGGGCAGGAGGAAAATATTCGATTTCTAAAATTTGCCTTACTAACGGTATATAATGGGCAACGCACGGCCGATGTTGCCGATGAGATTAAAAATGCGGCTAATTACTATATTAGTCATGTCATCACGCCAATTTTTGGTGAACTAAAAGATTCCCAGATTAGTATTATTTGGCATATGGCTGCGATTTGGACAAATCGTTTCTCACAACGGCACTTCGTATCCAATCGTTTTACCAACCAGTATCTAAACGCAACGACTGAAATGTCTGAACAGGCGCAACGACTTCTGAACCACGTGAAAGTCTTGATGGCTCGTAATGGCAAAATGTCTGACGAAGAATTAGATAATGAGGCGCGTTTTATTATCTTAATCTTGCATAGTTTAGGACTGTTTTCGACCATTCAAACTACGCAAGATGTCACGGCTAATGTAAAGCAATGTTGGCAACGTTTTGATGAGAGTATTCAAACGAGTTATAAGTGTCTATTCCGTTTGTCGATGACACCTGTCGACTCTAGAAAGTTAACGTATAGTGTTGGACATACACTATTTCAATTTTTAATCTATCCATTTGGGATTAGTTCAGGGATTTATGATTTACAACATTTTGAAGAATTTTCAGAACGATACCCATTGGCGTTTCAGTTGGGGACTGAAATAGTGAATGATTTTGCGCAAAGACAAGAACTCGATGCTAGTAAACTGAAAACGGCCCTCTTAACCGATCTTGTCTCAGCTTTGGCAACAGGCGATTATATCTACCAAAATATTCCAAAGGTCAATATTGTGTTGGACTTTGGTAATCATGTGAATATCGAAAATCTGCTACTGGCCCAGTTTGGCCCGGTAACCAAAGCAAAGATTGCGACGTCACATAGGTTGGACAATCACACAGATATATTGTTAACAGATGTGCCTCGAAAACCAGTGACTAATGAACTAGTGTACGTTTGGCAAGGAATTGAATCTGATCGTTATCTGAATCAACTGATTGCAGATAACGATCAGATTAGTTCCCAAAAATTTAATGCCTGGCGCCGACAAAATTAAATATGAGAACAAGCTTCATTATTGGACGTTAATCGTTTGATATGAAGCTTTTTTCATTATTAAAAGTCTGATAAATAGGAATGTTTTCTATTTTTTCGGTCTTTTTTTAAAACGAATTTTATTAAAGACCATTTCAAAATGTGCGAATATGGTTATCGTTTACTTTTAGTCAACGAAGGGAGATAGCGAATGTCGACAAGAAAAAACTTAATTAGTCGGAGTAGATTTTATATTTTTGGATTCGCAACAGCCTTAATCATACTCATTTGGTGGGCCAGTCTTTATTCCAGTGTGGTTCAAATCGCAACAGCATCCTTAGTGCTGCTAGGTATATTTACAAGTTTGGTTCTGCCAGGTTTGCTCATCACGTGGTTAGGATTGATTTATTTGGTGGTTGGTGTGTTAACACTGATGATCGGATCGTTTGTCATGGGCATACCAGAAAAAATACTCTTGTTAATTGCTTTTCCGGCATCGTTATTTTTGACGAACGGACGTCGGACAATTGTTGGTGACTTAAGTTGGCTAATGGCCAACGAACGACATGTTGCGTCATTTACCAAGAATTATCATCCTGGTTTGAATCTCCAGCGCTCATATAATGCCAACAAAATTTTTGAAAAGTCAGTCAGTCGTTTTGGTGCATATCCTGGTTTAGCCAATGTTTGTATGGACGTGACTGGTATTCAATGGGCGCACAGTGAACAGTACCGTCAGTTTAATGCCAATCAATACGATGCTGTTATCCACGCAGTAGCGAGCGTATTGAAGCAAAAGCGCTTGCCATCTGAATTCCTTTACATTTTAGATGATGATATGTTTTTGATTTTGTCGTTCAGGTTGCCACGAGAAACAGTTACTGGTTTGACTGATGAGACGAAGATGGCGTTGTCAGAAATTATGGTTGGTGATTACAAACCCCAATTTCAATGGGGACACACGTTGATTACAGAGGATAACGCTGAAAAATATCAAACGTTACCAGATGCATTGAAACACATTCGACGTGAAATGGAAACCGATCTTGTAACGGAATATATGAAGAAGGAGATCGAACATGATTAATATCTTTTTTTGGATTGCGCTAGTGATTAGTGTTGTATTTTTGGTGCTTGCGGCAGTATTATTTGTTGCCCAATGGACCATTTATTCACGCGTTGAAGCAACAATGTGCAAGTTATGGGGACAAGAAAGTGAGGCACAATGATACACCAATTTTTATTGATTACAACGTTGTTTTCGATATGGTTGTCATTAACGATGGCAATGGTTACGTTGTTTGGGGCCGTTCACTTTTGGCTTAAAAACAGTACAAAAGAGACAGAAATAACACCGCTAAAACGTTACCCCACGATATCTATTGTCGTCCCAGCTCACAACGAAGATGTTGTTATTGCGCAAACAATGACGGCGCTCTTGAACCTGAATTATCCACCAGAAAAGGTGGAACTGCTGTTGTATTCAGATAATTCGACGGATCAAACGGCAACTGAGATGCGTCGTATCAAAGATTTGCCTGAGAATCAAAACCGCAATATTGTCATTGTCGAGCGAACGGGAAAAGGCGGCAAAGCCGGTGTGTTAAATGACTCTCTACAGGTGGCAAACGGTGAATTCATTGCAGTTTATGATGCAGATGCCATGCCAGAACGGAATGCATTGTACTTCCTGGTTCGTAAAGCATTAGAAGACCCGGAGCGCCATGTGGCAGTCTTTGGGCGCAACAAGACGCGCAATGCGAATCAAAATTTATTGACGCAATTTATCAATCAAGAGATTGTTGTGACGCAGCGCATCCAGCACATTGCGATTTGGCATTTATTTAAGATTGGTCGTATTCCAGGCACGAATTTTATTATTCGAAAAGATTATGTGACCGAAATTGGCGGTTGGCGAGATGGGGCATTAACGGAAGACACGGATATTTCGTTCAAGATTATGCAGAGTGGTAAGCTAATTGCTTTGGCCTATAATTCTGAGGCTTTTCAACAAGAACCTGAGCATATCAGAGATTACTATCATCAGCGACTGCGTTGGGCCAAAGGTAACTATCAAGTGGTGATTAATAATATTAAGCATCTCTTCGATCGAAGTAACTGGCGCGTCAAAATTGAAACGTTTTACTACTCCGCAACGTTCTTTTGGTTCAATGCCGCAATTCTGTTGTCGGATATCTTGTTTGCGGTAAATGTTGTGTTTTACGTTATTGGTTTGTTCAATCCAACGATTACGATACCGTTCACGTTTGGCACGACGAATGTCTTACTGGCGCAAATTTTATTATGTAATTGGGTCTTGATGATTTTGTTATATGTTTTGCAGATTAATATTGCCATGTCTACCCAGTTCGGTCAGGCGACGACAAAACAAATCTGGTTATCATTTTTGTCGTACTTTACCTATACACAACTATTCATGGCGGTTTCAGTGCATGCAGTTGCGCAAGTTATCGGCGACAGTCTTTTCCATCGAAATGGTAATGTCTGGGTTAAGACAAAGCGATTTAATGATTAGTTAGTGAGGTTTAAATGGTATTACATAGAAGATTATGGTTGGCAGTATTGGCGGTTATTTTGGCGTTTTCAGCCATTTTGGTTTATGTTCGCGTTAATAATGAGCAGGCGGTTGCACGTGATACCTATGAAACCTGGCGTGAAACATTCGTCGTGAAAAATCACGGGGGTGCATCCTATGTGAATGCGGGTACGGCTAAGCAACCGGTGGCAATGTCAGAAGCGCAAGGAATGGGGATGCTGATTACTGCGCGCGCAGGCCGTAACGGTTGGTCAAAGCAAGCGGACTTTGACAGTTTGCTGGCTTATTATCAACGACATCGCGATGGTGATACGTACTTAATGAGTTGGCGTCAGCAACTCAAGCAAGGTGAATGGCATAACAATCAAAATAGTGCCACTGATGGTGACTTGTATATTGCGCAGTCGTTGATAACGGCGGCTAAAACTTGGCCCAAGGCAGCTGGAGAATATCACCGGCTGGCCCGAAAAATTGCAGCTGATATTTTGCGTTATGAATATAACGACACAGCAAAAATGGTTACCGTCGGAAATTGGGCAACTGCGGATAGTTGGGCTTATGATGTGATGCGCTCATCTGATGTGATGCCAACGGTCTTTAATGCGTTAGCTACCACGACAGGTGATGACCGTTGGCGAGCGATTTCAAATAGTATGTTGGATAAATTGCAGACGTTGAGTGACCAACATCAGCAGGGTTGGTACCGGATTTTTCTATTATTGAAAAAGATCGCATTCGCCCAGCCCAACGTGACGAAGTATCAACTAAGGCTGATGGTACGTATGACTATAACGCAGCGCGGGTTCCGATGATGCTGGCCAACGCAAGCGATGCCCGTGCCCGTAAAATTAAGGGCCGAATGATGCACTTCTTTGCGCAACAACAAACGTTGGTAGCTGGCTATCGTTTGAATGGCCAAGCGACAAAAAAATATGAATCATCGGCCTTCCAAGCGCCAATTTTCAATTTGGCTACGAACGCTAACACCGCAGATGCTGAAGTGCTGTACCGCAATACGGCAACTGTTTTAAACAAATCGGTGGCGCAACAACCTTATTATGATGCAACGATCACAGCACTAGTGGCTGTAGGAGGATTTAGAAATGATTAAAGTGATGACTGTTTTTGGCACCCGGCCTGAAGGAATAAAAATGGCGCCGGTTATCAAGGCGCTTGAAAATGATGATACAGTGACACCAGTGACGGTTGTGACTGGTCAGCATCAAGAAATGTTGCAACCCATTTTAGATATTTTCGATGTTAAGCCGGATTATGATTTGGCAATTATGGAGCCTAAGCAAAGTTTGGCTAAAATTACGAGCAAAGTTTTGCTAGGGATGGACGACATATTAACAGCTGAAAAACCAGACGTCGTTTTAGTTCATGGTGACACGAGCACGACGTTAGCGACAAGTATGAGTGCGTTTTTCCACCACATCCCGGTGGGCCACGTCGAGGCTGGGTTGCGAACGTGGGATAAGTACTCACCGTTTCCGGAAGAAATTAATCGCCAAATAACAGATCGCATTGCAGATATGTATTTTGCACCAACGCGATTAAGTGCCAATAATTTGATTCAAGAAGGTGTCGAGACAGATAATGTTTTTGTGACCGGAAATACCGTGATTGATGCCTTACATTACACGTTAAATAGAGATTATAAAAACCCTGTTTTGGACCAAATTCAGCCTGAACAAAAAATGGTGCTACTAACGATGCACCGACGAGAAAATCAAGGGGCGCCAATGGCTCGTGTCTTTAGAGCAATTCGGGATGTCGTGCTTGAAAACCCTGAAGTTGAGGTTGTGTATCCAGTGCACTTGAGTCCAGCTGTGCAATCAGTCGCAACTGAAATTTTGGGTGATATTGACCGGGTACATTTAATTGATCCATTAGATGTTGTCGATTTTCATAATTTAGCTGCCCGAAGTTATCTAATTTTAACGGACTCAGGCGGCATTCAAGAAGAGGCGCCTTCATTGAATGTACCGGTACTTGTTTTGCGAGATACAACTGAACGACCAGAGGGGGTCGATGCGGGTACATTGCGCTTAGTTGGTACGGACTACCAGACAGTTAAAGATGCCGTTGAAGGTCTCCTTCATGATGAGACACAATATCATGACATGGCAGATAATACGAATCCTTATGGGGATGGTCATACCGCTGAACGGATTGTGCATCTTATTAAGCAGTTTATGATGTAAGTGTGTTTAATTCTTAAACCCACAGTAAAACATACCGAATCCAGGTGTTTATATCAGTTTTTCATTTAAGAGTTAGTTATAATAACCACAAGGAACTAACTAAAGGGAGTAATGAACTATGACAGAAGCAAATTTGGATACCAAAGCATTGTTGGAGAAGTACTTGCGTGATTCACACGTTTTGAACTTGGCAACAGCTGTTAACAACCGTCCATCTAACCGTGACGTCTTCTACTTGACGCCCGATGAGTTGACGGACTACATTTACATCACAACGACGCGCAACTCAAACAAGATGGCTGAAATTGAGGCTAATCCATTTGTTGCGTTCACGACGGTGCCAACTGATGAGGACAATGGGGTAGTCACATCAAACAAGGCTGAAATTCATTTAACGGACAAGTCAATTGATGACGTCGCAGAATTGATTGAAAACCAAATTCCAAACTGGATGGATGTTGCTGGAGAAGCAAAGGACAGCTTTGTCGTATTGAAGTTGTCATTCAGCTCAGTTAAGATTTTCGGTGATCAAGGCATCAGCTCTTTGTTGTTGAACGAAGAAGGCGTTGCTGAAGAAGCAATGTAATAACGTATTGAAAAGGATGTCCAACTGGGACATCCTTTTTTGATTAAATGCCTATTCGACAAATCGGACACTTGGCGTTATACTAACCTTACATTAGAAAATAATGAGGGAGGAATGCTAATTATGGCGGTTCAAGATATTACGGATGCAACATTCGACAAAGAGACAAATACAGGGGTAACGTTGACTGATTTCTGGGCAACGTGGTGTGGTCCTTGCCGCATGCAATCACCTGTTGTTGAAACGGTGGCTGAATCAATGCCTGAAGTAAAGTTCAACAAGATGGATGTTGATCAAAACCCTGCCACGGCCCAAGAATTTGGTATCATGGCGATTCCAACGCTCCTTGTAAAGAAGGACGGCGAAGTAGTTGAACGCTTGACTGGTTTCACACCAGCGCACCAACTAGAAGCAATTTTGGCAAAGTATGCCTAACAATTAACGAGATGCATCAAGCATCTCGTTTTTTAATGCGGTAAAATAATCTTATCTATTAAAGATTGGACAATACTGATGAAACCACTGAATGAAACTGAAATTGCACGTTTAGCAGCGCTAGATATCTTTGACAAAATTGATCAAGGTGACTGGTACCAATATGGCAAGGAACCGCAACTGCAAGCCATTACACAAGGTGCTTTCCAAAAGGTGCAACTGATGAATGACGTTGCGAAAACGGATATGGGTGAAGCAACACATTTGTTGCATGAATTTTTGCCAGGCATGGCTGCATCAGCTTCAATTACGTTCCCCGTGAATACCATCGAGTATCCAGAACAGTTGGTTCTCGGTGAAGACAGCTTCATTAATGCCAATCTGCAAATTGTCAGTGCTGGTAAAGTAACGATTGGTAAACATGCCTTCATCGGTCCGAATGCACAATTTTTCACGCCAAATCATCATCCACATAACGTGGCTTTACGTCGCGAAGGGTGGCAGTATGATTCCCCAATTACAATTGGGGATGATGTGTGGTTTGGTGTGTCGGTGATTGTCCTGCCGGGTGTGACGATTGGTGACAATGTCGTCGTTGGTGCTGGCAGTGTGGTAACGAAAGATGTGCCAAGTAATACGATGGTTGCGGGTAATCCAGCCCACGTCATCAAAGATTTAACGCAAGAATAAGCAAAAGCCGGCGGTATCTCGTAATTGATACCGCCGGCTTTTGATTTAGTTTGTCTTTGCCCAAACGAATCCCTTGCTGGTAATGTTCGTTGGTTGTGGAATTTGAATGTTCGGATGATCCGCGATGTAGTCACCGATTAAATCAGCCGTTTCGATTTGCACTTCACGGACAACCTTGTCGATGCTGTACATTTTGTAGTTACCCGTACCAGTTGCACGGTAGTTGTTCATCGTGACCTCAAATGTATCCGTCATCGACATTGGTTGGTTGTTAACCTTCAATGCCGTCACGCGGTTGCCGGCAGGACGACTGAAATCAAAGGTGTAATCAATACCACTCCAAATATCATAGTTGTAGTGTTGTACTTTAGGTTCGAGAAAACGTGGATTAACAATCAATTCACCATCTACCGTGACATCAAAGTAGCGCCCACTAATTTCCAGGGCATCCTTGATATCCTGGCCGGTCAACTTTTCAACGACTAGCGTATTTGGATAAATGTAATTGGTCATGACATCACGACGCGTCACTTCATTAGGTAGCCCACGGACTTCGTCATTGAATAACGCGGTGTTTGAAATATGCGTACCAGTCGCAGCCATTTGCACTTGATTCACTAATTCAATGAACGGGTGATTATTCAAACGCGCTTCGAAGTGCTTGGTAACCTGCATATTGTCACCAACCGTACCAATCGCGGTATCCAACCAGTCGTTAACTTGGTCGTTCAATGGTGCGACCAAATCAAGAATGGTCGGCTCCTCCTTGAAGTTACCCGTCGCAATTAGCTGGGCATTGGCGTGATTAATGTGTAATTGTTCATCCAAATCAAGTTGAATGGCGCCCACATATTCCGCACGATATCCAGGTTGGGTAGTTGGCACACCGTCAACAACTTCAGCAATCGCACGGTGTTGGTGGCCAGTAATCAGCGCATCGACCCCTGGCATTTTCAAAAGCTCATAACCTTGGTTTTCTGTCGTCAAATGCTCCAAAGCAGCGCCAGTCTGCAAATCACGTGAGAAACCACCGTGATAGGCAATCACCAGCACATCCACGTTGGGACGTAGCTCAGCCACATAGCGTTCAGCCGTTTTAACTGGATCAGCAAAGACCAAGCCACGGATATTATCTGGGTGCTCCCAATGTGGAATATAAGACGTCGTAAGACCAATGACCCCAATGCGGACATGGTTGCGGTTGATGATGGTGTAGGGCTTGCCGATAAAAGGTAGGCCAGTTGTCTCATCGAGAATGTTGGCGTTCAACAAATTTCAACGTCAGTCATCGCTGACGCTAGGTAATCACGGCCGTAATTAAATTCGTGATTACCTAAAATGCGAACATCAAAACCAGCAGTGTCCGCCAAGTGCTTGTAGATTGGCAAATCAGCGCGGTCCATTTTTTCAATATAGTTGGTCAACGGTGACCCTTGGATAAAATCGCCGTTGTCGATGGCAATTACCACGTCATCCGGCGCAGCGTGTGTCCGCAACTCATTCATCACAGTGACGGCGCGAGACAAACCTAGGCGGGTATTCAAAAGTGGTCGGCGAAAGTCATCAGCACGGAAATAACCGTGAACGTCTGATGTTGAAACCAACGTGACATGCATGATAATGCCTCCATTAAAATTTGTGTTACTTAATAATCAGAATACCGCAAATGCGACTAATTTAAAATACATAAGAGCAACTAACGCTAAGGTGTTATTTTTCGGACGAAATACTTTGACCAAGTTTGACCTGTTAGGGCTAATCATTGGTTAACTTACTTTAAAGATAGGCGTTTCGGGTCAGTGACACACATAACGTCCGTTACGTAACGAACAAAAAATAAGAAAACACTTTCGAACGATAATTATCATGCTATACTAACGGAAAGTTAGGTTGATGACGACAATGTCATTACTAAGATTATGTTGAGGTATGGGGGAACAATCGTGGAAGTAAGGTTTGAGCATGTCACGTTAACGTACAGCAATGGGGTTGAGGTGCTACATGATATGGATTTTGAGCTACCGGATGGTGAATTAATTGCCCTGCTAGGACCAAGTGGTGGTGGAAAATCGACGACCTTGAACTTGATTTCAGGTTTGCTACAAGCGACGACGGGCCGAATTTATTTTGGTACGAATGACGTCACTAAAAAGGATGCCTTGCAGCGTGGTGTGGGGATGGTATTTCAAAATTACGCCCTTTATCCGCACATGACGGTGTTGGATAACATCATTTTCCCGATGAAGATGGCGAAAGTTGATAAGGCGACGCGTGAAGCCAAAGCAAAGGAGTTGGCCAAGTTGGTCCGCGTGGATGATCAACTGAACAAGAAGCCCGGTGCACTATCTGGTGGGCAACAACAGCGTGTCGCCATTGCCCGTGCATTGGCAAAAGAACCAACGGTCTTGCTCCTTGATGAGCCATTGTCTAATTTGGATGCGCGTTTGCGTGTTGAGATGCGTGAAGAAATCCGCCGTATTCAACAAGAAACCGGTATTACCACAGTATTTGTGACACACGACCAAAGCGAAGCGATGCACGTGGCTGACAAAATTATGGTTTTGAATGATGGGGTGATTCAACAGTTCGATTCACCACAAACGCTGTACCAAGACCCAGCCAACCAGTTCGTGGCCCGCTTTATTGGTGATCCAGTCATTAATGAAGTGCCAGCAACGGCCTTGCGTGATGTCCTGAGTTTGCCAAACAATGCTGTCACGGTTGGTATCCGTCCTGAGGCCATTCAAGGGCTTGTACCCGGTCAGCCAACGTTAGCTGTTGAAGCGCAACACGTACGCGCATTCGGCCGTGACCGTCAAGCAACCTTGCAACTCGGCGAACATAAGTTGGTCTCAACGGAATTGACGATCGCTACCAACCAAGTGTCATTGAATCCACGGGGGGTATTCGCCTTTGATGCACAAGGTGTTCGCTTGCCATTAGGGGGTGAATAGGCATGATGAATCAAACCAAGCCAACGTGGCGTGATAATTTAAAGGCGCTGGCCTACTTGGCTCCTATGCTGCTGATTATTGCGGTGTTCAGCCTGTATCCGATTATCAAAAGTTTAGCGATGAGTTTTTACACCGACTATAACTTTTTCACAAATCAGGTCAACGCAGTGGGGTTCGATAACTTCCAAACACTGTGGCAAGATAATGATTTTCATCTCGCCGTTTGGAATACGATTATTTTCGTCGTTGGTGTTGTGCCGGCTGAAATTATTATTTCGTTGGTTATCGCGGTGTTATTGAATCAAATCAAGCGCTTAGCTGGCTTTTTCCGCACGCTGTACTTCATGCCATTCGTAACCAGTGTTGTAGCCATCTCGATGGTTTGGCGTTGGATTTACAACAAAGATGCCGGCCTATTAAACTATTTGCTCGGTTTCGTCGGTGTGCACCCAATTGATTGGTTGAATGATCCACATTATGCCATGCCAGCGTTAATCATTTTGGCAATCTGGAAGGGACTCGGCTTTAACATCTTGCTCTTCTTGGTGGCACTCAATAACGTAGATAAGCGCTTGTACGATGCGGCCATGCTCGATGGTGCGAACAGCTGGCAACGTTTCTGGCACGTCACACTCCCAATGATTTCACCAATGACATTTTTGGTAACGGTGAATGCAGTGATTGGATCATTCAAGGTGTTTGATGAAATTTTCGCCTTGTTCGGTGGTCAACCTGGCCCCGGCCACAGCACGTTAACGGTCGTTTACTACTTGTATCAAATGTTCTATGAGCAAAACAAGTACGGCCTCGCCGCAGCTTCTGGTGTTGTCCTGTTTGTGATGATTTTGGTGGTCACCTTGTTCCAACTTTGGTGGAGCAAGAAGCACGTGCACTACTAGGAGGGCGCCATGAAAACAAAGAAAACAATTGTTTATGTCATTTTGACGCTTGGTGCCATCACGATGTTGTTGCCGTTCTTCTGGATGGTATCAACGGCATTCAAAACCGGCTTTGAAGCCTTACAAACGCCACCAACATGGTTGCCTAAGCACATGCAATGGTCCAACTGGGTGCGTGCATGGCATGCAGCCCCATTTGCCACGTACCTCGTGAACTCAGTTGTCGTTTCACTAACGACCACCGTTGGTCAGTTGGTGACGTCAATTCTGGCGGCTTTCGCGTTTGCCAAGTTGAATTTCTCAGGTAAGAAAGTCTTATTCACAATTCTCTTGGCGACGATGATGGTGCCAGGTGAAATGTTAATCATTCCAAACTTCGTCACGTTGTCAGAAATGCATTTGGTCAACACGTATGGGGCGTGATTGTGCCATGGTTGGCATCATTCTTCTCGGTATTCACGCTCCGTCAAAGTTTCGCCAGTGTGCCGGATCAGTTGTATTACGCCGCACGATTGGACGGTGCCAGCGATTGGCAATTCCTCTGGCGTGTGTTGGTGCCAAATGCTAAATCAACCATCACGGCCATCGGATTGTTGCAAATCATTGGTAGTTGGAATTCATTTATGTGGCCATTGATTGTGACGAACACTGAGGGGATGCGTACGCTACCGGTTGGGTTGCAAGCTTTCTCGAGCGATTCTGGGGTGCAATACCCAGAACTCATGGCGGCCTCAACGTTCGTTATTTTGCCAATGGTCATCATGTATTTATTGTTGAACAAGTACGTGGTTGCCGGCATTTCAAATACAGGTATTAAAGGTTAAATAACCGACTGTTCACAGCATGTTTGTGAACGGTTTAGTGATGAGAAACAATTGTTATCACTAAACTGTTCAGAAATATCACAAGGGCCCTGTGGTATGCCTGACAGTCATTAATTGTTAGTTATGTGGGAAAAAAGGGGAACTTTTAACATGAAGACTTGGACAAAATTGTTCGCAGGTTCAGCTGTATTGGCATTGACATCAGGCGCATTCGCAACGGCGGTTCCAACGGTTGCCAGTGCTGCATCAAAGCCAACGAAGATTACATTCTGGCACGCCATGACGGGAAACTACGCCAAGGCATTGGACGAACAAATTAAGGCATTTAACGCATCACAATCAAAGTATGAGATTGTTGCAACTGCCCAAGGTGACTACACAACGTTGAACCAAAAGGTCATGGCGGCTGCCAAGTCAAAGACCTTACCTGACATGGCTCAAGCAACATACACCCAAGTGCCGGACTACGCCAAGAACGGTATCGTGACAAACATGGATAGCCAAGTTAAGGGCAAGGATGGTCTTTCAAAGGCTGATTTGAAGAACATCTACCCTGGATTCTTGGAACAAGCCAAGTACAAGGGATCATATTACGCAATGCCATTCTCAGCATCAGTGCGTGTGATGTTCTACAACAAGTCAATCTTGGATCAATACGGTTTGTCAGTGCCAAAGACTTGGGATGATGTAGCGAAGATGGCGAAGGTCTTGAAGCAACACAACATTGCCGCCGTCGGTTATGACAAGTCATTTGATATGGAATGGAACTCAATGGTTCGCGCTGCCGGGGTCAAGTTGGTCACGCCTTCTGGTAAGGTCAACATCAACTCAAAGAAGGCTGTCGCAGCCGCCAAGACAATCACGGATATGGTCAACAATGGGGAAGCGTTGACCGCTGGTTCTGACATTTACGGTACGACAAACTTCGTCAATGGTAAGACGGCCTTGTCATTCTCATCATCAGCTGGTATTTCAGCAACTAAGGCTGCAGCACCACAAGGCTTCGATTGGGGTACGGCAGTGATGCCATCATACGAAGGTAAGAACGCTACGATGTTGGCTGGAAACAACTTGGTCACGACGGCCCAAGCGTCAAAGAAGGAACAAGTTGGTGCGTTTGCCTTTATGAAGTTCTTGGCATCTGATAAGCAAACTGAAAAGTGGGCCGAAGACACTGGCTACTTGCCAATTACGAAGAAGGCTGCCAAGTCAGCGTCATACAAGGCTTACTTGAAGGCTAACCCATTAGCGAAGGCTGCTTCAGATTCATTGCCAGGGGCCTTTTCTGACACGGCCTTCTTGGGTTACCAAGAGTACCGCACGGACTTGTTGAGCGCCACTGATGCGATGCTGACGAAGAAGACGGCGCCTAAGGATGCCTTGGATACATTGCAAAAGCAAACGCAAAAGATTGTAAAGGAAAGCAAGTAACATGACGACCACGGTAACAGTACTAAACGGTGTTGATACCATCGGTGGAAACGTGGTGTCCTTTGAGACGGCCCAAGCGCGTGTGATTATGGACTTCGGTATGAACTTTGCGCCGGCCGACACACGCCCAGATGATTTGCTGGCGAGCGGCGTGTTGCCCGATTTACCTGACTTATTTTCAGATGCAAAAGCAACTGACCAGGAAACGGCCATTTTTGTGTCACATCTCCATTTGGATCACATGGGGGCGTTGCAATATTTGACCAAGCCAACGCCGGTGTACATGAGTCCAGAGTCGGCCAAGTTGTATGCTGAGTTGATTCGTCAAGGTGTTGAATCAGCACCGAATGCGCAAATCAAAGTGATTATGACTGAGGCGCCAGTTAAAATCGGGGACTTGTCAGTGCAAGCATTCTTATCGGACCACGATGCCATGGGGGCTTATATGTTCGAAGTCACCGACGGCAAGCACCGCTTCGTGCATAGTGGGGATGTTCGTTATGATGGTTGGCACCCAGAACGTGTGACGGCCTGGACCAACTATTTGCACGAACATCAATCAGATTTGTTCTTCATTGAAGGGACCGAGTTCTCATTCGACGCTGACCCAACCCGGCAACGTCGTACCGAAGCGAATGTATTGGCTGACCTGTCAGCGGCCATGACGCAAAAGGAACTGGTGGTAATCAATCCCTATGAGCGCAATGTTGAGCGGTTGATGCGCCTGCAAGCGATTGTTCATGATTTCGGTCGCGAATTGGTGTGGGACGCACGCTTTGCGGGGATTCTAAAAGCGATGGGACGCGAGGATGTCGTGACATTTGGTGAAGATGTCACTCTCAATGAGATTATGGCGAACCAGCAACATTACGTACTGCAAAACCGCTTTGATGACATCGCGTTGCTCGACCATTTCGACCGTTTCAGCTATTTACACATGAATGGTGAACCGCTGGGTGATTACGATCCGCGTTATGCTGAGCTAGTCGCCTATCTCGAAAAGCGTGGTGTCGCACTACAAATTGCCGGTGCAAGTGGTCACGCGACAACGGATGACTTGTTACGCGTTGCAGCTGAAGTGAACGCTAAGGTCACGTTGCCTTGGCACTCGTTCAAGCCGGAACGTGAAGCGCAAGCGTTGCATAATATGGGTCTTGAAACCTATCTGCCAAAAAAGGGCGAGACGTTCACATTTGAATAATAACGAAATGCTACGTGATGATGAATTGCGTAGCATTTTAGTTTTGTGCAGTTGAAATTGGTAAGGTAGGGCGTATCATTAAACATAACGTTGACTTTTATGAGGAAAGTTCTAATATTAATTATTAAGATAGACTGACTAGTCGTTAGAGGGGAGTAACATGACAGCGAAGAATGAGCATTTTTACGAGGCTTTCCAACCTTCACATTATGATTTGTACATTGATGTGAACCGCGGTACAAAAGTGATTAGTGGACGCACAACGATTTCCGGTGAAGCCAAGGCAACCGAAATTTCAGTTCACCAAAAGTATTTGACGATTACGTCAGTGACTGATGAAGCCGGCCAAGAGTTGGCTTACAAAGTTGATAATGAACATGAGGCGATTCGCGTTACATTGCGTGAAGTGGGGCCAACCGCTTTGACGATTACGTACACGGCGCCATTGACCGACACGATGATGGGGATTTATCCGTCATACTATGAGGTGGCCGGTGAGAAGAAGCAGATTATCGGTACACAATTTGAAACGACTTTTGCGCGCCAAGCGTTCCCGGCAATCGATGAACCTGAAGCCAAGGCAACGTTTGATTTAGCGCTCAAGTTTGATGAGCAACCGGGTGAAACCGTGTTGGCAAATATGGCGGAACTACGTGAAGAAGATGGCGTGCACTATTTTGCGACGACTGTTCGCATGTCAACGTATTTGGTGGCCTTTGTGTTCGGTGATTTGCAGAGCAAGACAACGCGTACCAAGAGCGGTGTCGAAGTGGGTGTTTTTGCCACGAAGGCGCACCAGGCAAATGAATTAGACTTTGCGCTTGATATTGCTAAGCGTTCAATTGAATTCTATGAGGACTTCTACCAAACACCATATCCATTGCCACATTCATGGCAGTTGGCATTGCCTGATTTTTCAGCCGGTGCCATGGAAAACTGGGGCTTGGTTACGTATCGTGAAGCTTATCTAACGCTTGATCCAGATAATACCCCATTGCGTCAGAAACAACTGGTGGCGACTGTGATCGCGCACGAATTGGCGCACCAATGGTTCGGTGATTTGGTGACGATGAAGTGGTGGGATGACTTGTGGCTTAACGAAAGTTTCGCCAACATGATGGAGTATGTTGCCATTGATGCCATTGAACCAGATTGGCACATTTGGGAATTGTTCCAAACATCTGATGTGCCAGCAGCATTGAGCCGAGATGCGACTGATGGTGTGCAATCAGTTCACGTGCAGGTCGAAGATCCAGCAGAAATTGATGCGCTCTTTGACGGCGCCATCGTCTATGCGAAGGGTGCGCGGATGTTGGTCATGGTCCGTGCGTTGCTTGGGGATGATGCCTTGCGTAAGGGCTTGAAGGCTTACTTTGATGCGCACCAGTATGGTAATGCCACCGGTGCTGACCTATGGCAAGCGTTGGGTGACGCCTCTGGCTTGGATGTCGGTGCTATCATGACGTCTTGGTTGGAGCAACCAGGTTATCCAGTCGTGACAGCAGCAGTTGTCGATGGTCAATTGACCTTGTCACAACAACAATTCTTCATTGGTGAAGGTGAAGAAAAAGGTCGTCAGTGGCAAATTCCGTTGAACAGTAACTATGAAGTGGTGCCAGAATTGCTGACTGAACATGAAATCGTGGTTGGTGATTATCAACAATTGCGTGAGCAGAATGGTCAACCATTCCAATTGAACGTTGGCAATAACTCTCACTTCATTGTGAAATATGACGAGACGCTGTTGGCTGATTTGGCACAAGCTGCGACGAACTTGTCTGCCATTTCACAGTTGCAATTGCTACAAGATCAACGGTTATTGTCTGAAGGTCGTTTGACGTCATATGCCGCCGTTGTGCCATTGCTACAAACGTTTGCGAATAGTGAACATGTGATTGTCACGATAGCACTTTATGATGTGGCGAATAATTTGAAGAAGTTTGTGACACCTGACTCTGATGCAGAACGCGAACTACAAGTATTCTTTGATAACTTGAGTCGTAACCAGGTTGATCGTCTTGGTTGGCACGCACGATCTGGTGAAAGTATCGACGATGTGATTACACGTCCGCTGGTCTTGCGTGCAGCGTTGTATGCCCGAAACGCCGAAGCTATTGCGTCTGCCCACGATTTATTTGTGGCGCAACAAGCCGATTTGGCGGCTTTGCCAGCCGAAGTGCGTGGCTTGGTTTTGCGTAATGAGGTCGAAAACTTTGGTGACGAGGCCTTGTTTAATCAATTGCTTCAAGCTTACGTTTCGTCATCTGATGCGACGTTCAAGCGTGATATTCAAGGGGCGCTTACGCAAACGCCTGATCCAGCTTTGATTGCAACGTTAATCAACAAGTTTGAGGATGCTAACACCATCAAGCCGCAAGATTTGCGTGCTTGGTACCTCGGTGTCTTGGCAAACAAGCACGGTCAACAAGCGGCATGGGACTGGATTCGGGCAGACTGGCAATGGTTGTCAGATACAGTCGGTGGTGATATGGAGTTCACGACCTACATCATGGTTACGGCTGGTATTTTCCAAACGGCCGAGCGCTTGGCAGAGTTCAAGGAATTCTTTGAACCAAAGTTGCCAACGCCTGGTTTGACACGTGAAATCACGATGGATATCAAGGTCGTAGAAACCCGTGTTGCGTTAATTGAGGCGGAACAGGAAGCTGTTAACGCAGTTGTTCACCAGGTAAATAACAACTAATAGATAAAATAAAGAGGTAGAAAATCCGCGGATTTTCTACCTCTTTTTGTTTACATCAAAATGTTCTCAACAATCTTAACGAACATCGCAGAACCAACTGGCATGCAATCTTCATCGACGATGAACTTAGGGTGGTGGTTGACGAATTCGTAACCATCTTCAGCCAAGCCAGAACCCAAACCGAAGTACGCACCAGGCTTAACTTCCGTGTAGGCTGAGAAATCTTCACCGGCCATCAATTGTGGCATGGGGTACGTGTTCTTCACCAAGCAATTCCTTAGCTGTATCCAACACCAAATCCATTTCTTCCTTGGCGTTCATCACTGAACCATAGCCTTTTTGGAAATCCAAATCGTATTCAGCACCATACATTGCCGTCACGTGTTCGATAATGTCGCGAATCATACGTTCCATGTCGGCACGCACTTGTGGGTTACGTGAACGAACTGACGCTTTGATGTGTGCCGTGTGGGGAATGATGTTGTTAACAGTACCGGCCGTGAATTGTCCCCATGAAACCAAAGCAGCTTCAGTAGGGGCAACACGACGCGCAATCATGTTGTTAATTGATTGAATAATCTCTGTGCCAATCGTAATTGGATCGATTGATTGTTCAGGCGCCATCGCGTGAGCACCGCGTCCCTTAATCGTTAGATTGAACAAATCAGATGAGGCAGTGACTGGCCCGTAGGCAAAACCGATGGTACCAGTCTGAGTCATTGGGAAGATGTGCAAACCAAAGATTTGGTCCACATCATCCAATACACCGGCTTCAACCAAGGCGATTGCGCCACCAGGTGGCATTTCTTCAGCGGCTTGGAAGATAAACTTCACATCACCGTGAATATCATCACGCATCTCAGCAAGTGCGAATACGGCACCAAGCAAGATGGCAGCGTGGACGTCATGACCGCAAGAGTGCATCACACCAGGGTTAATTGACTTGTAAGGTACATCAGCCAATTCGTCCATTGGTAAAGCATCGATGTCGGCACGCAAGGCAATCGTCTTACCAGGGTGGGCACCGTGCAACGTCGCCACCAAACCGGTTGGCGCTGGGCGTTCAATCGTTAGGTTTGGCACATCGCGCAACAAGTTCTCGATGTAAGCCGTTGTTTCAAATTCTTCGAATGACAATTCGGCGTGTTGGTGCAACCAACGGCGCCAGGTTACTTGATCAGCAACCCGAATCTTTTCAAGCAATGCTTCCATAATTAGGCGTTCTCCTTAGATTGTTTTGGAATAAAGCGTGACCACAAGAACATCAAGGCTCCCAAGATTAGGAAGTAGACGAATACCATGAAGTAAGCGCCGTTAGCCATGTCAACCAACAACCCAATCAACGTTGGTGAAACGATACCACCCAAGATACCACCAGTCGCAACAATGGCGTATGATGGGCCGAACTTATGTGGCGCGAAACGCTTAACTGGCAATGACATCAACGTGACGAACGTCATGGCACTGAAAAATTCACCAGAAGCCAAGGCAATTGTAATCATGCCGCTGTCAGCAGAAAGTGAGGCCAAGAATAGGCTCACCGCAGCCATGATGGCCGCAAAACCGATAACTGTCTTTTCCTTACCGAAGAAGAACTTACCAACGATGTATGAACCACCGATTGACCCAACCAAGAAGGCCAAGCCACCAATAGCTGTGATGTGACCTTGCACAATCGTTGAAAGCTTCACTGATTGAATCAAGTAAGAAGGCATCCAGTTGATCATGCCGTACATCATGGCGTTAATTGTAAAGTTAGCTAGGAATAGTAGCCAAACAAACCGTTCACGGATGACTTCAGACATCTTGGCAGCGGGTGCTTGCTCTGTGACGGCTGCGTCAGATGCTTCCGTAAGCTTCTTTTCGCTTGGCAAAACGAAACGCAAGACAATCCCGACGACAACAGAAGCGATGGCAATCATCCAGAAGGCGCGTTGCCAACCGTAATCTTGCAAAACAGGTGACACGACCAATGGGACGATAATTCCTGAAATACCTGAAGCTGAAATCAAAATACCTTGCGCCAAAGTACGTTGATCCAACGGTAACTTGGTCGCAACTTCCTTGGCAGCACTAGGTGCATACCCAGAGTGAGCGATGGCACCGGCCAAGAAACGAATGATAATGATGAACAGCACAGCCTTGGCGAATCCAGCCATCGCAGCGAAAATAGCAATAGCGGCCATCGAGAAGACCAGCAAACGCTTTGAACCAAGCTTTGTGTTCAACAAACCAGCGGGCACTTGCATTGAAGCATATCCAATGAAGAAAGCTGACATAACCATTCCTTTTTGGACGTTACTGAAACCGAAGTCTTGTTGCATGCTAACCAAGATGATTCCAATCGCGTTTTTATCAAAGTAAATCATAATGAAGCCGAGGAATAGAGCGGCTACTAATGTGATTGTGCGGGCAGTGACCTTGGCTTTTGCCGGGGCTGCCGTTTCAGTGGACGGCTTTGCCACAATTGTTTCGTCATCCATAAGAAAAATTCTCCTTCTAAGACTAAATAGTTGTTATAGATGAAATTAGTCTACCGGTTGAGTATGGTAATTTTGTGAATTTCAACTAAGAAGATTTCTCATGGTATAGACCACGTATAGCAACCGTATTTTATTCATAATTTATGCATGCTAATTCAAAAAACCACACCAACTTTTTCGATTTTGTCCGGCATGATTAAACGTGACGAAAAATATTGAGGGGATATTAATATGGTTGCAAATATTCGAAACATGGAAATTGATAACGAGACGCAGAACGGTATCACGGCAATACGTGTCTATGGGGAGTCATTGAAGGGGTACATGATGCAAGAAGCAATGGCTTCAATGCACGCGCAAAATGGGGATGTCATCTTGGATGAAATTCTATGGCGTTTGTACGCCGGTTACCGTGAGACACCAGAGGCGGTTGTTGAACGCGTTAAGGACAAGATTGAATCGATGGGTCAAAAGGTTGAGGACATGAAGATCTTGACGGCTGGGGTGGAATTGTTGGATAAGGATCAATTCTTCCGTAACCGTTTTGTTGGTGAAGTGGCTGATACATTTGTGGAAAAGGGTTATGACATCAAGCTTGCCCGACCAGAAGGTTACGTGTTGATTAACCCGCGTCGATAATTTCCTAAATCAAAAATTATTTGATTGGGCAGCCGGGCAAAGTGGCTGTAACGTATAAGAAGAAAGGAGGTTCCGCATGAATAGTTCAGTTATTGCGACGGCATTTTGGTCAAACGGACTTGAGTTAACAGTATTTGGATGGCTAGTTGGTTTCTTAGTGCTACTCGGTGTTGTGTCAGCACTCGGTGAATTAAACTGGCGCAAAACTGCTAAGCAGGAACCTGCTGTTTTCGTACGTGCCGGTATGATTTTCGGTATGACGGTCATTGGATTGGTGATGTTGTCATCAGTGACAGCTTTCTCATTTGCATTGGGACAATAAATAATTTGAAGGTCGGCCAGCGATGGCCGACTTTTTTATTTTTACGACTAGTTGAATATTTGTTTGGTGGGTATACGGTCAGGTTAGATACACTAGAGCATGTTTAATGACCACATGCGAGGAGAATGATATGAAAGAGTATAAATTTGCACATCTAACGTTAGAAGTAGAGGACACAATGCGCGTAGCAATTTCTGAAGAAGGAGATTTTGCAACGGTTCTCCACAAAACAGATAAAAATGAAGGGGTAACATTCTCATTGTTCGTTGAGGATGGCGCTGTTAAATTTGGGGATATCCCTTTTTACCTCTTTGCGATTTCCTTGATGGCTGGTGATCGAATGGTGGTTAAGGTTCGTCCTGAACTGTAGTATTTGTACACGGTGTCCACTGTGAATTTTTGAGTCGACCAGTGATGGTCGGCTTTTTACATATTCTCCCTATTAAATGAGTCTCGTTTTTGTGACAAAAAGCAATCCCGGTTGTGGTACTAGTTACCGGGGTGATTTTGTGTACTAGGAGATAAGGAATCTGTAAACTTAATTAGTTGTTTATTTACAAATTGTTTTAGGGAGAAAAGGATGAATTTTAATAAAGGATTACTTTCAAAAACTTGGGTTAGGGTTTTGTTGGGGTTGTTTGTGGTAGGTGCATTTTCGGCAATGGGCGTCACTGGGATGATGATTGCATTTGGAGTCATCGTGTACGGTGGTTATAACATGTACCAAGACAATAAGGCAGGAAATCCAGCTTCGAAAAAGTACATATCATTTCTACTAGTAGGAGCCTTGTTGATGGTTATTGCCGGTACTGGTGTGGCTAACAAATCAGCACATTCAAACAGTGAATCAACGGTTGCAGAATCAAAGGAAACGCAATCAGTTAGCCATGATGAAGTACAGTACACGACTCTTACGGCGTCTTCTTCTTCAGAGTCTGTTGTTAAGGAAGAAACAATCGAAGACAAGGTTTCTAATTTAATTAAGCAAGGAAAAGCATTTGGACCTAGAAGTTATACTGCCGGTCAGGTTCCAGCAGGTGAATATGTTTTTGTTGCTACAAAATATGGCGCAAGTAAGTATTATTCCGAAGATGATGCGGCAGGAGAAATCATCGACAACGAAAACTTCTCTAGCTTTGGTTATGTTCAAGTCCACGCTACCGGTAATTTGACAACACGAGGAACGCTGGTCAATGTTGACTCTCTTGGCGAATTAGGTGTCTCAGGTGCGAAAGAGCTTTACGAAAAGTTGAATGATAAGCAGAATTATAACGGACCTGGAATGTACAAGATTGGCGTTGATTTGCCTGCCGGTATGCACACGGTGTCAAGTACGGGTTCGGCTTATGTTGCGGTAGTGACTGGTCCTGTTGGTAACAGTGACATTGTTGATAATGAAAACTTTAATGGAGATTATGCTGTGAATTTAGCTGATGGACAATATTTGGAAATGTCTCGAGCTATGTTTAAGAATTAATCGTGGCCAAAATTAATTTATACCTTTAGGTAGCGGAAGTGATAATGTGTATGCGTTATCGCTTCTTTTTGTTTCACTCTGGTAAAATAAGTAGATTGTGAAAAGAGGTTTAGGTTGATGAGTGACATTAATGAACAATATAATCATGCGCGCTCTTTGATTAAGGCCAAGCAGTTTGCTGAAGCGCAGGAAGTTTTGCAGCAGGTGATGACAAGCAAGCCAAGCTACAAGTCGGCACGTTACTATGCGGGACGGGCTGCATTTGCGTTGAAAGATTACGAACAAGCGGGCCAACTGTTTGCGGGGTTTGTCCGTCAGAAACCAACGCCGAAAGCGAATAGCGAATGCTTATTCTTATTTAGCGCGCTTGGCGATTCTTGATGAAGACAGTGATAGTGCGCGGAAACTCTTGCAACGCGCGGCTTCGCACGGATTAGTGAATGACCGTTTAGAAAAGATTCAGGCACAAATTTGGCATTTGGAAAACGCATTTGGTGATGATGAGCCAGTTTTGAATTCACGGATGAATGTCCGATTGGATCGGTTAGCCTCAAATGGTACGCCAATTGTCACGACAACTGAAAAGGGTTATCAAAGTGCATCTATTTTTGTCGATAAGCTATCTTATGATCAGATTCAAATGCTAACTGATAAGGAGTGGCACCAGTTACGTTTGACGACGCCACGTTGGACAAATATTCCAGGTTACATGAGTGCATCAGCGTTGGAGTCACGAACGTTGTATGAAAAGTTTCTGCCACGCATGACAGATATTCGTTACATGTCAGCGTTTAATGATTACTTGGAAGAGAATGCCTACTTCCAACAAAAGTGGGAGTTATCAAAGGTATTTGCATTATTACAAGTACCCGAGTTTAGTAAAGCAATTGTTGCGCAACTACTGGATGAAAGTCGTCTAACTGACGGGCAGGTGCTAAAGCATTTGGCGGCCGTGGATGATTTGGTCATGCTAAAAGCGAGCGGTGAGGTGCTGCCGGTTTCAGAACGTCAACGTTTCCGATCATTGGCATTAATGCAATCGCCGGAATTCGGTTTTATTAATGAAGAAGACCAATCAGGCTTGTTGTATTTGAAATCAAAGTTAGCGGATGAACGCTTGGTACGAAAGGCGTTGGCCAGCATAACAGACGCCCGCTTGCCATTCCGTGACAAAGTGACTGATTTTGAACCAATTGGTGAGCAAACTGACTTTATCAACTGGATTAAACAAGAAAAGCGTCGCTTAGTTGCGCTCCTTGGTGTTGGTGGTAGTGGTAAAACGTTTGTGTTGGGGAAGATTTTGAATACAGATGCTGTTGTAGCGTTAGCACCGACGCACAAAGCAAAGTTAAATCTGGTGGATAATGGCTTTAAAACAGTGGGGACGGTGCAGTCTGTCGCAGCGGATACTGATGCTGCCCAAGCGTTTAAGCAATTCGATACTGTCATTATCGACGAGATTTCGATGATGTCGATGGAAATGATGGCCAAGGTGTTGGCATTCTTTGGGCCAGGCACGCGCTTTATTTTGATTGGGGATGACGCGCAATTGCCGCCAGTTAGTTTGGATGAGGACGCTTTGTCGGTGACCGGTGATTTGATTGGGCTGATTCGTCAGTTCGGTACAGGATTCGTGTTCCAAAACAATCACCGTGCCAAGGTGTCGACGTTACGTGAATTCATTGCGCATGTGCGTGCTCAAGATGATTACTTTATTCAGACAACCGGGCAGTATCACACGGCGAAGTATGGCGACATGCTGCAAGATAAGCGTCGCCACTTAGAACTGGATGACGTGATGATTCTGGCGTACACCAATCAGCGCGTTGCTCAAGTGAATGAGTATTTCTTCAAGGCGCTGGCAGCTGATGAAGAAGTGGTGGTGCCGTTCACGAAGCGCGGTAAATATGGTCGTGGTGGCTTCTTTGTCGGGGCAAAGGTTATGTTCTACAACAATGACGATACCCATCAATATGGTTATACGACCAGCGAATATGGCGAAATCACCAATCTGCGTGTGTCAGACATGAATGGCGATTACGGTGAAGTCGAGGTCACGGTGCCAGCCACTGGTCAAACGTATAAGCTGCCCGTCTGGCAAGCAAAACGTGATTTGTTGTTGGCTTATGCAATTACGATTCACAAATCGCAAGGTAGTGGTGCCCGTAAAGTTTATGTGATGGAAGCGGCTGATTATGGACTAGCTTATACCGCGGTTTCGCGCGCAAAGGAAGAATTAGTTTTTGTGGACTACAGTCGCGAACAACTCATTCAAGCTTTGCATACGCCTTCGCCAAAGAAATTGAATTTGTATAACTAATTTAGCAGTCGATTCCAACAATGGAATCGGCTGCTTTTTCTATATTATTTCAATATCGTCAAATTATTTGTTATGTCTTTTGTCACTGATTTTACCCGCTATGCTATATGCAGTTCTATAATATAAGTAAATTGAATAAGTTACTGAAATTGCACACGGAATTGTAACGGGGGAAACGATACAATGGCAGAGAAGTTAACGACACAAGAGGGACAACCTTGGGCAAACAATCAACACAGTTTGACAGCCGGTCAACGCGGACCGGTGTTGATTCAAGACTACCAACTACTTGAAAAGTTGGCGCACTTTGATCGCGAACGCATTCCTGAGCGTGTCGTGCACGCCAAGGGTGCTGGTGCGAAGGGCGTGTTCAAGGTGACGCATGACATGAGCGCATACACCAAGGCGGATTTGTTCAACGGTGAAGGTAAGGAAACGCCACTGGCAATTCGCATTTCACAAGTTGCTGGTGAGTTAGGCTACCCAGATACAATTCGTGACGTACGCGGTTTCGCAGTGAAGTTCTACACGGAACAAGGTAACTACGACATCGTTGGTAACAACACACCAATTTTCTTTATTAACGATCCTTTGAAGTTCCCAGACTTCATTCACTCACAAAAGCGTGACCCACGTAGCCACAAGCGTGATGTGAATATGCAATTTGATTTCTGGGCACATTCACCGGAATCAATCCACCAAGTGACCTACCTCATGGGGGATCGTGGTAACCCAACCAGTTACCGGACGATGAACGGGTATGGTAGTCACACATACAAGTGGGTGAATGCGGCCGGTGAGCAATTCTGGGTGAAGTATCACTTCATCAGCGACCAAGGTGTATCAAATATGACCAATGAAGTTGCTGAAAAGTTGGCTGGTCAAGATACGGATTATTTGCAAAACGAATTGTTCAGTGCGATTGAAGATGGCAATTACCCTTCATGGACGCTATATGTCCAAATCATTCCTTACCAAGAAGGATTGGACTACAAGTACGACATTTTTGACGTCACGAAGGTTGTGTCACACAAGGATTATCCACTACAAGAAGTGGGTGTGATGACATTGAATGCTAACCCTGATAACTACTTTGAGGATGTTGAGGAAATCGCCTTTTCACCAGCTAACCTGGTGCCAGGGATTGAACCTTCATTGGATAAGCTGTTGCAAGGGCGTTTGTTTGCCTACAAGGATGCGGCGCGTTACCGTTTGGGAGCCAACTATGAGCAATTAAAGGCAAATCGTCCGCGTAACGAAGTCCACAACTATGCGCGTGATGGCTTTATGGCGCAAAACCAAGATGGCAGCGTGAACTATGAACCAAACAGCCAGGGTGGACCAGTTGAAGATCCACACGCATCAATTAGTGGTGATATGTTCCAAGGTATGACGGGGGCGTACGAGCCTTATGACACGGACTACTATTCAGCAGCCGGTCGTTTGTATAATTTGATGTCTGAAGAGGAAAAGCAACGTTTGGTTGAGACGTTCAAGCAAACATTGGGAACGATTGATAGCCTTGAAAACAAACGCTTGATGGTGCAACAAATGGCACGAGCCGACGCTGATTACGGTCAACGTGTTGCAGATGCCATTGGCGTTGATATGGCGGATATTGACCTATAATGACATGCTAATGAAGTGCAGCGGGAATGTTCTCGTTGCGCTTTTTTAATAAAGGGGTCCTAAAAAACGCCTTAATGGCGAGGAAGTTTGTCTTAAGATGGATAACATTTAACGCTTGTTGAGGACAAGGATACGTATTGTGAAAAAACGAACTAACCTTATAATTAATAAGAAGATGTGAAGAGGGGGACATCATGACGAAATCGAAATTATGGCGATTGATTACCTTGTTTTTGGTGATTGAAATTGTGAGTCAGAGCTTACATATTTTTGGGATGTATTGTATGCCTAAAGTGAGACACACGATGCTAGCGCTTGTTGTGGTAGAAGCAGCACTAGTCGGACTTACGTTGTTGCTTAATAAAGTTTTAACTCAGGTGCAGGTGCCGTTTGACCGGCATATGACCGTCCCGAAGTCAGCATATCTACTATTTCCAGGGTTTCTATTCTTAATTATGACACTGGGCACGTTGGTCAGTGCCGATTACACATTCAAAGGGTTTATAATCGCGGCTGTTTTGACGTTGTTAGTGGTATTCTTTGAGGAATACTTATGGCGCGGGATAATTTTGTCGGTGGTGAAGCAATACATTAAGAGTGAACTAGTGCTTGTTATTGTGCTGGGAATGCTGTTTGGTTTATGGCACATTACCAATGCCATTTCACAACCTTGGCATGATACGGTAGCGCAAATGATTGAAATTGCTGGCTTTGGTATGTTGCAAACGGCGCTGATGCTGCGAACGAAGAACTTGTTATATCCCATGATTATGCATGGGTTGTTGGATTTCAGTGGCATCTTGCGAAATTTGGCAGAGCCACACGGTATTCCTTATCATATCGCTGCGGTTGTGCTTGCTAGTTATGCCGTACCGGCATTATGGTATGTCTATTTGGGTAGAAGAAAACGTGGGGAAATGAGTGATGAGTAAACAATTAACGGGCTTTAAAGGGTTGCTATATATATTGGTGCTAGTGAGTGTGGGGCCGATCATTTTAGCGGTGATTGGTGGCGATAATATTTGGCAGGGATATCCCTGGGGCGTTGTTGCAACGGTAGCGGCGTCTTTCTTATACTTAACGAATCTAAATGAAGTGTTGCTGACGTTGTTGATTTATCTGGCATGGTTGGTTGCCATTGTTTTCTTTAAAAATGATCTTATTTTTCCAAAATTTATTATTCAGGCAATCTTGGCAGGATTTATGACCGGATTTTCGGCAATGCTTGGCATTTACGCTAAGAACCACAAATAACGTTTGAAGCCCAGGTCGTTCTGGGCTTTTTTCATCCTTGAATTTACAATTCAAGTGCAACACTAAGCTAAATAAAAACTGACTCATAATGAACCAGCGTAAAATGTAGTTTGTCTAGAACATACAGAACGCAGGAAACATTATGAGTCATTATCATCAGCTTACCGCATTTGATCGCGGACGTATAGAAGTTTTACTCAGAGAAGGGTTGTCAATGCGTAGCATTGCAAAAGAAATTGGTAGAAGCGCTTCGACAATCTCTCGTGAGATTGCCCGCTGTGTTGGCTCAACTTATGAAGCTGAGGATGCCGATCAAAAGCACATGCTTGCTCGAACGAAGTCGCATAAACACCGAAAGTTAGATAACACTGAACTGCGAGAACTAGTTATATATGGAATCAATCAAAAACATTGGTCGCCTGAACAGATAGCTGGTCGACTAAAGATATCAAAAGGTCATACGATTATTAGCGCAAATACAATCTACCGAGCGATTTATAGAGATAACTTGGGCCAGCCGGTGAAAAGTCACAAAGCTCGGGGCATTGCTCGTGCGCTTCGGCATAGAGGAAAAACTCGACATACTAAAGGTCATGTCGAGCGTCGAGGTAAGATTAGAATTCCAAATACGATTGACGAGCGACCTGCAGAAGCAGGTTGTCGCTCTCGAATTGGAGATTGGGAACTGGACACTGTTATTGGCCGTAAAGGCGGTCAAGTATTGGTCACAATGGTTGATAGGAAGACCAGAATATTACTTTCAAAACGAGCGGCATCAAAGAAAACCGTCGATGTTATGAGAATCATAGGTTCAATGCTAGATTCCCTTCCAACTAGTCAGATACAGACTTTAACTCCAGACCGCGGAAATGAATTCAGTGCGCAAGATGAGATAACAAAGAAATTCGATGTCCAGTTTTACTTTCCTGATCCCCACGCTCCATGGCAACGTGGGACCAACGAAAATACAAATGGGCTAATCCGTGAGTACGTCCCTAAAGGGACTGCAATCGAAGATTATTCAGACGAATACATTGAACAAATGGTTGAGCAAATTAATAGCCGACCTCGAAAGCTTTTCGGCTGGAGATCGGCTAAAGAATATTATTTATCTCAAGTGTTCCGGTTGAATTGACAATTCACCTCGCAAAATATGCTACGATTAGGAAAATTACGTGAGAGGTGCTCTGACATGGTACTGATTATTATTATCCTAGTTCTGGTGGCAATCGTTAGCGTGGCAGCCTTTTTTGACGATTCAGATCGGACGATTACCTGGGAAGATATCGACCGTTGGGAACAAGAACGACGTGATCACAAGCGTCGTAATCGTTAACTCCTTTTTAATTTGTCATTCGTGTTACAAAATGTAATAATAATGACATATTAAAACTGTTGGGGGATTGTGACATGAAGATGTGGCAACGAGGATTAGTTGTAACGATGGCTTTGGCTGGCCTTGGTGGGGGTGTAACGCCAGGTGCAGTTATTTTTGCAGATGAGGCAGTGTCAGCGACGAGTTCGTCAGCCGCAGCAATTCAAGCGGATATGGATTTGACGTTGGCTGGGGATGCTATCGCGGTGCAAAAGTTGAAGGTTGGTAAGACGATGGCTGCCGGCACAACGTTGGTGAAGATTTACTACATGAAGCCAGGTGCGGTGTTGCAATTATCAGGTCCATACACGGATTTTGGTGGCTACACAGTAACGTCAAACGAATTGCCAAAGATTAACACGGACAAGTATGTGTATGTCGTGAACGATGAGGGCCTCTCACAAGACGGCACGACGTTGAACCACAAGGATCCAGAGACAAAGATGTCGAAGGACGAGCCAAAGTTCAGCAACTACAGCAAGAAGTGGGCTAAGAAGTTGTCGACCAAGGAAGTTAAGGCAATTAACGAATACAGCAAGAACTACGGCGACATGAATAACTGGTTGCGTGGTTTGGACAAGAAGGCTTCTGCGAAGACAAAGAATGAGATTAAGTTGATTGATTCTTCATTCAAGAAGTTCAAGAATCCTAAGACGACGACGGTTTGGCGTGGCCTTTCAACGGACGGGTTTGATGCTGGTTTGAAAGGCAAGTTGAAGGTCGGTGCGATGTACACGGATAAGGGATACATGAGTGCAACGTTCGATCAAGAAATTGCCAAGAAGTATGCAACGGGTATCGTGCTCCAAATTACGTTGCCAAAGGGTAAGAGCACGGGTGCTTACATTGGTAACTTGTCAGACTGGAAGATTGAAAAGGAATACCTCATCAAGCACGGTAGCCAATTTAAGGTAACGGCGGTTGATGATTTGGGCGATAACAAGCTGGTTAGCTTGAAGTATGTGAAGTAATGCGATGAAGGTCGTTGGTGTGATGCCAACGGCTTTTTTGATACAGAGAAATATTTACGTGAAGTGCGTTACAAGGTAGAATGAGTTTTAGTTCAAAAATTTTATTAAAAACTATTCGCAAAGGCAAATATGAATATGGCGTTTAGTATTGAGGAGTAGGAAATGGGTGAAGAGAACCGCAATAGGTCTGGACGTAGCAAAGGTATTTTGAATGTAATCATCCATCCCAAGCTGATCCATAAAGTGATAATGGCTCTTGTTGTGCTAGTACTGGTTGCAGGTGGTTCATATTGGGCTGCAACACGACATTACGAGCAGAAACAACAAGAAAAGCAGGTGAAATCAGCGGTAAATGTTAGACAGATACAACAGATTGGGGAACTGAACGTGTTGTCAGTTTCGTACCAACAGTTGGTAAAACTTTCACAAAGCAAAAAAATTTCATTTACTAAAATTACGTATGGGAGCGCCTTAGATATTGTTGAAATTAAAGGACAAGTGAAACTTGGATTTAATACGAAGCATATTGAAATCAGTAAGACAGGAGCTCATAGCTATTCGGTTGGTGTACCTGAAATCAAAACAATGACGATTTCTAATGAGAAACAAGAATTGATTTACGAAGGAAAAAAGGCTTTTTTGTTAAGAATTCAAAAGAAGATTTGCAAAAGGCTATCAACAAACAACTTTCTTTGAAGAGTGCTTTTGCAGATAAGATACTTGATGAAAATCGAACAACTGCTGAATCAAGCTCCAAAAGGGTTTTGCGAGGCATTATTACTGGTATGGACCCAGAAGCTAAGGTGTCGTTCTATTTAGTGAATTAAGCGAACGAATAATATGAAGGTCGTTGGTGTGATGCCAACGGCTTTTTTATGTTATTCGTCAATAATGCGTAACTTGAATCGGGTCGAAATTAGCGTGCTTTCTAAAAATTGAACTATCATATAAGTAATAGGTGATATGGGAGAAAGCACAGAATGAAGAAAGTGATTTTGTTTTTAGGTTTAGTAGCCATTATTGTTATCGGGTCCGTTTTCTATTTTTTGGGTCGTGACTATAATCAAACATTGGTTAAGGATGAGCCGGCCAGTTCGTCGGTGGTAAGCGGCTCTGATGTCAAGACTCCGGACCTCTTTTTAGAGCCCGCTAGGGCTCGTACCACGAAAATTTTTCAAAATGACCTGATTTCGTACAGATTTTGGGTCATTTTTTAATGGGGTCCAGGGGTTTTGCCCCTGTGCCTGCCGGAGGCTATGGAGTTACGGTGGTCTAGTTTGGATTTTGTTGAATTTCACAAGTCTGAGGGTATAGCAAATAAGCACTGGTCAGAGTGATTTTTGGACTTCACAAAGTCAGTGCTTGTAAACGCCGGTGTATAGGCAAATTTGTATAATCGCGTTTATATCATCTAGAAATTGGTCTAGGCGGCATCACGGAGTGATATACGATTGTTGTTATACCAGTTGACGTACCATCCAACAGCGGCTTGCACATCAGCGATACTCTCGAAATCCTGTTGGTAGATCAGCTCCCTCTTGAGTAACGAGTGAAAACTTTCGATGCGGGCATTATCGTAAGGGTGCCCTTTACGGGAGTAAGAGTGCCTAATACCTATGGACTCCAGTGTATTTTCAAACAATTCGCTGGTATACTGGCTTCCCATATCGCTATGCACATACAGTGGTTTTTCACCTCGTCTTAGCGCCTTAACGATTACTGAGGTTGCTAGTTGAGCTGTCATCGTATCTGCAATTCGATACGACAGCACCTTACGGTCTTCCGGATCATATGCACTAGCCATGTAAACCCATGTCTTATCGGTCAACTGGATATACGTAATGTCAGTTGTAATTACGCCACTTAGGTCATCCAGATTGATAATGAGATTTGGCATCTGATCTTTGTCATTGACTGTTGTAGGCTTGTTATATCGCTTTTGCATACGCGATTTCAAGCCAGCTTCACTCATCAATTGCCATACAAAGCGGTCGCTGATTGCTAGTTTGAATAAGTCGCGCATGGTTTTAGCAATTCGTCGATAACCATAAATGCCTTTATTGGCTGTGTAAATTGATTCGACGGCAATTCTCAATTTGTTGTGTTGTATTTCTTGTGCGCTCGGCTCCCAATGGATCCAGTCAGAGTAAGTGGACATTGGAATTTTCAAAGCACTCAGAACGCGTGTGATGCGGTGCCCCTGTACCAAATTTTTGTGGATAATTGGTAAAACAACACTTCTACCGCGCAAAACTAATGTTTTGCCAGCAACACCGCCGCACGTTTTAAAATTTCGAGCTCTTCTTTCAAAATTGCGTTTTCCTTACGCAACTTCTTCAATTCATCAGCTGATATTGATTCGCCATTCACTTCTACAGGCGCATATTTTTTGACCCAATTCCGAATTGAAATCGGCTGAAGGACCGTATTCCTTGGATAATTCATCGGGCCGACGGCCCGCTTTAACCATCTCCACGATGGACTTTTTAAAGTCCTCTTCATAACGTGTAACCATAAATAAAAATACTCCTATGATGATATTTTACCAAACTAGAAAAACTAGTCCGGAATCTCATCATAAGAGCAAGCTCAGTTTCATCAAGCGTTCAGTCATCGGAGTCAGCATCTTCTTCCTCACAGGCTGTTGAAGTACCAAAAGAGTTGACGCTTTCCGGCGCACAAACTGACGCGTTTGGGCAGTGGATTGGTGAGCAAGCGGCTAAGATGAACCGGGCTGGATCAGTGTTGAATATTACGATGGGCGGCCCAGGTATAACGGAGTCTACGTCGTTGTATTATCAAACGGTTAATGGCCCATTGTACATCAACGGGACTAACGGTGGCCGTGGTCTCCAAGCCGAAGGGATTTTCGGATTCTATGTTTGGGATGCCAATGATTTGCATGGGATGGGGGCTTCCGATAATTACGATGGCACTGTTGGCTATCAAGGTGCACAAGATGTTCATATTGGTTATGAAGGCTATACCGGTCACGTAGCATCAACAACAGATCATTCAATGGATATGTATATCGTCGCTAATGATGGTAATATTTATGAGTTTAAAATCCCACAGTCCGAAAATGGCATTATGTTCAGGCCGAACGCTAGCGAAGGCGCATCAAGTTCAACTGGGGTCGTAGGGCAAGTTACGCAAGATCAAAATGCGAAGGCTGAATTAAACAGTCTAGTGGGTTATCAAGCGAATAAAGTGAGCCAGACATTTAATTATTAATATAAATTCGTCGCCGATGTTGAATTGGCGATTTTTTATTTTTGGAAAATTCGGGGCATTTCGACTCTTTATTATTGAACGACAACTAGTTGTATCAAATAGAAAGATGTGGTGACTTTGGAAGTTTTTGCTACTATATAGTAGCAAAGGAAACGTATTCACTATATAATTTGTGTGCTTGATGGTAAATGATATCGAAATTGGCGTAGCACTCGCACGATTGCAGTCTTGGGTAGCGCGGGATTCTTTTAGTGTTGTTGAACGCCATGCGCAACACGCACAGGCGGTTGATCGCAGTTTGATTAAGTTAGCGGTTCGAGACATGTTGAAGACGGATTTTGTTCGTAAAGATGTTGATCGTGATCGCCCAACTGAATATCTTTGGATTTTTATTACTACATCAAATTTAAATTCATGACTGGCTCCATCAGGGTGAAATTCATTAGTTTTCATTTAGCAAGAAAGTGAGTCGAAGAATAAATTATGGTTAAGACGTATGTCAAAGATTACACCAACACGTATCATATTCATGGCCACGAATATCGGGTCACGGCTCCTGCGCGATTCGATGCGGACACCGATGAGATGGTCGAAGATGCTGAATTAGATGATGCTGCCGCAAAAATTGCGAGGGCAATGTATCGGTCTGAGTTCGGCATTGTAGACCCGGAAAGTATCAAAGAATATCGGGCTCGAATTGGACTTTCGCAACGAGAATTTGCGAAGTTGCTGGGATGGAGCCCAAATACCGTTGCTATGTATGAGGTTGGTGGCTTTCCGTCAGAATCGAATAACAAGCTACTAAAAATGCTGATTGCTGATAATCATGTTCTGTATGAATTGGCTCAACAAACAGCTGGAAACGATAAAGAAGCATTACTAGAAAAAGTAAATGCCTATCTGAATGGACAGGATGGCAGTCAAATTGTGGTATTTGAAGAACCACGTTTTACCGCCATGCAATTAGCAAACTGGTTCCGAGCAGATAATTATTTTCAAGTTGAATCCGATATAAATGCTGAGTATTTAACGCAAATGAAGGTTGTGAAGCTACTTTACTTTGCGTACGGACGCTATTTGGCAAGAACAGGAAACAAACTGTTTAGTTCACCAATTATCGCGATGCCATACGGGCCGGTTGTTGCTGAAATTCATGAATCGTTTGACGGTCTGCATGAAATCGTGTTTGAAGACATGGATGCGCAAGTGTTTGACGATTTTAGTGCCATACAAAGAGATCATGAAATTTCTGACCTATTGATGGAAATCTTAAACGATTTTGGTGATTATACTGCATCTGGTTTGAGCCGAATTATGCATCGGGCCGGGTCGCCTTGGTCGAGGACAGAATCGTATGGTGTAATTAGTCCAACCATTATCGAAACGACATTTGTAAAAGGGATTGAACAATAGACTTGAGCCACCGGGTTAATATCTGGTGGCTTTTTTGTTGTCACTTTTTCCATTAATCTAACAAATTTAGCGTCTCCAAAATGCACTCGCAATCGTGGTTTGGTCAGTTTTAACAATTTATGGCCATAAAATCAGTGTTGCTTACTTTTTTGAAAGCGGTTACAATAAGTGCGTACAAAAAAGGAACCGGTTCCAAAATTAATATTGAGGGGAAATATTATGAACCACGAAGAGGTTGCAAAGCGGGTTGCGAAGGCTTTGGGTGATGATAATGTCATTACGGCAGCACACTGTGCCACGCGGTTGCGTCTGATTGTTAAGGATCGCGACAGCATTGACCAGCAAGCATTGGATAGCGATCCAGATTTGAAGGGGACATTCGATTCAAATGGTCAGTTTCAAATCATTGTTGGACCAGGGGATGTTAACAAAGTTTATGATCATTATGTGAGTCAAACGGGGGTTAAAACAGCGACACCGGAAGAACTTAAGGAACTTGCAGCGCAACAAGGCAAGAAAAAGAATCCGATTATGGCAGTGGTCCAGGTATTGTCCGATATTTTCGTACCATTGATTCCAGCAATGACGGCTGGTGGTTTGTTGATGGCGTTGAATAATATTCTGACGGGAAAGGACTTATTTGGACCGCAATCATTGGTTCAGATGTTTCCGCAAATTAAAGATGCGGCTGACATGATTAACTTAATGTCTTCGGCACCGTTTGCGTTTTTGCCAATCCTGATTGGTTATACAGCCACGAAGCGATTTGGTGGTAGTGAAATCTTGGGAGCCGTTGCGGGGATGATTTTAGTTATGCCAGCCTTGGTAAACGGTAATGATGTTGCGTCCGTCGTGGCGGCTGGAAAGATGCCGTCGTGGGATATATTTGGCTTGCATATTGCACAAGCTGGGTATCAAGGCCAAGTGCTGCCAGTTATCGGTGTGGCCTTTATCTTGGCGAATATCGAAAAGTTTTTCCATAAGCATTTGAAGGGCGCAATTGATTTCACCTTCACACCAATGTTTGCCATTATTATTACGGGATTCTTGACCTTCACCGTAGTTGGTCCCGTCCTACGAACATTGTCAAATGGGCTTACCGATGGGTTAGTGACACTTTATCAAACACTTGGGTTCCTGGGCATGGGAATTTTTGGTTCCGTTTATTCAGCAATTGTCGTGACGGGGTTGCACCAAAGTTTCCCAGCTATTGAAACGACGCTGCTTGCGGATATTACGAAGACGGGTGGCGATTTCATCTTCCCAATTGCAGCGGTTTCAAATGTCGCGCAAGGAGCGGCAGCGTTCGCGGTGTTCTTCTTGGCTAAAAAAGACGAGAAGCTGCGGGCGCTATCGTCATCAGCCGGGGCTTCCGCCATGCTTGGTATCACGGAACCGGCAATGTTTGGAGTTAACTTGAAGTACAAGTTCCCATTCTTTATTGCCCTTGGTTCAGCCGGAATTGCTGGTTTGGTGATTGGGTTGTTCCACGTGCTGTCATCTTCATTGGGACCAGCTGGGGTGATTGGGTTCATTGCCATTCCGGCGGCCAAGTGGGTTGGCTTCTTTATCAGTATTGCCTTGGCATTCGTTCTGGCTTTCTCGGTCACCTATGTTTATGGCAAGCGTCGTCATTTTGGTGACGATTTAACCGTAAGCGAAGAGCCGGTCCGTTACGAACCAAAGGCGGGCGACATTGTCGTAGCAGCGCCAGTTGATGGTCGGGTTGACCGGTTGAGTTCGGTTGATGACCCTGTCTTTTCAAGTGGTGCAATGGGTAAAGGTGTTGCAATCATGCCAGAGGCTGGGCAAGTATTTGCACCGGTGAATGGTACGGTAACCGTTGTTTATCCAACTGGTCATGCGTATGGCTTACTGGGTGATGACGGCGTTGAAATTCTAATTCACATCGGCGTGGATACAGTGTCAATGAATGGCGACGGTTTTGAAACGGCCGTAACGCAAAATCAACACGTTCGAGCTGGTGAAGTACTGGGAACGTTTGAGGCAGCTAAAATTAAAGCGACTGGTTTGGATGAACATGTCATGGTGATTGTGACGAATACAGCACAATATCAAGACGTACAGCAGATTGCAAACCAATCAGTAACGGCAGGTGAGCCATTATTGGCAGCCCAAAAGGAGAGTATCGTTTGATTATTGGAGATATAGCAAAATTTGAACAGTATCACATTTATGCAGAACATGGCTTAATTAATGATCCGAATGGTTTGATTTATTTTAACGGGCAATACCATGTTTTCTATCAGTGGAATCCCAACGCGTTGGACCATACTTATAAGGTTTGGGCGCATGTTGTCAGTGATGACTTGGTGAATTGGCAACGCTTGCCAGTTGCAATCGCCCCTAGTTTACCTGAAGATCGTTCAGGAATATATTCTGGCACAACAATCGAAAAGGATGGCCGACTTTACGCGTTTTATACCGGCAACGTGCGCAATGATGCTGGTGAGAGTGTTGCATCATTTCAAATGGCGGCAGTGTCTGATGACGGGGTGCACTTTGAAAAATTAGGTAAGCTATTCGATCAACCAACCGGGTATACGCGTCACGTTCGCGATCCGAAGGTCTTCGAGCGAAATGGGCATTATTACATGTTGCTCGGTGCCCAAAAACTTGATTTAACGGGTGATATCATTGCCTACGAATCAGCAGATTTGCATCATTGGACGTTTATGGGATCGATTTCTGGGTGACCAAATAATGGCTTATCGTGGTTATATGATGGAGTGTCCAGACCTTGTCACGATTGATGGGCAGGACGTGTTGATGTTTTCACCACAAGGCCTTGCCGCAGAAGGTGACCGTTTGCAGAATATTCATAACACGGGGTATGTTTTAGGTGAGTTTGACGATGTTAATGGCTTTTTCCAAGTGACAACGCAATTCCGGGAGCTTGACCAAGGATTTGAATTTTACGCGTCACAAACTTTGACGCGTGGCAATCGTCACCTGTTGTGGGGGTGGTCGGGGATGATGCCATCCGCTAGAGAAAAACAATTGCCAACGATGCAGGCTGGTTGGGCGCACGTTTTGTCGTTGCCACGTGACATGGCAATCGTTGACGGTGAATTACGTCAGTATGCGATTCCTGAATTGGGTGACTTCCAACTTGTGCAACCAGAAGCAGTTACAGGGTTAGGGTTGTGGCGTTTGGCGGCCAAGACTTGGCAGGTGTCGTTGACGTCAAAGATGTCTATCCAGCACGATGGCGATACCATTACGTTTACACGGGTGGCTTGGGAGTCTGGTGAGACGGAGGAGCGCCGGGCGCACGTGACTGGGGATGTGCTCTTGATTATTGATAACGATGTTGTTGAACTGTATACCACATCAGGCGACACGGTTATGACGGCGAGATATTTCGATTAAGGTAAATAGTCTTAAATAGCGACGTTGCGGATAACGTCGCTATTTCTTTTGCGCTCATTCTTGATAAAATGAATACGGAGGGGCGCGAGATGATCGAAAAAGAAAGAGTGACAATCAGTGATATTGCCCGACTAGCTGGTGTTGGGAAAAGCACAGTCTCACGCTATTTGAATGATGGTTCAGTTAGTCCCAAAACGCGGGCTAAGTTAGATGCCGTTGTTAAAGAATATGACTATGAACCAAATCGATTTGCGCAAAGTTTGAAAAAGACTACCAGTGGGATGATTGGTGTTGTTGTGCCAACGTTTGCGTCATTCTCGTTAACTGAGATGATGCGGGGTATGGATCATGTTAACCAGGATGATTTTTTTCTAACGATTAATACTTATCATGATGCGAAGCGCCAAGTTGAAGCGGTCAAGCAACTGGCACAGCAGAACGTTGATGGCATTATTGTCATGACTGGCCAAGTTACGGATGAAATGACCGCTGCGCTCGAACAAGTCTCCGTGCCGGTCATTGTGCAAGGACAGCCGTCAACGCAATTTGAGACAGTTAACGTTGATAACCAGCATGCCGGCGAATTGTTGTTGCCATTAATCGCCGACGGCGAACCAAGTGATGTGTTGCTGCTTGGCGTTGACCCGTCAGTTGACTACAACGTCGGTCAAGTGCGTTTCGATGCTATTATCAAAGCATTAGACGGCAAAATGAAACGGGTCTATACATCATTTGAGCGCAATGAAACAATCGAAGTTATGCGTGATTATCTTGCAACGCATGAGTTGCCTAAGTATATTATTGCGGCCACGGACATCATTGCATTGGGTGCGCTGGCAGCAGTGCAAGAGCAAGGCTTCAACGTTCCGGATGATGTCAAAATCGTGGCGTTTGATAATTCGCCGGCAGCTGAAATTGTGACACCAGCGTTGACGACGGTCGGGTTTGATTATTTTGTTTTGGGGCAATGGTTGTACCGTCGCCTAAAAGACCTATCTCAAGCTGAGCCAGTTTTACATGATCCGATGTTGGCAGGAAGTTTGGTGCGTCGTACGAGTTGGTAAGACTTGTGCCACGTAAATTAAGTTCGTATGCTCTAGAATTAGGTTACAAACATCTAGACAAGAGAGGATGCGAGCTATGAAGAAATTGATTGTATTTTTAGTACTAATCGCCGCAGTTGTGATTGGTGCGGTGGCATTTTTCTTAGGACGAGACTATAACCAAACATTGGTGAAAGATAAGCCAACTAGCTCATCAGTTGCTAGTTCGACGTCATCTAGTGACAAGTCATCAAAGTCGGCATCATCGACATCAGAAACGGCGGCACTTCCGAAGACGCTGACACTTTCAGGGGCGCAAACGGATGAGTTTGCTAAGTGGGTCGGTAATCAGGCTGAGAAGATGCGTCTGGCTGGGTCAGCACTGAATCTTGAGGTTGATATGCCCGACGTTAATGATACGGATCCAGTGTATTACCAGACGGTGAATGGACCGCTTTACATTAATGGCACAAATGATGGTCGTGGCTTACAAGCTGAGGGTATCTTTGGCTTCTACGTTTGGGATGCTTATCCAGTGCAGGATTTGAACGATAAGCAGAATTACGATGGCACAGTTGGCTATCAACCTGCGCAAACCGTGAAGTTTACCCTCGGTGCAAATTATGGCCACATTGCTGATACCACTAATCATTCAATGGATATGTATATTGTGGCAAACGATGGGAATATCTATGAATTTAAGCTAGCCCAAGGTGCAAGTAGTTTGGCGCCGTTGTATGGGGATGAACACGCATCAGAAAATGACGTCGTGGGACAAGTCACGCAGGATGAAGCAGCGAAGGCTGAGTTGAACCGCGTCGTGGGTTATCAAGCGGACAAGGTTAGTGAGTCGTTTAATTATTAATAACTGGAAAGGTCGCCAAGTTTACCTTGGCGATTTTTTATATGAAATCATACTTTGCGACTAAATATTGATTTGCGTCGCATATTTAACAGGCATACAATTAGGTTAATGATTAGTAACAATGGTATGAGGGGATATGAGTATGACAGCAGTTTATATTTTTATTGGTGTTGTGTTGATTTTGCTAGTAGCAGGAAATTATGTAATCTACAGACGTCATGCAACCAAAAGCTTAAATAAGACGCAATCCTTCCTGGGCGCGATAGTTTTGTCTATTGCAGATTTATTTTTGTAATCGTTGCTAAAAGAAAAAACGACGATGTCACCATCGCCGTCATTACTTATCCTGAATCGTCGAGATATCCTCGGCGATTTTTTCTTTTAGCGTTTGTAGCTGCAACTTTGAAAGGTTCGCTGACTCGATTAGTGAGACAATCGCTTCTAAATCAGTATCCAAATCCACAAATGCCAGTGGTAGTGTTTCAACACTGTTGTCTGGGTTATCAGTATTACCTAGTAGGTAGTTCACTGAAACGCCAAGAACGTTAGCGACTGCTTCAACGTGACGAACAGTGGGTTCCTTGAACTTCCAGCCGTAGATAGTATTGTGACCGAGCATAGCTACGTTATTAATCGTGCGCAACGAATAACCTTGCTTGTCTGCAATTTCCTTAATTCGGTCAAATGTGATTGATGAAAAGTTTGCCATGGTAACAACTTCCTCCGTTGATCTCATTATGCTACAAATACCGCCGTGGTGCTAGTCGGGGCGCCTATTTTCGCCACTTTCTGAAAATGGTGTTAGGCTATACGTAAATAAGAAAAGAAGGCAAGAAAAATGAAGGCAGTAGTTCTTAAGAAGCTTGGTGATTTTGCATCACTAACAGATGAAACGGTTCCTGATTTGAAGGTGACACCAGATGCCATCTTGGTGAAGGCGCACGCGGTGGCAGTTGATCCGATTGATATTAAGATTGGTAGCGGTAGCCGTGGTGGTAGTGCGCCAATGATTCTTGGTTCGTCAGTTGCAGGTGAAGTTGTTGCAGTTGGTCGCAATGTGCACAACTTCAAGGTCGGTGACCGTGTTGCAGCCAATGTCCGTGGTGGTGAAACGTATGCAGAAGAAGTACTAGTTCCTACTCATTTGGCAGCCCACATCCCGGACGATGTGACTTACGCAAGTGCGGTTTCTGTCGTACTAGGTGGTCAAACCGGTTACAGTGGTATTGTTCGTGGCTTGCAAGTTAAGGCCGGTCAAAATGTCCTCGTGCAAGGTGGTGCCGGTTCCGTTGGCTTGATGGCGGTGCAAACAGCATTGGATGCTGGTGCGAAGGTTAGTGCGACAGCTCACGGCTGGGGCTTGGAATTCTTGCGTGAGAAGTTCCCACAAGTGACGACGTTTGACTACAAGACGGATGACATCACTGCAAATGGTGCAGTTTATGATGCGGTGTACGATACGGTTGGGTCAGAAAAGGTGTTGGCAGATTCGTTTGCAGCAACTAAGGCTGACGGACATGTGCTATCGATCGTTGCGCGTTCACACCGTGACCCACGCTTTGTGCATTTCTTCAATCAACCAACTGGTGCAACGGTGCAAACGCTGTTGGACGGTTTGAGTAGCGGTCGCTTTATGGCGGTGGTTGATAGCGAGTTGCCATTGAGTGCTGACAATGTTCGCTTAGATTATGAGCGACTACAAAATGGCGGCGTACATGGTAAGCTGATATTAACGTTATGATACTTTTGCTTAGAAGTATTAAAATAAGATGATAAAAACTGTTGACACTTACTAATAACCAGCATATACTCATTTTCATCGAGTGATGAAGAGATAAGTATTAGCTGGCGAGTTTATCAGAGAGTCGATGGTTGGTGAGAATCGATAACAAGCCACTAAGAAAATGGTCTTGGAGCTTTATGCATTTGCGAGCGCAAGTAAGTGAATGCCGGGTGCGCCCGTTATCGCGTACGAGTATATCTGGAGGCTGTATCAGCTGGAAGGCGTACTTTTTGAGGATGGACTGGCGACAGTCTATCGAATCTGGGTGGTAACACGAGTTAATTCGTCCCGGGGATGCTATTTGTAGCGTCCCCGGGATTTTTATTTGGAGGAATTTTTCATGAGTAAGCATTTGGTTTTGCAAACGGATTTTGGTCTACAAGACGGTGCCGTATCAACGATGTATGGTGTTGCCTATCAAGTATCTGATGACATTGTCGTTTCTGATTTAACGCATGGTATTACGCCATTCAATATTTTTGAAGGATCATTCCGTTTGGCACAGACCGTGAAGTACTGGCAACCAGGGACCGTGTTTGTATCAGTTGTTGACCCAGGTGTTGGCTCTGACCGATTGTCGATTGTGGCAAAGCTAAAGACCGGCCACTTTGTCGTGACACCAGATAACGGCACCATCACACATTTGGCTGAACTATACGGTATTGAAGAAGTTCGCATTATCGATGAATCAATTGATCGTTTGCCAGGCTCAGAAAAGTCGGCGACATTCCACGGCCGTGACATTTACGTTTATAACGGTGCGCGCTTGGCGTCAGGCGAAATTTCATTTGCAGAAATCGGTGAGGTTTTGCCACTCGACAAGGTGGTGAAGTTGCCATTGCACCTTTCTAAATTTAACGGCGACACCATTGAAGGCAATATTGATATCACGGATGTTAACTTTGGATCACTTTGGACGAATATTCCTGAGGAAACTTGGACAGATGAATTCCATGCTGTGCAAGGTAAGCAATACCGCGTTCGTGTTTATCACCAAGGGCAATTGCAGTATGAAGAGACATTGCCATACGTGAAGACATTTGCGGATGTCCAACCAGGCGAGTCTTTGATTTATATCAACTCGGTATACACGGTCGCCTTGGCAGTTCACACTGGAAACTTTGCAACCGCCCACAACGTCGGTGCTGGACCTGATTGGTCAATCGACATTACACCCGCAATTTAGGAGAAAAATATTATGAAGCAACAAAAGGGACTTTCAACTCGCGCAGTGGTCGCAACTGGAATTGGTGCGGCTGTATTCTTGATTCTATTTAAATTCGTCGCAATTCCAACCGGTATTCCAAACACGCAAGTTAACGTGGCACAGGCTTGGGATGCACTAGTAACGGCCATCTTCGGACCAATTGTCGGGGGCTTGGTAGCCTTCATCGGACACGCTCTGAATGATGCGATTTCTTATGGCTCAGTTTGGTGGAGTTGGGTAATTGCAGATGCTGTGTTTGCGTTGGTATTTGGTTTTGCCATCAAGCGTTTGCAATTGACGAATGGTGACTTTACAACACGCAAAGCGGTTTTGTTCAACGTTTGGCAATTGATCGGTAACATCGTTGCTTGGAGCATTGTAGCGCCACTTGGCGACATCCTAATTTTCAGTGAGCCGGCAACCAAGGTGTTCCTCCAAGGGTTCGTTGCAACCGGGGTGAACTTTGTTTCAACTTTGATTTTGGGAACAATCATTTTAGCTGCGTACAACAAGACACAAGTGAAGCGCGGTTCATTGACTAAGGAAGATTAGCGTTTTCGGCGGGATTGCCCGTCATACATATATTTAAATTGAAGTGAGGAAAAGAACGTGACAGCAGCATTAGAATTTCAACACGTGACCTTTCAGTACGATGCGCAGGCAGCGCCCACATTGCGTGACATCAACTTAACCGTTCAGCGGGGTGAACGTATTTTGATTGCTGGTCCATCTGGGTCGGGGAAGACAACGTTAGGGCAGCTGATCAACGGCTTAATTCCACACGCCTATCCTGGTGAACTCACCGGGAAGATTTTGATCGACGGACAGGATGCGACGACCGCCAGTATCTTTGAGCGCTCGTTCTCCGTGGGAACGGTCCTACAAGATACAGATGCACAGTTTGTTGGTTTGAGTGTTGCTGAAGATATTGCGTTCGCCCTTGAAAACGATAATGCTACGCACGACGAGATTATCAGTAAAGTGCAACGCTGGGCCGATGTACTAGATTTGCAAGACCTACTGACGATAGCACCACAACATCTGTCTGGTGGCCAAAAGCAGCGTGTGGCTATGGCAGGTGTGTTAGTGGATGACAGTCCAATTTTGTTATTCGACGAACCGTTGGCGAGTTTAGATCCAGCCAGTGGGCACCGTATGTTAGCATTGTTGGACCAATTGCAAGCGGAGTACGGGCTGACAGTTGTTATGATTGAGCACCGCCTTGAAGATGTGTTGCAAAATCGTTTAGACCGCGTGATTGTATTGGAAGAGGGTCAGATAACGTTTGATGACACGCCAGAAACGTTGCTACGTAGCGATACATTGCACCAATATGGTTTGGCGGTGCCAGGCTACTTACAGGTGGTACAACAAACAGGCTTTGATTTAAATGTGGTGACCGGTATTCGTAGTCCAAAAACAATCGATGGCGAGGGCCTGGGTGAACGACTCACGCAGTTAGCATTGCCAAAGATTAAAGCGACTGGAAAGGCGAAAGAGCCGTTGCTAACAATCGACGAGTTATCCTTCGGCTTTGACCACCGGGCGCTATTTAATCAGCTGTCTACCGAAATTTATGATGGTGAGCTTGTGGCGTTGGTCGGTAAAAACGGATCTGGTAAATCAACGTTAAGTAAAATAATCGCTGGCTTTATCACACCGACAGCCGGTAAGTTGTCATTGGCAAATGTCGGTGATTTAGGCGTGCTCTCAATTAAAGAACGCGCGTCTTATATTGGCTATGTGTCGCAAAATCCTAATGAGATGATTACGCAAGCGATTATCTTCGATGAGGTCGCCAGTGGTTTGCGATTGCGCGGTGTGGCTGAAGAAGACATTACAAAACAAGTGAACGATTTGTTGCGCTTGGCTGGGTTGTATGAAATGCGTAATTGGCCAGTGACGGTGCTAAGTTACGGGCAAAAGAAGCGCCTGACGATTTTGAGTGTGTTGGCTCTTCAACCGCAAGTGCTTATTTTGGATGAACCAACGGCGGGGCAAGACTATGCGAATGCACAAGCGATTATGCAATTTGTGCGTCACCTACATGACGAGTTGGGGACGACGGTTATTGTCATTACGCACGATATGTCGCTGATGTTGCGTGTTGCGGAACGGGCGTTGGTATTGGTGGATGGTGAGTTGATTGCTGATACAACACCAGCAGATTTGTTGACGAATGAGGAGCTGGTTGATAAGGCAGCCTTGCATCTCACAACAGTCTACGATTTAGCACAACGCTTTAACTTGGCTAATCCGGCTGCGTTGACGCAATTGATTGCAGGAGAGTAAGAGAGTATGAATCAATTATTTGGTTATCGCGCAGGGAACTCGTTTATTCACCGGTTGACCGGTGGAACGAAGCTGCTCGCGTTTTTGATTTTAACGATGAGCGGTATGGTGAGTTTTGATTTGCGTTATTTGGCGTTGCTGATAGTTGTTGCGATTGCGGGTTTGGTGGTTGCTGGTATCCGTTGGCGTGATGTTTCGGCAGTTGTGTACTTTGTAGGCGTGTTCGCTCTGATGAATGTGGTACTTATTTACGTGTTCGCGCCACAATATGGCGTGAGTCTGTTTCATCATAAGATGGTGTTACTGGGGAGCGGACCGTATGCGCTGACGCTTGAGCAATTAGTGTATGAATTGATCGTGTTGATGAAGTACGTCTTCAGTTTGCCGTTGGCATTGATTTTCTTGTTGACGACTAATCCAAGTGAGTTTGCAGCTGGATTGAATAAAATCGGTGTGTCGTATCGTATTGCGTATGCTGTTGCACTGACCTTGCGCTACATACCAGATGTTCAACAAGAATTCGTGACCATCAGTCATGCCCAACAAGCACGCGGATATGATATGTCAAAGAAGGCGCCGTTAGTACAACGTGTACGTGGTGCAGCTGGTATTTTAATGCCATTGCTGTTTTCATCATTGGCAAGGATTGACGATATTAGTCGGTCGATGGACTTGCGTCGATTTGGTAAAGAGAAACGTCGAAGTTGGTACTATCAACAAACCTTCCGTCGTAATGATTGGATTGTGTTGGTGGGGATGGTTGTACTTGTGGTGATTGAATTTGTGCTTATTCGAGTTACTGGTGGGCGGTTTTGGTGGTCAATTTAAAAGTATGTCACTTACAAGAAGAGCGTGTCCATGCTATAGTCCCCTAGAGGTTGACGGAAGAAATAATATAAATTTCTTCCGTCAACTTCTAGGGGATTTTTCTATGTCTAGATCAAAATATTCACCTAAAGAGAAATTGAAGATGATTGAATCGTATCAAAAGTCTTCTTTATCTATGAGAGCCTTCGCTTTATCGAATAATGTCGGGCTGAATGCATTGCATAACTGGTTGCGGTTATACGCTAATTTCGGTATGGAGGGGCTTAGCGAATCACAAGATAATCAAAAATATTCTAAGGAATTTAAGCGTAAAGTTGTGCAAGCTTACTTGTCTGGTGAAGGAACATTACGAGAATTGACACGACGATTCAAACTACGTAGTGATAGTCAAATATCTGATTGGGTGGCTCTGATGTCAAGACTCCGGACCTCTTTTTAGAGCCCGCTAGGGCTCGTACCACGAAAATTTTTCAAAATGACCTGATTTCGTACAGATTTTGGGTCATTTTTTAATGGGGTCCAGGGGTTTTGCCCCTGTGCCTGCCGGAGGCTATGGAGTTACGGTGGTCTAGTTTGGATTTTGTTGAATTTCACAAGTCTGAGGGTATAGCAAATAAGCACTTGTCAGAGTGATTTTTGGACTTCACAAAGTCAGTGCTTGTAAACGCCGGTGTATAGGCAAATTTGTATAATCGCGTTTATGTCATCTAGAAATTGGTCTAGGCGGCATCACGGAGTGATATACGATTGTTGTTATACCAGTTGACGTACCATCCAACAGCGGCTTGCACATCAGCGATACTCTCGAAATCCTGTTGGTAGATCAGCTCCCTCTTGAGTAACGAGTGAAAACTTTCGATGCGGGCATTATCGTAAGGGTGCCCTTTACGGGAGTAAGAGTGCCTAATACCTATGGACTCCAGTGTATTTTCAAACAATTCGCTGGTATACTGGCTTCCCATATCGCTATGCACATACAGTGGTTTTTCACCTCGTCTTAGCGCCTTAACGATTACTGAGGTTGCTAGTTGAGCTGTCATCGTATCTGCGATTCGATACGACAGCACCTTACGGTCTTCCGGATCATATGCACTAGCCATGTAAACCCATGTCTTATCGGTCAACTGGATATACGTAATGTCAGTTGTAATTACGCCACTTAGGTCATCCAGATTGATAATGAGATTTGGCATCTGATCTTTGTCATTGACTGTTGTAGGCTTGTTATATCGCTTTTGCATACGCGATTTCAAGCCAGCTTCACTCATCAATTGCCATACAAAGCGGTCGCTGATTGCTAGTTTGAATAAGTCGCGCATGGTTTTAGCAATTCGTCGATAACCATAAATGCCTTTATTGGCTGTGTAAATTGATTCGACGGCAATTCTCAATTTGTTGTGTTGTATTTCTTGTGCGCTCGGCTCCCAATGGATCCAGTCAGAGTAAGTGGACATTGGAATTTTCAAAGCACTCAGAACGCGTGTGATGCGGTGCCCCTGTACCAAATTTTTGTGGATAATTGGTAAAACAACACTTCTACCGCGCAAAACTAATGTTTTGCCAGCAACACCGCCGCACGTTTTAAAATTTCGAGCTCTTCTTTCAAAATTGCGTTTTCCTTACGCAACTTCTTCAATTCATCAGCTGATATTGATTCGCCATTCACTTCTACAGGCGCATATTTTTTGACCCAATTCCGAATTAAATCGGCTGAAGGACCGTATTCCTTGGATAATTCATCGGGCCGACGGCCCGCTTTAACCATCTCCACGATGGACTTTTTAAAGTCCTCTTCATAACGTGTAACCATAAATAAAAATACTCCTATGATGATATTTTACCAAACTAGAAAAACTAGTCCGGAATCTCATCATAAGAGCAGGTTTCAAAGTATAATGGGAATCAAGAACTGCGTTCTTCAGGCGCAGGTACAAGGAGAGTTACCATGGCATCACGCAAGACAACATTCGAAGAGCGAGTTGAAATCGCAACATACGCAATCGAACACGACCGCAACTTCACCCATAGTTCAGAGGAGTTTAAAGTAAGCTACCAACAAGTCCGCTCATGGGTATTGAAGGTTGAAGCTGGTGGATTCGAAGCGTTGCGTGATGGCCGTGGTCGAAAGAAGACAGCAGACGAGTTATCAGAAATGGATAAGCTCGTTCTTGAGAATAAGCGTCTAAAGGCTGAGTTAAAGGCCCAACAGATGAAGTTAGACCTAGCAAAAAAATTACAAGAGATTCTAAGCAAAGGCAGGTAACTGTAAACCGGGTCGCTAACGTGCTGTTGTACGAAGCAATGCATGCACTTCATGAGGAAAATCCAGCGGCATATCCTATTTATCAATTAGCCGAGGCCGCCGAAGTATCTAAGCAAGCGTATTATAAGTGGCTTAGGCGGTCTGAAACGGCGAATGATCAACTAAACCAACTCGTGATGGAGAAAATCAGAGGCCTTGATGAAGCTCATAAGCACAACCTCGGGGTAAAGCGAATGACGATGTACATCAATCTTGATGAAGAAATTTCTCAACGTATCAACCACAAACGCGTTCGTCGTTTGATGCATATCGCCGGTATCCGTGCGGATATCCGAGAGAAGAAGCACAACCATATTAAGACAAATGAAATGTACATCACTGATAACGTGATGAATCAGGACTTTACTGCCTTAGCGCCTAATCAGAAGTGGGCAACTGATATGACTGAATTGCGCTACGGCGCAAACCTAGAACACACACTTAAACTTTCAGCCGTGATTGATTTATACGGTACGTACGTTCTTTCATTTAACGTAAGCGAAACAGAAACTTCAGCTGCAGCTGTCCAAACTTTTCAGCGCGCATATCGAATTAGCGGGCATCCACGACATGTTTTAGTGCATTCAGATCGTGGCGCAGCGTATACTTCTGGTGCTTTCAAAAACTATCTAAGGCGACACAACGCTCATCGCAGTATGTCTCGCCCGGGAACACCATACGACAACGCCATCATGGAGAAGTTTTGGAATGACTTCAAAGTCGAATGGTGGGATAAGCAACACAGTTTCACATTCAAGGAAGCAGTTAAGGCAATCAAAGCAGGAATTGATTACTTCAACTTGATTCGACGTTCGGAAACTATAAATGGCCATACCCCGGAAGAATTCCGGAATATGGCCATTTACGGCGGTGCGAGCGCCTAGTTAAATTTTATATTATTTCCACCGTCAACTTGACGGGGCCTAGTACACCAAATTGGATGCGCTTTTATTTTTTTAAGAGGCGCGAGACGCTTATGAAAGAATTATTAGAAATAAGTGTTGACTTTTCTAATGATGTGGATATACTAAGACTTATCAAAAAGAAGGAGGACAACGTCATGAAGAACGTGTCAGTTGAAAAGTTGAATGTTATGACGTTGGTTGCCCCAATTATCATTGCGATTATTATTATTTCGCAGTGATGGTTGGCTTTTTGAGATGCTAACGCTAGTCATGACTGCTTCCCAAGGAAGATTATCATGGCTAGCCAAATTTAATTACTTTGTAAACGAGTAACGGCTAGTATTTTGCGCAGAATACTAGCCGTTTTTTTATATATTTTTTTGAGCTCAAACTTTTTCTCGTAGGTCATACAGGAATATTAGGAGATATGGTTATGAATAAGTTTGTTAAACAATCAGTATTACTTTCAGCGACGGTCTTTGCCGCTCTTGGGGCTGCAACAGTAGCTGCTCATGCGGATGGCAAAACCATCAATTGGACGCAGACATCAGATTTGATGACTTTGGATCCTTCACAAGCTGGTCAAGGGCTTTATCGCATGGGAAAGGACGGTAAGGGTGAGTTGGCTGATGCCGTTTCAGCCAAGGTTTCCGATGATGGTAAGACGTGGACCTTCAAGCTCCGCGACGGATTGAAGTGGTCAAATGGTGATCCGGTCACTGCGGCAGATTATGTTTATGGCTGGCAGCGAACGGTGGACCCAGCTAACCAATCGACATCCGCGTCTTTGATGTCAAATATGGTTGGAGCAACGGATTTGAACAGTGGTAAAAGCACGGGCTTTGACACATTGGGTGTAAAAGCGTTGGATGAACAGACGTTGCAAGTTTCACTAAACGCACCTGAACCAATCTTGCCACAAGTGCTAGTCGGGACTGCATTTTATCCTCAAAATAAGGCGTTCGTTGAAAAAGAAGGTAGCAAGTTTGGTACAACCGCTGAAGAAACGCTATCAAACGGTCCGTTCGTGGTGAAGGGTTGGACCGGCTCAAACAAGACGTATTCATTGGAAAAGAACTCAGACTATGTTGACGCCAAGGAAGTTAAGCCAGATGAGGTAACGTTCCAAACGGTAACTGACTCAACGACAGGTTATAACCTCTACAACTCAGGCAAAGTTGATTTCACGACGCTAACTGCAACGCAAGTTAAAACAGCTAAAAGCAACAAGAACTTCCGTGAATTGAAGAATGCGCGTGCACAGTATATGGCGCTTAACGTGACTCACAGTGTGTTGGGTGACAAAAACGCTCGTCAAGCGTTGCAATACGCGGTCAACAAGGAACAAATGGTTAGCCGTGTTGTGACTGGTTCGGGAACCAACAGCACAACCTTCACACCAAAGGGCGTTGCAACCGATCCCAAAACTGGTAAGGATTTTGCTTCAGCTTATGCAACTGACTATACGACCTACAACAAGGTCAAGGCGCAAAAGCTATGGTCAAAGGCATTGAAAGATGCACATAAAAAGTCTGTCAAATTAACATTGTTAACCGATGAAGATGATTCATCAAAGAATCAAGCACAATTCTTACAATCACAACTACAAGAGTTGAAGGGACTGAAAGTGACTGTTAAAACAGAGCGAAAGCCAGCCCGCGTTAAGCAAATGCTGTCATCAGACTTCGATTTGGTACTTACTGGTTGGGGTGGGGATTATGCCGATCCGCTAAGTTACCTGGGGTTGTGGACGACTGGGGCTAAGATGGACTTTGGTAAGTGGTCAAACAAAGCATACGACAAGGCTGTGAGCGATGCGCAAACCACAGATGTACAAGACAAAGAGAAGCGTATGGCTGACTTAGGTGCAGCCGATAAGGTACTACAAGAGGACGTGCCAGCAGTTACGTTGTACTACCCAGCTAGCGCAACGTTGATGAATAGCAAGGTAAAGGGTGTTCAAGTTAACACAGTTGGGTCAATGTTTGATTTTACCTGCGCAGTTAAGAAGTAATTTGGAGGATAGTGATATGAGCCTAACAACGTATCGAAATGCACAAGTATTTACTGGAGAATCCGAGGTATTCACGCGAATGGATTTCACGGTTAATGATGAAACTGGTCGGTTAGTAGAACTCGACGATTCGGGAATGACGCGGGTTGTCGACTTAACGAGTAAATACGTGGTGCCGGGATTGATTAATGCGCACGTTCATGTGGTATTGGATCCATATGGCCAATTTACTGCTGGGGTGAACCCAGTAGTTGATACAACTGTTGCGCTGAATAATTTGCAGCAGGCCTTTGCGGCGGGTGTTACCTACGTGCGAGATATGGGGTCGACTTTTGATGTCGATTTAACCCTAGCTAATCTGGAGAAACAAGGTCAGCAATTGTTGCCGGAAATCGTCGGTAGTGGTCCGGCGTTGACCATGACTGGGGGTCACGGCGCCAATTTAGGTCGTGAAGTCGATGGACCGGATGAAGCTCGTAAAGCGGCACGTGAAAATATGAAACGGGGGGCCAAGAACGTAAAGCTTATGGCGACCGGGGGTGTCAGTGTTGACGGCGAACAACCGACTGATGTGCAATTGAACGAAGACGAGTTAACCGCTGCAGTACTGGAGGCCCACCATAAGGGGTTTACAGCGGCTGCGCATGCTCAAGGCACCGTTGGTATTAAGAATGCTGTTCGAGCTGGTGTAGATTCAGTGGAGCATGCTATTTATATGGATGAAGAAGCTGCTAATATGATGTTGGCGCGAGGAACGGTTATTGTGCCAACGTTAGTAGCACCTTGGGCAATCAATCGATGCCCAGATGTACTACCGGACTTTATGGTTAAGAAGGCACAAGAAGTTGCAGACGCTCACATGAATAGCATGAAGCTGGCTGTCCAAAGAGGTGTGAAAATGGCGATGGGGACCGACGCGGGTACGCCATACAATGATTTCCAAACAGCGGTTGTGCAGGAGTTGTTGATGATGCAGGAAGCGGGGGTGACACCGGCGCAGGTATTGCTTGCGGCCACGGTGTCAGGTGCCGAGTTGTTGCATGTGGCTGACGATGCAGGTGAGTTGGTTAATGGTAAGTTAGCAGACTTTGTTGTGTTGGGGAATAATCCGTTGGCAGACCTGCACGCGTTTGCAGAAGAGCGACAAGTATTCAAAAAGGGACAGTTGGTCTTTCAGTCGCAAGATTAAATAATTTCTGGCCAGGGGGATTCGTGCCCTGGCTTTTTCTGTGGTTTGCTACAAATAGAGAAAATGGCTCAATTGGTCAGTTAAACGAGTGCGTAACTTCATCTACAAAATGGCGGCGCGCATGGTAAGCTGGTTCTAACGATGTGAGATAATGACAGTTATGCATGAATTTTTCTGTTGAAGGAGGTGACGTCATGAAACAACTCATTTTAACGGCTGGCTTATCAAATGGTGACATGGCTGCGTTTGTTGCACAATTACAGCGTAACAATTCAAATATTCGCGTATTTGATGCTTTTCAAGAGCGACTCAACCAGTATGGGACGCTTGATATCACCCACACCCAAGATGTTACGGTGTATAACCGCATTTACAATTTGTTGGATACGGCAATTCTGCAAAATGAAGAGGGCGTGTTTGTGTTGTTGGATAGCAACTTAACGCGATCACGTCGGCGGGGGATGTACAACCGTTATAAAGAACCTAAATATGGTGTGTCACAAGTCACGACGCATTTCTTTATCCGGTCATACTCTGAGTTGATGAATGACGAAAACGGCTTGTCATCAAAGTCGGTTAAAGCACAGTACATTAGTTTTCAACCACCGCGAATTGGTGTAGATGCTGATGAAGTGATTATTCACTCTGATATCTTCAACACAGTAGACCGTGACAAGATAATTACCAGTCATTCTGCTGATGAACTGTTCACCCAACTATTGGTAACGCCGCTAGCAGATGAAATTAAGCTTGATTACCAAAGTCATGATAATCCACATCATTTGGAGTCGATTAAAGAGCACATTGATATGACAATTAAGGCAGCACCCGCAGATGAGCTACGCCAGGTCGCGATGTTCCATGACTTAGGTAAAGGTATAACCAAATCGGTAGATGGAATTACTGGGATTGCACATATGCCAGGGCATCAGTCCGTTGGTGCGATGATTGCGTTTGCATTCTATGGTGAGCCAAACAATATTACCGAAACGGTGTTGTGGCATATGGAGGCACACAAGGATATTTCTACGAAGGTTGTGAAACGGGAAAGGCTGGATCTGCCTGTTATGGAGTTACTGCAGAAATTTGCGGTGATTGATAGTAAGGCTCGGATAGACGTGACGCTGTAAAATGTCAAATTGAGAATGTGGTAGCTGTTAAACGCTAGGTCACGGATTAATGCGAGCTGGTAGTGTTTCTTAGTACATAGGAATTTTCATTCTTAGCAGATACGTTTGGAGTCGTTTTTATTAAGTGCTAAAGGAGTAAATTTCAATACGAAAAACAAGGCTGATGAGCTTGTGCGACGATTTTTATTCATGTACACAAAATAGGTTATAAACGTATGTATTTCAAATCATAATACGTGGCAGAAAGTTTAAAAATAACTTTCTGCCTTTTGCTATAATGAAATATGACAAATTGAACTGGGAAGTATGTACGATGGAAAAGCCCGTCATTAAATCTATAAATTATAGCGAACAAGGAATTCGTAATCTCCGAAAAGATCTCGATGCAACTGAGCGTGATGTAATTTTGAATCAGCCAACGGTTTACGTAATTAATCAAGATTACAAGAAAAAATCACATTATCGCGTGTACGTCGGAGAAACGAATGACGTTATCCAACGAACTGAACAGCATTTACAAAAAGCAACCGATAAGATAAATACGTTGAATGATGCCGACATGTATATCATCGGTAACCCATTGTTTCAAAAATCGATGACACTGGATATTGAGAATAGGATGATTGAATATCTAATTGGTGCGCCTGATGTGTTCGACATAGAACTATTAAATTCTAGAGGAAATGACCAGTCTCATAATTACAGTGGTAAGGATAAGACAGACGAGGTCTTTCGATTAACAATCGATGAACTGAATAAGCGAGATCCAAAGCTCTTTCCAAAATTTTCAGACGTGGTAACTCGTGCAATCTTTAAGGCATCTCCGTTTAAGAGCCTAAATGAGGAGCAAGAAAAGACGAAAGACCTTATACTAAACACGGTTGCTGGACAAGTTAAAAATAAAGCAACGGGTCAACTTATTCTTGTAGAGGGTGCAGCTGGAACTGGGAAAACAGTGCTGCTTAGCAGGCTGTTTTATGATTTGGCTTCGCGAGAGTTTGCTAAAAGGGCAGAGTTAAGTCAGAAATTGAGAGTTGCTTTAGTAGTGAACCATAAGGAACAAGTAAAGGTGTACAGCAATTTGGTCGATAAACTAAAAACGACTTTTGGTACACCTGATTTCATTGTCGGTACGCCTACCCAGCTTCTAAATCGAGTAATGAATCATGGTGATGAGTTTGATGTTGTGTTAATTGACGAAGCACACCTTGTTATGACCCAACCAAACAAAGGTGCTTGGACACATAAACTACAAAATTACTTTAATGCTAAAGAGCAAATCTCAGCAATTCAAAGCGTTGCAAAGACAACAATTGCAATATTTGACCCAAATCAAATTTTGAGAGCGGATCAGTCATGGGATGAAGATGCGGTTAAAAAATTACGGCAGCAAGCTACGACGCGTTATGAACTAACAACTCAGATGCGAATGGAAATAGATGATGAAGATAAAAAATGGATTGATGAATTTGTGAATGGCGAACTGCGTGAAATTCCCGTTTCAACGAATTATGAGATTAAGGCATTTGCAAATGTATCGGACATGTTTAATGAAATTAAATCTAAAAATGCTCAATTCGGATTGTCGCGAATGTTAGCTACTTACGATTGGGAATGGGACAACGTTGGCGAATGGTTTGTAGAGGTAGATGGTTTATCTATTCCATGGAACTATACTGCCGTTAAGGAAAAGAAAAAAGTAACGTGGGCTGAAGATTCGGATACGATTGTTGAAGTTGGGTCGACATTTACAATTCAAGGATTTGATTTGAATTATGCAGGTGTGATTCTGGGACCGTCAATAAAGTATCGTGATGGTCATATTGTAATCGATGATGATGAAAACAAATCTTACTGGGCTGCGTTTAATCGAAAGATTGGTTCTGCAGGTACTGAAAAACATTTACGCGATGCTCTAAATGTTTTGATGACACGCGCTGTCCGTGGGTTGTATATATATGCTGTTGATGATGAGCTGCGGAACCAGTTGTTAGGAAATTAGAATGTTCGATTAGCAGTGTAAGTGCAAAATGCGCATGTAGTTTTTCAAAATTAAAAAGTAGAGAGTGACTGGGCTTCACGTTTCGTATGTGTATATGAAACGCGGAGATCGGTCTTTTTTTATGCTTTTTATCTTAGAAATCAATGTCATTTTGAAATGGTATAATGAGGTTATTCATAGGTGAGTATTGAGTTTTTTGTTTAAAAAGACCACCACTTATTCTTTTTTTGAAAGGCAGAACCTTTTTATGGAAACAACATTTAATTGGCGCACAGCTCCGAGGTCTATCACGAGACTAATTGATTGGCTGCCGTATTTTGATAAATTTCAGAATGAGGATTACCAACTTGTAGTTCCTAATCAAAATCCAGATACTTCGAAAAGCTTTAAGAACTTACGACCAACTCGTCGTGCAATTAGATATGCATTCGAAAGTGATTTGGATTTTCCTGATAAGTTGGTGACCATCCCTTATCAAGATTTTCTAAAGGGAAAGCAGCCGGATGGTGATACTGCCGACAAGGAATCTATTGTTAGACAAGTTGTTACGACAGCTGAACAATATGGATTTATGGATGCAAGTAATGCAAATCTAACGCCTGTTGGTAGGAGGATTGTTGATGGAACGTTTAATGCTGAGGATTTCCTAGCACAACTGTTAAAGATGTATATTGTAGTTGATGGAGAAGGTGTGTTTCCAATCAAGACAGTTATTAAACTCATTGCCAAATTCGGGTACATTTCACGAAATGAAATGACTTTTATCTTTGGTCAGATTCACGATTCTGACTATAAAACTACTGAAAAGGCTGTAAGTGATTTTCGCCATAGATATGCCGACTTGCCTGCTAGAAATGATACGAAAGCGGTTGAAGATTTAGTTGAAGATGTTTGGAATACGTATTTGCCACCAGTGCCAACGAAAAAGATAAAAAGTATTTTGAAAGACTATACAGATGCATTGAGACGGTCGCTTGAGTTTACAGAAATGTTTTATAGTCATGGCCGTGGTACCGCGACAAAGCTTCGGGTGTCGGAACTTAATCAAACTAAATTCAAACAGTTGGTTGAGAAGTATACATTCGTAACGCCACCACTACAAGTAATTAAGGGTGAATCTGTTCAGCTTGGTTCTCGAATTCTTTGGAGTGGTATGGTGCGGTTGGAAATGTAACTCTACCGTGGGATAACGTGGATGAGCGTCGAGAGCTTGTTCAAGATAAACTTGACATAGCCAGTAAGTTGTATAGTGAGGTTCCCGAACCCGCGTTTACCTCTCAGAGAGCGTCTGACCTGTTGAAATCTGTTGTTAGAGCGCCAATAGCGACGTTGAAGGATATTGAGAGTGAGCTTGATTCAGTAGTGTTGGAGCGTAAAGAGCAGCTTTTTGTACAAGTCGAATCAAAAAGCCGTGCGGTTCGTCGTGAAATTTTGGAACGCTTTGATACGATATTGACAGATAATGATATGTCTGCGCTTTGGTTGGAAGTTAATACGTGGAAGGCTTTCGTTGCACTTAATGGAGATCATAAAAAGGTAGTTCACAATTTTAAGATGAATCCAGATTTAACACCTAAATCATTTGCACCTGGAACTGGTAATACTCCGGATATGGAAGTCTATTATAATAACTCAATAATTTTGCCAGAGGTTTCCCTAATGACTGGTGTACAACAATGGGAGCACGAAGGCAGTTCAGTGATTGATCACGTACTACGCAAAATTGAGCAAAATAAAGATACTGGCAAGCGTGTAATTGGATTGTTCATTTCTTCCAGAATGAACGTACGGACAATGTGGCAGTTTTTCTTGCTCAATCGAGAATCGTGGATTGGACAACCAGTCCCTGTTGTTCCTCTGACGATTAAACAATTTTCTGAGACTATGAAAGTTGCGTACAAGACTGACGCAAGTATTTATGATGTCGCTGCCCTTGTAGATGGTATCAGTCAAGTGACCCTCTCGATGAACAATTACGAAGAGTGGTCAAAGGGGATAGAAATATTAGTTGACACGTGGATGAAAGACAGAGTAGAAAATTATGGATGAAGATGAGTTGACAGAGCCAATGGCAAGAGTTGTTGCCCGAATGGCTTTGGAGCAATATGGTACGTTAAGTACGGAGGAAATGAAGAAGGTTTTTACTGAATTTTATGAACCCACTCCATTAGATTTAATTCCAAAATCGAGAAAAGAACCCAGATATTTGCAAACTATAGGTAATGTTGTATCTCATCAGAAAAAATCAAAAATCCGTGAGTACCAAGAAGGTTTTGAGGTTGAAAAATTTTTGGGCCCCAATGGAGATCGAGCAATTTGGCGCTTAATTGAAGGAGCGGGCGACGAAATCAGATTATCTGATTTATCCGATGCAAAAAGAAAGCGATTAGTGCGTAGAAGGCAGATGCCAAAGCCGGTTTTGCATACTGACTGGAATGCGATAAATGCAAATAGAAACAAGATTGGCAGCGAAGGTGAAGCTGTTGTAATGGAAATCGAAAGAAATCGTGTGGCAACACGGTTTCCAGATGATGTTCATAGAGTCCAACATACCTCTAAAGTGGTAGGTGATGGTACGGGTTATGATATTCTTTCTTTTGAAGATGACGGGCGAACGCGCTATATCGAAGTTAAAACAACGATAAGTTTAGACCCAAATGAACCATTCTATCTCTCGCCTAGAGAGTATTCGTTTTTAGCGGATCATTATAGATTACGAGATGCGTGGATTGCTAGGGTGTACGGTTTATATAGTGTGGATGGACCGATGGTGGACTTGTTATCAGCAGAAGAAGTGCTGGATGATTTTGATTTTTTGGTGACACAATTTAAAGCGTCGAGAAAATAATTCTATCTGAAAAGGTGCAATCGCGCCTTTTTTATGTTGTGGAAATCAATTCTTTTTTGTAAAATTAGATTCAGACGTTTTAAAAACACGAACAATAGGAGCGGTTGAATGTTATCTCCATTACTCAAATACCCGGGTGGTAAAACTAAGGAATTGAAATACATCATTCCTGCTCTTCCACGCAGTATTAAAAAGTACTATGAACCATTTGTTGGTGGCGGAGCGGTATATTTCCAAATGCCCAGCACAATTCAGAACCCACAGCAATACTATATTAATGATCGATCACACGAATTAATGAGCTTGTATCAATCGGTCGCAAATCAAGATGATGATTTCAAGAAAACAATCTTGGAAATGGATAGTTCTTGGAAGGGAGTCGATGTATTCGTTCAACAGAATATGGAAAGTCTGAAAGAATTGATGGAATTGGGGATGAAAATAGCTGACCCCAAAATTCGAAAAATGCATTTTGTTGACTCCCTAAAAAATATGAAATCAAATATGGTGTTTGCACCAAAAATGTTTGATGCAGCAACCTTCTTCAAGGATATACCCGTCTCTTTGGCTCGTAAGGCGGCGTTTTTGAGCAAAAAGGCGGATGAAGATATTTTAATCAGTGATGCCGACTTCGAAGATATAATCACAACTGCATTTAAGTCATCTATTTATGTGCATTATAGGGACGCCTTCAATGATATGAGCGTGTTCCCGCTAGGTGTACAAGCGGCGCTTTACTTGTTTATCCGGCAATATGCCTATAGCTCTATGTTCAGGTATAGTAAGACCGGTAAGTTTAATGTTCCGTATGGTGGGAAATCGTACAACAATATTATGATGGCTTCAAAAATTGAATATTTTGAATCGGAAGAGCTACAAAATCTACTAACCAAAACGGTTATGGGAAATATGGATTTTGAAACATTTATGGATAATCATACTCCAGAGCCAGGAGATTTTATCTTTCTTGATCCGCCATATGATACTGACTTTTCAACGTATGCAAATAATGAGTTTGGCCAATCTGAGCAGGAGCGTTTGGCAGACTATTTAATTCACAAAACAGCAGCTAATTGGATGATGATTATTAAGTCGACGGATTTAATTAATTCGTTGTATCCCGAAAGCGTGGATGCTGCGAATGGGCAAAAGATTCATGTCACTGGTTTTGATAAGTCGTATGGTGTAAACTTTATGAACCGTAATGAAAAGGATGTAGAGCATCTAATTATTACGAATTATCAATTACCAAATCTAGAACTGTAGAAACAATGTTATAAATAATAAGACGTGCACGTAGACAAAATATATTCAAAGGTATTGTGTAGAGTTTTCTGTAGCTTGTCTGGTATAGTATTGTGTCGTATCTTTGGAAAAGATAATGTCAAACAATCCCGCGAGTTACTGCATAAACAAAAAAGTTTAGCGAAAAAAGCATCCCCATCAAGGATTATTATCCATGGTGGGGATGCTTTTTATTGATTAGTTATTGTACCTTAGTCGATTAAGTTTGCTCTTATGATGAGATTCCGGACTAGTTTTTCTAGTTTGGTAAAATATCATCATAGGAGTATTTTTATTTATGGTTACACGTTATGAAGAGGACTTTAAAAAGTCCATCGTGGAGATGGTTAAAGCGGGCCGTCGGCCCGATGAATTATCCAAGGAATACGGTCCTTCAGCCGATTTAATTCGGAATTGGGTCAAAAAATATGCGCCTGTAGAAGTGAATGGCGAATCAATATCAGCTGATGAATTGAAGAAGTTGCGTAAGGAAAACGCAATTTTGAAAGAAGAGCTCGAAATTTTAAAACGTGCGGCGGTGTTGCTGGCAAAACATTAGTTTTGCGCGGTAGAAGTGTTGTTTTACCAATTATCCACAAAAATTTGGTACAGGGGCACCGCATCACACGCGTTCTGAGTGCTTTGAAAATTCCAATGTCCACTTACTCTGACTGGATCCATTGGGAGCCGAGCGCACAAGAAATACAACACAACAAATTGAGAATTGCCGTCGAATCAATTTACACAGCCAATAAAGGCATTTATGGTTATCGACGAATTGCTAAAACCATGCGCGACTTATTCAAACTAGCAATCAGCGACCGCTTTGTATGGCAATTGATGAGTGAAGCTGGCTTGAAATCGCGTATGCAAAAGCGATATAACAAGCCTACAACAGTCAATGACAAAGATCAGATGCCAAATCTCATTATCAATCTGGATGACCTAAGTGGCGTAATTACAACTGACATTACGTATATCCAGTTGACCGATAAGACATGGGTTTACATGGCTAGTGCATATGATCCGGAAGACCGTAAGGTGCTGTCGTATCGAATTGCAGATACGATGACAGCTCAACTAGCAACCTCAGTAATCGTTAAGGCGCTAAGACGAGGTGAAAAACCACTGTATGTGCATAGCGATATGGGAAGCCAGTATACCAGCGAATTGTTTGAAAATACACTGGAGTCCATAGGTATTAGGCACTCTTACTCCCGTAAAGGGCACCCTTACGATAATGCCCGCATCGAAAGTTTTCACTCGTTACTCAAGAGGGAGCTGATCTACCAACAGGATTTCGAGAGTATCGCTGATGTGCAAGCCGCTGTTGGATGGTACGTCAACTGGTATAACAACAATCGTATATCACTCCGTGATGCCGCCTAGACCAATTTCTAGATGACATAAACGCGATTATACAAATTTGCCTATACACCGGCGTTTACAAGCACTGACTTTGTGAAGTCCAAAAATCACTCTGACAAGTGCTTATTTGCTATACCCTCAGACTTGTGAAATTCAACAAAATCCAAACTAGACCACCGTAACTCCATATCAGAGCCGTTCATCAATGAAACGCAAAATCGCGGACTTAGGATAACCCAATTTTTTATAATCTGTCACTAACCGTCGTGCAAACGCAATCGGCTCAATAGAATTGTACTTTTGATCAGTTAAAGTCAGATTATCTAGACGATTATTCAAACTGTCACCGTCGATGTGATGGACAACGTAGCCAGTCTTAGGATAAGCCTGTAATTTAAAAAAGGCTTGATACACAACGCGATGAACTAAGACGGTTTGATGCTTAAGTTCTCCCTGTTCGTCTAAATATGATAGCGACATTTCATAATAGCTTTTGCCATTTGGATGAACGATTCGCAATGTCCGAAGGTACATGATGCCGTCTAATTTGCGTTTGGCTACTCTGCCCATGTTCGAAACAAATATCTGACCTTGATGGGTCTTTACTGGTTGTCCGGATGGGAGGAACTCTACTTTAACGAATTCTTCACCAGGCAAAACGTCAATTAGCTTTGTTGTATAAACGTCGGTTGGTCTTTGTTTAGCCAACAGATGTTCAACCGCCTCCTCAGTAGAGGAAGCTACTTTAAGGCAATTTGATAATGAATTAGGTTTCACACCAACGTATTTTGCAAGAGCAGATTGGCTAGCAAATATTTGACCATTATAGGAAATTGATGTGTCAGTTGGATTTAGCAAATCATTCATTGCTTCAGTAACCGAACGTCCATGTCGCAGTCGCCAAGAAAAATTTGCCAGGTTTACGTTATAATCGTCCGTTAAATCACGTTGTGTTTTGTAAGTTTTGCCTTTGTATTCATATGGCCCTGTAATTCTAGTCATCACTATCCTCCAAAGGAAAGTCATAATTCAAAAGCAAATTTTGCAGTTCACCAATCATGCTTTCGAACATGTTATCTGGAAATCCGATACGGTTGTACAGCTCGAATGTCCGCCGTGCATCAACGATTGGTTCGTGTGTATTTTCTAGATGAGAAACTAACGCTAGATTTTCAAGGTGGTTATCTAGCGAGTCGCCGCTTATGTGATGGATAACCAACTTTTTGGGTAGAGGTTCATTATCGTGGAAAACCATGTAAATTAAACGATGTAACTTTTCATTTGTTGTATGTTTTGACGTTTTCGATTTGTACCCCAGATTCACCGAGTAATATTTTTTTCCAGATGTTTGATTGAGATTAAGGTCAACAAGCCACATTTGATTGTCTTTTGACTTACGACTCACTCGACCATAGTTTGAGACGAATATGGGCTCTGTCAGCGAAACCAACTGTCCTGATGGGAATTTAGTAACCTCACGCCATTCTTCGTCTGCCGCAATTGGCGTCATGATGGCTTTGTGCTTATTTCGTTTATCTTTACGGTTTAAAAGAAGCGAAATGGCTTCGTCAGGTGACATTTTATTATCGAGGTATTCACGTAATTTACTACCGCTAATCTTAAAATGGTTCGCAACCGAGTTGATACTTGGCCAAGATTTGCCAAAAGCAGTAACTGGTCTGGTTTTGAGCTGCTTTCTATTTCGAATTCTTTCTACGTCTTCATCAGTTAGAATTCCAGTGACAATAGTAGCTTTACCTACCTGTTCTTCGGGTAGGCATAAGTGCTTGGATAGGGCTCGAACAGAAGGGTAGGTAACATTGTGATAGGTTACTTTTCTGCTACTGCCTCCGTTTAGTTCTCGATCCTTCAGTAGTTTAATAGCATCTAAATGAGAAATATTTAGTTCGCTCATTACCTGCTGCATACTGGAATAATTGACTTCAGCGGCTTTGGCGACTTCAGTTAAATGTTTATAGTTTACACCGTTGTAAGGAAACCGTTTATGTAAATGAGCCAAATCTTTAGAAAGTACGCGTCCGCTGTGAAGGTGTCGTTTGATGGTGGTAGTGCTAACATTTAAGAAGTCTGCTGCCGATTGTATCGAAGGGAATAACTGATTATCAACGTACACGGGGTGAGATTTGCCATCCATACCTTGTGCTTTTAGCTCAAGCATTTCGGCGACGGCATAATCAGGATGTTGCCCGTTAAGAATTCGATTACGAAGTTGTTTTTCACCTACATCAGCAATAGCAGCGATGTCCTTAATATGTTCATAATATGCATTGTTGAATGGATATTTTGCCAAAATAATCACCTGCTTGTTATCAATTTGCATTGATAGTTATACAACGTTTAGAATGATTAATCAACACTTGATTTGTAATGATTAATCAAACGAATTGGTTTAAACAACGCTTTTGTGTCATTGATTAATCATTGCGTTAATCATATAATTGATTTGTGATTATCTGGACGGATTGGCGGCATATCTTTCAGATAAGTGACTAATGAGTCTGTTTTTTGAGTAAGAAAAACTAGGAGGATTCTGTAATGGATGACGACACACAGGACAAAATAAAACGTCTTATAGAGCAAAAGAGAATAGAGCGAAAAGATATTGAAGCCAGACAAAAGTTGTTGATTGATGTTGCAACTCCTGAAAAAATTTATCACCGAATTAAGGCGTTCGCAGATGAACAAGGTAAAAGTCTTCGCCAAGTAGCAACATTTGCGCGATTGAGTCCAAGCGCTATAGCACAATATAAACGTGGCGTTGAGCCAACTTACGTATCACTGCTCAAAATTGCGGGCGCTTTAGACACTGACTACGGGAAACTTATAAGTGATGATCCAGTGTTTCAAAGCCTTGTGCGTATTAGTGGCGTATACAAAAAAATATTCATCAAAGGGATAGGTGGAATTTCTTTTGATGAGCTAATTGATTACTTTAAGTCCGGTAAGTTGCCAGAAGATTCGGTGACAGCAATCGCGAATGAATTAGGGGTTTCAACGCAGTACTTGCGTACAGGAACTATCATTAATGATCACGACGAAAAAGTTGAAAAAATGATTGAGTTAAGCTACAAACGCGCCATGACTCCGAAGTACGATGAAATAGATATGTTGGCTGGCGTGGATGTTCAACGGAAAATAGTTAACGTGCCAGCTGAATTCAGTGTGACAAGTTGGGTTAACAAGATTCCAGATATAAGTGATAAAACACGCAGACGCATAGCAAAATACGTTAAAGCACAAATTATGTTGGATGAACTTGATCGGGAAGAGAAAGCTGAAAATGAAGCGCGAGAAGCAAGGAAGAAAGACTAAGCGGTCTGATGAACATCGAATGTCGCAAATGAATGAGTCAGAGAAGCTGAGGCAACAGAGAAGAGAAGAAAGGCCGAAAGGAATCTCTGAGGATACTGTGGATGATAATATAAAGAGGTTTGTAAATGATCATCATGATTTGATAGCGTTGTTGGCTATGCATGATAAAGGTTGATTGTGTGTGTAAATCAGCATCGAAGAAGTGCGAAATGTACAATACTAAGGGGATAATTGTGGAAAAACTAAGGAAGATGCCTTTTGAAGATATGGACAAAAAATTTCGGGAGCACAGAAATTTTCACAAACTAGCTGCTAAGTTGGTGGATTATGGATATGTAGTTAGCTGGTTGCCGGTTGATGATAAAGGAGCGGATATTGTAGCTGTTCATACCGTAACAAGCGACGTTATCAAAATACAATTAAAAGGCAGGGTGACTATCGATTCTGAATATTTTGGGAAAAATATATACATGGCTTTTCCTAAGTCTGATAGCGAGCCTAATAAAAATTGGGTAATTGTCCCACATGATGAACTTGTAAAGATATATACAACACCAGAAAATTGGCAAAAAAACCAAGGCAAATCATCAGGAAGTGTTCCTAATAAAATTTGGGGTCTAATTTGGGGTCTAGTGAAGGAAATGTCCGTTGTAGAACCTCTGAACTTTTAATTGAAAGTGCGAGAGTTGCAAGGGATTGAAAGCAGGGGAGAAAGATGGATCAAAGTACTTTAGAACAACTAATTGAATCAAAAGTTCAGGAAAATGAGTGGATTGATTACAAAGAAGAGTGGCAAGCTAATAAAGCGGCTCTGATGTCAAGACTCCGGACCTCTTTTTAGAGCCCGCTAGGGCTCGTACCACGAAAATTTTTCAAAATGACCTGATTTCGTACAGATTTTGGGTCATTTTTTAATGGGGTCCAGGGGTTTTGCCCCTGTGCCTGCCGGAGGCTATGGAGTTACGGTGGTCTAGTTTGGATTTTGTTGAATTTCACAAGTCTGAGGGTATAGCAAATAAGCACTGGTCAGAGTGATTTTTGGACTTCACAAAGTCAGTGCTTGTAAACGCCGGTGTATAGGCAAATTTGTATAATCGCGTTTATATCATCTAGAAATTGGTCTAGGCGGCATCACGGAGTGATATACGATTGTTGTTATACCAGTTGACGTACCATCCAACAGCGGCTTGCACATCAGCGATACTCTCGAAATCTGGTAGATCAGCTCCCTCTTGAGTAACGAGTGAAAACTTTCGATGCGGGCATTATCGTAAGGGTGCCCTTTACGGGAGTAAGAGTGCCTAATACCTATGGACTCCAGTGTATTTTCAAACAATTCGCTGGTATACTGGCTTCCCATATCGCTATGCACATACAGTGGTTTTTCACCTCGTCTTAGCGCCTTAACGATTACTGAGGTTGCTAGTTGAGCTGTCATCGTATCTGCGATTCGATACGACAGCACCTTACGGTCTTCCGGATCATATGCACTAGCCATGTAAACCCATGTCTTATCGGTCAACTGGATATACGTAATGTCAGTTGTAATTACGCCACTTAGGTCATCCAGATTGATAATGAGATTTGGCATCTGATCTTTGTCATTGACTGTTGTAGGCTTGTTATATCGCTTTTGCATACGCGATTTCAAGCCAGCTTCACTCATCAATTGCCATACAAAGCGGTCGCTGATTGCTAGTTTGAATAAGTCGCGCATGGTTTTAGCAATTCGTCGATAACCATAAATGCCTTTATTGGCTGTGTAAATTGATTCGACGGCAATTCTCAATTTGTTGTGTTGTATTTCTTGTGCGCTCGGCTCCCAATGGATCCAGTCAGAGTAAGTGGACATTGGAATTTTCAAAGCACTCAGAACGCGTGTGATGCGGTGCCCCTGTACCAAATTTTTGTGGATAATTGGTAAAACAACACTTCTACCGCGCAAAACTAATGTTTTGCCAGCAACACCGCCGCACGTTTTAAAATTTCGAGCTCTTCTTTCAAAATTGCGTTTTCCTTACGCAACTTCTTCAATTCATCAGCTGATATTGATTCGCCATTCACTTCTACAGGCGCATATTTTTTGACCCAATTCCGAATTGAATCGGCTGAAGGACCGTATTCCTTGGATAATTCATCGGGCCGACGGCCCGCTTTAACCATCTCCACGATGGACTTTTTAAAGTCCTCTTCATAACGTGTAACCATAAATAAAAATACTCCTATGATGATATTTTACCAAACTAGAAAAACTAGTCCGGAATCTCATCATAAGAGCAAGCTGAATTACTAAGAGATATTCTTAGTTTTGTGAATACTACCCATTCACGAGATGCTTACTTGATATATGGCGTAAGAGATGGCTCTTTTGAAGTTAAGGGTGTTGAAAAAGACGAAGTTGGCAGAAAAAATAAGCAACAACTAACAGATTGGCTGTCTAATATTTCGTTATCAGGGGGTGTACCGCAGTTTGACCTTGAAACGTTTGAAGTTAAAGGACATTCGGTTGACGTTCTAACGATTTTGAATACTAATAACGTGCCACAATACTTGACTAAACCGTACAAAGACGGGAAAAAGATCATGGGAGTAGGTCAAATCTTTTCAAGAACCAACGATTCCAATACACCTATTAATCAAACAGCAGACGTTGAACGTCTAGAATTTTTATTTAAAAAACGTTTAGGGTTACATGAAAGTATTGAGAAACGTTCTGATGTTAGTGGACCAGATTGATGATTGGTCTTATTTTGATGAGAGTTCAAAACTGATATATAAATTTGATCCTAATTTTTATATTCAAATTGAGGAATATGATGCTTCAGATCGCCGGATAAAACAAGGCGACTATTACCCTTGGTTGATTGACGTTGGCCCGGAGTGGACGATTAGAGAGTACGATACAGTAAAGTTTATGTATGGACAACACAAAATAATGGAAGTTGGCCCGTTGCTCTGGTTTGATAGATATAGGGGAGTTGTGATTGCCCCAGAATTGGGTGAAATTAATCACCGTCAAGAAAACACTGGGTACCGTTATCTGACTAAGGATAGCTTGAAATATAAATTTTTCAAACTTTTAAAAACTTCATGGAATGAGGTTATGTCAGAAGACTTTGATCAAGCTCATTACTCAACACGTGAAGCTCTGGAAAACATCGTTATCTTTGATAATGATGAAGATAGGCTTGAATTCGAGGCCCGTTTTTATGGTGACGTACTCATATCTGATTTAGAAACAATATTGGAGGCTAAACTGCTGCCTGATAAGGATGAGGCAAAAAGAATTATTGGTACAAACAATGAATATACTGAACATTCTATTGTTACTAATAATCTTTCACGAGCAATACAGCATAATTACGACAGGTATAAATAGCAATGGTAAATTAGTTGTTGATTGATCTTGGTCGTAGAAATATCTGGGGTTACCCAACACCTGAAACCGCTTCCGTGATAAAATATAAGTGTCAATTAAAGAATTAATGGACATTGGGGAGGTTTATCATGAAAGATATTTTGCCGGGTATGACGGTGCATTTGACGGTTGGTAATTATACCGACACGACGATCACGGTCAATGGTCACAAGATGACGTACACAAGCATCTACGAAATCGGGTTGGGGGACACGGTATGCATGTTTGATGCGGATACAGAGAACGAAACAGTTCGCTTGTTGAAGGTGCCAGTTCACCAATATTAATTTGATACGAAAAAACGGGCCAAGGGAAGTCGGCTGACTCTCCTTGGCCCGTTTGTGTTAGTGATTAACTGTATCAGAAGTTAAAAATGCGTCATCGCTGCAGTTTTCTTGATTGGTAGTGAATACTGATCAATCACTTGGTCAACATCTTCAACTGGTACGTGAAGCCAAAGCGCCACGCGTCCAGAGTTTGAACGGTTACTTGCCGTGGTAATCTTACTTGCTGCATACGCAATACGCACATCTTCTTCTGTTAATGCCATATTATTCTCCTTAAGAATCGAGTTGAAACGTCGCTAAATCGTGGTGCTTATTTACATTATTCATCTCTTTTCTTTGCTGAGCACACTATCTCCAATATCTAGTGTACTCGGAATAGTGCAATACCGTATATAAAAGGGAACATTATGAAGAAGACGCCCTAAAACTAGGACGCCCCGAAGTTCACCTTAAGCTGTAACATCCAACATCAACAAACGAATCTGTTTAATCCAACGCGCGTAGGTGGCGCGATGTATATTTAGGCGCGCGCATCGGTTGGTGACGGTATCTGTGGGATACTTAATCAAATCGATGATTACGCGTTCTAAGTCAGATTTGTTCTTTTCCCAGGTGACCAACTTGGCCAGTACTTGATGTAGTTCAAAACGGTCTAAAGCGTTTGAACTACGCAGATCTTCAACGTTTTCATCAGCTGGCTCAAAACAGGTATGGTCATCATACCGTTTGGCCTGCCGCTGAAAATCGCGTAGTCGCCAAAGTAGCAACCGATAAAGGGCATTATTCTTGCAAGGGGAGGGAACGTAGCCACCCATCAGTTGTAATAGGATAATTAACCGCAGTTCCTGATAGTAATCGTCGTAATCAGGTGACGTGCGGAAAACATGCCCGGCTTTGAGTACGCTGCGAATCATCATATCGTACTGCGGGAGTTGAGTTGCATAATCTACTTGTTGGACCATAAAGTCCTCCTTTCGTTTTACCGCTTTCGGCGTAACCAGATTCTTATTTCTGGCCGTTTACTATTAAAGCACATCTGTTTTGTCTGCAAACTGTGCAAAAACCCGCGAAAATCGCGTGAAGGAGTTCTGATTTATATAAATTAGAGCTGAAATCACGGTTGTTGGTCAAAGCAGATGGCGTTAAAAAAGACGTAGGGGAATATGTTTTATGATTAAGTACGAAATTGATCGGACTGGATATGTCGTTGGGTTGAGTGGTCTTCCGTTGGAGAAGGGTAACCGTCAGATTGAGATGTCAGCTGACCAAACCTTGGCCTTGCTGCCTGAACAACATGACAAGGGGTTTGCGACACGCATCGTGACGATGGATGGGGAAGTCCGTTTGGTTGCGAAGACGCCGCGTGCGTTGCTAGCTGAAATGGTGGCACGAAACTACTGGGGGACGCCGTTGGAAATTAATGCTTATTATGAGCTATATGAAAATGGTCATAAGCGCTTAAATAAGGCTCAAATTGGGGCAGGGGTCGCATTTTACCCAGTTATTGATTCGGGGCGCAATACCAGTTGGATCAATGTGTCTGTGATTACTGGTGTAACTGGAACTGCTCGGGGGTCGATTATTGAAACGTCGGTTGGTATTAATTTTAAGGTGACGAAGAATGTTGATAATGTGCGGGCTGATTTAGCAGCTATTCGCGTTATTAGTCATTGGATGTGCCAGGTGAATGGGGCAAATCGTTATATTCAGGAACGCAGTATCTTGAATTGGTTAAGCTGGCCAAAACATGCACCACTCAATCTGGATGTAGTTGTGCTTGAACGGCTAAGAATTTGTTTGTTTTTGGGACATCTATTGACGCATTGCTCGATTAGCCCGAAATGTCATCAAGTCCTCACTGAGTTGGCTGAGGATATACTGGCCGGTAAGTACGAAGATTTCCGTCGTGTCAATATCGATAAGTTGCAGGCTTTGTTTGTTAATGAATAGAATTGGACGCCCTGGAGCTTTTGCTCTGGGGTTTATTTTTTTGCGTAACAATGTGCATTCACATGGAGAAAGTTTCTTTGAAATTTATGGTTAAAAATTTGAAGTAGAGCAGACTTCGAATCGGTAGTATCCTAATATTGTTGGGATTCGTTAATTCTGCGCAATTCGTGGTATCTAAGCATTGACATCGTTTTGGTGTTTAGTTGCGCGACAGTATGAAAAGGAGTAAGGATATGGTTAAGAGTGGTTTAGATGATGCTAATAAGTATCTTTTGTATCAAGGTGAGGATCAGAATGAAATTGATGAAATAAAGGTTGCATCTTTATTAAATGAATACTTAACGGCGAACATTAATTTAAGTGTCTTGTTAGGGTCCGGGTCATCAATTTTATCTATTCCAATCATGGGGACTACGTTTAAGGAGTATAAAAACCAATTAGTCGGTACTGAAAAGGATAATCTTGAATATCTAATGGGTAGATACATAGAAACAAAAATGGGGGCATCTGATTCAAATGTGGAAAACATTGAATTATTTTTGTCATGGCTTAGTGCACGTATTGAAGGTATGGCTGAAGCTGAGTTGATTAAAGGGGAAAATAAGATTAAAGATGACCTTATTCAAAAGCTATTGTTGTCTGTGAAATCAGGATATTACGATGAAGTGAATGGGCGTGTTACAAATAATAGTAAGAAATCGTTGCCTTTGTATCGAGATTTCATTTCAAAATTGGTTACTACGCGGGCGAATGCTGACGATTCTCATGATGTAGTGAATATTTTTACGCCCAATTATGATTTATATGTCGAAAAGGCTTTGGATGAAGTGGGGCTACCTTATACAGACGGTTTTAGGTCGGGGTTGGAGTCGGAGTTTAACATCGCCGAGTATGGACGTAGGGTTGTTGACACAACAAAACGTTACAGGGATAAATGGTCAACCGTTAGTCCTTTTTTTAGGGTATACAAGCTACACGGATCGTTAAACTGGCAAAAAGATTTAAACGGACGAGTGAAAAAAGTATATGGAATGGGGAATGGCTCAGAGGAATTGCTGATTGCTCCAACAAGCTCAAAATACGCAGATACTCAGGGATTTCCGTTTTCTGATTTGTTTAGGGAGTTGTCTGTTGAGATGCTGAAACCGAATACAGTTTTATTGATTAATGGATATGGTTTCGGTGACGAACATATTAATAATTTCTTGATTCAAGCGTTAGGTCGTCCCGATTTCACTATGATAGCCTTTATAGAACCAACTGCACAGCAATTGAAATTTGTTGAATCGGTTAAAGGACGTTTTGGAGCGATATTTGTGTCTAACGCTAAAAACCCAAATTATAACTCTCTCAATCCAGATGAAGATGGTAACTGGGAATACTTGGATAATAAAGCCCATTACTTTTCTTCATTAATCAAGTTCATGAATTTTGGTTTGGAAAATGAAGGTGAATAGATATGAATGAAAAATGGCCGATTGGAACGATTACATTGGTTTCTGAAGGAATTGTGGAGTACTCAGCAAAACATTCGGATTTAGAAACACGAATTAGTAATGGTAGAGTGCAGGAAATTAAAGGAGTTGGAGATTTTGTGTATGCATCAATTGCAGTCAGCTCAATCTTGTTATTACGTGTTTTTAAAGCGAGAATTGCCGGATTTGGTGAAGATGAACGAGAGAGTTCATTTATTCAGAGTGATAAAGTGATTTTTTCTGCAGAACCAATCGGTGTGCTTGGTAAAGATGGATTCGTATCAGGTGCTGGGAATTTTCCGCTGGTGGGAGACAACATATATGCTGCTGATGATCGTGTAATTGACCGTATTTTTTCTAATATCGGTGATCATTTAGTGAGCTTGGGGACAGTTAATAATTATGATAGAGTGCACCCTGATCTTAATCTACAAAAAATATTAACTTCTCACATTGCGATACTAGGTAACACAGGTTCTGGTAAGTCAACTACGCTCCGTACATTGTTACAAAAAATTGCCGATATTCAGAAGCAACTTAATCCTTTAGTGAAATTTTTTGTCTTTGATGTCCACGGGGATTATGAGGGATTAGAATTTACTACGGATATAGAAGTAACGCAAAAGCATTTGCCTCTTAATAAATTACGTTTGGATGACTGGGCTGCGGCTTTGCTACCGAGTGAGAAAACGCAACGACCTTTATTGGCGAGAGCGTTGAATATAGCTCGCATTTTACCGACGAACTCCCAGGTGGTGTATGCTTTGCTTGCTAGAGATGCGTTAGATAATACGACACAAGAAGGCCTTGCCACTTTGAAGAGGCTTGTGACGAGGTGGGTAAAAAAAGCATTTCCAGCTGATGAGACGATTAGGGAAGACTTAAAAAATTGGAAGTTGAATTATGGAAACGAAACGGGATGGGAGCCTATAGTTAAAAAAATTCGTGAGTATTTAGATACCGTTCAATTTGATAGTGTGGACGCAATAATAAAGTCTGTTAATAAAAATAACTCTTTTAACTTGGATGATTTAGAGGAAGCCTTTGAAGTTGTTTTTGGTGAGGAAGAAGTTAAAGGCAATCGACGAATTCGTGGCAATTCTGAGACATTCATGGCCCGGTTTAGAAATTTAAAGACGCGATATGGTCATGAAGCGGGGATATTAAACGAGCAACATGGGGAGGAATTAACATTAAGAAATGGTGATTCGTCTCGTGAAACAAAAATATATGTTTTAAATCTGTTCGGCCTAGACGATGATGCGTTAAGAATAGTATCGACGTACCTTGCAAGACAGGTTTTTGAATTTAACCGAAGTAGGTTCCAAAGTCAATCTGAAAAAGCCACGATGCCGTTTGATTATTTGTATCTAGATGAGGCGCATCGATATGTCCGAAATTTGGATGATGATTCGTCTACGATATTTGAAACAATAGCACGCGAAGGTCGGAAATTTAGTGTGTACTTAGGCGTAGTAAGTCAGATTCCTAATGAGTTATCGAGAGTTGTTATGTCACAAGTTGGAGCTTTTTTCATTCATAGGATTCAAAATTCTCTGGATTTGGATTACATTAGACGAAATGTTCCAGCGGCAACAAATGGCATGGTTGCTCGTTTACCGAGTTTACCGTCTGGAACAGCGCTGTTATCGGGAAATGCATTTGATGTTCCTTTTGAAATTAAGATTCAGGCTGGTTCACTAGGAGACGCCTCTAAGTCTCGTAATCCGATTCAGAAAGTGAAGGATTCTGAGTAAGTGTTGTATTGATACATGTGATAAGCCACCTAAATATAGGGCGTATACACGGAAATATAATCAATGACATACATTTTAACTTGCTATTATACGGATTTGAGTAGCAGAAGAGGAATGAAAAATTTTTTGTGGGTATCATAATGTCATGCAAACACGTCGTTTTGGGTATAACCGCAATTAATCAAAACGCAAACGGTAGCAACGTCCCTTGTAGGTGTGCACTGGAATAAGTGATTATCGACGAGGGAGAAGTTGAAATGGTTGTTAATTTTACCAATGCGGCTGAATTTTTCATGATTTTAAGCGCAATTATTGCTTCAGTCTTGATGCTACTGTACAGGGGTGCTTTTCGAAAGAGCGGTAACTTCAAAGTTATGGGCGGTCTCAAGAAAAAGTATAGTGTCGCATTTTTGCCAATCGCACTAATGCTTGCCATCGCTTTGTCTACCGATATTGTCAAGGCTACGTATTATCCAGTGATTGCTGACGTTGTGATTATTATTTTCGCAGTCGTCGGCATCGTTGGGCTGGCGACATTGAAAATGGATGACTCTAAAAGTGATGCTGCGATGGCACGGACGTTCGGATTATTTCGAAGCACGTTCATCATGTATACTTTCACATTTGAGATCATGATTCTTAGCATGCCATAACGAATGTTGAACAGAGTTCTGAAATATTTCGGGATGTTGTTTTTTTAGTTGAAATCGACCATTTTTTGACTAATCCTGATAGATTACTCGAATTTCGTTGTAACCGCTTACAACTGTTGGTATGCTGAATACGTATTAGACAGAATAAGATGTACGGGGGATACAACATGTACAAGTCAACGATTCCAACCGGTTTTCCAGAAGGGTTCTTATGGGGTGGTGCGACGGCTGCCAACCAATATGAGGGTGCTTGGAATGAAGATGGCAAGGGATTAAGCACGGCCGAAGTGGTGAAGAAGGCTGAAAAGCGTACGGATATGAATTTGGGTAATATCACGCTTGAAGATATTGAAATCGCAATTGCGGACAAGACGGATGAAAACTACCCAAAGCGTCGCGGGGTTGATTTCTACCACCGCTTTGAAGAAGATTTGGCGTTGATGGGCGAAATGGGTGCGAAGGCATTCCGTATTTCATTGGCTTGGACGCGTATCTTCCCGAATGGTGATGAGACGGAGCCGAACGAAGCTGGCTTGGCCTTCTATGACAAGGTTTTTGAAACAATGGCCAAGTACGGCATTGAACCCGTGGTGACGTTGTCACACTACGAGAGTCCAATCCATTTGACGGTGACGCGTAATGGTTGGGTTGATCGTGCAACGATTGCGGACTTTAACCGCTTTACGGAAACGGTCTTCCGTCGTTACAAGGGCAAGGTGAAGTACTGGTTGACGTTTAACGAAATCAACACCGGTTCATTTGGCTTCCACGAAACGGGGGCGGTTGATACTGGCTTGTCATATGACGAGCAACTGCAAATTCGTTACCAATCATTGCACCACCAATTTGTGGCCAGCGCGATTGCAACGAAGCAAGTTCATGAAATTGATCCGGAAGCGAAGATTGGTGCGATGTTGGCGCGTATGCAAACATACCCAGCTACGCCAAATCCGGCCGATGTGCAAGCTGCCCAAGTGCAAGATGAGTTGAACTTGTTCTTCACGGATGTGCAAGTACGTGGTGAGTATCCTGAGTTCATGAATTGTTACTTTGCGGAGCATAACGTGAAGATTGCGATGGCTGACGATGACGAGGCAATTTTGAAGGCGCACCCAGTCGACTTCTTGAGCTTCAGTTACTACATGTCAACGGTGACATCTGCCGGTGATAGTGAAGCGGATGCGCTTGGTAACATGGCCGTTGGTGGTCGTAACCCATACTTGGAGGCTTCTGATTGGGGGTGGCAAATCGACCCAATCGGTTTGCGTATTGCCTTGAACGAGATGTGGGACCGCTACCGTGTGCCATTGTTCATCGTTGAAAACGGGTTGGGCGCGGTTGATGAAATTGCTGAAGATGGTGGCATTCATGACACGTACCGTATCGATTACCTCCGCAAGCACATCGAGCAAATGCGTGAGGCGATTATCGACGGTGTGGATTTGATGGGTTACACCATGTGGGGAATCATTGACTTGGTGTCATTCTCAACATCAGAAATGTCAAAGCGTTACGGTGTGGTTTACGTGGATCAAGATGATGCCGGTAACGGAACATTGGAGCGTAAGAAGAAGGATTTATTCGCGTGGTACAAGCAGGTTATCGCGACGAATGGGGATGATTTGAATTAATGAAGGAACGTGTCTGCTGTGTTGGTGGGCACGTTTTTTGTTAGAATTTAGTCAAAGGCTATGGGGAGGCTGGACTATGACTAAAAATTTTCAACAATTTGTGGCGTCTCATAAGCGTGATGAACGTAAAATGCCGTTCGGACCGGTGGTGATAGGGCCGCTGCTGTATCCTTTTTTCAAAGATGTACTTGAACCGGTACCGGAAGTTATGGTAAATGATGATGGTTTGCCTGTTGTTGTCACTAAGGATGATTTATTGTACTTTTTGAAGCATGATATTTCGCCTTTTGTGACGGTGGGGATGGCGAATAAGACGATGTGGGAAGCGGTGAATGCTGTTAAAGCAGCGTCACGTTCGGAATGGACCAAGAGCGGAACTGGGTTATTTATGTTGCCGACTCGTTTGATTGAAAAACGCATTAAACAGTCAGTGATGCTGAGGTTTGCTCGTGGTAAAGAGTTTGTGACGCAGATTGGCAAGCTTGAGAAGATTACGGCTAAATTTGCAGAGGGTGACCTGGATAAGCAGCCTGAACAGACTACTTGGTATTTAGGCTAAATGCGTGACTGATTTAGGTGCATTTTTAAGTTTCATCACGTAAGCTATACCTATATACATACCATTGAGGGGGACTATGATAATGGCGAAAATGAGCGATGGTTTTCAATCTTTGAAGCAAAGTGCGGGCCGTATGGGTGAGTCGGTGAAGGCGAAGACGGTTGAAACACGCGTGAACATGATTGTGAATCGCAAGTTGCAACAACCATTCAAGGCGTTGAAGCAAACGCGCCGGGTGGCCATTCAGCAGTTGGCGGAGTTATATAAGAATAACAAAATTAGCACGAGTGAATTCGACGCAGTAGCTTTGCAATATGAAACGCAGTTGGTAGCGGGCGCGAATGAAGCGTTGCGCCACATGGTTGTGTCATTTATGACGGATGAAGCGACAAAGCAATTCGATTTTGACTCAGATTTGATTCACGATGTGCAATTAACGCCGATGACACCAGCTAAGTACGTGAAGATTACGCCAAATGCGACAGCAAATGCCTTGAGCAAGTCATCAAAGCGCGCGATGGTTTTGCAAGCGGGTACGATGGCTGCCCGACAGGCAGCTAAGTTGCGCAAAACAGCTGCTACAACACCGAAGAAGGGCAACCCATTGGTGAAGAATGTGGCTGTTGATCTGGCGGTCGCTGGGGTTGGCTTTGCCATTGATTTGGTTGAGAACCAAGTGATGGCACGCAAGCAGTTCAAGGTATCTGGTCTATTAACGGAGTACGAACAAGTTTTGCAACAGGTCGCTGAGCAAGTCGAAGTCTTCAAGGCCAGCCTGCAGGTGGTGGATGGTCAATTGAAGTTGTTGCCACTGGCGGAACTGATTGACGATGATAATGATGAGATTTAATCGATGCATTAGTAGTTGCTATGGTAGCTACTTGTCTGTCTGAAGGTGATATCGCCACTTTAGTCTTGTTTTTCAGACTTAAATAAATTAAAATTACGGTACGATAAAAAGAGGTGTCAGCGATGGAGCTGGCATCTCTTTTGTGGTTTATGGGGATTTGTTGACAGCGTTGACTGTTAGTAAGGGGGATGAAATGGTAAAAGAACGATATGTTACTTATGATGAGTTTCAAGAGTTCAAGCGAACTGATATTCAAGAGATGAAAGATGATATCCGTGATTTACAGAAGAATGTTTCTGAGATTAGCAAGGACGTTGGCCATCTGTCGGGCAAAATTGATGTACTGACAGCTCGATTTGACGATTTCACAAAGTCGATTACATGGTACAAATATGTGTTCTTGGTTGCAGTACTGGCGCCAGTTGCAGAAAGGATTTTCAATCATCTGTTCTAGAAAAAAGGAAGTACCGATTTGGCACTTCCTAATAAATACTATTTACTTGGCTGCGTTGTAACCATCGATAATGGCGTTAACGTTGGCGACGTTTTCTGCGACCCAGTCAGCCAATGTTGATGTGGTGTACAAGCGGTTCTCAGTGTGATCACCGTGTCGTGAATCAAGCACCAACGTTTCAGAATCAGTGACAAAGCGACCGTTGAACACAGCTTCGTCCGTGTGGGCAATCGTACCGATTTCAGACAAGGCAACGAACTTGTCAGTACCATTAAATTGGTTAAGTGGCGTTAGACCCATGAACAACAAGCCATTTTCTTCAAAACTAATCACGAAATTCTTACCCGTGAAAGCGTTAAAGGCGCCAATCACATCTTCAAGCTTGTGATTAGCTTCGATGTAAGCGACGTTGGTTGTGTCAGCGGGGTAACCCAATTCTTGTTTCTTTGCGGCGATATCCGCAGCGTTAAAAGCACTTGCCATGACGAACTCCTAAAATTTTGATGCAATTAGTTTAGCATAATGCCCGGTATGACTGGGTTGAAAAGGGAACTTGTCGTTTTTGTTCACTATTATGCAAAAAATGGTGATTGTATTTACCAGTAACTCTGTTACACTAATCATGAATTAAATATTCACCACTGGGGGAGCCATTTGGCTGAGACGGTATGACCGGACCCTTTGAACCTGTTGAGTTAAGACTTGCGTAGGGAAGTGATGGTAGACCGACCAGATAAGACTATCCAATCGATCAATCCGTTTCTTTATACGCGGGTTGGTCGATTTTTTTGTCTATTCTGGAGGAATTATGAACACTTTACTGACCAACGTCCGTGAGCAACAACCGCTCGTGCTGAACATTGCAAATTTTGTGACGATGCAACACGTAGCGGATGCGATTAACGTTGTGGGCGCTTCGCCTTTGATGACCAATGAACCACAAGAAGCTGCCGAACTAGTTAGCGTTTCGTCAGCGGTCGTTTTGAACATTGGTACGCTGTCCGAAGCGCAATGGCCGTTATTTTTGGCAGTTGGCCAAGCGGCTAATCAACAAAACAAGCCGGTAATTTTAGATCCGGTTGCGGTGGGGATGCCGTACCGCGCGCAGTTTGTGCGGCGGTTATTGGAGAAGGTGCATGTTGATATCATCCGAGGCAATGCCAGTGAAATTGCGTGGTTTGCTCAGGCGGAAGTGGCAGGTCGCGGGATTGATACCTTGGACCAAGAAACACATCAACAAGAAGCTGAGTTAGCTGCTAAAAACACCGGTGCTGTAATTGTGCAAACTGGCGTGGTTGACGTGATAACTAACGGTACGAAAACACAGACGGTGCATACGAATTCACCTTTGTTGACGATTAATGTGGGTGCTGGCGATATGTTGAGTGGTTTGATCGGCGCGTTTTCATCTGTGACGGACGACTACTTTGCGGCTGGTGTTGCCGCTACTGAGTTATTTGGTGAAGCCGGTGAACGAGCATCCGCTCAAGTGAATCAGTTGCCGGGTCATTTTATTGGTGCTTTATTCAATGAACTGTATACGATGACCCAAGTGGAGGTGGTGACGCGATGATTGATGTTACGCAGGTATTGACGGTAGCGGGCGTCGACTCTAGCGGTGGTGCTGGGGCCAATGCGGATTTGAAAACATTCCACAATCAAGGTGTTTATGGCGCTTCCGTCATTACGGGTTTGACAGCGCAAAATACATTGGGTGTACAAAACATTTTGCCAACGCCAACGGAATTTATTAGTGACCAATTTAGCAGTGTTTTAAGCGACCTAAATATTCGCGCACTAAAAACAGGTGCGTTGTTTGATGCCGAGCGGGTGCAAGTCGTTGCGAGCGAAATTGCTAAATCCGGCGTGGTACATGTGGTTGTTGATCCCGTGATGGTTGCAAAAGGCGGCGCTAAGCTACTGACTGATGATGCAATTGAAGCGGTCAAAACCGAGTTGTTTCCACTGGCGACGGTGGTGACACCAAACTTGGCTGAAGCCGCCGTTCTTTTGAATCGACCAATTGAGACGGTGGATGACATGATAGTTGCCGCGTATGATCTGCAACAACTGGGGCCGAAAAACGTGGTGTTAAAGGGCGGTCATCTGAATGACAGTCGCTCTAATGATGTGGCGGATTACGTGGTGTTTGCTGATGGCACAGGACGTTGGTACCACGCGTCACGCATTGAGACGAACCGCACGCATGGTACGGGCGATACGTTGTCCGCGTTTATTACTGCGCATCTTGCGCAAGGTGAAACGTTAGTAGACATCATGCCGCGGGCCAAAGCGTTTATGAACACCGCGATTGCTGAAAGTATTGCCGTGGGTCATGGCCACGGCCCACTAAATCATTGGGTGACGGTATGAAAAAAGAACTTTTACAGCGATATTTTGTTGCCGGCTCGCAGAATTTCCCGGATTTAACGTTGGCTGAATATGAAGAACGCATTGCCCTTATTATGAAATCAGGTATTACCGCGTATCAGTTTCGTGAAAAAATCCTGACTTGTCGACTGATGAAAAAAGAGCTTTAGCAATGCGCTTAAGAGAAAAGGCGCGCGAATTGGATGTGCCGTTTATTGTTGATGATGACGTTGCATTGGCGTTGGCTGTTGAAGCGGACGCCAATGCAACGTCGGCCAAGATGATATGCCAATTGCGGATGTTGTGAAGCGGATTGCTGGGCAGATGATTGTGGGACTATCGGTTCGCAATGAGACCGAAATGGTAGCTGCCCAGTCTGTGGCGGGAATTGATTATCTAGGTGTTGGACCAGTTTTTGCGACGACAACGAAGGTTGATGCCGCCGCACCGCTGGGATTGAAAGGTCTTGCGACAACCTTGAGTGCTAATACAACACAACTACCAATCGTTGCAATCGGTGGCATCAAACTTGAAGACTTACTTGCATTGCAGCGAGCGGGTGTCGACGGTGTTGCCGTCATTAGTTTATTGAGTGAAGCACGAAATGTTCGCGCAGTGATTAATGATATGAAAGAAAAGTGGGGCATGTTATGACGCGTGAAGAATTAATGCCAATTCGTGATAATATGATGGCCGCGATTATGCAAGAACCGTTTGTCCAAGGTATTCGGAATGGAAAAATATCACAAGCTAGTCGTGATTATTACGTTGCGCAAGACCATTATTATGTCGATGTGTTTATGAGGTTGTTAGACCAAACGAATGTACAACTACCATTAGAACTAAGAAGAAAAGAGATGACGGCGTCGAATGAGAGTGATGCGCATCTGGGGCTTGCACCAAGTGAGCAGTATCAACAAATTGCAGTAGGTGAGCATAATACAAGTTATCTCAATCATCTGCGGGCCACGGTGGCGCAAGGCGATCCACTAGCAAGCATGTTAGCTTTGTTACCGTGCACAGAATCATACGGCTTGATTGCACAAGACTTGCAACAGCAAGGTGTCGCTTCAAATGGGTTTAACGTTTGGGTGGACTATTATACAAATCAGGCATATCAGTCTGTCATTGACTGGAGTTGGCGGACTGTTGACCAGCTATTTGCTCAGAAGCAATCTGCACCGGCTGACTATGCCAGCATTTATGAAACGTCATATCAGCATGAATTAGCGTTTTGGCAGGCCGCTAATCAATGACACGGACAATCTGAAGAAAATCATCCCACAAAACGGTCTATATAATTCAGCGACGGGTAAAGAATTGCAGATGAACATTTTGAATGAGTCAACTATGCTTGTACTTGTGAGAGGGTTTAGTAGTTTCCTGTATTCTCCTAAACTAATGATGTTGTGGGTGATGTGAGTTACTCATAAGGGCGCGCTTCCATTAGCGTGCCTTTTTTGTGTTTGCAGGTATAATGAAAGAAAGCGAGCAAATGGAGGGGACTATGAAAACAATTGTGATTACTGGTGCTAGTGATGGTATCGGGGCCGCTGCCGCTAAGGAATTGGTTAGCCTTGGACATCAAGTGGTGATTGTTGGACGCAACCCAGAAAAAACAGCGACCGTCGCAACTGAACTTGGCATGCCGTATCATTTGGCCGATTTTACGAAGTTGGCTGATGTTAAGCGCTTGGCTGATGAGCTACGTCAGTATGACCACATTGATGTGCTGGCAAATAATGCAGGTGGCATCATGGGTGATCGTACATTAACGGCTGACGGCTTTGAAAAGACGTTCCAAGTGAACCACTTGGCTGGTTTCCTTCTGACGAATCTACTATTAGATAAATTGTTGGCTGATCATGCAACGGTCATTCAAACGTCAAGCATTGCTGCGAACTTATTCGTGAAGACATTTGATGTAGATAATGTGAATCTCGCTCGTGAGTATACGTCGGAAAAGGCGTACGGTTATGCGAAATACGAAAACATTCTATTCACTCGTGAACTACAACGCCGCTATGGTGATCAATTAACCGCCGTTGCGTTCCATCCTGGCGTGGTCCGCACAAGTTTTTCATCTGAATCAAACACGTTTATGCGTTGGTTATACCGCACACCATTGAAGTATCTAGGTACAATTAGTCCCAAACGCAGTGCCAAGCGTTTGGTAAACTTGGCCCTTGGCGTACCGGGTACAGATTTCATTGCCGGTGAAGTATATGATGGTAAGAAGTTGCTACCAGTCAAAGTAGTAGATGACGGTAATGCAAATGCACGTCAGTTGTGGGAAGAATCTGCTAAGATGGTGGCGCAGTTTACTTCTATATAGAAGAAACGAGGTTATGATGAGTAACAAGCAAATGATTTTCTGGGGACCGGAACTATTAAAAGTGGCAGCACTAGGTGTATTGGATATGGCGGATGGTCGTTTGTATCGCGTTGCTGACCGACGTTTAACTTTTCGTAGTACGCCAAGTGCGGCCGTGGCGACTGCTGAAGGCGTGACGGATGATAACCCGCAACCGTTAATCGTTAAAGAGTTTACGGTGACAGCAGAACAAGTCCGTGAAATAGAGACGCTGTTGCCGGAGTTCGATGTGATTGATGTGCTGGGGATGCTAGAACTACAAGCGCACGTTACTGATGAACACCATGAGATGAAACAGAGTTATATTGCCGATTTTAAAGAAACGTTCGAATCAGAGATTGGTCACCGTGACTTCGCGGCATATTTACGTGATGCGACTTATCGTTATGCCGATTAGTTGAGAGATGAGGAAGAGAATGGAAAAGAAGAACATTAAATTGGGGATGACGGTACTCGCAGTGTTGTTATTCCTGGTCGCAATCGTCGTGATGTTTGTGACGCATAGTAAGGAAGTTACATCAGGACTCGTTTTTATCGGTTTAGTGATTGGCTACTATGCAGCAAAGGTTAAGTAAGGAAAGATAAGAACAATGTATTTCGACTTTAAGATGGTGGATCTAGCGGATGGTATGCAAGAATTGCGTATTGCTCGACATGAGGGCGTACCAATGACTCAGCACACTCGTATTGCGCTATCACAAAAATTGGCAAAGACGATGGGATTCGACTATCGCTCACTACCAATGTTAGCGGCACCGGATGTTTCGGCCTATTACGCCGTGACATCGGAAAAAGCATCGGGTGACCTAGAAGTCATTATGCGTAATGCGATGGATAATGAACCGGAAGCATTTGTTGTTGCAGATTGGGAATCATATCTAGAAGGTGGCGAAGGTGAGTTTGGACCATTTTTGTTTGCGATGTTCGATGAATGGCTTCATGTACCAGAGGCACGTGACCTATATCAAATTTCATCATTGGAATTTGAAAACCAGTCCAGCGGACCGTGGGCGTTCTACCAAGCGCCACGAGAAATCACAAAGCAGATGGTTGCGGATAATCGCGACTTCGATAGCGAATTACGCCGTCGAATCCAAGAAACGGTTAACAAAGATTTGTATTACGATAAGTAAGAATGTGGTTGTCCCTGATTAGGGATAACCACTTTTCTGTTTTATGGGGTGAATTAGTTGACGTTTTGAGGTAAATAAGAGTAGTATATTTAAGTTGTCTTTTGGGTGTTTTGCCCACGTCCTTATGGGTTAAGAAAAAGGGTGTTGACAATATCAAATCTCTTCTGTAATATATATTAAATTGTTTCGGATGTATGAAGAATCCATGAACAAGCAATGAAAAAGAATTGAAATTGATTGTTGACAATCACGTTTCACTTCTGTATTATAGATTAAGTCGTCAGGGCGACGGCGTAGGTCATTGAAAACTGAATATCGTTTCGATGAAACAAATGTGTAGGGTCATCAAGCTAAGTTTGATGCAAAAACATTTGCGAAGTCAATTCGCTAGTAAATTCGTTTAACTTCTGTTAAACAACAAAAATTGAGTTATACTCAAACTTCAAATTGAGAGTTTGATCCTGGCTCAGGATGAACGCTGGCGGCGTGCCTAATACATGCAAGTCGAACGCTTTGTGGTTCAACTGATTTGAAGAGTTTGCTCAGATATGACGATGGACATTGCAAAGAGTGGCGAACGGGTGAGTAACACGTGGGAAACCTACCTCTTAGCAGGGGATAACATTTGGAAACAGATGCTAATACCGTATAACAATGACAACCGCATGGTTGTTATTTAAAAGATGGTTCTGCTATCACTAAGAGATGGTCCCGCGGTGCATTAGCTAGTTGGTAAGGTAATGGCTTACCAAGGCGATGATGCATAGCCGAGTTGAGAGACTGATCGGCCACAATGGGACTGAGACACGGCCCATACTCCTACGGGAGGCAGCAGTAGGGAATCTTCCACAATGGGCGAAAGCCTGATGGAGCAACGCCGCGTGTGTGATGAAGGGTTTCGGCTCGTAAAACACTGTTGTAAGAGAAGAATGACATTGAGAGTAACTGTTCAATGTGTGACGGTATCTTACCAGAAAGGAACGGCTAAATACGTGCCAGCAGCCGCGGTAATACGTATGTTCCAAGCGTTATCCGGATTTATTGGGCGTAAAGCGAGCGCAGACGGTTATTTAAGTCTGAAGTGAAAGCCCTCAGCTCAACTGAGGAATTGCTTTGGAAACTGGATGACTTGAGTGCAGTAGAGGAAAGTGGAACTCCATGTGTAGCGGTGAAATGCGTAGATATATGGAAGAACACCAGTGGCGAAGGCGGCTTTCTGGACTGTAACTGACGTTGAGGCTCGAAAGTGTGGGTAGCAAACAGGATTAGATACCCTGGTAGTCCACACCGTAAACGATGAGTGCTAGGTGTTTGAGGGTTTCCGCCCTTAAGTGCCGTAGCTAACGCATTAAGCACTCCGCCTGGGGAGTACGACCGCAAGGTTGAAACTCAAAGGAATTGACGGGGACCCGCACAAGCGGTGGAGCATGTGGTTTAATTCGAAGCAACGCGAAGAACCTTACCAGGTCTTGACATCCCTTGACAACTCCAGAGATGGAGCGTTCCCTTCGGGGACAAGGTGACAGGTGGTGCATGGTTGTCGTCAGCTCGTGTCGTGAGATGTTGGGTTAAGTCCCGCAACGAGCGCAACCCTTATTACTAGTTGCCAGCATTCAGTTGGGCACTCTAGTGAGACTGCCGGTGACAAACCGGAGGAAGGTGGGGATGACGTCAAATCATCATGCCCCTTATGACCTGGGCTACACACGTGCTACAATGGCGTATACAACGAGTTGCCAACCCGCGAGGGTGAGCTAATCTCTTAAAGTACGTCTCAGTTCGGATTGTAGGCTGCAACTCGCCTACATGAAGTCGGAATCGCTAGTAATCGCGGATCAGCACGTCGCGGTGAATACGTTCCCGGGTCTTGTACACACCGCCCGTCACACCATGAGAGTTTGTAACACCCAAAGCCGGTGGGGTAACCTTCGGGAGCCAGCCGTCTAAGGTGGGACAGATGATTAGGGTGAAGTCGTAACAAGGTAGCCGTAGGAGAACCTGCGGCTGGATCACCTCCTTTCTAAGGAAAATCGGAAACCTACACATTCACGAAACGATATTCAGTTTTGAGTGATTTACACTCAAACTTAGTTCTTTGAAAACTGAATCATAATTGTAAATTTTTAAATTCATTTAATATTGTTAATCAATATAAATTGAGCCGAAAAAATACACCGCGTAATTTTTTGAGTTTTTTAAATTAGTTTAAAATCGCTTGTGGCCTTGAGCCACATACTCAAACTTATATCATCAACGTCAGTTGATAGGTTAAGTTATTAAGGGCGCATGGTGGATGCCTTGGCACTAGGAGCCGATGAAGGACGGGACTAACACCGATATGCTTCGGGGAGCTGTAAGTAAGCTTTGATCCGGAGATTTCCGAATGGGGGAACCCAACTTGTTATGCAAGTTATCACCTAATGAATATATAGTTAGGTTGAAGGTAGACGTTGTGAACTGAAACATCTCATTAGCAACAGGAATAGAAAGAAAAATCGATACCGTCAGTAGCGGCGAGCGAAATCGGTAGAGCCCAAACCAAAGTGCTTGCACTTTGGGGTTGTAGGACTGACATTGTGGAGTTACAAAGTTAACATTTAGCAGAATCAGCTGGGAAGCTGAGCGAGACAGGGTGATAGCCCCGTATGCGAAAAGTGTTGACCTCCCGTCAGGATCCTGAGTACGGTCGGACACGTGAAATCCGGTCGGAATCCGCGAGGACCATCTCGCAAGGCTAAATACTCCCTAGTGACCGATAGTGAACCAGTACCGTGAGGGAAAGGTGAAAAGCACCCCGGAAGGGGAGTGAAAAAGTTCCTGAAACCATGTGCCTACAAGAAGTTAGAGCCCGTTAATGGGTGATAGCGTGCCTTTTGTAGAATGAACCGGCGAGTTACGATACCATGCAAGGTTAAGGTGGAAAGACCGGAGCCGTAGCGAAAGCGAGTCTGAAATGGGCGAATTAGTATGTTGTTGTAGACCCGAAACCAGGTGACCTACCCATGTCCAGGGTGAAGGTGCGGTAAAACGCACTGGAGGCCCGAACCCGTGCATGTTGAAAAATGCTGGGATGAGGTGTGGGTAGCGGTGAAATTCCAATCGAACTTGGAGATAGCTGGTTCTCTCCGAAATAGCTTTAGGGCTAGCCTCGGAATGTAGCGTGTTGGAGGTAGAGCACTGTTTTGGTGCGGGGCCCATCTCGGGTTACCAAATTAAGATAAACTCCGAATGCCAATCACGTATGTCCGGGAGTCAGACAGTGAGTGATAAGATCCATTGTCGAAAGGGGAACAGCCCAGATCGTCAGTTAAGGTCCCTAAGTGTGTGTTAAGTGGAAAAGGATGTGGAGTTGCATAGACAACTAGGATGTTGGCTTAGAAGCAGCCACCATTTAAAGAGTGCGTAATAGCTCACTAGTCGAGTGATTCTGCGCCGAAAATGTACCGGGGCTAAACACACCACCGAAACTACGGGTGCCACGTAAGTGGCGCGATAGGAGAGCGTTCTAAGGGCGATGAAGTCAGACCGTGAGGACTGGTGGAGCGCTTAGAAGTGAGAATGCCGGTATGAGTAGCGAAAGACAGGTGAAATCCTGTCCACCGTATGACTAAGGTTTCCTGGGGAAGGCTCGTCCTCCCAGGGTTAGTCGGGACCTAAGGCGAGGCCGAGAGGCGTAGTCGATGGATAACAGGTTGAGATTCCTGTACCAGGTGAACATGTTTGAACGATGGAGGGACGCAGAAGGCTAACGGATCCCAGCTGCTGGATATGCTGGGTTAAATAATAAGTCTTAGATCGAGTTAAATGCTTTATCTTTTAAGGACAAGTTATGATGAGGACCGAAATAAAGTAGGGAAGTCCGTGATGTCACGCTGCCGAGAAAAGCTTCTAGTTAGTGTTTACCTGCCCGTACCGCAAACCGACACAGGTAGTCGAGGAGAGCATCCTAAGGTGAGCGAGTGAACTCTCGTTAAGGAACTCGGCAAAATGACCCCGTAACTTCGGGAGAAGGGGTGCTCAGCGAAAGCTGAGCCGCAGTGAATAGGCCCAGGCGACTGTTTATCAAAAACACAGGTTTCTGCAAAATCGTAAGATGACGTATAGGGGCTGACGCCTGCCCGGTGCTGGAAGGTTAAAAGGAGTGCTTAGCTTCGGCGAAGGTACGAATTGAAGCCCCAGTAAACGGCGGCCGTAACTATAACGGTCCTAAGGTAGCGAAATTCCTTGTCGGGTAAGTTCCGACCCGCACGAAAGGCGTAACGATCTGGGCACTGTCTCAACGAGAGACTCGGTGAAATTTAAATACCCGTGAAGATGCGGGTTACCCGCGACAGGACGGAAAGACCCCATGGAGCTTTACTGTAGCTTGATATTGAGTGTTTGTGCAGCTTGTACAGCATAGGTAGGAGCCGTAGATACCGGGACGCTAGTTTCGGTGGAGGCGTCATTGGGATACTACCCTCGTTGTATGACCACTCTAACTCGCACCACTAAGCGTGGTGGAAGACAGTGTCTGGCAGGCAGTTTGACTGGGGCGGTCGCCTCCTAAAAGGTAACGGAGGCGCCCAAAGGTTCCCTCAGAATGGTTGGAAATCATTCGCAGAGTGTAAAGGCACAAGGGAGCTTGACTGTGAGACTTACCAGTCGAGCAGGTACGAAAGTAGGGCTTAGTGATCCGGTGGTTCCGCATGGAAGGGCCATCGCTCAACGGACAAAAGCTACCCTGGGGATAACAGGCTTATCTCCCCCAAGAGTCCACATCGACGGGGAGGTTTGGCACCTCGATGTCGGCTCATCGCATCCTGGGGCTGTAGTCGGTCCCAAGGGTTGGGCTGTTCGCCCATTAAAGCGGTACGCGAGCTGGGTTCAGAACGTCGTGAGACAGTTCGGTCCCTATCCGTCGCGGGCGTAGGAAATTTGAGAGGAGCTGCCCTTAGTACGAGAGGACCGGGGTGGACGTACCTCTGGTGTATCAGTTGTTCCGCCAGGAGCATCGCTGAGTAGCTATGTACGGATGAGATAAACGCTGAAAGCATCTAAGTGTGAAACTCGCCTCGAGATGAGATTTCCCATTCTTTATGAAGTAAGACCCCTCAGAGATGATGAGGTAGATAGGCTAGAAGTGGAAGTGCGGCGACGCATGGAGCGGACTAGTACTAATGGTTCGAGGACTTAACCAAGTTGAAAACGTGGTGTAAGGCTCAAACGAAGTTTGATTTACAGATTATGATTCAGTTTTGAGAGAGCTAAAATTTTCTCAATTAAATAACGTGTCGTGATGATGGCATTGAGGTCACACCTGTTCCCATACCGAACACAGAAGTTAAGCTCAATAGCGCCGAAAGTAGTTGGAGGATCGCTTCCTGCGAGGATAGGACGTCGCGATGCACATGGACGTTTAGCTCAGCTGGGAGAGCACCTGCCTTACAAGCAGGGGGTCACACGTTCGATCCCTGTAACGTCCATTATGGGCTTATATGCTAATTGGATAAACACCCCGGCTACGAACCGGGTATTGCAGGTTCGAGTCCTGCTAGGCCCATTAGCAACTTAATATTGCTAATATTCAAGTAATTGAATATTGTTCGGGACGTAGCTCAGCTTGGTAGAGCACCTGGTTTGGGACCAGGGGGTCGCAGGTTCGAATCCTGTCGTCCCGATTAATCGCGGTGTAGCTCAGCTGGCTAGAGCGTCCGGTTCATACCCGGGAGGTCGAGGGTTCGATCCCCCCCGCCGCGATTGGCAGAGATGCCGAAACAATTAAATCATGCGGATGTAGTACAATGGCTAGTGCTCCAGCCTTCCAAGCTGGGAATGCGGGTTCGATTCCCGTCGTCCGCTTCAATGGTTTACGAACGGTCTTACTTCGGTAAGGCCGTTTTTTTGTGCCATTGGACTATACGTAATCACTGTTTTATTATCGTGGAACAACGTATAATCATCTATAGGAGACTGACAGGGGGTTCTAGATTATGGATGAATCAGAAATGCCGTTTGATGCGGATAACTTTATTCCAGCGGATTATGCGGAATTGATTCGACAGTCATATGCTAAGCAAGGGGGCTTGGTACTACCACCGATTGATCAGACTGCGTTGATGATTAACCGTGCTTTAGCGGTGTCAGTCAGCGATGATTTAGTCAAAAAGTATCATGATAACAAGCAAGTTGATGATGACTTCGTTAACATTTTTGTTCGTCAAACGGTGGATTACGCCTTTATCTTGACGAATGAAGTGCCGAACAACTGGACACCAGACAATCTTTTCCAAGCAATGGGCATGACACTGGGTTACTTGGAAGTAGATCGGCAGTATACAGGGTTACTAGTTGAACTAATGGAGGCAATCGTTGAAAATTTGGTGGAACGTGGCCTAATTCGCGATAGTTTCTTTACGCCTGATGTGCGTGCTTGGCTGATGGAGACCGTGCCTGAGTACTTGAATGATTTAGAAGAATCAATTGATGAACCACTCGATGACGAAGAAGTGGAATTGATGCAAAATCTAATGACGGAGCTAGGTCTTGAAGTGACTGAAGATGAGTTGCGTGAGACGAACGTAGATTTCGCTCAAGAAACAACAACTGACGATGATGACCTACGTGTGAAGTTCTTCTTCGAGGTGTTGAATGATAGCGGTATACCGGCGCTATATAAGCAGCACCGCAGCATCCAACCAGTGATTAAGAAGCATATTGCATACCTAAAGGAACACCAAGAGTTGTTGGTGCTAACGGTCATATACGTCGCACCAATGCGCGAGTGGCTTGAAACTCAGATTGAAATGGGCGATTGGGCGGACACGCAATATGCGGTGCGTGACTTCTTTGATGGCTTAAATGGTTTGTTCCTACAGGACGTGGTGACGGTGTCTGAAAATGATGAGCGTATTCACTATACGGCGGAACTGCAAGCACTTATTACGGGTATTCTGGCGCATGAGCCTGATGAGCTAGCTTATTCAGGTGCTGACGGCGAGGTGCCAGACTATGATGACACCATTCACGACTTTATGACGGACTTGGTTGACCGCGATGAGTTAACGCCAGAAGGGTTGGAAACAGCGCAAGCGATTATATCAATGGTTCTGGATGAACTAGCGGTTAAAACACAGGCTAGTTTAGAAGCGATTACGCCTGATATGCTAGGCCGCGTCTTGCGTCAAAAGTTCCAAACCTTTGATTTGTTTGGCTTAGACGGCTTTGAATTCGTTGATGATATTGTGATTGAGTTTGCACGTTGGGCAGCCTCACAAGATTTGATGCCGAAAGCCAATGTTCTCAAGTGGGGCAAAGCGATTGAAACGGTTCAGTTTGATCGTTATGCCTATGCATTAATAGTGGATGCAGCAAATAAGCTGGAGATGGTCGAAATTGGCCAAGATATGCCGGCGATATATTAAGAAAATTTTAGCTGACCTGGATAGGGTCGGCTTTTTCTTTTCGCCTTTGGTATGGTTAAAACAGGAGGATAAACTGATGGTTCAAATCCTGTTATTACTAATTTATATAAGCGATATTTTACTCACACCACTAATTGGTGTACATCCACTTTTGATTATTTTGCCAGCTATTATTGCGACGATGACGTTATATTTCTTCTTAAAACGTGTTTCAACGCGGACTAGTTGTTGTGTCGCGACAGTGATCGTTGTTTTAGCAACCGTAGTCTTGGCTGTTCCGCTTGAACATGCCTACTGGATGGCATTGCAACGCGTCATGCTTGGTCAGTTGTTAGCGGTAATCGTCTTAACGGTGATGACGGTGGGCATGCGTGCCGTTCAACGCTAATCATGACGAAAACCACGTGCTATAATGAAACCACTAAGTATTGAGGAGTTCACAGGACTATGAAGACATTCATTTTTGACGTTGATGGCACATTGTTGAGCACAGAGAGCATGTACATGAAGTCATTGCAATTCACTTTGGAAGCCAACGGTATTCATAAAGAATATGAGGAGCTATACGCCATTTTCGGGTTGCCTTCATTGGATGCGTTGATTAAGTTCAACATCGAAAACCCAGAAGAAATGCAGAAGCAGTGGCAAAGTCACTACCACGATTTCTGGAACGAAGTGAAGCTATTTGACGGCATTCACGACATGTTGGCTGACTTGAAGGCGACCGGGGTTAAGATGGGGATTGTGACCTCTAACACGCCAGAAGAGTTCGCTGATCACGCTGATAACTTTGATATCAACGGCTACTTCGATGATTTCGTCTTTGCGGGTCAAACGCCAAAGATGAAGCCAGCCGCTGATCCGATTTTGAAGTCAATGGCTGATTTGGATGCAACGCCTTCAGAGTCAATTTACATCGGTGATTCAGTACACGACATGCATGCTGCACACAATGCCGGTATTAAGTTTGGAATGGCCTCATGGGGTGTCCGTGATCGCGCTGTCTTTAACGATGAAGCAGATTATATTTTTGAAACACCTGCTGATATCTTAAAGTTGGCTGAAAAGTAAGCGAAAAGACCTGGTCCTTTACCAGGTCTTTTACTTTTTCACTGCTAGTTACCTGAAAAGGCGTCTCAATGTTATAATGAAGACTTAGAAAAAACGAAAGAAGTGAAGATAATGGATAATCGTGCAATTGGTTACATCGATTCTGGTATCGGTGGGTTGACCGTGGTCAAGCAAGCCTTGCTGCAAATTCCTGATGAACAAGTCTACTACGTGGGGGACACGGCGCGTATGCCTTATGGTCCACGCCCACAGGATGAAGTCCTCGGCTTCACTTGGCAAATGGTTAATTATTTGCTGAAGAAGGATATCAAGATGCTGGTCGTGGCGTGCAACACAGCTACTGCGGCCGCACTTCCTGACCTTCAAGCAAAGCTAGACATCCCAGTTGTTGGTGTTATCCAACCTGGTGTCGATGCCGCTTTGCGCAAGTCAACGGACGGTGAAATTGGTGTTATCGCAACGGCCGGAACGGTTAAGTCATTGGCTTACTACAACGGTTTGTTGCAAGGTAACCGTGCAGCAAACGTTGTACAACTTGCCGCACCAGAATTTGTTGATGTGGCCGAAAACCACGACTACACCTCAGAATTTGCCTGCCAAGTGGTTAAGGAAAAGTTGATGTACTTTAAGAACCACCAAGTTGATACGTTGATTCTTGGATGCACGCACTTCCCATTGATGGAAGGCTTCATTCAAGAAGCGATGGGACCTCAAGTAACGTTGGTTAACTCAGGTGCCGAAACGATTTCAACGGTTGTCGAATTCTTGGACAAGTATGATTTGCGTCACGCAGCAGCAAACCCAGCTGATCACACGAACGACGAATACTTTACAACTGGTAGTGTAAAGCGTTTTGCCACGATTGGTGGTCGTTGGTTGGATGATAAGGAAATGACAGTTAAGCACTTGGATATCGTTGGTGATACACTAGTGTTGAACGAATTTGTTACAGACTAAAGTCATAAAGGGGGCCTCATGGCAAAGTTGATTTTTGCGTCAAAGAACGAAGGTAAGGTACGCGAATTCCGCGAGTTCCTAACACCACTTGGTATTGAAGTTGTGTCATTGAACGAATTGGACAATGTACCAGCAATCATTGAAGATGGGACGACATTCCAAGAGAATGCGACGATCAAAGCGGAAACGATTGCGCACGCATTTGGTGTGCCGGTAGTTGCTGAAGATGCCGGTTTGATGGTTGATGCTTTGAATGGTGCACCGGGTGTTCACTCAGCACGTTACGCAGGTGATCATGATGATGCAGCTAACAATGCAAAGTTGTTGCATGAGCTTGAAAGTACACCTGACATTGACCGTACCGCATCATTCCACGCAGTCATCGTGGCAATTAAGCCAGATGGTAAGCGCTTGGTTGCTGCTGGTAAGGTCGATGGTCGCATTTTGCGTGAACCACGCGGTGAAGGTGGCTTTGGGTACGATCCATTATTCTACTACGAGCCATTCGACAAGACGTTGGCCGAATTGACGCCAGCTGAGAAGAATGAAATTTCGCACCGTGGGGCGGCCTTGCGTGAATTTATGACTGAGTTTAAAGACTGGTGGGAGGATTAAATCATGGATTACTTGATTATTTCTGATGCACACGGCGATCGCCAAATTTTGGAGGACGTCGTGAATCACTACCGCGGTAAGGTAAAGGCCATGTTTTACAACGGTGATTCAGAGTTGTCACGCTCTGATGAGTTGTTCAACGACTTATTGCCAGTTATCGGAAACATGGACACAGATCCAATGTTCCCAGATGACCGCGATTACAAGGATGATAACTTCACGGCATACCAAACGCACGGTCACTTGGTACACACTGAGGTATCATTGAACCAATTGCGTGAAGTTGCTTCAGCTAAGGGTGTTGATGTGGTTTTGTCAGGTCACACGCACGTTTTGGGAGCTGAAGAGATTGATGGCCGTCTGTTCATCAACCCAGGTTCAATTTCATTGCCAAAGGGACAATACGCCTACCTTGGTGGGACGTATGCCATTTTGACGGTTGAGCCAGCACAATTTATCGTGCAATTCTACACGCGCGATATGAAGCCAGTAGATGGCCTACGCTTTACGTTTAAGCGTTAATCAAATATAAAGTAAAGAGACCTAGCAGGACGGGTTACCGCCTTGCTAGGTCTCTTTTAGCCTTCTTCTACTTCTGTGACGCCACCGTTGTGCAGGAAGCCGTCATATTCTCTTAGCCGCTGACGAGTTGCCGACAAGAAAAGTCGGGTCAAATGCTCATCAGAAAAATCATCGGTTCTGACGGCATATTCAGAACGATCAGTGTCGTAAACCACCAATGCAGGGAAGTTACGAACACCCATTTCGGCTGCCAAATTTTGATCAGCGCGGAATGCTTGCACAGCAAGGTCGCTATTGCGATCCTCAACAAACATTTCCTGGTCCAATGCCAAATCGTTAACAGTTTGCATCACCAACTCATCAGAATAGGCGTGTCCCTGTAATAGGGCCTGTTGAGTAGCCATCAAGTACTCACGAGCCGCCTTCTTGCCTTGGAATTGTGCCGCCTTAGTATCAACAGCTACTTGATAAAGTGTCTGTGAGACGACGTTCAAATCGTGCAAAGAAGGATGCAATGAGTTTGAGGCTGCCATCGCCGTTTCGCGTGCAGATTGCATCGTCACAACGGGGATAATTTGCATGGCAACTTTTTTATTTGATTGTTCTACGTATGTCGCTAGTTTCTTTTCGGTCTCTAAGCAGTCACCGGAAAGTGGGTTCACGAAGTGGTACACCTCTAACATAATGAGCCACGACCTCCAAAACTTTTCTTATGGATGTGAAAAAATGTCTTTTTCATATCCTCGATTATATTACCTGTTCAAACGGTCGGTGTCTAACTTGCAAGCTTCAAAATTCGCAATATTATCAACTCTTAACCAGATTGCAACAAGTGTCACAAAACTTGTGCGTGAGATGCGGAAGTTTTGTGAATTTTTAACCGTAATAAGCATAGCGCATTTAGACCTAAAATGCTGAAAATTTGTTTCTAATGTCTTGTATTTAGGGCAAAGAATTAGCGGGAAAAAGGCTGGTCGTTTTGCTATAATAGAGGAAGTGAGAAAAAAGTCGGGGGATAACGACATGACACAAATTGAGTGGGAGAAATTACTACAACCGTACGTTCAGGCTGTGGACGAACTTAAGGTCAAGTTACGTGGTATGCGCACGGAATTTGAATTGGCCGGTGTGAAGACGCCGGTTGAGTTTGTGACTGGGCGTGTTAAAGCGATTCCGAATATCGAGGAAAAAGCAGTTCGCCGTCACATCGACCTAGAACGTTTGGAACAAGATATGGAAGATTTGGCGGGGGTCCGAATCATGACGCAGTTCACAGAAGACATCTACAAGATTGTTGATTTGCTGCGCCAACGTAAAGACATGGTAATTTTGGAAGAACGGGATTACGTAACGAATGCTAAGCCATCCGGGTACCGTTCTTACCACATCGTGATTGAGTATCCAGTTCAAACAATCACTGGCGAAAAGAAGATTTTGGCCGAAATTCAAGTACGTACAATGCAAATGAATGTGTGGGCAACGATTGAACACGCGATTAATTACAAGTACGACGGTGAATATACTGAAGAAATGACTGAGAAGTTGCGTGAGGTTGCTGAATTGAGCATCCGCGTTGACGAATTGTTCTCAGAGTTACACAATGGGTTAGACAATCATACCGAGGCCTAATCCAGGTAGCAGGAAAGAAGACGACTAGCATGAAACTAGCAATTTATAGTAACAACGGCGCACAATCAAAAGCTGTTGTTGCCTTATTTAAAGAGAAATTAGCAGAGCGCAATACGGATCGCATTGTCTTTGATGATGAACACCCGGACGTTGTGATTTCTGTCGGTGGTGATGGTACGTTGCTAGGTGCATTCCACCACTACGCCGATCAATTGGCTTTTGTGCGCTTTATAGGTGTGCACACGGGACACTTGGGGTTCTACGCTGACTGGCAACACTTTGAAATCGATGAACTTATCGATAGCTTGGTGGCTGATGAAGAGTCACGTACGGTCAAGTACCCATTGTTGGAAGCTCGCGTTCGTTATACTGATGGACGTGAGGAGCGTGTGTTAGCGTTGAATGAAGCAGCGATCAAGCGTCCTTTGGGAACGTTGGTAGCGGATGTTTATATTCAAGGTGAGCTGTTTGAGCGCTTCCGTGGGGATGGTTTAACAGCCTCAACACCAACTGGTTCAACGGCCTACAACAAGGCTATCGGTGGTGCTGTGATGCACCCAAGTCTTGAAGCAATTCAATTGGCTGAAATCGCCTCAATCAACAGTCGTGTCTTCCGAACACTTGGTTCACCACTGATTATCGGTAGTCACGAAGTTATTCGTGTGCAACTAGAAAATGATGGCGCTGCTGTAACGTTGAGTTTCGACCACTTGAGCAAGATTGCCTCAAACATCGACTGGATTGAGTTCCGTGTCGCCCAAACAAAAATTCAATTTGCTGAGTACCGACACATGCATTTCTGGCATCGTGTCCAATCAAGTTTCATCGGCACGGAGGTAAACTAATGGCCCAATTTAGTTGGACAAACCAAGGCGATGAGACCTTGAAAATTAAGACATTTTTGGCACAACGTGGCGTGTCACACCGCATGTTTTCAATTGTGAAGCGTGGTGGTGGCTCAGTTTTGCTGGACGGTAAGCAAGTGCGTACCGTTGATGAAGTGAAGCCTGGTGATAAGGTCACGATTGTGATGCCTCCTGAAGAGTCAAACGAAGTTGTGGCAATGTCTGATTTACCAATCACGGTTTTGTTTGAAGACGAAAACTGGTTGGTCGTTGAAAAAGAAGCTGGCGTGACGTCAGTACCTGGAAAGGCTGACCGTGAGACCACCATGGTTAACCGTGTAAAGGGATATTTGGCGCGTTCAGGCGCTGAAGACTTGGTGCCACACGTGGTGACGCGTTTGGACCGATTTACGTCAGGGGTCGCTTTGCTTGCCAAGCACCGTTTTGCACACGGCTTGCTGGATAAGCAATTGCAAACACACTCAGTCGACAAGCGTTACTATGCGATTGTTGACGGTGATTTAGAAGATGACTATGGCTTCATTGATGCGCCAATCGGTCGTATGGATGATGACTTTATTCGTCGTGAGGTCCGCGAAGATGGTCGTCCATCTCAAACGGAGTACTGGGTAGTGAAGCGTTTTGGTAACCAAACCTTGGTTCGCGTGCAATTGCACACGGGGCGTACGCACCAAATTCGTGTGCACTTCAAGTACCTTGGTCACCCGTTGATTGGTGACGAAATTTATGGTGGTCCGATGGATCGCGGCATTACCCGTCAAGCGTTGCACGCCTACTGGTTGCGCTTCTACGACCCATTCGCACAAATGGAACGCACGGTACAAAGTGCGCTACCACAAGATATCGTTGATGTCTTGGATGGGTTCCAAGTGACACCAGACGAAAATTAAAAATATAGGGGAGGATAGTTTCATGGCAGATAACATGATGGATGACATCACAGAGGAGATGCGTGATGAACTGTCCGACCAGGCCCACCACCTTGTTCAATATTTGGAACACGGCGAGCGTGAGGCGTTCTTAGACGGCTTTGACGAACTGCACGGTTACGATCAGGCCGTTTTTTATGTGACATTGCCTTCGCAATTACGTCACCAAATTATTGAGTGGTTGACGCCAACTGAATTGGCGGCCGTCTTTGACGAAATCGAGCCAGAAGACGTTGATTTGAACGATTTGCTGGAAGAAATGTCACCACGCTATGCGGCGCAAATGCTGAACCAGATGTACACCGACAACTCGGTAGATTTGTTGGAAGAAGTGGAACCCCGCGAATTAGCAATGTACTTGGCCTTGATGCCAAAGACGGACGCTGATGAAATTCGGCGCTTGTTGAATTATGAAGATGACACGGCCGGTTCTTTGATGGGAACCGAGTTTGTGGCCATCAATCAAAATTTGACAATTGGCCAAGCTATGACGGCCGTGAAGCGCGCTGCCCAAGAAGCTGAGCAAATCACCTACATTTATGTGGTTGATGATGACGAGACGCTAGTTGGTGTTATCTCACTGCGTTCCTTGATTGTTTGGCCGGACGAGGCACGTGTTTCAGAAGTGATGGATACGAACCTGATTACCGTTGAACCCAGCGATGATCAAGAGGATGTCGCCCGTTTGATGGCCGACTATAACTTTGTTTCGATGCCTGTTGTGGTGAAGGACAAGTTAGTCGGAATTATCACAGTTGACGATATCGTGGATGTTATCGATGAAGAGGCTGCCGAAGACTACTCACGCTTGGCCGGTGTCGACGTCGTCACTCTGGAGGAGAATCCCTTTAAGTCGGCGACGAAGCGTTTGCCATGGTTGATTGGCTTGATTTTCTTGGGAATGGGAACAGCCAGTGTCATCAATACATTTGATGGGTTGGTCCAACAAGCATCAATTCTGGCTGTGTTCATTTCGTTGATTACGGGTACCGCCGGTAATGCTGGCACGCAATCGTTGGCCGTGTCAGTGCGTCGAATCGCCTTGCAAGAAACCAGTTCATTGCTTCGGATGTTGTTAACCGAGGTTTTGATTGGTGCAATGATTGGAACGACAGCTGGGGTAACGATTTTCTTAGTCGTTTGGGTCTGGAAAGCAAACTTGCTACTAGGTGTGGCAGTTGGTTTGGCCATGGGTGTCGCCATTTTGGTGGCGAATGTGGCTGGATCATTTATTCCGTTGATTATGGATAAGATTGGGGTGGATCCGGCAGTTGCATCGGGACCATTTATCTCAACACTGTCTGATTTGACGTCAGTTATTATCTATTTCAACATCGCTGGACTATTTATCACTCACTTTGTTAGTGCGTGAAAGTAAGCAAAAGGCTATACTTAATTATAGAAATTTAACGGCTCGTTGCGGGTCGTTTTTTATTTGAAGGTGAAGGATATGAAAAAGAGTATTGGAAAGCTACAGCTATTCCTGCTAGGGGTCTTGAGTGCATTCTCACCACTAGCGATGGATTTGTACTTGCCAGGGTTGCCAGAGTTGCAACAAGATTTACACACATCAACTTCATTGGCGCAAGTGACGATTACGGCGTCACTACTGGGGTTGGCACTAGGACAAGTGATTGTCGGACCGTGGTCTGACCGTATCGGTCGTCGTAAGCCGTTGTTGTGGGGGACAATAGCGTTTGCATTGAGTTCAGCAGCGATTGTCTTTGCACCGAATATTTGGGTGCTAATTGTGCTCCGTTTGGTGCAAGGACTAGCTGGATCAACTGGTATCGTGTTGTCATTGGCTGTGATTACTGATTTGTTTACGGGTAAGACATTGACGCAACAAATCGCGATTAACCAAACGATTAATGGGGTGTTCCCAGTATTGGCACCGGTATTCGGTGGCATCATTATCGCCTGGGCTGATTGGCAAATGACGTTCTGGGTATTGGCGGTGCTTGGTGTGCTCTTGTTCGCTGGCGTACTTTTCTCATTGCCTGAGACGTTGCCAGCTGAAAAGATAGCGCCACAAGAAAAGCAATCTGTTGTAGCAGGGTTCGGTAAGTTGTTTAAGCAACGCCAATTCGTGCTATTCGCGTTGACGCAAGCCTTTATGACGGCGGCCTTGTTCGCCTACATTTCAGGATCATCATTCGTCTTGCAAAAGATTTTTGGCTTGTCAGTGACAACATTTGGGATTGTCTACGCCATTAACGGGGCAGGAATTGCCTTTATGTCGAGCATGTCAGGTCGCTGGGCTGCCAAGTTTGGTGAGTACACGGCCTTGAAGTGGTTTATTCGTGTCGCGTTCATTGGTGGCTTGTGGTTGTTGGCAACGGCCTTTATGCCAAAGTCAATTTGGATGATTTTGCCACCGCTGTTCATCGTTGTTTCAACGGTCGGGGGAATTATTTCTTTGACGACAGCGTTGGGGATGCAAGGACAGCAAGAAAACGCCGGTTCAGCATCAGCGTTGCTTGGTTTGGCACGTTACGCCCTTGGTGGTTTGATGTCACCAATCGTCGGGTTGTTTGGTGAAACGACGTATTTGCCAATGGCAGTGTTGATTGTTGTTGTACAAGTAATTGGTGTCTCAATTTTCAGTCGCATTAAGCGTTAAAAAAGACGGAACCGTAGCTGGTTCCGTCTTTTTGCGTCTAAATGGCTTCATTGTACCCATTAGATGATATGTACAATTATCTATACTTTTAAGCAAGTTACCCGTGAATTTTAACCTGTTATCCAAAATAGTGATTTTGCCATTGAATAATTGGGTAATATTAGTCCATCAAATAAAAAGGAGTTAGCAAGATGTTAATTCAATTGAAGGACTTAACAAAAACAATAAACGGTAAAAACATCGTGGAACTAGTAAATCTCGAAATTGCGGTGGGTCAATTTGTCTCATTGCTAGGAACTAACGGTGCTGGTAAATCAACGACGATTAAAATGATTTTAGGTTTGTTATCACCGACTCGTGGTGAAGTTATATCGGGTCTGCAAAAGCCAATCGGCGTGGTATTTCAACAAAGTATCTTGGATAGTCGGTTGACGGTTGAAAAAAATTTGGCGTTCAGGCAAGCCTTATATTCTGATATTGATAACGTTTGGCGACAGGATTTGCTAGAAAGATTTGAGTTAGAGGATAGCTTGTTGCAAAAGAAGTATGGTGTACTGTCGGGTGGTGAGAAACGCAAGGTGGATATCGTGCGCGCACTGTTGGGAAAGCCGGAATTATTGATATTAGATGAGCCGACCACAGGGCTTGATATTCAAACACGTCAATTAATCTGGCAACAAATTCACAGTTTACGTTCAGAGATGGGAATGTCTGTTTTGTTAACGACACATTATCTTGAAGAAGCCGAAGATGCAGATTTTGTTTATATGATGCAGTCAGGAAGAGTCACGAGAGCTTTGTCACGGCAGGAGCTGAAATCGCGTTTTAAACAGCGACGACTGGTTGTTAACTTAGCTGACGGTACCACGCAAACATTTTCTGGTGTGTTGCCAAATGAGGTGCCGGGAATTTTAGGCAACCAACCGGCTTGGAATGATTTTGATTATCGACCTGTCACGATGGACGATATTTTTGTCAGTTTGGTGAAGGAGGGCACGCATGCTTAGTCTTGTTCGAAGGGAATTGACCTTATATTTCGGTTCGCCTAGCAACGTGTTTATGTCATTATTGGGGGCGTTGATTTCATTTGTTTTGTATTCAGTATTCTTGCAGCACAATTTAGCACAGAGCTTCACACACGTAGTCAATGGACAGGCTGTTTTGGATTTTTGGTTGCTATCAGGAACCATTGCAGTTGCAGGCATTACAACGACGTTTACAGGCATGAGCTTGTTCGTCAGGGACTTAGAATCAGGGACGATTGCTGATTTCTTAGTTAGTGGTGTGTCAAAAGTTAGAATTCGGCTGAGTTATTTGATTTCAACGTACATGATTGGCGTATTGATGCAATTGATTGTGTTTATTGTGATATTTGGTTACTTTGCTAGTGTTGATAAAATCACTTTATCATTAACTCAAATGGGACAAGCTGTTGGTTTGATTATATTTACTAGTGTTTTGTGGGTGATGCTAAATGCCTTGTTAACCTTCCCAGTAAATAGTAGTGATACTTTGGGACGAATGGGATCGATTATCGGAACCGCGGCAGGGTTCTTTGCGACCGTCTATATTCCAGTAGGGACTTTGAGCCGGGGGGCCCAGAACGTTATTGGTCTGACACCTGCTCCTTATGTATCGACGTTGTTTAGACAGGTTTTAATACCGCAATCAAGTTTGCCTAGCGACGTAAAAGACCTACTGGGATTGACGTTCACAATTAATCGCGTTACGCTCGAATCATCAAACGTGTTGCTGCTCATCGTTGCAGTATTTTTGCTTGTTTATACTGCATTTTTGGGCGTTGCCGTATTACGTAGAAGGGATTCAAATATGATATGAAGATTCGGGTAGAGTTGGATCGAACAATGGCAGCGGATGAACTTGTTATTAAAGCAGCGACACTTTCAGCTGATGTTGCACATATTGTGCAGATGGTTGAACAAGACACAGCGCAACGTCGAATCGCGATTCCAACTGAAGATCGGACGATGTTGAAAAATTTCGATGAGATTATTGCTATTTCGGTGACGGGTGAAACGTTAACGTACTATACGAATGAAGAAAACTTGGTTGCCCATGGCACACTCAAAATGATTCTCCAAAAATTAGATGCGAATCTGTTTGTACAAGTGTCTAAGCAGAATGTCATTAACTTAGACGGCTTGCTATCGCTCGAAGCTGGCTTCAGCGGTAGCATGGTGGCGGTTATGCGACGAGGCATTAAGATAGATGTCAGTCGACGTTATTTGCCAGAACTCAAGCGACACTTGGGGTTATAGGAGGGCAACATGAAAATACTAATTGATATGCTTCGCCGGTGGGTTATTGGCGATTTAATCGGCTCGCTGGTTATGATGATTTTGATTATCCTCACCGGTCCTCAAGTCACATTACAACGTTCAGAAGTCATTGCGGTTCTTGTAATGAGTGGATTTATTGGCTTGTATTCAGCGTTGTTCCGATATCTTGATATTGCTTTTTACCAACTTTTCGTGTTGCATTTTGTGTTAACCGTGACCACCGTTATTTTAACTAACAGGTATTTTGATGCAATCAAATTGACAGTTCACTTTGAAATTGGGTACACGTTGCTTATTTATTTCATTATATGGATTGGCATGTGGTGGTGGGAACGCGATGATCGCCGTCGAATCAATAATCAAATAAAAAAGCGACAACGAACTGACTAGCGTTTTCAGCACATTAATGCTGGAACGCAATTAAGTGATAGTCACGCTTAAATGATTCGCTATGAAAAAAGACGGCGCATGTGCGTCGTCTTTTTTGCTGTCATTAATTTGATGATGGTTGTGGCATGAATGGCTTTAGGACATTCGCAAAGTTTTCGATATTCAATGATTGAATCAAAATCTTTCCGGTTCCGTTAAATGTATTCACGACACCTTCACCAGTGCCGATTGAACCAATGACACCGCCACCTTCAAGGTGAATGTCATAGTTCAATGATGTTTCCCACGCAACCACGTGAGCGTTGTCGATGGTGAAGTCGTGGGCATCTTGCAAATCAATTTCCTTGATTGATCCGAATGCAGCGACCAACAATGTCCCCTCACCGCTCGTCTTCATAACGAACAAGCCACCTTGGCCACCAAAGAAGGCGCGGCCCAATGATTGGCGTTCCATTGAGTATTGCACTGTACCGTCCATTGCAAGGAAGGCTGAGTCGTTCAAGTAGTAAGTCTTGTCAGGTGTGACTTCCAACGCTTGAATGGCACCAGGTACATTAGGGGCGAGGGCCAACTCACCACCTTGAGAACCAGCAGTAACTTCAGTGATGAAGACTGATTCACCGCTGACCATTGAACGACCGGCAGCACGGATCAACTTGCCGATACCTGAGCCACCGTTTGCGTTCAAACGACCTTTAAGCTCAGTGTCGCCAGTGTGATAAACCATCGCACCACTTTGAATTCGTACCGTTTCGTTTGGTAACAAGTCATAGCTGACCAACGGGAATTGCATATTAGATTCGATCTTGTAATCCATTTTTGTTTGCCTCGATATATTTTTATAGTGTTAGTATATCGAAATTGTAACTGAAAAGCTTATAACAATGCTTATTCCGAATGTGAATCAGAAATAATTATTTTAGGTAACCCTTTTTACGTGCAAAGTTTTGGAAGGTTGGGTATTATACTCACATAAAGTAATAAATAAAAATATTGAAACAGACAAAAGAGGGTTGTTAGTTATGAAGACTCACCACATTTCATTGTTGACTGGCGATGCCAAGTTGAATGCAGATTACTACGTTGGCGTATTGGGAATGCGTTTTATCAAGAACTCAGTTAACCAAGCCAACCCAAAGAACCGTCACGTTTACTACGGTGACTTTATGGGAACACCAGGAACGGTTATTACGTTCTTCCCAATTGACGATTTGCGCGACCGCACTGACGGTAAGATGTTCTTCTCAGGCATCCACTACTCAATTCCTGAGGGATCAACGCAATACTGGTTGGACCGTTTTGCAGAAAAGGGTTTGAAGGCTGAAGTTGACGCAATGGGACGTATCCGCACGGCCGATTACGAAGACTTGCCAATCCGTATGCAAGAAACTGAAGGCAAGAACTTCGACTGGCACATCAACTACATGTCAGATGTCCCTGCAGAATTCCAAATCACTGGTGTTATCGGTGCTGAATTGCACGTGCCAGATGTTGCTGCAACTGGCCGCTTCTTCGAAGATTTGTTGGAAATCCCAGTTAAGGGGAACATCATTGACTTGGAAGGCGTTGAAGCTATCGAATTGGTTCAAACTGCTGAAGATGCACCTGAGTCACGCTTTGGAAAGGGTTCAACTGACCACTACGCTTTGGGTGTTGAGTCAGAAGAAGACTTGAAGTACTTCTGGGAGCGCGCAAAGGCTTTGGGTTACAAGCGTGAAGTCTTTATCGACCGTGGATACTTCCGTTCAGCATACTTCATCGAGCCTGGTGGAAACCGTGTTGAGTTGGCTACGACGAACCCAGGATTCACGTTGGACGAATCATTGTTCGATTTGGGTACGACGTTCGCTTTGCCACCACGTTTCGAGGCATCACGTCAAGAATTGCTTGACCACTACGCAAAGAAGGGTGTTTTCTTTGACGAAGTAAAGCCTTACACGGGAACTGGTCACTTGGAGAACGACGGTAAGATCCGTGCTATCCACGACGAAAAGGGCAGCACACGTAACGATTAATAGTGTTAACTAATGAAGAGATCACACTTTCGGGTGTGGTCTTTTTTTATTGTTAATTTTTGAAAATTCACGGTAAATTGATAAATACGTCATTCACAAAGCGTCGTAGTATGGTATAGTGTGTCCGTAAAAATAAAAGTCTAGGGGGGCTCTTTATGAAAACGGCAATTTTTGAAAAGCCAGGGCAAATGTCGGTACAGACAGTTGACAAGCCAGCGATTGAAAACAATGATGATGTCATTATCAAGGTGGTTCGTGCTTGTGTCTGTGGCTCTGACCTTTGGGCGTATGCTAATGGGGATGAAAAGCCAGAACATTCAGTGAACGATGGTCACGAAGCGATTGGGATTGTAGAGGAAGTTGGATCTGAGATTACAACGGTGCAACCGGGCGATTTTGTGATTGTGCCTTTCACACACGGTTGTGGTGAATGCGATGCTTGTCGTGCTGGTTTTGATGGCACGTGTGATCGTCACGTGGCGCCAACAAATTGGTCAAACGGCTTCCAATCTGAGTACATTCGCTTCCACTATGCTAATTGGGCGCTGATCAAGGTTCCGGGTCAACCATCGGATTACTCTGAAGGAATGATTAAGTCGCTGCTGACTTTAGCTGATGTGATGCCAACCGGTTATCACGCTGCACGGTCTGCTAATGTTAAGCCAGGTGACAAAGTGGTTGTTATTGGCGATGGTGCAGTCGGACAATGTGCGGTTATCGCTGCCAAGATGCGCGGGGCCTCACAAATTGTGATGATGAGTCGACATGAAGATCGTCAACAAATGGCATTACAATCAGGTGCAACGGCGGTTGTGGCTGAGCGTGGTGAAGAAGGAATTGCTAAGGTCCGCGAAGTGCTTGGTGGCGGTGCAGATGCTGTTCTTGAATGTGTTGGAACTGAAGCGGCTGTCGAACAAGCCTTTGGCGTTCTCCATAATGGTGGTCGTATTGGTGCAGTTGGTGTACCACACTACCACAAGTACCAACTAGGGGATACATTCTTCCAAAATATTGCATTTGCTGGTGGTTCAGCATCTGTTACGACATATGATAAGGAATTCCTACTAAAAGAGGTGTTGGACGGCAATATCAATCCAGGACGTGTCTTTACCAATACGTACGCGTTAGATGATGTTAACCAGGCTTACCAGGATATGCAAAATCGTAAGAGTATTAAGTCAATGTTGGTGGTGGCTGACTAAAGTCATATAATAACTTTTCGTTATAGTTCACCATAAAACAAAGGTATTGGTAATGGTCTGGCCGCACATGTTATTATTGCGGTACGGATGATGTTTACCTTATGTAAGGATTGTCTTTTAGACTGTTTATTGTGAAATATGATAAAAAGGAGTGACAAAATGACGATTGAAAATAAAGTTGTTGTTATTGCAGGTGCGTCATCTGGTATCGGTGCTGCAACCGCTAAGCTACTTGCTTCAAAGGGAGCCAAGTTGGTTTTGGGGGCGCGACGCGAGGAACGTTTGGCGGAAATTGCATCCGAAATTGGTGGCGATAACGTTATTTATCAAGCAACTGATGTGACGGATAAGGATCAAGTTAAGGCTTTGATTGACCTAGCCGTAGAAAAGTTTGGCCGTTTGGATGTTTTGTACAACAATGCTGGTATCATGCCACGTGAAAAGTTGGCAGACGCAAAGTTTGAAAACTGGGAAAAGGAAATCAACATTAACATTATGGGTGTTTTGCATGGTATTGCAGCTGCATTGCCAATTATGCAAGAACAAAATGATGGGTTGATTATCACAACCGACTCTGTTGCTGGCCACGTTGTTTATCCTGAATTAGCTGTTTACAACGGAACGAAGTATGCTGTTCGTGCTATCATGGAAGGCCTTCGTCAAGAAGAGCGCTTGCATGGTATCCGTTCAACGATTGTTTCACCAGGTTCAGTGGGAACTGAGTTGATGAGCACTTTGGATAATCCTGAAATGCAAGCAGCGATGGATGAAATGTTTAAGCATGTCTCACAAGAAGAGATGCGTATGAATGTGTTGGATCCAGAAGATATTGCCAATGCAGTGGCGTATGTTGTAAATCAACCAAAGCACGTGTCAATTACGGATATGATTATTCGTCCGACGGCTCAAGAAGTCTAAATTTACTGGCGCCTAACAGTGATGTTGGGTGCTTTTTATTTTGGGAGGTTAGGCGAGTATTGGATTGACTTATGTTGCAACAAAGGAAATGGTCGCGGTTATAATGCGTTTATAGAATAGGTAATATGGAGATGAATCATATGACGGAAACGCAATATTTGAACCGTGAAGAATTGCTTTCTTTGAATGAACAAGCAGTGCTTGAGTTTGGTGGCAATGCTGGTATTCAATCACCGCGGGCCTTTGAAGTTGTGATTGAACAGCCGAAGCAGGTTGTATTTGGACAAGAAGTTTATCCGGCCATTTGGTTGAAAGCTGCCTACATGATGCAACAAATTATTAAGACGCCAGTGTTTGTTGATGGCAGCAAGCGAACTGCGGGACTTGTGGTTTTGAGCTTCTTGCAGGAAAATGGGTATCAACCGGTGGGTGAGGATTATAACGAAGTTGCTCGGAAGTTTATTTTTGAGATGGTGCAACGAGATAATTCCGAAGATACGATGAAGTCGATTGCTGAGTGGTTATCGAACCACTTCACCGAAATCAAGTAAGGGTACGGAGCTGGATATGGCAAAAGTTATTGATGCGCTTTCGATTAGAGACATGACGCTCGTTGCGTTAGATGAAGATTTACCAATGGACACGAAGATTGGTAACTCTGTTCGTTTAAACGGCAAAATTGTTCATATATACGATATACCGGCCTATGATTTAGCCCCTGTTCATAATGTGCTAATTTTGGGTGTTAAGGTTGAAGTTGGCGATGAAATTATGTTTGAAAAATAACGTTAGTGAAAAGTTGCAAGGTTTGATAAGGTAAAACAAAACCCATTTGGAGAGTGACTGACATGTATGATAAGCAAAAATTGATTGACCTTGTATACGAAAACTCGGCAACTCACGAAACTTATCCATTCAATAAGTCCACATCACATGAAAATATTATTTGGACCGTTATGAAGCATAACGGCAGCGACAAAATCACGGCAATGATCTTTGAACGCGAGGATGTTTTGTATTTATCGTTGAAGCTGACACCTGATCACGTGGACGAAATGATTAAAACACGTGGTGTAGACCGTGGCTATCATATGAATAAGCAACATTGGGTAACGATTAACGTTAATGATACTGATTTAACGGAGCAGGAAATCTTGGGGATGCTGGCCGAGAGTGATGCGCTTACCAAGTGATGGTCACAGTTAAGCGCTTAAGCTTGACCAAGACAAACGCTTCTGTCATACTACACTTACTAAAAGAACACGGGGTAAGGTCCATTGCGCAATTAAGCTGATTTCATAATGATAGTGAGTTATCAATGAGATTGGTTTTAGTGTGGACTTTAGCGTGTTTGATGAACATGCTTTTTAGAGTGCCTCCAGTCTCATTGTGGTGAGATTGGAGGCTTTTATGTTAGAAGGACAAATTCAAAATGTTGTAAAGACTATCGATGGTGAAACGCTGTTTGAGATTGATCATCTGACCATTCCGACCACAGGCGTTGTTGCGATTGTTGGTGAAAACGGTGCTGGTAAGACGACGTTGCTCAACATGCTGCAGGGTATTGATACGGATTATACTGGTCAGATTAATCTACCGGGGTATGTGGCGACAGTGCCACAAATCAATGATATCGTGGGTGAATCTGGTGGTGAAATGACGCAACGGCTGATTCGTCAAGCCATTTCGGAGCGTCCTGACATCTTGATTTTAGACGAGCCAACTTCACACTTGGATGTTGATCATCACAAGTGGTTGGTAAAGACGATTTAACGGTTTAAAGGATTGGCGATTGTTGTATCTCACAATCGTGCCTTTTTGCGTGAGGTGGCGACCGTCGTTTGGTCATTTGAAAACGGTGCGGTTACGGCATTCAATAGTAGTTATGATGACTACTTAGCTGCCACTGCCTCAAAACGAAAAGCTCAGATGCAAGACTATAAGCAAGTTACAAGCGAAAAGAAACGATTAGCCCAGCGAGCGCAAGTAGCCGGCGAAAAGTCGGCTCGAGCAAAGAAAATTAACCCCCACAAGCACAGCCACGCTGAAATTGAGGCGATGAAATCGGGGTTAAATGGGGTTGAAAAAGGGTTTTCACAACAAAAGAAAGCGTTGAATAGTCGCATTGAACGTCTTGGCAAGGTTGAGAAGCCGGTTGATGCCACTAAACTAACGTTGCAAAATCCGCTTAATGTTCGATCGGGTAAGCCGGTTTTAACCGCTTTGAATTTGCAGGTTATGCAAGGAGATAATCTGTTGATTGAGAACGTGACGTTCAAAATTGAAACCGGACACCGCATCGCAATTGTTGGACCGAATGGATCGGGTAAATCAACACTCATTCAGCACTTGTTGTCAGGAGCACCCGGCGTAACACATGCTGATAATCTGCGAGTGAGCGTGGCCAACCAAGACTTAAGTCAGCTAGATACGACGAAAACGGCGTTACAAAATGTCATGATGACCAGTACCGAGTCTGAACAGGTAGCCCGTAATTTCTTGGGTGCGATGGGGATTCGCTTAATGCGGGTCAATGAAATGGTTGGCCAAATGAGCGGTGGTGAGCGCGTCCGTGTTGCTCTGGTAAAAGCATTGCTACAGACGAGTGAGTTGTTGGTGCTAGATGAACCGACCAATTATTTGGACATTCCAGCCTTAGAAGCCTTAACGGCGTATCTGCAAGAGACCAAACAAGCTGTACTGTTCGTTTCGCACGATGAACAGTTTGTGGCTGATGTTGCGACTGACGTTTGGCAGATTGTGGATGGACGTTTGGTGCTGCAAGACTAAAACCGATATAACCTTTTCAAATCTCATAAAAGCGTGCATAATGTTACTTGCTAAAAATAAGTGGAGGGTTCTAACATGCGTTCTGAACAACCAGGTGGGTGCACAGCATAGTGTTGATGCTGTGGACTTTATCAAGTAAACATCGTCAGCACTCGTTAAATTCAACAATGATTACTGAATTTTGAGTCTGTACGAATGGAGTTATTATGTTTTACATTTTGGGATTATTAGGTGGCTTTGCGGTTTCAAACCAAAGCCCAATTAACGCGCGTTTGGGTGGTGCTTTGAAGTCGCCATTCCGCGCCGCATTCTTGAGTTTTTCACTAGGTGTGATTTTCTTGGGATTGATCGCATTTATTCAAAACCCACATTTCTTGGGCGACATCATCGCGCTAACGAAGACAAACCAACCATGGTGGGTCTACTCAGCGGGAATCTTCTCAATGCTTTACCAAACGTCAAACATTTTGCTTTTTAAGAATGTTGGTGCGGTTAAGACAGTTGTTCTACCAACACTGGGACAAGTTGTGATGTCAATGATGATTTAAACCCTTGGTTGGGTCGGTGCAGAAACGGTGGCGTTGACAGCTGTGAAGGTCATCGGCGTTATCTTGGTTATGATTGGTGTGTTGGTTGCCGTCGTATTGAGTGCACGTTTGGAAAACAAGAACGGCTCAGCACCAAGCGGGTCGGTTTTCTGGCATGTTTGGGGAATTTTGACGGGAATGTTCGCGTCATTCCAACAAGCTATTACCGGACATTTGGGTCACTTGTTGGGTGCGCCAGTTGATGGTGCCTTTGTGTCATTCGTTGGTGCGTTGATTTTGCTAACGATTTTGGTTGCCGTAAAAGAACGACCATTCTTTAATCGTGAAGGCATGAAGGCAGCGCCATGGTGGGCCTTCCTAGGTGGTATTCCTGGCTCACTATTTGTGTTCTTCATTGGAATCGTCGTGCCAGTACTTGGACCTGGAATGGGTGCCATCCTTGGTTTAATGGGTATGTTAATCGGAACCATCATCGTGCAACAATTCGGCTGGTATCAATCAGTTAAGAAGCGCGTTAATTATATGCAAATTCTCGGAATCATTATCATGGTTGTCGGGGTTGCACTGATTCAATTAGTTTAGAAATATCGTTTGGCCAGTAGGTGATTAATCATCTGCTGGCTTTTTGTGTTTGACACGTTTTCATTCGCCCACGTATAATTAACCCACTATTAGAAAATAAGAGGACGATTAAATGACCAACGTACAGACAGAGATGTTGATCATTGGTGGGAGTGATGCTGGTATTTCAGCTGCACTACGCGCCCGTGAACTGAATACCACGATTAAAATCACGATGATTTTGGCGGATGAATTCCCAAACTTGTCAATTTGTGGCATTCCATATGCGGTCAGTAAAGAAGTGACCCAGTGGCAGAATTTAGCGCATCGAACGGTTGATGATTTGAAGGCGTATGACATCGATTTTTACATGAACACGTGGGCAACGGCCATTGATGCAGAGAATTACACCGTTACTGCGATGCGCGGTGACGACCAATTGACGTTTACGTACGACAAGTTGATGGTTGGAACCGGGGCTGTGCCAAAAGAATTGCCAATTGCCGGTGAAGGCGCAGGTATTCATGTGTTGCATACAATGGGTGACTTCTTTGATATTGAAGCGCAATTGGTGCAACATCAACCAAAGCGTGCAGCAATTGTTGGTGCGGGGTACGTGGGTATAGAGATGGCAGAGGCGTTGACGCGACGTGATGTTGCGGTGACGCTGGTACAACGTGGGTCTGAAGTGTTATCGACGGTTGAACCCGATTTGGCTGCTTCTGTACATGATGCATTGACTAATAATGTTGTCACGGTATTAACTGATGAAACGATTACTGAAATTCAAGCAACGGAAGCCGGGTACCAACTAATTGGGTCAACGACGGATGACGCATTCGATTTTGTCCTGGTTGTTGTGGGCGTCCGACCAAACAGTGAGCTGTTGGTCAATGCGGGTGCGACTGTTACCAATCAAAATGCGGTGGTGGTTGATGACCAGATGCGTACGAATTCTCCCTGACGTGTATGCAGCAGGTGACTTGGTTCAGACCAAGCACCGCCTATTAGGTGAGACGTATTTGCCACTGGGTACGACAGCGCATAAACAAGGTCGTATTGCCGGTGCTAATATTGTGGGTCGTGAGTCGCATTTTGCAGGAATCATCGGCTCACAGGTCTTGCGTGCGTTTGACATGATTGTGGCTCGCACAGGTTTATTGCCAAATGAGGCAACTGCAGCTGGCTTTATGCCAATCACGACAACTGCGGTCGTAGATGATCACAAGGGTTATTTCCCAGGTGCTGAAAAAATCACGATTCGTGTGACTGCAGACAAGGGGTCACACAAAATTTTAGGTGCCCAATTGGTGGGAAAGTACGGTAGCGAAGTGGCGAAACGAGCGGATGTCTTTGCAACTGCAATTTATAACGACATGACGGTTGAAGCGTTTAGTGACTTAGATTTGACGTATTCGCCAGTTGTCGGTGCACCTTGGGATGCCGTTCAAGCGGCTGTACAAGTGTTAGAAGCTGAATTATTGAAGTAGACGAAAAAAGAGCGATTTAGTCGCTGAACTGAACCCCATGAGTTGGAGCAAATCTAACTCATGGGGTTTTTGTATGTTTTCAAAAGAAATTCAAATAGAAGCAGTTTCTCTGTACCTCAAAGGTGTACCGACTGTTGAAATACGCAAGAAATTCGGAATTAAGGGATCATCAACGCTTGGAATCTGGGTGGACTCCATAAAACGTGACGGAGTATATGGAATTAAAGATTCCCATAGAAAGCAGACAAGTTATCCGTATTCCTTTAAAATCAAGGTAATTAATTGGCGACTTACACATCACGCGTCTTATCCTGTAGCAGCGAGAAAGTTCAGGGTGACTAGCCCTTCGTTGATTTGGCAGTGGGAACGTGCGTTGGAGTCTGGTCGGCTAAAACCTGATAAACGAAGGCGGAAACGAACTATGAATAAGCAAGAACACGACAAGATCAAGAAGCTCGAAGAAGAGAATGAACTACTTCGAATTAAGGTAGCCTACTTGGAAAAACTCGAGGCCTTAGCTCAGGAAAAGAAGAAATTACAAACCAAGACAAAGCGGTAGTAATCACTGTGCTAAGGCAAGAGTTGAAGTGCAAGTTGAAGCTGCTTCTTCAAGTAGCCGAGATGTCTAGCAGTAGTTATCATGACGCGTGCAAGCGTGCGTACAAGGAGTATCCACGTGAGTTAATTGATGAGATTATATCAATTCGTGATGACAACCCGGACTACGGTTACCGTCGTGTCACACAAGAGCTTCGTAATCGTGGCTTCAACACCAACCATAAGGTTGTGCTGAAAATTATGAAGATGAACGGGCTTCTCTGTACTGCTTTCAACCGTCTGACACGGAAGTACAATTCTTACGCCGGCACTGTCGGACATATCTCACCGAATCGTGTAAACCGTCGGTTCACAACGGATCGACCATATCAGAAGGTTCTCACCGACGTCACTGAAGTCCGTTGGGGATCAGGCACGATGGCTGAACGTGCTTATTTCACCGCCTATATTGATGTTTATAGTGGTGAGATTCTCACTTGGAATATCGATATTCATCCAACTGTCGAGTTCGTCACAAAGCCATTAGATGAGCTTCTACAAAATAGGCCAGAATTGAATTATCGAATGACAATTCACTCTGACCAAGGTTTCCAATATCAAAATTATGAGTATGTATCACGGCTAAAGACTAACCGTGTGTTCCAAAGCATGAGTCGCAAAGCGACATGCCTAGATAACGCAATGGCTGAGAGTATCTTCCACATCTTGAAGGTAGGAACGGTACATAACAACCACTATCAAAGTTATGACGAATTAAAGTCCGCCATAACTAACTATGTCTATTACTACAACAATAAGCGGATAAAAACAAAACTGGCCGGAAGAACTCCGGTTCAATACCGAAATCTTTCCGACCAGTTAGCCGCTTAAACTTCACTCCAATTTTTGGGGTTCAGTTCACGCTCTTTTTTTTACGCCGTAATATTAGTCACCACCAGTTTTTTCTTACTGGCACGGTGGAGTGGAATGGTGATGTTTGATGGTGGTACACCCAACCATGCATAAAGTTGATGGTCTAAGCGTGTGGTTGACGTTAAGCGAATCTGGTTAGTCACCCACCATGTTATTGCCAAAATAATCAAGAAAATCCCAATCCTAAAGCTGGCTAGATAAAACGTCCAATTTGAGACCTCCCCAACTGGCTCAAAATGAATCAGGTGTGCCAAAGTCAGAGTCAGCGTAATAGCCAACCCACTAAACATCAATAGTTTTAGCGTGAATGGATCAGGTTCAGAATATTCAAAATATGTCGAGCAGACCATTTCTTTGACAACCAGGTACACACGATAACGATAAGCTTCATCATAGTTGAATTTATCGTAGTTAATCCAATTGTGGTTATGATACACACAAGCAATCCCGAGAAAAAGGCGGTACCAAAATTCTTCTATGAAAGCAATTTCGGTCAGGGAAGCGTTGCTTTCGTCCAACACGTCGAACCAATTCACGTTACCAGATCCAGTACTGGTGGGTATTTTAGAAAATTGTTCCCGGAATTGTTCGGGGGTTAGACCATGCGTTTTTTGCATAAAAATATGCAATAGCTGACCGTGTTCCCCAAAAACTTGTTCCGTTTGTTCTTTTAATTGCGCAATTTGTTCACTGAGGAGGACAGCCTTTTTAAGCTCAATTTTTGTAACAGTTGAGTGCCTGACATCTTGCATGATAATAACCTCCACCTGCAGTATACGACGGTGAATTTTGTCAAAACATTTTGAGCTTCGCGTTTTCCTGTATAAGACAGACGGCAGTTCGCTTGAGCAATGCATCTTTTTAAATAAAAAAACGAGCTACTAGAGCTCGCTTGATTAATTCTCTAATTCATCTTCTAGAAAATGAATAAATTCTTCGTGTAATGGTGACAAGAACTGGGTGTGAGTCCAAATCATTGAGCCAACTGAAACGTTTTGTGGTGAAAAAGGTTTGAAGAGTAGTTCAGGAATGTTGATAACCCCCTCGATACCGACGAGCATAATGTGATTATCAATCATTGGATACATACCGGCATTGCCGATTAAGTTGTACTTGAGGCGAATGTTCAAATCAGATGCATTGAGGCCTAGTTCTTCCACTAGCGAATTGTTGAAAGATGATTGACGTGAAATTGCCAGCGGGTATTCCTTGAGCTGATCGGCGGTAATTGCTGATTCATCGGCCAAGGGATGATGTTTATTAATGAATACACCACGGACATCTTCGTCTGGAAAGTCGAGATAGTCATACGATGCTTTCTGGGTGAAATCCAGTGCGAAAAGAAAATCCAGCTCACCTTGGTTAAGTCGATCAAGAAGGTCAGTTGTTGAACCAGAAATGACCGTGAAAGTCACATTCGGATATGCTTGTTGCATGGCTGAAATCGCTCTAATTGCGTGGTTAAACATCTTAGTTTCCGCTGCACCAATCGTGATGACACCGGCAATCGCGTCTTTTGATTGTAGATTGGTGACGGTCTTGTCAGCAATCGCAATTAAACCCTCAGCTTGTTTAGCCAGATAGATGCCTTCGGGAGTTAGGGTAACTGGTTTATGGTCACGGTTGAGGAGTGTAACGCCTAATTCAGTTTCCAGTAATTTTAATTGTCGTGACAGGGCGGGCTGGGTGACGTTGAGTTTAGCAGCCGCTGCAGTGAGTGTGCCAGTATGGGCAACCTCTAGAAAATATCGTAAAACACGCAGTTCCATAACATTACCTTTCGTTATAGTTTTTCATAAATACAAAGCATTGGTAATGGTGATTATAGCGCAATATACTGGAGTCATAAAGTAGTGGAGGTGTAAATGATGACATTAACAACAACACAACAAGAAACGTTTGCGCGGGCTGATGACTTTCATATCGCACCTTATCGCGCAGATGGCACAACGCCGGGCACATTAACGTGGATTTGGTCCGTCGTGGTTGATGGTGACCTTTACGTGCGGGCTTGGAATGGTCAACAGTCACGTTGGTATAACGCCGCTAAAAATCAGGGCGCTGGCAAGATTATGATTGCCGGTAATGAATACACGGTTGCATTTGAACTCGTGCCGGTCGCTGGTCATGAAGCGTTACAAGATGAAATTGATGCAGCGTACCGCAAGAAATATGCCGGTAGCCAATACATGCCACCAATGATTGCTGACGGTCCACGAAATGCAACGGTGCGCGTGATTCTTAAATAAACGGAGGAAATTAGTATGCCGATTTTTGATGAAACCTATACTTTGAACAATGGCGTCAAGATTCCAAAGATTGGTTTTGGAACTTGGATGATTGAAGATAATGATGATGCAGCCAAGGCAGTCGAGACAGCGATTAAAGTTGGTTACCGTCACATTGATACTGCCGAAGCGTACGGCAATGAAATCGGTGTAGGTCGTGGTGTTCGCAACGCCAGTGTGCCACGTGAAGACATTTTTGTAACAACTAAGTTGCAAGCTGAATTTAAGAACTACGAAGAGGCGGTTGCCGCAATCGATCGTTCACTAACCGATTTGAATTCGATTACATTGATATGATGATTATTCACTCACCAAAGCCTTGGGTTGAATTCCAAAATGATGAGCGTTTCTTTGAAGGAAATTTGGCAGCCTGGCGTGCGCTATCTGAAGCTCAAGCTGCTGGTAAGATTCGTGCTATCGGTGTGTCGAACTTCGATGAAATTGACTTGCAGAATATCCTGGATAACAGTGATGTGAAGCCGGCGGTTAATCAAGTTTTGGCGCACATTGGTAACGTACCATTTAGTGTGTTCAAGTATGCCCAAAAGCATGACATTCAAATTGAAGCCTACTCACCATTCGGTCACGGTGAGATGTTGAAGAATGATAACCTGCAACAAATGGCGAATAAGTACGGCGTTTCCGTCGCACAATTGGGTATTCGCTACTTATTGCAACTGAACACATTGCCATTGCCAAAAGCAACGTCTGAAGCACACATGACGGCTAATGCAACAGTGGACTTCACGATTTCTGATGACGATATGGCCATGCTAAACAAAGTAACGTTTAATGATTATGGTGAATTTAGTGGGTTCCCAGTTTACGGTGGCACTTTGGATTAGGGGTGATTATCATGACGGAAAAAGTAACGGCAGGACATGACGCGCTTGGTGAATTTGCACCAAAGTTTGCGGAGCTTAATGACGATGTATTGTTTGGTCAAGTCTGGTCACGTGAAGCTGAATTGTCAGCCCGTGATCGTTCATTAACGACCATTACGGCATTGATTTCAACTGGCGCTTTTGAACAATTACCATTTCACATGGCAAAGGCCAAGGATAACGGCTTGACTGCTGATGAAGTGGCTGAAATTATTACGCAATTGGCATTCTATGTTGGTTGGCCAAAGGCGTGGTCAGCATTCAACGTTGCAAAAGAAGTATTCGGAGAAAAGTAATGGCAAAGTACGAAGAGATTAAGCAAGGAACGATTTTTCCGGCTGGTGTTTTGAATCCATACGGTGAATTCTTCGTTGGCGATACGTATCTAACGAATTTGGTAACGTCACCTGATGACAAAATCGGGGTTGGCTCAGTATCATTTGAGCCAGGTTCACGTAATAACTGGCACATTCACCATGATGGTTATCAAATTTTACTTGTCACAGCTGGTGAAGGTTGGTACCAAGAAGAAGGGCAACCAGCGCAATCATTGCAAGCTGGTGATACGATTGTGACCAAAGATGGCGTGAAGCACTGGCACGGGGCCAAGAAGGATAGTTGGTTTGAGCACATCGCGATTACCGCTGGTACGCCAGAATGGTTAGAGCCAGTGTCAGACGAGCTTTACGATGCACTGTAATAACTGTGAAGCAATTAATCTATGGCAGCGTAGGTTGATTGCTTTTTATTTAGAATGTTTTTTGTTGCAAATGCAACAAAAAGGGGTTAAGATATTCGTTGAGGATAACAATATGACGAGTAATTTGAGAGAAATTGGCATGATTGCCCGAGCTTTGGATTCAATTAGTAATGTTGAATTCAAAGCCTTTGATTTGACCAAGGGTCAGTATCTGTACTTAGCCCGTATCGCAGAGAATCCAGGTATTATTCAAGAAGAATTGTCTGAGATGATTATGGTTGATCGTACAACCGTTGCGCGTGCCGTTAAGAAGCTACTAGCGGACGGCATGATTGTGAAGCGGGACAGTGCAGAAAATTTGAAGATTAAACATTTGGAAGTGACGGATAAAGGTCGTGAACTGTATGACGTTATAAAACGTGAGAATGATTATTCAGAAATGGTCGCGTTGCAAGGATTCACAGCGGATGAAGTGCAAACACTTAATGACCTGTTACACCGAATGCGTGAGAATGTTGCAAGTGACTGGAATGCGGTCAAGAAAGGCCACCAACGAGAGTATTAGGAGAGAAATATGACGACGACACTTAAGCGATTAACTGTAGCTGATGTGAATGAGCTGCGCGAGATTTCAATCGAAACGTTTACAGATACATTTGGCGCTCAAAACACGCCTGAAAATTTGCGTGATTATTTGGCTGATGCCTATCAAGAATCAGTGCTTGCAAAAGAATTAGAAAATGCCGAGTCATTATTCTATTTCGTGATGGTTGATGATGAAATTGCAGGCTATTTGAAGTTGAATATTGGGGATGCCCAATCTGAAGACATGGGTGAGACAGCGCTCGAAGTTGAACGTATCTATGTTCGTAAGAGTTTCCAACGCCGCGGATTGGGGCGCGTCTTTATTACTGAGGCTGAAAAGGTTGCCCATGAGTTGCACAAGGACCGTATTTGGCTTGGCGTTTGGGAGTACAACCCAAATGCGATTGCTTTTTACGAGAAGATGGGCTTCTCAAAGACTGGTGAGTCCCATGATTTCTACATGGGCACAGATCGTCAGACTGATATCTTGATGGCTAAGAACTTGTGAGCATAACTGGATGAAGAGTAAAACAGTACAACTTATCATACTGGACGTCGTGACAGCGTTCATTATGCCTGCCTACATGTTATTTGTTTTCTATGTTTGGTTGCATTTGATTAATCCAATATGGGATGTCAAAGCTACTAATGACTTAATATTGATGCCGATAATGCTGTTGCTAGTTTTGTTACTAGTTGCATTGGTGTTCGGACCATTACTTGTGACCATCTGGTTTAATGCTAGATATTTTAGAAAGCGTGCACGGAATGGTGGCAAGGACACAATCTGGATTGCTTTAATAACACTCGCTGCGTACATCGAGGCCTGGTATTTTGGTAACCACTATTTGTGGAAGGTGATCGAGACCGTCCAGAACGATTATGTCTGGACATGGTGGTAATTCGGAGTGGAATGAAAAAAACAGATTCCCTAGTGGCGTTGTTCACTGGGGAATCTGTTGTTAATGAGTTGCGCTTATAAGAATGTAATTGCCAAGCCGACGAATTCAATCATCCAAATGAATGGCCAGCCAATGCCTTTGAAGAAACTCTTCATCACGCCGGCAAATGTGACATGCCCAGCGTTCTTACGGATGTAGTTCACGATGCCAACGATACCTGAAATCACAAGAATTATGGCTAGAATGATGACTCCGTATGTCAAAATTGTTTGAATGGATAGCATGATTGGTTCCTCCTGAACTGATTTATTGCTGTTAGGATACATGACGTTGGGCAGGTTGTCAGTCATGACAGGGGCAAAGTGCTAGAAATGGCACAAATGTATATGTATTTTTTGTCAGGAAGCTTCGTGGCTTAATGGGCGTGCACGTTGTATAATTGAAAGCATTATGAATAAGATTTTACAAGAACAATTTTTCGTTGATAATCTATCAGCGCAACAAGAAGCCGTTATTTCTAACATGAACGCCTACATTGGGGATGGTTTGAAGCAAAATGATCACCGTGTGGCCATTATCCAAGGTGCTGCCGGTACTGGTAAGTCAGTTGTTTTGATGAACTTGGTTACCAAGTATATGACTGATAAGCGTTACAAGACTGCATTGGTTGTTAACCACCCTGAGCTATTCAAGGCCTACAAGGATTTGGCCGTTGATATTCCAGGTATGCGCGATAAGGACATTACGCGTCCGACGCCATTGATTAACAACGCGCAAAAGCGTAACTGGAAGTACGATGTTATTTTCGTTGACGAAGCGCACTTGCTATTGTCAAAGCCAGAGCCATACATGCACTACAATGGTGAAAACCAATTGCAGGACTTGATGGATTTGGCTAAGGTTGTGGTCGTGGTTTACGACTTCGCCCAAGTGTTCCAATCAAAGATGTACTGGGATAAGGACTTGCTATTTAAGACGATTGGCAAGCACCCATATCACCAATTCGACATGGACTTCCAATACCGTATGGTGGCCAGCCAAGAACAAGTGGACTGGATGGATGATTTGACGGCTGAAAAGCCATTGCACCCATTCCCAAACAATTCTGATTTTGAATTCAAGGTCTTTGACAAGGCGGGTGATTTGTACGAAGCCATTAAGGCGAAGAACAAGGAATTCGGTCAAAGTCGTGTTGTTGCAACGTCAGGATTCCCACGTATTGATGGACGCCACAACGTTGAAATGGATACGTTTAACTTGCCTTGGGACGAGTGGGATCCACAACGTACGCACTGGGCCAAGCGTGAGGGTTCAATTACGCAAGTTGGAACGATTTATACGTTGCAAGGATTCGATTTGAACTATTTGGGGATGATTATCGGTCCTTCATTTGGTTACGATCCTAAGACGGATAGCGTGACGATTATTCCTGAAAAGTATTCTCACAAGGAAATTTTCAAGAAGCGTCAAGACCGTAAGTTCACAGAAAAAGAATACAAGGCCTTTATTGCCAACGTTTTGAATGTCTTGATTAAGCGTGGTAAGTATGGCTTGTACTTGACGGCATACGATGACGCCTTGCGTGCACGTTTGCTTGAATTGCAAGAAGAAAATAAGTAAATCTAATTAACGCGTTTAGCTAGTCGGCTAAGCGCGTTTTTGTCTGTGCTATAAAGATTAACTAGTGCGTTGCTGGAAAACTATCAAATCCGCGATAATGATAACGTTTTCACAAATTGAAATAGCCATGTAAGCGTATACAACGGCGTTTCCGGCGTTTATTTGTTCCTTTTTTCACAAATTAGTGCTATAGTTAATGCATTGATAAAAATGATTTAGAGGTAAACGACATGACTGCTGTGATGACGACGAATATTATTAATGTAAACAACCACTTCAACAATGTGCTACGCAAGTTGCGCGCTGGCCAAACGGTTTCATCTGTTGTTCGTGAAGAAGGTTGGGCTGCCCCAGTTTTGGAGCAAATGCAAACATGGTATACGTTTGATTACGAAGACTACATGTCAGATATCCGTACTATCGAAGCCGGTGAGACGCTACGTGATCTTGATTCAACTGAAGATGCTTGCAACTTGTTGATGGTTTACGCTGCAACGCGTCGTGATGGTTTTGACTACAAGGATGCCTACTACGAAATGTGCCGTTTGAATGATGAGTCGTCAGACTACCGTGCGAACGTTTTGGCTGTTATTGAAAACGCAGCTGCTTAATTTAAAATATGACTTTTAACACCTAACTTTGTTTGGATACGAGGTTGGGTGTTTTATTTTGTTATACTTGTGCTTAATAATACGAGGGAGGTGCGCTATGCAAGATGTATTTGATCTACTTAAGGCGCATGCAGATCCGGAAACGGCAGTGGGGATGGCTGCGTATCAACGCAATCAGTTTCAGTTTTTAGGAATTAAAACACCAGTTCGCCGAGAGTTAACCAAACCGTTTATCAAGGCTGCCAAGCAAATTGGCGTGATTGACTGGGATTTTGTAGAGGATGCTTGGGAACAAGATGCCCGTGAATACCAATATGTGGCCTTGGATATGTTGAAAGCACAGATGGATTTGTTGGTTCCTGCTGATTTAGCGCGTTTCCAAGCATTGGCGATGCGTAAGTCATGGTGGGATACAGTTGATAACATGGCGCACGAAGTTGGCCATATTGTTGGCACGTATCCTGAAACAAAAGCAACGATGTTGGCTTGGAGTCGACATGATGACTTTTGGGTGCGTCGTTTGGCGATTCTTCATCAATTGTTTCTGAAGGATCAAACGGATACAGCGTTAATGACGGAAATCCTAACTGCTAATTTTGGTTCGTCTGAGTTTTTCATTAACAAAGCAATCGGCTGGGCATTACGTCAGTATAGTAAAACAAATCCTGATTGGGTGCGTGAGTTTATTGCAACCAATGAAAGCGAAATGGCGCCATTATCAATTCGTGAAGGTAGCAAATATGTGTAGGATAATGACCTGCAAAAAAATAATTACTTTTTTGAGGTTTTAGACTTTACAAACAAAAACAAAGGGCGTATATTTAATTATGTTGTTGAGGCAACGAATTAAATATTGGGCTTATATGCTAATTGGATAAACACCCCGGCTACGAACCGGGTATTGCAGGTTCGAGTCCTGCTAGGCCCATAATGAAACGTCACATCGTGTAACATGATGTGACGTTTTTTTAGTCTGATAATTGACCAATCGTTCAAATATCATTTATAATATTGTTGAACGATTGGTCAATTAAACGTTTTGAAAGGAGATTTCATGACAAGGCAACGGAATTTTGACAAGGCTGCGATGGCCGTTAAATTAATGCCGGTCTTCACAGGTCACGGATACGAAGGCGCGTCGGTTTCTGAATTAGTGACGGTATCAGGTTTACTACGTGGCAGTTTATATGCGGCATATGGTAGTAAGTTAGGCATTTTTGTTGCAGGGTTAGAGCAGTTGCCACCTATCACCAAATTGACGGATGAACAATTAGACTTTGTTATTGTGGGATTGTTAGAGGTGGCGCCAAATAATCCGGTTGTGAAAGACTTTTTCAAAAAATATTTAGCAACCGCGGATAAAAATGAATTGGCACTAAAAATTGGTTCGGTAATTTTGGCGAAGACAAATTAAATGGGAGGGTGTTATGGCAATTAATTCAATTACTTTTGGGGAACAATCATTAACGGTTACTGTTAATGGCATTGATAAGATGTGGAGTTTTAAGAGTGAGTTGGTCATTCCTTATGATCACGTAGCTGGTGCAACCTTGGATAAAGATGTTTTAGCGGATTACAAGGGGATTCGCTGGCCTGGGTTATCGATTCCGGGAAAGTACGCCGGTACGTTCATCCTGCATGGCGAAAAGACATTTTATAATGCGGAAGTTGGTGAGGATGACGTCATTGTCATTCAACTGCACGATGAAGAATACGTGCGTTTAGTTCTGAGCGTTGATAATGGCGCGGATGTTGTGAACCAGATTAACCAACGTGTGATGTAGGCTAAACTAATAAAGCGACCTCGAAAATGAGGTCGCTTTATTAGTTATGACGGATATCAGTGAGCATATTCTCCCTCGTTTTTTGCTCGGGATCAAGCATACCGAACAGAAAAATTTCAGAAAATTGGGGCATTAAATCTGGCATTAAATTCATATTGAAATGTTTCATATTTTCTTTGGATCCGAAGAAAGAAATCCACATTTGGAAATACAACATCAATGCTTCGTCTGACAAGGTGGGACTAATCAGGTGCAAATGACGCAGACGCGTGATCAAGTGACGCCAATATGTTCTAACCCGCTCTTGATAGTAATTGTAGACATCAAAATCACCATGTTGACCAGAAAATTCGTTAGTAAAGTCAGCAATCAAACGGGGAGAGAAGGGGCCTTGTTCTAATTTTTGGTTGATTAGCGTAGCCAAATCTTGTGCAGTGAAGTTCTCTTTATCCGCCAATTGTGCTTCATACTTGGAAACGGTAGTATCGATGGCATTGATTGCAATGGTTTTAAAGACGGCGTGCTTATCGGCAAAATATTGGTAAAAAGTCGCCGATGGCATATTGGCAGCCTGAATGACCTGACGGGTGGTTGTTGCGTCATAACCTTGTTGATCAAATAAGTGGATGGCGTTGTCAAGAATGGTGGCACGTCGTTTTTCTTTGTTTTGTTCGCGTTTAGATATCATCGGTTAAGCTCCTCGCTATAACGGCTTTTTTCAGGAATAAGAAGTTGTGTGTTTAGTTATCTTGGCCTAAAACTAAAACAAATCATGAATAATGTTTGCTTTTCGTTGTAAAGCATACCACACTTGGACCATAATAATCGTGTTAATTGAAAGGGCGATATTATGAGAGACGAAGTATTAGTAGTTAAGGATTTACAGAAGCGATTTGCTCTTATGATGAGATTCCGGACTAGTTTTTCTAGTTTGGTAAAATATCATCATAGGAGTATTTTTATTTATGGTTACACGTTATGAAGAGGACTTTAAAAAGTCCATCGTGGAGATGGTTAAAGCGGGCCGTCGGCCCGATGAATTATCCAAGGAATACGGTCCTTCAGCCGATTCAATTCGGAATTGGGTCAAAAAATATGCGCCTGTAGAAGTGAATGGCGAATCAATATCAGCTGATGAATTGAAGAAGTTGCGTAAGGAAAACGCAATTTTGAAAGAAGAGCTCGAAATTTTAAAACGTGCGGCGGTGTTGCTGGCAAAACATTAGTTTTGCGCGGTAGAAGTGTTGTTTTACCAATTATCCACAAAAATTTGGTACAGGGGCACCGCATCACACGCGTTCTGAGTGCTTTGAAAATTCCAATGTCCACTTACTCTGACTGGATCCATTGGGAGCCGAGCGCACAAGAAATACAACACAACAAATTGAGAATTGCCGTCGAATCAATTTACACAGCCAATAAAGGCATTTATGGTTATCGACGAATTGCTAAAACCATGCGCGACTTATTCAAACTAGCAATCAGCGACCGCTTTGTATGGCAATTGATGAGTGAAGCTGGCTTGAAATCGCGTATGCAAAAGCGATATAACAAGCCTACAACAGTCAATGACAAAGATCAGATGCCAAATCTCATTATCAATCTGGATGACCTAAGTGGCGTAATTACAACTGACATTACGTATATCCAGTTGACCGATAAGACATGGGTTTACATGGCTAGTGCATATGATCCGGAAGACCGTAAGGTGCTGTCGTATCGAATTGCAGATACGATGACAGCTCAACTAGCAACCTCAGTAATCGTTAAGGCGCTAAGACGAGGTGAAAAACCACTGTATGTGCATAGCGATATGGGAAGCCAGTATACCAGCGAATTGTTTGAAAATACACTGGAGTCCATAGGTATTAGGCACTCTTACTCCCGTAAAGGGCACCCTTACGATAATGCCCGCATCGAAAGTTTTCACTCGTTACTCAAGAGGGAGCTGATCTACCAACAGGATTTCGAGAGTATCGCTGATGTGCAAGCCGCTGTTGGATGGTACGTCAACTGGTATAACAACAATCGTATATCACTCCGTGATGCCGCCTAGACCAATTTCTAGATGATATAAACGCGATTATACAAATTTGCCTATACACCGGCGTTTACAAGCACTGACTTTGTGAAGTCCAAAAATCACTCTGACCAGTGCTTATTTGCTATACCCTCAGACTTGTGAAATTCAACAAAATCCAAACTAGACCACCGTAACTCCATAGCCTCCGGCAGGCACAGGGGCAAAACCCCTGGACCCCATTAAAAAATGACCCAAAATCTGTACGAAATCAGGTCATTTTGAAAAATTTTCGTGGTACGAGCCCTAGCGGGCTCTAAAAAGAGGTCCGGAGTCTTGACATCAGAGCCAATTCAAACTTTTTGATTAGTGCGTCAACTTTGTCCGTGCGTTGGTGGCCACCCAGCTTCAAAAGCAAATCAATAATTTCACCACCGGTTAAGTTCGGCCATAAAAACACATCACCCGGTACGTACGCTAGTTGCTTGTGAACGTTCACAACATTCTTCGTTGCGTCCTCACCAAGTAATTTGATTTCGCCACCATCCTTGTGTAGCAATCCCAAAATTGTACGAATCGTGGTTGACTTACCAGCCCCGTTTGGTCCAAGAAAGCCAAATACCTCACCCTCGCGAACTTCAAAGGAAACATTTTGCAATGCTTGAAATTTGCCGAATGGCTCTGATGACTCCGGACCTTTTTTAGAGCCCGTAGGGCTCGTACCACGATTTTTCAAAATGACCTGATTTCGTACAGATTTTGGGTCATTTTTAATGGGGGTTTTTGCCCCTGTGCCTGCCGGAGGCTAAGTTACGGTGGTCTAGTTTGGATTTTGTTGAATTGTCTGAATAGCAAATAAGCACTTGTCAGTGATTTTTGGACTTCACAAAGTCAGTGCTTGTAAACGCCGGTTTGTATAATCGCGTTTATGTCATCTAAAATTGGTCTAGGCGGCATCACGGAGTGATATACGATTGTTGTTATACCAGTTGACGTACCATCCAACAGCGGCTTGCACATCAGCGATACTCTCGAAATCCTGTTGGTAGATCAGCTCCCTCTTGAGTAACGAGTGAAAACTTTCGATGCGGGCATTATCGTAAGGGTGCCCTTTACGGGAGTAAGAGTGCCTAATACCTATGGACTCCAGTGTATTTTCAAACAATTCGCTGGTATACTGGCTTCCCATATCGCTATGCACATACAGTGGTTTTTCACCTCGTCTTAGCGCCTTAACGATTACTGAGGTTGCTAGTTGAGCTGTCATCGTATCTGCGATTCATACGACAGCACCTTACGGTCTTCCGGATCATATGCACTAGCCATGTAAACCCATGTCTTATCGGTCAACTGGATATACGTAATGTCAGTTGTAATTACGCCACTTAGGTCATCCAGATTGATAATGAGATTTGGCATCTGATCTTTGTCATTGACTGTTGTAGGCTTGTTATATCGCTTTTGCATACGCGATTTCAAGCCAGCTTCACTCATCAATTGCCATACAAAGCGGTCGCTGATTGCTAGTTTGAATAAGTCGCGCATGGTTTTAGCAATTCGTCGATAACCATAAATGCCTTTATTGGCTGATAATTTGATTCGACGGCAATTCTCAATTTGTTGTGTTGTATTTCTTGTGCGCTCGGCTCCCAATGGATCCAGTCAGAGTAAGTGGACATTGGAATTTTCAAAGCACTCAGAACGCGTGTGATGCGGTGCCCCTGTACCAAATTTTTGTGGATAATTGGTAAAACAACACTTCTACCGCGCAAAACTAATGTTTTGCCAGCAACACCGCCGCACGTTTTAAAATTTCGAGCTCTTCTTTCAAAATTGCGTTTTCCTTACGCAACTTCTTCAATTCATCAGCTGATATTGATTCGCCATTCACTTCTACAGGCGCATATTTTTTGACCCAATTCCGAATTGAATCGGCTGAAGGACCGTATTCCTTGGATAATTCATCGGGCCGACGGCCCGCTTTAACCATCTCCACGATGGACTTTTTAAAGTCCTCTTCATAACGTGTAACCATAAATAAAATACTCCTATGATGATATTTTACCAAACTAGAAAAACTAGTCCGGGTAAATTTTCATCATAAGAGCAATTGGACCCCAAAAGAAAGCTCACACTTATTCGAAGCGGAATCTGTCAAAAGGTAGCCTTAATAGCTGCATTTGCTACAGATGTACCGTTTTACATTTTTGACGAGCCAACATGGGGCCTTAAATTTAGTTGCAGAAACGAAATTTTGCAAGAAGTGATGGCATTGAAGCAGCAGGAAAAACAATATTGTTGAGCTCACACATTTATCAGAAGTTGAAAAGATGGTGGATCGAGTGGCAATTA